>CAVXIA010000004.1:0-818356 GCA_963761675.1 uncultured Conexibacteraceae bacterium
ACCTCGCTGTTGTTCGCGCTGTTCGTGATCCACTCAGGAGGCGGGATCGCCCGTCTGATCGGCACCTCGGGCGGCGCGCAGAACTCGCGCTTCGTGGGCGGCTCGCAGGAGATCTCGCTTCGCATGGCCCGTCGACTCGCATCGCGGGTGATGCTGCGGACTCCGGTTGATCACATCGACCAGACGAGCAGAAAGTACGTGGTGGTGCGCAGCGGTACCGAGGAGTTCGCCGCCCGACGCGTGATCATCGCCATGACCCCACAGGACGCAAACCGCGTCCATTACGCCCCGACGTTGACCACCCAGCGCATCATGTTGCAGAAGATGTGGCCGATCGGTGGGGGCTGGAAGACCTTCGCGGTCTACAAGACGCCGTTTTGGCGCGCCCAGGGCCTCAACGGCGGGGCGATCACCGATCTCCCGGCCGCTTTGTACACCGCCGACAACTCGCCGCCGGACGGCAGCCTGGGAGTGCTCCTATCGTTTTTCGGCACCGCCAACCAGAAGTTCGAGTTCGGTGGTTCACCACGTCAGCTGAACGATCCACGGGCCCGACGCGGTGCAGTGCTCGACGCTTTCGCGAAGATCTTCGGCGAGAAGGCGCGACACCCGATCCAGTACCTGGAGAAAGACTGGATGAGGGAACCCTGGATCGCGGGCTGCAAGAGCCCCGTACCGCCTGGCATGCTGACGATGTACACGTCGGCGATCTCCGACCCGGTCGGACTGATCCATTGGGCCGGCACCGAGACGGCCCCGGTCAACGTGGGCGCCATGGACGGAGCGGTCCGCGCAGGCGAGCGGGCGGCGCGCGAAGTCGCCGCGGCCCTCGGACGAAACCCGTCCTCCATCCCCGCTTGAGATGGGTGAGACGGATGTCTCCTGATGCCAATTGCCATGCCTTGGCTGCGGCGATGAGCCGCCGGTCCGACTTCGGATGAGTGCCGACACCACCTACCGGACGACGAACATCGATCGTCCGCCCCCGTCGCGCCAGGCCCTGCCTGACCCCGGCGAGTCGGTTCCCGGCCTCTCTAGGCCGATCGTCGGCATCTTCTCGGGAGCGCTGGCGCTGTTCGCCGTCTCGAGCTGGGCGGCGATTGATCATCGGGCGCCGCGGGCAGCGACGATCGCGCTGAACGCCGTCGCGATCTTCGTGATGTTCACCGTCTTGCACGATGCGTCGCATTACTCGATCAGTTCCAAGCGATGGGTGAACGGCGTGTTCGGCCGGGCGGCGATGCTGTTCGTCTCGCCGCTGATCGCGTTCCCGGCTTGGGGCTTCATCCATATCGAGCACCATCGCCACACCAACGACGACGAGCACGATCCCGATCATTTCGCCAGCCACGGGCGCTGGTGGCAACTACCGATCAGGTTCGCGATGATGGACGCTCCCTACCTCGGGTTCTACTTCCGCAACCTGAAGCGTCGTCCGAGGGCCGAGGTGGCCGAAACCGCGGCATTGATGGCGATCTCGGTCGCGGTCGTCGTGATGGCCCTGATTACCGGCAGCCTCTGGCTGCTGCTCGTGATCTATGTGATTCCAGAGCGGATCGCGTTGATCGTGCTGGCGTGGTGGTTTGACTGGCTTCCCCACCATGGGCTCGAGGACACGCAAACCGAGAACCGCTATCGCGCGACCCGTAACCGGGTTGGGATGGAGTGGCTGCTGACGCCGTTGATGCTCTCCCAGAACTATCACTTGGTGCATCACCTGCACCCTTCGGTCCCGTTCCACCGTTACCTGAGGACGTGGCGGCGCAACGAGGAGGCGTACCTGGAGCGCAACGCCGCGATCTCCACCGCCTTCGGCAGATCGCTTGACCCGGAGGCGTATGGCGAGTGGAAGCAGCTCAATCGCAAGCTGCTGAAAGTGCTGCCGGTGCGGATGCCGAGCGGGTCAAGCTCCCCGCACGCCGTCTTTCACCGCATGCCGGTCGCGTCGGTCGATCCGATCACGGCCGACAGCACGCTGGTCACCTTCGCCGTGCCAGAGCGGCTTCGCGACCAGTTCCGATTTGAGCCTGGCCAGCACGTAACGGTCAAGACGGACCTCGGCGGCACGGGAGTGAGACGCAACTACTCCATCTGCGCGCCCGCGACCCGGGCGATGCTGCGGATCGCGGTCAAGCACCTCCCCGGCGGCGCGTTCTCGACGTTCGTCGCCGAGCAATTGAGAGCCGGCGACCTGCTGGACGTGATGACGCCCACCGGACGGTTCTGCCCGCCGCTCGACCCGCTACACCGCAAGCACTACGTCGCGATCGTCGTCGGCTCTGGCATCACGCCGATCCTCTCGGTGCTCCAGACCGCGCTCGAACTCGAGAGCGAGAGCCGGTTCACGCTGATCTACGGCAACCGCACCAAGGACTCGACGATGTTCCGCTCAGAGCTCGACGAGCTCGAATCCCGCTACTCAGACCGGCTTGAGATCCTGCACGTCCTCTCACGCGACCCGCACGCCACCCCTCATCTCTCCGGGCGGATCGACCACGACAAGCTTGAGCACTGGCTCATCACAGCGTTCACTCCCAACACGGTCGACGAATGGTTCCTCTGCGGCCCAATCGAGCTAACAACGCTCGTCCGCGAGACCCTGCTCGAGCACCGCGTCGAACCCGAGCACATCCACCTCGAGCTGTTCTTCGGCTACGACACGAACAGTAAAGCCGGGCGGTCTGAATACCCGGCGTCGATTGTCACCCTGACGCTCTCAGGCAAGGAGCAAACGATCGAGCTCACCCCCGGTGACTCGATCCTCGAAGCCGCTCTCAAGGCCCGCCCCGACGCGCCCTACGCGTGCATGGGCGGCGCCTGCGGCACCTGCCGGGCAAAGCTCCTCGCCGGCAGCGTCGAGATGGATCACAACTTCGCGCTCAACCAAACCGACCTCGACGCCGGATACGTGCTCACCTGCCAGGCACATCCCACGAGCCCGACAGTGAGCATCGACTACGACACCTGAATGTCCTCGGAACCGCCGGAGCCGTCGGAGTGGCCGCATCCGCGGGTCCGCTCGCCGACCGGGCAGCGGGCAAACGCGCGCTCCGCACCAGGAAGCGCCGCGTCGACGTGGTCGTTGTCGGCGCAGGGATCTCTGGGCTCGCGGCCGCGCGCGCCATACGCGCGTCGGGGAGATCCGTCCTCGTCCTTGAAGCCAACGACCGCGTCGGCGGGCGAACCCTGAATGAGAAGCTCCCACAGGGCAAAGGCCAGGTCGTCGAGGCAGGCGGGCAGTGGGCAAGGACCCGCACATACCGAGGTGCTGGCACTCGCGAAAGCCCTCGGCGTGAAGACGTTCAAGACGTACAACCGCGGGCAGAACGTGCTCTTGTACGACGGGTCGCGCAGCCTGTACACCGGGGCTGTCCCCGCGATCGACACGGCTGGGCTACTCGACTTCGCCAACGCGCAGAGCAAGATCGAGGCGCTCGGCACGACGATCCCACTGAACGCCCGGCGAACGCGCCCGATGCTGCAGCACTCGACGCGCGGACGTTCGCGGACTGGATCGCCGCGAACACGAGCACCCGCGGCGCGAGAGTGCTCTTCAACCTGCTCGCGAACGCGACGATGGCGGCCGCCCCGGCTCAAGTCTCGCTGCTGTGGGCAGCCTGGTTCATTGCCTCCAACCAGGGGATCGACCCGATGCTGGCGACCGCCGGCGGCGCGCAAGATTCTCGGTTCGTGGGAGGCTCGCAGCTGCTCTCGATCAAGATGGCTCGCCAGCTCGGCCCCGCGGTGATCCTCGGATCGCCTGTCACGAACATCGAGCACGACGGTAACGGAGTTGACGTACGCGCCCGCTCCATCACTGTCCAGGCAAAAGCGGTGATCGTCGCGATCCATCCCGCAGACACCCGGCGGATCGAGTCCGTCCCACGCTCCCCATCGCCCGCCGGGCGCTGATCAAGAAATGGCAGAGCGGGAGCGGCTGGAAGATCAACGTCGTCTATCGAGAGCCGTTCTGGCGCGCCGACGGTCTCAGTGGGCAAGTGATCTCAGACCGCGCGCCGCTCGCGGTGGTCTACGACAACAGCCCACCGTCAGGCAAGCCGGGCGTGCTGATCAGCATCGTCTATACGGTCGGCAACACGCCGGCGGTGCTCCACCATGCGCGAGCCCGTCGCGACGCGGTGATCGGCCAACTGGGTGAATTCTTCGGACCCAAAGCCCGAGCGCCGCTTGCATACCTGGAGACGGACTGGCTCGATCAGCGGTACATCTCCGGATGCGAAAGCCCGCTCGGCCCCGGGTTGATCAGTCACTACGGAGCCGCGATCCGCGAGCCCGTCGGCCGTATCCACTGGGCTGCCACAGAGACCTCCGATCACTTCAGTGGCTACATGGAGGGCGGCGTACGCGCCGGGCACCGCGCCGCCAGGCAAGCACTGCGCGCAGTATGAATCGCCGATGGAAGAGCGGGTGGCCAGTGGATGAGGCGCCCTGCCGCTGTGGTCGTCTGATGTCGGACGGTCAGTGGCCGGAGAGGTGGATGACGCCGACGCTGTGAAGACCGTCGAGGACGAGTTGGACAGCGAGCGCCGCCAGCAGGATGCCGAAGATCTTCTCGGTGACGAGCATCCGGCTTTCGTCCAGATGCTCGCTGGCGCGGTTGGCGAGCCGGAACACGGCCACGTCAAGCGCGAGCACCACGGCGAGGACGGCGAGGACCATCGCAAAGACGGCGACTGAATCCGCCTCGGCTGACAGCGTCACGAGAGCAACGATCCCGGCGGGATTGAGGAGGTACGGGATCGCCAGCGGGAACACGGCAATGCGCATCGGATCGCGTCCCGTGATCGCGCTGCCGCCGTCGGGCTCCGCGCTCCCACGAACCATCGTGATCGCGATCAGGAAGAGGATGATCCCGCCGGCGACCGACAGCGACCCGGTCGAGAAATGAAGCAGCCTGGAGAGAAACTCGCCGAGGCCAACCAGGATCAGGGCAACGACACCGGCCGTCCTCAACATCTTCCGAACGACCCGGGCCTTGGTCGCCGCGTCCAGCGGAGCGGTGATCTCAACGAACGGCACCAGCGCGATCTTCGGACCGACGCCGATCAGCAGCAGCAGGAACGTGTCGATCACCAGGTAGATATCGACCGACGTGTGCTTCATTGCGCCGGCTTGGCGGTCACTGAGTGGGCGCGGGCTTGGGGATTCGGCCGCGGTAGGGCTGGCACGGGAGCCCGCGTACGCCGAGGCCAGAGATCGCGAACACTCGCCCGCAGTCGGGCTGCCGGGCGAGCGCGTCGTCGTCGAGCCCCTCGCGGGCGGTGGTTACGAACAGCGTCGCCCGGTCCGGGCCGCCGAAAGCGCACGAGGTGGGTCGCTCGACTGGCAGCTGAATGGTGGCGAGGAGCGTTCCGTCGGGCGCGTAGCGGTTGACGACGCCGCCGCCCCAGAGCGCGACCCAGATCCCGTCGTCTTCATCGACCGTGAGTCCGTCGGGGACGACGCCGGGCTGGTCGCTGTGCACGAGCGTCCGGCGGTCGGTGATCGCCCCGCTGTCGCTATCGAATCGGAATGTCTCGACGCAGCCGGTGCCGCTGTCGTTGAGATACATCGTGCTGCCGTCGCGGCTCCAGCCGATCCCGTTGGCGATCGTCAAACCGGTGAGCACGGTGGTGCAGCTGCCGTCGAGCTCGAGGCGGTAGAGCGCGCCGGCGCCGGGCGACTCGTCGTAGGCCATCGTCCCGGCCCAGAACCGCCCCTGCGAGTCGCACGCTCCGTCGTTCATCCGCACGTCGGTCCGGCCTGCCTCGGGCTGGGCCATGTCCCGGACCGACCCGTCCTCGTCGAGGAACAGGAACCCGGGTCCGGCAGCCACGACGTATCCCCCTCCGAGCGCCGGCGCGACCGCGCCGACGTGCCGGTCGAGTGAGACCGTCGTCACCTCGTCGAGGCTGCCGTCGGCGGCGAGCGTGCCGCGGTGGATGTGCCCGCCGAGGATGTCGACCCACAGCAGCTCCTGGCGCTCCTCGTGCCACCGCGGGCCCTCGCTGAGCCGCCCGGGCGTCCCTGACCACGGGACCACGCGTGAAGCGGTCATGCCGTGAGATCGACGACGACTTTGATGTCGTCCGGCCGGCGTTCCAGCGCCTCGTTCCAGCGGGTGAGTGGCACGCGACGGGTGATCATCCCCCGCAACCAGTCCGGATCGGCGGTGGCGAGCGCGTCAACGGCCTGCTCCCAATGGCGCCGTCCGGCGTTCACCGTGCCGAACAGCACCAGGTTGCGCAGCACGGCGTTGCGATTCATCGTGGTCGCGTCAACGTCGAACTGGGGCTCGACGTTCATGATCCCGGTGAGGCAGATGATCCCGCCGCTGACCACCCGCTGGGCGGCCGACCGTCCGACCGCGCCCAGCCCGGTGCATTCGATCACGACCTCCACGTCGGCGTCGACATCCGCGGCGTCTCCGGCGTGATAGTGCGCGCCGAGCGCCTCGACGAGGTCGCGCTTGGGGCCCTCGGTCGCCAGGTCGACGACATGCACCTCATACCCCCGCTGCACCCCCAGCAGACAGGCCAGCAGGCCGATCGGGCCCGCGCCGGTGACGAGCGCCCGGCCGCGCTGGAAGAACGCCCGCTGCGAGATCCGGTCGACCTGGTCCCACGCCTTCGCCAGCACCGAGGTCGGCTCGAGCAGCACGCCCAGCTCACCGAGCTGGCTGGGGATCCGCAGCGCGTAGTCAGGTTCGACGCGCCACTGCTCGCTGCCGTATCCGTGGCGGCGGACGATCCCGCGCTCGGCGAACCGGTCGTTGCGGCACATGTCCCACTCGCCCGCGGCGCACGCCGGGCACGGAACCGGATCGGGACGGCGCACGATCCCGACTACCAGATCCCCGGGACGAAAGCCCGAGCCGTCCGGTGCCTCGAGCACCTCGCCGAGACCCTCATGACCGATGATCAGCTCGCTCTCGCCAGGCGGCGGCTCACCGTATCCGCCCTCGGCGATCTCACGGTCCGTGCCGCACACGCCCATCAGGCGCCCGCGGACCAGCAGAGCACCGTCCTCCCGGGCCGGCTCGGGGACCTCCTGAACGCCGACGCGCCCGCGCTGGCCTGGCACCGCCGTGATCGCACGCATGGCGGTCACACTCGCACAGCGCCGCCGACGCGACGTCATCCGAAACGGACGACGCCGCTCGGCACCCCGGCCCGGAACATGCTCATGATGACTTCCTCAGGCGCCACCAGCGTCGATGTCGCGGTGATCGGTGCTGGACCCGCCGGCGTGGTCGCGGCGCTTCGCGCGGCACGACTTGGCGCACGCACCGCGCTCGTCACCCGCGACGAGTTCGGGGGGATGGCCGCCAACGATGGACCGGTCCCCGTCCGCGCGCTGGCGCACGCCGCCCGCCTGATCCGCGAAGCCTCTCAGCTTCCGCGCTACGGCATCACCGCCGGCAAGCCCGCGCTCGACTATCGGCGGCTGCTCGACCGCGTCCGCGAGGTCACCGTCGAGGTGCGCACCCACTCATCACTGCGTGAAGAACTTGAGCACTCCGGAGTCACGATCTACGAGCACGCCGGCGCCGCGCGATTCACCGAACCGCACGTGATCGAGTGCGAGGACGCCCCGCGACTCCACGCCGCGAAAACCATCATCTGCACCGGCGGCATGCCGCGCCGACTCGAGCTCCCTGGGTTCGACCTGGCGTGCACCCACAGCGACGCCTGGACCCTCGACTCCGCCCCTCCGTCGATGCTCGTGATCGGCGCCGGCGCGACCGGAGTGCAGCTCGCCTCGATCTTCAACGCCTTCGGATCACACATCACGCTGTTCGAGGCCGCCCCCCGGATCCTCATGAGCGAGGACGAGGACGTCGCCTCCGCGGTCAACGAAGCGCTCGCTGCGACCGGAATCGAGATTCTCGAGAACGCCGGGACGATCGACCGGCTCGAGCCGTGCGCGGCCGGAGTCAGGCTGAGTTACTCACACGACGGCGCCGCGTACCACATCGACGCCACCATCGCAGTCGTCGCCGCAGGCTGGGTCGCTAACACCGCGGAGCTCGACCTCCCTACCGCCGGCGTCCAGACCAACCCACGTGGCTACGTGCAGGTGGACGACGAGCTTCGCACCAGCGCGCCACACATCTTCGCCGCCGGCGACGTCACCGGGCACGTGATGGTCGTCCACGAAGCCATACGCGAGGGGTACCTCGCGGCGACCAACGCGGTTCTCGGAACCACGACCGCTCTACCGGCCGACGTCAGCCCCCTCGGCAGCTTCACCGACCCCGAATACGCCTCCGTCGGACTCACCGAGACGACGGCCCGCACGACCCACGAAGTCATCGTCGCCGTCCAGCGCTTCGACTCCCTGCCACGACCGATCATCGACGGGCGCCCCACCGGCTTTTGCAAACTCATCGTCGACCGTCAGCTCCACACCATCCTCGGATGCCACATCGTCGGCGAACGCGCCGTCGAGCTCGCCCAGCTCGCGGCGATCGCGATCGCAGCCAAGATGACGGTCGAGCAACTCGCGCTTGTCCCCTTCTCATTCCCGACATACGCCAACGCGGTCGGGCGCGCAGCCATCAAAGCCGCACGCGAGCTCGATAACCAAGCCGCCCCTCCCGAGAATCGCCTGGCCGGCGCCGCTGAAGCCGCCACGCTCGCCACCTGAAGCTCGACCCCATGCGGCTAAGCGACCCGGTCGGTGCGGGCTACGGCGCGATCAGGTCGGCCGCGTCGAGGCCGGCTGCTCGGTTGGAATCCGAAAACTGAAGAACACGGCGATCAGGGCGATGATGGCCATCACCGACAGCGATGACCGCAGCCCCGCGATCCGCGCATCCGCGTTCTCCTCGACGATCGCGTCCGCCGTGTGCGTCGATACTCCAGCCTTGTCGAGCGCTGTCTTGAGGTCGGCGTCGGACACGAACGGGACTCCACCGGCAAGTTCGACCTTGGCTTTGGACTTGACGTCGGCGGGCACCGCGGGGTTGTTCTGAATGCCGGTCATCGCCGAGGTGGTGAGGGTGGCGATCAGCACCGCGCCAGCGAGCGCAGTCCCGATCGACGCACCGAGGTTTGTGACCGTGTTCTGGAGCCCGCCGACCTCGCCGCTCTGCTCATCGGGGACCGACGACACGGTTACGCTCCCGAGCTGCGAGGCCAACGCTCCGACGCCGAGGCCCGCGAGCAGCATCGGCCAGGTGACGATCTCAGGCCCGGCGCCCGCGTCGAGCGCTGCGACCATGACGACGATGCCGGCGAACAGCGCGAGAAAGCCAATCCGCACGACGCGACGTGGCGATGCGTGGGGGAAGACCTTCGGGATGCCGGCGGCCGCCAACAGGAGCGTGATCGACAGCGGCAGCAGCCGCACACCCGTCTCGATCGCGGAGAGCCCGAGCGCAACAGACAGGAACAGCGGCACGGCGAAGAACAGGCCGGCCTGCAGGAGATACTGGAAGAAGAACGAGGTGAGGCCGCCGCGGAGCGTCCGGTTTCGCAGGATCGCGGGATTCACGAGCGGTTCTTGACCCCGAGCGAGTCGGTGGTTTTCCCAGCCGATGAACAGCCATAGGACAATCCCGCCGCCCAGCACCAGCCAGATCGCGGGCGACAGGCCGAGCCACTCGGGGGCTCCCGACTTCGGCTGGATGAATCCCCACGCGCCCGAGCGAAGGATGCCGAACACGATCAGCGCGAGCCCGAGCGCCGACAGCGCGGTTCCGACCAGATCAAGCTTCACTCGGGTCTCGGGAATCGCGTCCGCCATCCGGCGGGCGAGTGCAAGGATCGCGATCACGACCAGAACCTCGCCGACGAACACCCACCGCCACGACAGATAGGTCGTGAACAGCCCGCCGATGAGCGGCCCTGCCGCGACGGCGATCGCGCCCGCCGAGGCGACCAGCCCGTATGCGCGTGGCCGTCCCGCGGGCGCGAAGTTGGACGCGACGAGTGCGACGATCGCCGGCAGGATCAGCGCTGCGCCCACCCCTTCGAGAAACGACCATCCCACAATCAATACGCCAAGACTCGGGGAGAGCGCGGTCGTCAACGATCCGCACCCGTAGATGACACACCCGATCGAGAACGCGCGTTTGCGGCCGAGGATCTGACCGATCTTTCCGCCGGTGATCATCAACGACGCCATCACCAGCGTGTACAGCGTGATCGCCGTTTGGATGCCGGTCACGTCCGTGCCGACGTCCTTAGCGACCGTCGCGATCGACACGTTCATCACCGAACTGTCGAGCGTCATCAAGAACTGACCCGCAGCCAGCGTCACAAGCACGATCCCAGTCCCGCTGGCCTCCCGCTGCGTCACGTCCATTGCAGGGTTCAGCCCTGCGTCCGCGCTGGTCATCGCGGCCCGAGGGTCGTCAACGCCGCACGCGACCGGCGGCCCATGGCTCGCCCCAGCACCAAAGCCTGCACGAGAACCGACCCAAACCCGGCCGCCGGCTTGGGAACCTGATCCTTCCGCGCGGAAAGCCGACTCCCCGGAATCACGGCGACGGCCGCACGGTCGAGGCCTCGTGAACAACCCGTCGCGATCCATGGAAGAGCTGATCTATCCACCAGCGCTGCCGCACCAATCGCCGAAGCAGCGATCACCATCGCACCCGTCATCGACGCTCGCGATCCACATCGACAACGGTCGCACATTCGCCGACGAAGCCAACTCCGCTTCTGTCGTGCGTGATCAAAGCCCACCCCTGCGTCGCGGGAATTTGGGATCGGCGAACACCAGCAGCGCAGGTCTCCCAGGACATCATCCAAAACGGATGAATGAACCGCTCATGATTCCGCCCGGAGCGTCCCTTGCGGCACATCGGCCTACGCACGCCCTCACCCCGATCCGACACCGACCCGCGACAGGACGGATGCAGGGCTCGGTGCCGCTCATGCCGTCAGCGCTGTTTCCGAGGTCCGGATGACGCAGCGGAAGCCGATGTGGCTGGTCGATGTGTCGACCGTTTCGGACTGTCGGGCGGCGGGGCGGAACCGCAGGCAGTAGCTCGGTGCGCACAGGTGCGATCCGCCCCGGATCGCGCGGCGCTCGATCCCGCCCGGATTGTCGAGCGGGTGGTCGGGACCGCAACATTGGCGGCTCTGGCGCGGATCTTCGAAGCGGTCCTTCGTCCACTCCCAGACGTTGCCGCACACGTCATACAGACCGAAGCCGTTGGGCGCGAACGCGCCGACGGGCGACGTGCGCTCATAGCCGTCCTCGAGCGTGTTCTGCCACGGGAACTGCCCCTGCCACCAGTTGGCCATCATCCGCCCGCCGACGGTGATTTCGTCACCCCACGCGAAGCGCTTGCCGTCCAAGCCACCACGCGCGGCGTATTCCCATTCGGCCTCGGTCGGTAGGTCCTTGCCGGCCCACTGCGCGTAGGCGAGCGCGTCCTCGTAGGCGACGTGCGTGACCGGGTGGCGGTGGCGGCCACGAGCGCTCGAGCCGGGACCCTCGGGCGCCGTCCAGCACGCGCCGGGCACGTAGGCCCACCAGGCCCGCACGTCGTCGAGCCTCACCGGGCCCTCGTGTGCGCTGGAAGACGAGCGACCCGGGCACGAGCAGGTCCGGGTCGGCGTCCGGGTACAGCGCCGCATCGGGCGGCTCGCTCGGCGAGCGTGACGTACCCCGTCTCGGTCACGAAGCGGCGAAACTCGGCCACGGTCACCGGATGGCGGTCGATCGCGAACGCCCCGACCGTGACCTCGCGGACTGGCCGCTCCTCGGGGTAGAACTCGTCGCTGCCCATGAAGAACGTCCCACCGGGCAGCGACGCCATCCCGCGCCGCTGCGCGACGTTATCTCGTGTCCGTGTACCTGACATGGACGCCCGCGATCGTGCCGTTGAACTTGAACGGCTTCTTGTCGTAGTAGTCGGGTGATACCGGCGAGCCGAGCGCGACGCCGATGTCGAGGCACTCGGTGGCGGTAAATGCGAGCGGCGCGCTGATCGGAACGGTCCCTTGGGCAACGGTCTCGCCGTTTACCTTCATCGCCACGTTCAGCGGGCCGCGGGGCGGCTGCTTGGGATCGACGAGGCTCGTGTCGATTTGGATCGTCGCCTCGCCGGTCGGGAGCGCTTCCTGGGCGCGGATCTTCGTCCGCTGGATCTCGAACAGGTTGTACTCGTAGCACAGGATGCCGTTCTCCACGAAGCAGGTGAGACCGCCCGCGAACCCGCCCAGCTTGTACAGCACGCCGTTGGCGTCGGCGCGGGATCACGGCGTCGATCGTGACGATGTTGGGCCGGGTGCCGAGTTTCGGGGCGGTGAACTCCGGCACGCGGACGGTGTCGCCGAAGAAGGTCCACTCCGTGTAGGGCGGCGCCGGGACGTACTCCGGGTGATACAGCAGAATCCAGAACCCTCCGCCGATCGGCAGCGCGTTGTTCTTCGTCGCTTCGATCAGCCAGAGGTCCTTCATCTGGGCCAGCTTCTCGGGCAGCTCCGCCGCGAGGTCGTTGGCCTGGCTCCAGTCCTCTTCCAGGTTGTAGAGCTCCCACGTGTCCTTGTCGGGCGTCCACTCGAAGATGCCGGGCGGCACTCCCGTGACCCACGGGACGCGCGGGCCGAAGGTGGAGGCCATCCAACCCTTGTGATAGATGCCGCGGCTGCCGAGCGTCTCGAAGTACTGCGTCTCCAAGCGGCCTTCAGCGGTTGGGTCGTCAAAGGTGTAGGCCAGGCTCACTCCGTCGATCGAGTCCTGGGCTACGCCGTTGACCTCCCGCGGCGGTGTGATGCCGAGAATCTCGTAGATCGTCGGCACGATGTCGTTGACGTGATGGAACTGGGCGCGCGGCGTGGCATCGGGGTTGATCTTGGCCGGCCAGCGGACGCCCATCGGGTTCCGCGTGGCCCCGAGGTACCCGGGGATGCTCATCGTCCCCTTGTACGGAGTCGCGCCGGCCCAGGCCCACCCTGAGTGGTAGATCGGGTCGGTCTTCGGCCCGCCGAGCGCATCGAGGCCTCCGATCTCCTCGAGCGCCGCGAGTTGCTGCTCGATCGTGGTGGGGATGCCGTTGTGGGCGGTCAGCTCGCTGATCGTGCCGTTCTGACCCTGCGCCGATGGACCGTCGTCGCCCCAGATGTAGAAGATCAGCGTGTTCTCGCCGTAGAGCTTGTCGAGCTCGTCGACGATCCGCCCGATCTGAGCGTCACAGTGCTCACCGAAACCGGCCAGCACCTCCATCAGGCGCGCCTGGAACGGCTTCTCGTTCTCGGGGATGCTGTCCCAGGACGGCATCTGCTCGTGCGGCGGCGTGAGCTGCGCATCGGCGGGAATCCAGCCTTTCTCCTTGGCGCGCTCGAACACGCGCTCACGGTAGGCGTCCCAACCGTCATCGAACTTGCCCTTGTACCTGTCAGCCCATTCCTTGGGCGCGTGGTGCGGGCCGTGCAGAGCGGCGGCGGCCCAGTACATGAACAGCGGCTTGTCCGGCTGGTAAGTCTTCTGCCGGCGGATCCAGGCGATCGTGTCATCCGCCAGATCCTCCTCGAGGTGGTAGCCCTCCTCCGGGGTCTTCGGCGGCGCGACATAGTCCAGGTTTCGAACCAGCGTCGGCTCCCAGCTCGACGTCTCCGCTCCGAGGAATCCGTAGAAGTACTCGAAGCCGAGGCTCGTAGGCCAGTTCTCGAACGGGCCGGCCGGGCCGGCCTCCTCCGCCGGCGTGTTATGCCACTTGCCCCACGCACCCGTGGCGTAGCCGTAATCCTTCAGAACGTCCGCCACGAGCGCGCTGCTCTTGGGAATCCGCCCGTAATAGCCCTCCCAGTCATTCGCAAACTCGGTGATGATCCCGAACCCCACCCGATGATGATTCCGCCCGGTCAGCAGTGACGCTCGAGTCGGCGAGCACAGCGCCGTCGTGTGAAACCGGTTGTACGCGATCCCTTCCCCGACGATGCGATCCATCGTCGGCGTGTTGATCTCGCCGCCAAACGTTGACGGCTGGCCGGGGCCGCCGTCGTCGATCATCACGATCAGAATGTTCGGAGCATCGTCCGGAAGCCGGCGCGGCGTTACCCGCGGCTGGTAAACCGACTCCTGCATCGTTCGACCGGCAACACTCGCCGAAGGTGTCGGTGGGAACGGAAGCGAGGTCCCGTCCTCCGTCCCAGTCGTCGAATCAGACAATGCCACGCCCAGGAACCGGGCCGTGGGCGTCGGCAGCTCCACTGCGTCAGCGTTGCCCAGCGATTGCGGATTCGCCGCGGGCGTCGGATCGTCGGCGCCCCGCCGACCGCGGCCGCCAGCGCGAGCGGTCCACCGGCCTCGGGCAGGGGACGCTCGTACGGATGGATGCGGGAATCGTCGCCATCACCGAGGTTGATCGCCGGATGTGCCTTGAGCAGGGTCTGGCCGACGCCGATCCGCTCGAACCGCAGCGCCAAGGCCGCTCCACAAACGCCGAGTCGAGCAGCTCGAGGTCCGGGATCGGAATCGACACCGGCGCTTCTGCGCCCTCGAGCATCAGCTCCGCCAGCTCACCGTGGATCGCAGCCACCAGCGCGAGCCGGGGCTCGCTGGTCGGATCGTGCGTCGGCCGGTTGCGCTCAGCCACGGTTTCGGCGACGACGGCAAGCAGTGCCTTCCGAAGCTCCTCGTCGAGCGACGACGCCCACTCAAACCGCCGGCGCAAGCTCGCCGAACCCCCAATTCAGAAAGTCGACGAACGCACTCGATGGTGGCGTGGTGGCTCTCGATGCGCGCAGCCGTCTTGGCGATGGCCTTCGCGGCGGCCTCGTCGCGCCCGCGCGCGGCTCTTGCCGCATCGAGGTTCAGGGCCGAGTAAACATGCCAGGCGCCCGCGACCCTGCCCGCCTCCCCACGCGGGTACTCAGACACGCCTGCGCTGATGAGGTCGCGCTCGCGCAGCCGCCTCAGGGTGGCCTTCACCGTCGCCCCGCCGCCGGGACGGTACTCGGCCGCGATCTCCGCTGCCGTAACGAGAGGAAGCTCGACGATCAGCCCACGAATTGTAGCCGACGGCGCAGATCACGCCACCGGCCAGAGCTGGCGCCCAACCGCCTCCGCTCAATTGCACCCCGAGGCCGCTCAAGGTGCCAAACGCCAGCCGAAAACACCGCAAATAGGCCGAAAGCGGCGTCCTGCAATTCGGCCATCGCGGCTCACCGAGAGGAGCAGGTCTAGTGGCTGACTGGTCTCGTCCAACGCCATGATTGTGGATCTTCCATCTGCACCAGTCAAAACCTAGCATCGGGGTATGCGCTCGATCGCGTCATCCGCCGGCATACGACGTCTGTTCGCCACCTCGATCCTCGCGCGGTTGCCGCTGGCGATGCTCAGCGTCGGGCTGCTGGTCCATGCCCGGCACTTGACGGGCTCGTTCGCCGCGGCCGGCGTGGTCACCGGCGTCTACGCGATCGCGCTCGGCGTCGGTGGACCGCTGCTCGGGCAGGTCGTCGACCGGCGTGGACAGACCTCGGTGCTGCTGGTGAGCGCCACCGTCGCGGCGACGCTGCTGGTCGCGATCGCGGTGCAGCCGGTGGGCGCTTCGCTCACCGTTCTACTCGCGCTCGCAGCCGGCATCGGGCTGGCCGAGCCGCCGGTCGGCGCGTGCCTGCGAACCCAGCTTCCCGCGCTACTCGCCGATCCCGGCGCCGTCCGCGCCGCCTACGCCCTCGAGGCGTCAGTCGTCGAACTGACGTATATCTTCGGGCCGCCGCTCGCGCTCTGCATCGGTGCGCTGTGGTCGACCGGCGCGGCCCTCGCGGCAGGTGGGATCGTCCTGCTGCTCGCGACCACGGCGTTCGCCGCGCAACCGGCCTCACGCAGCTGGCGACCGACGCCGGCTGGGCTGCGACCACGCGGAGGCTCGCTACGCGCACCGGCGATGCGGACGCTGGTGATCGTCCTGATCGCCGTCGGCGTGCTGCTCGGCGCCGACGAGGTCGCAGTTGTCGCGGCCGCCAAGACGCTTGACAGCACCACGGCCGCCGCCCCGCTGCTCGCCCTCTGGGGCGTCGGGTCGTTCGCGGGTGGGCTGCTCGCCGCCCGCCTCGGTGGGGAGCCCGCACCGCCGCCGGCCTGGCGCTCGTCCTGGGCGCGCTGACCGCCGGACACCTAGCCCTGATCCCCGCCGCCGGCAGCGTCATTGCGCTCGTGGGTGTGCTGCTGCTCGCCGGCGCCATGATCGCGCCGACCGAAGCCACGATCTACGCGATGGTCGACCGCGTCACCCCGGCCGCGACAATGACCGAGGCGTTCGCCTGGCTCGCCACCGCGATGGCAGTCGGCGGTGCCGTCGGAGCGGCGAGCGCCGGCCTCGTCGTGGACCGTGCCGGGCCCACCGCAGGATTTGCGCTCGCCGGCGGCGCCGGCGCGCTCGCGATCCTCACGACCCTGCTCCGCTCGCGCACGCTCGCGCCTCGCCAGGGGCCCGCAACCACCCTCATCGACACAGACAGCAATCAGCAGCTCGCCCACCAAGCGGCCGCCTGACCGTCGTTCTGGGTGGAAAGCCCCAACATGACCGCGCTCACAACGCCAACCGCGATCCCGACCGCCTGGGGAGTGTGTCTCCCTCGGCAACTCGCCAGCGGGGATCCATGAGACGCCGCGTTCAGAGTCGAAACTTGCGCTCGAGTCGCAGGCGGTCGCGGAGGCGGCGGTCGTGGGTAGCGACGATCAGTGCCCCCGGCCAGTGTTCCAGCGCTGCTTCGAGTACCTCCACGGACTCGATGTCGAGATGGTTCGTCGGCTCGTCGAGTAGCAGGCAGGTAGCGCGTTGTTGGGCGATTACAGTCAGCTCGGCGCGGGTTCGCTCGCCCGGGGACAGCGTTGCGACGCTCCGCTCGGCGAGGCCGGAGTCAAGACCGAAGGACGCCAGAGCCGTGCGGGCGGACGAGTGGTCGAGTCCGGTGATCTCTCGGACCCGGGTGGCGAGCGCGGCGGAGCCGGTCAGCGCTTCGCGGGCCTGGCCTAATTGCGCGATGACGGCTTGTGGTGATACTCGGCGGCGGCCTGCTGCGGGGTGGACTTCGCCAGCGAGCGCGCCGAGGACCGTCGACTTGCCGCTGCCGTTCGGACCGCTGATGAGTACCCGTTCGCCGTGTGCTACCGCGAAGTCAAGCGGTCCGAGCGTCCACTCGCCGCGACGCAGGACGACTCCTTCCAGCGCGACGATCCAGGTGCTGCGGCGCTCAGCGGGTGTGAGGTGCAGACGTAGGACCGGCCGCTCCCACGGCGCGTCGGGAACGTCAATGCGGCTCGGCACGCGCGCCCATCTTGCGCGCGCGTGCGGCCATTCCCTCGGCGCGCATCTTCACCCACTCGCGGGACTGCTTGTCGTTGTCGTGAACGCCGCCGCGGGCATGTTTGACGCTCGCTGCAGAACGTCTGCGTGTCTCCCGCTCGGCCGCGATCAGCTGATCGCGGCGTGCGAGCGCGTGCTCGCGCTCGGTACGGGCCCGCTCGCGCGCCGCCTCGCGCACGCGCTGGAAAGCGTCCCAGCCGCCTCGATATTGCGTCGCCTTGCCGGAGTCGCGGTCGAGCTCGACGATCTCGCTGACCGTTTCGGCGAGCAAGGCTCGGTCGTGGGAGACGAGCACCACACCCCCCGGGCGCGCGCCAAGCAGCGTCGCGAGTCGCTGTAGCCCGTCCGTGTCGAGGTGATTCGTCGGCTCGTCGAGGAGCACGACGTCAAAGCGGGCCACCTGCAGCGCCACGAGTCCTGCGCGCGCCGCCTGTCCCCCTGACAACGTGTCAAGCGGCCGCTCGAGGAGCTCGGTTCCGAGGCCGAGATCCGCCACCGCAGCACCAAGCCGCGCGTCGATATCGGCACCGCCCAGAGCGAGCCACTGCTCCAGCGCAGCAGCATGTGGCTCGACTGCCTCAATGTCACCTGCCGCTAGCGCCGTGGCCCATCGATCAAGCGTCGTGCTGGCGGACGCCAGGCCGACACGGTCGAGCACGGTCTCCCGTACCGTCAGTTCCCGATCCTCGGCATCGGCGAGCTGCGGCAGGTAGCCGACCGTGACAAAGCGTCGGACGATCCCCGTGTCGGGTGCTTCGCGGCCGGCGAGGATTCGTAGCAGGGTTGACTTGCCAGAGCCATTCGGACCGACGAGCCCGATGCGACTCCCGGCGTCTACGCGCAGGTCGACGGCGTCGAGCACCGTGCGGGCGCCGAAGTGGCGGGTTATCTGGCGAGCCTCGAGCAGCGTCGACGGCATGCGGGATCCCTTCGGGGTCAGCGGTCGTCTGTGGCAAGCAGGATCTGCCACAGACCCGAACGTCGATAGTTGATCTGGTCGATTACCTGCAGCATCAGGAACGTGGCCGGGTAAAGCGCCCCTGCCGCCGCAGGAACGACATCGATCGGCAGGCTGTAGGCGATCACGACTCGGACTCCGCCGTCAGCGAGCAGACCGACCCCCCAGATCACGCTTGAGATGCGCCACATACGTCGAAACTGGGGAAGGCGCTCCCAGAGGCTGGTCCATGACTCGCTCGTGAACGCCCGTCTTCCCTCAAGCAGAGGGCGGGCAAACAGGAATGCCAGCGGCCGCCTCCCGCGCGCGCTGACCAGAAACCACGCGCCGCCGACGGCGGTCACCCAGGCTTCCTTGGCGAGCAGAAACCGAGGACTCCCGGCAATCAGAGCGATCCCCACCCCGATCAGCATCGTCGTCATCACGAACACTGGCAGGCCGTCGAGCGTGCCGCCTTTGATCAGCCTGACCGTG
Source organism: uncultured Conexibacteraceae bacterium (assembly GCA_963761675.1). Classification (GTDB taxonomy): domain Bacteria; phylum Actinomycetota; class Thermoleophilia; order Solirubrobacterales; family Solirubrobacteraceae; genus Palsa-465. Next base: position 18,705 of record CAVXIA010000004.1, read on the forward strand.
GTGGTGATCCCGGGCACGACGGCACCGGCGAGGAGGGCGAAGTAGACGCTCATGCCCGCCGAACGTGACCCGTAGTACAGAGCGATTGGGGCCACGACGTCGAACAGAGCGGCGACAGGACGAGTGGGCGCTACTCGCATCGGCGCGCCCGCCAGTCGACCCGCGGATCGTCCCGCAGGGCGGCGAACACGGTCGCGTCCGCCGACGCGCCCCGCGCACGCCGAACACGCACGATCGCCCGGCGGAGCGTCGTCGTCAGCCACACGGAACGTTCCGATGGGACGGCGCGGCGCCGCTGTGCCGCGGCGCGCAGCATGTCGTCGGTCCTGGCCTTGGCGAGTTGGCTGAGCAGCTGTGAGTTCATGGGTTCGCTCCTGGTCCAAAAGGTGGTGGATGACCGGTGATCAGCGATCACCGACGGTGGCAGCCGTCGGTGCCGGTCGCATCAGCGTGGTCGCCTGGCGACTCGCCGGTCAGACGGCTACGGGCTCGCCGAGGTCCAAATCGGCGAGGTCCGCGCGCGAGGCGATTTCGAGCTTGGTGAAGACTTTGCGGAGGTGGTAGTCGATGGTCCGCGGGCTGAGGAACAGCTGTGCGGCTACCTCAGGATTGGACTTCCCGGAGGCGACAAGTCGCGAGATCTGCAACTCCTGCGGTGTGAGCTGATCGCGGGTCGAGGGGTCGCGCTTGCGCGCGGTCTCGCCGCTGGCGCGTAGTTCTGAGCGTGCCCGCGCTTCCCACGGCGTGGTGGCGAGCTGTTGGAAGATCTCCAGCGCTGCCCGGAGATGGAGACGTGCGTCGATCCGCCTGCGGTGGCGTCGCAGCCACTCGCCATACAGCAGCTCGGTCCGCGCTCGGTCGAATGGCGAGAGTGCGTCGGAAAGCTCGACCGCATCGCGGAAGTGGCGCTCGGCATCGACCCCGTCCACCAACGCCTCGCAGCGTGCGAGTAGGGCCAGGCGGGCGCGGTTGGAAGTCGGCGCGAAGCATTGCCGATAGCGATCGAGGTGAGAGGCCACCTCGTCGAGTCGCTGCGAGCGGCTCGCCGCCTCGACCGCGTCGGGAACCCCCAGCACGAACACATAGTCCGACTCGGGACGCATGTCGAGCACCGAACCGAGCAGTCGGTCAAGTGCGGCCGATGGTTGGCCCAGACCGAGGTCGAGCAGCGCAAGCGCTCTAGCGGTCCTTCGGCCCAACAGACGGGCGCCGCTTCTCGCGACCACAGCCTGAGCCTCGGAGGCGTGCTCACGCGCCTGCTGCTCGTCGCCGCGGACAGCGTCGATCGTGGCCAGGTCCGCGAGGCTCCAAGCGACCGGGTGCCCGAGATCCGCCACGAGCCGCTCGCTCTCCTGAGCCGAGGCGTAGGCGAGATCGAACTGGCCACGGCCCACCAGCTGCGACGCCTCCACCTGCAAAGCCAGCGGCAGAGTGGAAACGAGACCCCGTTCGCGCGCGATCCGGACTGCGCGACTGGCGAACTGGAGGCCATCGCCCAGATGACCGGCGCGGCTCGCGCCTTCCGATGCCCAGAGTAGATGGCGGGGTCTGTCAAGGCCCTCCGCGAGTTCAACCGTCCGCTCCCACAGCATCTGCGCGCGAGCAAAGTCGCCCTCGTGGTCCGCCACCGAGCTCGTCAATTGACAAACGACGAAGCGCTCCGCATCCGTCTCGGCCGGCGTCTGCGACGCTTGCCGGCAGACGGCGAGTTCGCGCTCATGGTCCTCGACGAACGCCGCCACCACACCAGCCTCCATCAGCATCTCGAGGATCAGCGACGGCTCCTCAGTCGCCTCGAGCCCCTCCAGCAGCGCGGTGAGCGCGCCAGGAAGCGAGCCGGCGAACGCCGAGATCAGACCGCTCAGGTACGACAGCCGCGCGCGCTCGGTCGGCTCCGCGAACGCCAGCGCACGCCTCACCAGATCAGCCGCCCGGTCGGCCTGTCCGGCAACCCAGGCGGCCTCAGCCGCTCGGGCGAGACGTGTTGCGCGGGCTGCGTCGCCGTCGCCGAGTTCGGCGGCGCGCTCGAACGCCGTGGCCGCCGATGCGTGACCGCCGCGCTGTTGTGATCGCGCGGCGGAAGCCTCAAGTGCGCACGCGAGCTCGTCGTCGGGCGTGAGGGTGGCCATCGCGCGGTGCCAGAGCGCGCGATCAGAGTGCTGTTCCGCTCCAAGCACGGTCGCTAGCACAGCGTGAACCCGTTGACGTCGGCCGATCGGCGCCGAGTCATACACCGCCGAGCGCACGAGGGGGTGGCGGAACGTGAGCGCGGCGCCTTGGGCTCTGACCAGCCCCGTTTCCTCCGCAGGGTCAAGCGCGTTCTGCGGCAACATCAGCTCGGCGGCTGCGCGGAGGATGACCGCCAGCTCGCCCGTCTCTTCAGCGGCGGCGACCAGCAACGCCATCTGAGTGGACTGCGGTAACCGTTCCACTCGCTGGATGAACACTCCGCGGAGCCGCGCCGTCAGCGGTAGCGCGCCGGGCAACTGAGCCTTGCCTGTGAGCTGCGAGTCCGAGAGCGCAACTGGGAGCTCGAGCAGCGCCAAGGGATTGCCTGCAGCCTCAGACAGCAGGCGCTCCTGCACCGCTGGCGCCACCTGCGACGAGGCACGACTGAGTAGCGCTTCGGATAGCTCCCGATCCAGCCCTTTGAGCATCAGCACCTCGAGGCCGGGGGCGTCGAAACGCCGAGGATCGCCCTCGCGCGCACCGAACAGAATCAGGACCCCTTCGGCGACGAGCCGCCGCGCGGTGAAGAGCAGCGCATCCGCGGACGGAGCATCCAACCATTGTGCGTCGTCGATGAGGCACAGAAGCGGTTTGGCCTCGGCGGCCGCCGCCAACAGCGTGAGAGCACCTGCCGCGGCCAGAAAGCGATCGCGGCCGTCACCGGCCGCCAGGCCCAGCGCCGCCGACAGCGCCGCCCGCTGCGGTTCCGGCAAGCAGGGGAGCTCATCGATGATCGGCCACAGCAGCCCGTGCAGGCCGGCAAAAGCCAGGTCGTGCTCCGCTTCGACGCCGGTCGCCCGCAGGACCCTCATGTCGGTGGCGCGAGCCGCTGCATAGCCGAGCAGCGCCGTCTTGCCGATCCCTGCCTCGCCTCGTACGACCAGCACACCGCTCTCGCCGCGCGCGGCGGCGCCGAGCAGGCGATCGATTACCGCGCACTCGCGCTCTCGACCGACTAGCTCCGCGCGCGAGAGCACGTCATCGCCAGCCATAACGACCAGCACCGGCGAGTGGACCGGCGAGGCCACCGATGCGAGTTAGGAGCTCGACCGCCATCTTCAGACGCCGGTCCCGTGAAGGGAAAGCGTAAAGGAAAGTCCCCCTCGTGGGGTCCTCGACAGACCATCCAACGCCCCGGAGATGCAGCCATGCGAAACCTTGCAAAGTGGTGCTTTGCACACCGCGTAATCGTCGTGTTGACCTGGCTGGCGATGCTTGTCGGCGTCAACTTGGTCCATTCCGGCGCGGGAAGTGCCTACAGCGACAACTTCAAGCTTCCGCACACGGACAGCTTCGACGCCGTCCGTCTGCTGCAGCGCAACGCGCCGAAGGCCTCGGGTGACACCGAGGAGATCGTGATCGCAGTCACCCGTGGGCGGGTCACCGATCCCGCCGCGCGCGCGCGGGTGGGCGCACTGCTGATCAAAGTGGCCGCCGCGCCGCATGTGTCGTTCGTGCGCTCCCCTTACGCGGTCAACGGCGCCGGTCAGATCGCCCCCTCGGGTCGGGTCGCGTTCGCGGACGTCACATTCGATGTCCCGTCGAACGAGGTCTCCGTTGCGGCCGCGAAGCGGTTCGTGTCGAAGGTGATCTCGGCCTCTGGCAACGGAGTGCAGTTCCAGGTCGAAGGCCAGATCGCTACTGAAGGCGACACCGGCGGCGGGACGAGCGGCCTCGCCCTCGGGTTCATCGCTGCGGCGGTGGTGCTGTTCGTGGCGTTCGGGTCGTTCCTGGCGATGGCGTTGCCGCTGCTGACGGCGGGCGTATCGCTCGGGACCGCGATCGCGATCGTCGGTCTGCTCTCGCACGTCATGGTCATGAATTCGTTCTCCGGCCAGCTCGCGCTGCTGATCGGGCTGGGCGTCGGAGTCGACTACGCGTTGTTCATCGTGACCCGGTATCGGCAGGGCGTCCTGCGCGGTCTGACGGGCGAGCAGGCGGTGATCGAGTCGCTCGACACGTCCGGGCGCGCGGTCATGTTCGCCGGGATCATCGTCTGCGTCGCGATGCTCGGCATGTTCGCGCTCGGCGTCAGCTTCCTTTACGGCGTCGCGGTCGCCGCAGCCATCACGGTGTGGTTCACGATGCTCGCCGCGCTGACGCTGACGCCGGCTCTGCTCGGGTTCTTCGGAGTGCTCGTGCTTCGCCGGCGCGAGCGTCGCGGGCTGCGCGACGGCAGGCTCACGAGCCGCGACGAGTCGCCCGCGTGGGCGCGCTGGGCTGGATCGTTGCAACGCCGGCCCGCAGCGTTCGCCGCCGTCGGAGCAGGCGCCATGATCCTGATCGCGATCCCGTTCTTCTCGATGCGACTGGGGTCAGCGGACGCTGGAAGTGACCCCGCCAGCTCGACGACGCGGCGTGCCTATGACCTGATCGCCAAGGGCTTCGGTCCCGGCTACAACGGCCCGCTGCAACTCGTCGCGCAGGTGAGGACCCCGGCCGACCGCACGCACTTCATGCGCGTGGACCGGGCCGTCGCCACAACGCCAGGAGTCGTCAGCGCCGGCGCCATCAGCCTCATTCCCGGGATCGACGGAAGGCCAGATGTAGCGGTCGCGGACGTCTACCCGAAGGGCTCACCCCAGGCCGCCGCGACTGCGGACCTGCTGCACAAGGTCCGCGACCAGGTTGTGCCGACCGCGACGCGCGGAACCCGCCTGCGAGTACTGGTCGGAGGCAACACCGCGATCTTCGACGACTTCAGCCACGTACTCGCGGCCAAGCTGCCCCTGTTCATCGGGGTCGTCGTGCTCCTCAGCGTCCTGCTGCTGATGGCCGTGTTCCGGAGCATCGCGATCCCGCTCACCGCCGCGGTGATGAACCTGCTCTCGGTCGCCGCCGGACTCGGCGTCGTGACCGCCGTGTTCCAGGACGGATGGGGCGCCTCGCTGCTCGGCGTCGACAAGACCGGCCCGATCGAGCCGTTCCTTCCCGTGCTGCTGTTCCCGATCCTGTTCGGGCTCTCCATGGACTACGAGGTGCTGCTCATCAGCCGCATCCACGAGGAATGGCAGCGCCGAGGCGACACCCGGGAGGCGGTCACGCACGGCCTAGCCGCGACCGGCCGCACGATCACGGCCGCCGCCGCGATCATGATCCTCGTATTCGGCTCGTTCGTGCTCGGCGGCTTGCGCGTGATCGAGCTGTTCGGGGTGGGACTCGCCGGCGCGGTGCTGCTCGACGCTGTCGTGATCCGGTCGGCCGTCGTACCCGCGGTGATGCTGATGCTCGGGGACGCCAACTGGTGGCTCCCGCGTCAGATCGTGCGCTGGCTGCCGCACCCCGAAATCAAGACCGGCACGGACGACGGCGCGCAGAGCCGGCGCTCGCGGCTCTCACAACGGCATCTCCACCGCGCCCGAGCCGGCACGCACAACCCATGAACACGAAACAAAGGAAGGCATTGATGACTACCGCACGCGCGCTCGCAGAGCGCTTCGCCCAAACCCTGACCGACCACGATCTCGACGCGTTCGCGGAATTGTTGGACGGCCAGTACATAAATCACAACCGCTACGCGCTGCCCGGCAAGGAGGGCTCGGTCGCCATCTTCGCCGACTTCCTGAGCGCCTTCGAGGACTTTCGAGTCGAAGTCGACGACGTGATCGAGGACGGCCAGACGGTCGTCGGCCGCTACACGTACCGCGGACGCCACACCGGCACGTTCATGGGCATCCCGCCCAGCGGCGCGCAGATCGAGATGCGCTCGATCGACATCTGGCGAATCCGCGAAGGGCGCCTGTACGAGCACTGGGACGAGCTCAACAGCCTCGAGTTCTTCCAGCAGATCGGCGCGATACCAGCAAGCAACTGACCCCGTCCAGCTCGATCCCCGACAACAGAACAACAAATGCTTACCACCAGCCTCGCTCTCGCATCGCTCGGCGCGCTCGCCTGTGCCGTCGTGTACGGCACCGACGTGTTCGCCGCGATCGTCCTGCGGCCCGCGCTCGCAGCCCTGGACGACGGCGCGCTCGTGCAAGCCGCTGGGCGCATCCACCAATACGCCGACCAGCGGATGCCACTCCCCGGCGCGGCGGGCACGCTCGCCGCGGCTGCGGCGACGCTCACCGCCAGTCTCGCCGGTCACCCGCTACAGGCCGGGCTCAGCGGCGGGGCGCTCGTCGCGCTGCTGGCCTGGCTGATGCTGTACCTCCGGGTAGCCGCACCGATCAACCGCGAGCTCACCCGCGCAGCCGCCGCGCATCAGATCCCCGCAAACGCGCGGGCGCTACAGAACCGGTGGGACAGCATCATCGGCCTGCGCGTCGTCCTGCAGACCATCGCGCTTGCACTCCTCGTGAGCGTGCTCGCGTTCACATGAGCACGCCACGCTCGCGCCACACACAACACCGCCGACCCACTCCGCGTGAACACCTATCCAGCTTCTCCCAACTTCAAGGACGCAACATGCAAACGCTAGAAGCCAACAAGCAGCTGACGATGCCCGATGGCACGCACGTTCGTCGTCGTCGAGTCGCGACTCGAGCAACGATGGCTCTGAGATCATCTTCGAGATCACGATGGCCCCCGGCGCGATGGGTCCGCCACGCCACTCGCACCCAGCCCAGGACGAGTCATGGACCGTCCAGACAGGGGAGCTGTCACTGCTCGTCAACGACCAGTGGCGCACGCTTGCGGCCGGCGAGTCACTGACGATCCCGCCGGGCACCGTGCACACGCTGGCGAACCGATCCGCGACGACCATTCGCTTCCACGACGCCCATCGCCCGGCGCTCGATTTTCAGGAATACATCGAGGACCTCGACCGGCTCACCCGAGCCGGAAAGCTGACCGCGCGGATGACGGCCCGCACGCTGATCTACGGCGCCATGGCCCTCGTCGAGCACCGCCCAATGCAACTCAGCGCCAACCGTGCCCAGCGGGCTGCCGAATCCATGCTCGCGGCGCTCGGAACCCTGCTCGGCTACCGCGTCCGGCCATGACCGCCCCGACCCGCGCCAATGCAAGGAAGGAAGGAATTCGAATGTCACACGATCATCGTCGGAATTGACGTCGACGGCCGGATCCACACCCGAGTTCCGATGGCCCCGAAATAGAGACGACACGGCGGTCTCGAACCAGGCACCAATCCCAGAAGGCAGGAAGCGCATGTCCGATATTTCGTTGGAGGATCGCGATGCTGAGGCGTCGCTCGCTGACGCGCGGGCACGCTCAGCACGGCTCGAAGCCGCGTTTCGCCACGATCCGAGCGGCTATCGAGTTCTGACCGGCGATCGACCGACCGGGCCGCTGCATCTCGGCCACTACTTCGGGACGCTGCTCAACCGGGTGCGGCTGCAGAACCTGGGTGTGCAGACGATGGTCCTGGTCGCCGACTACCAGACGATCATCGATCGTGACAGTCCCTCATCGCTGCCCACCGATGTCGAGGAGCTGGTCGCGGACTACCTGGCGGTCGGTATCGATCCTGGGCGCACGACGATCTTCGCCCACTCCCAGGTGCCCGAGATAGGCCAGCTGATGGTCCCGTTCCTGAGCCTCGTCAGCGTTCCGGAGCTCGCGCGCAACCCCACGGTCAAGGAAGAGCGCGCCGCGGCGGGACTGCCGGTGGCGTCCGGATTGCTGTTCACCTATCCGGTCCACCAAGCGGCGGACATCCTGTTCTGTCACGGAAACGTGGTGCCCGTCGGCAAGGACCAACTCCCGCACCTCGAGATGACCCGGCTGATCGCCAGACGCTTCAACCAGCGCTACAGCCCCAACGAGCCGTTCTTCCCCGAACCCGAGGCGTTGCTCTCAGACGCCCCGCGCCTGCTCGGGACCGACGGCCAGAAGATGAGCAAGAGCCGGACCAACGCGATCGCGATCGGCGCCACCGAGGATGAGACCGCCCGGCTGATCCGTGCGGCGAAGACCGACTCGGACCGCCACATCACCTACGACCCGATCGGGCGACCAGAGGTCTCCAACCTGGTGCTGCTGGCCGCCCTGTGCCTGGAGCGAGAGCCGCGCGACGTCGCCGAGGAGATCGGTGGCGGCGGGGCGGCCGCGCTGAAGCGCGTTCTCGCAGAAGCGGTCAATGAGCGCCTGCGCCCCGTTCGGAGCTTTCGCAGCACGCTCATCCAGGACCGCACCGGCCTGCGCGAGGTACTCATGGCCGGCAGTGAGACAGCCAACGTCTTGGCCGCCGAGACTCTCAGGAGCGTCCGGCGTCTCATGCACACGGTCTACTGAGCAAAGCCACGCCACAACGCGCACACGGCAACTGGCGCGTTCCGCCGGCAATGCGGCACCGCGCCGGTCCAGTGCCCGCACTGACGCAGAGGACTCGTGTCGGGGACGGCACGCAGGACCGCCGCAAACGGAACCGGGCGCTGCAGTCATCGCGACACGCGCACGAGCCGTCGACGCCGGTACTTCTCGAACGATGGACGCGGGTCTCGCGCCGAGGAACGCGGACACACTGATTCCGGGGAGCGTCGATTCCGCGCTGGCGATGCTCTTACGCGGCCATTCGTCCGATCCGCTGGACGAACCGCTCGTCCGGGTCATCGCGCTCGTCGGTCAGCCCGATGCGGGCGCACAGCCGCAGACTGCGCGTGTTCTCGCGTGCAACGACGGCGCGGACGATTGGAGCCCGTTCACGCTCAGCGATGTCCGACAGGAGCGCTTCGAGGAATAGCGGCCAAGCGTCACCGGGCGGTCGTCATCGAGCGGGTCGACCTCTGTGAGCACGGCGCCCTGGAGGTCGGTTCTGACCGCCGCGCACTCCAGATAGGTCGAGGTCACGACCTGTCCAGCATCCCGGACGAACTCCGCTTCGTGCGACCCGACGGCGATCAGCCCGAGGTCGTCGAGCTCGAGGCCGACGATCGTGTGATCGGTATGCGGCCGGCGCCAGTCGTGGTAGTCAGCCAGCGTGGTCTGGATGAACGTCTCGACGTCGTTCTCGAACCAGACGCCCGTGCTGCACCCCATCCCAGCGAGCAGCTCTCGGTCGCCAACCCCCAGGTACCGGGCCGCCGGCGTCGGAAGCTCCACCGCTCAGCGGGGTCCCGCGATCGGGATCCTGCGCGGACGGCGCATCGTGGGCGTCGCGGCGATCGCGCGGCGAGTGCCATCGGTGCGTCCGCGTCTGGCAACGGGCGCTCGTACGGGTAGATGCGCGAATCGTCACCATCGTCAAGCTTGATCGCAGGCGCCGCCTTCAGCAGCGTCTGGCCCCGCCCGAAGCGCTCGAACCGCAGCGCCAGCGCCGCACCCACGAACGCCGAGTCGAGCAATTCAAGGTCCGGGATCGGAATCGACACCGGCGCTTCTGCGCCCTCGAGCATCAGTTCCGCAAGCTCACCGTGGATCGCCGCCACGAGCGCGAGCCTGGGCACACTAGTCGGATCGTGCACCAGCCGGTTGCGCTCAGCCACGGTCTCGGCGACCACGGCCACGAGTGCCGTCCGGAGCTCACCGTCCAGCGATGACGCCCACTCAAACCGCCGGCGCAAGCTCGCCGAAGCGCCCAGCTCGGCGAGCCGACGAACAAACTCGACCGTCGCGCGACGGCTCTCGATGTGCGCCGCCCTCTTGGCGATGGCCTTCGCAGCGGGCTCATCGTGCGCCCGGGCGGCTCTCGCCGCATCGAGGTTCAGCGCCGAGTAGACATGCCAGGCGCCCGCGACCCTGCCCGCCACCCCACGTGGGTATTCGGCCACCCCTGCGCTGATCAGGTCGCGCTCACGCAGCCGCCTCAAGGTGGCCTTCACCGTCGCCTCGCCACCTGGGCGATACTCGGCTGCGATCTCCGCCGCCGTGACGAGAGGAAGCTCGACGATCACCCCACGAATTGTAGCCGATGGCGCAGATCACGCCACCGGCTACCACGGCGCCGGGCGGACGCTTCTCAATTGCACCTTGAAGGGCTCCAAGGTGCAGAACCCAGCCGAAAACACCGCAAATAGACCGAAAACGGAATCCTCCGATCCGGCGGCATAACCACCCGATTTGCGGGCCTTTCAGGCCCGAAACGGCCGCGTGCACTGTCGCTTCACACGCGAGAGGTCGCTGGTTCAAGCCCAGCCGTGCCCATGGAGGAAAGCCCTGGAAATCCTGGGCTCTCTGTTGCTGCGGGTTTCCGAGCGCACTTTGTGGTCCACGGAACCGGTCCATGGAAGCATTCAGTGGACCGGCGCCGTACGGTCCGGCCCGGGATCCTTGCGATTACCAGCGGCTTTCCAGCGATTAACGCAGAGAATCATCGCCGCGCATGCGTAGCGGTCTTCCTGGGCCAAATCGACACCTGATGTCGGGCTAAATGCCACTCAGACCCGGGCCAAAGCGCTGCCAGCCGACGGTCCAAAGCGCTAGTCTGTGGATATGTCCGGTTCAGAGCAGTACACCAAACGGCTAATCGACGCCCGGCTGCGCCGGCTGTTCGCCGAGCTGCCGGCGATCCTTCTGACCGGCCCCCGCGCGACCGGCAAGACCACCACCGCCGCGCGCCTGCGCGAAGGAAGGTCGTGGTCAGTCTCGACCGGGCAGCCGATGCCGCGGCGTTCGAGGCAGACCCTGACGCGGCGCTGCGCGCGCATGCGAGAGCCGGTACTCCTCGATGAATGGCAGGCCGTGCCCGGAGTCCTCGGCGCGGTGAAACGCGCAGTCGACGCCGACCCCCGTCCCGGCTCGTTCCTGCTGACCGGGAGCATCCGCGCCGAACTCAAAGGCGAGACCTGGCCAGGTACCGGCCGGCTGGTCCGACTCCGGATGTTCGGCCTGACCGAGCGCGAACTCGCCGGAATAGCGAGGAAACCTTCTTCGACAAGCTCGCGCGGGACGATCTTGATGCCTTCAGGCTCCCCGCCGACGACCCGGATCTTCTCGGCTACGTCGAGCGGGCGCTCCGTGGCGGTTATCCGGAGCCTGCCCTCGGTCTGTCCGCCGAAGCAAGAGCAGCGTGGCTGGCCGGGTACCTCGAGCAGCTGATCACCCGCGACGCCGAGAGTGTCGCCGGCGACCGCGACCCCCAACGACTGCGCCGCTACTTCGAGGTGCTCGCGCTGAACACGGCCGGACAGCCCGAACACAGGACCCTCTACGACGCAGCCCAGATCAACCGGGGCACCGCCCACGCCTACGACTCGCTGCTGAGCAACCTGTTCGTGCTCGACACGATCCCGGCATGGACCACCAACCGGCTCAGCCGGTTGATCAAAACCCCGAAGCGGTACGTCATCGACTCCGCGCTGGTCGGCGCGGCGCTCGGGGTCGACCCCGCCGGGGTGCTCCGCGACGGTGACCTACTCGGACGTGTAATCGACACCTTCGTGACCGCACAACTCCGAGCCGAGCTCGAGCTCCCGGCATACCCCCCGCGTCTTTACCACCTGCGAGACAAGGAGGGTCGCCACGAGATCGATCTGGTTGCCGAGCTGAGCGGCGGCCGGATCCTTGCGATCGAGATCAAAGCCACCGCCGCGCCGAGTGAGAGCGATGCGCGACACCTGGGCTGGCTCCGAACCGCGCTCGGCGACCGATTCATCGCGGGCGCAGTCCTGCACACCGGACCCGGCCTCTCCGGCTCGGGGAACGCATCCTCGCCATCCCCATCGCGCGCTGTGGGGGTGAGAACGCAGCGAGGTTTGATGCTCGTTCAGCGCACTCGTCAACGGCGGCGATGTTCTCGTCGTGTAGAGTGTGTCGCACTTGGGCAGCCCGATCCATAACCCGTCCGTCATTCGAGCGCGCGCCGCTCGGCCTGCTCCGCCAGCACCCGATATGCCGGCGCGAGGAGCTCGACGAGATTCTGGCCGCCGACGTCGACCGGTGTCGGGCCGAGCTGACGCAACAGCGCATCCGTCGCCTCGACGGCGAACGGATTGATGTGCAGGTCGGAGAGCGCCGGACCGCTGTGCCAGAACGAGTCGATTTCGTCGACGAGCGCCGGACCGCTCGACTCCGCCACCGGCGGCGCGGCGGACGTGGCGGCAGCAGCGCCGGCGCTGCCCGTCGGGCGCCCGGCGCCCCCCCGCCGCGCGCGGCGCTCTCGCCGGCTCGTCGCACCCGCAGGTGCTCGAGCAGCTCGTGCGGCTCGCGGCCGCGCCACGCAAAGATCTGGAACGGGTCCTGGTCGAACCGCTCGGCCAGGATGTAGTAGGCGGCCGCGATGTGTTTGCACGGGTTCGCCGAGTCCGGGCACGTACAGCTCGCCTTCAACTCAGCGCGCGAGCGCGGGAACAGCGTCAGCTTGCACGACGCGAACACGTCCTCGATGTCGCGGGGCATCTCGCCGGCGAGCAGCTGCGCGAGTGGCAGCGCCTGCGACGCCATCGCCTTCTCCAGCCGCCGCCACTGCTGCTCGCTCAGCGCCTTGCACTGGATCCGGACGCGGTAGGGCGTGTAGCGCGAGCCCTGCACCTTCGCGATCACGATGCCCGGCTCGACGTCGAGCTCGATCACCTGGCCGCGGCGAGCGTAATTGCGCCCGCGCTGCAGCCGCGAGCCAACCCCGAATGACTCGAGCAGCGCGATGAACCGCTGCGACCACCACGTCTCCCCGATCGCGCCGCGTTTGCTGCGCGCGGTGATCCCGCCCTCCACCGGCAGCGGCTTCGATGGCTCCCAATCGCGCCAATCGGACCAGTCGCTCACGCCGCCACCGCCTCTTGGGAGAGCGTCACGAGCTCGCGCAGCTGGGCGGTGTCGAGCTCGGTAATCCACCGCTCGCCGGTCCCGACGATCCGCTCGGCGAGATCCTTCTTCTCCGCGATCAGCGTGTCGATCCGCTCCTCGACCGTGCCGACACACATGAGCTTGCGCACCTGCACGTTCTTGCGCTGACCGATCCGGAACGCGCGGTCGGTCGCCTGGTCCTCGACGGCCGGGTTCCACCAGCGATCGAAGTGGACGACGTGGTTGGCCGCCGTCAGGTTGAGGCCCGTACCGCCCGCCTTCAACGACAGGATCATCAGCGGCGGCCCGCCGTCGGACTGGAACCGCGCGACCATCTCGTCGCGCGCGGCCTGCGCGGTCCCGCCGTGCAGGAACAGCACCTCGCGGCCGAGTCGCTCCTGCAGGTGACGGCGGAGCAGATGCCCGAACTCGGCGAACTGGGTGAAGCACAGCGCCTTGTCCCCCTCGGCGAGCGCCTCGGCCAGGATCTCCTCGAGCCGGGCGAGCTTGCCGGAGCGTCCGTCGAGCGCGGAGCGATCCTTGAGCAGGTGCGCCGGGTGGTTGCACGCCTGCTTGAGCTTCATCAGCGCCGCCAGGATGATCCCCGAGCGCTCGATCCCGGTGGTGTGCTCGGCCTTCTCGATCATCTCGTCGACAACCGCCTGGTAGAGCGTCGCCTGCTCCTTGGTGAGGTGGCAGTCGACGCGCATCTCGATCTTCTCGGGCAGGTCGGTGATGATGCTCCTGTCGGTCTTCAGCCGGCGCAGGATGAACGGGCCGGTCGCCTGCCGCAGACGCTCGGTCGCGTCGCGGTCGCGGTAGCGCTCGATCGGCGTGGCGTAGCAGCGTTTGAACGTCGCCGCCGGGCCGAGCAGCCCCGGATTGAGGAAGTCCATGATCGAGTGGAGCTCGGTCAAGCGGTTCTCGACCGGCGTGCCGGTCAGCGCGACCCGATGGCGGGCAGCGAGCGAGCGGATCGCCCGCGTCTGCTTCGCGTCGCTCGTCTTGATGTTCTGCGCCTCGTCGAGCACGACCCGCTCCCACTTGGCGGCGGCCAGCGTCTCGCGGTCGCGCACCGCCAGCGCGTAGGTCGTGACCACGAGATCCGCACCTCGCGCCGCGGCCGTGAACGCGCGGCCCTTCGATCGCTCCGGGCCGTGGTGCACGAGCACGCGCAGGCTCGGCGCGAAGCGCTCGGCCTCGCGCTGCCAGTTGCCGAGCACCGACACCGGGCAGATCAGCAGGGTCGGGCTCAGACGCTTTCGCGAGCGGCGGCCCTCGCGCTCGGCGAGCAGCAGCGCCAGCGTCTGCGGCGTCTTTCCGAGACCCATATCGTCCGCGAGACATGCCCCGAGGCCGAGGCTCGAGAGGAACGACAGCCACGCCAGCCCGCGCTGCTGGTACGGGCGCAGCTCGCCGCCGAACGTCGCCGGCGTCGGGATCTGTCGGAGCTTGCTTTCGCCGCCGTGGCTGAGCAGCTCGCTCAGCCAGCCGGTGCTCTCGATCTCGGTCGCCGGCAGCTCGTCGCGGCCGGCATCGAGCGTGAGGCTTTCGCGCAGGAGCTCTGCGGCCGGCGCCTCGCCGCGCTCCTTGCGCCCCTCGAAGAACTTCAGCGCGGCCTCGACGTCCTCGGAGCGCAGCACGATCCACTGCCCGCGCGACATCACCAGCGGCAGCTTCATCGCCGCCAGCTCCCGCAGCTCCGACACCGACAACGTCGCGTCGCCGACCGCGATCCGCCACTCGTAGGCGCAGAGGCCGTCGAGGCTGAACAGCCCGCTGCCCTCTTCCCACTCCTTGAACGGCTCAGCTGTCAGCTTGAGCCGCAGCCGCTTGTCCCACCACGCCGGCGACAGCACGCCGAAGCCGGCCTGCTCGAGTGCGGGAACCGCGTCGCGCAGGAACCGGAAAGCGGCGTCCGTGTCGAGCGCGACGCCGGTCGGCGCGACCTCGCGCAGGGCCGGCTCGAGGTCGGGCCACAGGCGCAGCGCGTGTCCGAGCCCGCCCAGCAGCCGCTCCTGTGGGTCCTCGATCAGGCGGCCGAGAACCCGCAGGCCATCGCCGTTCGAGCTCCACACGTCCTGCGCCGGGACGAGCACGCTCGGGTCGTCCTTCTCCTGCAGCAGGATCTCGACGCGCCAGGGCTCCTCGGCGACCGATGAGGCGGGTTCCTCGGGCGCGGACAGGCGAAAGCACGTCCGGAATGTCCGGTGCGCCGCATAGTGCTCCAGCGCATCGCGCCACGCGTCGAGTTGCTCGCTGAGCGCGGCGAGCCCCAGCCCTTCCTCCGCGACGACCGGATCGGCTGCCGTCAGCGCGGCGATCCATGCCTCCACACTCGAGGGCGCCCGCCGGCTAGCGACCGGTGGGAGCAGCGGGTCGGTCAGGAAGCGCCGCGCGCACGCATCGACGAACGCTCCGAGCGCGCCGTCGACGATCTTCTCGGGCGTCCTGGAGTGCTCGGACATGCCGACTTCCGCGCGTAGCAGCGGCGGCATCGATTCCGCCAGCAGCTGCAGACGCTTGGCGTCGGCCGGATCGGTCGCGACCGGCTCCCATCGCGCCACCCACCGATCCTCGCCCCTGGCAAGCGTCGGCAGGACGCGCCCGCGCGCAAGCAGTTCGAGCCCGAGCTTCGAAATCTCGGCCAGGAACCGCGGTGAATCGCCGATCGCCAGACCAGGCTCATCACCACCAGGGAGACCGAGCAGGAACTCGACGGCGTCGGCGGCGCCCAACGTGGCGGTGGGGACGACCCACGGATGCAAGCGATCCGGTCGTCTCGAGGCGGCGCCGTCGTCATCGGCGCGCAGCAGGTGCGGCGAGGCCTGCGGGCCGTGCTCGTGGGAGGGAAGCAGCATGTACAGCTCCCCTGCGACAACGCCGCGGGATCGAGCTGCGGGCACGCCCGACCGAGCGCCTGAACAAGATCCTCGATCCCCGCGGCGAATGGATGCGGGCGCGGGCGCGGCTTCACCGGCGGCCTGCCGCGCCGCCGGGGCGCAGATGACGGCAGGCTCCCGTCCTCGCACCACGCGCACAGCCGTGCCGTGCGCGACCAGATGGCGTGTAGGACGATCACGGACCGACATGTTCACGCATCGCCAGGACAGCGCGACGAGCGCTCACCCGACGACAGGTCCTCGTGTATGCCCCGCGATTCTCGAGACCCGAACAGCTGCCCGGCCGCCAGGCCCGGCCCAATCGCGATTGCGATCACAGAAGCAAACCGAACCCGTGATCCGTGGCAACATTCGTGGCAACATCCACCCTGTCCAGTACGTCCAATACGTCCAGAAAACCGCACGATCTGCGCATATCAGACGCCAGCAGCCGGATCTACGCAGGGTGATTCGGGTTGAGGGCCTTGTGAACTGATGCGTCCGTGGAGGTTCGAGTCTTCTCGGGCGCATCGTGAGAAGCCCCGTTCTGCGGGGCTTCTCCGTTCCTCCATCAAATTATATGCGATCGCTGTCGCTGCTTCGGGGACCGCGTGGCAACAACTTTGGCAACATTCCCCCGCCGACGGCGACGCAAGAGCGGCGTTGGCACCGAGTGAGTTCGCCTCACAAGCCGCGCCTACGAAACCACGGCTATCAAGAAGCCAGCAGCACAGCCTCCCTATCGGATGCGTGGCAACGCGATCGCGAGGCTCGATCGCTTGAGCGGAGCAAAGCAATCGTCCCGGTATCCGCGCGGAGCAGGTCTGGGCTCGGCGCGGCGGGCATGCTCGTCGCTATCACCGAGCAGGACTGACGCGTGCCGTCCACTCTCTGGTCGTCGTTGGCGTGTGGATCGGTGGTCTCGCTGGCGATGAACGTGCCCGCCGCATGGCGTGTCGTCGCGGTCGTCCAGCCCGCGACGCACGACGTTGATCGGCTTGGGGAGCTGCTTCGGGTTGGTGAGGGTTGCGAGTGCTTGCACGGGAGCGTGTTGGAGGCACACCAACTGTGGTCTGTATTCAGCCGATGGTTAGTCGGCCGCCGTGAGCCGCGCTCGGACTGCTGTGCGTGCCCGGTCGATCGCCGTTTGGTCGTCGTGTAGGACGCTGAGGATGTTCGCGCCTGCGAGGATCGCTCCGAGCTCGAACGCGAGCTGGTTGGGGTCGGTGCGCGTGGGCAGCGTTCCGTGCTCGTAGGCGGCGTTTGCCTGCGTTGCGAGCAGCGTGCGCCACTCATTCTGGTAGGCGGCGATCCGGTCGTGCAGCCGGCCGGGGCGCGCGCCCAGTTCCGCGGAGGCGGCCACGAAGAAGCAGCCGCCGGGGAACACGCGCCGCTCGACGTGATTCAGGTACCCCTCGCACAGCTCCAGCAGCAGCTCGCGGCCGGGTTGCGCGGCGGACAGTGCCGGGATCACGACCTCGGCGGCGAATTGCTCGCGGGCGGCGTCGACGGTCGCGAGCTGCAGCTCCTCTTTGGAGCCGAACAGCACGTACACGCTGCTCTTCGGCATGCCGGTCGCCTCCGCGAGCCGCCGATCGAGAGGCCCTCGAGCCCTTCGATCGTCGCGAGCCGCGCTGCCTGCTCGAGGGACCGCGCGCGGGAACGGTGACCCGTGCACGGGTACGACGGCCGTGGCGGGCGCTTGTTCGAAAGTCTGCTCGTGTTGGATGCTCACGCTTGACACTGTAAGCGATCGTACGTACAGTTCTTGCACGATCGTACGTTCAATAATGCGATAGAGGAGGGAAGGAAATGCGGCTCTATGAAGGGTCGAGACGACGTGCTCGGGGCTACCGGCGGAGGTCGAGCCGCCGCCGAGCGCCGGCGTGTCGAGGGGGTCGCGCGATCATGAGCGCGAGAGGCACGAGCGGGTCCACCGTGCGGCGGCTGCAGGAGCCGCTGCGCGCCCGCTACATCGAGGACCCGAAGGAGGCGATCACCTTCAAACGGGTCCGTGCGGTGAACGCACCCGACTCGGACGTTATGCACGGCAGCGTCGTGGCGACCTCGCCCGAATATGACGACGTCGTCTGGCGTTACGGAACCGACCGCAAGCTCGGCGGCCCGCACGACGCCCCCAACGCCGGCGAGATCCTCTAAGCGGCCCTTGCCGCGTGCATGGACAACATCATTCGGATGCTCGCCGACCACCTCGCGATCGACCTCGCCGATCTACAGGTTGAGGTCACCGGCGACGTCGACGTCCGCGGTTGCATGGCGGTTGACCCTACGGTGCGCCCCGGCTTCCGCTGGCTCGCGGTCGACACGCGCCTGACGCCAGCGGCCGGCACCGACGAGCGCCGGCTCGCAGCACTCACGGCGAGTGCCGACGCCTCTGCGTGACGCTCGACACGCTGCGACACGGCACCCCCGTCGAGGTCCGCTGGCAGACAAACACGCACAACGAGTAAGGAGCAGCAGAGCATGCCGTTCATTGAGATCAAGGTGATCGAGGGCGCCTTCACCCATGAAGAGAAGCGCCAGATGGTGCAGCAGGTCTCCGAGGCCGTGATCGCGGTCGAGGGCGAGCCGCTGCGCCCCTTCACCCACACCGTCATCACCGAAACACCCAGCGGCGAGTGGGCAATCGGCGGACAGTCGCTGACCGCCGAAGACGTACGGGCAAAACGGGCAGCTCCAGCACCCGCGTAGCCGCCGCCGACGCCGAACCGGGCGGGGCACCGCCCGGATCGGCCCACCGACCAACCAAGGCGGCCGCCGGCGCGTTCATGACGAGCCACAATCACGAGCCGCCCGCCACACCCCACGACCGGTCCCGCCGCTTCCCCATCGGTCCAGATGCAGCCACGCCGGCACGGTCTCGCGCGGACACACGCAGTCACGAAGCCGCCGACCCGCCATACCCGCGCAGTAGCAACGCAGGCCCCGACCCACGGGTGACCGGGCACCTGCTCCTCGCCACAAGCGCGCATCTCGCGAAGCGGCGCTCCGTCGCCTATGAGCACTCGCAAGCGGCGAAACTCACGAAAGGCGAAAGCAATCGCCGCTAGGAATGCGCATCGTCCGCGGCAAGCGGACGCTTCTCTGGCCCGTGGAGATGCGCGGCGCGACAGGACAGCAGGTCTCCGGCCTTGTGGTCGGGGTGTCTCGTTGCTGGTTTGCCGGGGGTGTCAGGTTTGTGGGCTAGACGGACCACAGGGCCTGTGACGGCGAGCCGGCCAGAGTTTTCTAGCTACGCCCCGCGCAGCAGCATCGTCCAAACCGTGGCGCCGGGCCCGAAGGCGAGCATGACGCCATGCTCGCCAGATTTCAGTGGCATGGTTTTGGTCAGCTCTTCGAGCACGAAGAGCACCGCCGGGCCTGCGGTGTTGCCGCTCCTGCGCAGCACCTCGCGGCTGGCCTGAACACAGGCCTCAGGCATGAGGAGCGTCTCCGCAACCCGGTCGATCACACGCCGCCCACCGGGATGTAATGCCCACCAATCGATGTCCGCACGCGGAATGCCGTTGCGTTCCAGCAGCCTTGAGACTGGACGGGAGACGGCCCCGGCGACCACATCCGGCATCCTATTGGTCAGTGTGATGTGGATTCCGTGGTCTCGAAGGTCAACACACAGGTCGTGGGCATGCTCGGGGCAGGTGATCATCTCAGCATCGATCACGTCGCAACCGGGTCGCCCGTCTTCAGCGGGCCGCAGGATCGTCGCTGCTGCTCCGTCGCCGAACAGGCTCAGAACCGCGGCCTCTCCCTGCCCGTAGGGCGGGGGCGCCAGGTGCGGGGAGAACACATCAACAACGATCAGCAACGCGGGCCGGCGATGGACTGCGACCCAGTTCCTGCACGCGGCCAAGGCGGGCAGCGCCGCATAACAGCCCAACGGCCCGAGATTGAGGCGCTCCACGCTGTCGGGCATACCGATCAGCCCGGCCACACGCTCGAGACCCGGCATAGCGTGCGTCGTCGTCGTCACGGTCGCGAACAAGCCGACCTCGTCAGGCCCAAGTCCTGAGGCCTCGAGGCTCGACCTCGCCGCGCGTTCACCCAGCCTCATCGCTTCGCTCATCGCACGATTCATACGTCGCTCGACGTTCCACCACCGCGGATCCTCGTGGCAGGGGTTGACCGCCATGCCCTTGCGATCAATCGCGGATCCAGCGAACCGTGCCTGCACGAACTCGGCCCCCACACACGCGGACGCGAACCGCAACGCCCCCGTCACCACGGCCCGCATCAGCCCCCGCGACGCTCGGCCAGCCCGCCAACATCCGCGCCGCAGAGCCATCCGCAGCCAGGGCGTCAGCTAGATCCGACATCTCAACAAGCTCCGGTGTCACCGTCGCGACATCCGTAATCCGGCAAGAACTCATGCCGTCCATAACCCACAAACAGCTTTATCGATTCGTTAGGACACCGAAACTTTGCGCTCGCCCCACCCTGGACGTACCCACCACAGGGCAAGCAGTCCGTTGCCGGTTGTGGACGGCGCCGCTGTTTCTCCGCTCGCGAGCGCATCGGCGATCAGACGTGCGCCGCCGCGTTTGCCATCGTCGTCCGCATGAGCCCGACGATCTTTCGGGACGGTCCCTTCCGATTCTTCTTCTTTTCGCGCGAAGAGGAGCGTCTTCACGTCCACGTCCAGTCTCCGGATGGCGAGGCGAAGTTCTGGATCGAGCCCGAGATCGAACTCGCTCGCAGCTATCGCCTGAGCGATCAGGACTTGAAGCGCGTCCTACAGTTGGTGGTCGATCACGAGCAGGAGATCAGAGATGCCTGGCACCGCCACTTCGAGAGCTGAAGTCACCAACATCTCCCCGCATGGCTTTTGGATGTTGATCGACGGCCGGGAGCTCTTTCTCGCGTTCGATGAGTTCCCGTGGTTCAAGCAGGCGTCCGTCGAGGCAATTCTTCGACTCGAGCGGCCATCGCCAGCGCATTTCTACTGGCCCGACCTAGACGTGGACTTGGGACTCGACTCGATCGAGCGCCCCGAGCGCTACCCGCTCAAATCAACGGTGTAGCGGACCGCGAAGTCATCATCCTCGGCGATCGCTTCCACCACAACGCCGACGTGGCGCCAACGATTGGATTGGCGACGACAGGCTGATGTTGTCAGTCCTGCTTTTGGCGAATACGGGGTGTCTTGGACCGAGTCGCGCGAGACCTGCTCTTTGCGTCAAGTCGAGCAAGTCGCCCCGTCGTTGTTATTGACGTCGCGTCCGGCGCTCGGTCGGTCTAACGGATCGCCGACGGGCCGCATAGGAGACCTTGCTCGTCCGCGGCCGTGCAGCGCACCAGCACCAGAGGCCGATGTGGATCGCTCGTTGCGGCTGGTGGAGACAGGGAAGCTGATCTCGACGCGCAGGCCGCCTTCTTGTCGGGGGTTCAGAGTCAGATCGGCATTGTGGGCGCTCGCTATCGCTTGCATGATGGATAGCCCGAGGCCGGAGCCGTCGTTTTTGGGTGGTGCGGTCAAAGCTCCGTCAAACCCGGCCTGCCTCAAGCCGGCCCAGGCGCAAACAGGCCGGGGTTGCATGTTGCCTTTCGATCACCGCGCTGGCACCCGCTTTCTGCCTGCGGCACATTCCTTGTACTCCGCACGATCAGACCCGGACCTGAGCACCGGCCTCAAATCTTCACTGTTAGCCGGACACTCCCCTCACGGATACATGTTGAGTACTGCAGCGAGCGTCAGCCGTTGACGTTCGGTGAGCGAGCCAAGCGTCTTGCGTTCTGAGACTGAAACCGACCGAAGGATCTTCGCGGCCCGAGCAGGCCCCCAGCCGTGCTGGCTTGAGAGAAGTTCGGTGACGGTCATCGTGTCGTTGGCGTGCGAGCAGCGCAGGATCGTTTCAGCCGCCTTGACCTCACCGTCGCGCAGTTTTCGTTTGAGCTCAGCGCGGGCGACCCGGACGTGGTTGGCGCGCTCGAGGGCGAGTCGCTGCTGTTGCGGGGACCTGCCTGCGTGGTTGGTGCTCATGAGCCCCGTATCCATTCCTTCGTTGAGAAGCTGCCAACGCGGCCGCGAAGCAAAGCGATGGACCGAGTTGCGTCCCCCCGGTGTCGGGACGCGACCACCGGATCGGTGTGGATAACGCCACAGAAGTAGCTACTGGCCCGCAGTCAAAACCGGGACCCCACGCCTCCCGCCTCGTAGCACGGATCGCGCTGTTGGTGGCATTCGGGCTTGGGTTGAGGATTCTGGCCGCAGGGCCAGTACCTCACTCGACCTTACTCCTCTGGCGGCGTTTGTGTGCACCTCCCGAAAAGAATTTCTGACTACGGGCGTGCGTAATGAGAACTACTGTGGTTCTCGACCGCTTCGCCGCTGACGAGGCCGCTTAGCACCTGGCCGCGAGGAGGCAATACGGCCAGGAGATCGCCTCGACCGGACGAGCGCTTTCGTGGCCGACTCTGCGTGGGCCCGGCTTGTGCTTCGGCGACATCTGAGCAGCGCGATGTGGTCGGCGTATCGCGACTCCTTGACCACCCATCCAATCGTCAGGACGCTGGAGTCGGACCACCTGACGATGGCTGCGCAGTCGACACCCCCTCTCAAAGTTGCGCCGGGCCGCCTTTACCCGTCGGGTGACGCCAGATCCGTGGCAACACTCGTGGCAACATCCATCCTGTCCAGGGTGTCCAATCCGTACAGAGCACTGCACAGTTTGCGACCCTTGGATACCAGGAACCGTATCTACACAGGATGATTCCGGTTGAGGGCCTTGTGGACTGATTGGTCCGTGGAGGTTCGAGTCCTCTCGGGCGCATCGCGAGAAGCCCCGTTTTGCGGGGCTTTCCTGCTTCTACACTGGATTATATTCGACCGTTCCCGCTGCTCCGGGACGGCGTGGCAACGACTTTGGCAACACGACCTGTAAGCACGAGCTGATTTGACGACCCGACCGCCGCGACAGCGATCGTGACCCGCTCCGAGCGGCACGCAAGCAGTCGCGCGAGAAAGTTCGTTGGCGCCAAGTCCTACCGAGCAATGCAGGTGGTGTACGCAATCCGGTACACTCAGCCTATGGCGAAGACGGTGCCCGTCCGAGAGTTCAGAACCAACCTCAGCGAACTACTCAGCGATGTCGCCGACCGCCGAGATCATGTGCTCGTCACTCGCAACGGAAAGCCGGCCGCAGCCCTCGTCCCGATCGACGAGTACGAGGCGTTGGAGGAGACCGCTGAGATCCTGTCGGACTCCGTCACACTCGCCCAGATCGAGGCTGGCATCGCCGAACTAACTCGAGGCGAGAGCGTCACGCTCGATGAGCTTCGCGCCGAGTTGGCCGAGCGTCGTGCGAGCCGTTGAGACGTGGCCAAGGTTATTCTTGCGCGAAGCGCTCGGCAGCAACTGCTTGAGCTGAACTGGCAGTTGATCGACGCAGTCGAGGATGCGCTCGGATTGCTTGAGCGCGATCCGCAGGCCGGACATGGGCTCCGCGGACGGCTACATGGCCTCCGCTCTTTGCGTGTCGGCACCTATCGGATCATCTATCAACTCGCAGACGACCAGCGCACAGTCCGAGTGGCAGCGATCCGACATCGCTCAATCGCGTACCGCTCCGACCCGCGGTGATGGGTCGACCGTCGACTTGCGCCGCACGAGACTTGGCGCGAGTACCAGTCTCGTGGCGAAACTCACCTGACGTTGTCGCCGGTCTCGAACCAGTGTCTATCAGCGAAGATCACCTCGATCTCAGGGTGTGACCACACAAACCGATCAACCTGCTCAAGCAGGCGCTGAGCCTGTGCCGCAGATGGCGCGACGACACTGAAGCCGAGCCCCGCCTGCTGCCGGCGGTCGTGGTGTGCGACCTCAGAAGCCGACACGCCAAAGCGCTGGCGGGCGGTCTCGACGAGATGACGCACCACCGAACGCTTCTCCTTCAGCGATCTGGCCGACGGGATATGAATCTCGATCTCCAACGCCCCGACATACACCCCCGCGATTATCACCCGCGCCCACTCGTCATGGCTAGCAACTGTGCTTGCATCCGGGTCCTGTGGAGATCGCGACCGCGGTCTACGTTCCGCCACCACCACAGGGCCGAGGTCAGAGCCGCCGAAGCGCTGCTCGGGCCAGCCTGGCGGCTGCTGGGCTAACCGGCCTCGTGCTGGCCCGCCAGCTGGATTGCACGCTTGACACATTCGTGAGGATCGCGAGCGCGCGAAGCCGGTACAGATTGTGGGACTGGACAGGCCCCCGATGCCCTGTGCGCCATCCGAGCTCGGCGAGTGAGGCGGCGACATCGTCGAGCAGGATCGGTGCGTTCGCGGATGTGGCGGCATAAACGAGCATCAGCAAAGTCGCATCGGTCCCAAAGCCGTCGCTCGCAGGGACGAGCTTGTCCGCCAAGACGTTCCACAACTCCTCGGGCGCTTGCTGAGCCGCGGCACCGGCGCGCGTCAGGACCAGGGCCCCCTTTGTATTTGCGAAGCAGCCCGAGCGACTGAAGGCACTGGCGGAAGTGCAGAACCGGCGCAGTCTCGCTCTCGCGGTTCGCCATCCCGATTCGATCACCCATCGTCGGCAGTACCTGCGCGGCCGCGGCAACGTCGGCGGGCTTCAGTTAGCCCGCAGCTGTGAGCCGAATGCCGCCCTGCGCGGCCTTGCCCAAGAACCAAGTGAACGCTTTGAAGTTTGCTCTGAATCGGCTGATCGTCAAGCGGCTTTTGGCGTGGCCCTCAGCGACCTGGCATTGACCGATGCGCCTGTCTAGGCGCATACTGGAAGCCATGAGTAAACGTCGATCAAATCAGCGGCCGACTGACGCAGCCATTGTCAGACGACTCGTGGTTAACCCTTTTTATTGCATCGATCTTTCACCTGATCTGGTTGGAGTCCACAAGCCGCTTGGCAGCACTGAGGACTGGATTGTCATCAACGCCAAGTTGATCGACCAGATGGGCGTGACCGAGTGGCTGAGCCTCTTACTGGCAGAGTTGTCTGACCCACACCGCCCGGCCTGACGACACACTCCCGCCGATGCCTCACGCAGGCAGCCTCCGTTCGGTACCGTCACACCCGGCCCAATGGGCAATACGTGCCCTGGTGATCGGCAGGTAGCGAGCCCTCGCGTTCGATCCCAACAAACCGCCGGTCTTCGAATACCGCGGCGCAGCCGGTCGTACCCCTGCCGGCAAATGGGTCGAGCACCAACCCGCATTGCAGCGTGATGAGTCGCACCAGCCAGCGCATGACCTCGATCGGTTTCACGGTCGGATGGATGTTCGCGCGAGCCCGTGCGAGTGGCTGTCGATTCTTAGATTCGGTCCGTCTGCGGCAGCTAGACATGTTGCGCGGGCTGGGCTGGTGCCTCCAGGCATACAGCCCGTAGCCGACCCGCGCAACGGTCGAACGCGAATCCCGCGCGCTACCAGACAGACAGCTAGTCACCGTATCGAGGGAGATTGGTCGACCAAGGCGAGTTTCGACCTCATTACGGACAGCATGAGCCTGTAGCGGTTCCGTCGCTTCCGCGAGAATCGCGCAGATCGTGTTCTGGATCAGGCCCTGCTTTGGACGAAGCGCTTTCCGTGGCTCAGGCTCGCGATCCCGGTCCGCACGCATCGCTGCCAGGACTCGTTGACGCAGCCGTCGATCCGGCTCATTCAAAAGGAGTTCCAACAGACTCTCAATCGTCGGTAGACGGTTTGCCAGTTGTCCACTCTGCTGCACTTGGAAAAGACCCGCGACGCGTGGGTACGGGCTCGCTCCGCGCCACGACGGCGCTCCCATCCTGCGGATCCTAAGGCTCATCCAACCTATTTGTGATTGTGCTCGACATCGATCTCCTTTCGAGATCCGATGCCAACACCGATGGACACTCCCGAGCAGGAACGTTCGGGGCTACGAAATGAGACAGCGTGACGCCGTATGGCCCTGCACAGTGGGACACCTTCTGTAACGCCTTCTCGAATACGTCTGGTGCGTTGCTCGGGTTGCCACTGCATACCTACCGGATCGGCGCTTGTGTTGGAATGTCGGCGGCATCCGCAGCCAGGGCGCGGGCGCTGAGGTCGAGCACCCGCTGGATCCGGAGCGATACGGACACCGATCGTGCGCGTGCGATCGCCTCTTGCTCGGCCGTGGGGCCAGCGAGCTCGAGCGCGTGTGCGCGCGATTCCTGCAGCAACCGCACAGCGCTGGAGATGTTGCCGGCGCGGCCCGTTCCTTCTTCGTGGAGGCGGACGAGCTCGATCACCTCGAGCGCGGCCTCGGCGTATCCACCTCGGCCCAGACAGATCCCGAGGCATCGAAGGTCCATCAAAGCTTGGTGGGCCTCGTCGTTCTCGCTCGACCACCTCAGGCTCTCCGTGTACAGCACGGCGGCGCGGGTGTGATCGCCTCGGTACATAGCGCAGTCGCCGCGAACATTGATGATCGACGCCTGCGCCTTCCCTGCTACCTCGTCCGCTTCGTCCAGCACCTGCTCGGTGCGGTCGACCTCGCCCAAGTCGGCGAGGGCGTGTGCGAGGGTGACCAGCCCACGCACAGTCAGGTTGCGGTTGCGGGACTGACGGAGGATTGGCAGTGCCTCCTCGCAGACAGCGAGCGCGTCGTTGAACTGTCCGACCCAACGGTAGACCCAGTTGAGATCGCCATATCCCAGCGCTCGTTCGAGTTCGTCGTCGACCTTCTGCCACTCAGCGTAGGCCAGTCCGGCGAGCTCCAGGGCCTGATCCTGTGCGCCTCCGAGTCGCAGGCACTGGGCCTGGATCGTTAGGCATCGCGCCCGCTCGGCCGGCAAGCCGGCGCCGCTCTCAAGCGCCCGGCGAAGTTCCGCGGCGACCTCGGGGACCACACCGCAGTACACCCAGTACCCAGATAGCCCGGCGCAGAGGCTCACGTGTAGCAACGGGTCATTTTCTCGCGCCCAGGCTACCGCTGGGCGTATCTCCGCATCGACCGCTCGCAACGCATCCTGCTGCTCTTCGGTGGCGCCCCATTTCCACAACCGACTGTCCCACGCCAGACCCGCGACGTGCCGAGCGTGACGCAGACGGACGTCGCCTTCGCCACCGGATTTGCCCAGTCTTTCGGCGGCGTAGTTGCGCAGCGCCTGCGGCATCTGAAATCGGAGTCCGAACCGGGGATCCTCACGCCGACGGATGAACGACGACTCCAGCAGCGCCTCGAGGCGATCAAGCGTGACCGTCGCTGCAGCGGCTGGCCCAGCGAGTGCTGCCACCATGCCCAACGGAACCGGGCCCGCGCACGAGCCGAGTGCGACGAACAACTCGTCGTCATCGGCGCTGAGCAGCGCCTGGCTGAACTCGACCGCGGCCCGCAGGCTGCGCTGGCGCTCGGGCAGGTCGCGATCGCCACGGGTGAGCAACCCGAGCGGTCGCTCCAACTGCCGATCGAGCTCGCGCAGCCCGAGCCCTCGCGCGCGTGCGGCGGCCAGCTCGATCGCCAACGGCATCCCATCGACGCGTTCGCAGATCGAGGCGATGATCGCGTCCTCGCTGGCTCCGACTGCGAACGCCCGCTCCCTGGCACGAACCCGCTCGATGAACAAGGCCGCCGCGTCGTCGCTTCCGAGCGGCCCCAGCTGAACCACGACCTCGGCGCCGATCCGCAAGGGAACCTGGCTGGTCACGAGGATCCGCAGCTCCTTGGCGCGTGTCGCGAGCTCGCCGACGACCGCCGCCGACTGGACCAGCTGCTCGAAGTTGTCGAGGATCAACAGCGTCGGCTGCCTGCCGAACCGGGTCGCCAGCACCGCATCGAGGCGCTCGCCGCCGCCGCCGGTGAGCCCGATCGCCTCGGCGATCATCGGCAGGATCGACTGCGGATCGGCGATGCCGGCCAAGCTCACCAAGAACGCTCCCCCAGGCAGGTCATCCAGCATCTCGGCCGCGACCTCAGTCGCGAGCCGCGTCTTACCGATCCCGCCGATCCCGGTCAGCGTGATCACACCTGCACCCCGAGTCCCCAGCAGCTCGATGACCTCAGCGCACTCGTCCCGGCGTCCGATCAGCGGACGGGTCTGCGCGGCCAGGTTCGTCGGGTTCTCGCCCCCGTCAGCTGGCGTGGACACCCGATCGAGCGAAGGATCCTGTCTGAGGATCGCCTCGTGCAGTCGCGCGAGCTCCGCCGAGGGGTCGATCCCGAGCTCGTCCGAGAGCCGTGCTCGGGCGTCGCGGAACGCCGCCAGTGCGTCGGCCTGCCGGCCAGTCCGGTACAAAGCCAACATCAGCTGCCCGTGCAGGCGCTCCCGGTAAGGGTGATTGCGGATCAGTTGCTCGAGGTCACCGACCACCGCCGCCTCGTGCCCGAGCGCCAGCTCGACCGCAACCCGCTGTTCCATCGCCACGACGTGCAGCTCCTGCAGTCGGGCGATCTCCGGTTGCGCGAACGATTCATAGGCGAAATCGCTCAACGGGTCACCGCGCCACAATTGCAGCGCCTGCCGCAGTCTCTCTGCCGCCGCCTGCCACCGCTCGGCGCCGGCGAGCTGCTCCGCCTCGCCGACCAACCGCTCAAACCGCTCGGCATCAAGCTCACCGGGCGCAACCCGCAAGCGATAACCCGCCGAGGTTGTGACCAGCCGCGCGGCCGCCTCGCCAGCGTCCTCGTGAAGCGCCCGACGCAACCGCGAGACATGCACCTGCAGGCTCTTTGCCGCCGAGCGTGGCGCCCGCTCGCCCCACAGCAGCTCGACTATCCGATCGCTCGCAACATCCTGATTGGCGTGGACCACCAGTATCGCGAGCACCGCGCGTTGCTTCGGCCCGCCGAGCGCGAGCTCATGCTCCTGGCCGTCCGCCACCGCCATCGGTCCCAATAAACCGATCCGCATAGTCGACTTCCCGGTCGAACCCGCCACGAAACTACCACTGGTTACGGCATCAAGTGGCAGATGTTTACCGAAACGCAGGCGTCCTGCAACCAGCGACGCTCACAGTCCTCTCCGCAAGCTCGTACGGCAAACGACAAGGGCCTTTCACCACCGGCCCGATGAGCACAGGAGGACAAGCCATGAATATGTTGCCACTCACCCGCCGCCCATACGACTCCCGCTTCGGGGTCGGAACACGCCTCACCACCGCCCTCACGATCGTTGGGATCGCGCTGGTCGTCGCGTTCGTAGCTCTGCAGTTCGGGGGGAGCTCACGGACGACCCCCAAATCAGCGATCTCCCATGGCTACACCCTGATCCACTTCTTCGGGACCGGCGCACCGCCAGTAGTCCGCGAGAACTCCACCGCGCCACACACCAACACGCCACACAGCCAGCACTTCTACGGCCTTCAGCCGTAACGGGCACCGGCGCACGGACTAATTACGCCGACGGCGTTCGGGCGCGGTCGGGGCGCGCACTCAAGTCGTGCTCGAAGGCTCGCGCCACCCGAACAGACCGCAACGACCCGACATCAATCGGCGGACAGTGTCGGCGCGCCACTGGGCACGGCGGCACAACTGCGCAGACCATCACCGAAAGGAACTACCCGTGATATCCAATCTCACCATTCTCGTGGCCCATCAGCGCGCAGCCGAGCTGGGCGAAGACGTGAAGCGTGCGCGACTCGTGCGCGCAGCGAAGGCCGCTCACCGCCAGGCGCCCGCGTCACACGACAGTCAGCTCACCCCCCGGCCTTTCAGAATCCGGATTGATCGGTTCACACGCGATAGCTCGGCGGTTTGACTTCTGCGGATCGGGTCGAGGAGACTCGGGCGCATCGTGAGAAGCCCCGTTCTGCGGGGCTTCTCCGTTCGTCGGTCAAATTATATGCGACCCTTGTCGCTGCTTCGGGGACCGCGTGGCAACAACTTTGGCAACAGCCGCGGCGTGATGGTCGACCCAGAAGCGAGGCACGAGGCTTCCCGGCTCGGACTCGAACGCAACGGGCTCTCGCTGATCGTGTCGGCGCGAAGGGGTCAGATTCCAAGCGGCCTCGACAGAGATCAATCCACAACTCTCGACCGCTCTCGACCAGAGTGCTCGTTTTGTGGCAATACAGTCGCCGGGGCTAGTCGCGAACTGGCGATTGAGACCGCAACGCCGCCGTCGCAGCCCAACCCCCACCCTGTCGAACACACCAAAAGCCCAGCAAACGCGCCGCTCACCCACGCCCACTTAAGCCTCACACCGGATCAGATGAGTCCCAGGCAGCTGCGCCAGACGGTGCCCGGAACGGCTTGGGGGCAGATCCTCCGGCACGGATGAACCGGCTGACGAAGCTACAGACCGTTGACCGGCCGAACCTGAGTCGTAGCTGCACGTACCGGAAATGGCTGATCGGTTCTTGACGAACTTTGCGCCGGGCGCCGTTGCACACGACGCTGGAAAGCGCCCAATGGCCATCCGGCTTAGCGAACGGGAGCTGCTGGATGACGTATCGGTTTGTCGAGAGCAGCTCCAGGTTCCGCTCGGGGCGCGCCTCTGCCTGGACGCCGGACCGCCGTGTGGTCGCAATCACCTCCGTGGGGTCGTCGTCGTACGGACCCGCGATGTAGGCGAACCTACCAACGCCACCGATGGTGGTCGTGAGAATCGTGAGGGTGGCGCTAGGAGACAGTTTGGGATCGCCCTTCCTTACCGCAGTCGCGCTCAGGAGACCGGGCGTGAAACCCATCGCCGCCACCAGAAGGGCGCCGAGCAGACTCGTAAGCAGGCCTCGCCGCACGTTCGCGACGATACTTCTGTTTCTGAACTTCAACAACATCGGAACTGTGAATCTTCATCCAATGACGTGGGGTTTGTCGGACCCACGGAGTAACGTCAGCTAGACCAGCCGGGGAGTAAGAGAGGTAATCGTCAGCACGGCGTTTGCGATGGCGACTGATGCTCTGAACGCGAGCCCCGCTTCCCTGAGCTCGCGGTATGTCAGACGACAATCGACTTGGTCGATGTCGCGGCCTGGCGGCGCCCGGATGGAACCAACCTACCTCTAGGACTACACCTTGGCCGGAGCGCGCACCTTCTGCGCGCAGGATGGCTGTTAGGAGTGCCAGGCTCGGCGCCTACTGACGAACGCTTCCGTGGCGGACCCTTTAAGTTGGGATCGGCGCCAGCCGGGTGAGCGCAGCGTTGGCCGCGAGTAAGAGGACAGCGAGGACAACGAGTGCTGGGCCGAGTACGTCCAAGCCTGAGGCGTTGATGGCGAGCCCGATAAGGGCGGAGATGGCGGAGCCGCCGCCAGCGGCGGCTCCGACTTGCCACGCGATGGCATGCTCGGCCCGTTGTTCCCCGATCCGCTGCGGCGTGACAGCGATGAGCGCCGGGAACATGCCGGCGAGCGCGGCGCCGAGAAACACGAAGCCAGCCACCGACCCCACGGCGTTGGGCTGCCACCAAATGAGCGCTGTCGCCGCGATGCTGACGAACAGGCCGCCGCCAATGATTCTCGGGGCGCGGACCGGCTTGGCGGGAAGGGCTAGGCCAATGCGAACCGCGGTCAGCGTGCCCCAGTAGCCGAATGCGGCAAGCCCGGCGGCCGACGCAGACAGGCCGACATGGCCGCGGAGGTAGCTGGTCTCCCATTCGCCGGCACTCACCTCCAGGCCGGTGTACACGAAGAACACGACCAATCCCACGGTCAGGACCGAGACAACCCTGTTACGCGACCAGCTAGCGGTTGGCTCGGCCGCTGTCGTGGAATCAGCGGAGCTGCCGCTTTCGTCGCTGACTGTGATGGCAGCGACATCGGAGGATGGTGGCAGCGGTAGGACCGTGCGGTGGTAAACGATCCAGGAGCCCGCGGCGGCCAGATCGACAGCGGCGAGGACGAGGTAGGCAGGTCGCCATGATCCGGCCAAGATCGCCGCGGTCACCACCAGTGGCCCCAGCGCTGCGCCAACGCCATAGAAGCCGTGAAGGAGATTAAGCAGTCGCAACCGACCGGTCAGGGCGACGGCAGTATTAAGGCCTCCGTCCATCATCCCGGCCGCCGCCCCCACGAGCGGCCCGATACACAGGACGAGCCAGAAGCCGGGAGCGACGGCATAGCCGACGGCGCCCACTGCGGCGCAACAACCGGCCACCGCGAGCAGGGCGATCACCCCGAGGCGGTGGATGAGCCGGCCGACAAAGGCCGAGACGGCCACCGAACCGATGGTGTTGACCAACAAGATGAGACCCAGGTCCCCGACCGGCACGCCAAAGCTGTGGCGCATCGCTGGCCAAGCCGTGCCCAGCATGCCGTCAGGCAGGCCGACGGCCACGAACGTGCCAAGGCTCAAGTGATCGAACCTGCGGTCCGTCCCAACCACGCCCTTGGGTGCAGCCGTCATCAATCCTTTCCCAGGAGCCTGAGGATCTGGCCGAGCAGGTCGGGCCGGCCCACTCAGTCAGATAGGGGCCGGAATGCGTGAGACCCGCGACACGAGCAGCCGGCGGCGGGTACGAAGAGACCAATCGTGGGAACCGTCGGCGGTCTCACGCGTACAGGACCTCGATCGCGGAAGCTCGATACGGCTCAAGCGACTGATCGTTTACTTCGGTGTCCGTGATGAGCGCGGTGAGGACGTCCACTGAAGCGACGAACACGGGCATAGCCGTTCCGAGCTTGTCGCGATCGGCGAGGGCGACGACTGCTGCAGCCCCGTCGATCATCGCTCGCTTGACTTGTGCCTCCTCGAGATCGTTGGCGGTCACCCCCAGCTCTGGGTGCAGACCGCAGACTCCCAGCATCACGACATCGGCGCGGATCATCCGCAGTGCATCGACCGTCTCGGCTCCGACAGTTACGAGAGCGTCGCGCCGAAGCGTGCCGCCGATGACGGCAATGTCCACCCAACGGTGTTCACTGAGGGCGACCGCGACCGGCGGGCTTGTCGTCACGATCGTCGCGCGCAGATCAGGCCGCAGCGCGCGTGCGACCTCAACTGTCGTCGTCCCGCCATCGAGGATGACGACCTGACCGTCTTCGATCAGTCCAGCCGCCCTTCGCGCGATCGACGCCTTCGCCTCCGGAGCGCGACCGGCCCTTGCTGCGAATGGCGCGCCGTCACCGGTCCGTGGCAGCGCCCCGCCGTGAACACGACGCACCAGGCCGAGTTCATCGAGTTCACGCAGATCTCGCCGAATCGTGTCAGAGGACACACCAAGGTCGGCACTCAGTTCGTTGGCGACCACCCGCCCCCGTTGGCGGAGCAGCTCGACGATGGCGGCGTGACGTTCGGCGGTCAACACATGCCGAAGCTTACGCGTCTTTGCACGGTTCCGCCCACATGGGCACTAAGCCGCAGACGCGAGCTGAGGCCACGCGCGCAACCATCGCACTGTCGGGCGCGCAATCTGCGATCCAGCTTCACCTCGCCCCGAGCCGGTCTCGCCGCCAGTACGTCGGCTTACGTCGGCAACCCGAGCCGCCGAGCCGAACGATCGGCCAGCAGCGCCCTCGTGACCGGTCCGGAACCACGGACACCGGCAGGGCCTGCGGGCGAACATGGCTGACGGGACATGCCGGTCATAAGCTCACAGCGTCCGCCAGGAAGCTGACGGATATCGGCAGTCCATCGAGGAGCCCCATGGTTGCGCCGTGCAGGCAGTGGGGCAACCCGATCTCGAGACCCAACCATCTCGCCGTCGGACAGGCGCGGTCCCGTCGTGACTGCCGACCAAGGGGCATACGGGCATACCGCACCCCCCGATCCGTGACAACATCCGTCGTGTCCAGGGTGTCCAATCCGTACAGAAGACTGCACAGTTTGCGACCGTCAGACACCGGAAGCCGCATCTACCCAGAGTGATCCCGGTTGACGGCCTTGTGGACTGTTTGGTCCGTGGAGGTTCGAGTCCTCTCGGGGCGCATCGTGGAAAGCTCCGTTTTACGGGGCTTTCCTGTTGCTCCGGCCAGTCACGTTCAACCATTGTTGCCGGTCCGGGAGCACGTGGCAAGCGTGTTGGCTCAAATCCGAAGACGCCTTGCCGGCGAATTCAGGGGTATCCGGCAGCGCGTATCTCGGCAAGCGTGACCATCAGCGTGCGCGGGGCATCTCGCATTGCACGAAAGCCGAAACGCACATAGAAACGAGTGGCGTCATCGTCAATAGCGTGGACAACAACCGTGCGGACGGCGAGCTGCTCGGACGCTAGCGCGATACGGCTCAAGGCATCACGCAACAGCGCCGCGCCAACTTCGCGGCCCTGATGGCGGGAGTCGACGGCGAGCCGCGCGAGGATCGCGACGGGTATCGAGTAGTGACGAGACGTGCCTTTGCGGGTCTGCTCGCTCGCCTTTCCGTGGTCGATCTCGCCGGCAAGCAGCGCGTAGTAACCGATCACCGCACCCTCCTCGGAGAGCACGAACGTGCGCGCTGCGTCACGGCGCTCGCTCTGCCCCGCGTACCGGGCAAGCCAACGATCAAGTGCTTCATTTCCAGACTCGAAACCCGAGACGTCGTGGCGTGAAGGGTCGAAGCGCTCCGTCGCCGCCAGCGGTGGGCTCACGCCCGCGAACGGAGATCCGCGAGACGCCCGACAGTGTGCTCGTCGACGGTCTCAAGCGCGTCCAGAAAGCGAACGGCCTCCGGCTCGGTGAGCGTGATCCGTCGCTGGTCGACAAGCACATCAGCTGCGCGATTAGCCGCGGCGCGCCGAAAGAAGTCGCTAAGCGATTCGCCTACTGCCGCGGCAGCAGCCTGGTCGATCGATCTCTCTTGGTCGGTGAGTCGGAGTTCAAGTCGTTGTGTACGCACGACGCAAAGTGTACGGACGACGTACGGAGCTTCAAGCGGATGGAAGTCATCTTGGATTCCCCGCGGTCGCAACCAAACACTGTCGCACTGTCGCACGCCCCATTTCCAATGCTGACAGAGCCTCCGAAAGGCACTTTCATGCTTCGAAACCAGCAGAGTTGGGCCAGCCGTCTTGTCGCCGATGCACCCGCGAGCGGGCGGGGTCGGCCAGAAGGTGAAAGCGATCGCTGTACGGGATGCGAACCTTCCGCGCAACTCAGGTCTCGTTGCGGCGAGCTAGAGGTATGCGTCGTAAAGGAAAAGTAGGACTGGGTTGGGGTCGTGGCCTGGCGATGATGGCTGGCGAGCTACTTGCTGTGTACGCACAAGCGGCGTACAGTGCGAGACGTGACTGACACAAAGACTCAACGCATGCATCTGCGTGTGGCCGCTGCCGACGACGAGCTGTTCCGTAGCGCTGCCGCGGCAGCGCAAGAGTCGCTCTCCGAGTTTCTGGTGGAGAGCGGCCGCGAACGAGCTGAGAGAGTGCTGGCTGACCGCACGCGGTTCGTGTTGCCAGTAGCGCAGTGGCGCGCTTTCACGGATGCGCTGGATCGCCCGGCGCGTGAGGTGCCGGAGGTCGTCGAGCTCTTCCGACGGCCCCGCCCTGAGCAGTGTCCCGCTTCAGCGATCCCGAGCCGCTGAGCTCGGATCACGTGCTCGAGGGTTTCGCCTGCGGACGCGTTTCGCTTGACCAGTGGCTGACCCGGCACACTCTTCAAGCGGCCGCCGCCGGCTCGGCCCGTACGTATGTTGTGCTCGACAGCGAACAGCACCGGGTCGTCGGCTACCACGCACTGACAGCGGCTGGTCTTGAGCGCGAGGCGGCGACCGCACGTGTCACCAAAGTACTGCCCCGGTACCCGGTTCCCGTGGTGCTGCTAGCGCGGCTGGCCGTCGACCTTTCCGTCGCCGGCCGCGGCCTCGGCGCGTGGCTGTTGCGCGATGCGATGCTGCGCACGTTGACCGCCGCGCAAACGATTGGTGTCCGCGCGATGCTGGTACATGCACAGGACGACGATGCGCGCCGGTTCTACCTCCGGCACGGACTCGAACCATCGCCCAGCGACCCCTTGCATCTGATGATCCTGCTCAAGGACATCGCCGCGTCAATCACGGCCACCGGCGGCAGATCCCATCCCTCTCGTTGATAGGGGGCCGTCTCGACAGCCCTCCCTGCCGCGCAAAGCACAACTGCCGGGTGGCCACGCTCCGAGGCGCGTTGAAAGGCGTAAGCAGGGCCGGCCCACGAGGCCTCATCCCGGACTGGTACCATTTTGGTATGAGCAAGCAGATCGCAGTACGTTTACCCGATGACCTCGTTGAGTTCGTCGATGAGGTCGTGGGGAGCGGACAAGGAGGAAGCCGTGCCGCTGTCGTGACCCGAGCATTGGAGCGCGAGCGACGGCGAATGGTCGCCATGCGTGACGCGGAGATCCTCGCCTCCGCAGGACCGGATCCGGAACTCGAAGGGCTTGCCGGCTACGCGGCCGGGGTTCGCGTCGAGGACTGATGCGACCGATCCACACCGCAGCGCTCGACAAATCGCGGCCGGTCCTCGTGCTCACGCGTGAGATCGTTCGACCCCACCTCAACTCCGTGACGATCGCGCCAATCACAAGCACGGTCCGAGGCTTGTCGACCGAAGTCCAAGTCGGTGCCCGTAACGGACTTAGCCGCGACTGCGTCGTCGCGTGCGACCACATCACGACGATCTCGGTCGATGCGCTCGGCGAGCAGATCGGGCTGCTGCTCGAGGATCAGGAGCCGGACCTGACCGAAGCGATTCGCGCCGCCTTCGATCTCGACTAACGACCAGACCGAAGTCGTGATCGCCTGCGGGCCAGACCAATCGTGACGTTCCCCAGAGCCCCAGAGCGCCACACCCTATTCGACGTCCTGAGACGACTTTCGTGAAGCGGATGTCTAGCCGGCTGCAGGCAACGGAACAAGCCTGTAGCGCTCGCGAGCCTGAACTGTGGACCATCGCTCGACTCGGCGATCGATGCGGCTGAGCGACCGATTCCTTTTGGCCAGTCCGCTGGTCATTACCTGCGAGGGCTCGATGCCCACCAACGCACATCCACATAGGAGAGTCATGACTGCCAGCCAGATAAATGCCATCCAGGAGAACGAGGTCGCTGTGAGGGCGGTGCTGGACACCGTCTACGCGGCGTGGGCCGACAACGACTCGGATGCTTTCGTCGCGCCCTATGCGCCGGATGCAACCGCGATCCACTCGGGCACGGTGATGGCGGACCGAGACGCGATCCGCACCGTTATGGCCGCGGGATTTCAGGGGCCGCTCAGTGGTTCGCGCGGTTTGCATGAGGTGCAGAGCGTCCGCTTTGTTGGCCGGGATACCGCGATCGTGTTCAGCAAGGGCGTGATCCAGTTCGCCGGTCAGGACCAGCCGGCTCCGGAGAGCCGGACGCTGGACGGCTGGGTGCTGTCAAACCACGATGGGACCTG
Source organism: uncultured Conexibacteraceae bacterium (assembly GCA_963761675.1). Taxonomy (GTDB): domain Bacteria; phylum Actinomycetota; class Thermoleophilia; order Solirubrobacterales; family Solirubrobacteraceae; genus Palsa-465. The sequence goes on from CAVXIA010000004.1 coordinate 55,623, forward strand.
GCGCGTGGCAGCGTTCCACAACTGTCCTGAAACCCTAGGCTGACCAAGTGGTCCTAGAGCCTCCTTCATCGGTCGAGAATGCCGAGTTCACGCGCTTGGCGGAGCCGTTCCGCCGCGAGCTGCGCGCACACTGCTACCGCATGCTCGGCTCGGTGGAGGAGGCCGAGGACGCGCTGCAGGAGACTTACCTGCGGGCATGGCGTGCTTACGGGGGCTTCGAAAGACGCTCGTCGTTGCGGGTCTGGCTGTACCGGATCGCCACCAATGCGTGCTTGACCGCCCTCCAGCAGGCCAGCCGGCGAGGCTTGCCGTCCGGACTGGCCGCTCCGAGTGACGACCCCGGAGCCGACGCGAGCGGGACCGGACCAGAGGGCAACTGGCTGGAGCCGATTCCCGACGCTCTCATCACGCCGGAGTCTGAAGATCCGGCGGCTGTCGCGGAGGCGCGCGCCAGCGTCCGGCTGGCGCTGATCGCCAGCCTCCAGTACCTACCCGCGCGGCAGCGTGCAGTCGTGATCTTGCGAGATGTGGTCGGGCTGCCGACGGCTGAGGTGTCGGAGATGCTGGACACGAGCACGGCGGCGGTCAAGAGCGCACTCCAACGAGCCAGGGCACGACTGGAGCAGGTCGCGCCGCGGGCGGAGGATCTCGCCGAGCCGAGCGAGCCGAGGGCGCTCGAGCTCCTGAACCAATATGTTGCGGCGTTCGAGCAGGGAGACCTGTCGCTGCTCGACGAGGCGCTGCATGCCGACGCGATTCTGGAGATGACCGCAGCCGGTACCTGGTTCGCCGGCAAGCAGAACTGCCTGGCCTTCATCGCCCGCTTTCTCGATGCCGCCGGTGCCTACCGCATGGTCCCCACCCGGGCGAATGGACAGCATGCCGTCGCGGCCTACCGCCGCGGGGAAGATGGGGTCCTGCGGGCATTCGCGCTCGTCGTACTCACCCCGACCACAGACGGGATCGCGCGCATCACGCTGTTCAACGACACGGCCCTGTTCACCCGCTTCGGCTTCCCGCCAGTCAGCGCGGAGTAGTCAAAACATCGGTCCGGACCGGCGAGTCAGACCAGCGGCCAGGCATCTCCGCAACGGAAAACGGCTGCAGATCCGGCACGCTACCCGCCTGCAGACAACAAGCGACACCAACGCAGCGGGCGGCAGTACCCGCGCCAGCATCCAAGCAGGACTGGCAACAGGCGATCCAAGAGACCTCCTGTTCGCCAGATCCGCGACTCTCGGCGGAGTGAAATTTCGTCTCCAATCCGATCACCTCGGGTCGCGGCTGCGGGAACACGAATGCAATCGCGGCCGTTCACCCTGATTTCCTCGCCGATGCCGTTACAAGAGATGCGATGGGGCGCCCTTGACCTCGTGACGCTAGGACGATCCCTGTGGACGCGCTGAACCACAGCGCGGTCGATCACCGAGCGCACCAGGCTTTCCATGTGGAGGTTCTGGACCCGCGGAGCGAAACCAGACGAGACGACAGCCCACATCCCCAGTGCTCTTGCAGCTCAGTGCCTCGTGACAAACACTCACTCTGGCGCGGTGCGCTGGAGTTGTTGCCGTCGGTCGGCGCGGTACCGCCCGTCGGCGGGGCGCTCAGACGCGCGGCCCCGTCTCCTGGGTGAAGACTGCGGTCGCCAGGCTCACGACTGCGGCAGCGCCTTCCTCCGGAGTGAGCTTGTCAGTGTTGATGACGACGTCGTACTGCGTGGGCAACTCCCGCTCGACGCCGTAAAAGCGCTTGAGGTAGTCGGCGCGACCAGCGTCCCCGGTCTTGACGCGCGCGTCCGCCTTCTTGGCCGGAATCCCGAGTGAATCGGCCAGTCTCGCACTACGCGCCTGCGGGGACGCGACCACCAGCACGCGAAGCACGTGGTCTCGGCCAGCAAGGACTTGTGATGCTGCATGGGCAAGGATCACGACGTTGCCGGCAGCCACGAATTCCTCGATGGCAGAGCGGATCAATCGGCGAAGCTCATCACTTGGCTGATTCGCTTCCGCGAATTGGGGATCAGCTATGAGAAATCCCGGATACGCGCCGCCAGAGCTCGCCAACAGATCCAAGATCTTCGCTCGAGCCGATTTCCGCTGCTCAACGTCTTCCACCGTCTGTCGATCGACACCCGCCGCGGCAGCTGCCCTCTCCGTGATCTCCTGATTGATCACACGGAAGCCCAATGCCGCGCCGATCGCAGCCGCGAGATCCTCGACCCGTGAGCCGTCGCTGCCCGAAATGCAGATGACCGTTGCGCCCATCTCGACGGCCAGACTAACCACCCCACCGCCAATGGTCAAACGACGTATCGCGCCCGTTCGCACAGCTTCGCTATCAGTCGTCCCTGGCCAACGCTTCCGTGTGTCGGAGCTACTTCCCCGGAGTAGCCTCTCCCGCAGCGTCTGGTCGTTATGCTGGGCGACGTGCCTCTGGAAGGTGAGTACGCGGCCCCGGACCCTGCGGACTGGGTCCGAGAGCAGATCGAAACCTGGGAGCGCTCGGGCGGGACCCAGGGAACGACCCTACGCGATACGGGGCTGCCGGTCGTCATCGTGATCAACCGTGGCGTCCGCAGCGGCCAGTTGCGACGTACACCGCTGATGCGCGTCGCGCATGGTGGGAGCTACCTGGCTGTGGGTTCAAAGGGTGGCGCGCCGAAGAACCCGGCGTGGGTGGCGAACCTTCGCGCAGACCCGCACGTGGAGGTCTGGGACGGGCCGTCCCGCAGCGACTATCTCGCCCGCGAGATCGAAGGTGAGGAGCGCTTGGCCTGGTGGGAGCGCGCCGTCGCGGCGTACCCACCTTACGCCGAGTATCAGCAGCGCACCGACCGCCTGATCCCGGTGTTTGTGCTCGAGCCGATCGCGTGAACACCAATCGGCTGTCGCCGACACTTCTCACTGCCTCCCGCGACGTCGCGAGCCCATAGACAGGCGTCGTCGCACGAGCCCGTTGATGTCGGCCGTCCTTCAATCCTCGCGAGCGCTTCGGCGACCAGGACCGCCTTAGTGCGAGCCGATGAATGGTCCGCTACGCGGCCGGGTGTCCAGCCGGCGTACCGGTGGGCGATCGCCGTGACACGCTGGCCGTAACCGGCACCGAACAGGACTGCGTGGACGAGGAGCGGGAACAGCTGCCACAGTTCCACGCGTTCTTGGTGTCCGTCGGTGAGCGGAAACGCCTCGGCGTAGGCTGGGAAGCAACGCTCGCCAGGACCTCCGAACAGCAGCGGCATTGCGAGGTCCATCTCGCGGTGACCGCCGTAGGCCGCCGGGTCGGTCAGGTATGGCATCCCGTTCGTGTTCGCGAGCACGTTGCCGCCCCAAAGGTCGCCGTGCAGGCGGGCGGGGGGCTCGGCGGGACCGGCGAGTTCCGAAAGGCGGTCGCAGATGCGCTCTACTGCAGCGAGCCCGTCCGATGTGAGCGCGCCGCTTGAGGCCGCGCGGTGAGCGAGCGGTCGCAGACGAAATTTGCCATATGCCTCAGCCCATGTGGCGGCAGAGCCGGCGGGTAGCTCCAGCGGCCCGATCCGCAACCCGGCGGGCACGCCGGGCGGGGCGACGCAATAGCCAGGTGCGCCCGCGCGGTGAAGCGCGGCCAGACCTTGCCCAAGCGTCTCGGCCCCGGCACTGGACAGGCGCCCGGGCTCAACCCAGGAGAGTGCGAGCATCCGGAGCACCCGCTCGCGTCCGGACGGATCGACCACTCCGAGGACCTCTGGGACCGCCGGAGCGCTCGCGGCCGAGGCGATCCAGCGCAGTCCCGCTGCCTCGGCCGTGTAGCTGCCTGGCGCCGCATTGGCCGAGGTCTTGACGAACACCACACGGCCGTCTGCAAGTCGCGCGGGGTATGCGTCGCTGAGATCACAGCCGGCAACGCGGCGCAGATCTCTGACGGCGCTTCCGAGCATGGTCGCGGCCAACGACCGTACGGTCGTGGTGTCGCTCACAGCTCGGCGTGCCCTCGGATCTCGGTGAGCAGCCCACGGCAGGCCGTATCCACGATGTCAAGGACATGATTGAACCCGTCAGGGCCGCCGCAGTACGGATCGGGGACATCGAGTTCGCCGGTCTTGACCGACGCCTGGTCGAACTCGCGCAACAGTCGCACCTTTGCGCGCCGTTCTGGATCCTCGCCTGCGAGCACCAGCAGGTCCCGCTGGTTTTGGGCATCTGCAGCAAGGATGAGATCGAAGCTGTCCAGATCCTCGCGAGTCACCTGTCGCGCGATGCCGTGCAGATCGATCCCGCGACGCGCAGCCGCCGCGCGGGCGCGCGGATCGGCGCGGTCGCCCACATGCCAGGCACCCGTGCCGGCGCTGTCCACCTCCACCCGGCGGTCAAGCCCCACTTCCAGCAGGACATGGCGCATCATCCCCTCAGCCGTCGGAGAGCGACAGATGTTGCCCATACACACAAACAGCAAACGCATCCGTCAAAGTGAAGCGGACCGGCACACATACCGACTCGCCGAAGGCCGCAGGCATGTGCGGGCTTCGTACAGAGGCGGACGTGCACCGCGACGCGTCACTCTCCAATAGCCGATGATCCAATAGCCGATGAACGCCGCAGAGCTTCGCGACTACTGCTTCTCGCTGCTCGGAACCCATGAGGAGTTCCCGTTTGGCCCGGACACCTCAGCATTCAAGGTCGCGGGCAAGATCTTCGCGCTCTCACGACTCTCAGAGCACCCATTGCGCGTCAGCCTGAAATGCGACCCGTCACTGGCCGAGGAGCTGCGCAAAACGCACCCGGCCGTGATCCCGGGCTATCACCTCAACAAGCGTCACTGGAACACCGTCACCATCGACGGCTCACTACCCGACGAGACCATCAGCGACATGGTCGAGGACTCCTACGACCTGATCCTCAGCAAACTGCCGCGATCCCGACGGCAGGCGCTCAACTGGCACACCGACCCCTAATTCCGGCGATCTCGGCGCGGGTGATTAGCGCTACGGCGGGGTTTCGATCACGTCGCTTTGTACGGCCCTGGATCGATGGTCTGAGCGGTTGGGGTGTGGAGGATGCCTTCGATTAGGGTGCGGGTGGTTCCGGTCACCCAGATGTCGCCGTGCTGCGTGCTGATGTTCAGGCGGCCGGAGCGCCCAACGGCGGAGCCCTGGTAGACGCCGTATGGGAGTTGCACGGCACCGAGTCGCGGTAGCCAGTGTGCGAGTGCTGCATTGAGGCTGCCGCATACGGGGTCTTCGACCATCGTGCCGCGCACGGGGTAGAACGCGCGGACCTCGAGGTCGCCGTCATCGCGTGCGGCGACGACGCCTATGAACTGATTGATCGGGCGGCAGTTGAGGGCCAGTACACGGTCGGGGCTGTCGAGTAGAACGCCGAGCCAGCCGGGACCGTTGTCAACCCACTGCGTTGCGAGGACCTCGCCGCTGTTGACGCCGAGAGCGGCAGTGACGGCCGCCTGGGTCTGTTCATCGACGGGGCCTGAGCGGCGAAGCGGCGGGGACGCGAAACCAAACCCGGCTTGCGTGCGTCGAATGCGAATCAGTCCAGCAGCGCACTCCTGGACCATCGTGTCCGCACAGCGCGGTTGGTGGCCTGCCGCCAGCCACGCGTGGCAGGTGCCTAGTGTTGGGTGCCCGGCGAACGGGAGTTCCTCGCTGACGGTGAAGATGCGTACGCGATAGTCCGCGTCCGGATTGTCGGCCGGGAGCACGAACGTTGTCTCGGCGACATTTAGCCAAGCGGCAAGCTGCTGCATCCAGGCTGCATCGAGACCGGTTCCGTCCAGGACGACAGCGACCGCGTTACCGGCAGCAGCGCTGGTCCCGAAGACATCGACTTGGGCGAACCGCCGATCCACAACCGCTCAGCGAACCGCGGCCTGTAGTGAGTCGAGGGCCCGGTCCAGGTCCGTGATGAGATCGGCAGCGTCCTCCTGCCCGCAGGCCAGACGCACCAGCCCTGGCTCCAGGCCGGCGTCGGTCAGCTCCCGCTCGCTGAGCATCGCCTTCCACATCGAGGCCGGGTGGACCACCAGGCTCTCGACACTCCCGAGACTGGCCGACAACTGAAACAGCTCCAGCTGCTCAGTAAATCGCGCAGCCTCCTCGAGCTCGCCACGCAGCTCGATGCTGAGCACCCCACCAAAACCTGACATCTGGCGACCGGCGACCTCGTGACCGACATCGGTGCGCAACCCGGGGTAATGCACTCGCCCGATCTCCGCGCGGGTGCTGAGATGCTCGGCGATCAACGCGGCGGTGTCGTTGTGGCGTCTGACCCGCAGGTCCAACGTGCGGACCCCGCGGGTGACCAGCCAGGCGTCAAACGGCCCGAGCACCGCACCGATGTTCAATGACGTCGTCCAGATCCGATCAATCAGGCGCTTTGGCCCCACGACCACTCCGGCGGATGCATCCGAATGCCCGGCCAGATACTTCGTCGCGCTGTGCCAGACCAAGTCAACGCCAAACTCCAAGGGTCGCTGATTCACCGGGGTCGCGAACGTGTTGTCGGCCAGGGTCAGAATCCCGTGCGCCCGTGCAATCTCCGCCACGGCACCCAGATCCGTGATTTCCAAACAAGGGTTACTTGGCGACTCGATCAGGAACAGCCGGGTCGCCGGTGTGATCGCGGCCTCCCATGCGGCAACGTCAGACTGATCCACAAGCGAGTGGTCGACCCCGAACCGAGAGAGCAGCTTCTGCACAAGACTGAGCGAACCCCCGTACATGCTGCGCTGGGCGACAATGTGATCCCCGCGACTCACCAGCCCCAGCACCGTCGTGGCGAGCGCTCCCATCCCGGACGCGAACACCAAACCAGTCTCAGCGCCCTCCAGGGACGCCACCGCCTCAGCCAACTCGACATGGTTCGGGTTCCCATGCCGCGTATAGAAGTCCGGTGTGGCCACCTCAACCGCGACCCGCCCAAGCTCATCCGCCGAGACCGACGCGAACGCCGTCGACTGAAAGATCGGTGAAGAGATAGGACGCGCGGACGTTGCCGCCTGACGAGTGTGAATGGCCGCTGTCGCAGGCCGAAAAGGGGCGACTGACATGGCGGGATCATGCGTTCGGTCACGTCATGACGCAAGCAGGCTGGGACAATCGCCCACGTCGCGCACACTACTTGCTGGCAGCGCCCTCTAGATGCAAGACTTTGCCCTGTGGACACCATCGATGCCGCCGACCGGCTGATCCTGAACGCCCTTCGCGAGAACGGCCGGGCGAGCGTGACCGAGCTCGCGACCACCACCGGACTGTCGGCCTCCGCATGTTCACGACGGCTACGACGGCTCGAGGACCGCCACGTCATCCGCGGATACAAAGCCATCATCGACCCCGAAGTCGACGGCCATGGCCTCACAGCCTTCGTGGCCGTCCGGCTCGTCCGACACCAACGCGAACACATCCGCAAATTCCAAGACGGCGCCCGCAAAGCGCCTGAGATCATTGAATGCCACCACGTAACCGGCAACTTCGACTACCTCCTGCGCGTCGAAGTCAAAGACCTCCCAGCCTACGAACGCTTCCACGCCGACCGCCTAGCCGCCCTACACAACGTCGGGCAGGTAGTCACCTACATCTCAATGACAGACTTTTACGACAGCTGACTGCGCCACATGGCGAGACACGTCGAATCGCCGCGCTGATAGACCATCTGCGACCGCCAGTCGAACGCGGGCTACCTGCGCCAAATGACAAGCAAGCTTCCACCGAGACCGGCCGTTCAGGAGCGCCCGGACTGCAACCGACACTCTCGCCGACGGCTGCCAGCCGTGGATCGATCGACAGGCAACACTCCTTGCCCGGACGTGCTTTTCGATGGCGGCGGGCACCCCTCCGGTGCCCAGATCGCACCTGGAGGGTGTGGAAAAGCTCGCATTCCCAGACGATCGCATTCATGTGTGAGCCGGCCCACGCGTCGCTATCGCCTTGGCGACGACTTGCTGCTGATGGTTGTGGCGGGCACGCTGGGTCGCCTAAGAACTCTTGATGGTGCTTGAGTCGGTCTCCTCAGAGAGTGCGCATCGTGTTTCAATCCGGGGCATGGAGATCGCCCACCTCTCTGATCGGGAGTCGTTCATCACCGCAGACGGCTCCGGGATTCGCGAGCTCGCCGGGCCCAGCTGGACCAAGGCGCGTAACCAGAGCTTCGCCGAGGCGACGGTCGACGTCGGAGCTGAGACCGCTGAGCACTACCACCCTCAGTCTGAGGAGATCTATTACTTCACGGCCGGGAGCGGAAGGATGCGCCTCGGCTCTGAGGAAGCCGAGATCGAGGCCGGGGACTGCGTGGTGATCGCGCCTGGAACCGTGCACAAGCTGTGGAACACTGGCGCTGAGGCGCTGGTGCTGATGTGCTGCTGCGCGCCTGCCTACTCGCATGAGGACACCGTCCTGACCGGAGGCTGAAACGCTCAGAGCGTCGCGTTCGGCCCCCTGCTGTCTCCCAGTGCCTCCTTGCGGCCAATCGCTTCCACCTCAGCAATCGTGGGAGCCCGGCGATCGGAACTGCGACCTACCGCAGGCCAGGCAAGGCTGGTCGGACAGCTCCGGCCCGCTCTAGACGAGCTGATCTGCGTCGCGGTGACGACCAAGTCATTGCCGCGTAGCTGACCTGGCACCGCCAGCGGCGATTGGGAAGCGCAGACCTGCCCGTTGTGCCTGGAGGATAATTCGCGTCCATGAGCGTCACAGACAAGGCTGGGATCGCCGTTGTCTGCCTGCACCGGGGTATCTACCGGCTCTCGGGCGGCCGGATCCTGGGCGGCTTCGGCGGGATGCCGGTGCTCGAGCTGACCACGATCGGCGCAAAGTCGGGTAAGCGGCGCACGACGATGCTCACCGTGCCGCTCCGCCTTGACGGCAACCGTGTGGTTGTCGCGTCCAAGGGCGGCAGCCCCAAGAGCCCAGCCTGGTATCACAACCTCGTCGCCAACCCACAGGTGACCGTGACCGAGAAGGGCAAAAGCACCGATCTTCGAGCACGCGTACTCACGCCCGAGGAGCGCGAGGAAGTCTGGCTCAAAATTGTTGCGGCATACAAGGGCTACGGCGGCTATCAGGAGAAGACCTCCCGCACGATCCCGGTTGTGGTACTGGAGTCGGCTTAGCGGGACCGAGACAAGAGGGAACCTGCGCCCGACGGTCGAGCGGGGCCCTCGAACGACCGGCACAGACGAGCGGCCCTGTCAATAGCCGACCCTCCGTCCCGTGCCAGAGCAGCGACGCCACGATGGCCACCTAGGCACGATGGGCAGCGGTCTGACCGTGCTCATCAAACGCGCACCACGCCGCCCTGCGGGCGCCCAAACGATCCCGACATACTCCATGAGGGCCCCCTTTGAGGAGTCCTTCTCGCCGAAGCAAAGATTCTTCGCGGGAGGCCCGACGTCTCACTGACGCGCTGCGGCCACCGCCTTCATGACAGTCGCTTTGTCGATGAAGTCGAACAGGTCCGGCAGGCACTCGGCCTTGAACCCGAGAACTTCGTGCTCTACGGCCAATCGTGGGGCGGGATTCTCGCGATCGAGTATGCGCTCGCCTACCCCGAGCAACTAAAGGGCGTCGTGATCTCCAAGATGATGTCCGATGTTCCCGCATATAACGCATATGCCCAGGATGTGCTCAAGCCGGCGATGAACCAGGACGCCTTGAGGGAAATCGAATCGCTTGAGGCGGCGGGCGACATCGAGAATCCGGCTGAACGACCGCCCGACTATTCCGTGTCGGGCCAGTTCGCGGTGGCGCGCACGCCATCGCCCTCCTCGGGCTTGGGACCGCCGATCGCGATGACCTCGAGCCCCTCGTCCCCTGCCTCGAAAGCTCGGACGACCTCAGGCGCGACACGTATGACATCCCAGACCTGGAGCTCCTGAGTCTCGTCATCAAGCAAGACGCGGCCAGACCCGGCGACGACGACATAGGCCTCCTCCTGCTCCTTGTGACTGTGCGCCATCGCGCTGCGCAGGTTCGGGGCGTAACGAAAGAGACTGACCCCGAGGTCACGGGAGTCCAGATGCTTACGACCGAACCGGCCCTCAAGCCCCTCGACCCGTCCCGCGACGGAGTCCTCGACCTCAAGCAGGTTGACCTTCGCGAAACGAGACATGCGATCTCCTTGGCTGTGCAGCGAGTCAGAGTGACTGCAGGGACTGCAGGTGATCCTAGCCACCGTCACGACACGGAGGCAGACCCGCCGAAAGGTCGCCTTTGCGATCGTTATGGGTCGGGCCTCGAGCGCGCAAACAAGAGTTGGAACCGCTGGTCGGTCGTTACCTCAAAGCCACACCCGACCGGAGCCTGCGGATGGGCCCGCTTACAGGGAAAGTGGTTCCACGGCCACGCCTGGGGCGTGCGCTGCGAGCATCTGAAGGTCATCGACGTCGCCGGTCACAACCAGGCCGCCGCCAGCCGCTAACGCGACCGCGACGACCGTAGCGTCGACGTGATGCTCCGAACCCGTACTGGCCTGCGCGAGCAAACTTGCGATATGGCGCGCCAGCCGCTGATCGGTCACGGGGATGGTGATATCACCGTGAGCGCTGAGAGCGGCGTCGATGGACTGTTGTTGCCGCCGCCCCCGGTAAAAGCTTCGGCGATCTTGCTGGCCACCTCAGCGGTGGTGTGGGGCGCGAACTCTCGCTCGAGTTGGCCGGTGGTCGGGTTGATGATCGCAATCGCCATCGTTCAGCCTTCCTGTCCGTTGCGCCTACGCGCTTTGTTCTATCCCGCGGAGATTCATGACGAGATCATGCATCGAAGATCTCCGGATGACCCGCGAGCGCCAGCCGCGTGCGGCGGATATGACCCGCCAGAACCCGCTCGGCATCCTCGGCGTCACGATTACGGAGGGCGGCGACCAGGAGCAGGTGGTCATAGTGCACGCTGTCGTCGCGCTCGGCGCGAAACATGCGGGTGTAGGCGCGCCGGTAATGCTGGGTTCGATTCCAGAGGCGGATGATGGTGTCGCCAAGCATGATCGTCGAGGCCGCTGAATAGCTGAGCAGGTGAAATCTCCGGTCGAGCCCGATGAATTGCTCGACATCGGCCGATTGCTGCATCGCATCCGCCAGATCCTGAAGCTGCGAGATGACCTCATCGGCAAGCGAGTCGGCGCTGTAGCGGAGCAGGAGCGGCTCGACCCGCTCGCGTATCTGGTACATCTCGGTGCACTCCTGCGCGGACAGTCGCGACACCCAGCTTCCGGCGTTCGCGACGATGGTCACCAGTCCCTCGGCCTCGAGAATTCGCAGCGCTTCACGCACCGGTACTCTGCTGGCACCATGTCTACCGGCCAGCTCCTGCTGCCGGATGCGCTCGCCAGGCTGATAGCCGCCGCCGAGGATCTCGTCTCGGAGCGCGGCGGCAATCCTCGCGCCCGCCTCACCATGCGGCAGAGAGGCCCCGTTCAGGGCTCTCTCTTCGCGAGCGTCGGCGTCGGTCACTGGGTCGGATGCGCCGGATGCCACAACTTCGTCCCCTCGGCAGCCTCGTAGGCCTTCCCGGCCGGAAAGCTAACCAACTCGAACTGCATGCCCCAGGGGCTCTTGAAGTAGACCCACCGCTGACCGAGCGCCGCCTGAGCGCTGGCCGTCGGTGTGCCCATGAACTCGACGCCACGCTCACGAAGCGTCTGCATCGCGGCGTCCAAGTCATCAACATAGAGGGCCAGATGATGGCCGCCGACGTCGCTGTTGCGAGGCTGCGGAGCCTGTCCGTCCGCTGGTTCGTACTCGAAGACCTCGAGGTTGGAACCGGACCCGAGGCGATAGAAGCGGATGTCTCGTATGACCGTGCGCGGGTGTACGCCGAGGTGAGTTCGCATCCAATCGTCGTCACCGCGCTTGCCAGCCAGCGTGTAGATGTGCACCGCACCGAGCACATCGACGAGAAAGCCGTGGGCCTCCTCGATGTCGGGCACGGTGAAGCCGATGTGGTCGATTCCGCGCACTCCGAACCCGCGAGCCGCCGCAACCTCTCTTTCGGCCATTGAATACACTCTAGCGCGTGGGCCAGTGTGTTGCGCCCGTTTACGTGGCGTTGCGACTATGATTGAATCCAATCGCCGGGCGGACGTATCAACTTCGGACGGAAGCCGCATGCCTCAACGCAGAGCCCTGAAGACCGACGTTCCATGGGTGCAGCTCACCACGACGAAGGAGGATTGGCGGAAAGCCGACCCTGAACTCCTGATTGGCATGCTGGTGCAGCTGCATTTGATCCGAGCCTTCGAGGAAGCCGTTCTCGAACTGGCGACAGAGAACCTGGTTCACGGCCCCGCGCACGCAAGCATCGGCCAGGAGGGCGGCGCTGTCGGCTCCATCATCGGACTGCGGTCGAGTGACGGCATCGCCGGATCGCATCGTGGCCACCATCAGTTCCTCGCCAAGGCGCTCGGCCACGTTACGCCCGGGTATCTGACCCTTGAGGAACCCGCGCCACCGGTCGTCCAGCGGGTACTGCAGCGGACACTCGCCGAGATTCTCGGACTCGCGCAAGGCTTCTCCGGGGGTCGCGGCGGCTCGATGCACCTCCAGTGGCTGGAGGCCGGGGCACTTGGCACAAACGCGATCGTCGGCGGCGGCGTGCCCTTCGCTGCAGGCAACGCGTGGGCACAGAAGCACGCCGGCACAACCGACGCCACAATCGCATATTTCGGAGACGGCTCAGCCCAAATTGGGTCGGTGCTGGAAACCCTCAACCTGGCTGCAACATGGAAGCTGCCGATCTGCTTCTTCATCGAGAACAACCTCTACGCGGTCGCGACCAACATCGAGGAGGTGGTGGCTGATAACCGACTGTCCGTCCGTGGACAGGGGTTTGGCATCCCGTCGTGGAAGGTGGATGGCATGGACCCGCTGGCCGTGCACCTCGCAACGCAAGAAGCACTTGAGATGATGCATGCCGGCGGCGGACCTGCCGTCATCGAGGCTGACGTCTACCGCTTCCTTCACCAGAACGGCCCCTATCCGGGGAGCGCGTTCGGATACAGAACCAAGGATGAAGAAGCCGCCTGGCGGGCACGCGACCCGCTTGAACACGTCGCCTCAGCGCTCAAGGCGCAAGGCATGCTCGATCAACTGGGTGAGCGCGGCCTGCGCGAGGCAGCTCAAGCAGCATTGCGCGAGGCCGTTACGGCTCTCATCGAGGAGAGTCCGGCCGCTCCCGCTACACGCCGCATCAAACCGGATCTGTGGCCAGACCCGGGATTCGTCGACGTCGGCATCCGTAGCGACGCCGGGGAACTGGAGCCGCTGCCAACACTCGAACCCACCGCCTACGCGGGAGAGTGGCAAGAGATGCGTTTTGTCGACGCCGTGGCGGCCGTCATGGACCGCCGTATGGAACAGGACCCACGCATCATCGTCCTCGGCGAGGACGTACACCGCCTCAACGGAGGAACAAACGGTGCAACCAAAGGTCTCAGAAAGAAATATGGTGTGGATCGGGTTATCGGCACACCGATCAGCGAGAACGCTTTCACCGGTCTTGCCGGCGGCATCGCTCTGGACGGGCGGTTTCGTCCCGTGGTGGAGTTCATGTACGCGGACTTCATGTGGGTGGCGGCCGACCAGGTGTTCAACCAAATCGGCAAGGCCCGTCACATGTTCGGCGGCACCAACGCGATTCCGCTCGTACTGCGCACCAAGGTGGCTATGGGCTCGGGCTATGGCTCACAGCATCTGATGGACCCCGCCGGCCTGTTCGCGACATCTCCAGGGTGGCGGATCGTGGCCCCTTCCTCGGCGGCCGACTACATCGGGCTCATGAACGCTGCTCTGGCTCTCGAGGACCCGGTGCTGGTCATCGAGCACATCGACCTATACCAGCTCGACGACCGGGTCCCGCACGACGATTTGGATTACGTCATCGCCCCCGGGTCAGCACTCGTGCGGCGGGTCGGCAGCGACCTCACGGTCATCTCCTACCTGTCGATGGTGCATCGCTGCCTTGAGGCAATCCAGGAATCCGGCGTTGATGCAGAGCTCGTTGATCTCCGCTGGCTGGACCGTGCCTCTCTCGACTGGGACACGGTCGGTGAGAGCATCTGCAAGACCAACGCCGTGATCATCGTCGAGCAAGGCGCTCGCGGGACCTCGTACGGCAGCTGGCTGGCGGATGAGATTCAAAGACGCTTCTTTGACTGGCTCGATCAGCCTGTGGGCCGAATCACAGGCGGCGAGGCCAGCCCGAGCATCTCGAAGGTGCTCGAGCGAGCGGCGATCGCAGGCACCGAGGAGATCGTCGCCGGCCTGGCCAGAGCCCGGACGGCCATGGGTGGGAACTGATGGCTCAATTGATCCGGATGCCATCGGTGATGGCCAACGCCACGGACGCCGTCCTGAATGCGTGGCTGACCAGCCCTGGCGACAAGGTCGCGGTTGGAGACCCGATAGCCGAGATCGAAACTGACAAGGCCGTCGTCGAATACGCCGCAGAGATCCAAGGGACGATTGGGCGCTTCCTGGTGGAGGCCGGTACGAGAGTAGTGGTTGGCGATCCTATTGTGGTGGTGCTGGAAGAGGGCGAGGACGCCTCAGCGATCCCGGTGGATGTGGGTCCCGGCCGAGCCCCGATCAAGCTCCCGACCCCGCCACCGGCCGTGGTGCAGCAGCCGAGTGAAGCTCTGACAGCAACAGAGCAAACGCCGCCGGAGCCCGCCGCTGCAGAGCATCGTACGGGTCGAATCTTCGCGACCCCCATCGCTCGCAGGGTTGCGGCTCAGTGCGGCATCGACCTTGCCATCCTGACTGGCACCGGCCCCAACGGTCGCATCGTCCGGCGGGACGTTGACGCGTACAACGCCGTTTCGCCCGCCCAGACCACCGACACCAACGCGGCGTCGACTGGCAGTGGTTATAGGGACGTTGCGCTTACCGGCATGCGCCGCGCGATTGCACAGAGACTTACGGAGAGCAAGTCCACCATCCCGCACTTTTATGTCACCGCGCATGTTCGCGTCGACAGGCTGATGGCGCTACGTCAGGAGGTGAACGGCAGCAGCCCACGGAGAATCTCGGTCAATGACTTCGTCGTAAAGGCCGCCGCGGCGGCACTGATGGAGGTACCGGCAGCGAACGCCTGCTGGAACGGGGACTCGATCCGTTACTTGGAGAGCGTGGACATGGCTGTCGCGGTCGCCGTACCGGACGGTTTGCTGACCCCTGTGGTACGAGGGGCGGAGCGACTGAAACTCACCGAGCTGAGCACCCAGATCGCCCAACTCGCTGGTCGCGCCCACGCAGGCCGCTTGCAGCAGCACGAACTCGAGGGAGGCAGCTTCGCAGTGTCCAACCTCGGCATGCACGGCGTTGATGAGTTCTCGGCGATCATCAACCCGCCACAAGCGGGCATTCTCGCGGTTGCAGCCGCGAAGCCGCAGCCCATTGTTGGGGACGACGGGCAGCTCACCGTAGGCAACGTGATGACGATGACGCTCTCAGCTGATCACCGCGTGATCGATGGCGTGATCGCAGCCGACTGGATCGCCGTTGTCGTCGACCGCCTCCAAAACCCCGTCTCGCTGCTGCTGTAGGCCTGGCGGTCCACCGAAGAAGTGTCCCGAGACCGGGATGCGGTTTTGAGGGACATCTCACCTACCCCACCTGAACGTATGAGCCGGTGACGCTGCTGTTCCGGGTGGAGCACCCCCAGGCCTGCCAATCAGTTGGCTCCAAACCCTCCTGCACGCTGGATCTGAGTCAAGCCGACGTAGCGAGAACCGACTGCAAGAGCACGGAGCAATCGAGGAAGCCAGGCGTTGCGCTTGACAGGCCTTATGAAACGCATGCTCGAGAGCCAACAAAGCTGCGGTAGACGGTCCTAGGTTGAAGCCTGCGGTGGGCAACGTCCGACGATCTAATGCCGTTCTACGAGCGCTTTGAAGTTCTGAAGGGCTTGTTCGAGCGTCTTGGTGTTCATGCGCTCGGCAATGAGCGCATCAGCGATCCTGCCGAATATGCCGCCCGGCAGCTCGTAATCAAACGTCGTGGTCAGACGCGTTCCATCGCCGTCCGCGCTGAGTTCCCAGCGAGCGCGCCCCGACAAGATGCCCTCCATCTGGAGAACCTGAAGCTTGTCTGGCTGGTACTCAAGAACCGTCTCTGTCAGCGGCATCGACACGCCGGCTGACTTCACCTTGAAGGAGACCTTCCCCCCTCCTTCGGGAAACGGAGCCGTGATGCTGATCTTCGTCATGCCCGGATACCAGTCCGGCCATCGACTGGCATCACTAAGGAGTCGCATCGTCTCCTGCGGCGAGGCCTTGATCTGGACATCGCGTTTCACAATTGCCATCGCGGATCTCCTCTCGGTTCTGTGTGACCGCGTCTTCGGAACTGGTCGGCACCATCGTGCCAGCACCCGAAACGGACAGCACCCTATACGAGCGGGGGGAAGCCTGCACGAGTCAGGCGGCTTGAATGACGTGCGCAGCCGACGTGAAGTCCGCACCGCAATCCAACCGAGAGCTGAGCGCGGGGAACTGGCTCGTGCCGGAATCAGCGATCTTGAAGCCGGGTACTCGTCACGCAACGCAGCCGCATCGGGACCGGCTCGTCGCAGCGCTTGACCTGTTCGATCTCATCGTGACGACCAGCAAATACCTCCGACGCGCCAAGCAGGTGCAGCGACTCTTAGCCTCAAAACAGGGCCAGTCCCGGCTTGCGAGTTGCGGTCCGCGCCGATCAGCGGGTGGACGCATGGGAGGCTAGGCGGCTTCCCAGACAAACCCGTCCGGGTCAGTAAACGCGCCGTCGTGACTGTTCACCGTGATTCCGTGTGGCCCGTCGCCGACCGGCGATACCCCCGCCTCCTTCGCGACACCGTCGCGGGCGGGGTACAGCGCCAGCTTGACCGCGCCCGAATCGAACTCCGCGTACTTGCCTGGGAAGCTCCTCTTCACTTTGAGGCCGCGCGCGACGTAGAACTTTTTGCTTGCGCGGAGGTCGGCCGCTCCGAGCAGCAACACCACATCGTCGATCTGGCGAGCCGGTAAGCCCTTCTCCTTCTTGGAGGAAGTCGCCAGCTTCCAGACGACGCCGTCAGGGTCCTGGACGACCGCGCCGTAGCCCCACATGCCCTTGGTCGCAGGCTTGACGGAAGTGGCGCCGGCCGCGACGGCCGTCTCATACAGCGAATCGACGCTAGACGGCTGCCCGACAATCAGCGAAATCGAGAAGCCACGAAACCCTGTGGACGGCGTCCGCGCAGCGCGGGCACGGACCTTAGACCCGAGGGCGAAGGCCTGCGCGTAGAAGCCCTGGGCGGCGGCCGGTTCGGTGACGTCAAGCGTGAGCGAGTCGATCGTTTGCATGCGGTCCAGGCTACGCCCCCGCCGGTCAGGTGGCTTCTCCATTCCTGCTCGGTGACGGCACGGGGGCCATGACTGGAGCTTCGAGTCGAAGCTTGAGCTGGCTGGGCATTACAAGCGGGAGATGAGTTCGGCCACGATTTCCGCGGCGGGCTGTGGGCGCCTTGCCAGCGCGACGCTTTGCCCGGCCCACAGCGATAGCGGCTCGATCTCGCCGGTCGTGCCAACCATCGGCGGCGCTGGTTCGTATCGGACGATCTGTTCGCCGGATGCGAAGTGGGCGATTACTTCTCCTTCTCGCGGTCGACCACCCGGTGCCGGCCGACCCGCGGCCTCCCAGATCTCAGCGGTCGAGTTGCGGATGGCGCGGTGCGAAGCGTCCGGCCAGCCCACCTCGTACAGGTTGGGGTACCACTCCGCGTCTGTCTCTGAGGCGGCGATCAGGCGGCGGCGGTATTCCTCATGGATCGGCATTTCATCGGCCAGCAGGAACCGCGTGCCGAGCACAGCGGCTTGCGCGCCGAGCGCGATGACTGCCGCGACACCTCGCGCGTCACCGATGCCACCGGCGGCAATGACCGGTACCGGTGCCACGGCGTCGACGACCGCCGGGACCAGCGGGAGCGTCGCCACGCAACTCCAAACGTGTCCGCCGGCCTCCCAGCCCTGCGCGATGATGATGTCGACCCCGCACTCGACTGCGCGCCGTGCTTCCTCGACGCTGCCGACCGTGTGCATCACGAGCCCTTCGGCATCATGCACCTGCTCGACGTAGCCGAGAGGATCTCCCCAGAACAGCGACACGATGCGAAGACCTGCCGCTAGGGCCTGATCGACTCGGTCGTGCTGATCGAACGCCAGGACGAAGTTCCCGGCAAAGGGCCGGTCAGTGCGGGCTGCGGTTTCCCGTACCACCCCGCCGGCGTCATCGGCCCAACCTAGTCCTAGGGTGCCGAGCCCGCCTGCATTCGAGACCGCGGCGGGCAGCAACGGGTCCGCTGATAACGGCGCCTCGACGATTGGGTGATCGATCCCGAGCAGCTCGCACACAGGTGTGGTGTCACTCACTGGAACCGATCCCTCCCTGCGAATGCGGCGCGGGTTGACCCAGCTCCATTTGGACGCGAACGGGTTCCGATTGCCACGAGCCCGCAACCTTCAGTCGGCGTTCGCGGTGGGCGCGCTCAATGGCCAGTACGACCAGTCCCCAGCTGGGTCGGTCGTCTGCCCCACTTCGATCAGGTGACCGTCGGGATCGCGGATGTAACAGCGGATCTCGTACTCGTGCTGCTTTGGCGGAGTCAGGAACTCGGCCCCCCGAGCGCTCCATTCGTTGTACACGGCTTGGATGTCCCTGACCCGGATATTGAGGAAGCTGCTGACTCGGTCGGGATCGCGGGGCGTCTCCAGCGTGACCTCCGGCTTGTCGTCGGTCGGGTCTCCGCCGACATTGATGATGATCCAGCTGTTGGATAGCGCGACATAGGTCACATCTCCATCGAACACCACCTTTCCGCCGAGCACTTCGCTGTAGAAGCGCCGTGAGCGCTCCACGTCGTCCGAGACGATGAAGTGGGCCAGGACCAGCTCCTCGTCGATGTTGCTCATGATGACCTCCGTGGTTGGAATTGATCCCGTGGGCGCGCAGTACCGAGGTTGGGTGACGCTCACGACTTGATTTCGGGGGCTTTCGTCATCACGAACAATCCCACTTGGTGACTGCTGCGCGACGTGAACCTGGTTGGTCACAGATCGAGCACCAGGTCGTCGCGAGGCTGTGAGCAGCAGATGAGCGCGCTTCCCTCGGCGGGCGGCTCGACCGGGTCGGGGCTGTATTTGACGTCGCCGGCAATCAGGGTCGTTTCGCAGGTGTGGCAGACGCCGGTGCGACACGACCAACGGACCGGCACGTCGCATGCCTCCGCGAGTTCGAGCACGCTCGAGTAATCCGCGCTCCAAGGGATCGTCAGGTCGCTACGAGCGAACCCGATCGTCGGCCCGGTTCCAGGTTCGCCATCAGGCGGGTGCGGCGTCGGCGCAGACCTTGGGGCGATGCCGGGAGTGAGGCCTGCCGCTGGCCCGAAGACCTCCGTTTGGATCCGCGAAGCTTCGATTCCCGTGGCAGCCAGGCCCGCGCTGATCTCTGCCATGAACGAGGCAGGTCCACAGACGTATGCCTCGCCGTCGCGGGGCGGATCGAGCTCAGCGAGTACCGCGCCGCTGAGGCGGCCGGCTGTATCGAAGTCGAGCCCCTGACGGTCGTCGGGATCGGGATCGCTGTAATACACACGTGACCGTGCGCGCGGAAGCGAGGCGAGAAGCGTGCGGGCCTCTTCCGCGAACGAATGCTGGCGTGCGTTGCGCGCGGAGTGCAGCCACCAGACCTCACGATCGGAATGCTCGTCGGCGAGCGTGTGAAGCATCGCTAGAACCGGCGTCGCACCGATCCCGGCACTGATCAGTAGTGCGGGTGCATGAGTATGGTCGAGAATGAAGCTACCTCGCGGTGCTGCGATATCCAGTTGGTCTCCCACGGCAAGCCGGGTGTGAAGATAGCCGCTGGCAGTGCCGTCCTTCTCGAGCTTGACGGTGATCCGGTAGTAGCCGGCGTCAGGCGATCCCGACAAGGAGTAGTTGCGCAGCACCGACCTCTCCTGGCCGTCGGACTTGAGCCTGAGCGTCAGGTACTGGCCTGGGCGGGCCGCCGGCAGCGGCGCGTCGTCTGGGGCATCAAGGCGTATGGAGAAAGCCGATTCGCTCTCCTGGGTGATCGCGGTGACCACTAGCCTGCGGAAACCCGGCCAGGCTGGCGGCGGGCTCGTCGTGGCAAGCCCGGCGTTGCCGCGCCCGGGCTCTTCCTCGAGCAAAGCTCGGAATGAGGCCTGCCAACCGGGGCTGAGGGCGGGGATCCGAAGCGCTCGCAGCAGTTTCTGACGCGGGTGCCCGGGAAGGTAGAGCAAGGCGTCCGCTTCCCCGACCGGCATCTGTTCCGGCCCGGACGCGAGCTTGATGATGTCGTCTCCGGCTTGCACCTCGCCCTCTTCGAGCACACGGAAATAAAACCCCGGGCGATGGTGTGAGACAAGCAGCGCGGGAATGCGCGGGTCGTTCATGCGGATCCCGACCCGATAGCAGGTGACTCGCGGTTGTGTCACTTCGAAGACCGCGGTACCGATCTGGTACCGGTCGCCGATGCAGACCTCGTCGTCACCGAGCCCCTCCACGGTGAAGTTCTCCCCGAACTGTCCGTAGGCGAAGTCGTTACGGGCGAGCTCGCGTTCCCAGTACCGATAGGAGTCGATCTGATAGACGAACACGGCGCGCTGCTCGCCACCATGCCCAGCCCGATCGCCCTGGCCGTCGCCCTCGATGTTCAGTTTGCCGACTCGGTGGCGACCACCCACGGGACCTTTGAAGACGCCGGTGAAGACGTTCTTTCCTTGCCAGGGCACGTCCTTCGGCATGCCAATGTTGACCGACAGCAACGTACCCGCAGATTGGGCGACGGACTCGGCCGACCCTGGCTGCTGGGGTTGTGCGGCCAGGCTCCCTGTGGTGCTCCCATCCAGGAGGCGTGGCCCACGGCTGGTTCTGGTCGCAGCCACGATCCCCTAGGAGCTGTAAGACGACGGGACTGACTCAGGTGAGCGCCTGTTCCATCCGTGGAATGGCGAGAAGTCCTCGGCATCCCATGCTTCGCGAAGTCCAGGCCTGCTCAGATCCCAATCGGGGCGGATCTCGGCGGTGACGGCTCGCAGGTCGTGCCAGAGATCGACGAGCGACGGGCGCCCCCAGAACCAGTAGCCGTTGTAGATGCTGTGGATTACCAGTCCGGGTTTGAGCACGAGCGTGTGCGGGATCATCGGATCGTGCTCGGGGTCGGTGTACTCCTGGATGTCAAGGTCCTTCTGGATGGTCCGCTCCGGGTCGGAGAGGAATGGCCACTGGGCACCTGTTGACGCGCGGAACTCCTGGCTCGTGTGGTGGGTGTCAGTGGAGATCGTCGCGACCTTCGTATAGGCCACCGCGACCTTTGGATAGTTAGTTGCGAGATCGAGGTGCTGCTGGTGCTCCTTCGGGCAGTAGTGTCCACGAGCGAGCATCAGGATCAGCGGGTCGTCGCCCTGGATTTCGCTCAGCTTTCGAGGGTGACTGTCCTGATCAGGCAACTCATAATCGGGGAAGGTGCCTCCGGGGGCGATGTCAGGCCGCATCGTGGAACTCCTTTCACTGGTCGTGAGCAAGCAACGGTTGGTAGTGCTAGTGACCCGCCGTCTGGCCGCCGTCCACGTGCAGTATCTCGCCGGTGACGAACGTCGCACGTTCGAGGTAGAGGACGGCGTCAACGACATCTCCAACTTCGCCGACGCGCCCCAACGGGTGGAGCTTCTCGAGCGCCTCGTAGGACGCAGAATCGTGATCAGGTGTCCGGATGACCCCCAACGACACGGCGTTGACGCGAACCGCGCGCCCGGCGTACTCGATCGCCAGGGAACGGGTGGCCGCGACGAGTCCTCCCTTGGTGAGGGCCGCCAGGCCAGCCGGCCTCGTGCTATCCGCATGGTCGACCAGACTCGTGGACACGTTCACCACGTGCCCGCCACCTCCATCGACCATCTCGGCGATTGCCAACTGGGTGATGTGGAAGAAACCTGTGAGGTTCACCGCCGTGATCGCCGCGTAGTCATCGAGCGTGTACTCAGTGAACGGCTTGCCGATGTAGATGCCGGCGTTGTTGATCAGCGTGTCGATCCGACCGAACCGGTCGCGAGCCTCCTTGACCGCGCGCCGTGCCGTCGTCTCATCGGCGACGTCGCCTGCGACATCGACGTAGTCGATGTCGGGTCGTCGGTCGGATGCCGGGAACGACAGCGCAACGCCGACGACGGCATAACCGGCACCGCGATAGCCGGCGACAAGCCCGGCACCGATGCCCCGGGAAGCGCCGGTGATGATCGCGACGGGCGGGCTCATTGAGCCGACACTGCTCAACGGTTTCGTGGATCGTCGGTCGGATGGACGTACTCCATGCCCAGCGGACCGATCGCCGTTATCTGTGTCACGTATTCACCGGATTTCGCCCAATGAAAGTGGTGTGTGCCACCGGGCAGCACAATGACGGAGCCCGGCGGATAGGCCTGCAGCGTGTCGCTGTCGAACTCGTCTCCCAAGCCGATGTAGAAGACGCCCGAGATAACCGTATAGACCCGATCCTCGGGGTGGCTGTGCGGCATCAGTTTCACGCCCATGGGCACTTTGACCCGGGTCACGTACGGCCCGGGCTCGGACGGGTCGCCAACGACGACAGCCAGCCGAGCCTCAGGCGGAAACGCTGGGAACGGCCGCCAGTCGATGTCCTCGGGGAGCACCGACCTGAACACGCCCTGGTCCGTTTGGTGGACCGACGCGATGTGGCTCATCTACGGGCTCCGTTCTGCGAGGGGCCAACGCTCTGCGACAGCGGGGTCATATCACGCGAGGGGTTTCGCGACCGTCAATTCATCGCTGCCCGTGCCCGTAGGGGTTGAAACGCCGCTCGCAGCTCCTCAGAGAAGAGTTCCGGCTCCTCCCAAGCGGCAAAATGGCCGCCTCGATCGAGCCGGTTGTAATGGATCAGGTTGTCCGGATAGGCGCGTTCTGCCCAGCTTCGCGGCGCCTGGTAGAGCTCGTCGGGAAAGACGCTGATGGCGAATGGGATCGTGATCGGCTTGGCATCGAAGAAGTCGGCCTTGTTCTCCCAGTAGAGGCGAGCCGCCGAAACACCAGTGTTCGTGAGCCAGTACAGCGTCAGGTTGTCGAGAATGTCATCCCGGGTGAGGTCGCCGTCCGTGTGGCCCTGGATCACTCTTCCTTCCAGCCCGGGCTGCCCGGTCCCGTCGCCGTGGTCGATCGCAAAGGCGGCCAGGTCTATCGGCGAGTCCGCCAAGCCGTAGAGCGTCTGCGGGCGTGTGGCCATGATCTGGGCGTAGGCGACGTGCTTGGCGTAGAAGTCGCGCAGCTGCTCATATGCGCTCAGCTCATCGCCTGACAGGTCGGCTGGTGGCGGATCGCCGCGCTCGAACCCGCTGACGAGCTCTCCCGGCGCGGTGCCAGGCATGTTGGAGTGGATGCCGAGCAGGCCCTCTGGCGCCTGTATGCCCATCGTCTGCGTGACCGCCGCGCCCCAATCTCCGCCCTGCGCAACAAACTGGGTGTAGCCCAGGCGGTTCATCAATACCGCCCAGGCCCGAGCGATCCGGACGGGGTCCCACCCTGTGGCGGTCGGCTTCCCGGAGAACCCGTGGCCCGGCAGCGACGGAATCACAAGGTGGAAGGCGTCAGATGCGCTACCGCCGTGCGCTGTCGGATCGGTGAGCGGCTCGATGATCTTCAACTGCTCGATGATCGAACCAGGCCACCCGTGCGTCACGATCAGCGGCAGCGCGTCCTCATGCCGGGAGCGAACGTGAATGAAATGGATGTCGAGCCCGTCGATCTCGGTGATGAATTGAGGCAGGGCGTTAAGCCTCGCTTCGCAATCGCGCCAGTCATAATCTGTGGCCCAGTAATCCGCGAGCTCTTGCATCGCCGCCAGCGGCACCCCCTGGGAGTCGTCTCCAACGGTCTCATGCTCCGGCCACCTGGTCGCCTTTATTCGCCTGCGCAACTCCGCAAGCTCCTCATCCGAAAACCTGACCTCAAACGGCCGAATGGCCGTGTTGTCGCTTCCCATCTGGCTTACAGCTTCAGTGGCAGACATCCGGCCCTCCTAGGTCTCGTTTGCGCGAGCCGCGGCGCGCGGCTCATCAGTCCCACGTCTGGCACGATCGTCCCACCTGGGCACGTCCCAGAGGTGATTTTTCTGGTCGCCAGCCGGTGCCGAACGCAAGCGTCTCCTGGTTTTGGCGCCAGAACTATTCCGGGTTTGGCTGTGCCGGGTGGGTGAGATCCCAGTCGAACGTTGAGTTGCCGTAGGTGGGGATCCCGCCGGCGGTCTTGAGCATCCTGGCGATATGGAGCATGTTCCAGGTCATGAACACGGTGTTGCGGGTGGCCCAGGCGTTGTGCTGCCCGCCGGCATCGTGATCGAGGTAGGAGGGGCCGGGACCGGCTTCCCCTGTCCAATAGGTGTCTGCCTGCGGAGGAATGGTCAGCCCGATGTGCTGCAGCGCGTACAGCATCTGGGCAGTGACATGCTTGCCGCCATCATCGTTTCCGGTCGCCAGTGCCGCGCCCACCTTGCCGTAATAGGCCCATTGACCAGCTTCGTTGAGGTCGCTCGAGTAGGCGTAGAGACGCTCGATGACCTTCCGGGTCTGTGAACTCTGGTCGCCGAGCCAGATCGGGCCGCAAAGGAGAATGATGTCGGCGGGCGTCACCAGATCCCGAAAGATCGCGGGAAACTCGTCCCGCTCATAGCCGTGCTCCCGCAGATCGGTCTCCATGCCAGGCGGGATGTCGTGATCGATGGTCCGGATCTCATCGAACCTGACACCCGTGCGTTGCAGGATGCCCAACACGATCGCCAGCATCCCGTCGGTGTTGCTCGGCTCCGGTGAGCGCTTGAGGGTGCCGTTGAAGATCACGACGCGAAGGTCGTCGTAGCGTTCCGGCGCGGCATCGGCCTGCCGATTTATGAAGTTCTGGATTGAGTCGGGGACTGGCATCGGATCGATGTCCTTTCGGCTTTGGTCTCAGATCGGCTCGCCGACGATCGCATTCTGCCGAATGCCGCGTGTTTAGAGAAATTTGTTCAGCGGTGGACGGAAGCTGATCAAATCCAGATCACGGACGAGCTTGCACGCCCCGTCACAGGCGGGGCACCCGACCCAACCAGCGGAGGTACCAAATGGCCGAACTCAGACCAACCTCAGATGGGATCGTGCTGACACACTTCATCGTCTCAGATGATGTCGAGCGCTCCGCGCGCTTCTACAGCGAGGTACTCGGCGGCACGGTTGTCTTCTCCGGAGAGCCGACCAATGTCGCGCTGTCCAACGGCTTCGTCGTCATCAACAAAGGTGGAGGACCAACCGACGATAAGCCGGCCATCACGCTGGAGCCCCCCCGGGACCCTGATCGGGTCAGCAGCTTCCTCAATATCCGCGTCAAGGACATCGAGGCCGTTTACGCCGAATGGAGCGCCAAGGGTGCGAATTTCCTGACGCCGCCGAAACACCACCGGTACGAGATCCGATGTTATATCCGCGACCCGGACGGTCACCTCATCGAGGTAGGGCAAACGACCGACCCAGACGGGGATTGGTCGCCGGCACACTGGCTGACGGGTCCCCCGGTCGACTAGTCCGACTACTCTCAAATGGCACTGATGGGTCGGTCAGGACAGAAGCTCGCGTGCACGCTCAAGCGCGACCACCATCGACCGTGCCCCAACGAGTATCGGTTCGCCGTCATGCGGAAGTAGGTGCAAGACCACTTCCTCGCCGTCCATGACGGTGAACCCAAACGTTCGACCATCGGCGCTGAACTCCGCCACGCCGTTCTGGGCCGCTTCGGGACCGGTAACCAAGACGTCAACACGATGCATGACCGGATTGTGTTCGGCGACAAGCGTTCGGTCAATAGCGGCTGTGAAGTTGAAGCCACGACGGGGCCAGTCAGTACTTCCCGTTCTCGGCGAGCCACAGCGCGTATTGCAGCTGGAACGGTCCGCCGTCGATGTCCCAGGGCTGACCCGACCAGATGTAGCCATCGCAGTAGCGCTTGGCATCCTTCGAGGCCGTGGCGCCCAGATGCCACCGCGACGACGTGACGTTCGTGGTCGGCGGGATCCCCGTCCGCTGGCAGGCCGTTTGGATGCGGCCGTGGCACCTCGGCGCGTCGTTGATCCCTCTTCCCGGAACCTGATCGGGCTTATACGGCTGGCCGTTCTCGTCGGTGTCGACGATGAAGTGCTTGCCCTTCACACCAAACTTCGCCAGCTCAGCGACGACCTGCGCCCCGAACTTGTCCTCGGTCGCAGTGGGGTCGTAGTCGGTGTCGTCGAGCGCAAAACCACGGGCGTAGCGGATGCCGTTGCGGATCAGCAGCGACGCGTCCTGCGCGGCGGTCAGCCAACCGAACGTGCCTCCGTCGATGTAGACCGTGGTGTATGGGTTGGCGCTCAGCGCGCGAGCGGCGTAGGTGTCGATCCGCTCGGGCGCTGTCGAGGAGATCTTCAGCGCGAACGGCAGGTCGACCTGCACGATCACCAGCGCCCGCGCGCTGCCGATCCCCGCCGCCACGTTGTGATACCAGGCCTCGTCTGAGTCGACGTTCCAGGATCCATGAACCGCCGGCTCGTCGACCCCGTTGGCCGTCAGTTTCTCCCACGGGTACAGCTCGTCCGTCGCGAACTCGGTGAGCACGGCCGGGTTTCCATTCTGCGTATCCGCCACGATCGTGGCCGTCTCGGCGCGCACCTGGGCGACCCGCCACGACCACCCGAGCCACACCGCCCGCGGCTGCAGCGCGAGCCTGCCGAGCAGCGCCTGGTTCGATCCTGACGCGGACTGGTAGGCGCTCCACAGGTCGTCGTCGTGCGGCGCCCCCCACGCCATATGACCAATCGGGTCAGTCCCAGTACCCGGCAAACCCGCATTGGCCGTACCCGCCTGGGCTGCCGGCACCGCCACCACAAACGCGACCGCACCCGAGGCGAGCATCGCCAATACCCGCCGCCCGCTGCGACCCAAATCCAAACGCCTGGTCCTGTCAGTCCGGAAAAGCTTCATCACTCGGTAGTAAACCCGCTCGAGCGCCCGATGGTGCGCTCGAGCGACCGCCCCGGTTCGTCGGTGCTGTTCGGCACGGGGCACACCCACCTCTTTCCGCCAGAACACGTTAGAGCGCGGATGAGCTGACCGATATTCAGTTCCCCGCGTCCGGCCATCTCGGTGGCGCGAGCGTCGCCGACATGTGAGTTGTGCGCCCACACCACGAGCCGTGAAGTGGTGCCGTGACGGTCGAGGTGCGCGCTCAACTGGTCAAGCGTGTCGGCCATGTGCCGGTCGCGAAGGTTCCAGGAGCCGGCTCTGTCTCCGAACATGGTGCGGTAGTACTCCTCCGCGTTCGCGACGACCATCGCGTTCTGCTCGGCGAAGAAGTACTCGTCCTCGGCCACCACCCCGTCGCGCAGGAGATACTCGCCTGCGCGGCGGCGCAGCTCAACCAGCTGCTCGATCACGCGTCGCCGGCATGGCTCGCCGATCTTGAGCAACATGGCTTCGCCGTAGTCGGTGCTCTCGCCAGCATACGGCTGAAGACACTCGTAGCGCTCGCGGGCGCGAGTGGCCGCTGGTGGATCCTCGTGATCGAGGTAGGCAATGACAGACTCCATCGAGGCGCCGAGGCTGTAAAGGTCTAGGCCGTAGAACGTCGGCCGCCGCGCCCTGAACGAAGCGGTTGACGCGATGGCATCGGGCCAATCACCCTCGATCGCCACTCCCGTGAACCCGCGCTCCGTGATCAGGCGTTTGGTGATCCGCAATCGCTCACGATAGAACTTGCGTCGCGCCGTAGCGTCTCGAGGATCTCTCGATCGCCGATTGGGACGGAATGCGTGGCACTCATGGCTCAGGCCCCTGTCGCTGCGAGGTGTGAGTCGGAGCTGATGAGGTAGGTCGCAAACCATTCGACGGCCAGCTTCGCGACCCGTTCGAGCGTGCCCGGTTCTGAGAACAGATGCCCGGCACCATCGATCACCTCGAGGCG
The DNA here is from genome assembly GCA_963761675.1 of uncultured Conexibacteraceae bacterium. GTDB lineage: Bacteria > Actinomycetota > Thermoleophilia > Solirubrobacterales > Solirubrobacteraceae > Palsa-465. Next base: position 83,609 of record CAVXIA010000004.1, read on the forward strand.
GTGAGGCCAGGGGAGCATCGCGGACGCGTGGCGGTTGAGCTCCAGCACGTCGCGGTCGTTGCCGCCGACGAGCAGAAGCGTCGGCGCGGTGACGTATGGCAGCCGGTCCGCGGCCAGGTCGGGTCGGCCGCCGCGAGACACGACGGCCCGGACCACATCATGTGCCGCGGCGGCTGCGCGCAGCGCTGCCGCCGCGCCGGTGGAGGCACCGAAGTAGCCGACCGGCAGCCCGCAGGTGTCGGGCTCGACGATCGCCCAACGCGTCACCTCCTCGAGTCGGCGTGCGAGTAACGGGATGTCAAACACAAGCTCACGCCGGCCGTCCTCATCGTCGGTGAGCAGGTCAAAGAGCAGGGTGGCCAACCCCGCGTCGCTGAGTGTCGCCGCGACCTCGCGGTTGCGGGGACTCAACCGGCTCGACCCACTTCCATGGGCAAAGATCACGAGCCCGCATGGATGCGGCGGAACGACGAGATCTGCCTTGAGCTCGACGTCGCCGATGTCAAGCAGCAATTCACGCTCGACGAGCGCCGGTGTCCGGGGCTGTCTCGGCTCAAGCGGCGTCTGTTCGTGTGTGGGCGGGCGGTCAGGCGCTGCGCCCGTCAGCAGACCGACGACCTCGCCATCAGATACCGGGGAAAACTCCCCATAGAAGCGGCCGACTCCGAGCAACTCACGCGGAATCATCGGACACACCACTTCGTCGGCTTCCTCACCCACCAGCGCCACCGACTCGCGAGCGCCAACTGGAACCGCGACCACGATCCGCGCGGCTCCCCGGGCGCGCAGCGCCCGCACTGCCGCAAGGGCCGTCAGACCGGTCGCGAGTCCGTCGTCGACCACAATCACTGTGCGCCCCTCCACATCGACTTGCTCACGGCCATCGCGGTAGCACTCGACTCGCCGCCGCAGCTCGCGTGTCTCCCGCTCAAGCGTCGCATCCAACAGTCCCTGTGTCATACCAACGCGACGGGCCGTATCGGCGTTCAAGACGGCGGTGCCATCTTCAGCGATCGCGCCCACCCCGAGTTCGGGATTTCCAGGCGCCCCCAACTTGCGCACCGCCAGCACATCAAGCGGAGCATGGAGCGCGCTGGCGACCTCAAACGCAACCGGAACCCCACCCCGCGGCAACGCCACGATCACCGGTCGCTCCCGCGCCAATGGCGCCAACACCGCAGCCAGCCGACGCCCAGCATCGCGACGATCCAAGAACACCATGTAGGAATCATCACCCGAGCGTCAGCTCACGCATCCGCAGCCCCCCACATGCCTGACCAGGGATCTACCCACAGCCCAGTCGTGAGCCGTCTCGCCGACCGCCCTAGACGGAAACCCCGGCGAGGGCGAGCACGACGCCGAAGGCTCCCGCAGTCAGCAGGACCTCCACCACCCCGCGCTTGAGCAGAAGCAGTGACACGGCAGCCGCCGCCAGGACCGCAAACTGCCACCCATGGGTCAGAGCACGTGCGAGCAGGATCGCCGCACCGAGGATAGCTCCGATCGCCGCCGGCCCCGCGCCGTCCAGAAACGCCTTCGCGCGGGCATTCCTTCGGATCAGCTCGAAGCGGCCGCCCGCCAGCAGGATGAACGAGAAGGACGGCGTGAAGGCCACCGCCGCGGCCAGGAGTGCACCGGTTATGCCGTGGGCGGCATAACCGACGGCGGCCACCGTGGCAACCACGGGTCCTGGTGTCACCTGGCCGAGCGCAACGGCATTCAGGAACTGCGAACTGCTCATCCAGTGATAGGTGTGAACGGCGTCGCCCTGCATCAGCGGGATGATCACGAACCCGCCGCCGAACGAGAGCGCACCAACCTTGAACGCCGTCCACGCGAGCGCGCCGAGGCCACCGACGGTCGCGGCGCCCGGAACGAAGATCCAGTAGGCAGCGAGCCCTCGTGGCGGGTTGCGGATCATCACCTCGAGCAGGCCACAGCCGAGCAGCGCCAGCACCAGGTAGGGGCCGACGGTGGCCGAGGCGACGATTCCGATGGCGACATAGGCAACCCACCTCGCGGTCATCGCACGGTCCGCGTGGACATGTTCAAAGCTCGGTCCGATGAAACCGCGGGCGGCCTGCACGGCGACCGCCGCCACCGCGGCTCCTGCGCCGGCTCCGGCGCCGCGCACCCAGAGCGGCGGCGAAGCGCTGAGAAACAGAACTGAGAGTGCGGTGATCATGATCACGGCCGGAGCGATGAATCCGATGCCGCCGACGATCGCACCGGCCGGCCCGGCAACGCGGTAGGCGCAGAAAATCGACATCTGCGTGGACGCCGGCCCCGGCAGCAGGCTGCACGCGGCGTTGGCGTCCTGGAACTCGCGAGCGTCCATCCAGCGTTTGTGGTCGACCATCAGCCGGCGAAGCAGAGCGATGTGAGCCGGCGGGCCGCCGAACCCGGTCATCCCGATCCGCGTCCAGGCTCGGGCGACAGCCAGCAACGAACGATCCGGATCGGGTGCTTCCGGACCGCCTGAGATCCCCGTCATGCGGCGTTCCTCTCACTGTCGCCAGACTCAAACACCGCGTAGGTCTCGGCGTCGTTTATGCCTTCGCGGGCAGCCGGCAGGGGTTAGGAGTTTCAACACGCAGCGCGCGCCACCGGCTCGGCCCGCGACGGACAGGCGACCGGATGGGCCGGACCCTCGATGACGGCAGTGTCTGCCTTGGCCGCGTTGTTGCTCAGCGACGACTCGGCGGTGGCTCCGCCCACGACGGCGCGGTTGACGAACGGCGAGGTCGCCGTTTCGGGGACCATGGTGACCATCACCGTGACCGTTGCTCCAGCCTTCATGTCACCGAGCCGGCAGACGACAATTTCGCCGATCCGACACCTGCCCGTTGACGGCCTCGCGCTGACGATCTTCGCCCTGCTCTGGGGCTTGTCGGCCATCACCACGCTCGAGGCTGGGTCGGGGCCGCTGTTGTGGACGTCGATCCGGTAGCTGACCGGCTGCCCCTGGACCACCTCTGACTCGAGCGCGACCTTCTTCACGGACAGGTCCGTGACCGGATACTCGGGGTTGGGCTTCGGGCCAGGTGGTGTGGGTGGGCTGGGAGGCTCGGGTGGGTTGGGTGGCTCGGGCGGCGTCGGCTCGCTGCTGAAGAGGTCCGTGAACACACAATGCACGTCCGGATTCGACCGGGTCAGATTCACACCCACCGTGCCGCGGGAGAACGGCACGAGCTGCCCGTTGCACTCCACGGCCTCCAGAGTCCAGTCGTATGGGTTCCCAGACGTCGGGGGCTGCTCGGCGATCAGGTAGCGGCCGAGCGGAAGGTGGTCCGTCGCGTCGCCTGGGCTGTTGGGGATCGCATCGGCGGCGACGCCCTCGGCATGTGTGATCGCGTGCTGGTGGAACTGCACGCGCGTGCCGAACCTGTTCGAGATCAGAAATGCGACGGTGCCGGTGGCGCCCTGCGTGACCTTCGAGAGTGAGATCGAGCCGGCCGGCACGAACATGTTGACGAACGTGCAGGCGACGCTGCGGCCGGCGTGCACGGTGATGGTCACCGGCATGTGCGGATTGAATCGCGAGCCGTCGCACACGACCTTCACGGTGTGCCATCTGCCGGCGTCGGAGACCGGGGCGTGCTCCGTGATCGTGTATTTCCCGGGAGCCAGGTCCCGCATCACGGGTTCGGCAGTGGCGGGGACACCCTGGTGCCTGGTCGTCGCGGTGGCCCTGCGGGTGACGCCGCCCGCCGCCGGTTGCACGGAGTACCCGAAGCTGCCGACTCCGCCCTTGGTGATCTTCGCGATCACCAAGCCTCCGGCCGGTGGTTGATATGTGTTGGTGTAGACGCAGGTCACGTGCTCGTTGGCCGCAAGGTGGACCGCCAGGGTCGAGTCGTGCACGATCCAGCTGCTCGTCGCCTGGCCCCCGTCATCGGCCTTCGCGGTGCACTCCAACGACGTCAGCCGGTAGTTGGCGACCGACCCCTCCGTCACCTCCCACGTCTTACCGCCGGCGCGGTAGAAGCTCTGAGACCCTCCGTCAGTGAGCGTGAAGCCGTTGGGATCAAAGGAGATCGAGCCGTTGAACGAGAACGATGGATTCTCGCCGGCGGGAGCATCGACAACGTGCTTCTCGATCGTGATCGTGCCCGAGGTCGGGGGCGGAACCACGTAGAACGCGTAACAGAAGAGCTGCCTGACACCGGCCGGGAAGTACAGGTACTCGACGTTGTCGCCATTGAGGGCATCGGTGCCGCAGCGCAGCGCGCCGAAGCCGTACTGCGGCCCCGGAAAACGGTCGGCAAGAACCGGGTCATCGGGCGTGCCGCCCTGCACCCAGAGCGATTGGCCATTCGCCGCCTGCCTGACCTCGTCAGCCGTCAGCTCGACCGTCGTCGCGCCCTCGAGCTGCTGGCCCTCGACCGGCTGGTGGAACTGGTCGTACAGCTGCGTTGATTTTTCGGTCAACGGCTGCCGCGGAAACGGGTCTGTGACCTTCGAGAGCGACCCCCAGGGACCTGTCACCGCGCGGGACTCATAGCCATGGCCAAGTGTGAACGTCCAGTCGGGCAGCGGTCTGCACCTGTCCTGTGGCGACTGCGACTCGACGGTTGGGTTGACGAGCTGGTCGGTGCCGTTGTACGGCGAGTCCGGGCCGAGGTCCTTGAGGCTCTCCTGGATGTCGTTGCGGGCCTTGTTGGCGAAGATGTCGGAGTAGGAGGAGCACGACCGTGCGACGAAGGTCACGTAGTACCCGCTGCCGGCAGCGGCGGCCGACCCGGCGGCGGCGGCCGACCCGGCGGCGCCGAACAGGCCGGCGATGATCACGCAGACCATGACCGCCCCGGAAATCGCCAGCCGCCGGAATGGGCTGGCGCCGTACCCGGAATTCATCGAACGTTTCATGCCATGCCTCCTTGCCTGGCTCATTCGCGGATCCTCAGCAGGATCCTGCGCAGCTCACCGCGCGGCCGGCATCGCGGCCGCCTAGCGCTCCAGTTCAATGTACCGGGCAGCGGTGGATATCTTCGACACATGGAAACGACCGGAACCACCCGGGCTATCGCCGCATTGAACAGCGGCCCGGTGGACGCTCCCGAGTCGTTTGTCGAGATCGACATGCAGTTGCCGGAGATGGGAGACCACGATCTGCTCGTAGAGGTGCGAGCCGTGTCGGTGAACCCGGTCGACGTCAGGCTGCGTGCCAGTTTCGATGCCGCCCTGGGACCGAGGGTCCTCGGCTACGACGCCGCCGGAATTGTGATCGCGATCGGATCCGGCGTCGTCGACTTCGCGCCCGGAGACGGGGTCTACTACGCCGGCTCGATCGAGCGACCCGGGAGCAACGCAGAGCAGCAGGTCGTTGACAGCAGGATCGTCGGCCACATGCCGCACAGTCTCGACTTCGCCGAGGCCGCCGCGATGCCCCTGACCACGATAACCGCATGGGAGTCGCTCTTTGGCCAGCTTCGCCTCACTGAGCACAGCGCCGGTTACCTGCTCGTTGTGGGAGCCCCCGGCGGAGTGGGCTCGATGGTCACCCAGCTCGCCCGAGCTCGCACCGACGTGACTGTGATCGCGACCGCGGCCCGCGGCGAGTCGTCACGCTGGGTGCGGACGCTGGGAGCGCACCGGGTCGTCGATCGACACCGGTTGAGCGACGAGGTCAGCGAGATCGCTCCGCATGGCGTGAGCTGGATCTTCAGCGCCTTCTCGGCGGGTCAGGCCCAGACGTACGCCGACCTGATGGGAGTCGGCGGCGCGGTGGTCGCGATCGACGAGCCGGAGGACCTGGACACATTGCCGCTCAAGCACAAGAGCCAGAGCTGGCACTGGGAGTACATGTTCGCCCGCCCGCTGTATCGGCCGGAGAGCACGTACCAGCATGACCTGCTCAATCAGGTCGCGCACGCGGTCGATAGCGGCGAGGTCCGGACCACACTCAACCGGCGCCTGTCGCCGATGACCGTTGACACTCTGCGCGAGGCGCACCGGCTCGTCGAGACGTCGGCCGTGATCGGCAAGGTCGTCGTCGAGTCCTGACCGGACATCCGACTGCATCCGCAGGGTGGGGCGGCACCAGTCACAATCGACGCCATGCATGCTCTCAGGATCGGGATCGCCGTCATCTGGGCCGTGTTCTGGATCGGCTGGCTGGCATCGGCATTCACCGCCAAGCGATCCACCAGCCTGCGCCGCGGCATCCGCGGGCGCGGGATCGCCGCAATTGCGGTCCTGATCCTTCTGCGCGGCTTCCGCGGCGGCGCGCTGGAGATCAACAGCCCGGCGCTCGCGGTGATCGGCACCGTCCTGCTGCTCGCCGGTCTCGCGCTTGCGATCTGGGCACGCGTGGTCATCGGCCGCAACTGGGGCATGCCGATGACGGAGAAGCTCGAGCCTGAGCTCGTGACGACCGGGCCCTACGGTGTGATCCGCCACCCGATCTACTCGGGAATCCTTCTGGCGATGCTCGGAACGACATTGGCGACCAACCTGATCGGCCTCGGGATCACCGTGGTCCTCGGCGCGATCTTCATCCACTCGGCGACGGTCGAGGAGCGTAACCTCACGGCCACGTTCCCGACGGCATATCCGAGTTACCGGGCGCGCACGAAGATGCTGATCCCATACGTGATCTGAGAGCTCAGGCCTCCGCGGTGGAGGACGCGAAGATGTCGAGCCCCAGGTGGCATGCGAGGAACCCGATCGCCCTGACGCCACGAACACTGTTGCCGGCGCTGTCGAGCGGCGGCGAGAAGGTGCCGACGGCACTCTTTCATCGACAGGCCGGTTAGGCTGAGTGAAATGAGGCTCGACGGTATGCACCACATCACGATGATCACCGGCGATGCGCCGCGCAACGTCGATTTCTATGCCGGCGTGCTGGGGCTGCGGCTGATCAAGAAGACCGTCAACTTCGACTCGCCCGAGGCCTACCACCTGTACTTCGGAGACGAGCGCGGGTCACCGGGCTCGATCCTCACCTGGTTCGAGTTCGCAGGCGCTCGGCCTGGTCGCGCCGGAGCGGGCATGATCCACACGATTCAGCTCGGGGTCGGCGGCGAGGACTCTTTGGAGTTCTGGCAGCAGCGCCTGGCCGCAGCGGGCTGTCCGAGCGAGCGTCAGGAGCGATCGCTGAGCTTCGCCGACCACGACGGTCTGGGACTCGAATTAGTGGTCTCGACCGCCGAGAACCCACCGTTGCGAGCCATACACTCACAGATTCCGGAGCAGCACTCGCTCACCGGCGTGGAGGGTGCTCGCGCGTACATTGGCCGCGGGCTTGATGCTGACGCGCAACTGCTGACCGACACCCTCGGCTTCACCACCACGGCGACCGAGGGCGGCTATCAGCTGAGCGGCCCGACCCGTGGCTTCAGCTGGGTCTACGACACCAGCACCCAACCGGGCATCCAGGGTGCCGGCACCGTTCATCACATCGCCTGGCATTCGACAGACGCCGACCACGTCTCCTGGCAGCAGCGGGTGGCGGCGGCCGGGATGCACGTGACCCCGGTGATCGATCGCGACTACTTCCACGCGATCTACTTCCGCCAGCCGCAGGGCATCCTGTTCGAGATCGCGACCACCTCCCCCGGATTCGCCGTCGATGAGGAGCCCGCGCACCTGGGCGAACAGTTACGCCTGCCCAAGCAGCACGAGCATCTGCGCTCGCAGCTGGAACGCACACTGACGCCGCTGACGAACCCGCGCGCTGCAGCAGCGGACCAGTAGCGCTGCGATGACCCCGCTCACCTACGTCGAGCGGCAGGCGGCCGGCCCGCCTCACGGCGCCCTGGTGCTGCACCACGGCCGCGGTGCCGACCAGCATGACCTGATCGGGCTCGCGGATCTGCTCGATCCCGAGCGGCGGCTGCACGTGGTCACGCCCGGCGGTCCATTGGCGCTACCCGGACTGGCGGGGAGACACTGGTACATCGTGCCGCGTGTGGGCCATCCGGATCCAGCCACGTTCGGCGCAGCGCGTGACGACCTCGTGGCCTTCCATGACGAGCTCTGGGAGCGGACCGGCCTCACGCCGGAGCAAACCGTCCTCGGTGGGTTCTCGATGGGCACGGTGATGAGCTACGCGATGGCGCTCGGCGAGGACCGCCCAGCCGTTGCCGGAGTGCTCGCCTTCTCCGGATTCATCCCAACCGTCGACGGGTGGGTGCCCGCGCTCGCAGATCGCCAGGCGACCCGTGCGTTCATCGCTCATGGCCGTAACGATCAGGTGATCGGGGTGCAGTTCGGTCGACGGGCGAACGAGATCCTGTCGGCGGCCGGGCTCGAGGTCTCCTACCACGAGTCCGACGTCGCTCACCAGATCGATCCGGTGCATGCTCAGGCCGCGATCGGCTGGCTCCGGGACACGATCATCTAAAGACGGCTCTTACGCGAGCGGGGCATGGTGAACGCGACCGTGCCGGCCCGCAGATCCAAGAGTCTTGTCCACCGCAACCGGCGTCGCTTCGTCGGCGCAGGGCTTCTGCTCGCCGTCGCGATCACCATCACCGCGGGCTTGCGCTCAGGGAACAGCACCGGCCCAGCGGATGGAACCGCGGTTGATTCGGCCGCCTTCGCCAGGACCGCCTGCATGGCCTACCAGCCGACGTCCGGAGACCGGCATCGGACGGTCTTCCTCGACGCCGGCCACGGTGGCCTCGATCCCGGTTCGGATGGGACGACCACGAATCACAGGACGATCTATGAGGCCGATCAGACGCTCCCGGTCGAGCTTGACGCCATGCAGATTCTGCGCGCGGATGGATTCCGGGTGGTCGTTTCGCGTACCACAGACAGCTCCGTGGCCCGGTTGACAGGGGCCGACCTCGACGGCACGCTGCTGACCGCCCAGGGTGTGCACGACGATGTGGCTGCCCGCGCGGCGTGCGCCAACGACGGCCACGCCAACGTGCTGGTCGGCATCTACTTCGATGCCGGCGAGCCCAACAACGCCGGATCCGTGACCGGCTACGACGACGCGCGCCCGTTCGCGGCTGCAAATCTGAGGCTCGCGAATCTGGTACAGCACGACGTGCTGGCGGCGATGAACCGCCACGGCTGGGGTATCCCCGACGAGGGCGTCCAGCTCGACAGTGCGCTCGGCTCCTCGATCAACCCCGCAGGCGCGGAGTACGGGCACCTGCTGCTGCTCGGCCCGGCCAAGCCCGGCTGGTTCGACACGCCGAGCCAGATGCCCGGGGCGCTGATCGAGCCGCTCTTCATCACCGACCCGTTCGAGGGCTCGATCGCCTCAAGCAGCAGTGGCCAGCACGTGATCGCAGGCGGCATCGCGCAGGCGGTCGAGCAATTCTTCAGATCCCGGGCAGGATCCTGACGGGAACGGTCTCGACGGTCACCAGACCGCGCTGGTCGGTGACCTCCTCGATGATCCCGTAGATGCCGGCGATGCGTTCATGCGTGTCGACCGTGATCGTCATCAACGGAGCATGCCTCCGGGTCCGCCAGAAGGTCTCGCCGCGCGCCGGCTGGCCATCGAGAAAGCCCCAGATCCCGCGCAGCGTGGTGGCGCCGGCAACACGTTCGCCGCGCAACCGGCGTACCAGCGCACGATGCAGCGGCTGGCCGTCGACACGGTCCTCGTCAGTCGAGTGGACCGTGAGTTTCTGGCCCCAGACCAGATCATGCTCAAGCACCGGTGCAACCGGTTCGGGCTCGGCCGACGGGCCACCGCTGCGTCGGCAGACCTGGACGCGTTCGAGGGTCATCAGTGGGCTGTCGAGGGCGACATCGAGCGCCCCCGCGGCACCGGCAACCGCGTCGCCGGGTCCCAGCGCCACCACCAGCACGGGAACGTCGCGGTTGTGCCCCAGCAGCCGCGCACGCGTCCGGTGCCCCTCGCGAGTGCCGTCGACCCCGAGCAGCACCGTCGCGCCCAGCATCCCGTGCTGCTGCAGGACCTCGCAGGTGGCCACATACGCGGGCCGGCCGCCAAGGCGCTGACGGCGACCAAGGAAGACGGTCAGCTTGCACTGCTCGCCCAGATCCTGGTTTGAACCCAGCCACCGTCGCGCTCGCTCCAACGTGACCAGACCGCGCCGCTTGATGTCGAGCACCTCCGGCAGCAGTGGCCTGATTCGCTCTGGGCTGTCGACCGCGATCGACACGATCGGCAGGTCCTCGGAGAGCGTGAGCAGCAGCTCCGTATGGGTGCTGTGATGGATGCCGAAGCCCTCCACCCCGCGCACCATCGCGCTCAGCTCCAAGCGCTCGCGAGCGTACAGCGAGAACAGCTCATCCGCCAAGAGCTCGCCGCCCGCGCGGTCACGCTCACCGAAGTACGTCGTCAGCTTGAGCAGCTCCCCGGTCACAGGCGTGTCCCGAGCATGTGGCCGAGCGCCACCGCGAAGAAACCGGCGACGATGCTGCCGCCGACATTCAGTGCGGCGGCGGCGAACTCGCCGTCCTCCGCGAGTCGGTGGGTTTCCAACATCCATGTTGAGAACGTCGTGTACGCGCCGATCGTGGCGGTCCCGGCCACGATCATCGCATTGCCGCTCAAAGCCAGCCCGGCCAGCAGCCCCAGTATGAACGCGCCGCTGATGTTCACCGCGAATGTCCCCAGTGGGAGCTCGCGCCCGAAGCGGGTGCCGATCCAGCCGTCGACCAGGAAGCGCGCCACCGCGCCGAATCCGCCCACAATCGCCACGCCGATCCAGGTCAGTGCAGTCACGGTCAGCGGAAGCTAGCCGAAAGCGGCGCCCGCCACGTGGGAAACCATCGCGTGCTCACGACACTCTGCTGGGCCGGGTCTTGACGCGCTGTACCCTCCGAGGAACTCATGGGACACGCGGAGCAGACCACCGAGCAGGACGGCGCTTCTCTGATGGTGCTCACACAACTGCCGACGCAGTGAGCTCGTCGCTCTGCGACTCCTGCGCTCACCAGCAGCTCGTCCCCAACACGCGCGGCTCCGTGTTCTCCCTGTGCCGGCGCTCGCGCGTGCAGCCGGAACGGTTCGTGCGCTATCCGCAGCTGCCCGTGCTGGAATGTGAGGGGTATGAGCGCGACGCCGTCAGAAACAGCGACCCTCAGCGCGACTGTCACGGGCCTGAACACGGCGGCGATCAAGGGCACCCGCCTGACTAGAACCGAGCAGGTCGTGCTCGACGAGCGCGGCGCCGCCGGCGACCGCCGCTTCTTCCTGATCGACGACCGCGGACGAATGCAGAGCGGAAAGCAGCTCGGCAAGCTGCAGCAGATCGTCACGACGTCCGAGGAGGGGCGGCTGACACTCGCGTTCCCGGACGGTCGCATCGTGTCCGCACCCGTTGAGCACGGTGACGAGGTGACCGCCAAGTTCTTCGCGCACACGGTCACCGGCCCCCTGGTGACCGGACCTTTCTCAGAGGCGATCTCCGGATTCGTCGGCCGGCAACTGCAGCTGGTGGCCGCCGGATCCGCGGTCGACCGCGGTGCCGCCGGCGCGGTGAGCCTCGTCTCCCGCGGTTCCCTGCGAAGGCTTGCCGAGCAGGCTGAGGTGGCCAGCGTCGATAGCCGCCGCTTCCGGATGCTGATCGAGGTTGACGGTGTCGCCGCACACGCGGAGGATGCCTGGATCGGGGTCAAGCTCGAGGTCGGTGAGGCGGTGTTGCGGTTCGACGGGCACGTCGGCCGCTGCCTGTTCACCACTCGCGATCCCGACACCGGCGAGCCAACGCTGCCAACACTCGACCTGCTCCGGAGCTACCGCAGCGAGATCCAGTCGACGGAGCCCCTGCCGTTCGGGGTCTACGGCCGGGTCCTGAGCGGCGGAGTGATACGCGTCGGCGATGCGGTGACGGCGGCATGAGCCGCGAGCCCGCGATGGGCAAGGAACACGTCTCGATCGACGTCGAGAGTCGGGTCACGCTCGAGCTGGATCCGCCGATCGCGATCGTCACGCTGACGCGCCCTGACAGGCACAACGCGCTCGACCTGGCAATGCTCGATGCGATCAACGCGGTCACCGAGCGGCTCCGCGGCGAGCCTGATGTGAACGCCATCGTGCTCCACGGTGCCGGCCCGAGCTTCTGCTCGGGACTCGACTTCCCGGCCGTCGCCGCCGCGGGCGGACTCGAGTCGTTGAGGTCGATCCTCGACGAGCCCCCTCCAAACCGCTTCCAGCGCGCCGCATACGCCTGGATCGAGCTTTCGGTGCCGGTGATCGCGGCCGTGCACGGCAACTGCCTCGGCGGCGGCCTGCAGATCGCGCTCGCCGCCGACATCAGAATCGCAGCCGCGGACACACGCCTGTCCGTGATGGAGGGCCGCTGGGGCCTGATTCCGGACATGTCGATCACCCGCACCCTCCCCCGTCTGGTCGGAATCGACGTCGCCAAGGAGCTGACCTACACAGCTCGGGTGCTCACCGGCGAGGAGGCGGCTCAGCTCGGGCTTGTCACCCGGCTGGCCGCAGATCCGCTGGCCGACGCCCTCGCGCTGGCGCGCGAGATCGCCTCCAAGTCTCCCGATGCGGTCCGTCAGGCAAAGCACCTGTTCGACCAGGCCTGGACCGGCTCGGCGGTCGAGACACTCGCGCTGGAGGCCAAGCTGCAGGGCGAGCTGATCGGCACGCCCAACCAGCTCGCGGCCGTTCAGGCCGGGCTTAGAGCTGCTCCCAACGATGGCGCTGTGCGATCTGCTCGCGATCGCGCGCGACCCGCTTGATCCGAGCCACCTTCTGCGCCTCCTCGTTGCGACGCGCGATCTCCTTCGTCACGTCAGCAAAGCTCGCCGGTTTTGACCGCTTCTGGTCGTCTTGACGATCAGGCATAAGCACGTTCCGTTTCTGGCGCTCCGAAAGGACTGGGCCACGGGAGAATGCGAGAGCAGGACACTCGGCTGTGGAACTGCACCCTTACTCTACGCCCTGGCGGAGATGTGGGTGTGGTCGTGCCGGCGCGGAACCGGCAAAGTTGAAGGAACCCCGAGCACCGCACGGAAACAGAACCTTGCGTGGGACCCGCCCGCAGGCCCCCCCATTGGCGGGTCCCACACATCTTTCCTTGATCGGCCGCGCCGCGGGCGATGTTGAGTGAGATCCGGCACATTGCGCGTGAGCGCGGCCAAAGCGAACTGCCGGACAAGGACTCGAACCTTGAATACCAGGGCCAGAACCTGGCGTGTTGCCAATTACACCATCCGGCAAATGAGCATGGGCGAGTATAGCCCGGGGTGCCTGGTCGGCCCGGGGGGCGGGCGCTCAATCGTCGTCGTCGGCGCCGGTCACGAACAGCGCGGAGATCTGGTCCTCGAGCTCGGCGTCGTCGAGGATCAGCATGACGGTGTCATCGACCAGGATCTCCGAGTCGGCCTTGGGCACGAAGCCACGGCTGCCGCGGATGATCGAGATCACGAGGGCACCGTCGGGGAGGCTGAGCTGACCGACGAGGGTGCCGACAACGGCGGCGTTCGGCGGCACCTCGAACTCGATGATCTCGAGGTGCTCCTCGTCTAACGCCAGCAGGTGCACGAGCCCGTACTCCGGGACCTCGTGCTCGATCAGACGCAGGATCAGATCCGTGGCCGAGACGACGGGCTGGATCCCGAGCATCTTGAAGTGCGGGAGGTTGCGGCGGTTGTTGACGCGCGCGACGATCCGCTGCACGCCGTACTTCTCCTTGGCGACCTGGCTGATCAGGATGTTGTCCTCATCGTCGCCCGTCACCGCGATCACGAGGTCTGCCCGTTGAATGCCGGCACGCTCGAGCACCCACAGTTCGCTCGCGTCGCCGTACTGGACGGCGTGCTCGAGGTCGTCCTCGACGATCCGGAAACGGTCGTAATTGGACTCGATCAGGGTGACCTCGCGGTCTTTGTCCATCAGCTCGCGCGCGAGGTTCCACCCGACCTTGCCGCCTCCGGCGATGATCACATACATATCGACGAACCCTAGGCGCCGAGCAGAACGCGCTCGGCCTGGTCGATCGCCACCTGTGTCGGGCAGATGGTCTGAAGTCCCTGCTCGGCGTACCAGGCCGCGCGAGCGGGATCGGCGACGCGCACGACCACGCGCGGCACGCTGAAGCGGCGCTGCGCGATCTGCGAGATCACGAGGTTGGTGTTGTCGCCGCTGGTCGCCGCCATGAACACGTCTGCCTCTTCGATGCCGGCTTCGATCAGCCCGTCGAGCTCGAGCGCGGTGCCAACGGTGAAACGGCCGCCGGCGTCCTCCCAGGTGGCGATCTGATCGCGATCAAGGCGCTCATGCGAGAGCGGGTCACGGTCCATCACCGAGACCTCGTGTCCCGCGTCGAGCGCCCGCTTCGCCACGGCGGAGCCCACGCGCCCGCAACCGATGATCAGGATGAACATGGCTGCACTGTATCGGGCGGACGCAGATCGCTACTGGCCCGGCACCCAGAGCCGGCCACTCTGCTGTGCGGGGCCTGGCGCACCCGGTTCCTGCGGCTGGCCCGGTTGCTCCGCACTCGATCCCGAACTCGGTTCCGGCGTGGGCCCGCCGGGCCCGCCGCTCACCTGCACGAAAGCCATCTGCAGCTGCGACACCGCGTCGCGGATCGCGGTCGACTGCTCCGGCGCAACCTGCTCGAGCTGGGGCATCAGCGCGCGTACCGACTCGATCGCCAGCTGTACCTGCCCGAGGTCGCGCTCATCCTCGGTGCCCGGCATCAGACCGGTCCGACGCATCCCCAGGTTGATCACCGTCACGACGTTCTCAAGCAGCACCTGGTCGACCCGCACGCGCTTGATCTCCTGCTCGTATGCTGCCCGCAGCTGCTCCTCGGAGAGCTGCTCCGGCCCGTTCGGAATATCCCCGGCCATCAGTTCACCTCCAACACGGCATCACGTTGCGCTCCCAGCATAGGTGGCCAGCGTCGACTCGACGGTCGCCGCATACGCCTCGGCGAGCGTCAGCCCCTGCGCCAACAGCGCCCGCTGGCGCTGCGCGCCGTTGGCCTCGGGCAGGTCGACCTGGAGCCCGAGCTCGCGTCGGACCGGCTCGGTCCAGTTCAGCAGGCGATCGACGACGCCCCGTGCCGGATAGACCTCGCCGCGATCGAGGTCGAGCAGTTCGCCGTCCAGCCCGTATCTGATCGCCCGCCACATGTTCTCCTCGATCAGGCGTGGCGGCGGATCGGTGTGCGGACGACCCTCGTCGACGTCCCTTGCCGCCTGTGCCACGCACGCCGTGATCAGGGCGGAGAGCGCCTCTGACTCCCCGGCCGTCGCCTGGGCATCGCAGATCCGGACCTCCACGGTCCCGAACGAGAGGTGCGGCCTCACCGACCACCAGACCTGCGTGTATTCGACGATCGAGCGCGTTCGGATCAGCAGCGCCAGGTAGTCGGCAAACGCCCGCCAGCTACCGAAGGCGTCGGGCACGCCGCAGCGCGGGAAGCTCTTGGTGAAGATCTGCGAGCGCAGACTGTGCAGGCCGCCATCGCGACCCTCGAGGAAGGGCGAGTTCGCAGAGATCGCCAGGAGGGACGGCAGGACAGGCCGCAGCCGGTCACAGACGGCGATCGCGCGATCGGCCCCGCGCACACCGACATGGACGTGGGTCGAGAAGGTGTTGTTGCGCCAGGCCACGTACTGCAGCCCCTTCTCGACCCGGTGGTAGTGATCGGTGTCGATGATCCGCTGCTCACGGTAGTCCGCCCACGGGTGGGTACCGGTCGCGCCGAGCAGCAGGTCGTGAGCGGCCGCCAGCGCGAACAGGCGCCTGCGGAACTCGCGCTGGCTGGCCACCGCGGACGCGAAGTCCTCGCCCCGCCCCGAGCGGATCTCGATCTCCGAAGAGATCAGCTCGCCCGCGATCGCGGCCGCCAACAGCTCGTCTGATTGCGCCGAGTCACGCAGCTCCTCGAAGCGCGGGGTCAGGCCAAGGTGAGTCGCGTCGAGGATCGCGAACTCCTCCTCGATGCCGACCGTGAAATCGGTCGACTCCTCCAAACGGGCGAACCCGCTCTCCAGATCGATCGCGCTCAAGCCGGGTCGTCAGGCCAGGTAGAAGTACAGCGCGTGCAGCAGATCGACCGCCGGGCTCGATGCGTGCACCGTCACCTCCGGCGGGGTCTGGAGCAGCGCCTCCGTGTAGTTGAAGATCACCCGCACGCCGGCCTCGATGAGGTCATCCGCGACAACCTGAGCGACCTGTGGTGGCAGTGCCAGCACCGCCACCACGACATCCTCCTCGCGCACGATGTCGCACATCGCGCTGTAATCGCGCACAACCAGGTTGCCGACCTGCTTACCGACCTTCTCGGGGTCGGTGTCGAACAACGCCACCACCCGGAACCCGTGATCGGCGAAGACGTCTGAGGTCGCGATCGCCGTTCCCAGATGACCGGCGCCGAACAGCGCGATGTTGTGCTGATCGGACGTGCGCAGGATGCTGCGAATCTCACCGATCAGCGCATCCACGTTGTACCCGACACCACGCTTGCCGAACTTGCCGAATCCGGACAGGTCGCGCCGAATCTGCGTCGAGTTCACGTGCGTGAAGTCGGCCAACTCCTGCGAGCTGATCGTCTCCTTGCCCATCTTCCGGGCCTGCGTCAGCACCATCAGGTAACGCGACAGCCTGGCGGCCACGCCGAGGCCCAGCTTCTCCCCTGCTCCCTTTGCGTCCTGCGCCATGAGCCATGCACTCTACTGTGGGCGGCTCACCGCTTCAGCTTCGCGAGCACCCGCTCGAGTTCAGACTCGTCCACGAACAGCTCGAATGCCACCAGGCCGTCGACCTCGATCACAGGGATCCGCTCCAGGTAGCACTTGAACAGCGCATCGTCGGACTCGATATCGACCTGCCGCAGCTCGAACTCCACGCGCGTTCGCACACGCTCGATCACCGTCAGGGCCTGGTCGCAGAGGTGGCAACCGGGGCGCCCGTAGACGACGACGCTCGCACCCGTCATGGCCTGCGCTCACCCGTGGAGTAGACGTCCAGCTCGAGGTAATCCGGGAACGACAGCACCGGCGAGTAACGAGCGGCGCTCGCGATCATCGCCGCGTTGTCCGTGCAGAGTGCCGGCGGCGGAACGTCGAGCTCCACTCCCAGCCCGCCGAGGGCCTCGCGCAGAGGGCCGTTGGCCGCAACACCGCCGCCAATCGCGAGCCGCTCGGCGCCGGTCGCCTTCAGCGCGCGCCGCACGCGGACAAGGAGCGCCGCGACGATCGCGCGCTGGTAGGACGCAGCAAGGTCGGCGCGACGCCGCTGCGCCTCCTCGTCCCCGAGTTCCCGCACCTTGTAAAGCAGCGCTGTCTTGAGGCCTGCGAACGAGAAATCGAGTCCCGCCATCCGCTCGGCTGTTGGGAAATCGAAGGCCTGCGGGTCGCCGTCGAGCGCCATCCGCTCGAGCGCCGCGCCGCCCGGGTAGCCGAGGCCGAGCAGGCGGGCACCCTTGTCGAAGGCCTCGCCCGCGGCGTCGTCGCGCGTCTGACCGAGCACTCGCAGGTCCGGACCGCGATCGCGGACATCAGCAAGCAGCGTGTGGCCGCCACTGGCGATCAGCGCCAGGAACGGCGGCTCGAACTCGGTCGGCTTCAGGAAGCTGGCGGCGAGGTGACCGTGAAGATGATCGACGGCCGCGAACGGCAGCTCACGGGCGGCGGCGAGCGCCTTGGCGGCGCAGAATCCGACCAGCAGCGCCGCCACCAGACCAGGCCCGCGCGTGGCGGCGACCAGCTCGACGTCGTCGAGTGTCACGTCGGCGGAGCGCAGCGCCTCGTCGAGCACAGTCGGCAGCAGCGTCAGATGCTGGCGCGAGGCGATCTCAGGCACCACCCCCCCGAAGCGGTCGTGCACCCCCTGTGAGGAGATCACGTTCGCGCGGATCTCACCGCCGGCCGTGATCAGCGCCGCGCAGGTGTCATCGCAGCTGGTCTCGATCGCGAGGATCATTCGTTCTCCCACGGCGTGCCGACGGCCCGCCACATGATCAGGGCGTCCTCGCCGTTGTCGGCGTAGTACCGGGGCCGCGTGCCGACGCCGCGGAAGCCGTGGCGCTCATAAAGTGCGATCGCGCCGTGGTTGGAGACCCGCGCCTCGAGCGTGTAGTTCGCGTCCACGCCGGCCCGCTCGATCACCGCCTCCAACAGCGCACCGGCGATGCCCTCGCGCCGGTGCTCGGGCGCGGTCGCCAGCGTCATCAGGTGGTAGGCCTCGTCGTAACGGGCGCACAGCACGTAGCCGACGATCTCCTCACCCCTGACGGCCGCCAGGCGGATCCCGGAGGGCTTGGAGAGCTCGAGCACGAACATCGCCAGCGACCAGGGACTCGTGAACGCGCGCCGCTCGATCGCGATCACCTGCGCCAGATCGCCGTAGCCGAGCTGCCTGATCGTGAGCACCTCGCTCATCGGCCACCTGCGATCTCAGCGTCGGGGAGCCGCAGATATCGCGGCACCAGCGTGCCGTCCACGGAGGGCTCGAGCAACGCCGCGAGCCGGCAGTGCTCCCGCGCCGAGACGCGGTGGGCTGCATCCGAGTCGGGCGGCACCTCGGCCCCAGCACGCTCGAGCAGCTCACGAAACTTCACGGCGCCATCACCGACCGCGATCACTCCGCTGCCGGCGCGCTTGCCGGCAGCGTCGCCCAGCGCCTCGGGCGTCAGCACGCTCTCGCTCATGCCGTCGCCGCCGACAAACGCCTCACCGCGGCGCGCGTCGATCACGGCAAGCACCGGCCGCGGCGCGGCCAAGCGGGCCAGCGCCGCGTGCTCCAGGGACGTCAACGTCGATACGCCGACCAGCGGTGTGCCCGTCGCGGCACTGAGCGCTTGCGCGGTCGCGATGCCGATTCTGAGTCCCGTGAAGGTCCCCGGCCCGACGCCGACGGCAATCCGGTCGACGGCCTCCCAGCCGGCCTCCGACTGCTGCAGCAGCTCATGGATCAGGGCAAGCAGCCTCTGCGCGTGGCCGGGACGTCCGCCCGCAGGCGGCTCGTCGACGGCGCTCGCATCGACGACCCCGCGCAGGCAGAGATTGGCCTGGTCGTCGAAGTCGCGTAGTGCGACCGCGGTGAGCGCGGTCGCGGTATCGAATCCCAGCACTCTCATCTCAGCTCGATGATCCGGCGGTCCTCACCGGCGTGCGCCAGTTTCACGCGCAGTGCGATCCTCCCGAGATCGGCGATCTCGCGGGCTCCCGCCTCCGGCCACTCGACGAACGTGATCGTGTCGGGCCCGATGTAGTCCGCGAGCAGGTCCGGATCCTCGCTCGCCAGCGACCTGAGTCTGTACAGGTCGACGTGGGATACGAACGCGATCCCGTCCCGCGCCGGGCGATACCGCTGACCGATCGTGAAGGTCGGGCTGGTCACCGGATCCGTGACCCCGAGTGCGCGCGCCGCGCCGCGGACCAGCGTGGTCTTGCCGACGCCGAGCTCACCCTCGATCAGGACCACGTCACCGGGCCGGAGGGTGGCCGCCAGTTCGGCGCCGAGTGCCTCTGTCTCGCTGGCCGAGGCTGACTCCCGATCTGTCCCATCCACAGGCCCGAATGTAGCTTCGCTACCGTCGGAGCGCCGATGCGACACAGAATCTCGCTGCTGGTGAGACAGCTGAAGAGCTCCGAGACGAGCAAGGCCGCGGGCCTCGCCGGCGCGATGATCGTGAACAACTGCATCGCGCTGATCGCCTCGGTCGTGTTCGCACGCATGCTCGGCGACGGCTACGGCTCGCTCGCGGCGCTCGTCAGCTATCTGGTGATCCTCACCGTGGTGGGACAGGCGGTGCAGGTCACGACTGCACGCGACGGTGTGCTCGGCAGGCTCGGGAAGGGTGAGGATCTGCTTGCGACACTTGAACGCTGGGCACGGACGTTCGGGATCTTCACGCTGGGGGCCACGATCGTATCGGTCGCGCTCCGGCATCCGATCGCAGACGCCGTGGGCGTGCCCCACCAGAGTTGGGCCGCAGCGGCCGGGATCCCGGCAGGGTGCATGTATCTGGCCGTCAGCACGCTGCGCGGCACGCTGCAGGGCATCGGCGACTTTCGAACGGTCGGCCTCAGTCTCATCGGCGAGCAGGGTACGCGGCTGGTTGCCGGGGTGATCCTGGCAGAGGTCGGACTCGGGATCGGCGGCGCCTATGTCGGCTCGCTGATCTCCTATATCGCGATGACCGTGTACTGCATGCGGGCGATCTATCGGCGCCTCGCCGGCCCAAACTACAAGCGTTGGCGGTTGCGTAACGCGGCGAACGGAGCGCTGAGCCTCGCTCACCATGTCAGGGCGGCGGCGATCCCGATCGTCGCGCTCGGGATCATCCAGCTCCTCCAGAACATGGACCTGATCGTCGCCAAGCACCAGTTCTCAAACATGGTCGCCAGCTCATACGCCGCCGCCGCCGTCGCTGCCAAGGTGCTGATCTGGGTGGCGATGGGCGCCAGCTTCTACCTCGTGCCGGAGACGACGCGGCTGATGACGCAGCGACGCAATACCCAGCCCGTGCTGATGCGCTCGCTTGCAATCATCGCGGTCTGCGCCGTACCGTGCATGCTGATCTTCGCGTTCGCGGCGCATCCCCTGCTCGAGGCCGTGTTCGGCGAGGACAAGGCGATCGCCTCCAACGCCCTGCTACCGCTCGGTGCCGCGTTCACCGTGCTCTCGTGCACCTACCTGGCGGTTCAGTACATGCTGGCGCTCCAGCGCGTCTGGTTCCTGGTACCGCTCGGCCTGGTCGCCGCACTCGAACCGGTGCTGCTGCTGCAGGCGCCGAAGCAGCCGGCGGCATTCGCAACCGTGGTGCTGTTCGTGCAGCTGCTCGCCGCCGCCGTCGCGTACGTGGCAGCGCTGTCGCGCCGGCCGGCGCTCGAACGGGTCGCAACTTAGAAGAGCCCGAGCTGCTCCGGATCGGCCTCGATCACCGCCTCCTCGAAGCGCTCTGGCTCCGGAACGGCACGCACGGGCTGATCTGGCGGCCCCAGCTCCAGGATCTCCGGGATCCGCAGGAAGTCATCCCGCAGCATCTCCAGCGTTGAGGGGGTATACAGCGCGGCCGCCGGGTGGTACAGCGGGTACAGCCGCACCGCCCGCGGCCCGATCGTCCGCACCTCCGCCTGCCCGTGGATCTTCGAGATCCCGGTCGGCTCGCCTCTCAGCAGCTTGGTCGCGAAGTTACCGAGCGTGCACACCACCGTCGGCTGGATCAGCTCGAGCTGGCTGTAGAGGTAATGCTGGCAGGTGTCGAGCTCGTGCGGGTAGGGGTCGCGGTTGCCCGGTGGACGGCACTTGAGCGTGTTGGCGATGAACACGTCCGCCCTCTCCATGCCGATCTCCCCGAGCAGCTTTTCGAGCAGCTTGCCGGCCTGGCCGACGAACGGGAGCCCCTGCTGATCCTCGTTCGCCCCGGGGGCCTCGCCCACGAACATCAGCTCCGCGTCGGCGTTGCCGGACCCGAACACGACCTGCGTACGGGTCTCGTGCAGCGCGCATGCGGTGCAGCCACGCGCTTCCTGATAGATCGCCTTGAGCAGCTCTCGGCGTTCAGCAGCGCTCTCGAACACGGGCTCCATCCCCGGCGATGCTAACCGCCGCCCGTTGGGTCCGTGCGGATCTGTACGATTGGGGAAGGCCGTCACCTTTGTCACAAGGGATGGACCCCAGAGCAATGGCACACACTGCTTCCAATCGCGCTGTGACGCGGATCGCGATCGTCGGCGATGGCCGGCTGGGTAACGCGCTCGCGCACGCGCTGGTCGCCACCGACGTTGCCGCCGCAGGCGACACCCTGTCGGTCGGCGGTCCTTTCGGGCGCGGTGCCGAGCTGGGCTCCTTCGACGTCGTGCTCCTGTGCGTACCCGACGCGGAGATCGCCAACGCGGCCGCGGCGGCCGCGCCCGGCCCGATCGTCGGCCACTGCTCGGGTGCCACCGGGCTCGAGCCACTGCACCCGCACGAGGCCTTCTCCTTGCATCCGCTGATGACGGTCACCGAAACCGGCGGCGACTTCACCGGCGCCACCGCTGCGATCGATGCCAGCAGCTCGCGCGCATTCTCAGTTGCCGAGGAGCTTGCCCTTGCACTGCGGATGGAGACGATCCGCGTCGAACCGGAGGACCGTTCCGCCTATCACGCCGCCGCTTCGATCGCGTCGAACTTCCTGGTGACACTCGAGGCCGCTGCGGAACAGGTCGGCGCCGGTGCCGGAATCCGGCGCGAGATGTTGGTGCCGCTGGTGCGAGCCACGGTCGAGAACTGGGCGACGCTGGGCGGCAGGCGCGCCCTGACAGGCCCCGTCGCTCGCGGCGATCAGGTCACCGTCACCCGACAGCGGGACGCCGTCATCCAACGCGCCCCCGAACTGCTTGCGCTGTTCGACGCACTGACCGACGCGACCCGGATGCTGGCCGCATGAGGACGCTGCGCACGATCCCGGAACTGCACGCCGCGCTCGCGCAGCCACGACGGGATGGCCGCCGCATCGGCCTGGTGGCCACGATGGGCGCCTTGCACGACGGCCATCTCTCGCTGATGCGCCGCGCGCGCGGCGACAGCGATGTCACGGTCGTCTCGCTGTTCGTCAATCCGGCCCAGTTCAACGAGGACGCCGACCTCTTGGCCTACCCGCGGGATGAGGAGCGCGACGCCCTGCTGGCGGCTGATCAGGGCGTGGATTTCCTGTTCGTGCCGTCAGTTGAGGAGATCTACCCCACCGGCTTCGCGACGACCGTCAGCGTGGAGGGTGTGACCGAGGCCCTGGAGGGTGTCGCGCGTGGCCGCGGCCATTTCGACGGGGTTGCCACCGTCGTCACCAAGCTGTTCAACATGGTCGCGCCGGACGTCGCCTACTTCGGTCAGAAGGACGCCCAACAGGTGCTGATGATCAGGCGGCTGGTGCGGGACCTGAACATGCCGGTGCGGATCGAGGTCTGCCCGATCGTGCGTGACTCCGACGGTCTTGCGCTGTCCAGCCGCAATCTGCTGCTGACACCGGACGAGCGTGAACGAGCGCTCGCGTTGGGCCGCTCGCTCCGGACCGCGGCCGCGCTGGTCGGTGCCGGCGAGCTCGACGCCCGGACCTTGATCGCCGGCGCCTGCGCCGAGCTCGACGCCGCGCCCGCTGACACCGAGTACTTCGCCATCGTCGACCCCGACACGTTGATGCCGGTGACGACGATCGACGGTCCGGCACTTGCGCTGGTCGCGGCGCGCGTCGGGAGGATTCGCCTGATTGACAACCAGCTGCTCTCACCAGATCCAATGAGCTCCCGACCGCCGGTGGCGGCGGGAAGCAACACGAGGAGTGTTTGACATGCCCCATCCAGCACCACCCCGCCTCACAGCCCCTGAGGATGCCTCGCGACTCCCGGTGACGCTTCCGATCCTGGCCGAGAAGCACGGGCGCGGCGAGGCGCTCGTGATGGTCACCGCATACGACTATCCCAGCGCGCGGACCGCTGAGGCTGCGGGCGTCGACCTCGTCCTGGTCGGCGACTCGGGTGCCGAGATGGTCCTCGGCTACCCGTCGACCGTTGCCGTGACCACTGACGAGATGGTGATGCTGGCCAGAGCGGTCCGCCGCGGGCTCCGGACCCCGTTCATGATCGCCGACCTCCCGTTCGGCTCGTATGAGGAGTCCGATGCCCAGGCCGTGCGCACGGCGATGCGCTTCATCAAGGAGACCGGCGCCGATGCGGTCAAGCTCGAACGCGGCAACGCCACGTCGGTGGCAAGGGCGCGAGCGATCGTCGAGGCGGGCATCCCGGTGATGGGCCATGTCGGCCTGACGCCTCAGACATCGACGGCGCTCGGCGGCAATCGCGCCCAGGGCCGCACTGCTGCCGGTGCGGCACGCATCGCCCGCGAGATGCTGGCGTTGCAGGAGGCCGGCAGTTTCGCGATCGTGCTCGAGGCGATTCCAGCTGCCGTCACCGAGGAGCTCATGACCCTCATGCGCATACCTGTGATCGGCATCGGTGCAGGCCCGGCGACCGATGGTCAGGTGCTGGTCTTTCATGACCTGCTGGGCATCCGCGACGCCGGCGGCGCCCGCTTCGCGCAGCGGTACGCGAATCTGCAGCCGGAGATGACAGCTGGGGTCGCCGCCTACGCCGCCGATGTGCGCGAGCGGCGCTATCCGGCACCGGAGCACTGCTACTCGATCGACGCCGAAGAACTGGCAGATCTGCGTGATCAGCTTTCCACTTTGAGGAATCGCAGCGGAACCTATTAGGATGCGGGAATGGCGCGGATTCCTCAGGCTCTTGCCCCGCGAGAGAAGGTCTACTTCGAGCTGTTCGAGGATGCCGGTAACAACGTCATGCGCTCAGGAGAGCTCCTTGAGCAGCTGCTGAGCGACTACCCGGATCGCCACCAGCTCGCCGCCGAGATCCGTGACTGCGAGCACGACGGCGACCGGATCACCCACGACATCCTCGACCGCCTCAACCGCACGGTCCCCACGCCGATCGACCGCGAGGACGTGCTCGCCCTGACGTCCTCCCTCGACGACATCGTCGACTTCATCGAGGAGGTCGCCGATTACCTCGGCCTCTATAAGATCGAGGCCCCGATGGATCAGGCGATTAAGCTCGCTGAGGTGCTGAACCTGGCCTGCCGCCAGATCGGCGAGGCCGTCCCGAAGCTGCGCGGCTTCCATGACATCTCGGCCTACACGGTCGAGATCAACCGGCTCGAGAACGAGGGTGACCGCATCACGCGTGAGGCGATAGCGTCACTTTTCAACGGCGGCATCGATCCGATGGTCGTGATCCGCTGGAAGGATTTGTTCGAGCGCCTGGAGGATGCGATCGATGCCACCGAGCACGTCGCCCATATCCTCGAGGCGATCGTGATCAAGAACGGCTGACCCGGTCGTAGGTGATCGTCCGAATCACCTTGGCGGGGGCCCCGGCCGCGACCGAGTGCGCGGGGATGTCGCTGGCCACCACGGAGTTGGCGCCGATCACGCAGCGCTCGCCGATTGTGACGCCGCTGGTGATCACCACGTGCGCGCCACACCAGACGTTGTCACCGACGCGGGTGGGCCCTTTGCTCTTGAAGCCCTGCCACGGAACCGGCCTGACCGGATTGTCGTAGCGATGGTTTGCATCCGTGATCACGCATCCGTTGGCGAACATGCAGTTCTCGCCGATCTCGATCAGCCCGAGTGCCGCCACCATCACATCGAGGTTGAACATCGTCCCGGCTCCGATCCGAACCCGAGCCGGCGCCGGCATCGTGATCCAGACACCGGGCTCGAACAGCACGTGGGCACCCAACTCCAGCCGCCCGTCGTGTAGCGCCTCGAGCACGTCCCCATGCAGCGGCCAGCGCGCGAAGGCCTGACGCCGCGCCAGCTCGTAATGAATCCGCGCGCGGTTCCAGGGCGTGCTGTTGCGCTGATACCAGCCCCACTTCTGCGCCCAGAGCTTGAGGTCCTCGCGCAGCCTCGACCTGCCGCCGGCACCCTCCTCGCTCACGCGGCCACCGCGGCCCGCCCGCGTCCGCCGCGCGTCGCGCGCGCGGGCTTCGCAGCCAAAAGCGGCTTCAGGAATTGGCCCGTGTAGGACTCCGGCACGGCAGCGATCTGCTCCGGTGTGCCGCTCGCGATCAGCGTCCCGCCCTCATCGCCGCCCTCGGGACCGAGGTCGATCAGGTAATCCGAGACCTTGATCACGTCCAGGTTGTGCTCGATCACCACCACCGAGTTCCCCGCATCGACGAGCTTGTCGAGCACCTCGAGCAGCCTCTGGATGTCGGCGAAATGCAGGCCCGTCGTCGGCTCATCGAGGATGTAGATCGTTCGTCCGGTCGCCACCTTGGAGAGCTCCGCCGCCAGCTTCACGCGCTGCGCCTCACCGCCTGAGAGGGTCGTCGCCGGCTGCCCGAGCCGCATGTACCCGAGACCAACGTCGTTCAGCGACTGCACCCGTCGCCTGATCTTGGGGATGTGGGCGAAGAACTCGAGTGCCTCGCCGATCGGCATCTCGAGCACGTCGGCGATCGTCTTTCCCTTGAAGCGGACCTCGAGCGTCTCACGGTTGTAGCGCTTACCGTGGCACTGCTCGCAGGGCACATAGACATCCGGCAGGAAGTGCATCTCGATCTTTATCTGCCCGTCGCCCTTGCACACCTCGCAGCGCCCGCCCTTCACGTTGAACGAGAAGCGGCCCTGCTTGTAGCCACGAGCCCGGGCCTCGGGCGTCTTCGCGAACAGATCCCGGATCTGATCGAACAGTCCGATGTAGGTCGCCGGATTCGAGCGCGGCGTGCGACCGATCGGCGACTGGTCGACGGAGATGATCTTGTCGAGTTGCTCGAGTCCCGTGATTGCCGAATGTGCCCCCGCCCGTACACGCGTCTTGCTGAGCCGGTTGGCCGCCGCCTTGAACAGCACCCCGTTGACGAGCGTCGACTTGCCCGAGCCGGAGACCCCGGTGACACTGCACAACACGCCCAACGGCACCTTTACGTCGATCCGCTTGAGGTTGTTCTCCGCAGCGCCCCTGATGGCCACGTAGCCGGTCGGCTTGCGCCGCTTCTTCGGCGGCTCGATCCGGCGGGTTCCTGCCAGGAACTGCCCGGTCAACGACTCCGGAACCTCCGCAACCTCATCGGCCGTTCCCTGTGCCACCACGTAGCCGCCGTGCTCGCCGGCCCCGGGACCGATGTCGAGCAGGTGGTCGGCCGAGCGCATCGTCTCCTCGTCGTGCTCGACGACCAGCACCGTGTTGCCCAGATCGCGCAGTCGCTCAAGCGTCGCGATCAGCTTCCTGTTGTCGCGCTGGTGCAACCCGATCGAGGGCTCGTCGAGGATGTAGAGCACGCCAACCAGCGACGAGCCGATCTGCGTCGCCAGGCGGATCCGCTGCGCCTCGCCGCCCGACAGCGTCGCCGATGCGCGCTCCATGCTCAGATAGCCGACGCCGACGTTCTCCAGGAAGCTGAGCCGCTCCTCGATCTCCCGCAGGACCAGGTGGGCGATGCGCCGGTCATGCTCGGAGAGCTCGAGCTCGCGCACCCACGCGAGTGCCCGGCGCGTCGACAGCGCCGTGAATTCGTTGATCGGCAGGCCGGCAACCAGCACCGCTCGCGACTCCGGCTTCAGCCGCGCGCCTCCGCAATCGGGGCACGGGCGAAGCGTCATGTACTCCTCGATCTTCTCCTTGACGAACTCCGACTCGGTCTCGCGGTAGCGGCGTTCGAGCCCCTTGACGATCCCCTCGAACGCTGTCGTGTAGTTGCGCCGGCGTCCGAAGCGGTTGCGATAGGCGACCTGGAAGCGGTCGCCGTTGGTCCCGTACATGAAGAAGTCACGCTGATCCTCAGGCAGTCGCACCCAGGGGACGTCGAGATCGACGCCGTAACGCGCCGCGATCGCCTGCATCAGCTGCTCGTAGTAATCGGAGGCACTCACCGCCCACGGGGCGATCGCGCCCTCACCTATCGACAGCTCCGGATCTGGCACCACCAGCTCCGGGTCGATCTCCATCTGCGAGCCGAGACCCGTGCACCGAGGGCACGCGCCGTGCGGCGAGTTGAAGCTGAAGATCCGCGGCTCGAGCTCGACCAGGCTCGGCCCATGCACGGGGCAGGCGAACTTCTCGCTGTAGAGCTGGATCCGGCTCGCCTCACCACCGGCTCCGGCGCCGTCCACCAGCTCGATCTCCACGAGTCCGCCGGCCAGCGCCACCGCCGTCTCGATCGAATCGGCCAGGCGCTTGCGCAGATCCTCCTTCATCACGAGCCGGTCGACCACGATCGAGATGTCGTGCTTGAACTTCTTGTCGAGCACGATCTCCTCGTCGAGTCGGCGCAGCTCCCCGTCGATCTTCGCGCGCGTGAAGCCCTCGCCGCGCAGCTCCTCGAGCTGCTTGGCGTACTCCCCCTTGCGTCCACGCACGATCGGCGCCAGCACCATGAAGCGCGTGCCCGCCGCCAGCTCCATCACCTGGTCGATGATCTGCTCCGCGGACTGACCGCTGATCGGCCGCCCGCAGATGTGGCAGTGCGGCTTGCCGATCCGCGCCCACAGCAGTCGCAGATAGTCATAGATCTCGGTGACGGTCCCAACCGTCGAGCGCGGATTGCGCGAGGTCGTCTTCTGGTCGATCGAGATCGCAGGTGACAAGCCCTCGATCGAATCGACGTCCGGCTTATCCATCTGCCCCAGGAACTGCCGGGCGTACGCGGACAGCGACTCCACGTAACGGCGCTGCCCCTCGGCGTAGATCGTGTCGAACGCCAGCGACGATTTCCCGGAGCCGGAGAGGCCGGTGATGACCGTCATCGAATCCCGCGGGATCGTGACGGTGATGTCCTTGAGGTTGTGCTCCCGGGCGCCGGAGACGATCAGTTGATCCACGACATTGATCTTATTGAAGCGAACAGACGTTCCCCTACGCTCGGCCTTCGGCCACGGCCACGTCGAGCTCGCGTTTGATGTCGCGGATCTCGTCGCGAAGCTTGGCGGCGTACTCGAAGCGCAGGTCCTCGGCCGCGGCCAGCATCTCCTCCTCGAGCTCGACGATCCGGCGTTCGAGCTCGGCCGGCGCCAATGTCCCGGCAGCCTCCCGCTGTCGCCGGCGACGCGACTTCGGAACCCTCGACTCCGACTGCAGGAACTCGGCGATGTCAGAGATCCCCTTTGTGATCGTCTCGGGAGTGATCCCGTGGTCACGGTTGTACGCGACCTGGATCTCGCGCCGGCGACTGGTCTCCTCGATCGCGGTCGTCATCGCGGCCGACTGCCTGTCGGCGTACATCAGCACCCTGCCCTCGACATTGCGAGCGGCGCGGCCGATCGTCTGGATCAGGGAGGTGGCGCCGCGCAGGAAGCCCTCCTTGTCCGCGTCGAGGATCGCCACCAGCGAGACCTCCGGCAGGTCCAGGCCCTCGCGCAGAAGATTGACGCCGACCAGCACATCGAATTCGCCGAGCCGCAGCTCACGGATGATCTGGATGCGCTCCAGCGTGTCGATCTCCGAGTGCAGGTAGCGGACCTTGAAGCCCATCTCCAGCAGGTAGCCGGTCAGATCCTCGGACATCTTCTTGGTGAGCGTCGTGACCAGGACACGCTCGTTGCGATCGACCCGAACTCTGATCTCGTTCATCAGATCGTCGATCTGGTTCTTGGTCTCGCGCACCTCGATTTCCGGGTCGACGATCCCGGTCGGACGCACGATCTGCTCGACGACCCGCTGCGAGTGCGTCCGCTCATACTCGCCCGGTGTCGCCGAGACGAACACCATCTGCGGCGTGATGCTGAGGAATTCCTGGAAGGTCTGCGGCCGGTTGTCCAGCGCGCTCGGGAGCCGGAACCCGTAGTCGACGAGCGTCTGCTTCCGGCTGCGGTCCCCTTCGTGCATGCCGCCGATCTGCGGCACTGTCTGATGCGACTCGTCGATGAAGCAGACGAAGTCATCGGGGAAGTAGTCGAGCAGGCAGTACGGTCGCTCGCCCGCCCTGCGACCATCGAGGATGCGGCTGTAGTTCTCGATGCCGCTGCAGAATCCCATCTCGCGCAGCATCTCCATGTCGTACTGGGTGCGCTGCCTGAGCCGATGCGCCTCGAGCAGCTTGCCGCTGGCCTCGAGCTCCCCGGTTCGCTCCTCGAGCTCCGCTCCGATCTGGGCCACGGCGTCGTCGATCATGCCCTCGCGCACGTTGTAATGCGACGCGGGCCAGATTGCGACGTGCTCGAGGTCGTCCTCGATCAGCTCGCCGGTGACCGGATCGAAGTGCTGCAGGTGCTCGACCTCGTCGCCGAACATGCTGATCCTGTATGCCGTCTCCGCGTAGGCCGGCCAGATCTCAAGCGTCTCACCGCGCACGCGGAAGGTTCCCCGCGCCAGCGCCGTGTCGTTGCGGCTGTACTGGATGCTGACGAGCTTCCGCAGCAGCCCGTCACGGTCGATCATCGAGCCCTTCACCAGCGTCTGCAGGTTCTCGTCGTAGACGTCTGGCGAGCCGAGTCCGTAGATGCTTGAGACCGACGCCACGATCAGCACGTCCCGCCGCGCGAACAGCGCGGCCGTGGCCGCGTGCCTGAGCCGATCGATCTCCTGGTTGATCGCCGAGTCCTTCTCGATGTAGAGATCCTTGCTGGGAACGTACGCCTCGGGCTGGTAGTAGTCGTAGTAGGAGACGAAGTACTCGACCGCGTTGCGCGGAAAGAACGTGCGGAACTCGTTGCAGAGCTGCGCCGCCAGCGTCTTGTTGTGCGCGATCACCAGCGACGGGCGGTCGACCTCCGCGATCGTCGCCGCCATCGTCATCGTCTTGCCGGTGCCGGTCGCGCCCAGCAGCGTCATCGCCCGCTCACCGCTCTCGATGCCCTCGGCCAGGCTCCTGATCGCCGCCGGCTGGTCGGCGGTGGGGCTGAAGGTCGCGTCTAGCTCGAATCCTGGCACTGGCCCCTGATCCTAGCGGCGGGGTGGTCAGGTTCTGACCGCATTGGTTTCGGGGGTGGCTGTGCTTGGCCACCCCCTCGGTGAGCGTCTACCCGGTCAGTCGGCCGGCAGGATAGGCGGCAGTTGGTGGCTGCCGTCGAACACGGAGACCAACTGGACTTCGACATCGCCCGTGGAGGGCCTCATCAGCCATACCCGAGTTGGTGGGCGTAATGCGCCCTGTAGGCCCGCTGCTTGGCCATGACCTCGGAGACGTAGGCGCGAGTCTGAGCGATCGGGATGTCTGCAACGGTGAACGACCGGTGGGCGGCGCGGGCCCTGGTCAACCAGGCGTCGACGTTGGTCTCGCCGCCGTTGTACGCGGCCAACGCCAGAGTCTCCTGCCCGCCGTACGCGTCAAGCAGATAGCGCAGGTAGTAGCTGCCGTAGGCGATGTTCACCGACGGTGTGCCGAGGTCCGCAACGTTGAAGGCGTATCCACCTGATCGGCGAGCGAGAAACTTCGCTGTCGCAGGCTCGACCTGCATCAACCCGAGCGCGCCGGTCGAGGACTCGCGGGGGCGGAACCGCGTCTCCGCGTAGATCACGGCGGCGATCAGCGCCGGATCCAGGTGCTTGTCAGCCGCCTGCTGGCGGATGATCGACGCGTAGCTGAGTGGCAGCGTGAAATGCTGGATCGCACGCCGAGCCAGGGGCAGCAACAGCAGCACACCGACGCCGATCACCAGCAGGGTGACGAACACCCTGAGCCGACGGCGCCTGATCCCGACGTCATCGGGTCGCCCATGCGAGTAGCTCACGTGCCTCTGAGTCACGCCCATGTCAGGCTCCCGCCGCGTAAACACCTTCCTCGCTCACGCTCACGCACCCAGCATGGCAAGGATCGATGACAGCTTGTGTTCGAGTTCGGCGACGTCGCCGTCGTTGCTGACGACGAATTTGGAACGTGCGGCCTTTTCCTCCTGGCTGAGTTGCCGGGCAGAGCGCTCGTCCAACGCCCGGTGTCCGCGGGACCGCGCGCGGTCGGCCCGGACCTGCTCATCGGCGATCACTGCGATGGTGGCGTCATACACCGCGTCGCTCCCCGCCTCGAACAGAAGCGGCACCTCCACCACCAACACCCGAGGAGGCGGCTCGTCGCGGTTCGCCGCCGCTCGCCAGGCGGTCACCCGCTCTTGCACGAGCGGCCACAGCAGCCGCTCCAGCCATGAACGGTCGGCGTCCGTCGCGAACGCCCGTTCCGCGAGCGCGGCACGATCGATGACGCCGTCCGGTGCCACCTCGGCGCCAAACCGCGCGATCACCGCGTCGCGCACCTCAGGCGAGCCGTATAGCTCATGCACCACAGCATCGCTTGAGATGACCGCAGCCCCGAGGCGCTCCAGGGCGGCCAGCGCAGTCGACTTGCCGGCGCCGATACCACCTGTCAACGCAATGAAGGGCGGTGCGTGCAAGCCGTACCGCCCTTCACCAGACTCAGCCTGAGAGCCGGCTACGCAGCGGGCTCGTCGTCGACCTCTACAGCCGCGGCGGGCTCCTCGTCGACCTCGACAGCCGCGGCGGGCTCCTCGTCGACCTCGACAGCCGCGGCGGGCTCCTCGTCGACCTCGACAGCCGCAGCGGGCTCCTCGTCGACCTCGACAGCCGCAGCGGGCTCCTCGTCGACCTCGACAGCCGCAGCGGGCTCCTCGTCGACCTCGACAGCCGCGGCGGGCTCCTCGTCCTCCGTCACGGAGGCTTCAACCTCGGAGTCGGCTTCCGCGAACACGTCCTCGGACAGCCCGAGCTCGGGCACGTCCTCGATCTCGTCAGCGGCCGGTGCAACGATCGGCCGAACGGGGAGCACCTGGCCCTCGACACGCTTGATCGACAGCGACAGGCGCCGACGCTCAGAGTCGATCTCGAGGATCTTGACGCGGACGGGGTCACCCGGCTGGATGATCTCGCGCGGGTTCTCAACGTGATGCTGAGCCAGTTCGGAGATGTGGACCAGTCCCTCGACGCCGTCGAGAATCTCCACGAAGGCGCCGAACGCGACGACCTTTGTGACGGTGCCTTCGAGCTCGTCGCCGATGTTGTAGGTGTCGATCACCCGCTGCCACGGATCCTCCTGGGTCTGCTTGAGACCCAGCGAGATGCGCTGCCGGTTGCGATCGATGTCGAGCACCTTCACCGAGACGGCGTCGCCGATGTTGAGGATCTCGGACGGGTGATTCACGTGCGACCACGACAGCTCGGAGATGTGGATCAGACCGTCGATCCCATCGAGGTCGACGAATGCGCCGAAGTCCACGATGTTCGAGATCACCCCCTCCACGACCTGGCCCGGCTGCAGACGGTCGAGAATCCGCTCACGATCCTCCTTGCGCTGCTCCTCGAGCACCGCGCGGCGCGACAGCACGACGTTGTTGCGCGAGCGGTTGAGCTCGATCACCTTGCACTCGATCGCCGTACCCATGTACTCGTCGAGGTTCGGGACGCGGCGGATGTCGACCAGCGAAGCGGGAAGGAATCCGCGCACTCCGAGATCGATGATGAGACCGCCCTTGACCACTTCGATGACCGAGCCCTCGACCGGCTCACCGGACTGGGCGGCGGCCTCGATGCGGCGCCAGGCCTTCTCGAAGCGGGCACGCTTCTTGGAGAGGATCAGCCGGCCGTCCTGGTCTTCCTTGGTGAGGACCAGCGCGTCGACCTCTTCGCCGATCGACACTTCGTCGCCCGGATCGACCGACTTGCGGATCGAAAGCTCGTTGGCCGGAATGACGCCCTCGGACTTGTAACCGATGTCGACGAGAACCTCGTCGTTGTCGATGCGCACGACATAGCCGGTGACGACGTCACCTTCGGAGAAGGGCTTGATCGTGGCGTCGTAGTTGGGGACGATCGAGCCGTCAGGCAGTTCAAGCAGCAGGCCATCGGATCCTTCGACGACCTTGACGTCCTGAAGTTCGGTTGGGTTTGGGTCTGTGATGGTTGACATGTGGACACCCGAGTGTAGCCAGGCAGGTCGTACGGGCGCCTGGCGAGTGAGCGACGAGGCTGCCGACGTTCGGGGTGGTGGCGCTCCTACACTCGGCCGCGGCGATGCCGACCAGAGCCACCAAACGCGGAGCCGAGCGCACCCCGATCAACCGTGACTGCGACGTCCTGATCTGCGGGGCTAGCTTCGCCGGCCTCGCAACCGCACGCGAGTTGGCGGACGCGAGCGCGAAGGTGATCGTGATCGACCGCTACGACATCGGCGAGCGCCAGACCTCGGCCTGCGCGATCCCGACCTCCTGGCTCGAGGCGCTCGATCTGATGGGTTCCCACCAGCAGACGTTCAGCGAGCTGCTGATCCACACACCACATGCCACGATCGGCTTCGATCTGCCCTGGACGTTCAGCACCTTCGACTACCGCAGGCTCTGCGGTCTGCTCTGGGACCGGCTCCCGCACGATCGCTTCGAGTTCGAGACCGCCAAGGTCGAAGGCCGCGATGGCGACGCGGTCCACACCGACCGCGGCGAGATCCGCGCGCCACTGATTGTCGACGCGCTCGGCTGGCGGCGGGTGCTCGGCGCCGGAGAGCCGATCCAGCCACCCGACGCGTATCTCTCGCGCGGGCTCGAGGTTCATCCCCACGGCAGTGGTGACGAACTCGAGATCTGGATCGATCGCAGATACGTTCCGGCCGGTTACGGCTGGAGCTTCCCGGCAGGCCACGAGGTCCGCGTCGGAGTCGGCTCGTTCGACCCACGCTTCCACGTCAAGGAGACCACCGTCGAGCTGGCCCACGACCTCGACCGCGAACCGGTCAGGTACCAGGGCAACTGGATCCCCCACCGCATCCGCGACGCGATCGAGGGTGGCGTGTTCTTCGCCGGCGACTCAGCCGGGCACTGCCTGCCACTGACCGCGGAGGGCATCCGCACGGCCCTCTACTTCGGCATCGCCTGCGGGCGTGAGCTCGTGCAGGTGATCGCCGGCCGCCAGAGCAGGGGCGACGCGCTCGCCCGTTACGGTGCGTTCAGCGCCACGCACCGCTGGAAGTTCGACTCGATGTTGCAGGTCCAGCGGCTGGTTCCGCGGCTCCCGCCGCGTCTGCTCTCGCAGTCGCTGAAGACGCTCGCCGACAAGCGCTTCGTCGACTGGTCCTTCGACCACTACCTGGGGATCGCGCACCCATCGTTCGTCACGGCGGGCTGAGCGCTCAGACGTCGGCGTGAGCCGCGGCAGGCTCGCCGCTGCTTCGCCGGCCGGCTACTTGGCGGACAGCCAGTCGCGGCCGACCCCGGCCTCGACCGCCAGCGGCGGGTCCATCTCGAACGCGCCCTCCATCTCCCGGATCGCGAGCGCACGCACCTGCTCTGCCTCGGCCTCTGGGCCCTCGAACAGCAGCTCGTCGTGAATCTGCAGGATCAGCCGTGACCTCAGGCTCTCGGCCGCGAGCGCGTCGTATGCGCGGACCATCGCGATCTTCATGACGTCGGCCGCCGTGCCCTGGATCACCATGTTGACCGCGAAACGCTCCCCCTGCTTGCGCAGCTCCCACCGCCGCGCGCGCAGCTCGGGCACCTGCCGCCGACGTCCGAATAGGGTGGACACGTAGCCGAGCTCCGTGCCCTGCTCGATCGTCTCGTCGATGAAGCGCTTGACGGCCGGGAATCCGGCCAGGTAGCGCTGGATGAACTCGTCGGCCTCGCCCTGGGGGATGTCGAGACGGTCGGCCATGCCATAGGCGGAGAGCCCGTAGACAATCCCGTAGTTGATCATCTTCGCCTTCGAGCGCATCCCGGGGTCGATCTGGTCGGCCGCGACGTCGAAGACCCGCATCGCGGTCGCGGTGTGCACGTCCTCGCCACGTCTGAAGATCTCCTTGAGCGCGTCCTCTCCGGCGATCTGGGCGAGCAGCCGAAGCTCCACCTGTGAGTAATCTGCGCTGACCAGCAGGTTGCCGCGCTCGGCCACGAAACAGGCACGGATCTCGCGTCCAAGCTCGGTCCGGATCGGGATGTTCTGCAGGTTCGGGCTGTTGGAGGACAACCGGCCGGTCGCAGCCGCGGTCTGGTTGAAGGTCGTGTGGATCCGGCCGTCGGTCGCAAGCAGTTGCGGCAGGGCATCGAGGTAGGTCTGGGCCAGCTTCGTCAGCTCTCGCCAGCGCTCGATCTTCGGGATGATCGGGTGCTCGTCGCGGATCGCCTGCAGTACCCGGGCGTCGGTGCTGTATCCCGTCTTGCCGCGCCGCTTGCGCGATAGCCCCAGCTTGCCGAACAGGATCTCCTCCAGCTGGCGAGGTGAGCCCAGCGTGAACTCCTCGCCCGCCAGCTCGAAGATCTCCTGCTCGAGCGCGTCAGCTTCCAGCCTGACGCGTGCCGAGATGGCGGCCAGACGTTCCGTGTCGGGCTTGAGGCCCGCGACTTCCATGTCGCGCAGGATGCGGACCAGCGGCAGCTCGACCTCGTTCATGAGCCCGGTCAGGCCACGGCCCCGGAGCTCCTCGCGCTGCCAGTCAGCCAGGCGATGGAGGAGAACGGCGTCAGCAGCCGCCGGGTCGACGTCGGCCGGCACACCGAACCCGCGCTCCTCGGTGAGCTCACGGAACGGGTAGGCACGGCGCGCCGGTTCGAGCAGATATGCGCCGATCTCGGTGTCGTGCGCCAGTGTCGCCGGCACCGTCCTCAGCGACTTCGCATCGTGTGCGATCACCGCCCGGTAGCCGAGCTGTGCGACGACCTGCTCCGGCCCTTCGCAGAAGCCGCTCAACACCTCATCCCCGCTCAGCAGGCCGAAGCTCCAACGCGACTCCTCGCCGAACAACGCTCCCTCCGGCGCATCCGGCGCACGCACGGCCAGCGCGACCTCAACGTTCCCTTCCAGCGCAGCGAGATCCTCGAGGGTGGCACCACGCACCTTGAACGTGGGTGCGGCAGCCGCTGCCCCGGCATTCGCGGCCACGCGTGCCGGGGCGGGGGCCGCCTCGTCCACGCCAAAGGCCTCTTCCAGCCGCCTCAGAGGATCCCGCAGCTCGAACTGCCGGAACGTGTCGCGCAGCTGCGAGCGGTCGGGCGTCTGCGCCACGAGCTCGGCGAGATCGAGCTCGACGGGGATGTCGCGCTTGGCGGTCGCGAGCTGTTTGGACAGGCGCGCGTCGTCGGCATGGTTGGCCAGGTTCTGCTTGCGCTTGGCGCCCGAGATCTCGTCGATCGAGGCCAGCACCTGCTCGAGCGAGCCGAACCGCTGCAACAGGTCCGAGGCGGTCTTGTCACCGATACCGGGGACACCGGGAATGTTGTCGCTGGTGTCGCCCTTGAGCCCGATGAAGTCGGGGACGAGCTCAGGGGTGATCCCGTAGCGGTCGAGCACCCCCTGCGTGTCGTAGATCCTCGTGTCGGTGATACCGCGACCCGGGGCCATGATCCGTGTCGTGTCATCCACCAGCTGGAAGGCATCGCGGTCGCCGGTCAGCACCATCACCTGGATCGGTGCACCGCCGGGGCCCGCACGCTTCGCGAGCTGCGCCAGCGACGCGATCACGTCGTCGGCCTCGTAGCCCTCGACCCGCAGGTTGCGATAGCCGAACGCCTCGATCAGCGGCTCGAAGTGGGGCCACTGCTCCCTGAGCAGATCGGGCCGCGACGAGCGTTGAGCCTTGTACTCGGGGTACAGCTCCTTGCGACCCGTGTAGCCGCCGTCCCAGACGACGATCGTCGGCCGCTGCCCATACTCGGTGAGGATCTTGACCAGCATCGACGCAAGCCCGAAGATCGCGTTGGTGGGTATGCCGGTGGAGGTGGCGATCGACTCGGGCAGGGCGAAGAAGGCCCGATAGGCGAGGCTGTTGCCGTCGATCAGCAGCAGCTCGTCGGTCGCGAACTCGTTCGCGGTCGCGATGTCGGCGGCGGTTGCGGCCATCGACTGGAGCCTAGAAGAGTTCTAGCTGGAGGGCTTAGAGCGCTTGGAGCGCTTGGGCAGCGGGCCTTCGACCTTCCAGGCCGATCCGGGGCGGCCGGGCAACAGCAGCACGATCAGCAGGCCGACCACGGTCAGGAGCAGACCGAAGGCCAGCCCCAGGCGTTCGCCGTAACCCTTGCGGTCGGCAACCGCGCCCCCGATTGCCGCCGACAGCAGCCAGGCGAGCAGCAGGTAGAAGGCCTTGATCCCGATCAGGGCGAAGATCGCCACGGCTCAGGCTCCCAGGTACGCGCGTTGCACGTCGGGATCGGTGCGAAGCCGTTCGGACTCACCCTCGAGCGCGATCCGGCCGGTCTCCATCACATACCCGCGCTGCGAAACGTCGAGCGCATAGTTCGCGTTCTGCTCCACGAGCAGGATCGTGACACCGCTGCGGTTGATCTCGGCGATCGTCTCATAGATCCGCTGCACGAGAATCGGCGCGATCCCCATCGAGGGCTCGTCGAGCAGCAGCAGCCGTGGCCGGGCCATCAGCGCCCGGCCCATCGCAAGCATCTGCTGCTCACCACCGGACATCGTGCCCGCCTTCTGCTTTGCGCGCTCCTTCAGCCGCGGGAACAGGGTGAAGACCCGTTCCATGTCCTCGGCGGCGGTCTTGTCACCGCGGCGGCGGTGAGCGCCGAGGTCGAGGTTCTCGCGCACGGTCATCCGCGAGAAGCAGTGGCGCCCCTCGGGGGACAGCGCGATTCCGCGATCGACGATCTCATGCGCGGGCACCCGCGTGATGTCCTCACCGCCGATCACCACGCTCCCACTGCTGGCCGGGGTCAGGCCGGTGATCGCCCGCAGGGTCGTCGATTTGCCCGCTCCGTTGGAGCCGATCAGGGTCACGACCTCCCCCTCCTCGACTGCCAGCGACACACCCTTGAGCGCCTCGATCCCACCGTAGTGGGCGCGGATGTCGTTGACCTCCAGGAGCGCCATCAGCCCTGTTTCCCCAGGTAGGCCTCGATCACCCGTTGGTTGGCCCGCACCTCCGCCGGCTCTCCCTCGGCGATCTTCTCGCCGTGGTCCATGACGGTGATCTGCTCAGAGACGCCCATGACGACCTTCATGTCGTGCTCGATCAGCAGGATCGTCAGTCCGAGGTCGGCGCGCATCTTCTGCATGAAGTCCTTGAGCGTCTCGGACTCCTGGGGGTTCATGCCCGCCGTGGGCTCGTCCAGCAACAGCAGCTTCGGCTCGGAGGCGAGCGCGCGGGCGATCTCGACGCGGCGCTGATCGCCGTAGGAGAGCTCCCCCGCGTAGCGGTCGGCCGCCGCTTTGGAGATCCCGACGTACTCGATCAGTTCGCGGGCGCGCTCCTCGGTCTCGCGCTCCTCCCTGCGCACGTGCGGGGGCCGGAAGATCGAGCCGAACAGCCCGGACCGCATCTGCGGATGGCGTCCGATCATGACGTTCTCCGTCGCTGTCATCGCGCCGAACAGGCGGATGTTCTGGAAGGTCCGGGAAACCCCCAACTTGGTGATCTTGTCAGGGCGCATGCGGGCGATGTTCCGATCCCCGAGGATGATCTGGCCGGAGGTGGGCTTGTAGAGCCCGGTCAGCATGTTGAACAGGGTGGTCTTGCCGGCGCCGTTGGGACCGATCACCGACACGATCGAACGGTCCGGCACCTCGAGTGAGACGCCGCTGACGGCGGTCAGCCCGCCGAACTGCTTGACGACGTCCCGCACCTGCATGATCGCCGGCGCCTGCGGGGGCGCAGCCATGGCACTCATCCGATCATCCCACCTTGTTCCAGGTCCGGGGCCGACAGCTGACCCGGCTCGGCGAGCTCGCCGTGCTCGGGCGCGACCTCGCCCGTCAGCTCCATCTTTCGTCTTCGCTCCGGCCACAGGCCCTGTGGCCGCAGGACCATCACGATCACCAGCAGGAAGCCGTAGATGCCGATGCTTAGATCCGTGAGGTCGAAGTTGAGCCCGAAGGTGTGCGGCAGCGAGTTGAGCACGTCCGGGATCAGGTAGTAGTTGATGTAGGAGATCACGAGCGCCCCGAGGATCGCTCCGGGGATCGATCCCAGGCCGCCGAGGATCACCATCGAGATCACGAAGATCGAGAATGTGAATGCGAACTGCGAGGCGTTGACCGTCTGGTCGAAGTCGGCCAGGAACGCGCCGGCCGCGCCGCCGAACGCCGCCCCGATCGCGTATGCGAGCAGCTTGGTCTTGACCAGCGGGATGCCCATCGACACGGCCGCAACCTCGTCCTCACGCAGAGCGATCCAGGCGCGCCCCAGCCGTGAGTCACGCAGCCGGTAGGCGACGAACACGGCGACGAACACGATCGCCAGTATCAGCCAGTACCACGGTCTCAAACTCAACAACCCGAACGTCCCGACCGCCGGGAAGTACGGCATGTCCAGCGACGAGATCCCGAGGTTGCCGGCGGTCAGCGTCATGCCGTCCCACAGGTGGATCGAGGAGCCGTTGACGACCATCGTGCCGATGATCTCCCCGAATGCGAGCGTCACGATCGCGATGTAATCGCCGCGCAGTCGCAGGGTCGGCAGGCCGATGATCACGCCCGCGATCGAGGTGGCGATCATCGCGCAGATCAGGATCAGGATGAAATTGAGGTGGATCCCGATCGAGCCGTGCGGGGCGGAGGACAGCACGTTGATGTGCTCCGCGAAGAAGAAGCTCGACGCCAGCCAGCCGACCATGTATGCCCCGATCGCGTAGAACGCGACGTACCCGAGGTCGAGCAGCCCGGCGAAGCCGACCACGATATTGAGGCCGACCGCCATCACCACGTAGGCCAGCGCGATGATCGTCGCGTCGAGGAAGCCGCTGGCGGCTGAGAAGAACACCGGAAACACGATCAGCGCCGCCATCAGCAGCGCCACCCCCGGGCGCGTCCAGCTGCCCCCGAGCCAGCGCGGAGCGGGCGGGATCCGCTTCGATAACGCCTCGCGCCACTCCTGGATCTGGGCCTTGAGCTCGTTCATCCGGCTTCCCTCGTCTCCTCGCCGAGCAGTCCGCGTGGCCGCAGCACCATCACGAGGATCAGGTAGACGAAGATGACCGCCTCGGTCCACTGCGTGCCCATCCGGTAGTCGGCGAGCTGCTGAACGCAGCCGATGATCAGCCCGCCGAGCACGGCGCCGCGGATGTTGCCGATGCCGCCCATGACCGCCGCCGTGAAGGCGAACAGGCCGGCCTGGAAGCCCTGGAAATACCAGATGTTCGCGTCATAGAGCGCATAGATCACTCCTGCCGCTCCGGCCAACATGCCGCCCAGCATGAACGTCAGCGAGATCGTGTTGTTGACGTTGATGCCCATCAGGCGCGCGGCCTCCGGGTCCTGGGCCGTAGCGCGCATCGCGCGGCCGGACGCGGTGCGGTTCACGAATGCGTTCAGCCCCATCACCAGCGGGATCATCACCCCGATCGCGAACAGGTCGCGGCGATGGACGGCGACGCCCGAGATGTTGAAGACCGTGTTTCCTGAGCGCAGAAGGTCATCGACCGCGACGGGGTTGCCGCCATGCCACAGCAGCCCGACGTTCTGCAGCACGAACGAGAATCCGATCGCCGTGATCAGCGGCGCCAGCTTGGGCGCGTTGCGCAGCGGCTTGTAGCCGACGCGCTCGATCAGCACGTTGAGTGAGCCCGTGGCGAACATCGTGACGATGAACGTCACGAACAGGCCGAGGACGACTCCCAGCGGTCCGGTAGCCAGTGTCAGCCCGAGCGCTGCCCAGACGGTCGTACCGGTGAACGAACCGATCATGAACACGTCGCCGTGGGCGAAGTTGATCAGCTCGATGATGCCGTAGACGAGCGTATAGCCGATCGCGATGAGCGCCCAGATCGAACCGTTGGAGAGTCCCTCCAGCAGGTTGAACCCCATCACCGACAGGTCGTGATGGATGATCGGCTGACCGTTGGCGGTGACACCGGCCTGGTACCCCGAGATCAGGTCGTGGAGCGTGTAGTAGATCGGCAGCGCCAACAGCGCCAGGATCAGCCCCCAGCCGCCGATGTGCTTGCGCGCGAACTGCAGCGGTCCGGCGGCGCGCTCACGCACCGTCTCGACTGTTGTTGTGGCTGACAAGGAGAGAAGTTTGCTCTTTTAGAACGGGGCGGGACGGACGCCTGAGGCGCCCGTCCCGCCATCGTCACAGACGCCTCAGCTCAGGAGACGTGCAGGTACTCCATCGGTGCCAGGACCTTGTCGAACGTCTGGTTGTCCGACTTGCCGTTCTTCGTCGGGGTCAGCTTGTAGAGCCCGTACGCGGTCAGGGTCGTATCACCAGCCTTGTCGATGCTGAACTTGCCAAGCACCCCGTTGAGGTTCTTGGTCGCGAACATCGCCTTGACCATCGCGGCCTGCAGTGCCTTGCCGCTCAGACCGGCCTTGACGTGGCTCAGGGCCGAGATGCCCAGCTGCGCTGACGCGTACCCGTAGATCGAGTACGGGTCCGGGTTGGAGACCCCGTAGGCCTTCTTGTAGGCCTTCAGGAACGCCTTGCCGCCCGGGTAGGACTGCATGTTCAGCGTGGCGACGGTGCAGAGCACCGGAACCGTGGTCGCCCAGGCCGACGCGCACATGCCGTCAGGTCCGAGGATCTTCGCCTTCGGCAGGGCCGCGTGGATGGCGGTCACGAACGCCGTGCCTCCAACCGTGGAGGTTGTGGCGCTGAGCTCGACGCACTGGGCGCCTTCGGACGCGAACTTCGAAGCCACCGACGTGTAATCGGGCTCGACCTGAGCGTCACTCTGGATCGGGAGGACCTTGATCCCGTACTTGCCGGCCGTGGCCTTCAGCACCGCCGCGAGGCCGGCGCCATATGCCTGGGTGTCGTCGAAGACCGCCAGGCGCTTGCAGCCGAGCTGCTTGAACGCCAGCAGGTCAGATGCGCCCTGGACGTTGTCGGCGGGCACGATGCGGGTGTAGGTCCGCTTCCCGGTCGGGTAGTACTTCTGCGGCTCACCCGGCGCGGTCACGCCATGGAGCGCGGCAGTCAGGCCAACGTACGTGTTGGACGGGCTGTCCTGCGCGATCCCGGCATCGTTGAGGATCGGCATCGACACCTCGGAGGCGCCGGAGTTGAACTCACCGATGTAGTAGACCGCCTTCGGATCGCTCGCAGCCTTCCTCGCGTCGGCCTCGGTTGCCTCCGGGGTCCAGGCGCCGGCCGCTGCAGTGGCGTCGTTGAGGGACGTGTACTTGATCTTGTAGCTACCGGCCTTGTAGTTGGCCTGCTTGAGTGCGAGCTTGATGCCCTTGACCGCCGGACCGGTCTGGGCGATCGTCGAGCCCGACAGCGGCAGGCTCGAGTAGAAGTCGACAGTGCTGCCCATTGAGGCGGCCCTGGCAACCTTCGCCGATGAACTCGCGGCACCGCCTACAGCGGCGGCGGCCACGACTGCAACCGCGACCGCCATCCGGACAGCGGCGGGTTTTCTGATGCGACGCATGACTCCCCTTTGTTTCTTGCTTGTGCTGGCTTGCTACGCCAACTTCACCGCTTGATTGCGGCAGAGTAACGATTCAGCCTACCTTCC
The DNA here is from genome assembly GCA_963761675.1 of uncultured Conexibacteraceae bacterium. GTDB lineage: Bacteria > Actinomycetota > Thermoleophilia > Solirubrobacterales > Solirubrobacteraceae > Palsa-465. The sequence goes on from CAVXIA010000004.1 coordinate 126,370, forward strand.
AGCCCGAGCTCTGTGTATAAGCTCGCCTGTTTTCAAAAGCACCCTAATGCAGTATTAACGGAAGCACGATATCGGCCACTCCGGCGGAGCGGGACCGGCGCGGAGCGCGAAGATCGTGACGCTACCGCACGTTGCCCGGGGTCACGGTCTTGAGGTACCCGAGCTTGCCGTCACTCGGGCTGACCGTGTAGAGGCCGTAGGCGCTGGAGGCCAGGTCGCCGTTGGGCAGGAATGTGAACTCCCCCGGGGCAGCCGGCGGGTTCGGCCCCACGGGCATCTGCTGATGCACGGCGTCGCGGTTGTCACGGCCGGCTCCGAGCCCGATGAAGGCGTCTATCGACAACAAAGCAGCCTGGTAGCCGAGCAGCGCGTACGCGTTCGGCGCCGGCGCGTGCTTGTAACGCTGCCGATACGCAGCAGCGAACTCCGCACCCGACTCGCCGTAGCTGCTGACCGGCCGGATCGGTGAGGTGCAGTAGAGGCGCTCGAGGATCGCCGGATCCTCTCTGCGCAGGGCATCGACCCAAGCCTGGTCGCACAGCTGGTTGGTGCCCATGATCGTGATCGAAGGCAGTTGCGCGTGGATCTCCTTGATCAGCTCGAGCGACGCGGACGTGCTGCGTCCTGCGATCACGAAGCAGCCGACGCCGGCGCGCAGCAGCCCCTCGACGTATGTGAGGTAGTCCTTGGTGTCGCCGGGCTTCTGGCTGAAGACCGACAACCCGTCGCTGTGCGCGGTCTGGGCGAGGGCGCGAACCAGCGCGTCGCCGTCGAGTGGACTTGCGAACGAGGCGGCGGCCACCCGCGTGCAGCCGAGTGACTTCAGCTTCTCGACGTCGGCGGCAGCCTGCACCAGATCGTCGGGGATCAGACGCAGCAGCGTTTGACCATGAACGGGGCGGGCTGGGTAGTAGATATCCGGCTCGCCCTCCGCAGTGACGGGTTTCAGGTTCGTGGTCAGGCCCGGGTAGGGACTGCCCGGTGTGAGCTGCATGATCCCGGCCTGGTTGAGGATCGGCAGCGAGAGCTTGGTCAGGCTCGAGGCGAGCTCGCCGATGTAGACGACGGCGTTGGGATCGAGGGCCGCCCTCTGCGCGTTTCTCAGCACCTGCCCGCGCGTGCTGCCGTTGAGGGCACGCGAACGGATCTGGTAGTTGGCCACGGTCCAATTGTTCTGCCGGAGCTCCAGATCGATGCCCCGGAGGATCATCAACGACGTATCACGCGATGGCCCGCTGAGCGGCAGGCTCGAATAGATGTCAAGGAGGTTCGCGTTATGCCGCGTCGGTGGTGCGTGCGGCGTCGTCAGCGTGACCGGGTGGCTCGAGCCGCACGCTGCCAACAGGACAGCGCACAGGCCCCCGAGGGCCGGCACTCGCAGAGCCCGTCTCGGCCTCAGAGCCCGCCTCAACCTCTCACCGTCTTCCAGTACCGGAGCTCACCGCCGACCACACGGTAGACGTCGTAGTGGCTGAGCGTCGTGTCTCCGTCAGGCTTGAGCCGGAAGACCCCCAGCGGGCTGTCGCGTCTACCCAGGCTGAACAGCGCTCGGACGACACTGACCCGCCGTACGTCGCGGCGGCCGTCGTCGGTCGCATGCCGGATCGCCGCCAGGACCAGTTGCACCGCCTCATAGCCGTTGATCGCGGCAGGCTCCGGGGTGCCGAAGCCCGCCCGGCGGTAGGCCGCCACGAACGACCTGGTCAGCCCGTTGGTGGTCGGGTCACCCCCCGGCGCCGTGATCAGCAGACGCCGGCCGACATCGGCCGGGATTCCGTGCTGGGCGGGGTCGGTGAAGCTGGTCTCGGCCAGCCCCGACATGCCATACAACTGCATACGGGGATTCTCGCGCGCCACCTGCGTGACGAACCTGACGGTGTTCTCGCCTGCCAGCGCGGCGATCAGCACGCAGTCGGCACCGCTGGCGCCGATCGTCTGGGCGTTCGAGATGTAGCTGGACGCGCCGGGGGTGTAGGCCTGCTCTCCGACCACCGGCAGGTCATCCGCCTGCGCCGCCTCGAGGTAGGCCTGCTTCGCGGAGTCGCCGTCATACTCGCCATCGCTGACCGCGTAGGTCCGCGTGCAACCGCGGCTCTTCTGCAGCCTGACCTGGGCGAGCGCCTGGATGTAGTCACTGGGCACCACGCGCGCGAAGGTCCGCAGCGTCGTCGGGTAATAGGCCTGCGGCTCGCCAGGGAGCGAGCCGGGCCCGTCCGAGGTGAGCCCAACGGCGCTGCTGTAGGGGCTGACCTGCGCGATCCCCAGCGGGTTGAGGATCGGGATCGAGACCCCGCTCGCGCCGGAGTTGAAGTCGCCGACGTAGGCGATCGTGGTCGGGTCTGCGCCGGCGGTCTGAGCGTTCGTCTCCGCCTCGGCCGAGCTCCACTCGTGGCCACCGGGGGACACGTCGTCAAGCGTCCGCATCAGGACCTGGTAGCGGCCGATGCGCGAGCCGATCTGGTCGAGCGCGAGCGTTGCCCCGTTCACCACCGCGTCGCCGCTGACCTTGGACCTCCCGCTCAGCGGTCCGGCGATGTAGACCGTCAGGCGGCTCCCGTGGATCTGATCGCCCGGCGGAGCGGTCGTGGTCGTGCTGGTGCCGTCGATGCTGCTGCCGCAGCCCGCGAGCACGGACACCAGCGCAACCACGGCAGCGACCGCCGTGACCCGCCGGATTCCCATCTCAGGCCTTGGGCGCCGCCGTGAACGGCACGAGTTGACCACCCCGCATGCGCGCGAACACGAACGCGTCGAGGCTGGTGTTGCCGCTTGTGCTGTTGATCGAGTACGGGCCCAGAACCGACGACTTGATCTTCAGGTTCAGGAAGCCCTTGACGATCACGCTGCGCTGGTTCGCGTTCTTACCCTCGAGCTGGATCACCTGCAGCAGTGCCGACATCGCCTCGTAGCCGAAGATCGCCTCGGTGTTTGGCGCATGCCCGGCGGCCGTCCTGAAGGTGCTCACGAAGGCCCGCCCCTGCGCTGGCAGACTCTGCGACAGGAAGCCCGGGATCGAGACGGTCAGGTTGCGGACCGAGGGGGAGATCGCCGAGGTGAAGGCGGCGCTGTCCAGGGACGAGCTGCCGAACAGCTTGGCGCCGGGGTCCGTGGAAGCGACATGGTTGAAGAAGGTGGCGGCCGCCGCCGGATCGGTCGCGCCATAGAAATCCCCGCCGGCGCCGCTCGCCGAGGATGCCGCGGTCAGGCCGGCGGCGCTTGCGTCGGTGCGCACCGCGTCGGCGAGGGCGTGGCCGTAGTCGCTGCCGTCGTTGGCGACGAACAGGCTCCTGACCGACTGCGCCTTCATCTCGGTGACGAGCGCCTTTGCCTCGTCGGCCGAGCTCGGCACGACCCTGGCGAACGTGCGGCCGTAGGTGCCCCAGGACTGGAAGTAGGTCTTGGGGGCGTCGGACACGGCCGGGGTGCTCTGGCTGAGCTCGAGCGCCGTGTCGGTCGGGCTCACCTGCAGTATGCCGAGGGCGTTGGTGATCCCGACGGTCTGATCGGAGGTACCGGGCGCGATCTCACCCAGGTACGCGATCGCGGTCTTGTCGATGATCGCCGAGCGAGCGTTGTCGGAGACCTTGGCGCCGTTGGTCACGACCAGAGTGACCCGGAAGTCCTTCACCTCGCTCGCGTACGCCTTGAAAGCGAGCCGCTCGGCCTCGACCACATCCTGCGCCGCCGGATCGTGCGCGAGGCTGGCGGGATTGCTCAGGTAGATCCGGAGCGTGTGGCCGATCACGGTACTCGAGCTGGAAGAGGATGAGCCTTTCTGGCTGCAGCCGGCGACGGCCAGCGCAGCCAGACAGGCGACGCCCGCGGTCGCGAGCGCGCGGGTGTGGGCAGCCACTACGGTTCTTTCCGGCTGAACAGAAACGGCAAGACGTTGCGCAGAGCGGACACGATCAGCACCAGCACGATCGCGATCAGAAGCGCATCGAAGCCAGAGACGTTGAGCGCCCACAGGACGATCCACACGCACAGGCCAAAGGTTCCGGTGATCACGAGAGACATCGGGCGCAAATCCTAGCCGAGTCAGGCGACGCCCGGCAGCCGCTAGACCGCGAGCGCCGCTGCGAAGCCGGCGACCACAGCACGCACGTCCTCGTCCTCGGCGGCGCGCACCAGACGGCTGCCCACGATCACCCCGGCCGCACCCGCCCGCGCGGCGGCGGCTGCCTGCTCGGGCGTGCTGATCCCGAAGCCGACCGCGACGGGCACCGAGGTGTTCGCGCGGGCACGGGCGAGCACGTCGGCGAGCCCGCCGTCATTCGCGGCGCGCTCACCCGTGGTGCCCGTCACCGACACGGTGTAGAGGAAGCCTCGCGCTCGCGCGCCGATCTGCGCCAGCCGTTCGTCGGGGGTCGTCGGCGCCACCAGCGGCACCAGAGCGAGCCCGCGCGCGTCGAGCGCGGCAAGTGTCGCGGGCGCCTCCTCGAGCGGCAGATCCGGGACGATCAGCCCGCTGGCTCCGACCGAGACGAGCATGTCGGCGAAGCGCTCGAGGCCCCGCACGAGCACCAGGTTGGCGTAACACATCACCACCACGGGGACGTCATCGGCGACCTCGCGCACGACGCTCAGCGCATCGGCGACATGCACGCCTGCCGCCAGGGCCGCAACTCCGGCCGCGTGGATCACGGGACCGTCGGCCAGCGGGTCGGAGAACGGCACCCCGAGCTCGATCAGGTCGGCGCCGCCCTGCACGTAGGCACGCGCGATCTCACGCGAGCGGTCGAGGTCCGGATAGCCCGCCATCAGATACGGCATCAGCGCGGCGCTGCGTCCGTTCGCGCGGGCTGACTCGAACGCCTCGGCGATCCGATCGACGCCGGTCATAACTTGGCCAGGACCTCGACCAGATCCTTGTCGCCGCGGCCGGACAGGCACACGATGTCGAGCGTGCTGTCGGTGTTGGCGAAGGTCCAGGCCAGTGCATGGGCGCTCTCGAGCGCGGGGATGATGCCCTCCAACCGCGCAACCCGCGCGAACGCGTCGAGCGCCTCCTCGTCGCTGACGGCGAGGTACGTCGCCCTGCCCTGGTCGCGAAGCCACGCGTGCTCCGGCCCGCTGCCGGGGTAGTCCAACCCGGCTGAGATCGAGTGCGCCTCCAGGATCTGTCCGTCCTCGTCCTGCATGATCGCCGAGTAGGAGCCGTGCAGCACGCCCGGCGGGCCGCCGACCGTCAGCGGCGCGCCGTGGCGCCCGGTCGCGATCCCTTCCCCCGCAGCCTCGACACCGATCAGCCGGACGGTGCGGTCGTCGACGAACGGCACGAAGACTCCGATCGCGTTGGAGCCGCCGCCCACGCATGCGATCACGCGGTCGGGCAGGCGTCCCGTCTGGTCGAGCACCTGGGCGCGCGCCTCGTCACCGATGATCCGCTGCAGTTCGCGGACCAGCGCCGGATAGGGGGCCGGTCCGACGCACGAGCCGATGATGTAGTGCGTGTTGCCGACGTTGGTGACCCAGTCGCGGATCGCGGCCGAGACCGCCTCCTTCAACGTCCGGGCGCCGGCCTCGACGGGGACCACGGTGGCCCCGAGCAGTTCCATCCGCTGCACATTGGGCATCTGCCGGCGGATGTCCTCGCTGCCCATATAGACGACGCACTCAAGCCCCAGGAGCGCGCATGCCGTTGCGCTGGCGACGCCGTGCTGGCCGGCGCCGGTCTCGGCGATGATCCGGGTCTTCCCCATCCGTTGCGCCAGCAGCGCCTGCCCGAGCGCGTTGTTGATCTTGTGCGCGCCGGTGTGGTTGAGGTCCTCGCGCTTCAGGTAGACCGGGTGGCCGACCCTGTCGCTGATCCGCTCGGCGAGGTACAGCGGCGACGGGCGGCCAACGTAGTTCTGGAGCAGATAAGAGAGCCGCGCCTGGAAATCGGGGTCCGCCCGCGACTCGAGCCACGACTGCTCGAGCTCGGTCAGCGCCGGCATCAGCGTCTCGGGTACGTACTGCCCCCCGTAGGGCCCGAAACGATGCTCGACCGCCCCGCTCACGCGGCCTCCTCGTCCGTCTCACCGGTCGCGGTGGACGCCACCGCCTCGGCAAACGCCCGCATCAGATCAGCGCCCTTGTGCCCCGGGGCCGACTCGACGCCGCTCGCAACATCGACCGCGAACGGCTGCACGGCCGCGATCGCCTCAGCGACGTTCGCGGGCGAGAGCCCACCGCTGAGGATCAGCGGCACCCGGTGACCCTTCCCGTGCGGCGGCACGAGCCGCCGGTGCTCGCCGGCCAGCTCCCACGCGAACGGCTCGCCGGTGCCGCCGGGGACCCCGGTCCGATAGCTGTCGAGCAGGTGAAAGTCGGTGTGAAACTGTCCGAGCGCCTGGATGTCGGCCCCGCTGCGCACCCGCATCGCCTTGATCACCTTGCAGCCGGTCCGCCGCGCCGCCTCCTCGCAGAACCGAGGCCCCTCCTGCCCGTGCAGCTGCAGGATCGTGAGCTCGACCGCGTCGGCAACGGTCGTCAGTTCGTCGAGTGTCGGGTTCACGAATACCCCGGCCACCTCCGCCCGCCGTTTCAACTCGACGGCCAGCCCCGCGGCGCGATCGACCGACACGCAGCGCGGCGACGGCGGCCAGAAGATCAGCCCGACCGCCCACGCCCCGAGCGAGACGGCGAGCTCGGCATCCTGCTCGCGGGTCACTCCGCAGAATTTGATCTTCGGCGCCTTCACCTGATTGATCCTAGAAGTTCCCTGGTGGCGGCCTCGATGTCGGGTGCGCGCATCAGCGCCTCGCCGATCAGCACCGCGTCGACCCCCGCCGCCTCCAGGCGCTCCAGCTCCGCGTGCGAACGGAAGCCGGACTCGGCGACGACCAGGGTGTCCGCCGGGACCTTCGCCAGCAGCTCGTAGGTTGTCTCGAGGTCGACCTGAAGCGTCGCGAGGTTGCGGTTGTTGATGCCGATGACGCCGGCACCGAGCGCGATCGCGACCTCGAGCTCGGCGGCGTTGTGGACCTCGACCAGCGTCGCCAGCCCCAGCTGACCCGCGAGGGCGTCCAGGACGGCCAACCGGCCGGCCTCCAGCGCGGCAACGATCAGCAGGATCGCGTCTGCGCCGCCCGCCAGCGCCTCATGCACCTGATAGTCCTCGACGATGAAGTCCTTGCGGAGGATCGGCAGGCCGGACGCCGCACGGGCGGCCGCGAGGTCGGCGAGCTCCCCGCCGAAGCGGCCCTCCTCGGTCAGCACCGACAGCGCGCGCGCGCCCGCGCGCCCGTATGCCGCAACGACGTCCGCCAACTCGAGATCGGCGCGGATCATCCCGGCGGAGGGCGAGCTGCGCTTGTGCTCGGCGATCAGCGAGATGCCCGGCGCGGCCACCGCCCCGGGAAAGTCGCGGATCGCGTTTGAGCCGGCTCGCCGCTGCTCGCCGGCCTGCACCAGCGTCTGCAGCGGCACGTCCTGCGCCCGCCGTGCGACTCGCGCCCGGGTGTCCGCGACGATCTCGGAGAGCACGTTCACTTCGGTGCGAGCTCGCCGGTGAGCGCGACGAACTCCTCGAGCTTGCGCGTGGCGGCGCCCGTGTCGATCGCCTCCTCTGCCCTGCGCACGCCCTCGGCGAGCGTCTCGGCACGACCGGCCGTGTAGATCGCGGCGCCGGCGTTGAGCACCGCCAGGTCTCGCGCAGGACCGGATTCGCCGGCGAAGATCGCGCGCGCTATCTCCGCGTTGCGCTGAGGGTCACCGCCCGGCACGGCGTCGGGTGCGTGGCGGGACAGCCCGAAATCCTCCGGGATCACGGTGTACTCCTCGAGCCTCCCGTCCTGCACCTCGATCACGCGTGTGGGGGCGGAGATGCTCAGTTCATCGAGGCTGTCCTCTCCGCTCACGAGCAGCGCGTGACGCGTACCGAGCAACGCCAGCGCGCCCGCCATCTTCGGCAGCGTCGCCATGTCGGAGACGCCCAGCAGCTGGCGGCTGGCACCCGCGGGATTCGTCAACGGACCGAGGAAGTTGAAGGTCGTCCGAACCTTCAGCTCCTTGCGCACCCTCACCACCCGGCCGGTCGCAGGGTGGTGGTAGGGCGCGAACATGAAGCCGAAGCCGATCTCCTCGATGCAGCGGCCGACGCCGGATGCGTCGAGGTCGATCCGCGCGCCGAGCGCCTCGAGCACGTCGGCAGAGCCCGACAGTCCGGTCGAGGAGCGACTGCCGTGCTTGGCGACCAGGCAGCCCGCGCCGGCGGCGATCAGGGCCGCGGTCGTGGAAACGTTGAAGGTGGTCCGGCCGCCCCCGGTGCCGGCCGTGTCGAGCAGATCTTCGCCCGCGGTCGGCACGAACGCGGCGAAGGCCCGCATCGTCCGCGCGAGTCCCGCGAGCTCGTCGACCGTCTCCCCCTTCACGCGCAACGCGATCAGGAAGCCGGCGATCTCGATGTCATTCGCCTCGCCGGCCATGATCTCGGCCAGCGCCTCGGCGGCGTCGTCCACGCTCAGGTCGTGGCCGTCGGCGAGATGGTCGATCGCGCGTGTCAACAGCTCACTCAACGCGTGCCCTCCATGAAGTTCCTGAGGATGTCCCTGCCGTGCTCGGTGAGAACCGACTCGGGGTGGAACTGGACGCCCTCGGCCGGCAGCTCGCGGTGCCTCACAGCCATCACGACACCGCCCCCGGTCGCGCTGACCTCGAGCACGTCCGGCAGGTGGTCGTCGGCGATCAGCGAGTGATAGCGACCGACCTCGATCCCCTGCGGCAGACCACGGAAGATCGTCCGGCCATCATGCTCGATCGTCGAGGTCTTGCCGTGTATCGGCTGATGCCGCACGACTGCGCCACCCCATGCCTGCACGAGTGACTGGTGGCCGAGACAGACGCCCAGCGTGGGGATGCCGGCCACGGGAAAGCGCTTGACTGCCTCAAGGCTGATACCGGCCTCGTTCGGGGTGCAGGGCCCGGGCGAGACGATCACGCGGTCGTAACCGCGGATCAGCAGCTCATCGACCGTCGAGTGGTCGTTGCGCACGACCTCGATCTCGTGCGCGGGCGTCTGCAGCTCCCCCAGGTACTGAACCAGGTTGTAGGTGAAGCTGTCGTAGTTGTCGATGACGAGTACGCGCATCTACCGGTAGCCGTGCGTGGCGAGGAAGGTCTGGAGCTGGCTGACGAAGCTCCGCTTGAGACGGCCGTCGGCGACCTGCAGCTGCAGCACCGTGCGGACCGTCGCCTGGCGCGCCTTCCCGAGCTGGTCGTCATCGGCAGCCCAGGCGGCGATCGCTCCGAGCCCCTGCCCGGGGTCGTTGTAGTAGAGCTTCAGCCACTTCGCCGCATCGCCGGCGATCAGCCTGGGGTACTGCCTGGTGACATCCTTGAAGCGCTCCTCGTCGAACTCCAGGATCTGCAGCGGCAGCGCTGAGCCGGCGCAATCTGTGAAGCGACAGTAGAAGCTCTGGTCACCGGAGACGAACAGCGGCCGGCCGCCGGGCCCGATGCGCCTGAGCACGAACCCGGCCTCACCGAAGTTGTGCTGGTCGAGCACGTAGGTCCGCATGGCCGCCGAGGGGACGAAGACGTCGGCCAGCGTGCAACAGTCGGCGCCGCCGGTGAAGGCGGCGAGCACCACGTCGTCGCCGTCATCCCCGTACAGGTCCGTGATCGCCAGCGGATCTCTGCCCTCAGGGCTGCAGACCTTGAAGCAGCCGGTCGCGGGCACCGCCCGGTCGTACACCACATTGTCGTTTTCGGTGATCTTCAGGCGCTCGTTCCTGGTGGTGATGCCCGGCCCGTCCGCGTAGCTCAGCGTCGCGCTCACATCGCCCGAGGAGGCCGTGACGGTCGCCGCATGCGCGATGGCAGGCATCAGAAGTGCCATGCCGAAGATTGCTGCTAGGGCCGTCCGTCGCATCCAATCCGTCCAATCACTGGACCGTCTGTGAGCAAATCGGTCGGCGCCGCCGATAGCTGCGTCATACATCGGGTATGACGGTACTGAAACCGGGAGGAAGCAAACCAATGAGATTCTTGTTCGCCAGGCGTACCGTCGCCGCGGGGGCGGCGCTGCTGTCAATGTTCGCCGTTGCCGCGGCGGGCGCCGGCACCGCCGGCGCTGCCGGCTCGGGATCGCCCAAGGTCGCCCCGACCTGGAGCCCGCAACAGTCCTACCAGTCCCTGACGATCACCGGGTCGACGACGACCGGGACCGTCGCGCTGATGACGTCGATCACCTGCCCCAGTTACGGCGACTGTGTGGCGGCAGGCACATCCGAGAGCGAAGCCGGGGCCTCGCCTGCGATCGCGATCGAACACAACGGCCAGTGGAGCGACCCTGTCGCTGCACCGCTCCCGGGCAATGGCCAGGCCGACTCTGAGGCCGTGTTCACCTCCGTCTCCTGTACCAGCGCGACCTCCTGCGTCGCGGTTGGCCAGTACACGACCACGGCCGCCGCCGCCCTCGGCAAGCAGGCGATGGCTGTGCCCTTCACGGTCTCGGGCTCGAGTGCCGCGTTCGGCACCTCAGAGCAGGTCGCGCTGCCCTCGGGCGCGCTGGCCACCACCGCCCAGGACGCGTTCCTGAGCGGCGTCTCGTGTGCCGCCACCTGCACGGCCGTCGGGGCCTATGAGAACGGCAGCAGTGTGTGGATGGCGATGAGCGCGACGCCGGGAGCGGGTGGCGCCTGGAGCGCAGCGACGGTCACCGCGCCCTCGGGCGCGACGAGTGACACCTCGCTGAACGCGATCTCCTGTCCGAGCGCCGCTGCCTGTGAGGCGGTCGGCACCTACGGCGACGGGTCCAGCGACGAGCAGTCGTGGATCGTCCAGATCAGCGGCGGCGCCGCCGGCACCGCCCATGAGGTGACCATTCCCGGCACCGCCACCACCACGGCCAGCGCACCGACGCCGGCTGGAGGCCTTGACCTCCGCCCCGGCCTGGCGGGCGTGTCGTGCCCCAGCGCCGGCGTTTGCACGACGGTCGGCACGGTCGAAGCCTCCAGCTCGAGCGAACCCGAAGCGGTGGCGGCCGCGATCACCCAGGGAACGGCCGGCACGTTCACGGTGCTGCCATCGTCGGGGTTGATCGGCTATGTGACCGGCATCTCCTGCTGGGACGCGGGCGACTGCGTCGCCGCCGGCCTGTCGGCGAGCTCCGGAGGTGCGGACTCAACGGCCACGAGCGAGATCAACGGCGCCTGGTCGGCTCCGGTGGCGCTCGAGAACCCCTCGATCCCAGCGGGCTCGACAGAGGCGATCTCACTGCCTGAGAGCATTAGCTGCTCATCGCCGGGCGTCTGCGTGATGACCGGGGTCTCGATCGCGGAGACCGGCAGCGGCCCCCCCACCGGCACTGAGACGGAGGGATCCTTCTTCGCCTACTCCGCGACACCCCCGACGATCACCACGACAAAGCTGCCCGCGGCCAAGGTCGGGGTCCGTTACAGCGCAAGGCTCTCGAGTTCCGGTGGGGCCGGAGCCACCCGTTGGTCGGTGACGACCGGGTCGCTCCCCAGGGGCCTCACACTCAACGCCGCCAGCGGCGTGATCTCAGGCACCCCAAAGGCCGGCGGCGAGAGTGGATTCATCGTCACCGCCAAGAATGGCGGGCCACCGAGCCTGGCCGGGACAGCCGGGCTGTCGATCACGATCGGAGCGGCGGCATCGGTCCACGTGGCGTACTCGCGGATCTCAGGTGGCGTCGCCACCTTGGTATTGAACTGCTCGGGCGCCCGCTGCGCGGGCAAGCTCAAGCTGACCGACAGGGTGGGCAAGCACACGGTCACGCTCGCCAGCGGGCGCTACGCCGTGAACGCTGGCTCCACCAGGGTGATCGAGGTCAAGCTGGGCCCTGGCGGAGCCGCGCTCCTCAGGAAGCTGGGCAGAATCAGCGGCAAGCTGACCCTGACCCCGACCGGCGCCAAGAGGGCGGCGGTCATCAAGGTCCTGAAGTTCAGGTCCTGAAGACGCTCAGGTCCAGTCGGGCTGGCTCACGGCCAGCTCGACTGCCGCGCGCAATGCGCGTGACTTGTTGACCGACTCCTCGTACTCGTAGGCCGGCTTGGCATCCGCGACGGTGCCACCGCCGGCCTGCACGTACACCATGCCGTCCTTGATCACGGCGGTGCGGATGTGGATGCAGGTGTCCAGATCGCCGCCGTAGCTGACGTAGCCGATCGCGCCGCCGTAGCCGCAGCGCTTGACCGGCTCGAGCTCGTCGATGATCTGCATCGCACGCACCTTCGGCGCCCCCGACAGCGTTCCCGCAGGCAGCACGGCGCGCAGCGCGTCGAGCGCCCCCACATCCGGCCGGAGCGTGCCGCTGACGTTGGAGACGATGTGCATCACGTGGCTGTAGTTCTCGACGACCATGAAGTCGTCGACGGTCACCGATCCGTATTCGCATACGCGCCCGAGGTCGTTGCGACCCAGGTCGACCAGCATCACGTGCTCGGCCCGCTCCTTCTCGTCGGCCAGCAGTTCGCGTGCGAGTTCCGCATCCTGCTCGGTGGTGGCTCCGCGCGGCCGGGTGCCCGCGATCGGCGTGGTCGAGACTCGACGGCCGCTGACCGTCACGAGCGGCTCCGGACTGGCGCCGGCGATCTCGAAGTCGCCGAAGTCGAGGTAGTACATGTACGGCGAAGGGTTCACCGCGCGCAGGCCCCGGTAGATGCTGAAGCCGCTGACCGGCGTCTTTGCGGACCAGCGCTGCGATGGCACCACCTGGAAGGCGTCCCCGGCGTAGATGTAGTCGATGATCCTGGCCACGTTCGCCTCGAAGTGCTCGCGCGTCATGTTGGAGACGAACTCCGGCGCGGTCCGATACGCGATCGCGTCCGTCAGCTGTGGACGCGGCAGCGGACCGGCGAGGATCTCCCTGATCCGACCGACCTTCGCACGGGCGGTGTCGGCGTCATCGCTCGGGTGCGCCACGACCGTGACCGTGCGCTTGACATGGTCGAAGGCAACCAGCGTGTCGGTCAGCATCAGCGCCAGGTCGGGGAGCCCGAGCTCATCCGGGTTGGGCTCGGCGAGCGGCTCGACGGTGCGCACCAGGTCGTAGGCGAACATGCCGACGGCGCCGCCCCCGAACGGCAGCTCAACGCCCTCCGGCTGGCGTGTGCCGACCGCGTCGATCTCGCGTTGGACCAGCGCATACGGATCTCCCGGCTCGCCCAGCGACCAGCGCAGCACTCCGCGCGGGCGAAAGCCGATGAAGCTGAAACGGCCGACCCGACCCTGCTCGGCTGACTCGAGCAGGAACGCCGGCTCGCCCGGCGCTGCGGCGCGCAGCTTCAGGAAGGCCGAGACCGGGGTCTCGGTGTCCTCGATCCAGGTCTCGGTGACGGGGGCACCGTCAGCGACGGCGCGCATCGAGCACCCTCTCGACGTCCGCGAGGCTGATCCCACGGCCGGCAAGCAGCACCGACAGGTGGTACAGGACATCGGCGGCCTCGTTGGCAACGCGCTCGTCGCTCTCCCCGCGGGCAGCGCGCGCCACCTCCTCCGCCTCCTCCTGGATCTTCTCCCCGATGTGATCGGGGTTGGCCAGGAGCTCCGCCGTGTAGGAGCCTTCCGGCCGCTCTGACCTGCGGGCGGCGATCGTGCGCTCGAGCTCCGGCAGCACCTCGAACGGCGCCCGCGGGTCGAGGTCGCCGCGGTAAAAGCAGGTGCGCTCGCCCGTGTGGCAGGCCGGACCGAGGGGCTCGACCAGCGCGACCAGCGCGTCTGCGTCGCAGTCGTAGCGGAGAGCCCGTAGGCGCTGGATGTGGCCGGAGCTCTCACCCTTGTGCCAGAGCTGCCGGCGCGAGCGGCTGAAGAAGTGCATCTCACCGGTCTGCTGGGTCAGCCCCAGTGCCTCCGCGTTCATGTACGCGAGCGTCAGCACCTCGCCGGTCGTCCAGTCCTGGACGATGCAGGGCACCAGCCCGCCCTCGTCGAAGGTCACCTCAGAAGCGTCCACCCCGGAGAGTCTACGGTCGCGGCGCGTTTCGCTACTCGATCCCGAGTCTGTCCAGGACGCGGTCGTCGGCGCGCCAGTGGCGGCGCACGCGCACCTGCAGCGCGAGATGCACGTGACCGCCCAGCTCGCGTTCGATCGCCCGCCGGGCGCCCATGCCGATCGCCTTGATCATGCGCCCGCCGCTACCTATCAGGATGCCCTTCTGGGACTCCGTCTCAACCAGCAGCAGCGCGTCGATGCGAATTCTGCCGTCCTGCTGCTCGATGTGCTCGATCTCGACCTCCACCGCATGCGGCACCTCCTCCCTGGTCCGGATCAGGACCTGCTCGCGCACCAGCTCGGCCAGCATCGTCGTCTCCGACTGATCGGAGCGCTGGCGCGGGTCGAAGTAGAAGGGTCCCGCCGGCAGCAGGCCGACCAGGTGGTCGAGCAGCGCGTCCACTCCCGTGCCTCGGCGGGCTGAGATCGGGAAGATCGATTCGGCGATGCCGAGCTGTTCCGCGTCCTGCAGCACACTCATCGTCTTGGCGCGGTCGGCACTGTCGACCTTGTTGACGGCGATCACGATCGGGACCCGCGCTCGCTTCAGCAGCCCGGCGATGAAGCGATCGCCGGGCCCGACGCCCTGTTCGGCGTTGATCACCATCAGGCAGCCGTCGGCATCGTCGAGCTCCGCTTCCACCCGATGCTGCATGCGTTCGGTCAGCGCATCGCGGGGGCGCTGGACACCGGGGAGGTCGACGAGCACCAGCTGCCAGTCAGGACCTCCCGCGATCGCGCGGATCGCACGCCGGGTCGTCTGCGGCTTGTCGGAGACGATCGCCACCTTGCCTCCGACCAGTGCGTTGGTCAGCGTCGATTTGCCGACGTTGGGACGCCCGGCGAGGGCGACGAAGCCGGAGCGGGTCATCGCACCCAGCGCATCAACTCGGACTGCAGCGCCAGCATCTCTCCGTCGTCGACCTCATGATCCATCCCGGTCAGGTGCAGCGCGCCGTGCACGGCCGCCTCGCGCAGGTCGCGCGTGTGCTCCGGGCAGATCACGATGTCGCCCAGCTCGCGCGGCCCGGCGGAATCGCCGTCCTCGTCCACACCGAACGACAGCACATCCGTGGGACTGTCGATGCCGCGGTACTCGCGGTTGAGCTCCTGGATGCGGTCGCCGTCGACGAACTCGACGGCCATGTGCCCCTGCTCGATGCCGGCCGAGGCCAGCGCCAACACGCACAGCTCGCGGACCTCGAGCGCGGTTGGCGCGTCGGGTACGAGCATGTCGATTCCCAGCACCTCGATGTCGAGGCTCATCAGGCCCGTTTGGCCGGCCGCAGCTCAGGTGCCTGGCGCTGCGCGTGATCGTTGTAGGCAGCCACGATGCGCCGCACCAGCTTGTGCCGGACGACGTCCTCCTCCCCGAAGCGTACGAAGCCGATGTCCTCGACGCCGTCGAGGATCTCGCTGACGGCGAGCAGGCCTGATGCCTGCTCGCGCGGCAGGTCGACCTGCGTGACGTCGCCTGTGACCACGACCTTCGAGTTGAACCCGAGCCGCGTCAGGAACATCTTCATCTGCTCGGGCGTCGTGTTCTGCGCCTCGTCGAGGATGATGAAACTGTCGTTCAGCGTGCGCCCGCGCATGAACGCGAGCGGGGCCACCTCGATCACGCCGCGATCGAGGTGCTGACTGAACTTGTCGGCCTCGAGCATGTCGTGCAGCGCGTCGAACAGCGGCCGCAGGTAGGGGTCCACCTTCGCCATCAGGTCGCCCGGAAGAAATCCGAGGCGCTCGCCGGCTTCGACGGCCGGCCGTGTGAGGATGATGCGGCTGACCTCACGGCGGTGCAGGGCGGCGGCGGCCAGCGCAACCGCCAGAAACGTCTTGCCGGTGCCGGCCGGGCCGATCCCGAAGGTGATCGTGTTGTGCCGGATCGAGTCCACGTAGCGCTTCTGGTGCACGGTCTTGGGGGCAACCTTGAGCGCACGGCTGCGCCAGATCACATCCTCGAGGATCGCGCCGGGGTCCTCGTGCTCATCGAGCGCATGCGAGACCGCCTCGATCGTGCCCGGAGCGAGCTCGTGCCCCTGCTCCACCAGCCCCGTCAGCTCGCGCACCACCGCCGCACCCGCATTCACCGCCTCGGGATCGCCCTCGAGCGTCAGCAGGTTGCCGCGCAGGAACACGTCGCAGTCGAGATGCGCCGTGAGCGTGTCGAGGATTCTGTCGCCGCTACCCGCCAGCTCGGCGGCCGCGGTGTTGTCCAGTTCGATCTGGGTCCGCATCCGGCTCCTCTGTGTTCACGCGCCGAGGGCGGTCCGCACCGCCGCCGACGCACGCTTGCCGTCGACCTGGCCGCCGGCCAGATCCATAACCACCTTCATCACCTGTCCCATGTCCTTCGGGCTGCTGGCCCCCGTCTGGACGATCCCCTGATCCACGATCGCCGCGAGCTGCTCGTCGTTCAGGTCGGGCGGCAGATACCCGGAGATCATCTCGGCCTCCGCCTGCTCCTTGTCAGCGAGGTCGGGCCGGCCGGCGTCACGGAACTGGGTTGCCGCCTCGAGCCTGCGCTTGTGCTCGCGCCGCAGCACCGCAAGCTCGTCGCCCTTCCCCTCCTTCGCGTCCTTCTGGAGCTCGGAGACGAGCAGGCGCAGCGCATTGGCGAGGTCCCGGTCACCCGCCTTCATCGCCCGGATCACATCCGCGCGCACCTGTTCGAGAACGTTCAACTGCTCACAAGGATACGACGCCCCGGCGACGGCTCATCGTTCAGCCTCCTGCGGCCTGCTCAACAGCAGCGCCGACCACTCGCCGCGCTGCAATCGCCGCGACTCCGCGTAACCGCAGAGCGCGAAGGCCTGTGTCACTGCATCGGCCTCGCTCGCCAGCAGACCGCTTGCGACGATCTGCCACGGGCGCTTCGTGCCGTCGGTCTGCATCCGCTCGGCCCACGATAAGAGCAGCGGCGCCAGCAGGTTGGCCAGGACCAGCCGCGTCGCCGGTACCCGCTGCCGGCGCAGGTCGAACCGCTGCACCCCGTGAAGCTTCACGCCGTTGCGATCCGCGTTCTCGAGCGTCGCGTCGATGCACAGCTGGTCGTAGTCGAGCGCCAGCACCCCGGGCCAGCCGAGCTTGACCGCGGCGATTGCGAGCACGCCCGACCCGCAGCCGAGGTCGACAGCGGCCGGCCCGGCCGCGAGCGGCGCTGCAGCGGTGGTACTGGCCAGCGGGCCGGTACCACCGGGCACAGGAAGATCCAAGAGCAGCTCGAGGCACAGCCGCGTGGTCGCGTGCGCGCCGGTCCCAAAGGCACGGCCGGGGTCGATCACGAGGTCGAGCGCGGTCGCCTGCGGCGGCTCCCACGGCGGTCTCACGCTGAGGCGGTCGCCGAGCACCAGCGGCCGGTGGAACTCGCGCCAGCGCTCGGCCCAGTCGTCGGCGACCTCGGTCGTCGAGACCTCGACCAGCGCGGCGCCCGCCGCCGCCTGCAGGTCCGGCAGCTCCGGCAGCTCGCCGACCGCTCCGTATATGGCGTACTCGATGGTGTCGGCGTCGGTGTCGACCTCCTCGACACCGCCGGGTGCGAGCTCGAGCAGCTCGGCCAGGACAAGATCAGCGTCGCTGCGACGAACTCGCAGCGCCAGCCGCAGCATCGGCAGGGCCTCAGCGGTGGAAGGCGCGCCGCAGCTTTGCGAACAGGCCCTCTTCGCTTGAGAGGTTCTCCTCGGTGAGGGTCTCCTCGAAGCGCTCGAGCTGCTTACGCTGGGCCCCTGACAGGTTGCGCGGCGTGATCACGTTCACGACCACTCGGAGGTCACCGTGGCGGCGGCCGCGCAGCGACGGCATCCCGCGCCCGCGGATCACGAGCGTCGCGTGCGGCTGCGTGCCGGCCGGGATCTCGAGCTGCTCGGGCCCTTCGATCGTCGGCACCTCGATGGTCGTGCCGAGCGTCGCCAGCGGGGAGGAGACATCAACCGCCGTCAGCAGATCATCGCCGTCCCGCACGAACCTGGGGTCGTCCTTGACGCGCACCAGCACGTACAGGTCGCCCGGAGGGCCGCCGCGTTCACCCGCGTGCCCGCGGCCGCTGACGCGGATCCGCTGGCCGTCGGCGATGCCGGCCGGGACGTCGACCGAGACGGTCTGGCGATCGGACACGCGGCCGCGGCCGCGGCAGACGTGGCACGGCTGCTTCGGGATCTTGCCCTCGCCGCCGCAGCGGTCGCAGGTGGTTGTGCTCATCACCTGCCCGATCAGCGTGCGTGCGACCGTGCGAAGCTGTCCCGTGCCCTCGCATTTGGGGCAGGTCTCGATCGGTGTCCCAGGCTCGGCGCCGTTCCCGCGACAGTTCTCGCACAGCACCACGGCGTCGAACGCGAGCTCGATCGGGGCGCCGTGAGCGGCCTCCTCGAGCGTGACCTCGACCGCCGCCTGGACGTCACCGCCCTGGATCGGTCCGGACTGGCCACCGAAGGCGTTCCCGAACGCACCCCCGAAGGCACCGCCGAGACCGGAGCCGTTGAACAGCGCCTCGAACAGGTCAGAGACCGATCCGAAGCCATCGAAGTTGGGCGCGTAACCGCCGCTGCGCAGCCCCTCGTGACCGTAGCGGTCGTAGGTCGCTCGGCGATCGGCGTCCGACAGCACCTCATAGGCCTCCGCCGCCTCCTTGAAGCGCCCCTCGGCGGCGGGGTCGTCACGGTTCACGTCCGGGTGCAGCTCGCGCGCGAGCCGTCGGAACGCCTTCTTGATCTCGGCGTCGTCGGCACCGCGGGCCACCCCGAGAACGTCGTAATAGTCGCGTTTGGGAGTCGAGGCGCTCATCGGTTGATCCTCCGGGAGCGCCTCATTGGTCGTAAACCCCGACCACGAACCGCGAGAGCTGCTCGGCGGCCTCGCGCACCACGCCGATCACGCGCGGGTAGTCCATCCGCAGCGGACCGATCACCGACACCGTGCCGAGATTGCGCTGCGGCAGGCCATAGCCGGCCGCCACGAGTGCCAGCGACTGCAGCGCCGGCTGGTCGTTCTCGGTCCCGATCCGCACCCTCACATCGTGCCCGACGAGCGCCGCCCGCAGCATGCCGAGCATCGTCACTCGCCGCTCCAACATGTCCATCAGCGCGTTCAGCTCGGTGACGTCGCCGCTGCGGTCGAGTGCCAACAGCCGCGAGGTGCCGTCGATGTAGACCGACTCCTCGGCCACCTCCGAGAGTTCGGTGAAGACCGGCAGCAGCGCCATCAGGAAGGTGGTCTCAGCACCTGACAGCGACGGGTCGAGCAGCCGCTGCGTCAGGCGCCGAGCGCCGAGTCCCGTACCGACAAGCCGCTCGTTGAGATACGCGGCGCCCCAATCGGCGAGACCGGAGTCGATCGGCTTCTCGAAGGTGAACATGCGCTTGTTGACGCCACCGGTGGAGGTGATCACCACCACCATCAGCACCTGAGGCTGCAGTTTGAGCATCTCGATGTGGCGGATCGTGGCGGTCTGCCGTGGCGGCGCCGTCACGATCGCCAGCAGGTTCGTCACCTGCGACAGCGTCTCGGTCGTGAGCCGCATCGCCTCGTCGACCTCGCGCCGCACCAGCGAGAGCGCCAGCGGTGGCGGCTCGACCGCCTCCGGCAGCAGCCGGTCGACGAAGTACCTGTACCCGGATTCGGTCGGCACGCGCCCCGCCGAGGTGTGCGGGTGCTGCAGCAGGCCCAGATCCTCGAGTCCTGCGAGCTCGTGCCTGATCGTCGACGGACCCCAGTCAAAGCCGCTCGCGAGCGCCTTCGACCCGACGGGCGCGCCACCCGCGAGGTACTCCTCGACCAGGCGCTGCAGAATCTGCTCCTGACGTTCGCTCAGCATTCTGAGGATTCTAGGAACGGGACCCACGGGTCCGCGTTCGCCGGCCGCGAACTCAGTCGACGCGAAGCTCGGCCACGGCGCCCTTGACCAGGCGAGCCTCGCCCTGCACGGCGTCGAGACGCAGCGTCGCGGTCCCGTCGGCGACCGACTTCACCTTGCCGCTGACGACGACCTCCTCGCCGATTCGACCCATCCCGCGGAACTGCACGCTCAGCGAAAGCAGCCTGGTCGGATCGTCGCCGGCCGCCTGCGTCGCCGCCCGCGCGACCTGGGCCATCGACCACAGCCCGTGGAGGATCCTCCCCGGCAGGCCCACTCCGGTCGCGAACTCCTCATCGATGTGGATCGGGTTGAAGTCGCCGGAGGCGCCGGCGTAACGGACCGTCACGTAACGGTCGGGAACAACCCGGAGCTCGACCTGATCGCCCTCCTGCATCTGTACCTCACTCCTCCCCGCGGATGATCGTGGACCAGTTGCCGACGCAGGTCGTCTCGCCACGCTGGTTGACGGAGACCGACTCGAAGCTGTCGAACCGCAGACCCGCGCGCGCGCTCGTGTCGGCGAAGGTCAGCGTCGTTGTGATCTCATCCCCGGCCACAACCGGCTGCCCCCAGCGGAACGCCTGGCCACCGTGAACGAGGTGCGCGAAATCGATCTCGAGCTCCGGGTCAAGCAGCGCGCCCATGAACGCCGGGCTCGAATACACGACCACGAACATCGGCGGCGCGAGCAGGTCCGGATAGCCGGCGCCGCGGGCCGCTTCGAGGTCGAGGTGCAGCGCGTTGGTCTCGCCCACGGCGCTCGCGTACTCGCGGATCTTCTCTCGCCCCACGGCGTAGAGCACCGGGGCGTAGACCTTGCCAACCTTCTCACCGGGCACCGGCACGCGCCGGAGTCTCGCACACGCCTCTGGCCGCACGTGCGATGCTGCCCTCAGCGCCCCGGAGCTAAACTCAACAAGACCACTTAACAAAGGAGAGCCATGACACTTTCACTCGGCGCGACGGCGCCGGATTTCGAAGCGGACACGACTGAGGGGCCGATCAGGTTCCACGAATGGATCGGCGACTCGTGGGCTGTGCTGTTCTCCCACCCCAAGAGCTTCACGCCGGTCTGCACGACCGAGCTCGGCTACATGGCGCGGATCGAGCCCGAGTTCGAGCGCCGCGGCGTCAAGGTGATCGGCCTCTCGGTCGACGGCGTCGCCGACAACGAAAACTGGGCCTCGGACATCGAGGAGACACAGGGCTTCGCACCCAACTACCCGATCATCTCCGACGCCGACTTCAAGGTCTCCAAGCTCTACGAGATGCTCGCCTCCGACGTCGAGGGCGAGGCAAAGGAGCGGACCCCCGCCGACAACCAGACCGTCCGCAACGTGTTCGTGATCGGCCCCGACAAGAAGATCAAGCTGATCCTCGTCTATCCGATGACCACCGGCCGCAACTTCGATGAGGTCCTGCGGGTGATCGACTCGCTGCAGCTGACCGCCAATCACAAGGTCGCGACTCCCGCCCAGTGGCAGCAGGGCGACAAGGTGATCATCGCCGGCTCCGTCAACAACGAGCAGGCAAAGGAGATCTTCGGCGAATGGGAGGAGCCGAAGCCCTACATCCGCATCGTTCCGCAGCCCTCCTGAGCCAACCGCCCGGGGTGCGGCCCCGCTGGACCGCACCCCGGCCCCGACGATCCTCCCCGCCGCTGGTCAGATCGTCCACACACCCAACGTTCCCTCAGAACGTCTTTCAAAATGATCGACACGCCCGGATACGACCCTGGACACGGCGCCGGCTCGGGATGCGTCCCCTTGCCGATGCCACCAGCATCGGCTTTGGGAACCCATCCCGCCCGACTTGGTCCAGAGCCGCCCCGGTCGCACCCTCATTCTGAAAGACGTTCTTAGCCATATCGCTATTGGACGCAGCGTCCAGATGGCCTAGATTCACGGTCTTGAGCGATTCGCCTCAAGCGTTGTCCGCCCCACCCGCAGCTCCGACCGGCGAGACCCCGGTCGCGGCCGTCGACGTGGAGAGCGTGCGTAAGGCCTACGCAGGTGTCGATGCCGTCGCCGGCATCGATCTTCAGATCGGTCGGGGGGAGTTCTTCACGATGCTGGGGCCGTCCGGTTCCGGCAAGACGACGCTGCTGCGGATCATCGCCGGTTTCGTGCCGGCGGACGCAGGGATCGTGCGGCTGAACGGACTCGACGTCACGCGGGAGCCGCCGTTCGCCCGCAACGTCAACACTGTGTTCCAGGACTACGCGCTGTTCCCGCACATGAGCGTGATCGAGAATGTCGAGTACGGGCTGCGCGTCAAGCGCGTTCCGCGTGCGCAGCGACGCGCCCGGGCCCAGGCGGTACTCGAGATGGTCCGACTCCCGGATCACGGCGCCCGTAAGCCCTCACAGCTGTCCGGCGGCCAGCGCCAGCGGGTGGCGCTGGCGCGGGCGATCGCCAAGGAGCCCGAGGTGCTGCTGCTGGACGAGCCGCTCGGCGCCCTGGACCTGAAGCTGCGCCAGGAGATGCAGCTCGAGCTCAAGCGCATCCAGCGTGAGGTCGGCATCACCTTCATCTTCGTCACCCACGACCAGGAGGAGGCGCTGACGATGAGTGACCGGCTGGCCGTGATGAACAACGGGCGCATCGAGCAGCTCGGAACCCCGATCGACGTGTATGAGCGCCCGGCGAACGCCTTCGTCGCCGGCTTCATCGGGGTCTCGAACCTGCTCGAGCGCGAGGGTCGCTGCTTCACGATCCGACCGGAGAAGGTGACGCTCACGGACCCGGCCGCCCCCGCTGCCCCCGGCCTCCACCACGAGCCCGGACATGTCATCGACGTCATCTATCTCGGTTCCGTCACACGCTACGTCATCCGGCTCGACACCGGCGAGATGCTGATCGCGCTGCGCCAGAACGTCGAGACCGCCGAGGAGGGCTCGCAGCTGGCGACCGGCGCGAGGATCGAGGCCAACTGGCTTCCCGACCAGACATTCACGATCAATCAACCGGACGCGTGAGCCCGCGGGATCACGCGCATGAGGAGAGACACAATGAGGTACAGATTCAGAGGGCTGACGGCGATCGCCGGCGTCCTTGCACTCAGTGTTACCGTCGCCCTCGGCGTCGGCACCAGCGCCGCCTCCGGGCTGACGGCCGCCGGAGGCGAATGCCTCCGTACCGAGCTCGGTCGGCAAGGGCGAGGGCAAGCTCAACCTGATCGCCTGGGAGGGCTACGCCCAGCCCGAGTGGGTCAAGCCCTACGAGAGGTCGACGGGCTGCCAGGTGAGCGTCAAGTACGCGGGCTCGTCCAGTGAGATGGTGTCGCTGATGGCCAATGGCGGCGGCGGTCAGTACGACCTGGTCTCCGCATCGGGCGATGCCGATCTGCGCCTGATCTACGGCGGTGATGTGCGGCCGATCAACATCAAGCTGATCCCCTCGTGGAAGAACTTCCACCCGTTCCTGCAGGCGCCCCCCTTCAACACGATCGGCGGCAAGCATTACGGCGTGTCCTACGAGTTCGGCCCCAACGTGCTGCTCTACTCGACCAAGACGTTCAAGAGCGCGCCGACGTCATGGTCGGTCCTCTACTCCAAGAAGTATGCCGGCAAGATCACCGTGCCCGACAACCCGATCCAGATCGCGGACGCGGCGCTTTACCTGTCGAAGGCGAACCCGAAGCTGAAGATCACCGATCCCTACGAGCTGACGCAGACGCAGTTCAATGCGGCCGTCTCGCTGCTCAAGTCAGAGCACCCCCTGATCAAGAAGTACTGGGATCTGGCCTCACAGGAGATCTCGCTGTTCCAGAGCGGCACGACCGTGGTCGGCGCCGCCTGGCCGTACCAGACCAACACGCTGAAGGCCGACAAGGTCGCCGTCGCCGACACGATCCCAAGCCAGGGCGCGACCGGCTGGGCCGACACCTGGATGCTCGCAACCAAGGCTCCGCATCCGAACTGTGCCTACAAGTGGATGCAGTGGGTGACGACACCGAAGGTCCAGGCACAGGAGGCGCTCTACTTCGGGGAGACGCCGGCCAACAAGCAGGCCTGCTCCTACATGGACAAGATCCAGAAGGGCGGCTGCGCGGCCTACCACGCCAACGCGCCGGAGGCCTACTTCAAGACGATCAAGTTCTGGAAGACGCCGCTGGCCCAGTGCGGCAACGGTAAGAACGACTGCGTGCCGTTCCAGAGCTGGGTGACGGCCTGGACGCAGATCACGTCCTGACGGTCACGGGTGTCCGCGACCGCTGACGGATCCGAGCTGAGGCCGGCCCCCGCGGGGGCCGGCCTCAGCCGTCGCATCTCCAGGACCCTCTGGCGCCGCCCCTGGCTGCGCGGGCTGATGACGCTCTCGCCACCGCTCGCGTGGTTCCTGGTGATCTACCTGGCCTCGCTGGTCGTGATGCTGCTGACCGCGTTCTGGACGGTCAACCCGTTCACCAACACGCTCGAGCACACGTGGTCGACGGCCAACTTCAGCCAGCTGTTCACGAGCACGTACCTGAGCATCATCCTGCGCACGGTCGTGATGGCCGCGGCCGTGACCATCACGGACGCGATCGTCGCGCTGCCGTTCGCCTACTTCATGGCGCGGGTGGCGACCGCACGCACGCAACGGATCCTGTTCACCGCGATCATGCTTCCGCTGTGGGCAAGCTACCTGGCTCGCGTCTACGCCTGGATCGTGATCCTGCAGAACAACGGCGTGCTCAGCTGGAGCATGCAGAAGCTCGGCCTGGGCTCGGTCAACATCGGCTACACGAACACGGCGATGTGGATCGTGTTCTGTTACATCTGGCTGCCGTTCATGATCGTGCCCGTGTTCGGCGCGATCGACCGGATCCCCAACTCCCTGCTCGAGGCCTCCGGCGACCTTGGCGCGCGCAACTGGCGAACACTGCGCAGCGTGCTGCTGCCGCTGGCGCTGCCGGGGCTCGTCGCCGGATCGATCTTCACCTTCTCGCTGACGCTCGGCGACTTCATCACGCCGCTGCTTGTCGGCGGCACCAACTCGCAGATGATCGGCAACGTCATCTACTCCAACATCGGAACCGCCAACAACCTGCCGTTCGCGGCGGCGCTGGCGCTGGTGCCGATCGTGATCATGATCGTCTACCTGTCATGCGCCCGGGCGCTCGGCGCATTCGACTCGATCTGATGGAGCCGCAGCGATGATCGAGGGTCGCGCAACACGGTGGCTGCTCAGAATCTGGGTCGTTCTCGTGCTCCTGTTCCTGTTCGTACCGATCGCTCTGATCGTGCTCTACGCGTTCAACGGCTCCAACGTCCAGGGCTGGCCGCCGTCAGGGCTCTCGACGAAGTGGCTGGGTGTCGCCTGGAACGATCCGGCTGTGCGCTCAGCACTGTGGCTGTCGGTGAAGGCGGGCCTGTTCGCGACCACGATCGCGCTGCTGCTGGGCTCGGCTGCCGCCTTCGGCGTCCACCGCTTCCGGTTCTTCGGACGGGAAGGGGTGTCGCTGCTCCTGGTGCTGCCACTCGCGCTGCCCGGGATCATCACCGGCATCGCGCTGAACTCGGCATTCCAGTGGGTCGGGCTCGAACTCTCACTGCTGACGATCGTCATCGGCCACGCGACCTTCTGCATCGTGGTCGTCTACAACAACGTGATCGCGCGGATGCGGCGCGTCTCCGAATCGATGTATGAGGCCGCCGCCGACCTCGGCGCCCAGGGCTTCTTCACCTTCCGCACGATCACGGTGCCGATGCTCTCCACGGCGCTGCTGTCGGGCGCGCTGCTCGCGTTCGCCCTGTCCTTCGACGAGGTGATCGTGACCACGTTCACAGCCGGCGCCCAGAACACGCTGCCGCTCTGGATCTTCGGCGCGATCCGCCTCGGTCAGCAGCTCCCCGAGGTCAACGTCGTGGTCGTCGGGGTGCTGATCCTGACCGTGATCCCGGTGTCGATCGCCGCCCGGCTCGCCGGCAGCGGCGGCGTGGCCCGCTCGATGGCCTGAGCGAAAGTACATAAACGCTGCTAAACGGGCAGCTTTTGGGCGGCGATCTGGGGTAAGTTGCCGTCGCGAGAGCTGGTCATTGTGAAGACTGTCACCGCCACCACGGGAGTTAGCGCTCCGCAGGCCGAGGATTCGTCTCGGCGGGAGTCGGGCGCCCGAAGGAGGCTTTGGTGGTGGCTGCCGGTCGCGCTGGCGGGGCTGTACGCACTCGCGCTCATACCCAACCTCCCGGCGATCGTCGCCCACACCTGGTGGTCGGCGGACTCCGGATCGGCCGGGGTGATCGCCCAGCTCTACCGCCACCCGCCGTCCGGCCAGTACATCGTGCTGGGAGATCATGGATGGTATGAGGCATTCAGCTTCGATCTGCTGACCAGGGGACTGCCGGGACACCGGTTCCTTTGGTACGCGGTCCCGGTCGCGGTCTGGGTGATCACGATCGTGCTGGTCGCGGTGTCCGCCGGCAGGGCGTTCGGGCGCTACGGCGCCGGCCTGACAGTCGGCTGCCTGCTGTGCATGGCCCCGGGCGGCCTGATGATTATCTTCGAGCCCACCGCTCACACGGACGTGATCTTCCACGCAGCGGCGCTGGCGGCGGTGACAGGGTGGGTGCTGCCGCGGATCGGGACGCTGTCGCCGGCGGCCGCGCTCGGCACCGGAGTGTTGATCGGAGCGTTCACGGGTTTAGCGGTCTCCGGTGACTCGCTCGCGCTTGCATGGGCTGTGCTGCCGTTCGTCGTGGTCGCGGGCGTGTGCGCGAGACGCGGCCCGGCGGGCGCCGCGATGCGAACGCTGGCATTCGCCCTGGTGACTCTGATCGCGATGCTGGTGACCGCGGCCCTGTTCACGGCGATCATGCACAGTGCCGGCATCCGCGTCGACGAGCTCGCGCAGCGGGCGCAGAAGCGGTTCGTCAAGCCGAATGCGCTGGTGGGGAACGTCGGCAAGATGCTGAACGAGCTCGACTACCTGGTCGGTGGCAATTTCCTCGGCCACCGGGTCGACCACGCCGGCACGCTCGAGCTGGCCAGCGGCGGGATGCTGCTTCTCGGCCTCGGCGCCAGCGTGTTCGCCGTATACCGGACGGCTGCGAGCGCAGCTCAGCGTGGCGCCGGAAGCGGGACCGAGATAAGCGCCAGGCTCGTCCATGTTGTGTTCTGGAGCACCTGCCTGGCTGCCGGGTTGATTACGTTCCTGCTGTCGTCCGTCGGCTCCGCCGACTACCGATATCTGGTGGGGCCGGCGGTAGCGATCGCCGCGCTGCTGCCGCTGGCCGCCGGCAGGAGCCCGGATTGGCGGCTCGCGGTGGCGGCGGGAATCGCGGTGATGGCGCTCACCGGTCTCGTCCGACTGGCCACGCGGCCGCTGCCCTACCTGCCGGTCGATGTCCCACTCGCTCAACGAGACATGGCCGCGGTGACCCGCTTCGCCCACCGCTATCACGCCAGTGACGGCTACGCGATCTACTGGGACGCGGTCACGATCACGTGGCACACGAACTTCGCCGTGAAGCTGCACCCGGTGATCCGCTGTGGCGCGTTGGCCAACCGCTACTGCCCGCTGTTCCACGCCGACTCGTTCACCGCCGCCTACACGCCGCACAGGGGTCTGCGCACGCTGTTCATCGCCGACAGCCGGTTCCGGTCGGCTCCCGTGGCCTCTTGGGGCCGGCCCGTGGCCACCGAGCGGGTCGGCCGGCTCACGCTGTACGCCTACCCCTACGACATCGCCAACCGCTTCCCCAAGCAAACCCGTGCGCAGCTCCAGCGGGTGATCAACGGATAGGCGCTGTGAACCCGATCCTCAGCGCGAATCGCCGAGGTCGAGCACGGCCAGGAACGCCTCCTGCGGCACCTCGACCCGGCCGACCTGCTTCATCCGCTTCTTGCCCTTCTTCTGAGCCTCGAGCAGCTTGCGCTTGCGGCTGATGTCGCCGCCATAGCACTTGGCGATCACGTCCTTGCGGTAGGCCTTCACGGTCTCCCGCGCGAGGATGCGGCCGCCGATCGCCGCCTGGATCGGAACATCAAACTGCTGGCGCGGGATCTTCTCCTTGAGCTTCTCAGCCAGCGTGCGCCCCATCGCGTCGGCCTTGCTGCGATGCACGAGCATCGCGAGCGCGTCGACCTGGTCGCCGCCCAGCAGGATGTCGAGCTTGACCAGGTCCGACCCGCGCAGGCCGGTGATCTCGTAGTCGAACGAGGCGTACCCGCGCGTACGCGACTTGAGCTGATCGAAGAAATCGAGCACGATCTCGGCGAGCGGCAGGTCGTAGCTCAGCTGCACACGCTCCGAGGACAGGTAGTGCATGCCGGTGTGGTCCCCGCGCCGCTCCTGGCACAGTTCCATGATCGTGCCGACGTAGTCCTTCGGCGTCAGGATCGAGGCGCGGATGTACGGCTCACGGACCTCGCTGACCTTGCTCGGGTCGGGGAAGTCCGCCGGGCTGTGTATCGCGAGCACCGTGCCGTCGGTGAGCGTCACCTCGTACTCGACGCTCGGCATCGTCATCATCAGGTCGAGGTCGTACTCCCGCGCGAGCCGCTCGCGCACGATGTCCATGTGCAGCAACCCCAGGAAGCCGCAGCGGAATCCGAAGCCGAGCGCGTCTGAGGTCTCCGGCTCCCAGAACAGCGCGGCGTCGTTCAGCGTCAGCTTCTCGAGCGCGTCGCGCAGGTCCGGGTAATCGTCGGAGTCGATCGGGAAGAGTCCGCTGAAGACCATCGGCTTGACATCGCGGTAGCCGGAAAGCGGCTCCTGCGCCGGCCGGCGCTTGGCCGTGAGCGTGTCGCCGACGCGTAGCTTGGTCACATCCTTCAGCCCGGTGATGACGTATCCGACCTCACCCGGCCCGAGCCGCCGTGAGGAGGTCATCTCAGGGCTGAAGAAGCCGATGTCATCGATGTCCGCCTCGGTCTCGGCCTGCATCGCGAGGATCGCCTCGCCCTTGGTGAAGGTGCCGTCAACCACGCGGATATATGCGATCACGCCGCGGTACTGATCGAACTCGGAGTCGAAGATCAACGCTCGCGGCGGTGCGTCGGGGTCGCCATCGGGGGCGGGCACACGCGCGATCAGCTCGTCGAGCACCTCGGTGACGCCCTCTCCGGTCTTGGCACTGATCCGCCGCACCTGATCGGGCGGCTCGCCGATCAGGTCGGAGATCTCCTCGGCGACGCGCTCGGGTTCGGCGCCGGGCAGGTCGAGCTTGTTCATGCAGGGGATCAACTCGAGTCCGGCGTCAATCGCTAGGTAGGTGTTGGCGACCGTCTGTGCCTCCACGCCCTGGCTGGCGTCAACCACCAGCAGAGCTCCCTCGCAAGCGGCGAGGGAGCGAGACACCTCGTAGGTGAAGTCGACATGGCCGGGGGTGTCGATCAGATGCAGCTGGTAGGTCTGACCGTCGAGGTGCGAGGTGTAGAAGACGCGCACGGCGCGCGACTTGATCGTGATCCCGCGTTCCCGCTCGAGCTCCATCGAATCGAGCACCTGCGCGCGCATCGCGCGTGGATCGACCGTGTGGGTGAGCTCGAGGATGCGATCGGCCAGCGTCGACTTGCCGTGGTCGATGTGGGCGATGATCGAGAAGTTGCGGATGTGGGCCTGGTCGGTCACGACCCACCAAGGTTAGGAGGCAACAAGCTCGTCGAGCAGCGCGAACAGGCCGTCGCGTCGCTGCTGCACGCTGAAGCGCTGCAGAACCCTGTTGCGGGCCGCCTCGCCGGTGCCCAGACCAAGGGCCCGCGTCACGCCCAGTGCGACCGTCGCCGGCGCAGAGTCATCGAGCAGCACACCGGTGTCGCCGACGACCTCCGGCAGCGCTCCGGCGCGGGTCACCACCGGCACACAGCGTGCCAGCATCGCCTCGGCGACCGACACGCCGAAGCCCTCATGTTTGGAAGCCTGGACGTAGACGGCGGCGCTGTCGAACAGCTGCGCCAGCTCAGTCTCCTGGAGCCAACCGGTCAAACGGACGTTGGCGGACGCCCGCGCTCGCAGCTGGTCGGCGGCGTCGCCCTCGTGCCGGCCCGCAACGACGAACTCGACCTCAGGCAGCTGCGCCGCGGCGTCCACGAAGGCGCGCAGGCCCTTGCGGTCCAGGTTGGCGCGGTCGACGATCCCGACGGTCAGTGCCAGCTGCCGCTTCTCACCCCCGGATGCGACCTCCGGCACCCCGTGGTGGACGACCCTGACCTGTTCGGGGGGGATCCGGGTGTTGCGCCAGATCTCCTGGCGCGAGTAATCGGAGTTGGTCATCAGGATGCGGGCGCGGCGCATCGTGAAGCGGCTCAACCAGGCACGCGGCCCCCCGAGCTGGAAGCCGTAACCCAACTCCGGCTCGGCGGCGGTGTCGAAGCCCCCGACGATCAGCAGCGACGGCCTGCGCAGCATCCAGGCGAGCGTGATCGGCAGGAAGGTGTGCCATGAGGCCCACCAACCGACGACCACGTCCGCGGCGATCACCTCACGGAGAGCGCGAATCGGGTCACTGAAGCGGCCGGGTTGATACAGCTCGTGCACCTCGAAGCGCTCGCCCAGCAGCCGCTGGTCGAGCTCGATGAAGCTGGCCTTGCGGCTCTTGACGAACAGCAGCCGGGGCATCTCGTTCCGGCTCCGACGCCGTCAGGCGACGGCGCGCAGGTTGCGGTCGCGCCGGTCCGGGATCGAGGCCTCGCGTGCGGCGACCGCCAGCGCCCCGCCGATCGCCAGCAGCGTCCAGGTCACCGGATCCTCGAGGAAATCGGCGTAGAGCATCGTGTGCAGCACAAGCGCAGCGAAGGTCGCGGCGATCGCGACCCGGTAGGGGTTGGCGCGAGCGCCGCGGAAGAGCGTGATGAAGGCCGTCACCAGCAGCGCGATGTAGAGCAGCTCGCCGATGATCCCCTGCTCGGCGGCGACCGTCACCGGGATGTTGTGCGAGTCCGAGACGGACGCCGCGGCCGCCGGGAAGTGGTGCTGATATTCGGTCGGGAACGAGCCGGAACCGAAGCCGTAGAACGGGCGGTCTCCGAACAGTTTCGTGCCATTGGATATCAGGCTGCCGCGCCCGCTGGAAAAGCCGTTGACCCCCTGGTTGAGGCCGAACGTCGACCGATGCACCACAACCACGATCGCGCCCGCGACCAGGACCGCGGCGCCGGCGTAGAGCACCGGGCGGGCGCGCCAGCGAAACGCCGCCAGGATGGCGAGGCCGAGCGCGAGCGCGACCAGGCTCGATCGCGACAGCGTGAACACCAGGCAGGTCCAGAGGATCGCGAGCGTTCCGACGGCAGCGACCTGCACCCGCGTGCGCGGGTCGTAGAGCAGCACGGCGGTCACCAGGATCATCACCAGCGCCAGGTAACGACCGAAGATGTTCTGGTCGTAGAAGACCGAGTTGACCGTGAAGTACTGGTGCAACTCATTCTCGCTCACGAGTTTCGAGCTGATCAGAAGGTGCTTCGCCGCCTCCTCGTAAAACCCGATCAGCGAGAACATGATCGCCAGCCCGGCCGTGACCACCAGACAGCGCACCAGCAGTTCGCGGTCCCACTTCAGGTCCCGCAGCAGCGACAGCAGGATCGCGAACGGGACGTAGAAGAAGACCTCGTCCTGAAGAGCCTTTGGGAAGGCGGGCGAGTACAGCGCCTGCAGTGAATACAGGACGATGAAAGCAGCCAGCAGCTTCTCGAACAGCAGCGGCTCCGGCCGTGGCTGCGGGGGTTGTCGCATCGACCGCGTCTCGGCGCGAACGGTTCGCAACACCGGCACGAGCCAGGCGAGCGCCGCCGCCCCGATCACGAAATACAGCGGCACCAGCAGGTAGTTGGTGGTGCCGCCGCCTGCCTGGATCGGGATTCTGAACGGAACCGTCAGCGCGGTCAGCGGCGCCAGCAGCCACGGGATCCGGTGGAGCACGTAGGCGGCGGCCGCCAGAGCGGCGAGCGCCACCACGGCCACCACCACCGCCTCGGCCGGGTGCCGGTGGACGAAATGCAGCTGCGAGGAGTGCCAGACGTCGTCGAGCAGGAGCAGCGGCGCAAGCACCAGCGCGCCGAGCATCGCCCACGCGCGCAGGCGATCGGTGCGGGCCAGCATCGCTGCGGCGGCGAGGGCTGCGGCGGCGACCATGCCGATCCGTGGCCAGGGTCCGGCGAGTACGGCAAGCGTCAGCACGAGCGAGAGGCTAGATGGTTGGTTCGACGGCCGTCTACACCTTCGCGGGCCGGTTCATCATCCTCCGCGCCATCCCGCCGAACATCTCCTCGATCTGCCGCCATTCGGGAATGTGCATGTGGCTCACGGCCCAGGCATAGCAGCCGCCACCGACCGCCACGGTGATCCCCACCGACAACAGCTGCCCGAGGAACGACGTGCCGAGAACGCCGTTCAGCAGCACCCAGAGCACCCGCGCGATCGCAGCCGTCACCGCCGCTGCCACCACGATCCGCGCGGTGATCATCAGCGTCTGGTGCTCCTCGAGGCGGCCGTTGAAGCCGATCCGCAGGCGCCGGAACTGCAGGTAGGCCATCAGGATGTTGGCGACCGCGGTGCCGATCACGAGGCCGGCTATTCCAAGTGGCTTGTAGAGCGCGACGCTGACGATGATGTCGACGACCATGTTGATCGCCGCGAGCTTGGTCGGAATCCAGGGACGCTGCAGCGCGAAGAACGTACGTGTCATCAGCAGGTTCAAGCCCGCGAACGGAAGGCTGAACGCGAACCAGAAGAGCGCAGTGGAGGTGAGCGCGAGCGACTCGGGACCGAACATGCCGCGCACGAAGATCAGGCGCGTGATCGGCGTCGCCAGCACCAGAAAACCCGCCGCCGAGGGGATCAGCAGGAGATTGATCTGGCGCATGCCGTTGGCCACCGAGTGCCGCATCTCCGCCGCCGCGCCGCGGGATGCCTGCCGGCTCAGGGTTGGGAACAGCACTGTCGAGACCGCGACGCTGAAGACGCCCTGCGGCAGCATGTACAGCAGGAAGGCGTAACGGATGGCCGCTGGACCTTCGCCCGGCTCGGGGTGCGTAACCACGAGCGCGCCCATCGCGGAGTTGATCAGCGCGTCGAGGTTGATGATGCCGAGGCCGAGCGTGACCGGCAGCATCAGCAGGAACACCTGGCGGATGCGCGGGTCGCGCCAGTCGAGCTCGAACCCGAGGCGGTAGTCGATCAGCCGCAGCGCCGAGCCGATCAGGAGCAGCTGCACAAAGGTGGCGATCAGCCAGGCGATTGCGTAGCCGTAGACCCCCCCGCCGCCGGTGTGATGCTTCAGCAGCACCGTCAGGACGATGATCACCAGGTTCCACACGACCGGGGCGAGCGCGGGGATCGTGAACTCGTCGTAGGACTGCAGGATGCCCGTCAGCACACCGGCGAGCCCGAGCATCAACACCACCGGGAACAGGATTTGGGTGAGCACCGTCGCGGCATGCACGTCGAAGTTCTGGCGGCCGGCGATGTCTCCGTACAGGCTCAGAAGCGGACCCGCCAGCAGGATGCCGAGCACCGTGATCGCACCGAGCACCAGGAAGACGATCCAGAACAGCGTGGTCGCGAGCCGGAATGCCTCCCGTTTGCGTCCCTGCTGCAGCAGATCGGTGAAGACCGGGACGAACGCCGCCGACAGCGCCGCCTGCGCGAACAGGTTCGTCATCAGATTCGGGATCTGCGAGGCGACCGTGAACGCCGAGAAGACGCGGCTGCTCCCGAAGAAGTAGGCCGCGATCACCTCGCGGGCCAGTCCGGCCACGCGTGACAGCGCAGTCGCCGTCGCGAAGATCGCTGTATTTACCGAAACGCGGCGGCGCAAGCTGTCACTGGTGTCTGCCAAGAGCCCGCTATAGTACGGCCCCGCTAATGGCCAACATTCATTCACAGAAGAAGCGCATCGAGCGCGCGCTGCGCGAGCGGGAAGAGAATCGCCGCTACACCTCGCGAATCAGGACCTACTTCCGCCGGCTCGAAGCCGCGGTCGTCGAGGGCGATGACGCCACCGCCGACTCCGAGCACCGCACCCTCGTGCAGACGATCGACAAGGCCGTCAAGCGCGGCTCGCTGCACCGCAACAACGGCGCCCGCAAGAAGTCTCGCGCGGCCCGCATCCGCCGCGGTACCGCCGCGGCCGAGTAGCCGGTTTCCTTCGTCGCCAGGCGGCGATATCTAGGCGGCGATATCTCTGATGGCCAGGAGCGCGTCCGTATCCTCGGACGCGCCGCCGTGCCCGCCCCCATGTGAGGAGAGCTCGAGGTCGGCGATCAACTCGATCGCCTCGCGGAGCCGCTGCGGGCCGATCCGCCGAGCATCGGCGATCAGCCTGTCGGCCGCCGACGGCGGCATCCGCAGCGACGACCTGACCTGCGCCTGCGACTCACCGCGATCGAGCGCCAGAGCGACCTGGTGGGCCTGTCGCACGCGCGTGCTCATCCAGTAGATCAACCCCGGCACCCGCTCGCCCTGGGCGCGCATCTGCAGCAGTGTCCGGGTCGCGGCCTCGGCGCTACCGGACAGCAGCGCATCCGCCAGCGCCCAGGCCCTGCGCTCGGCGGAAGCTGCCGTCAATTCGAGCACGGTGTCGGCATCGATGCGTGTGGGCGTCTTGGGGTTGGTGGGTGGGAACTGATCGAACTCGAGCGCCAGCTTCTCGAGCTCGCGCACAAGTCGCTGCTGGCGTTCCCCGACGTGGGCCACGAGCATCCTCGCCGCATCGGGCGTCAGGACCAGCCCGAGCTGTTTGGCCTGCGCAATCGCCCACTTCGGCAACTCCCACGGCTTCACCGCCTGCTCGGCGGAGATGTCGCCGCCTGCCTTCGCCACCGCCGCATGCAGCCGCTTGGGCGCCTTCAGCCGCCCGTCCTCGCGCGCGAAGAAGGACACCGTCGTATCAGGGTCGATGGCCGCCAACGAGGCCGCCAGCGCATCCATCTCCCTGTCCTTCCAGCGCTCGGCCCCGTCGACAATCAGGAACCGCCTGCCGATCGCGAAGGTCATCGCGTTGAGCGCAGCGGCGACGACGTCCGGAGTGGCCTGATCGCCCTCGAACAGCTCGAGTCCCTGCGCCCCACCAGCGGACTCCGCGAGCCCGCGCAGCCGCGCGCGGCGCTCGGCGATGCGGCCATGATCGTCGCCGTGGATCAGGTACGCGGGCTTGAAGCTGGCCATCGCTCTACCGTACCGACACCCCAACGGGCTCACCCCAACGGACTCGGATGGCAATCCAGTTCGCAGGACGGACACTGAATTGCCATCGGTCCCGTTGCCTGGCCCCGGCTCGGTCACGCCGCCATCCGCCCCCGCGCCATCCGCCCCCGCGCCATCCGCCCCCGCGCCATCCGCCCCCGCGCCATCCGCCCCCGCGCGATCGCCCCCGCGCGTTCACCTGACAACGACGTTGACCAGCTTGCCGGGCACGACGATCACCTTCACGACCTCCTGCCCGTCCAGATGCTGCACAACGCCCGGCGCCGCCAGCGCCAGCGCCTCCAACTGCTCGCGGCCCGCGTCGCTGGGCG
Source organism: uncultured Conexibacteraceae bacterium (assembly GCA_963761675.1). Lineage (GTDB taxonomy): Bacteria > Actinomycetota > Thermoleophilia > Solirubrobacterales > Solirubrobacteraceae > Palsa-465. Next base: position 161,600 of record CAVXIA010000004.1, read on the forward strand.
CCCGCAGTCGGTCGCGCACGCGCCCGTTGACCTGACAGACCAGCTCGAAGCTCTCGGCTACCAGCATCGCGGCGTCCGGCGCGGGCCATGGCTCCTCCCAGACGCGGCGCCCGGTGAGCAGCTCGAACGCCTCGGCCCCCAGGTGGGGGGCGAACGGAAAGCTCAGAGATGCCGCGGTGGCAACGGCAAAGCGCCGAGCCTCAACCTCAGCCTCAGGGTTACGGTAGAGCTCGTTGACGAGCTCCGTAACCGCGGCGATCGCGTTGTGGAACCCGAATCGGCCGACGAACTCCGAGGTGACCCGGTCAATTGCCCAGTTGGCCTTGCGCACGAGCGTCAACGCCTCCCCGGTCGGGTTGCCCGGCTGCCGCAGCGGGTCAGCGCCGCCGGTCAGCGGATCACCACCCGCAGCGAGGTCGTCTGCCAGGGTCCAGAGGCGCGAGAGCAAACGATGCGCGCCCGCCAGCGCGTTGTCGTTCCAGGCCGCATCCTGGTCGGGCGGTCCCATGTTCAGGATGTAGGTCCTGACGGTGTCGGCACCGAACCGGTCGATCAGCGGCGACGGCGAGATCACGTTACCGCGCGACTTCGACATCTTGTGGCCGTCCGGCCCGAGGATCATGCCCTGGGTGAACAGCGCCATGAACGGTTCCTGCACGTCCAGCAGCTCCATGTCCGCCAACGCCTTGACGAAGAACCGCGCGTACAGCAGGTGCAGGATCGCATGCTCGACGCCGCCGATGTACTGGTCCACGCTCATCCACTCGCGCAGCACCGCCGGATCCCAGGCGGCGTCGTCGTTACGTGCGTCGCAGTAGCGCAGGAAGTACCAACTCGAGTCGACGAACGTGTCCATCGTGTCGGTCTCACGGCGGGCCGGTTTGCCGCAGTCGGGGCAGGTCGTGTTGACCCACTGCTTGGCCGCGGCGAGCGGCGACTGTCCCTTCGGCTGGTAGTCGTCGACCTCGGGCAGTTCGACTGGCAGCTGGTCGTCGGGAACCGGCACCATGCCACAGTCGTCGCAGTAGACGATCGGGATCGGGCAGCCCCAGTAACGCTGCCTGGACAGCAGCCAGTCGCGTAGCCTGAAGTTCACGGAGGAGTGACCGATGCCTTCGCGGTCTAGCCACTCGGCGATCTGCTCGAAGCCCTCCTCCGGGGTCAGGCCGTCGAATTCGCCGGAGTTCACCAGCACCGCGTCGTCGGCCTTGGTCACGTAGGGCTCAGCGTGGACGTCGATCACGGTGCCGTCCCGGGGGGCGACTACCTCGCGGATCGGCAGCTCGTAGGCACGGGCGAAGGCGTGGTCGCGGTCGTCGTGAGCGGGGACCGCCATGATCGCGCCGGTGCCGTATTCCATCAGCACGTAGTCGGCAACGTACATCGGGATCTCCTCGCCCGTCACCGGGTTGGTGACGGTGCGGCCCAGGAACACGCCGGTCTTGACCTTCTCGGCCGAACCGCGCTCCTCGGCCGACTCGGTCAGAGCGTGGTTGACGTAGTCGTGCACGGCCTGCTCGTCGGCGGTCCCGGCGGCGAGCCTGAAAACGTCCGGGTGCTCAGGCGCCATCACGAAGAACGTCGCGCCGAACAGCGTGTCCGGGCGCGTCGTGAATACCGGGTAGTCGATCTCCAGCTCGGCGCAGCGGAAGTTGACCTCGGCGCCGACGCTGCGCCCGATCCAGTTCCTCTGCATGGTCTTGACGTGCTCCGGCCAGTCGATCGTGTCGAGGTCGTCCAGCAGACGATCGGCATAGTCGGTGATGCGGAAGAACCACTGCTCCAGCTGACGCAGCTCGACCGCATGCCCGCAGCGCTCGCAGCGACCATCGATCACCTGCTCGTTGGCGAGCACGGTCTGGTCGTTCGGGCACCAGTTGACGGCTGACTCCTTGCGATAGGCGAGGCCGCGTTCGAAGAGCCGCAGGAAGATCCACTGGGTCCAGCGGTAGTACTCCGGTTGGTGCGATGCGATCTCACGTGACCAGTCGATCGAGATTCCCCACGAGCGGAACGCCTTCTGGAACGAGGCGATCGACTGCTCGGTGGCGACGCGCGGGTGAGTGCCGGTCTTGATCGCGTTGTTCTCCGCCGGCAGCCCGAATGAGTCGTATCCCATCGGATGCAGCACCCGATGGCCGGTGCGGCGGCGGAAATGGGCGATCGCGTCGCCGATCGTGTAGTTCTTGAGATGCCCGATATGCGGCTCGCCGCTCGGGTAGGGGAGCATCTCCAGCACGTATGACTTGTCGGGTCGTATGTGGGTGCCGGCCGGACGGCGTCCTCCGGCCTCCTGGGTGGTGCCGTTCGCGACCTCCCACGTGCGCTCGTCGGCCCAGATCGCCTGCCACCTGGCCTCAATCGCGCGGGGGTCATAGCGACGCTCGGACATCGTCGCCCGCAGGTTAGAGAGTCGGCGAGCCGGATCATGTCCGCGCCGGCTTCCCGCAGAAATGAGCGCGCATGTATTAACCTTGCAGGCGGATTCGCTTTCGCCGGGGCTGTAGCTCAGCTGGAAGAGCATTCGGCTGGCAGCCGAAAGGTCAGGGGTTCGAGCCCCCTCAGCTCCACTTATAGGTTTTCACCCGTCCTTACGGGTCCGTCTCCACGCTTCACAGCACGCAGCGCGCAGCGCGCAGCTCAGCCGCAGATCTCAGCCGCAGAGTTCCGCTGCCTGCGCACCGGCCCGCAGACCCGACTCGATCGCCCCGTCGATGAAGCCCGACCAGCCGTCGGCGATATCCGAGCCGGCCAGCAGCAGTCGCCCCTCGGGCCGGCCCATCGCGGCGTGGTGGTGCTCATACCAACCCGGCCGGTGGATCGCCCAGGTGCCGCGGGAGTACTCATCGGCCAGCCAGTCATGAGCCGTCGCGTCGATCAATTCATATCCGGGCAGGATCTCGGCGAGCGCTCGCGCCACGCCGACACTGTCGTCGACCTCGCAGGCCGCAGCGTCGAGACCGAAGCCGATCATCAGCTGCGCGTCGCCGTCGAGCAGCTCCTCGCTGCCGAGGTACCCGAACTGGTGCCCGCGCTCGATCACGTTGACGGTCGCGCGCTCACCCCGGGCGCGCAGCATCAACTTGATCCCGCGGCTCGCCTGACCAAGTGCGATCCCCGCCCGCTTGTCCTCCGGTAGGCCCGGTTCGAAGGTGATCTCTCCGAGCGTGTTCAGCGGTATGGCGACAACGGCGACAGCGGCGCTGAAGACCTCGCCTCCACGGCCATGGACCTCGACGCCGTGGTCGCTCCGTGTGACCGCGGCAACGGGCGTCTCGAGCCGATGCTCCACCGTCGCCGCACCGGCGATCGCGTCCAGCAGCGAACCGGTGCCGCCGATGATCGTCACGCGTCCGCCGGTCTCCTGCGTCAGCGCCAGGCTGTGGCCGGCGAGCGCGTGCCAACGCAGCACGGAGACGGCCCCCGCCTGGTCCAGCGGCGCATGGGCGAGCGACTCGAGCTCCGCCCCCAGCACCGCCCGTTCCTCCTCGGTCAGCTCGAGCTGGGCCATCCGCTCGGCGATCGTCAGGCGGTCAAAGCGGGCCAGCCGGTCGATCGCGTGCAGCGGCGAGTGCGGCTGCGGCAGCGCCTCCCGCACTCCGTCCACGAACTGATCCCAGCCGCGCCGCGCGATTTCGTCGCGCTCGGCGCTCGTGCCCCACCGCAGGTCGCCGTTGACGTGCCAGCCGGCCCGCTGCGCCTCGTCGCTGACCTCGACCCGCAGGCCGGCCCGCGTGAGCTCGGAAAAGGTGTGCGGCTGGTGCCAGTGAACCCAGGCGCCGCCGTACTCGATCGCCTGCCCGTCCCAGTCCGCGCTCCAGGTGCGCCCGCCGAGCCGGTCGCGCGCCTCGAGCAGCAGGACCCTGCGGCCGCGCAGGGCGGCCTCACGAGCTGCGGTCACACCGGCGAACCCACCGCCGACCACGATCACGTCATACCCAGCCGTCATCCCGCCTCCCTCAACCTGATCATCGCGTCGAGCGCCATTGCTCCCGCGCCTACCTCACCCGCAACCACCGGATTGCACTCGACCGCTGCCCACGAATGCTCGAGCAGCAGGTCGCCCACGCGAGCCGCCAGCTCGGCCACGGCGCCGACATCGACGCCCGGAGCACCCCGGCCGCCGTACAGCAGCGGCGCCCCGCGCAGACCTCGCAACGCGTCCTCGATCCGCGCCGGCGCAGCCGGCAGCGGGATCACGACGACGTCGTCGAGCAGCTCGGTCCAGATCCCGCCGAGCCCGACTACGAGGGCCGGCACCACGCCGTCGGCGTGGGCGGCGACGATCAGCTCGAGCCCGGAGACAGCCATGCGCTCCGCCAGCACGAAACCCCCGTGCTGCGTCGCCAGCGGCGCAAGGCGACCGTAGGCGGCGCGCACGTCGGCCTCTGCGTCGCATCTGAGCTCCACGCCCCCGAGCTCTGACTTGTGCTGGACGGTCACGGAACTGAGCTTCAGGGCCAACGGCCCGTCGAGTTCACGGCGTGCGGCAACGGCGTCATCGGCGCCATCCACCAGGCGGCCCGCCGGCACAGCCACGCCGGCTGCGCGCAACAGTTGCTTGGCTTCGTGCTCGGCCAGCCAGGCGTTGGCCCCCGGGCGAACGCCGTCACACGGACGCTTCCGGTCATGGTTCCCGGATGCCGGGACGCCGGCCGCCACGGACCGCGCCGCCGCGCCGATCTCGCGCAACCGAGACGCCGTGTTGGGAGGCTCTCGGGCCGCCAGCAGCGCTCCCGCGCAGAGCACCCCCGTCCGCAGTCCTGCGGACGTAGCCACTGCGGCGCAGGCGAACTCCCACGCCGCCGCGTCGTCGAGCAGCTCCGGCAGGGTCGAGCTGACCAGCGTCGCCACCGGACTGCGAACCGCGCCGGCGACGATTCCCTCTCGCACCGCTCGCCAAGAGGCCTCGACGGCTCCTTCGAGCCCAGCCGGCTGGTCATAGAAGACGAGCACCTGGTCGATCGCCGGGTCCTCGCCGACGATCTCAACCAGTTCGCCGAGCCTGGCGCTGTCACCCCAGATCATCGCGGTGTAGTCGAGTGGATTGCCGACGGTCGCGGCCGGCGGAAGCAGCTCAGCCAGCCGTGCGCACGTCTTCTCCGACAGCTCTGGCAGGTCAATCCCGAGCGCCTCGGCCGCGTCCGCGCCCTGGGCCGAGTCACCGCCCGAGCAGGTCATGATCGCCAGCCCACCGCCCCGTGGACGCACCGCCGCGGCACCGGCATCTCGCGGCCGCTCTACGGCCAGCACCTTCGAGAGCTCGAGCAGCTCGTGCACGTCGCCCGCCCAGTGCGCGCCGGCCTCCTCGATCAGGCTGCGGAACACGCGCTGGTCGCCGGCAAGAGCGCCGCTGTGCGCCGCAGCCGCGCGAGCGCCGGCCGCCGAGCGCCCGACCTTCAGGACCACGACCGGCACTGACGCATCCGCGCATGCCGCCAAGCCGTCGCAGAGCCCCGGGCCGCCGTCATCCTCGAGGTAGAGCGCGATCGCGCGCACTGCGTCCTCGCCGGCAAGGTGGGTCAGGTAGTCAGCCGTCGAGAGGACGGCCTGGTTCCCGCTCGCGATCACCGTGTGAAACCTCAGGCCGCGGCGGCTCGCCAGCGCGTTGACGGCGACGTTGCCACTCTGCGAGATCAGTGCGACGCTGCCGGGCTCGGATGGCTCGAGCGCGTCGCCCCACAGAGCCGTACGTGAGTGCGGCGACACGATCCCGTTGCAGTTGGGACCGCAGACCGGCAGCCCATGACGAGCCGCAGCCACCACCAGCTCGCGCTGCAGCTCGACGCCGGCGTCCACCTCGGCGAAGCCGGCGCTGATCACCACGGCGCCGCCACAACCGCGCCGGCCGGCCTGGTCGATCGCCTCCGGCACCGCCGCAGCCGGCACCGCGACAAGGACCGCGTCGACGGCCTCGGGCAGATCGAGCACGCTCGGCACACATGCATGCCCGAAGACCTCGCTGCGCCCGGGATTCACACCCCAGATCGAGCCGGTGAAGCCGACCTTTCGCAAGTTCAGCAGGGCCTCGGCGGCGTAGCTCCCCGGCCGCTCGGTCGCGCCGACGACCGCGACCGAGGCCGGCCGGATCAGACGCCGCAGGTCAGCTTCGCGCGGAGTGCTCCAGGCAGGGAGCAGGGTCAATGGATCGTCGCCTCGACACCTCGGCGCTCGAGCGCGCGCGCGATGATCAGCCGCTGGATCTCACTGGTCCCCTCCCAGATGCGGTCGACCCGCAACTCCCGCTGAAAGCGCTCCGCCGCATACGAGCGCATGTAGCCGCGACCGCCGAAGGCCTGGACAGCGCGGTCGGCACAGCGCCCGGCCGCCTCGGACACGAACAGCTTCGCCATCGACGCCTTGGCATGGATCAGCTTCGGGTTGGCCTCCCCATCGACCATCCTGCAGACCTCGAGCGCCAGCAGCCTGCCGGCCGTGGCGTCGGTCGCCGAATCGGCAAGCGGGAACGAGATCCCCTGGTAGTCCATCAGGCGATGGCCACCCTGAACCCGGTTCAGCACCCAGTCAGTGGTCTCGTCGAGCAGTCGCCACATCGCCCCCAGACCATGGGTCGCGATGCCGAGGCGCTCCTCTGTGAACCAGCTGCGCTGCAGCTCCTCCCCATTGCCGATCCCGCCGACGACCGCATCCTCGGCGACCTCCACATCGGTGAAGCGGACGGTCGGATGGCCGTGAGGGTAGTTGTGCGTGAACTTCGGGTCATCGACGTAGTCGACGCCCGGGGCGCCCGGCTCGATCGCAAACAGCGTCGGAAGCCGCTCGTCGCCGTCGACGACGTTGGCCATCACGACCAGCACGCGCGCCACGTCACCTGAGGTCACGAACCACTTCTCGCCGTTGATCCGCCAGCCGGCATCGGTGCGGACAGCCGTCGTCGCGATCCCGCTCGGATCCGACCCGGCCTCGGCCTCGGTGACCGCGTAGGCGTCGCCCCCGGCGCCTTGCAGGCCAGGCACCACGTAGCGCTGCTGCTGCTCGGGCGTGGCCTCGGCCCAGACGTTGTACACGTTGGGAACGTGCCAGTGCAGGCCGTTGGTGACACGGCCGAGCTGCTCGTTGACGAGAAACCACTCAACCATCGTCCAGCCCTGTCCGCCGAGCGACTCCGGGTAGCGCCCGCCATGCAGACGCGCGGCGATCGCCTGTCGCTTGATCTCCTCGACCGTCTCCTCGGGCAGCAGTCCCTGCGCGCTCTCCGCGGCCTGCTCGTGCGGCATCAGCACCTGCTCGACAAACTCCCGCGCCCGCTGCTGGAGCTCGAGCTGGCCTGGGGTCAGATCGCCGGTCAGCTCGCCGGCGGTTGGTTCGGTAATGGGGGTCATACGGCTCCTATCGATCTTCGCCTGCCATCGTCGGCAGGTCAGGTGTCTCTGGTGCTACTGGTCTGGTTCAGAATCGCGTGCAGGAGCTCGCGGTCGGCTGCGGTTCTATGGGCGCCGCCGCCGGGTAGGGCCTGCAGGAGGTTGTGGTGGTTCTCGATCACCGCCGTCGCTGTGTGCCGGGCGCGAACTACATCTGGATCGTGATCGCCCTCGCGGGCCACGATCAACTCGACGATCCGGTGCAGGTACGCGTCCCACCGGCGCCGGCGCCCCCGCAGCACGAGCTGCTCGACCCGTGCCCGCTCCGCCGCAACGTCCTGCGCCGTGGCACGGCCGCCCGCCGAAAGTGTCGCCACCGCCTCGGGCAGGGCGTATTCGGGCTCGGGCGTGACAGAGAGCCACGCCGACCGTCCACGACCGATTGTTGGCACCGAGACCATGCACTTAGTATAAACTGATTACAAAGTCAGGAACTGAACAGGTGAGCGAAAAGATGGCGTCGACCCTCCCCCACCCCACCGCAACCGGCGAAGCCCTGGACCCGCGGCTGTACACCGATCCGGCGGTGCTCCAGGCCGAGCAGCGGCTGATCTTCGAGCACACATGGCAGCTCGCGGGCCACATCTCAGCGCTGCGTGAGGCCGGCAGCTACATCACCTGCCGCGCCGGCAACCAACCCGTGCTCGTGGTGCGTGACGACAAGGGAGAGCTGCGCGCCTACCGGAACATCTGCCGGCACCGGGCGTCACGTCTGCTGAGTGGCAGCGGGCAGTGCAAGGGCGCGATCCGCTGCCGCTACCACGGCTGGACCTATCGCTTCGACGGCACGCTGATCGGCGTACCCGAGGCGCTTGCCTATGGCGAGCGGCTGGACAAGAGCGCGTTGCCGTTGCTGCCGGCCCGCGTCGAGGAGATGTGCGGCCTGGTGTTCATCAACCTCGACATGCGTGCGGCTCCGCTCGCCGAACTGGTGGGCGATCTGCCGCAGCGGCTCGCCCCCTACCGGATCGAGACGCTCGAGTCGTTCGCGCACTCGACGGACAGCCAACCTGCCAACTGGAAGGTTCTCGCCGAGAACTACCTCGAGGGCTACCACGTGCCGATCGCGCACCCCGGCCTGATGCGGCTCTACGACTACAAGCGCTACCTGACCGACACGCACGAGCACTACGCCTGGTTCGACGCGCCGCTTCGCGACAAGCCCTCGAGCAACCGCCTCGAGCGCCTCTATTGGGAGCTGGTCGAGCCGATGCCAGGCGTCGGCGAGGAGCGCCGGCGAGTGTGGAGCTACATCCTCATCTATCCGAACACGACGATCGACCTCTACCCCGATCAGGTCACCACCTGGCAGCTGATGCCGGACGCGGTCGACGCGACCGGGGGTGTCTACGACTGCTATCGCCCGCCGGGCTCCGGCCCGCGTACGCGCCTGGTCCAATGGGCCAACCACCGGCTTAACACGCTCGTCACCGACGAGGACACCGACCTCGTCTCCAACGTGCAGCAGGGCGCACAGACCCGCGACTACACCTGCGGGCCACTGTCACCGCGGGAGGGCGGCGTGGCCTGGTTCGGCGACCGGATTCGCGCCGATCTGGCGGCGAAGCTCGACTCCGGCACGTGAGTCCCCGCCCCGATCGCGGCGCCCGGGAGCGGATCCTGCAGGCGGCGGTGCGCCGAATCGCCAGCGAGGGTATCGACGGCGTCCGCATCGCGCGGATCGCCACCGACGCCGGCGTCTCCAGCTCGCTGGTCCATTACCACTTCGACAGTCGCGACGCTCTGCTTGCGGAGGCGCTCGAGTACTCCTACCACCATGCGGCGGATGCTCGCATCGAGGCCGGTGAGCCGACCGGCCGCTCGCGCGCGGAGCGGCTGCACGCGATGGTCGACCAGTGCCTGCCCACCACCGACGCGCTTCAGGAGGACTGGGTGCTGTGGGTTGAGCTGTGGCTGCGAGCGATCCGCCACCCGGAGCTGCGACCCGTGGGCGAGGAGCTCTACGCGCGCCTGGTCGCCTGGTTCACCACTGAGATCGAGGCGGGCGTCGAGAGTGGTGAGTTCAGCCGATGCGATCCGCAGGAGGTCGCAGACCGAACGGTGGCGCTGCTCGACGGTTACGGTGTCCGGGTCCTGATCGGCGACAGTGGCATGCCGCTGGAGCGCGCGCGCCGCGCGGTCGCCGCGACACTCGCCAGCGACCTCGGACTCACCGAACTTGACACGGGGTACCGCTCTGGCGTAGTTTCCTGAATCGCCAGTCAGTAAACCTCAACCGGCGTTTGGAGGAGCACCGGATGAGTCCCCGACCCAAGGTCGATCATCTGCGTAAGCCTCAGATCATCGCGGCAGCAGCCGAGGTGCTCTACGAACGCGGCCTGTTTGATACCCGCATCGGTGACGTCGCCGAGCGCGCCGGCACCAGCTCGCCGACGATCCTCTACTACTTCGAGTCCAAGGACCGCCTGCTCGAGGAGGCGGTCGAATTCGCCGACCGCAGCTTCTACGAGCGCCTGACGGAGGTTCGCGGCCAGTTCGCCCACGCCGGCGACGGGCTGGTCTACCTGATCGAGGAGACCAGTCTCGGGCCCGGCGGGCTCGGCGATTACACCCTGTGGATGGAGATCTGGGTGCGGGCGCGCCGCCACGCGAGCGTGCGCGACGCGTACTTCAGGCTGGACCGCCGCCAGCGTCGCCTGATCGCGGAGATCGTGTGCGAGGGACAGGCATCCGGGGAGTTCCGTGCCACGGTCGACGCCGACGACTTTGCGCTGGCGCTGAGCGGGCTGATGGACGGTCTCGGAGTCCAGGTCACGCTCGGCCAGCCCGACGTGTCCCCGGCGCGCATGGTCGCCCGCTGTCTGTCGCTGGCCAACGCCGAGCTGGGCTGCGAACTGAAGCCGAGCCGCACCGCCGCGAAGGCGCGCGCCCAAGCGGGGGCGCGCGCCAGCTCGAGGACAGGATCGGGCGGACCGAGGTGAATCCGAGAGTGAGTGTGCATGCATCCACGTGAGGGATGGCTGGCGCCCGGAGTCCGGCGCGCGCTCGGAGCGGAGCAGAGCCTGCTCTCGCGCCGCCAGCTGCTGCAGGCGGGCGCCGGGGTCGCGCTCGGAGCGATGTTGGCCGGCTGCAGCTCGACGAACCCCGCCGGCAACTCGAGCGGCCCGCCGTTGCCGCGTCCGGACAGGCCGGTCAAGTGGCCGATCTACAGCGACAACAAGATGATCGCGTCCGGGCTCGAGCCCGAGGAGAACGCGACGCTGCAGCTCTACAACTGGGTCGCCTACATCAACGAGTCGGTGGTCAACAGCTTCTGCAAGAAGTACAAGTGCTCCGCGCAGGTGACGACCTTCAACACGATGGAGGAGGCGCTTGCCAAGCTCTCGAGCGGAGAGCTCAAGGTCGACGTCTTCTTCCCGACCGTGAGCGTGCTCGGCCAGCTGGTCGCCTCCAAGCTGATCAGACCGCTCAACCACAGCTACATCCCCAACATCGCCAACGCCTGGGATGACTACCTGAACCCCTTTTATGACCAGAGCTGGCAGTACACGACGCCCTATTCGATCTACACAACCGGGATCGCCTGGCGCAAGGACAAGGTGAACCTCGCCCCGTCCTGGAACATGCCCTGGCAGGCAGCGCGCTACAGGGGCAAGGTGGCAGTTCTCGACGACTACCGAGAGTCGCTCAGCCTCGCGCTGCTCCACGGCGGGAACCTCGACCTCAACACAACCAGCACGGCGCAGATCCAGGCCGCCGGCAGTGCGCTGCAGCAGCTCTCGAGGCTCACGGATGTGCGGATCGACAACAACGACTACACCGACGTGCCGACCGGAAAGACCTGGATTCACCTCGCGTGGTCGGGCGACATGGCCGTGTCCAACCAGTACCTGCCGAAGGGCACATCGGTCGACACGATCGGCTACTGGTTCCCGTCCGATCTCAAGGGGCCGGTCGCCAACGATCTGATGGTCAACATGGCCGGCGGTGACAACCCGGTCCTCGCCCACAAGTTCATCGACTACCTGCTCAACGTCGACAACGCGCTCGAGAACTTCTCCTACGTGGGCTACATGCAGCCGCTGACCGCGGTCACACCGCAGAGGCTGGTGTCTGAGAAGCTGATGGTTCCCCAGCTGACCTCGACCGTGGTCAGGGAGGATTACTTCCGCCACGGCCTGTTCCAGCTCGAGCTCCCCGCCGCGGCCGACGCGGTCTGGGAGTCCACCTGGAACACCTTCTCAAAGGGGCTGTAGGGCAAGGCGATGAGCAACCACGAAGACACCCACCAGCGACGCAGCCGATTGCTGTGGATGGGACTCGCGGCGCCGGGGGCGGTGTGGCTGGTCCTGCTCTTCGTCGTGCCGTTCTACGTGATGCTGGCGGTCGCGGGCGGAGGCGTCAACGAGTTCTTCCAGACCCTCGTTCCGGTCTGGAACCCACTGCACTGGTCGAGTTGGAACTTCAGCGCTGTCTGGCGAGACATGGTCGGGAACGGAGCGTTCATTGGTGCGCCCGCACTGCGGACGCTGATCTACACGGCGATCGCCACCGTGCTCTCACTCGCGATCGCCTACCCCGTCGCCTACTTCGTCGCCCGCCACGCGGGACGCCGCAAGTCGCTCCTCCTGGTGCTGCTGGTCGCGCCGTTCTGGGTCAGCTACATGATGCGGATGCTGGCCTGGATCGACCTGTTGCAGCAGGGCGGCATATTCAACAGCGCGCTCTCGTCCCTCGGTCTGCCCGGCAACACCGACTGGCTCGGCGGCAAATCGGTGACCGTGATCCTCGGGCTGGTCTACGGCTACATCCCGTACCTGATCCTGGTGCTGTACGCGTTCCTGGACCGCGTCGACCAGCGGCTGATCGAGGCGGCTCAGGATCTCGGGCTCAGCAGGTGGCGAACGTTCTGGCGGGTGACGATTCCGCTGAGCAAGCCGGCGATCATTGCCGGGACATTCATCACGGTGCTGCCGATGCTGGGCGACTACTACACCAACCAGCTGCTTTCAGGCGCGCCCGGGACGACGATGATCGGAAACGTGATCGAGGGTCAACTCGGCGCGCCCGGAGAGACCGGGCAGGGCGCCGTGCTGGCGCTGATGCTGCTCGTGGTGCTGCTGATTCCGATGATCTACTACGTCATCAGCACCGCTCGAGCGTCGAGGGAGAACGCCTGATGGCGATCGAGCTCGACAAGTCCTCAGCCGCTCCGCCACGCCCCGGGGGGGCTCGTTTCACAGATCGTCTGCGCCCAAATCCGTGGCGGCGTCCGTTGGCGATGGAGGGCTTTACCTGGCTGTACATCATCTGGTCGATCGTGCCGATCGGGATCGCCGTCCTGTTCTCCTTCAACAAGGGCGCCTCACAGTCCACCTGGCAGGGCTTTTCGACGAAGTGGTACGTCGGCAGCTCGGTCAACTCGGTGCTGCACAACACCGCCCTGCACCAGGCGGTGATCCAAACGCTGGTTCTGGCGGTTCTGACAACGCTGATCTGCGTTCCGATCGGGGTCGGCTTCGCGATCGGCATCGACCGTTGGCGCAGCCGCACCTCGACGTCGCTGAACTTCGTGATGATCTTCTCGTTCGTGATTCCCGAGCTGCTGCTGGCGGTGGCCCTGTTCATGCTCGTGACGCAGGCGCTGACATTCATCGGGCTCGGTACAGAGGCTGAGGTCGCCGGGCTCGTGGTCTGGAACCTCAGCTGGCCCGCGGTCATCGTCAGGGCGCGCCTGGTCAGTATCGGGCGAAGCTACGAAGAGGCCGCGACCGACCTGGGATCGTCACGGCTAGGGGCGATCCGTCGCGTGCTGCTGCCGCTGCTGATGCCGGCGGTCTTCGCAAGCGCAGTGCTCGTGTTCGCCAGCACCGTGGACGACTTCGTGATCGTCGAGCAACTGTCCTCGACCGCCGCGACGCAACCCATGTCAGTGGTGATCTACGCGAACGTCCACGGCGGGTTGAGTGGGCCGGCGCTCAATGCGCTGGCCACGATCATGCTGCTGTTCTCGGTCGTCGCCGCACTGGTCGGGCTGGTTGCGTACCGGTGGATGACCAGGGGCGAGCGCGCTGAGAACAGCGTCGAGGCGCTGACCACGATCGCAGGGATGTGAGAGGAGAGCGATGAGTGAAGGTCACATCGAGCTGGTGTCACTGAGCAAGCGCTTCGACGGCGCTACCGCGGTCGACGGCATCTCTCTCGAGATCGGAGCAGGCGAGTTCTTCTCGCTGCTCGGCCCGAGCGGCTGCGGGAAGACGACAACGCTGCGGATGGTCGCCGGCTTCGAGCCGCCTACCAGCGGCAAGATCCTGCTTGACGGCGTCGACGTCGGCTCCTGGGCGCCCAACCGCCGTAACGTCAACACGGTATTCCAGTCCTACGCCCTGTTCCCGTTCCTGAACGTCGCCGAGAACGTCGCGTTCGGCATGAAGTACAAGTCGGTGCCGAAGTCCGAGCGCGACCAGCGGGTCGCCGAGGCGCTCAAGCTGGTGCAGCTGACGGGGCTCGAACGGCGCCGCCCGAACCAGCTCTCGGGCGGTCAGCAGCAGCGCGTCGCATTGGCGCGTGCGCTGGTCCTGCGCCCGGCGGTGCTGCTGCTGGACGAGCCGCTGGGTGCGCTCGATGCCAAGCTTCGCCGCGAGCTCCAGGTCGAGCTCGGCGCGCTGCAGAAGCAGGTTGGCATCACCTTCCTGTACGTGACCCACGACCAGGAGGAGGCGCTCACGATGTCCGATCGCCTGGCCGTCATGAGCCGCGGGCGGATCGTGCAGCTCGGGGCACCTGCGGAGGTCTATAACGAGCCCGCCGACGCCTATGTGGCGGACTTCCTGGGCGTGTCGAATCTGATGGATGCACAGGTCGAGCCGGGCCCCAGCGGGCAGGGGTGCTGTCGGTTGCGTCTGGGCGAGTTCCGGCTGGAGGCGCGCGCGGGCAGCCTCGACGCGACCGGCGGTGTCAAGCTGGCGATTCGCCCGGAGCGCCTGCATCTGCACCCGTACGGAGAGGCCGGCGCCAACCGTGTGCCCGGGATGGTCGAACGCATGGTGTTCATCGGCTCGATCACGTACGTCCACGTGCGCCTGGCCACCGGTGAGGCGCTCCAAGCCCTGGTGCGCAACGACGGCAGCACGCTGCCTTACAGCCAGGGGACGGCGGTCAGCATCGCACTTCCCGCCGACGCGCTGAGGGTGCTGCCAGACCCGGGCGTGAGCGCCGCCGCGATCCGCGAGGAAACGGTCGGGGAGCAGCTGCTCGACCTGACCAGCTGACGGTTGAGGAAGCCACGCCAGGGGCGCCTCGTGTCAAGCGCGTCCTGGTTGAGGGCCTGCGAGTGCCGGCTGACACCCTGAATCGAGCGAAAAGCACGCTGCTAAGGGCCGCGAACCGCTGCTGAGCGGCCTGGAACATGCGTCCAAACCTGCCTGAATAACCCGAGGCGACGCCCGCCTGGGCCGATGCGTCATGCACCGGTGACCAAGCGCTCCCCCCGAACCCAGGTCGTCGCTGCGATAGTGATCGTGCTCACAGCACTCGCACTCGCGACCGGCGCCGTTGCACGCGGCGCGGCACATGCGGCGGCACATCCGCAGGCTCGCGCCCACAACCGGCGGACGACCGGGCAGCGCCACCGCCGTGATCACAAGAGGGCCCACCACAAGAGGGCCCACCACAAGAGGGCCCACCACAAGAGGGCCCACCACAAGAAGGCCCACCACAAGAAGGCCCACCACAAGAAGGCCCACCACAAGAAGGCCCACCACAAGAAGGCCCACCACAAGAAGGCCCACAAGACCCGTCACGACAAGGGCAAGGGCCAGGTGAAGAAGCCGACCACGACACCCAAGGCGAGCGCCGCCAGGCCCAGCGATCCGCTGGCGGGACAGCGATTCTACGTCTACCCCTATGACTCGGCGGTCCAGTCATACAACACGCTCGTCTCGCAGGGTGACACCAGCGACGCGGCGCAGATCGCAAAGGTCGCCGGCCAGCCCGAGGCTATCTGGTTGACGGACGACGGCTCAGCCTCGGTCGTACCGGGGATCATGAGCGCCGCGGCTGGCAGCGGAACCGAACCGGTCTTCGTCATCTACAACATCCCCGACCGTGACTGCTCCGGAGGCTATTCGTCCGGCGGCGCGTCAGATGCCAGTGACTATGAGGCATTTGTCAACAGCGTCGTCTCGGGTCTCGGCCGGGGCAAGGTGGTCGTGATCGTCGAGCCGGACGCGCTGTCCAACCTCGGGGACGGATGCCTCTCCAGCTCCGAGCAGCAGACCTACTACCAGCTGATCGGCTACGCGGCACAGCACCTGGACTCGGACCCGAACGCGTCGGTCTACATCGACGCCGGAAATCCGGGATGGCTGCCGGCCCAGACCGAGGCCAGCGAGTTGCAGCAGGCGCTGGGCTCGACGCAGGCTGGGTTTGCCGTGAACGTGTCGAACTTCGTCCCCACGGCCACCGACATCGCTTACGGCACCGAGATCTCGCGGGACGCGGGCGGCCGTCACTTCGTCGTGGACACCTCGCGCAACGGTGGCAACGCCGCCAGCGGCCAATGGTGCAATCCGCCGGGCGCCGGAATCGGCGCCGATCCGACGACCGACACCGGCAACTCTCTGGTCGACGCGTTCCTGTGGATCAAGGACGTCGGCGAGAGCGACGGAAACTGCAACGGCGGACCGGCGGCCGGGCAGTTCTGGCTGTCCTACGCGCTCAGCCTCGTCGCTAACGGCTGAGGGAATGGGCGCGGTTCCCGTCGTGCCGAGAATCTGAAACGCTGTACTCAGCTGCGCGAGTTGCGCGCCAGCCCAAGGGCGTAGGCGGGCCACCAGGTTCCCGCAGGCGGCTGTCCTCGGCGGCATGCGCCGTCCGACTGCCCGGGATATTTGATCCATAGAAACGCGTCGACCAGCGGTGTGCCCGTGTCAGTCGTCGGTGCGCGGCCGAGCGCGCGTCCTGGAGGGTTGCACCACTGGGTCACGCCTGGGCTGGCAGGCGGAGGACCGTTGCCATTGCGCGAGGTGTCGATCACGAAATGCTTGCCGTCCAGGAGTGCCGACAGACGGCGTCCGTATGCGATCGACTCAGGCGTGGTATAGAAGTTGGCCACATTGAGCGAGAACCCGGCGTCATCATCGATGCCCGATAGCTTCAGCGGCTCGACGATCTGGTCGGGCGTCAGCCAGCCCGGGTCGCCGGCATCGAGATAGACGTGGGCGTTCGGGGCGCGTCGAAGCAGCCGCGCGGCCTCGGCGAGCAGGGCGTATCGCTGGCTTGCACCTGCGGTGCCGAGGCAGCCAGACGCCGCCTGATCGATCGCGTCCGGCTCGAGAATCACGATCGCGGAGTGGCCACCAAGGCCGCGGACGATGCTGCGCACCCAAGCCAGATACGCGGCTCCGCTCAGCGCCCCGCCCGACGAGTACTGCCCGCAGTCCCGATGTGGGATGTTGTAAAGCACGATTTGAGCGACTGCATGGCTCAGCTGTGCTGCGGCTACGATCGCCGCCACCTTGCCGGCCTGCGAGTTGCCCCCGGTCATCCAGACGGCGGTCGGCTGCTCTGCGATCCGCGCGACGAGCGCGGCATCCGCTGTCCTGCCGGCGCGTCGCCAGACGGCTTCCTGGATCGCCGCCGGCGAACTCGGCTGGACCCACAGCTTGAAGCCCGCGAGCGGACCCGTCAGCCGGCGAGCCCGCGAACCGCCGTGTCCCGTGGAGTGCCGGCCCGAGGCGTCAGCGGCTGACGTGCTCTGGACTGACCCGCAGCCTACAAGCACAGCTGCAGCCGCAAGCACGAGCACGAGCAATCTGGCACTGCGCGCCACCGATGGTGGCCGATCAGCGAATTTGCGCCGGCCGCGGCCCCTCACGCCGCGCGCCCGCGCACCGGACCACTCGTCCACTCGGCGCGAACCGGACAGTCGAACTGCCCGAGCCGAATCGGACCTGGCAGGGAGCAAGCTTTCAGGTTGCGGTCTTTCATCGCCGAGCGCTAGATCGACACTGTAGCGGGGCCCTCACCGACCTCAACCGGCCTGACGCCCTCGGGCGACGTTCCGGACCGCATTCTTGCCTTGGATCTTCTGTCGACTCGAGCCCTTCACGCCATCAGCTGCATGGCGACAAGCATGTATGCCATTCCGAGCGTCATGGCGATCATCGAGACGCTGATGTCGTGCTCTCCGAGCAGCGTCCCGGAGCCCCCAGTCCCGCTGAGCGCAATCGACACCGATTCCCCAGACTCAGTCGTCAACGGCCATGAGCCGATGAGCGGTGCCGCGGTGTCGATCCGCCTGTACAGATCGAGCGTCCACATGGCCGCCTCGCAAAGCAGATAAGCCGCAAGCAGCCACGTCGTCGCCGCGGTGCCCTGGTCTCGAGTACTCGTCCACATGAAGAGCATCGCACCGAGGTCGATCGACGTCAGGAGCCAAATCCAGGTGGAAGCCCGGCCGACGCTGGCGATCGCCCACACGGCGGCGGCCAGGCCCACGCCCGCGAATACGATCTCCCAGTACGCGGATGGGACAGACAGCGGACCGATTCCGGATGGCGCGTACATGACGGCCATGCTGACCGCCATGAGCACGTGACACGCGTGCCACGTTCGCCGCTGGCCAGTGGCGTGCATCAGATGCCGAGTGTGTGAGACAGCCACCGCGAGAAACACAACTGCCCACAAGACCCCCAACCATGACGGGAGAAGATTCAGCATGTGCGCCTCTCCCGAATGTCCGCCTGACGTTGTCGACATGGTCATCGACGAGTGCATTCCCGGCATGTTCATGATCGTGATCGGTCCCGGTTACCTCGTACGGCACTCACTCGCTTGAGAGAGCCTGTCATGTTAGCTGCCTCACCACCGCCGGGCAACCGCTGCGATGCTCTTTCTACAGTCACTGCCGTCCCCCGTGAGTGCCGTCGACCGCGTGACCGCAAGCTGATCGGACGGTCCGCAATCCCTGGAGCGTCTGCCTTCACCTTCGGCTTTGATAATTTGCGGCTATCCGAGCACCCTGCACCCAGGAGATGGTCATGAGTTCCGAGAGGATTTACCGCGTGTTGGGCATGACGTGTGAGCATTGTGAGCGAGCAGTGTGCGAGGAGGTGAAACAGCTTCCGGGAGTACGATCAGCTCGCGCGGATCGCCTCACAGAGAAGCTGGTCGTTTGCGGTCAGGGCTTTGACGAAGGGGCCGTCCGAGTCGCAGTCGAGTCAGCGGGCTACAGCCTCGCGGCGCGGTAGCGGGCGAGCTGCCGCCACGGGAGTCGAGGCCAGGAGCGCAGATGTCCCTCGCCATGAAACGCTCGGTGTCAACCGTGAGGTGCAGGCGAAACTCTTGGCTGTGCGCACTCAGCGCGCTGGCGTGTCTCGCAGTCACCGGCTGCGGGGGGCAACAACACCGTTTGAACAACAGATCTTCGTGCATCACCTGGAACTCCGCGAGCAAACGTGAGAAGCAGGCATACGCCAAAACCCGCACGTTCCCGTCGAGTGAACTGAGGGGCCGGAGCGTTGTCGCGTATATCGACGCCACCTGCAACCTTCCCACTGCCCAGCATCTTGGTGGCATCCTGTGACTCGCGTGCGCCCCTTGCGAGCCTTCGGTGACTCGCGTCACCTGCATCCGCACGGTGCCTCCGCACCTGGGTAGGTGTTGTGCGTGGAAGTCGGTCAACTCAAATCACTGATCGGGACGTGGGTCTGGCATGGTCGTAAGACGGTGTCCAGTGTCAGTTGTTTATCGGTATCGTGAACGATCCCCGAAGTGGACGTCCTTCGGTGTCGGTTCCAATGACGAAGAATTGCCACACCCCCGGGTAGAGGTCGACCTTGCCGACCTCATGTCGCGGGCCTGCGTGGTAGAAGCCGACGGTGGCGACCTGACCATCAAGTGACTCGGATCTCAGCGACAGCGAACGGAAGCCGACTCGATGTCCCGCCGTGTCGTCGAGATACATCTGCAGATAAACGCTGCCCTGCCTCAGCGGCGATGCGACGACATCGAACGTCTCGCCCGGCCACTCGTTGATCGTGGCCGCAGCGGTGCGCGGAACGGCGAACGTGTTGGGCACCGCGAGGATCAGCCCGCCCAGCATCAGCGCAGGCAGCGCGCTCGCGACCGCGACGCTGACGACGCGACGGCGACGCCCCGCCCGCGCCAGCCGCGACCGCTCTTTACGCTCGAAGCGACGGAGCCGGAGGCTGTTGGCCACGACGGTGATGCTCGACAGCCCCATAGCCACCGCGCCGAGTGCGGGGGTCAGCCGCCCGGTCATCGCCAACGGTATGGCCACCAGGTTGTAGCCGAAGGCCCAACCGAGATTCTGGAGGACGATCGTGTGGGTCTGTCGTGCCAGTCGCAACGCGCGAACGACACCGCGCAGATCCCCGGACAGCACGGTGATGTCGGAGGCCTCCATCGCTACCCCGGTGCCGGTGCCCATTGCGATCCCCAGGTCTGCCTGAGCTAGCGCGGCGGCGTCATTGACGCCGTCGCCGACCATTGCCACACGCAGGCCCCGCTCCTGCAGACGCGCGATTTCGTCGAGCTTCTCGCTCGGGCCGACCCCCGCGCGTACCCGCTCGATGCCGACTGCCTCGGCTACCGCCCGCGCCGAGCGCTCGTTGTCTCCGGTCAGCAGCTCGACGTCGATTCCCATCCGACGCAGGTCGGTGATCGCGTCGAGCGCTTCTGTCTTGACGGTGTCTGCCAGCGCGATCGCCCCGACGATCCGATCCGCGACTTCGACGACGACCGTTGTCCGGCCATGCTGCTCCCACTCCGCTATGAGGCCAGCGGCGTCGGCTGGAAGCGATTCGGCTGGCCGGCCGACTCGCACGGTCTGGCCACCCACGACCGCCGTGACTCCCCGGCCAGGCGTCGATCGGAACCCAGTCGCGGGTGACAGCTCGAGCCCGCCGTCACGCGCCGCCGTCACAATCGCCCGCGCCACCGGGTGCTCGGATCCCGATTCGGCGGACGCCGCTAGCGACAGCAGCCGGCTCACGTCCAAGCCGTGAGCTGCCCAGGTGTCGGCTAGTGAGAGCGCTCCGGTGGTGACCGTACCCGTCTTGTCGAGCACGATCATGTCGACGTGCTGACTTCGCTCGAGGACCTCGGCGCCGCGGATCACGAGACCGAGGCGCGCGCCGCTTGTCGTGCCCACCAAAATAGCGATCGGCGTTGCAAGGCCAAGCGCGCACGGGCACGCCACTATCAGCACGGCAACCGTCGCGGACATCCCCCGCGCCAGATGCATCGAGGCCGCGACCCCGTACAGCCCCGCGCCGCTGACGAGCCAGCGGTCCGCGGTCAACGCGGCCAGCACCAGCACGAGCGGCACGAAGTATCGCGCGATCTCGTCCGCGATCCGCTGCAGCTTCGGCTTGGACGCCTGCGCCCGCTCGACGAGCGCCACCAGCTGCCTGAGTGCGGTGTCGGCGCCGACCGCCGTTGCGCGCGCGCGTAACACTCCGTCGACGTTGAGTGTCGCACCCACGACCGTCGCTCCGGCGGTCTTCTCGACGGGCAGCGCCTCACCCGTGAGCATCGACTCGTCGACAGCCGAGGCGCCTGCTACGACGATCCCATCCACAGGGATCCGATCACCGGGGCGCACGATGAAGAGATCGCCGCGTCTAAGCTGATCGACGGGCACCAGCCGCTCCGGCGCACCCTCGTCGTCACCAGTGACGATTCGCGCCTGGGTGGCGCTGAGCTGGCCGAGTTCCCGGACGGCGCGGCCCGCGCTACTGCGCGCCTTGGCCTCACACCACCGGGTGATCAGCAGCACCGCGATGACCACCGCACTCATATTGAAATCGAGCCGCGCGTAGAACTCGCCGGTCGGTACGCCCTTGCGATAGGTCGAGACGCCGAGCAGCAGGATCACGCTCGAGTACACGAAGCACGCGAGCGTCCCGAGCGCGATCAGCGTGTCCATGCTGGTCGCGCGCGCCCGCGCGTGCGACCAGGCCGCGCGCAGGAACGGCAGGCCGCACCAGAACTGCACCGGGACCGTCATCGCCGCAACGGTCCACTGTGCACGCGGGTCGTGCGGCGAGACATATGTCAATGCGGTGGCCGCAGCCGCCAGCGGCACCGCCACCACGATCCGCCGCATCAGGTCATGCTGCAAGCGCGCCTCGCGCTGCTCCCGCGCGCGCAATGCACGCTCCCGCTCGGCGGCGTTTGCGCTCCGCAATGTCGCCTCATAGCCGGCCCGCCGCACAGAGGCGAGCAGGTCTGCGTCTGGCACACCGCTGTCAACCTCGACCGACGCCCTTCCGGTCGCATAGTTGACCAGCGCCTCTGAGACGCCCGGATGCCGAGCGAGAGCACGCTGCACGCGCGCCGCACAGGCGCCGCAGGTCATTCCCGACACGTCCAGCTCGACGCGCGAGCGGTCGCCGTCAACCGGGACAGGCTGCACCCTGGCGAGGACCGCGGTCGCGCTCACATGCCCAGCATCCTCTTGGCCGCGCGTCTAACTGACATGGACCCAGCGGGCGATGGACGGCACGCCCTTCGCGTTGGTTACGAACAGCATCCACCAACCGGATGGCACGAGCCCAACCCCACGTGGAATCTTGAGTGCGACAGCGTGTTTCGTCCTGGTGATCCCAAGTGCGACCGAGCGCTGCACGATGGTGGTCACGTGAGTCGCGACGCCCGGGTAGATGAGCCGGGCGGTCTTGATGCTTGCGGCGTCGGGCGTGCTGAACACGGGGCTGCCGCCGCGTCGCACCTTGCCCGGACCGCCGCTGAGCTTCGGTCGCGGTCCCCGGTAGAGGTAGGGCGGGTTATAGACCTCCAGCCGTTGCTCGAAGGTCTGCGGCTCGGTGTCCTCCTTGTTGCCGAACAGCGGGTTGCCGCCGATCGTGATGATGCTGCCGTTCGGCAGCAGCAGCGCCTCTGAGTGATAGTCGCGGCCGATCTCGGGCGCCGCCAGCTGGGTCAGGGAGTTGTTCTTCGGATTGAACGAGAACGCCTGCAGGAGGTTGGTTCCGTGCATGCCGCGGTAGTCCTTGGAACCGTTCGAGATGAACACCGTGTCGTCGGGCGTGATCACGAGGTTCGGGTAGCGCGTCTGCACCGGCAGCTTGTTGGCCGCGTGCCAGCGGGGATGTTTGTCCTTGAGGTCGACAACGTCGATGCGGCCGGTTCCCTTGTTCGACTGGCCGACACCTCCGCCACCGACGATCGCATAACGCTGAGCCTGCGCCGGCGGCAGCAGCACGCTGCCGCTGGTCTCGGTGTCGTGCGGGTTCCGCATCCCCGGCACCACCTGGAACGAGCCGTTCTGTATGTCCCAGATGCCCGACGTACGGCCAACGGTGGAGGAGCCGTAGCCGGCGTTTGAGCCGCTGAAGAACAGCTTGCCGTCCGGCAGCGTGAACAGCGCCGGGTAGGTCGGGAAGATCCGCGTCGCCTGCCAGTCGATCGCCCACTTGCCCGTCTTCAGGTTGTAGTCCTCGTTGGTGCCTTGAATCATGCGTCCGAACTGGTCAAGGCCCGAAACCGCCAGTACATTGCCGTTGGGGAGCGACGCGAGCGTCGGGTACCAGCGCGCGACCTGCATGTTGGCGACCCGCTCGTAACGCTCCTTGGTTGGGTCGAAGATGTATGCCCTGGATGACCCCCAATAGTTCTGCTCGGCGCGGGTGAGCGACGGCGCTTGCCCGATGACGGCGGAACCGAGGGCGCTGCTCAGCCCGCCGATCGTGTAGTTCTGGGGCGTGTTGATGACCGAGCCGTTGCCGCGCTTGACCGCCTGCACCCACAGCTGCGTGCTGCTCGGCGTAACCGCGGACCTGTTGGCGCCGTTCCGTGTAACTCCCACCGCCGCCGCTGGTATCACCGTCTTCGCGATGCTCTTGAAGCGGATCCCGCTGGCGGAGGTGAAGACCGTGCCGGCCCGCAGAGTCGTCCGGAAATAGGGGCTCTTGTTGACGACGGACATGACGCCCGCCGCATTCGTCGGCGTCAGGTTCTCGTACCGCGCCGTGCCGCCCGCGAACAGCAGGTCGCCATTCGGCAGCAGAGTGTTGCCGCCGCAGAACATGTCGTATGGCGTGTGCATCTTCTTGAACGTGTTGTTCCGCGGATTCCACAGCAACGACTCGAACTCTCCGACATTGAAATCACCCTGGTTGTTGCCCGACCCGGCGATGATCAGGACATCGCCGGTGTGCAGCAGAACGGCGTGGATCCCGTTGACCCCATCTTTGGCCGGCATCGGCACGATCGACCAGAACCCGTAACGTCGCTTGTACGAGCTGGTGCGTATGTGGAAGTAGTGGTATTCGCGCTTCGCGAAGGAGACCACTACGGGCCCGTTGATCGCGACCACGGCCGCCAGGATGGCGGCGCCGACCAGGTATCGCACCCAGCGGCGGCGGCGCCCCGTCGTCATGCTCTGGTCCGCCGGTCCTCGGTCGCGCCTTCAGGACACGACGGCTGCATAGGGCCACACGTGACCGACGTCATGCTCAGGCCACCTCCGTCCCGAAGCTCGCCGCTGAGCCCTCTTCGGCGTCGCTGGAGCCGAACCGCAGCCGTTGGGCGGCTCGCCTGCCCGAGAGCACACGCTGGCGTCTGCGCTCGAAGGCTGAGATTGCAAGGGGCGTCAAGCAGACTCCGATCAGCAACCCGGACCACACGCGCATGCTGGCCTCGGGACGCTTGAGCCAAAGCGAGATCAAAAGCGCAACGATCAGCAGCGCGGCCCAGCCCAGATGAAGCCGAAACGCAGAGATGCCGTCATGCGTCTGCATCTCGCCCTTGGGCGTGATCACGAACCGACTCGCGCGCCCCAGCACACTCTGGACGAAGGCGAGCACGTAGACCGGTGCAGCCATCACCGACATGCACATGCCGATCGCACCCGACGAGCCTGGCGCCTCGTGGGGCGACACGTTATAGCGGCGGTTGTACGCGTACAGAACGAACTGCACGAACGCGAGGTCGACATAGACGGCTGTCCAAACGCTCGGACTGACGGTCACCCCCTTGGCGCCAACGATCAGATAGATAGCGCAGTTGACAGCCCCGAGGACCCAGCCGATCGCGGCCGTCGGGTAGTAGGACGTGATCAGCGAGTAGTGCAGGCGCGGTCCCCAGTCGAGCGTTCGCAGGCTGCGCCAGAAGTGCCCGCGAAAGTTCTCGAACGTGCCGCGGCTCCAACGGTTCTGCTGGTTGAAGAAGTCGGTGAAGCTCGCCGGCCCCTCGCCTACCGCCAGCACATCTGGCGTGTACACAGAGCGCCACTTGCGACCCGTTTCCGCGCGCGAAGTGGAATGGAATGCGAGGGATGTCGCGAGATCTTCGGTGATCGAGTCGCGTAGCCCGCCGACCGCCCGCAGGGCGGAGATGCGGACTGCGTTGTTGGTGCCCACGAGCATCGGGCAGCCGAAGAAGTTCCCAAGCCGCTGGATCAGACCGTGGAAGACGAACTGCTGTGACTCGGCGCCCTTGGTCACGAAGTTGTCGTAGTTGCCGTAAACCTGTGGGCTGACCACGAACGCGATGTCCGGCTGGCGAAAGTAGCCGAGTAGCCGCTCGCAGAAGTTCGGCAGTGGCACGTGGTCGGGGTCGACCGACACGAAGAACTCGTATTCGCCCCCGTGGACGTCTACCCACGCGTTGTAGTTGCCGTGCTTCGATCGGGTCTTGAATGGGCCGCTCGGCTCGTTGTGGCGCTCAACCCCGCGACGGGTGAAGTGACGTACGCCAAGACCCTGGCACATCGAGCGCACGGTCGGGTTGTCCTCCTCATCGAGGAGCCAGACGTGCAGCGTGCCCTCGTGGCGGATCCGCACCGCCGCCTGGAGCGTCTTGCGGACCATCTCGATGGGTTCCCGCGAGGGGACGATCGTCGTCAGGAACGCGACGCGGGTGCCACGCTCCGGCGTCATCGGCACGGGATCGCGCGCGAGCGTCGACGCGATGCACAGGCTCGTGACGTTGATGAAGCGAAACAGCTCGATCAGGTAGATCGAAGCGATCATCGTGATCGAGGCGGCCGCGATCCACGGGTCACGAGACAGATGCGGAAGGTGGCGGGGCAGCATCAGCCAGACCAGGAACGCGATCTGTGTCAGGGTCACAAACGCAGTACCCAGGAGCTGGCGCAGGGGCCGCGCCCCTGCGGGACGGCGATAGCGGACGACCGCATCGTCGGTCGTGGGGTCCTCGACCTCGCCGGCAAGCATGCTATAGCGGCCGTAGTCGTAGAGCCGCATGTCCTCGGGCGCCGCTGGCGGCGGCTCACTCAATGCGGGCGCGATGAAGTCCTGCCTGTAGAAGGCCGGGGTCTCCTGCATCTCCGCCTCCAGGACGTCCCGTCCCGTCGGCGACCCACCGTTGGACTCGCTGCTGCGTGCCAACCGTGCCGCGGCTTTACGCTTGCGACGCACCGCAGCCCTGTTCTCAAGATTCTTCGTCTCGCCGCCCATCCCGCTTCCCCAGGCGTCGCCAAATTGACAACCACCGCGGCTGGTAGCTCACCGCGGTACTTCTCAGCTCACGTCTCCGACGCAGGCCAGCTCACGTCTTAGACGTAGGCCACAACAGGCAGTTGCATGGGGCTCCCGGCAAGGACATGACGATCCCCATCGCCAAGTCCCAAACTCCAATGTCACGCCTGGCGGGAATCTATCATGTTGCCTGGTAACTTGAGCGCGCGGCCGGCAACTCGACAAATGTTTGACGTCTCGCCGCTCGTCTCGCCGCTCGAGTCCGGGTCGGGTCGTCGAAATCGCAACGCAATGCTCATCGCGTTTGCTTTACGATGCACCCACGATGAGAGCAAAGACATTAGCTGCGGCACTCGCCGTCGCGGCGGGGGCGGCATTCACGGCGCCGGCGGCGATCGCGCGAGTCAGCTTCGCAAAGCCACTGACTCTGGACTCGTATTCGCCACTGCACTCGTTCCACAGTGCTCCGGTATCAACGCCGCACACACTTGCTAGCCAGCTCTACGTCGCGGTCGTGCGAGGGACCATGAGCTTCTACGAGCCGATCGATTACAACGCCATTCAAAGGCCATTCACGGTCATGTGTGGCCGGGCCCTGCCCGCACCGATGTTCCCGTCTGCCGGCGGCGTCGGACCGGTCGGCAACGATGCTGAGTTCCTCCTCGCCCAGCCGCTTGATGGGAAGCCCTGCTCGACGATCAAGCTGCCGCGTGAGTACCCGAACTTCCAGGCGAACGTTGGGAAGGGCTGGGTCCACCCGAACCTTGTATCGCGCCGTCCGCTCAAGGCTCCAAGCCCGACCCACACCTACAGTTTCGCGCTCGATGCACATGGCAAGCGGGTCTCGTTCCGGATGATCGATCCTGACACCCGGGACGACTACGGCAGCCTTCACATCTACATACGCCGTGCTGTGCGAAGCGACTGCGCCGGCGATGGCCATGCAGCGTTCTTCTTGTCACTCAAGGCGTGCCAGGCCGACACAGCAGCCACCGCCGTCCCGAAGCTGCCGACCGCGCCCGGACGCCTCTCTGTCAACCAGTCGCCCGTGAGCCACGTCTTGCTCAGCTCCGACCTGCCCACCGGTATCAACGGCGAGGTTCCGAGCGGCGCGTTGAACGCCCAGCAGTTCGCTACGGTCGACAACGCTTCGGCAAAGGCGATGGCGGCCGAGCGCTCGCTGCTGACACGTACTGATTTCGTCTCGGGTGCGATCAGCGAGTTCACCGGGCCGGGCCTCCCCGCCTACAAGTCGACCGCGGCCTTATTCCGCACCGCCAGCCAGGCGCAGCAGGCACTCGCGGCAGAGCTGTCGGTCGTGCCCAGCACCCAAGCTCCCGCCGGCACAACCGGTCAGCCTGCTACCGCCGACGCCGCTGTGCCGGGCAGCTATATCGTCACTTACGTGCCGGGCAGCTTGGAACTGCTAGCCGTGAAGGGGGACTATCTGCTGACCCTGGTCGCGGTGGGCAACCCGCAGGCGGTCGAACGGGCGAGCGTCGAGCAACTGTTCGCAACGCTGCTCGCGCGGAACTGAGCGCTCAACGCGACCGTCTCGGCCGGCGGTTCGGATCGGTTCGGACGAACAGCAGGTAATCCGTCCTGAGGTGGGGGTCACGCTGCCTGCAGCGTAGCTTCGGCGCACGCGCAACAGGGGACCGCCGCGCTTGGCGTCATGTTCGACGCGGGGCGATGGCTATGCCATCGCCCCGCCCGTGGGTTCCGCGAGGTTGAAGCGTTTCGCAGTGAGTCGCTCCGACCCTGTTTCGCGATTACTGTAACCCAGAGCCCCCCTTAGTTCCTTCAGAATTGGGTTCGAGCCTTTCTGAAAGGCAGCCTGTCATTATCTGCCAGCCACCTGCTCGGTTGGCTGTTGCGTGGAACCTGAATACTCTATGCACGAAGCGCCTCCTGCGTGTGAAAATTTTGTCCAGTGAATGCCGGTTGATCGGTCATTGATGGTGCCATTGCCGGGCTACGACTGAAGTGCAACCCACCAGTTCACGCCATTCGCTCACTATCCGTGTAAGTCCGATTATCTGAGTGTAAATGCACCGTGGCGGGGTGCACAGGCTGTCTGGGGCACTGACTTCAGTTAGAGTTCGAGCGTGCCTGATGACGACACCCCGGCCCGGCCCTGGGGCCGTGCCTGGCGAGTGCTCGTCGGGCCACCGTTGTCGTCTCAGCACCTGTCCAAGGAGCAGATCACCCCCGTCGAGGGACTTTCGGCGCTGTCACTGGATGCGCTCACCTCGGTGGCCTACGGTCCTGAGGCGATCGTCGTGGTGCTGGCCCTGGCCGGCGCAGGCGCGCTGCATCTGGTGCTTCCGATCACGGTCGCGATCATCGCGCTGCTCGCGATCCTGGTGTTCTCCTACCGGCAGGTGATCGACGCCTACCCCGGCGGCGGCGGCTGCTACGCCGTTTCCAGGGCCAACCTCGGAACCGGCGCCAGCCTGGTCGCCGGCGCCGCCCTGATCGTCGACTACACGCTGACCGTGGCTGTCTCGATCGCGGCAGGTGTCGCGTCGTTGATCTCAGCCTTTCCGGGGGTGAACTCGGCAACGGTGCCGATCTGCCTCGGCATCCTCGCGTTCGTCACGTTCCTGAACCTCCGCGGCCTGGGCGAGACCGCGCGCGCATTCCTGCTTCCCACATTGGTCTTTATCGGCGGACTGCTGACGATCATCGCCGTCGGTCTGATCCACCCGTTGGGTCTGCAGACGCCGCAGCCCGGGCACTCGCTCGTGCCGGCGCACCCGTTGGAGACAGTCGGAGTGCTGCTGATACTCAAGGCGTTCTCGGCCGGATGTAGCGCACTGACCGGCGTTGAGGCGATCGCGAATGGGGTGCCGCTGTTCAGGGCGCCGCGCGCACAGCGCGCGAAGCACACTGAGGTCCTCCTTGGTCTCATCCTCGGGGCGATGCTGCTGGGCCTCGCGATCCTTGCGCACCGCTGGCACGTGGGTCCACGCTCCGGCCAGACCGTGCTGAGTCAGATCATGTCGTTCTCGGTCGGGCGTGGCTTCGCGTATTACGTGTTGTCGGTGACGACCACGATCGTTCTTGCTCTGGCAGCGAACACGTCATTCGGTGGACTGCCCGTGCTCGGGAGCCTGCTCGCCCGCGACCACTACCTGCCCCACATCTTCTCGCTGCGCGGCGACCGCCAGGTGTTCTCCAACGGAATTTGGGCGCTAGCACTGATGTCAGGGATCCTGATCGTGGCCGTCGGCGGCAACACCAACGAGCTCATTCCGATGTTTGCCATCGGCGTGTTCACAGGCTTCACGCTCTCACAGACGGGCCTGGTGATGCACTGGTGGCACGAGCGCCCTCCGCGCTGGCAGTACCGAGCGGTCGTAAACGGGGTCGGAGCCGTCGTGACGGCGGCGGCCACCGTGATCTTCCTGGTCACCAAGTTCACGCATGGTGCCTGGGTCGTGGTGATCGCGGTCCCGTTGATCATCTATCTGTTCACTCGCATCCACAACTACTACGCAGAGGCCGAAGAGGCGCTTGCGATCGACCGGATCCCGCCACCTCCGGTGCGGCGGCATTCGAAGGTGGTCGTGCCGGTGGTGAGCATCTCGAAACTCACGAGCTACGCCATCGGCGAGGCACTGTCGCTGTCCGACGACGTCGTCGCCGTGCATGTCGTGCTCGACTACTCGGAGGAGGCCGAGCCGCACATCGAGAGCCTCGAGCGGCAGTGGCGAGAGTGGCATCCGGGGGTGCCGCTGCGCGTCATCCGCAGCGAGTTCGCCTCGATCGTCTCGCCGATCGTCGACTACATCAACGCCCTCTGCGACACCTCCAAGGGCCAGGTGGTTGTCCTGATCCCGGTGGTGATCCCGGCCAAGCTGCGCCATACAGCGCTGCACAACCACCTCGACCTCGTGTTGAGCAGTGCGCTCAGCAACAGACCGGGCGTCGTCGTGGCACGCGCCGGCATGCGGCTGCCGACGACAGGCTCGGACGCTACGCCTGCTTCGCCGCAGCCAAGGCCGCCGCTGGATCGAGCGTCGAGTCGCCCTGGGCAAGAGTGAGCGCACGGTCGGCCAGTTCTGCCGCCTCGGCTCCGGTCGTCGAATCGTCACTCAGTGCCAATGCCAGGAACGTCTGACGCATCAGCTCCGGGTTGCGAAGGTCCGGCGGCGGCCCGGCGGCCGGGAGCGCGCGCGTCGAGACGAGGAGTGTCCTGACTGTCACACCCCCGCCGAACAGCTTCCCAGGATGCTTGTCGGGAATCGTCAGCGCGATCCCACCGGTCGCGGGGTTGACGAGGCCGATCTTCGATCGCAGGCCCGTCCGCTCGAGCGCGAAACGATACCCCGAGAGCCGCAGATAGCCCAGTTGGGCGGCAAGTTGCTGGTAGACGAGGGCGTCGCTCTCGTCGCTGAGCCTCCCCTGGTGGAGCGAGATATGGGTCATCTCGTCGCCGGAACCCTCGTCGGGCGCAACCAGGAGGAACGCCTGCGGTCCGAGCCTCCCGGCGCCGACGCCGGCCACGTCGACGAGCAGCTGGTAGCCGTTGAGTGTCAGGGCACCGAGGACTCCTGAGGGGAGTGGGTGCTCCTGAAGGTGCCCGGTTTCAAATGCCATCGCTTGCCTCTCCCGCTGAGTCTGTGGCTGTAGTTAGTGGTCTGTCTCCGAAATATCTGTCGATTCAAGCCGCCCCTGGCGGACGCTGCGCTGTTTCCTCGTTCCCTCGTGTGGCGCTGCCACACATCGGGTCCTGCGTCCTTGTGCAGCATCCACCAGCGACACCTCTCGATCTCCAGCTATCTACGGGACGGACCACTAGTTGTCCAGCAGCCCGCCAAGCAGTCCGCCGATCCCGGCTGACTGCCCCTGGCCGCCACCGGCGCCGGTTTCGGCTCCCGGAGGATGGAAGTAGGAGCTCTGCAGCCCGACCCGGCCAGGACCGGTGAAACGGTTGAAGACAAGGCTGCCCCCTCCGCTCAGGAAGCCTGTCTTGAAGCCATAGACCTCCTGGCTCATCTGCACCGAGTGGTCGTAGTACAGCCACCCCCCGGGCTCGATGTCGATCGACTCGCCGGGCTCGAGCGCCTTCTCGAAGACGTTGCCGTAGCCGTGCACCCAGACGACGCCCTCGCCGCTGGTGCACATGAACTGGTCGATGAAGAAGCCGCCGCCATAGACCATGTTGGCGAAGCCCTTCATGCGGCTGTAGTCGTACTCGATGTTCTGAGTGGCGGCCAGGAACTGATGCTCGCGGACCTGGATTCCCTCACCGGCCTGCAGGTGCAGCGCCGCAATGTGACCTGGGGCGTCGCGGCTGAACGCGACCTCTCCGGGCGACTCGATCTGCAGCATCAGCAGCGGCATGCCCGCGAACACGCGCCGCGTGAGCCCCTTGCGCAGAGGGTGCAGGCCGATCTGCAGCTCCGGGTACTTCCACAACAGCACGTGATGCTCGAAGTACACGGGGACGCTGCCGTCCAGCGCCATGTGCAGCGCGGGCACGAGCTCGCCCTCGAGCCGGTAGCGGATCCCGGTGGACGTCCCCTCCGTGATCTGGGTGGGCAGGATCTTCGGTGCCGACGGCATGCGCTGCTCCGTTTCTCTGTAACTCGGTCCCGCGCAAGGCGGCTGCTGACGCGGCACGCTATCGCGCCCACGCGTCCAGCGCCACCTGCCCATGCGTCCGGCGCCACCTGCCCACGCGTCCGGCGCCACCTGCCCACGCGTCCAGCGCCACCTGCCCACGCGTCCAGCGCTACCTGCCCACGCGTCCAGCGCCACCTGCCCACGCATCTGGGCCAGCCGTCCACCCGGGACGGCGCAATTACTCCGATCTCGTGATAATTCGTGTGTGGCACGCATATACATCTCCGGGCACCGCAACCCGGATACCGACTCGATCGGCGCGGCAGTCGGTTATGCCGAGCTCAAGTCACGCCTCGATCCGAATACCGAGTATGTGCCGGTTCGCCTTGGTGAGCTCAACCCGCAGACCCGCTGGGTCCTCGAACAGGCAGGCTTGGACGAGCCTGAGCTCCTGCCGCACATCCACCCCCGCGCGGTCGATCTGATGCAGACCGAGTTCCCGAAGATGAACGCGGATGACCCGATCCGGGAGGCGGGGCTCGCGCTCGATCACACCGATTACGACCTGGTCCCGGTGATCGACGGCGACGGCGTGCTGATCGGGATCATCACCACTCGTTCGCTCGCGCGGCGCTACGTTCGCGAGTCGCGGGAGAGCTCCTCGCTGCGTGAGCCCACATACCTGCAGGCGATCGTCGATGTCCTGGACGGCAAGCTGCTGACCGGCGAGGACCGCGCGCTCAACGGCAGGATCTGGGCTCACGCCTCCTCGGCTGAGGGTGATCTCGGGATCAGTTCGAATGACATCGTCGTGGTCGGCGACCGCGACGATGTCCAGCGCCGCATGCTCGAGCAGGGCGTTGCGCTCCTGGTTCTGTCCAACGGTGCCCACGCTGACGATCAGCTGCTCGAGCTGGCGCGGCGCACCGACGCCGCTGTGGTCAGCTCGCCGCTGGACACCTACGTGTCCGCGCGGATGATCACGCTTGCCGGCCCCTGCCATGAGCTGATGGAGAACGATCAGATCGTTGCCAGCCCCGACGATCTGATCGCCGAGATCTCCGAACAGATCAAGGACTCGCACCACGGCGCCGCGATCATCGTCGACAAACGCCAGCATCCGATCGGGCTCGTGACCCGCTCGGATCTGGTTTCGCCGGTGCGGCGCCGCGTGATCCTGGTCGACCACGCCGAGCAGGCCCAGAGCGTGCCCGGAATCGAACTTGCAGAGATCGTCGAGATCCTCGACCACCACCACATCGGCTCAATTGAGACGAAGGTGCCGGTGACGGCGACGTTCGACCCAGTCGGCTCGACCGCGACACTCGTGATCGAGCGCTTCCGTCGCAGCGGGCTTGAGCCCAGCCGGCCGGTTGCGATGCTGATGCTCTCCGCGGTCCTGGCCGACACGGTGGTCCTGGGCTCGCCGACCACGACCGAGCGTGACTCCGCCGCCGTCGAGTATCTCGAGCGCATGCTCGAGATCAACGCCCATGAGTACGGACGTCGGATGTTCGAGGAGACCTCCGACGTCTCAGACGTCACTGCCGATGATCTCGTCAGGCGTGACGCCAAGAGCTACCAATCCGGCAGCGGCACGCCATTCCTGATCGCGCAGGTGGAGGTCGTCGGCAAGGGCCTTCTTGACCGCGAGCAGGAGCTGCTCGAGGCGATGCAGCGCGAGCGCGCCAGGCAGGGCGCCGAGCTGTATGCACTGATGGTCACCGACGTGCTCGACAAGGGAACCGATCTGCTGATCGACGGCGACCACCTAGCCACCATCGCCAGGGCGTTCGGCGTCGAGCCGGTGAACGGCTCGAAGCTCAGGCTCCCGGGCGTGATGAGCCGCAAGAAACAGGTCGCGCCGAAGCTGCTTGCGACGCTCTGAGAGTCCTCAGGCGGCCGGCAGCGCCGGCTCGAAGCCTCGTGACGGCGCCTCGCCCCAGAGCTGCTCGAGCCGGTAGTACTCGCGCATCTCCGGCGTGAAGATGTGCACAATCACGTCGCCGTAGTCCATCAACACCCACTGGGACTGCGTTACCCCGTCCACGCGAGTGGGAAGAAGACCGTGCTCATTCTTCAGGCCGAGATGGATGCCGTCGTGGATCGCCCTGACCTGACGATCGCTGCGGCCGCTGCAGATCAGGAAATAGTCGGCAACGGACGTGAGTCCCCGCAGATCCAGCTGGACAAGCTCGACCGCCTTGCGGTCCGACGCGAGTTCCGCGATTGCCAGCGTGATCTCTTCGGGTGACTTCATCTGCGACCTCCGTATAGACGGTGTTCGTCGATGTAGCTCGCCACCGGCTCGGGGACGAGGTAGGTAATCGGCTCCCGCATCCGCACACGGTCGCGTATCTCGGTCGAGGAGATCCCGATCCGCGGCATCCGGAAGAACTCGGCGAGCTCGCCGCCGTCCAGGCCGGCCAACGCCTGATCGACCCACGTCCGCTTGGTTCCGCGGCGTCTTGCCACCGCAAGTGTAGCCAGCGATAGGACTCGCTCAGGATCGCGCCAACTCGGTAGCCCGGCCGCGACATCGCTGCCGACGATCAGGAACAGCTCGCTATCTGGCATCCGTGAGTGCAGCTCTATGAGCGTATCGACGGTGTAGGACGGCCCTTGGCGCCGAACCTCGATGTCTGAAACCTCGAAGCGCGGATCGTCGAGCACAGCCTGCCGGCACAGTCCAAGCCGGTGTTCGGCGCCGGGGTCGTCATCCACCGGCTTGTGCGGTGGCTGGCCGGCGGGCATCAGCACGACGCGGTCGAGACCGAGGCGCAGATGGGCCTCCTGCCCGCAGATCAGGTGACCGAGATGCGGCGGGTTGAAGGTCCCGCCGAGGATGCCGATCCGCGCCCTGTTCACGCGATTCAGCCGCGGACGTGCCCGGCGCCCTCGACCAGGTATTTGAATGTGCACAGCTCGCGCAGCCCAATCGGCCCTCGAACGTGCAGCTTCTGCGTTGAGTTCCCGATCTCCGCCCCCATCCCGAACTCGCCGCCGTCCGTGAAACGGGTCGAGGCGTTGACGTACACACAGGCGGCGTCCACCAGCAGCTCGAAGGCGCGCGCCGAGGCCATATCCGCAGTCACGATCGCCTCAGAATGTCCGCTGCCGTGGCGGTTGATGTGCTCGATCGCGGCGTCGACCGAGTCCACCACGCCCACGGCCATCTCAAGCGCCAGATACTCGGTGTCCCAGTCCTCGTCGGTCGCTATCCGCAGCGGGAGCTCGCCGGCGATGTCACGTGAGCGGCTGTCCCCGTGCAGGGTCACGCCGGCGTCGTGCAGCGCGCGCATCACGCGCGGGAGGAAGCGCTCGGCGATGTCCTCGTGCACGAGCAGCGTCTCGGCAGCGTTGCAGACGCCCGGGCGCTGCACCTTCGCGTTGACCACGATCTCCTGCGCCACCGCCAGATCCGCAGTGCGGTCCACATAAACGTGGCAGTTGCCGGACGCAGCGAAGATCACTGGCACGGTCGCGACGCCCTTGAGCGCAGCCTTCAGGCCCTCGCCCCCGCGCGGGATGATCAGGTCGACGACGCCGGCCTGCGTCGCGAGTTCGGCCAGCTCCTCACGACCGCCACCCGCGACCAGCGCCAGCGCCCCCTCGGGCAGACCGGCACTGAGCGCCGCATCGGAGGCGATGCCCGCCAGCACCGTGTTGGAATGCGTGGCCGAGCTCGAACCGCGCAGAACGATTGCGTTGCCCGACATCAGGCACAGCGCGGCCGCGTCGATCGTCACGTTCGGACGTGCCTCGTAGACGACGGCGATCACGCCGAGGGGCACCCGTATCTTGCGGACGTCCAGGCCGTTGGGTAGCCGGAAGCCGTCGATCACCTCGCCCACCGGGTCTGGCAGCGCTGCGATTTTGCGCGCTGCTTCCGCGATCGCGGCGATCCGCTGCGGATCCAGGGCCAGGCGATCGAGCAGCGCGGGGGTCAGCCCCACGACGCGTCCGGCCTCGAGGTCGCGCGCGTTGGCGTCGAGGATCTCCGTGCTGCGCTCGATCAGCGCGTCGGCGATGGCCTCCAGGGCCGCGCTCTTGACGTCAGAGCCAAGTGTCGCCAACGCACGCGACGCGCGCTTCGCGGCGGCGCAGATCTCCGAGACCGATGCTGCTGTCGATGCGACCGTTGTGCTCATGGCTCACTCAAGACTACGCGAGCACGAAGTAGTCACGGTGGACCGCCTCCTCGCTGGCCAACGGCAGGAGCTCCCTGATCGCCGCCGACTTCAGCCCGCGCACCCGCCGCAACTCGTCGGCTGAGTAGTTGCTGATGCCCTTCCCGACCTGCTCCTCGCCGGTCGTCACCTCGATCGCATCGCCCGCGTCGAACTCGCCGCTGACACCGACCACCCCCACCGGCAGCAGGCTGGTGCCGCCCTCTCGCAGCGCTCGCGCGGCACCGGCATCGACCTGGACACGCCCGCGCGCCGGCTTGGCGTATTTCAGCCACAGCTTGAAGCTGGACACGCGGTCGAGTCGGGCCGGAAAGGTCGTGCCGACCCCGCACCCCCCAACCGCCGAGCTGATCGTGCCTCCGAGCTGGCCATTTGCGATGACGGTCGGGATCCCTGCGGCGGTGGCCATCTCCGCCGCCACGACCTTAGAGCGCATCCCCCCAGAACCCAGTACCGAAGTCTCCTGGGTGATCCGCAGCGCCTCGAGCTCCTCGATCGAGTCGACCCGGCTCACGAGCCGCGCGCCCGGATCAGTCCGCGGATCGGCGCTGAACACGCCGTCGGTATTGGTCAGAAGCAGCAGCTGCTCAGCCCCGATCAGGATCGCCACCTGGGCAGCGAGGAAGTCGTTGTCGCCAAATGAGATCTCGTCGGTGGTCGTCGTGTCGTTCTCGTTTATCACGGGCACCACCCGCCATTCCAGAAGTTTTGTGAGCGTGTGGCGCACGTTCAGATAGTGCGTGCGGGCGCTCATGTCGAAGAACGTCAGCAGCACCTGCGCGCTCGGAACCCCACGCGCCTGGAGCATCTCGTCGTAGACGTGGTAGAGCTTGCCCTGACCGACCGCCGATGCCGCCTGCAGCTCGTCGATCGCGCGCCGGCGCTGGACGATCTGGGCCGGTTGCTGTCCGGGCGCGATCCCCATCACTCCCAACCCTCGCGCGATCGCGCCGCTGGTGACGATGATCGGGTCCAAACCGTCGGCGTACAGGGTGGCGACGTCGTCGCAGATCCGCCCCAGCACGTCGATGCGGATCGCGCCGTCATCGCCGGCGACAACGCTCGACCCGAGCTTGATCACAACGGAGCTCATGTCCGCTGGAGACTACGGGTCCAGTTCGAAGACGACGCCTGCGATCTCGACGTCGTCCCCCGGTTCGAAACCGGCGGCCTCGAGCGCACGGATCACGCCGAGCCCGCGCAGGCGCAACTCGAGGTGTGCCAGCGCGTCCTCGTTGTCGAGGTCATACCGCGCCACCAACCGCTCCACGCCGACGCCCTCGACCACGTACGCGCCCTGATCGTTGCGCGCTATCTCAAAGCGGCGTGACGGTGCCGGCCGGAAGACACGGTGTTCAGGCAGGTCGTCCAGTGCCGGCTCTCCGCCGGTGGTCCGCTGACCACCGGCGTCGTCCTCGCCGGTCAGCACGGGAATCCGCCGCAGTAGCTCGATCACGAGCTCGTCCAGCCCCTGCCGCGTGGCAGCGGAGGTCAGGACCACGGGGATCTCGGAGCCGAGCCGCTGCTGCCACTGTGCGCGAGCTGCCTGGCCCTGCTCGGCACTGACGAGGTCCGCCTTGGACAACGCCAGGATCCTGGGCAGCGAGGCGAGGCGCTGCTGATAGAGCTCGAGCTCACGCTCGACCGTCTCGAAGTTGTCCACCGGATCGGACCCGTCAAGCGGCGCCAGATCGAGCACGTGCACGAGCAGGCGCGTGCGCTCGACGTGGGCCAGGAAGTCGTGGCCGAGGCCGACTCCATCGGCCGCACCCTCGATCAGCCCGGGAATGTCGGCGATCACCAGCTGCCGGTCGTCCTGATGCAGCGTTCCGAGCGCCGGCTCGAGCGTCGTGAACGGATAATCGGCCACCTTCGGGGTGGCCCGTGTGAGCCGCGAGATCAGCGACGACTTGCCCGCGTTCGGCATTCCGACCAGGCCGGCGTCGGCGAGCAGCTTCAGCTGCAGCGTCAGCCAGCTCTCCTCCCCGGCAAGGCCGCGTTCCGCAAACCTTGGGGTCTGGCGCGTGGAACTCGAGAAGTGGCGGTTGCCACGGCCGCCGGAACCCCCGCGCGCGACGACCGCGCGCTGACCGGCCCGCACCAGGTCGTGCTCGGTGCCGTCCGCCTCGACCACCACCTCCGTCCCCGGCGGCACCGGGATCTCCAGCGTCTGCCCGTCGGCGCCGTGTCGTTGCGAGCCCTGGCCATGTACCCCGCGCTTGGCGCTGAAATGCGAGCGGCGGCGAAAGTGCTCCAGGTCGCGGTAGGAGTCGTCGCAAACGAGCACGATGTCACCGCCGCGGCCGCCGTCGCCGCCGTCGGGGCCGCCCTTGGGCACGTGCGCCTCGCGTCGGAAGCTCATGCACCCGTCACCGCCACCGCCCGCCTGTATGTGGATTCTCGCTCGATCTTTCATAAGGGTTTCCCCGTTGCGGGGCTCTCAAGGTTAATCCGCCGCGCCGGCGCCAGGCTGGATTAGTCTGACGGAGAAAGCGCAACCGACAGGGAGGACCGGCGTGGCATCGCTTCTGACGGAGTTCAAGGATTTTCTGTTGAAGGGCAACCTCGTGGCGACAGCCGTGGCACTGGTGATCGCGCTGGTGTTCACGGCTCTGGTGACAGCTTTCGTCGCCGACATCGTCACACCGATCATCGCGATGATCTTCGGCAAGCCCGATTTCTCGAGCCTGTCGTTCACGATAAACGGCAGCCACTTCCTCTACGGCGAGTTCATCAACGCGGCGATCACGTTCATCACGGTCGCGGCCGTCGTCTTCTTCTTCGTGGTCAGGCCCTACTGCGCACTCGAGCAGCGCTGGACCAGGGAGGACACCTCGGTCAAGGACTGCCCCGAATGCACGATGAGCGTTCCGGCGCAGGCCAAGCGGTGTCCGCAGTGCACCGCGGTCATCACCTGACCGCCGTGGCGATCGCTAGGCCGCGTCGGCCGGCTCGACGCTGATCACGCGGCCGCGGCGACCGCGATTGAACTGCACGGTCCCCGCCGACTTGGCGAAGATCGTGTCGTCCTTGCCGATGCCGACGCCCTCGCCCGGCTTGAACACCGTGCCACGCTGGCGCACGATGATCTCGCCGCCGGTGACGGTCTGGCCGGCGAAGACCTTGACCCCGAGCCGCTGCGCGTTTGAGTCGCGGCCGTTGCGTGATGAGCCGAGGCCCTTCTTATGCGCCATCTTCAGTCTCCTGGGCGGCAGCCTTGACCTTGCTCGAGCGCGAGGCTGCGGCCAGCTTGATGTTCTTGATCTCGATGCGCGTCAATTCCTGCCGGTGGCCGTTGCGGCGCTTGTAGCCGCGTTTGGGCTTGAATTTGACGATGCGGAGCTTGGGGCCACGCTCGTGGCCAATGACCGTTGCCGCTACCTGGACCTTCGAGAGGTCATCTCCGTCGACGACCTGGTCGCCGTTGACGTAGAGCAGCGGGGTCAGCGACACGCTCGCGCCGTCATCAACGGCCAGGCGCTCAACGAGCAGGTTCTGGCCCTCCTGGACGCGGTATTGCTTGCCGCCTGTCTTGACGATTGCGTACATGATCACTCTGAGGAAGATTCTTCGGCCGTTGTGGACGCGCCGGCTTTGGCCGTGGAACGGCGACGAACTCCGCGCCGGCCACGACGCCGGACGGTCGATTCTACGCCATCCGCGCCGGTCCCAGCCGCCTCGTCGCCAGCCCGTACTGCGCTCACGTTAGCAGCGGTCTGCGCATCGTCGGAGACTGCGGACCCGGTTGCCGGTGCCCCTGCCTGCTCAACCACCGGTACCCCTGCCCGCTCAACCCCCGGTACCCCTGCCCGCTCAACCCCCGGTACCCCTGCCTGCTCAACCCCCGGCACCTCGGCCTGGACGGCCTCGGCTTCCCCCGCTGCTCCGGCTGGCCTTGCCGCCCGCCGCGCGCGTCTGCCCGTCCCAGTGCCCGCGGCCGCGCGCGGCTTGCGCGGGGCCGGCTTGGCCGCGGCGCCCTCCGACGACTCCGCCGTGTCCCCCATCCGCTCAGTGGCGGGCTGGGTGCCCTCAGCCACGGCCTCGGCCGCCGGGATCGACGCCTGCCCGGCTGCGTCGGCGGCCTTGACGGCCCTCGGTCTGCGCGCCGGCGCCTTGGTCTTCTGCTCCGGCGGCTTGACCACAGGCTCGGCCGGCTCGGCGGCGTGGTCCGTGGGCTTGGCTGCCGGCGCAGGCTTGGCTGCCGGGGATGCTTGGCAGCCGGCGCGACCGGCTTCTCAGGCTGAGGCGCCTCCCTCACCGGCGGCTGGTCGATCAGCACCGCGACCGCCTCCGTACGACCGACCTGCTCGATCCTCACGAGGCGCTTCTGACCAACCGCGCCATCGGCATCCCTGACCGAGATGATGTAGCCATCGACCTTGGCGACCGCATCGCCGGCGCTGTACATGTGCGGCTCGATGATCTCGAGGTAGACCTCCTCACCCTCACGGAACGGCAATGCTCGGTCGAGTACGTCGTCGCGATCCGACTCCAGGAGGACCGCGAAGTGCTCGAGCGGCAGGCCCTCGGAGCCCTCGAAGTGGAACCACTTGCCGGTCTCGGCCTCGATCGCGCGCAGGACCCGTGCGTCGTGACCCGTGAACTCCTGGCTCACACGGGGGTTCATCTGAATCAGCAGAGCCTCGGCATCAACCGTCGGGGCAAGTTCGCGCATGCGCCGCTCGAACTCGATGGCGATCGTCTCCTCGGACTTGATCACGCCCTCGCCGTGACATGTCGGGCAGGGGCGGGTCATGATCTCGCGCACACCCTCGGTCACGTTCTGTCGAGTCATCTCGACCAGGCCAAGCGGCGAGATCTCGACCACGAACGTCTTCGTGCGGTCCTCATCCAGCGCCTTACGCAGCGTCTTCAGCACCGCGTCCCGGTTGCGGGCGCGCGCCATGTCGATGAAGTCGATCACGATGATCCCGCCGATGTCGCGCAGCCGAAGCTGGCGCACGACCTCGTCGGCTGCTTCGAGGTTCGTCTTGGTGATCGTGTCCTCGAGCCTGGCGCTCTTGCCCTTGCCCGTGAAGCTGCCGGAGTTGACGTCGATGACCGTCAGCGCCTCGGCATAGTCGATCACCAGATAGCCGCCGCTGGGCAGGTCGACCCGGCGCGAGAGCGTCGAGTCGAGCACCGTGTCGACACCGTAGCTTTCGAACAGCGGCCGGTCCTCGGTCCACAGCTCCACCTGGTCCACCAGTTCGGGCGCGGTCCGCGAGAAGAACGCCACCAGACGGTGATGCTGCTTCTCGTCGTCAACGACCGCGCGCTCGAACTCCGCCGAGTAGATGTCGCGCACGACGCGCACCGACAGATCGGCCTCCTGGAAGACGAGCGCGGGCGCGTCGCTGGCTTCGACGCGCTTCTGCAGCACGTCGTTGAGCTTGAAGAGATACTGCAGCTCGCGCTCGAGGTCGTCACGCTTGGCACCCTCCGCGGCGGTGCGGATGATCGCGCCGGCGCCCCTGAGATCGAGCTTTGCTGCCTCCTTGCGGAGCCGGTCGCGTTCGCGGTCATCGAGCCGGCGCGAGACGCCGACACCCTCCCCGTACGGCGCGTACACCATGTAGCGCCCGGCGATCGTGAGGTCCATCGATAGGCGCGCACCCTTGGTCTTGAGCGGATCCTTGACGACCTGCACCACGATCTCCTGACCAGGCTTGAGCAGATCGGTGATCTGGCTGCTCTCGCGACCGGAGCCGCGCCCGCGCCGCGGGGCCTCCACACCCGGCAGCACGATCTCATCGACGTGGAGGAAGCCGTTCTTCTCCAGGCCGATGTCCACGAATGCAGCCTCGAGTCCGGCGAGCACGTTGTCGACGCGGCCCTTGTAGATGTTGCCGACGATCGAGCGGGCGCCGCGACGCTCGAGGTAGAGCTCCGCGACCGAGTAGCCTGCCGCCGGGTTCGCCGGGCGCTTGCGCCGGCGCGAGGAGGTCGAGTTGCGCGGAGCGGGCTCGCCACTGGCTTCCAACAGCGCGACCCGCGTTTCGCCGCGGTCGACGCTCACCAAAACTTGCTTCTTCAATTTGTTTCCTTTTGAGTTGTCTGCCCGAGGCTCGAAGCACTCAGGCTAAGTTGAGCGGCGGCGGCTCATGGTTCTGGGCACCATTTTCGGGCACCACTGCGCCATCGAGCCTCCGTCAAACGATCAGAACCCTTGCCTTGCCGGCCAATGCCATCCGTGCCTGGATGTGGATCGACTGCAGCAGACCCAGGGCGATAAAGGTCACGAGTACCGACGAGCCGCCATAGGAGAGCAGCGGCAGCGGTACGCCCGTCACAGGCATGATCCCGATGGTCATGCCGACGTTGAGGAACACCTGGAACATCAGCATCGCGAGGATCGCCCCCGCAATCAGTGTCCCGAACAGATTCTTGGCCATCGTCACGATCCGCAGCGTTCGCCAGATCAGCAGCGCATACAGCGACAGCACCAACGCGGCCCCCGCAAAACCGTAGGTCTCGCCGACCACCGAGAAGATGAAGTCCTCGTTGGCCACCGGCAGGAAGTGGAAGCGCGTCTCTGTCGCGCCGCTGGAACCGCGGCCCGTCTTCTCCCCCGACCCGATCGCGATCTCAGACTGGTTCAGCTGGTAGCAGGTCGCGTCGCTCGGCGCGCATGTACTCGGTGGATTGATGAACGTCGTCAACCGCTGCTTCTGGTAGGTCTGCAGAACATTCAGGCCGACTGCCGGACCGATCCCCACAACGAGCGCAAGCGCGACCGCGAATAGTGCCGCGAGCGCGGTCATCTGACGCCAGCTGACGCCCATGAAGAACAGGATCGCCACCGCCATCACGATGTACACCAACCCTGTGCCGAGGTCCGGCTGCTTGATCACGATCATCGCCGGTACCAGCGCCAACAGCATGATTCGCGCGACCGTGCCGCGCTCGTTCAGCCGGCGGGAGCGCTCGACCGCAAAGGCCGACAGCGATACGACCAGCAGGATCTTGCCGAACTCCGATGATTGGAACTCGAACAGCGGCAGTGGGATCCAGCGATGGGCGTGCTGCACCGCAGGCATGCCCAGCACGATGATGTTGAGGATCACGGCGAGCGCGTAGAACACGTAGCGGAATTCGCGCAGAACCGAATAGTCGAAGCGCGTGATCACGATCGCCACGAACAGCCCAACGCCGGCGTACAGGAGCTGACGGTCCGCATCGCTCGCGTAGCCGGCACCACGCAGCGTCATGAACGAGAACGCCACGAGTCCCAGAGCCGCCAGCAGCAGCAGTGGGTCGAAGCTCAGCATCACGCCGATGCCGCGGCTGCGGGCCGCGTCGTCAGAGCGCTGGATCGGAGTGCTCGTACTCACAGAGTGGTCGACGATCCCGTTTTGAAGGGTCCAGGCTTGCCAGTGAACCACTGACTGAGGATCTGACGCGCCACCGGCGCTGCAGCCTGGTCGCCGAACCCGCCCTTCTCCACCCAGACGACGACCACAATCGGCTTCGTCGTCGCCGTCGCCGGCACGAAGCAGGCATACCATGCATAGTCGGACTCGGTGTTCGATTGGATCTGCGCGCCGGTTCCGTATTGGGCGGTTCCGGTCTTGCCGTAGACGGCCTTCGGGAAGTCGCCCATGACGTCGTAGGACGTTCCGCCGGGCGACTGCGCCGCCCCTCTGAGGCCCGTCAGGATCGCGTCACGATCCGTCGGGTTGAGGTGGATGTCGCGCTTGGGCGCAGGATCGATCTTCTGGATCACGCTCCCGCTCGGCGACTCGATCTGCATACCGAGATGCGGTGTCACGATCTTGCCGCCGTTGGCGAGCGCCGCGTAGACGACCGCCAGCTGCAGCGGCGTCAGCTGGACATCGCCCTGGCCCACGGCGGTGTTCACGTTATCGCCGGAGGTCCAGGCGTTGTTGGCCTTGACAGGGTCGGCGATGCCACAACCGCCCGGCTGCTTGGGGCTATGGTGAAAGCCACGCTTGCGCGTGGAGCTGAACAGGCCCTGGCCGTTGGTGTAGCTGTAGGATCCTGTCGCCGTCTCGCACTGCCGCTCCCAGCTGTAGCGCTCCATCAGCAGGCTTGGCGTCGGGACCTCGCCGCTCGCCTCGCCGGGGAGGTCGACCCCGGTCCTCTGGCCGAGCCCGTAAGCGCGCGCCCACTTCTGCAGCTCACCGCCGTCCGCATGGTCTGAGGTCGCGATCGGATGCCCGTTGAGCTCGTAACCGAGGTTGTAGAAGTAGTCGTCGTCGGATACCTGGATCGCCTGCTGCAGATCCACAACCCCATAGCCGTTGCCGACACCGCCGGAGTTGTGCCGGCAGGCGCCAGGGCTGGCCGGGTCGATTCCCGGCGTGCACCACTGGCCGGTGTCGTCATAGGAGCTGCTGTAGGGGCTGATCACACCGCCCTCGAGCGCGGCCGTGGCGGTGATCACCTTGAATGTCGAGCCGTCAGGCCCCTCACCCTGGATCGCGTTGTTGTTCAGCGGATCGCCGTTCTGGGCGTTGGTCAGATCCTCGAATTGCCTCTGCGTGAACGGGTGCGTGAAGAAGCCCGGGTTGAAGCTCGGCGCCGAGCCCATCGCGTAAACGGCACCGCTGGTCGGGCTGATCGCCACGAAGGCGCCGCCGTCAGATCCAGGGTGGTCGGCGATCGACCTGTCCAGCGCCGCCTGACCGACCTTTTCGAGCTGGGAATCGAGTGAGAGCTTGAGCGTGTCGCCGGTGACCGGTGCCTTGTTGTGGGCGTAGCCCTCGAACTGGTTCGAGGCGTTGACCTTGACGCGCTCCTCACCGCTCACGCCCTGAAGCCATTGGTTGTATTGGTACTCGATCCCGGACTGGCCGACGATGTTGCCCGAGCGGATGTTCTTGAAGTTCCCGATGCCGACGCCGGCGCTGTTGATCTCAGTTGAGCTGATCGGGCCGAGCGTCCCGAACACCTGCGCGCCGACGTCGCCCAGTAGATATTTGCGCTCTGAGACGTCCTGCTGGGAAACGACGCCGGGGAAGTCGCTGGCGCGCTCGGCCAGGTAGTCCTGGACATTCGTCGGGACGTCGGTCTTGATCGTGAC
Source organism: uncultured Conexibacteraceae bacterium (assembly GCA_963761675.1). Lineage (GTDB taxonomy): Bacteria > Actinomycetota > Thermoleophilia > Solirubrobacterales > Solirubrobacteraceae > Palsa-465. The sequence continues at coordinate 206,241 of CAVXIA010000004.1, forward strand.
GTTCGCATACTCCGAGGCGGCGATGCCCTTCGCCACCAGACACGGAATCGGGCCGAGGCGCACATGGTACGTGGACGGCCCATTGGCCCAATAGACCGTGTACTTGCACGGGCCCGGCGTGGTGGACATCCCGATCAGGTTCGCGAGCCGGTTGAACAGCGCATCGTCGCGGGCGGGAATCGTCACCGGCGGCTTGACGCTCCCGTCCAGCGAGATCGGACCAGGCAGCGACTGCGGCGCGATCTGGACCGCCGGAACCAGATCAGACGTGACCAGTGGCGTGCCGCTGCGGTCCACGATCTCCCCGCGCGGGGCAGCAACCGGAATATCGCGCACGACGTTGACCTGCGCCTCCGCGACGTAGCGGCTGCCCGACAGCACCTGCAGGAACCACAGCCGGAAGAAGATCAGGGCGAACATCACCAGGGCCAGCCCTCCGACGATCGCCACGCGCAGCGCGAGCTGCGGGGTCATCGGCGGTGTTCGCTCGTCCATCGAACCGATCGTCCCTATGCCCGCCGGGCGCCGCTCAGCCGCTCTGAGGGACGCTGCAACGGGCTCAGCGAGGTGGTGTAGGCGCGGCGCCGGCGCGCGCGGGGATCCCGCGGCAGCGCTCGGTAGAGGGCGCGCCTGACGATCTCATACACCGGCAGCGCAATCAGGCTGTTGACCAGAACCTGCAGCACGATCTGCTGGATCAGCAGCCAGCTGACCGGCGCGTTCACACCCAGCAGGAACTGGATCACCGCCATGCCGACGCCGGTGAACAGCGTCGCCAGCGCGCCCAGCCCCATCGGGACCAGGCCGTGCGACGGGTCGCGCAACTCTCGTAGGCGACCTGACCAGTAGCCGACGGTGATGAACAGCAGAGAGCTCACGCCGACGGTCTGGAACATCACGATGTCGACCATCAGCCCGATCGCGAAGCCGGCGATCGCACCCGCCATCGAGCCGGCCAACAGTCCGACCGACATCACCACCAGCGGCGTCACGTCCGCGGCCACCCCGAAGATCGAGATCTGTGAGATGACCGTGTCCTGGATCATGACCGCGAGGAACGCGACCGCGGCGATCCGCAGCGACAACCTGATGACGGAATCCTTGCTCATCTATCTGCCGCCGACCGAGTTGGGCTTGGTGAGTATCTGAACCACGCTGAGGTCCTGGAGGTCGACCAGCGGCGTCACATTCACCTGCTGGTTGACATACACGCTCGTCTGTGGATTCAGAGTCGAGACCGTTCCGATCGGAATCCCAGGCGGGTACAGCGAATGGGTGGTGCCGGTGCCGTCACCGAAGCCGCTTGTCACGACCATCGCCGCCGGCGATACCTGGGCGCTGCTCGGCAGGTGCGTCAACCGCAACGTGTACGGGTTGCCAACCGCGGGCTGCACCAGCCCTGACGCGCCGGCTGTGTCCTGGACCTCGGCGCCGACCGCAAAAGCGGGCGAGGTCAGCAGTGCGACCACGGAATAGTTGGATCCGACATGCTCGACGTCGCCCACGAGGCCGCCAGGCCCGACGACCGGGTCATTCTGGCGAACGCCGGCGTCCAAGCCCCTGTCGACCTTGACTGTCTGATACCAGAGCGACGGGTTCTTGCCGATCACGCTGGCCGACTGCAGATCGTAGGAGTTGAGGTTGTGGTCGCTGTCGAGCTTGAGCAGCTTGGTGTAATAGCGATTCTCGATCGCGTCCTGCCTGTACTCTGCCACCTCGGTCCGGAGCGCGTTCACCTGTCTGTTCAGATTCGCGACCTTCGACTTGGCGTCGAACGTCGAGGAGACATCGCCGGCGAGATTGCGGACCGGCGAGACGACCGTGCTTGCCAGGCTCTGAACCGGCGACAGGACCGTCGCGATCCCCCGCTGCACCGCGTGCAACGGGCTGTTCGAGGACTCGCCGAAGTAGTCGGTGAGCAGAATCAGCGAGACGACGACGAGCAGCGCCAGGACCGCGCGTCGCCGTCGAATTTGCTTATCGTGCAACTGAACATCTCCCAAACACCAGCCTTCGCGCTAATAGCGCCGGCGCCGGTTGCGTGAATTCTTGCTCGACCGGTGGATCGCCTCGAACTCCTCGAGCGAGCGGCCGGAGCCCACCGCCACGCAGGTGAGCGGCGACTCGGCGAGATGGGCCGGCATCTGAGTCTCGTGCCGCATGCGCTCCTCCAGCCCCTGCAGCAGCGATCCGCCACCAGCCAGCATGATCCCGCGATCCATGATGTCCGATGCCAGCTCGGGTGGCGTCCGGTCGAGCGTCTCCTTGACGGCATCGATGATCTGCGACACCGGCTCCTCGAGCGCGCCCCGGATCTCCTCGCTGGTGAGCACGACGGTCTTGGGTAGACCCGAGACCATGTCGCGACCGCGGATCTCGGCCTGGACCTCCTCGGGCACCGGGAACGCCGAACCGATCTCGAGCTTGACCTCCTCTGCGGTCTGCTGCCCGATCAGGAGCTTGTACTCGCGCTTGACGTAGTTGATGATCGCATCGTCCAGTTCGTCGCCGCCGATCCGGATCGACTGCGAGACCACGATCCCACCGAGCGAGATCACGGCCACCTCGCTTGTGCCACCGCCGATGTCCACGACCATCGAGCCCGTCGGCTCGCCCACCGGGAGCCCAGCACCGATCGCGGCCGCCATCGGCTCCTCGATCAGGTACGCCTGGCGCGCGCCGGCGGACAGGCACGCCTCCTCAACCGCCCGCTTCTCGACGCCGGTGACGCCCGACGGCACGCACACGACGACTCGCGGGTGCGCCCAGCGGTTCTGGTGCACCTTCTGGATGAAGTGCCGCAGCATCTCCTCGGTCACCTCGAAGTCCGCGATCACTCCATCCTTGAGCGGACGAATCGCCGAGATCGTGCCGGGGGTGCGGCCTAGCATGCGCTTGGCCTCGATCCCGACGGCGTGCACCTCCCCGCTGCGTGAGTCGACGGCGACGACGCTAGGCTCCGACAGCACGATGCCGCGGCCACGGACGTAGACGAGCGTATTGGCCGTGCCGAGGTCGACCGCCATGTCGCGGCCGCCAAAACCGGTTAGGTACGTGAAGAAACCCATTATTGGACAGGAAGATTGGGGGGTTCAGACGGGCGGCGAGCGCGGCCTGGCCGAACCCGGGTGCCAACTCCCATCCGTTCAGGCGAGTGTATCGGACCCAGGCCCGTTTTCCCCGTTGATTGCTAAGAAATCGCTGGAAAGATGACGCTGGGCAGAAGATCGATCAGCGTCGCGACCGGCAGCCCGACCACATTCAGGTAGTCGCCCTCGATCGAGGCGACCAACGCCGCCCCACGCCCCTGGATCGCATAGCCCCCTGCGCGCCCGCGCCATTCATCGGTATCCAGGTACCAGGCGAGCGTACGCTCACTCAACGGACGGAACGCGACCCTGGTCAGGGCCGAGGCGGTCCGCGCTTGACCATCCTCTATGACACAGACGCCGCTGAGCACGAGGTGGCTGCGGCCTGCGAGCGTGCGCAGCGTGGCCGCCGCCCCCTCGCGGTCGACCGGCTTGCCGTAGATCCGGTGGTCGAGCGCCACGATCGTGTCGACCCCCAGGACGGTCAGCGGGTTGCCGCTGAGATTGGTGGAATTCGTTCCACCAGCGACGGCGCACGCCTTGCGGCGGGCGTTCTCGAGCACGACAGTTTCCGGCTCCCCCACTGCAAGCTCGTCGACGTCCGGGACGATCACCGTGAACGCGACCCCCAACTGCTCGAGGATCGCGGCCCGCTGGGGCGAGCCGGAGGCGAGGATCACCGGCCTGCGGAGATCAGAGCCCCGGGAAGAAGATCCCGATCTCACGCTTGGCCGACTCGGCCGAGTCCGAACCATGCACCATGTTGGCTCCGATCGAGGTCGCAAAGTCGCCGCGGATCGACCCCGGTGCCGACTGCAGCGGGTTGGTGGCGCCGATCACCTGGCGGCCGGCCTCGACGGCCGACTCGCCCTCGAACACCATCGCGACCAGCGGACCGGACGTGATGAACTCGACCAGCTCGCCGAAGAACGGCTTGCCGTCGTGCTCGGCGTAGTGCTGCTCAGCGCTAGCGCGGGTCAGAGTCTCGAGCCTCAGGGCTGCGAGCTTGAGGCCCTTGCGCTCGAACCGGGCGATGATCTCGCCGGTGAGGTTGCGGGCAAAGGCGTCGGGTTTGACGAGGATCAGCGTGCGCTCAGCCATGGGGCGCGTTCTCCTTCGGATTCAGGTTGGTGCGGGCGGGCGCCCGCGGGCAGGTTAGCTGCCGACCGTCAGAGCAGGTCCGGCGGTGGTGGCGCGACCATCGTCTGCTGCGTCTCGCGGCGGGTGCGGCGGCGGCGCTGCGTGGTCGTCGGTTCGAGTCCGCGGTCGGTCTCGCAGTACGGGCAGATCTTCCATTCCGCCGCCAGCGGCTTCTGGCAGTTGACGCAGGGGTCCTTCAGCTTGCGCAGGCAATGGGGGCAACGAAGGAACTCGCGCTCGACCTCGTGGTCACAGTAGGGGCAGACGTGCATGCCGATCTGCGCAAGGCGCGCCTGTGCCGCCTGGATCTCGAGGTTGCGCTCGTGCACGTCGGCCAGGTACTCCGGCGGGCGGACGATCATGTAGACGATCGTGCCGAGGAACGGGATGAACGACACGATCGTGGCGCAGGCGACCAGCAGGCCGTCCCCGATCCGCCGGCGAGCATCGGCGAAGGTCCAGTAGATCAGCGCCAGCCAGATCACCGCGAGCACCACGAGCGCCGCCTCAACGGCGAGGCTGGCGGAGTGGTTATGGATCCCGAATATGCCCGCAACTGGGGTCATCGCCAAGCCGAGTGTAGACAGAGCAGACACCGGGATCGCACGATTTGTACCGCGCCCGGCTACAGGAAGAGGCGGCCGAGCACGTATCCGATCGCGAAGAAGACGAGGATCGTGACCGCGACACTGGCGGCCACCAGGCCGGCCATCTTCAGGAAGCTCGGGCGGTTTTCGCGCTCGTCGTTCACAGCATCGAGACCCTACGGGTTCCGGCCGTCGCCTCATCGCGCATCAGGTCGGCGATCAGATACAGCGAGCCGGTTGCCACCACAACCCCCTGCGGGCCGGCGAGTTCGCGGGCGCGGCGCAGAGCCGCGTGCGGCTCGGGCACGATCTCCGATGAGATCGAGACCTCGGCCGCCAGCTGATCGAGCACGGCGCTCAGCTTCGCCGGTGCCAACACGCGCGGGTTCTGGCTCGAGGTCAGCACCAGAGCGTCGAACAGCGGCGCCAGCGCGCGCAGCATCGCCGTGCCGTCCTTGTCGTCGAGGATCGAGAGCACCGCGGCGACGCGGCCCTCACCGGTACGCGCTCCGGCAATGATCTCCGGCAATGACTCCGCCAGGGCGATGGTCCCGTCAGGGTTGTGCGCGCCGTCGAGCAGGGTCAGCGGACGGCGGTCCACGATCTGCAGCCGACCCGGCACGCGCACCTCGGCCGCCGCCACCTGGACGGCCGCGCCGTCGAGCTCGCGGCCAAGCCCCACGAGGAACGCCTCCGCGGCCGCTCGGGCCAACGCAAAGTTGCGGCGCTGGAACGTGCCCAGCGCGCCGACCTCCACACCAGGATCGGAGGCGGCCTGGACGATCGTCGCGCCCCGCTCCGCCGCCACCTGGCGCGCAACGGCAAGCGCATCCGGATGCACCCCGGCACCGAGCACCAGCGTCGAGCCGGGCTGAACCACGTCAAGCTTCTCGTGCGCGATCGCCGCCACCGTCGGTCCGAGCCAGCGCGTGTGCTCGAGCCCGACGCCGGTCAGCACCTGGACGCTCGACGGGATCACGTTGGTGGCGTCATGGCGCCCGCCGAGGCCGGCCTCGACGACCGCCACCTCCACCCCCTCCGCGGCCAGCTCCGAGTAGGCGGCGGCCGTCAGCAGCTCGAACTGCGTCACCTGATCGTCGTCGCCGGCGCCGGCACGGTTGACCTCCGCCGCGGCCTCCGACGCCCGCTCGATCGCATCGGCCAACTGCTGCCGGGAAATGTCACGGTCATCGACGCGGACGCGCTCGTTGAAGCCGACCAGGTGCGGTGAGAGATAGGTGCCGACCCGCAGCTCGTGACCCGCGAGGATCGCGGCGATCATCCGCGCCGTCGAGCTCTTGCCGTTGGTGCCGACCACATGGATCGACCTGAAGCTGCGTTCGGGATGGCCAAGCGCGGCCATCAGGCGGCGCATGCGATCGAGGCCGAACCGCATGCCGAACAACTCCAGGGACAGCAGTCGCTCCTCCGCCTCCTCCGGCGTCACAGCACGCCCCCCTCAGCCCGGGTCACAGCGCCTCCAACTCCGCTCGAAGCGACTCGAGCTTGGCGCGCTCGGCCTCGACCACCGCAGGCGGGGCCTTCCCGACAAAGCCGGCGTTTGCGAGCTTTCGCTCGGCGCGCTCGATCTCAGCCTCGAGCTCGGCCCGTTTGGCCGCACGCTTGCGCGAGGCCGCCTCGAGGTCGACCTCGTCGGAGGGCAGGATCTCGATCGCCCCACCGGGAACCGCGATCGTTGCGCCGCGCCCGGGGGAGCCGTTGCGGTCCGAAACCGACAGACGTCCGAGCCTCGCAATCTGATCGACGGTCGCGGCATAGCCGTCGGCGTGCAGGCGCGCAGGCAGCACAGCGGACGGCTTCACGTCGGCGGCGTCGCGCCAGGCCCTGACGGCCTGGATCGCCTCGATCGCACGAGCCAGTTCGGCCTCCGCGGACCCATCGGCGATGCCCGCGGAAGCAGCAGCGACGCGGGCAGCGAGCAGGCCTGAAGATCCTGGGATGTGGCCGAAGATCTCCTCGGTGACGAACGGCAGCAGCGGGTGTGCGAGCGTCACCGTCTCGGTGAGCAGATGCACCAGGAACGACTGCGTCTGCGCGTCGCCATCGTAGAGGCGGGGCTTGACCAGCTCCAGGTACCAGTCGCAGAGCTCCGAGAAGATGAAGTCATACAGCGTCAGTGCCGCCCGTGAGAACTCGAACTCGTCGATCGCGTCACCGATCGTCGTCGCCGCGTGCTGCAGGCGCGAGAGGATCCAGCGGTCCTCGACCGTGAGCGGCTCGGCGGCGGCGCGGGCCTCGGGCGAGACACGCAGCAGGATCAGCCGCGACGCGTTCCAGAGCTTGTTGGTGAGCTGCTGCGCCTGAGCGATCTTCTCCTCGTTGAAGCGCACGTCCTGGCCCGAGGACATCGCCAGCAGACCCCAGCGCACCGCGTCGGCGCCATAGGCCGGAAACTGGCCCGGATCCTCGCCCGGGGCTTTGGCGAACACGGGTGGGCGCAGGCCGCCCTCGATCAGGTCGCGAGGATCGATGCCGGTTCCAAGCGACTTCGACATCCGGCGGCCGTCCGGGGCCTGGATGATCGAGTGAACGTAGACGTCTGAGAACGGGATCTGGCCGGTGAACTCGATCCCCATCATCACCATTCGGGCGACCCAGAGGAAGATGATGTCGCGACTGGTGACCAGCGCGTCGGTCGGGTAGAACGCCGCCAGCTCCGCCGTCTGCTCGGGCCAGCCGAGCGTTGCAAACGGCCACAGAGCACTGGAGAACCACGTGTCGAGGACGTCGGGATCGCGCTCCCAGCCCTCACCCGTGGGCGCGGTGGTGCTGACGTGGGTCTCGCTATCGCGGTACCAGACGGGGATCTGGTGTCCCCACCACAGCTGACGCGAGACGCACCACGGTCGGATGTTCTCCATCCAGTCGAGGTAGACCTTGGTCTGGCCCTCGGGGTGGAAGCGGATCTCGCCGCGCCTGACGACATCGATCGCCGGCTTGGCGAGTTCGTCCATGCGCATGAACCACTGCAGCGAGATCAGCGGCTCGATGCGGCTGCCGGAGCGCTGGCTGAACGGGACAGTGTGCGTGTATTCCTCGCGGCGGCTGATCAGGCCCAGCTCGTCGAGCTCCGCGACCACCGCCGCCTGCGCGTCGGCGGTGGTGAGGCCGACCAACCGCTCGGGCACGTCGTCGCCCTGCATTCTGCCGTCCTCGCCGATCACGCTCGGGTGCGGCAGCCCGTGGCGGTTGCCGATCTCGAAGTCGTTGGGGTCGTGGCCAGGCGTGATCTTGAGCGCCCCGGTGCCGAAGTCAACCTTGACGTAGTCGTCAGCGATGATCTGCAGGCGGCGCCCGACGATCGGCAGCACGGCGGTCTCGCCGATCAGGGGGCGGTAGCGCTCGTCGTCGGGATTGACCGCGATCGCCACGTCGGCCAGCATCGTCTCCGGTCGCACCGTGGCGACGGTGACCGCACCCGTGCCGGCTTCGAGTGGATAGTCGATGTAGTACAGCGTGTCGGTGACCTGGCGATCTTCGACCTCCAGGTCGGAGATCGCCGAGCGGCTGCCGGGGTCCCAGTTGACCAGATAGCGGTCGCGATAGATATAGCCTTTGTGGTAGAGGTCGACGAAGACGGTCAGGACGGCCTGGGCGTAGGCCGGATCCATCGTGAAGCGCTCCGCGCTGAAGTCCGCCGTCGATCCGAGTCGCTTGATCTGCTCGATGATCTCGCCGCCGTACTGCGCGCGCCACTCCCAGACGCGTTCCACGAAGCGCTCGCGCCCGAGTGCCTGGCGGCTGCTGCCATCACCGACGAGCGCCTTCTCCACGACGGTCTGAGTGGCGATCCCAGCGTGGTCGGTACCGAGGATCCACTTGGTGCGCCTGCCGCGCTGGCGAGCGCGGCGTATCAGCGTGTCCTGGACCGCGTTGTTGAGCGCGTGGCCCATGTGCAGCACGCCGGTGACGTTGGGCGGTGGGATCGCGATCGAGTAGTTCTCGCTCGCGTCGCCCTCCGCGGCCGGGTGCATCAGCCCGGATTCCAGCCATTCACGCGCGATGCGAGGCTCGACCTCGGACGGGTCGTAACGAGTCTTGTCCTCCAGGTCGCTCATCGACGCCCGAGTTTAGGCGCGGCCGAGCGTACGAGTCAGAAGTCGAACTTTGGCGATGCGGTTCGCAGAACGGACACCGGATTGCCAAAGTTCGCCCTGAGGAGGCGGTCAGGCGGCGGCTTCGCCCGGATCTTCTTCTTCGACGGCCTGGGTGACGAGTGTCGGCGGCGTGCCCTTCTCGATCGTCTCGCGAGTGACGACGCACTTCTGGACGTCGCGGCGCGACGGCAGCTCGAACTGAACCTCCAGGAGTACCTCTTCGATGATCGAGCGCAGGCCGCGGGCGCCGGTCTCGCGTTCGAGCGCGCGGTCGGCGATCGAGTTCAGGGCCTCGTCGGCAAACACGAGCTCGATCCCGTCGAACTGGAAGAACCGCTGGAACTGCTTGGCGAGCGCATTGCGCGGCTCGGTCAGGATCTGCATCAGCTCCGTACGCGAAAGCTGGTGAATCGCCGACATCACCGGCAGCCTGCCGATGAACTCAGGGATCAGGCCGTACTGGATCAGGTCCTCGGGCAGGCAGCGCTCGAACATCTCGCCGAGGTCGCGCTGCTCCTTGGACTGGATCGTCGCGCCGAAGCCGACACCCTGATGGCCCACGCGCCGCTCGATCACGCGATCGAGGTTCGCGAACGCGCCGCCGCAGATGAACAGCACGTTGGTCGTGTCGATCGACAGGAACTCCTGGTGGGGATGCTTGCGTCCGCCCTGGGGTGGCACGCTGGCGGTGGTCCCCTCGAGGATCTTCAGCAGCGCCTGCTGGACGCCCTCGCCGCTCACGTCACGCGTGATCGACGGGTTGTCGGCCTTGCGCGCGATCTTGTCGACCTCATCTATGTAGATGATGCCGGTCTCAGCCTTCTTGACGTCGTAGTCGGCGGCCTGGATCAACTTCAGGAGGATGTTCTCGACATCCTCGCCCACGTAGCCGGCCTCCGTCAGGGCGGTGGCATCGGCGATCGCGAAGGGGACGTTGAGGATCTTCGCGAGCGTCTGGGCCAGCAGCGTCTTGCCGCAGCCGGTCGGTCCGAGCAGCAGGATGTTGGATTTCTGCAGCTCGATGTCCTGATCCTCGGTCTGCATCATCTGCACGCGCTTGTAGTGGTTGTAGACAGCCACAGACAGCGTTCGCTTGGCCTGCTCCTGGCCGACGACGTAGTCGTTGAGGACCTCGTAGATCTCCCGCGGCTTGGGAAGATTCTGAATGTCGAAGTTCGGCGGAGCGGTGAGCTCCTCGTCGATGATCTCGTTGCAGAGATCGATGCACTCGTCGCAGATGTAGACGCCGGGCCCGGCGATCAGCTTCTTGACCTGCCTCTGCGACTTGCCGCAGAAGCTGCAGAGGAGCTGTTCGTTTGAGTCGGTCGGGCGTGCCATCGCGTCAGTGCTGAGAGATCACCCGGTCGATGATGCCGTACTCCTTGGCCTCTTCGGAACTCATGAAGTAGTCCCGTTCGGTGTCCTTCTTGACCTCCTCGACCGGCTTGCCCGTGTGCTGGGCGATGATCTCGTCGAGGCGACCGCGCAGATCGATGATCTCGCGCGCGTGAATCTCGATGTCGGTGGCCTGGCCCTGGAAGCCGGCTGACACCTGGTGGATCAGGATCTTCGCGTTGGGCAGCGCCATGCGCTTGCCGGCAGCACCGCCTGCCAGCAGCAGCGCGCCCATCGACATCGCGATGCCGACGCAGATGGTCTGCACATCGGGCTTGATGAACTGCATCGTGTCGTAGATCGCCAGGCCTGCGTACACAGAGCCGCCCGGCGAGTTGACGTAGAGCGAGATGTCCTTGTCCGGATCCTCGGACTCCAGGTGCAGCAGCTGGGCCACGATCAGGTTCGCGATCTGGTCATCGACCGGCGTTCCCAGGAAGACGATGCGCTCGTTCAGCAGGCGGGAGTAGATGTCGAACGCCCGCTCTCCGCGAGAAGTCTGCTCGACGACCATTGGCACCAGTGGGCTCATGCTCCTCGCTTCTTTCGCTTCAAGGTACGGATTCCTGCCGACTCTAGCAATCGCAGTCTGCGCCCGAACGGGTAGGCACGTGGGCCTGGCTACCTGGCCAGGCCCACCGCTGGAGCGTCACCCCTGGGCGTCTCGAGCGTTGGCCGAGGAGGGCCGATGCTCGAGGCTTGGCGCAGCTGCTTCCGTGGGTCTAATCGTCAGTCTCCGCGGCCGGCGCCCTCTTGGCTGCGGGCTTTTTCGCGGACGGCTTCTTGGCGGGCACGGGCTTCTTGGCGGCCACGGGCTTCTTGGCGGCCACGGGCTTCTTGGCAGTCTCGGAGTCCTCGGCGCCAGCGGTCTTCCTGCCCGCCGCCTTCTTCGGCTGTGCCCTGGCGTCTGTGGTTCCCGGCGCCACCGGCTTGGCCCGCTCGACCAGCCACTTGGCCGCCTGCTGCGCGGCGATCTCGCTGCGAAGCCGCGCGAGGCGCCCACCGCTCTCCAGCTTATTGCGCAGCTTCTCCGCGGTGGTCTTGCTGCGCTCGGCGGTCGGTCGCAGCGCTTCCAGGACGTCCTCCTCGGACGGCTCGATCCGCTCGGCCGCGACCACCGCTGCGATGACCGCGTCGCGCCGGAGGCTCTTCTCGGCCTCCTCCTCGACGTCATGCGCCATCTGCTCCTCGTCCTGGCCCACGATCTGCAGATACATCTCCTTTGAGATGCCCTGGCGGGCAAGTGAGGACAAAGTCTCCTCGACCATCTCGTGTGCGCGCGCATGAACCAGCTGATGTGGAACCTCGATCGTGGCTTCCGCCGCGACCGCATCCAGCACGTCGCGCTCGAACTCGTGCTCGATCGCGTGCTGGTCGGTCTCCGCCAGCCGTGTGGCGATATCCGCGCGCAGCTCCGCGACAGTTTCGACGCCCGCGGCGTCCGACGCGAAGTCGTCGTCGATCTCCGGGAGTCGCTTGGCTTTGACCTCACTGACCTTGACCTCGAAGGTGGCGGGCTTTCCTGCGAGATGCTCAGCGCCGTAGTCCTCCGGGAACGTGACCTCGACCAGCCGCTCGTCGCCGGCACCGGCCCCGACCAGCTGCTCCTCGAAACCGGGGATCAGGCGTTCTGACCCGAGCTCGAGCAGCTGATCGTGTCCCTCTCCCCCCTCGAAGGGTTCGCCGTCGAGCTTGCCGAGGTAGTCCATGACCACGTGATCCTGGAGTGCGGCTGGACGGTCGACCGTCTCGAGCGTGGCGAAGCGGTCGCGCAGGCGCTCGATCTCGGCGTCGATCGCCTCCTCCTCCGCGCCCGGCTCGCGTCGCTCGACCTCGATCCCGTCGTAGACGCCGAGTTCGGCGACCGGACGCACGCCGATCTCAATCGAGAAGCTGAGCGGCGAGCCCGCGTCCGGGAGATCGCCCACGTTGATGTCCGGCTCTCCCACGGGGGCGATCCCGGCCGTGTCAATCGCATCGATGTACCAGGCGCCGAGCGAGTCGCGCATCGCCTCGTCGAGCACGTAGTCGCGACCGAGGCGCCGGATCACCACGGGGGGCGGCACCTTGCCCTTGCGGAACCCTGGGATCCTGAGCTGGTTGCCGAGCTTGCGCGCAGTCTGCTGCATGCGGCGCTCGATCTCAGCGGGCGCGACCTCGACCTCGACCCGCGCACGCGACTCGGGCAACTCGGTGACGTTGGTGGTAACAGTTGCTGTCATGTGGCACGAGACGATAGCTTCCTCGGGCCGTTGGGAGCGGCTCGCCGGCCGAGCGATCACAGGGCCGATGGCGTTCCTGGCCGCCGGCCTGGTCGACCTGCTCGTGGTCATCGCCTGGGTCATCCGCCGACGTCGGCGTGGACGTTTGTTCTAGAAATCGCCCCCATATCCCTGGACAGCGTGGTTATCATCGGTCAGGAGGAAAAATCGGGGGTCCGGTATCAGGGACAAGGGGCCTCCGCGAGAGACGGCTTTTCGTACGGATGTCGATGATGCCGGGGGATTAGATGAGCGCCGTAACGGGCGGACAGGCACAGCGTGCAGCATCAGCGGCGGTCAAGCCGCCGCTCGGCGTTCCCAGACGGCTGCTGCGGATGCGTTCCGACGCGGCTCTCGCGGAGCGCTTCGCCGCCGGCGACGAGCTCGCGTTCGACGTCATCTACGAGCGCCACCGCCCCGTCGTCCTCGCGGTCTCGATGGGCGTGCTCGGTACCACACAGGACGCCGAGGACGCCACCCAGGAGACTTTCTCGGCGCTGGCGTTGGCACTGCGCAGCAAGCCGCCGGTGGAGCTGCGGCCATGGCTGATCCGCGTCGCCCGCAACGCGTCGATCGATACCACCCGGCGGCGGCGGCACCGCCTGCTCACGCTCGATGGCGAGATCCCGGACGTGCCCGTTCGCCAGCAGACCGCCGGCCAGGCCGAGCTGGCCGTCGTGCTCGATGGCATCCGGGAGCTCCCGGAGGGGCAGCGGATGGCGCTGCTGATGCGCGAGCTCGGCGGACACACCTACCCTGAGATCGCCGAGTTCCTCGAGACCGACGAGGAGGCCGTCAAGGGGCTGATAGCGCGCGCCCGCGTCGGCCTGCGGACCTATCGTGAGGCGACCGAGCTCCCCTGCACGACCGCGCGCGCGGCGATCGCCGCCGAGCCCGACGGACGCCGCTACGACAAGACGATCAGGCGCCATCTGCGCAGTTGCGCATCGTGCCGCTCGTACCGCTCGGCGCTGCGCGACGATGCCAAGGTCCTCCGTGCCGCGCTGCCGCTGCAGACCGGCACCGTCGCCACGGGCGGGATCTCAACCGGAATGCTGACGGCGGCCAAGGGAACGCTGATCGGCTATGGCATCACCCAGGCCGCAACGACCTGTGCCGCCTCGGCCTGCGCCGTCGGGGCGATTGGCGGCATGGTGCTCGTCACACCCATGCACAAGCTGGGACTGCCGCTGATCGGGCCGGCCAGGAGCACGCCGGCACCCGCGCACGTCGCGAGCAGACCGGCGGACAAGCACACGGTGTTGCTCAGACATCCGGCCGCGACCGGCTCCGGCGCAGCAGCCGCAACGGTGAAGCAGGCCGGCAAGGCGGCGCCAACGCGGCACGCGACCAGGTCGCGTCACGCGACGGCCGGAGTCGCTGTGAGCCGTAGGCATCACCACAGGTCGATGACAGTCACAAGGGTGAAGCTGCCGAACCTGCCGGCGGCGGCGCTCACCGGCACGGCGCAGCCCCCTGTCCCTGCCCTCTCGGCCGGCGCCGTCACACCCGTCACGCAGTCCTCGACGCCAGCAGTCACAAGCACCACCCCGAACCAGACGCCCACCACGCCCCAGAGCACCGTGACCACTGGCTCCGGGACACAGCCGGGCGCGAGCCAGGGCACACAGGGCACAGGCTCGGCGGGCTACGGAGCGACCTGGGTCTCCGGCAATCCATTGGGCCCCTCGAGCGGCTCGAGCGGCTCTCAGTCGCAGTCCGGTGATGGCACCTTCAACGGCAATTCCACGACCAGTGTCGTGGTCGGCGGCGGATCGCAGGGCGGCTACGGCGACGGCGCCACGACGACACCAACTGACACAACGCCGACCGGCACAGACACGTCGACGTCCACCACCACAACACCGACCGACACGACGACCTCGACATCCACGACCATAACGGCGACCTCGACGACCGACACCACGCTGACCGAGGCGGACACGTCGACCTCTACGACGCCGACGCCGACATTCTCGACCGCATTCGCCTCGTCAAGCCAGACGACGACCACGCCATCGCGATCATGGCACGAGGGCCGCGGCCACTGACGCAGTTTCAGCAGGCCTCGAGCACGACGGCGAGGCCCTGCCCGACTCCGATGCAGATCGCGGCCAGCCCGTATCCGCTGCCGCGATCGTGAAGCGCATGCGCAACACGGCCCAGGATCCGCGCGCCTGATGCTCCCAGCGGGTGGCCGATTGCGATTGCGCCGCCGTGTTCGTTGACCTTGTCCGGATCTAGCTCGGGCCAGCTCTGGAGGCAGGCCAGCGACTGTCCGGCGAACGCCTCGTTCAGCTCCACGACGTCGATGTCGTTCCAGCTCAACCCCGCCCGCCGCAGTGCCCTGTTGGCGGCCTCGACGGGACCGATCCCGAACACGTCGGGGTCGACCCCATGGGCTGCGCGCGCCACGATACGGGCAAGGGGGGCGCGATCAAGCGCCCCCGCCCCCGCGCTGGCCTCATCTGCCAGCAGCACCGCTGCGGCGCCGTCGCTCAGCGGCGAGGAGTTGCCGGCGGTCACAGTGCCTCCATCGACGAACGCAGGCCTGAGCTTGGAGAGCTTCTCAAGCGAAGTGTCGGCGCGGATCCCCTCGTCGCTCGCGAGCTCGATGCCCGTCACGGGCACGACCTCCGCGAGCGCGGCCTCCTCATAGGCGCGGGCGGCAAGCTGGTGGCTCCGCAGCGCGAACACGTCCTGCTGCTCGCGCGTGATCCCGTGCATGACTACTAGCTTCTCCGTGCTCTCGCCGAGTGAGATCGTCCACTGCTCGGGCATCCTCGGGTTGATCATGCGCCAACCGAGCGCCGAGGAGTGAAGCGTCTCGTTGCCCGGGGGAAAGGCCCGCGCGGGCTTCGGGAGAATCCAGGGCGAGCGGCTCATGGCCTCACCCCCGCCGACCACGACGATCGCTGCATCGCCGCACTCGATCGCACGCGCACCCTGAATCGCGGCCTCGAGGCTCGAGCCGCAGAGGCGGTTCACGGTCGTCCCGGGCACCGATGTGGGCCAGCCCGCCAACAGCACCGCCATGCGCGCAACGTCTCGGTTGTCCTCGCCCGAGCCGTTGGCGGTCCCGTAGATGACGTCGTCGATCCGCCCGGGGTCTAGCTCGGGGACCCGCGCGAGCAGCGCCCGGAACGCCTCCGCGGCGAGATCGTCCGGACGCACACCCGACAGCGCGCCCCCGTAGCGCCCGAATGGCGTCCGGATCGCCTCATAGATGTATGCAGCGCTCATCGGCGCTCGACTGTACTTCCCGGTGTGATCAGAAGAGCAACTCGCGCTCGGCGTCCGCCGCTGCGACCAGCCCGATCTCAACCAGGTCCGACGGGTGCACCCACGCCTCGGCGAGCAGGACGCCGCCGGCGTCGCGCACCTCGTCTCGCAATGCGATCGCCCAGCGGTGCTCGATCAGCGCAACCGTCGCGGCGGTTCCCGGCGGGATCGCATCGTCTACGAACCACAGCTGGTCGGCAAGCGTCTCGCCATCCTCGGCCGCGGCCGCCCCGACCTCGGCACCGATCACGGCGCCATCCTCGCCGGCTGCACCCAGCCCGATCAGCGCGCCGACCATCGCGCCCAGCTCGACTCCCTCCTCCGGGGTCAGGTCTGAGATCTCCAGCCGCTCGACGCTGCCGTCCTCGTGCTTGCGCACGTGGAGCACGTCGATCAGCCGAATCCCCGGCTCGGAACGGAGACGCTCGACCTCCGCTCGCAGGCCTGGGTGCGGCTCGTCCGTCGGGTAGCCGATCACCAACAGCTCTACAGGTCCAATCTGCATCGTGCGCCTCCTATTGGGTCAGCAGCTTCTGCTTGGCCGCGTCGAACTCTTCCTGTGACAGAACGCCGGAGTCGTGCAGTTGCGCGAGCTGCTGGATCTTGGCCACAAGGTCGTCGCCCCCCGCCGGGGCCGGCGCCGCCGGAGCGGCGGGAGCGGCAGGTGCAGCCTGGGTCTGCTGAGCCTCCAGCTGCTCGATTCGCTGCTCCTGGTCTGCCTCGCGATTGCTGCTCTTGGCTGCGTGCCGTCCGGCCATCGCGCCGGCACCGCCGATCATGGCCGCTCCCAGCAGCGGGCGTCTTCTGCGCATCATAGGCATCGTGAAGCCTCCTGAAATCTCGTCGAGGTGGGGCCCAAGCGTGAGCCGAGAGCGGGTGAGCCGGCGTCACCCACTCCGGGTGAAGTTGAGCCCGCCGAAAGCGCGCCCGCAAGCTGAGCCGCTTGCGAGCGACCGACGCGGGCGACGCGACCGACGCGACCGACGCGGGCGACGCGGGCTAGCGGCGACCTGCGAGCAACACTGGCAGCCGGCGACCTGCGAGCAACGCCGGGCAGCGAGCCGGCGACCTGCTCAATCTGACAAACCGTCCAGTGCCACCGCGATTTGCTCGGGAATGCATCGGTTTTCGTGCGGATCCGAGCAATCCGGCCAGCCCACGATCGAATTGTCAGATCCAGCAGGTCCGAGGTCTCGCGAAGGACCTTGGGTCCGCCGACACGATCAGCCGATGTGCCCAACCCTCCTCGAAGCTGGCCCTCATCAACCGGAACCAACGCCCGGGTGTCGCTGACAGGCCGTCCACGCACCCCCCCAGGTTCGTTTGACCCGTGGACCGCCGGCGGCTAATGCGGAAAGAAGCCCTGTTTCTAGGGCTTCTGCAAGGTGAGCGACCGGATTCGAACCGGCGACCGCCTGGACCACAACCAGGAGCTCTACCAACTGAGCTACGCCCACCGCGGGCCATGCAATCTAACAGCGTGGCGAGCGGTCCCATAGGTGGAGGCCGTTTCACTACCATCCTCGGTGGCGGGGTTGGCGCGGCGGATTGCCGCGGGCTTCAGAGAGATGGGCGTGAGGTTGCCGAGTTTGCCTGTAGGGCCAGAGGTTTCCGCGGAGCGTTTCCGCAGTGCGTTCGATCACGGATTGCTGCCGGCGTGGATCTGCGACCCGGAGCAGCGCTACACAGACGTGAACGAGGCCCTGTGCGAGATGCTCGGGCGCCCGCGCGACGAGCTGATCGGGCGAGCCGTCTCCGATTTCTCCCACCCCGATGAGGTCGCCGGCGACCAGCAGGAGTTCGAGTCGATGCTGACCGGCGAGCGCGACGGCTGCACCCGCGAGAAGCGGCTCGTCCGTGCCGACGGCACCACCGAAGGGACCATCATCTGGGTGCTGGTCGCGACGAGGCTGATCCGCGCCCGTGACGGGACACCGCTGTACTTCGTTGCCCAGGCCAATGATCTGACCGACTATCGGTTGCGTGAACAGCGGCTCAGGCACCTGGCTGATCACGACGCGCTGACGGGACTTCTGAACCGCCGCGGGTTCGGTCGCGAGCTCAGGCGCCACATCAGCCGGCTGGAGCGCTACGGCAGCAAGGGCGCCCTGTTGATGCTCGACCTCGACAACTTCAAGCGTTACAACGACGCCCACGGCCACGCCGCGGGTGACGACCTGCTGCAGACCGTCAGCGTCGGCCTGAGCCGTCGCCTACGCGCCGGGGACATGATTGGCCGCATCGGCGGCGACGAGTTCGCCGTGCTGCTCCCGGAGGCGTCCGGTGATCAGGCGAGCGTGGTGGGGACGGCGCTGGTCGAGGCCGTGCGCGAGATACCGCAGGGGGACGACCAACCGGTCACCGCCAGCGTTGGGATCTTCAGCTTCGACGACGTCGAACAGCTGTCCGCGGACGGCGCGATGGTCGGGGCGGATCTGGCGATGTATGCGGCCAAGCGCGCCGGCCGCGACCGCCACGCTCCGTTCAGCGGTCACACTTGAGTCTCCTGACAACGAGAAGGGGTGAATCACCATGGCCATTGGCGAGGCGGTTAGTACACCGCTTGTGATTGACGGTGAGGAGCGGTCGACAGGCGAGACCTTTGCGGTTGTCGACCCGCATGACGGCTCTGTGATCGGACATGCCGTCGGCTGCATCCACGCAGGACGCGCTGGATGCCGTATCGGCTGCTGAGCGTGCGTGGCCGGCATGGGCGGGCCTCTCTGCGGCGGAGCGAATCGAGATCTGTCTGAAGGCGCTCGGCACGTTGGAGGAAGACTTCGCGGAGCGGGCCGAGGTGCTTTCGCGCGAGAACGGCAAGATCCGGTTTGAGGCCGAGATCGATCTGCACGTCTTCGTCGGGCGCTTCTATGAGGCCGCGAAGTACGCGCAGCAGCTTGACCAGGTCGAGACGATCACAGGTCCGCCCTATGCCACGACCATCCGGCATGTGCCGCAGGGCGTGGTGACGATCATCTACCCGTTCAACTGGCCGCTGGCGATCCTGGCGGCGAGTCTTCCGCATGCATTGATGGCGGGCAACACGGTGATCGCCAAGCCGCCGCCGACGACTCCGCTGTCGTCGGTGATGACCCTGCGTCACGTCGCGAAGCTGCTGCCGCCCGGTGTCTTGAACGTCGTGACCGGTCATGACGCCGTGCTTGGCCCCGTCGTGATCGGCGACCCGCGCGTGAAGCACGTGGCATTCACCGGTTCGACCGCGGGCGGCAAGCGGATCATGGAGATGGCTTCACACAATGTCACGAACGTCACCCTGGAATTGGGCGGCAACGACCCAGCCGTGGTGCTGGATGACGCAGTGCTGGATGAGGGCACGATCACGAAGATCGGGTTGGCGACGTTCATGACGACCGGGCAGGTGTGCATGGCCATCAAGCGGCTGTACGTGCCCCGGAGCCTCTATGGCGAGGCGGTCGCGGGTCTACGCGCCTTCATCGAGGGTCAGCGGATCGGTGCTGGTCTGGACCCCGACGTGACGATGGGGCCGCTGAACATGCGGCGCCAGCGTGACTATGTGCAGGAGTTGCTGGCCGCGGCGAGGGCCGGCGGTAGCGAGGTGATCGAGGGCGGCGAGTACGTCGGCGCTGACCCCGACGCGGGCCATTACATGAAGCCCGCGCTGGTGCTCGACCCCGTTGCCGATCAGCGAATCGTGACCGAGGAACAGTTCGGTCCGGCCCTGCCGATCATCCCCTACGACAATGAGGAAGACGCGATCCGCGCCGCCAACGACACCTGGGCCGGTCTCTGCGCATCGGTCTGGTCAAGCGACGACGAGCACGCGGTCAGCGTCGGCCGGCAGCTGCGCGCCGGGCACATCTTCTTCAACAACCACAACGCGACCGCCGTCGACGAACGCGCGATGTTCGGCGGGTTCAACCAGAGCGGCATCGGCCGCGAACTCGGTCGCGAGGGAATCCTCGGCTTCACTGAGACCCAGGTCCTCGCCGTCCCCGACGGCGAGCCCTCCCACTGACCGAAGCCGCTGCCCGCCGGCTCGCCGCGTTTCACACCGTCCGGGGCCCCGCTTGGCCCCGGACGGCGTCTCAGCCGAGCGTGATGATCGCCGCGCTGGCGGGTGCGACCCTGACGTGATAGGCCCCATGCCTGAAGTGCACGGTCGCGGTGACACGCGTGCCGATCAGCTCTCCTGTGCTCGGAGAGAGCTTCTGCCCGCCGAGCGTGACGCCGGCTCGGGCGCTGAGGCCACCGGAGCCTGCCTTCAGGGTTTCGACCGTCGCGGAGCCGCGCGCGCCCGCAACCTCGAGCGCTGTGGATTGCGGGTATGAGGTCACGTTGGTGACGACGACGTGCGTCTGCCCCTGCGGTGTGTGCACGGCCCACGCGTACACCCCCGCCGGACTCCCGGTGACCTGCAGCATCCGAGCCCCCGGCGGCGTCAACTGCGCGAATGCCAGCATCCCGTAGTACTCGGGCTGGACATTGGCGGTCCAGCCCGATGGGCCTTCCTGGGTCTGGATCAGATTCTGTGCCGTGTACGGCCGCGTCTGGAAGTTGACTCCGACCGCACCGGCCTCTGCGTACAGCGGCAGGATGTTGAGCGCCCAGAGGCCCGGACCGAAGGTCTTGCTGAAGCTCGGCGAGCCACCGCAGGTGACCGAGTTCATCTCGTCGACGCGCACCGGCACCCCGTGTTGGCGTGCAAGCCTCGTCCACGAGCTGAGCTCGGAACTCATCGACTCAAGCGAACTGGGCTGAAACAGCTCGCCCTCCTGCAGCTTCGAGCCGCCGCAGCGACTCGACTTCAGCGGATAGGTGTGAACGGTCAGCAGCGAGAGGCGGCGCGAGGCGCTCATGAACTGGCCGGTGTATTGCAGCGCGTTGAGCCCCGAGTAGCCGGGACCGGCAAGCCGCACGTGTGCGAGCGCGCCGGCGAGCCGATCCCACTGCGACGTGATGTCGGGGTACGAATAACCCTTGGGCCGGCCGAGCACAGCCTGGCCGTGCTTGTTGTCGTAGAAGGTGAAATGCGAGTAGAGCTCGGGCTCGTTGCCGAGCTCGAAGGTGATCGGCAACGAGCCGCCGATGTGGGATTGGAACTGGTTGAGCTCGGTGGTCGCGACCTGCGGGCTGTCGGCCTCCATGTTGATCCCGATGATCAGGTGCGCGTGGAGATCGTCCGCGAGCCGCTTGGTCACGGCTGCCCAGGTCGGAGTGATCGTCCAGCGGACCCACGGCGGCTGTTTCATCCCCGGCACGGGCCACCACGACCAGTCCGTGCTGTCGCCGCCGATTCGAAGACTGAGGCCTCCGTAGGGAGCGAGGTTGCGCACCAGCTGCTCGAAGGCGGCATCCGGCTTGGTCGAGTCGGTGCCGACCTCCTTCTCCACATCCCAGAACTCGGTCGCGATCCCGACGAACCCGGCAGAGACCGCCGGGCCGACGTCCGACCTTGCGACCTTGATCGTGACCGGCGGCGAGGCGGCAGTGGCGGTTGCCGCGCCGGCGCTGCAGACGGCCAGCGTCGCCACGCCGGCGGCGAACACGCCGGCGGCGAACAGCCGACCGCATACACGGATCCAATCAGTCACCATCAGACAACCCCGTCCGCCCCTGAGCAAGTCCAACCAACCATCGAGGAGGGCAAGGATAGTGGCGCCGGGCGTCCCACGCGCCGTGTGAAGCTGATCGAGGTCTCCAGCCGGCAGCCGACCGGCCAATTACGCCGCCACACCCGCGCGGCGCGAGACCTTCGCCGCTGGGGCCGGGGACCCGGTGTAGATCAACGGGCGCCAACATGAGAACAATCCGGCACAAAGAACGTTTGTGTACCTTGGGGGGACGACAGCGTCACGTGATGACGGACGCTGGTCGCTGGCAACTGGGGGTTTCGGCCGCCGCGTAGAGCAGAGTGGTCGGGTTGCCGTGTGGGAAATAGGGCGCCGGTGTGATCCGGCGCGGAAATGCAAATCAGGAGGGGTGAGCCACCGCTCAGCGACGGCCCGCGATGAGCTGCGGGCGAGCGAGTAGGACGTAGTTGGCGTTCGCTGGGCGCGGTCGACTCTATGCAGTCTCTTCACATTCGGGCGCTCGTGGCGCTCGTCACCGCCAGCCTCGCGCTGGCGATCCCCGCAGCCGGGCAGGCTGCACCACGACACAACTCGCATGCCGGACGTACCCACCTCAGGCTTCCGGGGGATTACGCAGGGTGGTCTCAGGTGGCGCGATGCGAAACCGGCGGTTGGCGAGTTCTGGGCTACGACTATCCAGACAGCCTCGGGATCGACCGCACCAACTTCGTGGCGTTCGGCGGCAGGCCCATGGACCCAGGACCGGTCTCTCGCGCAAACCGGATCATGCAGATCCGGGTCGCCGACAGGTTGCTCGCCCACTATCACGTCGCGATCCCCGACCAATACGGCTGCGCGGCCTGGTGACGGTCTGCCCTCGTTGTTTTTCCCTCAAATTGCGGAATCGGCCCCCCGATCGACTTGCAATACGGGTGGGGGGTCGGTGTATCGTCCTGCTTGCGGTTCGGGAGGGAGCACGGCGCGCGAAAGCCAAAGCGAAGCGGCTCCCGAAGGCGACCGACGAGGCTTATTTCGTGCGCAGGCTACGCGCGAGAGCAGGCACGGTCGTCGCCCCCGGACCGCGTTTTCGTTCCCGGAGCGAGCCGGGAACGGGCGATCCCCCGCATGGTCGCAGGGCGCCGTTCCGGCATCCTGTGAGTCGCGACCGATACGCCCGCGAGCTTGGATCGGTCGCGCAGGCAGCGGACACGTCCGAGGCGCTGGCTACCTTGCCAGGTGCGGCTTTGCTGCCGCCGACGCTGCGCAGGTCCTGCTCTCTGCGCAGCCGCGCGACCGGGCGCTTCCGGGAGCCGGCGCTGAGGATCGACCCGGAACCACCTCAGCTAGCCCGCCGGTCCCAACTTTCTCACCGGCCTCAGTTCGCCTTGGCGCTGTGACCCCCCGCGGCCCGGCCGACGTGCGAACGCTCTAGCCTTTGAGACGATGAGCGATTCGCCCCTTGACGCGGCCCTGCATGCGATCGATGAGCTCGACCTCGACTCGCTGATCTCAGGCTTCGCTCCGGACGCGAAGCTGACGACGGTCTTCGGAGAGGCGGTGGACGGCCGCGAGGCGGCGCGAGCGGTGCTCGGCGGCTTCTTCACCGCCCTGCGTGCCACGGAGCATGTCATCACGCACCAGTGGAATCCGGAACCCGGCGTCTGGATCGCCGAGATTTCGGCCACCTACGAGCTGACCGATTTCAGCCGACGCGGGCCATACCGGCGGGCGATGATCATGCAAGCCGGAGACGACGGAATCGAAGAGCTCCACATCTATGGAGCGCATGAATTGCAGCTGAGCGCCGATGGCGGCGCCTACCAAGAGGTCCGCGGGCCACACGGCTGGCTGCCCACCCTCTGAGGACGCTTCGCTTCAGTTCCCGAAGCGGGGCTTACGCCCGGCCGGCTGACGAGGCGACTTCACCGGTCGTCGCGCCGGGATCGGCAGCGATACGGAGCCGTCCTCGGTCAATTGCACCGCGCTCTCGTAATGGCTGACGATGAGCGGTGGCCCCGCCAGAAGCTGGTAGGTCGCGCGTGAATGGTCGATCTCAACCCTGAACCTCGAACCCCGGCAGCAGAGCCGGAAGCTGAGTCGCGTGATCTCGTCGGGCAGCCTGGGCCTGAAGCTCAGCTGCCCGTTGTGGTCGCGCATCCCGCCGAATCCGCCGACCGCCGCAGTCCACACGCCCGCGAGCGACGCGATGTGCACGCCGTCGCGCACATTGTGCTCGATGTCATCCAGATCCATCAGGGCCGCCTCCCGGCAATACGCGTAAGCGAGGTCGAGGTGGCCGACCTCGGCGGCGATCACCGCCTGGGTGCAGGCGGAGAGCGATGAGTCGCGCACCGTGAGTGGCTCGTAGTAGTGGAAATCGGCCAGCTTCTGCTCGGGCGTGAACGAGTCGCCGCAGACGTGCAGCGCCAGAACCAGGTCGGCCTGCTTGACGACCTGCTTGCGGTACAGGTCGAAGTACGGGAAATGAAGCAGCAGCGGGTACTGATCTGGCGGCGTCGACTTGAAGTCCCAGACCTCGTGGCTGGTGAATCCCTCGGCCTGTGGATGAACGCCATGATCCTCGTCATACGGGATCACGATCGCGGCGGCGGCATCGCGCCACGCTGCCGCCTCCTCCGGGCCGACACCCAGCGACCGGGCGACATCGGGATAGCGGTCGGCGGCCTCGGCGGCCGACCGCAGATTGCGCTGGGCCATCAGGTTCGTATAGACGTTGTTGTCAGCGATCGCGCTGTATTCGTCCGGCCCCGTGACCCCGTCGATCCGGAACCCGCCGCGTGCGTCGTGGTGACCAAGTGAGTGCCACAGCCGCGCCGTCTCCACCAGCAGCTCGGTGCCGATATCACGCTCAAACGGCTCGTCGTCTACGGCATGTTGATAGCGGACAACGGCAGCCGCGATGTCGGCGTTGATGTGAAACGCAGCGGTGCCCGCCGGCCAGTAGCCCGAGCACTCCTCACCGTGAATCGTGCGCCACGGGAACGCGGCTCCCGAGAGTTCGAGCTGTCGCGCCCGATCGCGTGCGCGGTCCAGTGTCGCGTGCCGCCAGCGCAGCGAATCACCGGCCGCCTGAGGCCACGTGTAGGTGAGCACCGGGAGCACGAACGCCTCACAGTCCCAGAAGGTGTGACCGTCATAGCCCGGCCCCGTGAGGCCCTTTGCGGCTATCGCCCGCTGCTCGATGCGTGCTCCTGCCTGAAGCACGTGGAACAGCCCGAATCGGGTGGCCTGCTGCAGTTCGGGATCGCCCTCCAGTTCGACGTCGGCACCCTCCCAGTAGTCGTCCAGGAATTCGCGCTGCGCCACAGCCAGGCGGTCCCAGCCGGTGGCATGCGCCTCAGACAGCGCCGCCGCCACCTGATCGAGCAGCGCCGGCGTCGAGCGCGGCCGGGACCAGCCGTATGCGAGGAACTTGACGATCCTGAGCGTCTGCCCGGGCTCGAGCGATGCCGCCACGACCACCCGGGCGATGTCGTCGAACACCTCTTCGGAGGTCGTCGGCCCGTCAGGCCCCGAGACCTCGTGTCGCATCGCCGCCGCCACGTGCAGCCCGCTGGCCTCAGTGCGATGGATCAGAACCCCGCGCATGTCGATGCCCTCCTGCAGCTCAGCCTGCAGCCGCGACATCGATCCGGAACCGGCTCGCGGATCGGATGCTCGCGGATCGGCTCCCGCCTCGGGAAACTTCTCGTTGGCGATCAATTCGGACTGGACCACCACCCGGACGGTTTCGTCCACCGCCTCAACCTCGTAGGAGATCGCCGCGACCGATCGCTGGACGAATGACACCATCCGCGTGGACCGCACGCGCACCGACTGATGAGAGGGAGAGACCCACTCGGCCTCGCGCCGCAGCACTCCGTCGCGCATGTCAAGAATGCGCTCGTGACGGGTCAGCTCTCCATACCGAACGTCAAACGGAGCGTCGCCGACGAGCAGTCGCATGATCTTGCCGTTGGTGACGTTGACGACGGACTGTCCCTGTTCGGGGTCGCCGTATCCAGGCTCGGCGCTGGGGAGCGGGTGAGCCTCCCAGAAGCCGCCGAGGTAGGTTCCCGGGAGACCGCAGGGCTCGCCCTCGTCGAGGTTGCCACGCAGCCCGATGTGGCCGTTGGCAAGAGCAAACACAGACTCGGTCTGGGCCAGACGGTCGAGGTCGAGCTCGGTCTCCCTGATCGCCCAGGGTTCAACCGGAAACGCGCCGTGTCGGATCATGAGTCGAGCAACTCCGCCAGATCGGTGACGACAACGTCGGCACCATGTTCCCCGAGTGCCTCGCGCTGCCCGACCCGATCCACGCCGACGATGAATCCGAACCCACCGGCGCGCCCGGCCTCCACACCGGCAAGCGCGTCCTCGAACACAGCCGCATGCGCGGGCGCCACGTCGAGCGCCTTCGCGCCCGCGAGGAACGTATCGGGCGCCGGCTTGCCGTGCAGGTGTTCACGCTCGGCAACGACACCGTCGATGACATGATCGAACAGGTCCTGGATGGCCGCCGCAGCGAGCACGGCGCGAGCGTTCGCACTCGAGGAGACCACTGCGCGCGGGATGCCGGCCTCGCGCGCTGCCTGCACGTAGCGAACCGAGCCCTCGTAGGTGTCGACGCCCTGTTCGTGGATGAGCCTGAGAACGCGCTCGTTCTTGTTGTTGCCCAAGCCGTGGACGGTCTGAGCGTCGGGCGGATCATCTGGCGCGCCCTCCGGCAGTTCGATATCGCGCGCACTCAGGAATGACCGGACACCATCCTCACGCGGCTTGCCATCGACGTACTCGTCGTAATCGGAGACCTTGTCGAACGCGACGAACGCGCCACCGGATTCGTTCGCACGGGCGCGCAAAAACTCGTCGAACGCCTGCTTCCAGGCGGTCGCGTGAACCTTCGCGGTCTGCGTTAGCACGCCGTCAAGGTCGAACAGCAGCGCGTGGATGTCGGCGGGCAGGCCGAGCACAGGGCCATTCTCACGCAATGCGTCGCGGGGTGCGTCGCTTCGGTGGATCTACCTGCCGACGCCCTGACGACGGCAGCGCGTGCGTGCCGGCGGCGTGGTCAGTATGGTCCAGCCACATGAGCCATCACCGCCACCAGCACGACCCTCCGGCCGACGAGAGCGGCGCGGAACACGTCGATGAGCTCGACGACCGCTCGTTTGACGAGCTCGAGGACGAGGTCGAGCGACTCGCCGCGCAGGCGCAGGACGGACCGGTGGTCCCGGCTGATGGGCGCGTTCAGCATGGCCAGATCCGCACCGAAGACGACTTCAAGGCGGTCGTACAGGAGGCGCTCGATGCCCTTCCCGACGAGTTCCGCCACGCCGTGCAGCATGTCGTGATCGTCGTCTCCGATGATGGTGCGAAGGTCCAGGCCTACGGTCAGTACATCGGCCGGGGCGCCGGTAACGAGTACGAGATCGGCCGCCCCGACGGCTACGTCGTGCCGGATGAGATCGTCATCTACCGCGACACGCTCACGCGCGACTTCGGGGAGAACCCGGCTCTGCTCCGACAGCAGATCACTCGCACGGTGCGCCACGAGGTTGGCCACCACCTCGGCCTGGACGAGGACGGCATCCGCAGACTCGGTCTGTAGCCGCAGCGACGTCACAGAACGCCGGGGTGATGCGAGATCGTGTTCATGTGCCCTGATATGACGAGCGCGCGAAGCCTGGGAAGCTGAAGGCGATTTTCCTTTCAAATTGCGGGTTCCGGCGAATGATCGACTTGCATTGATCCCAGCGGGTGGCTGTATGGTGCATCCAGCGGTTCGGGAGGGAGCATGGCTCGTGAAAGCCAAAGCGAAGCCGGCTCTCGAAGGCGACCGACGAGGCTTATCCCGTGCGCAGGCTACGCGCGAGAGCAGGCATGATCGTCGCCCCCGGACCGCGTTTTTTGTCTCCGCGTGGCGGCAGCCTCGGGAGGGTGATCAGGTCTGGGTCCTCCGCGAGGGGATGCCGGCAGCCGCATAGGCGTCGAGTTCGTCGAGCGTCTCTCGTTCAAGCAGCGTGCGTGCCAGGGAATCAAGCTGCTCACGATGCTCGCCGAGCGTCTGACGCGCCTGCTGGAAGCACTCATCCGTGATCCGTTTCACCTCTCTATCGATGGTCGCGAGCGTCTCTGGCGAAGCGGCGCCCGCCGAGCCTGCCAGCATGAATACCTCCTCCCCGGGACGTGGAAGCGCTGACACCAGGCCGATCGCGTCGGACATGCCCCAGCGTCCGACCATCTGCCGCGCCAGAGCCGTCGCCTGCTCGAGGTCTGACTCGGCACCTGTTGTGACGTCATCGAACACGATCTGCTCGGCTGCGCGACCGCCGAGCAGTCCGATCAGACGCCCGAGCAGATACTTCGAGGCGTACCCGTAGCGATCCGATTCGGGACTTTGGAACGTGACGCCCAGCGCGCGCCCACGCGGAATGATCGACACCTTGCGCACCGGGTCCGCACCGGGTTGCAACATCCCGAGCAGGGCGTGCCCGGACTCGTGGTATGCGGTTCGACGACGCTCGTCCTCGGAGATCAGCACGCGCCTGGCGGCCCCGAGCACGATCCGTTCCAGCGCATTGGTGAAGTCTTCATTGCGCACGGCGTCGGCACCCTGTCGAGCCGCGCTGAGCGCAGCCTCGTTCACGAGGTTGCGCAGGTCGGCACCGACCATGCCGGGTGTGCTCGAAGCTATTGCGGCGAGGTCGACGTCTGTGGCGAGCGGCACGCTGCGGGTATGGACCCGGAGGATCTTCAAACGCCCGTCCTGGTCGGGTGCATTGACGGTGATCCGGCGATCAAAGCGCCCGGCGCGCAGCAGCGCCGGATCGAGAATCTCGGGTCGGTTGGTCGCGGCGAGCACGATCACACCCTCGTTGCCGGTGAACCCGTCCATCTCGGTGAGGATCTGGTTCAGCGTCTGCTCTCGCTCGTCGTTCGCGCCGCTCATGGCGCCGGCGCCGCGGGCGCGGCCGATCGCATCGAGCTCGTCGATGAAGATGATTGCGGGCGCGTCCTTCTTGGCCTGATCGAACAGGTCACGTACACGGCTTGCGCCGACGCCGACGATCATCTCAACGAACTCCGACGCGGAGAGCGAGAAGAACGGGACGTCCGCCTCACCCGCGACGGCCCGGGCCAGGAGCGTCTTGCCCGTGCCTGGCTCTCCGCTGAGCAGCACTCCCTTGGGAATCATCCCGCCCAGCCGGAGATAGCGATCCGGGTTCTTGAGGAAATCCACGACCTCCGCCAACTCTTCGGTGGCCTCGTCGATTCCCGCCACGTCCGCAAAACTCGTGCGCTGCTTGTCGGCGTCGTATTTCCGAGCCTTCGAGCGGCCCATGCCACCGAACATTCCGCCGCCGGAATTCATCGCCCCGGCAGCACGGCGCATCATCCATATGAAGAAGCCGACGATCAGGATCGTCGGCAGGAACCCGACCAGGATCGTGACCAACACCGACTGCCCCGAGGTGATCGGCTTCGCACTGACCGACGCGCCCTCGTGCTCCAAGCGGCTCAGGAGGTTGTCGTCGGCGAACGTCGGGCGCTGCGTGCTGAACTCAGCTGTGGTGGTGCCGCTCTTGCCGGCCGGGTAGGTGATCTTGTGCCGGAAGACGCCCTCGATCGCCGAGCCCTGCGCGTCAACCGATGCGACATTGCCGGCAGTCACCTGTGCGTTGAAGTAGGTGTACGGGACTGTCACCCGGGTCGCGCCGTGCGTCGACCCGAGGCTGAGCGCGATCACCCAGTTCAGGGCCAGCAGGCAGCCGAGGACCAGCCAGATGCTGGGACGCTTGTGCGGCGGGGGCGTCTTCGACCCAGGCTCGGGTGGCCGTGCACCCTCCACCCGCCACGGCCGAGTATGCCGAGCAGGTGGCTGCGAAGACGCGCTGGCTTCGTCGGTCATCGGCTTCGTTGAGCAGCTAAGCGACAGGAGCGATGGCGGCGACCGGGTTTTGGCGACTGCCGAACCGACCCATCATGCTCGGGCATTCGCCGAGCCCATGGCAGCCCAGGGCTACAGCTCCGGGGCCAGTGCCATGGTCCGCGAGTTCATTCGGAGCGAGCAGCGCCTCAGGCGCGACACCGCAGACGGCGAGAGGCACACTGAGTGAACGGCGGTCCGAACTCATTGCTCCAACGTACGCCGGGGTCACCGGCCGGTCAGCCGCAACGCTGCGCAGCTTCGCTGTGGCGAACTACGTACGCTGCCCACCGCGACTTTGTCTGAGCGCCGGCAGCACCTGAGCGCCAGGAGCGCCTGGTAGCAGCGGATTTACCGCAGCGCACAGGCGAAGGTGCACGGATTCCATGCGAGCATCCGCTGATGAGACTGGAGCTATGACTACCACCACTGCCATCACCGAGCCCGTTCGAACCTTTGCCCAGCTGCGTGTGACAGACGTCTCCTATGCCGGCGGGAAGGGCGCCAACCTGGGCGAGCTGACCTCCGCGGGCGTGCCCGTCCCTCCCGGGTTCGTCATCGGGGCGCCGGCGTACGGCGCTTTCTGCGAGGAGACCGGGCTGCGCGATCGACTCACCGAAGCGCTCCACGGCGTGGACGAGGAGGACACCGCAGCGCTCGCCGCGGCCGCGGCAACGGCGCGCGACGCGCTAGACGCGAGCCCGATGCCGGATTGGCTCGAACGATCGATCAGGTCCGCCTATGACGAGCTGTGCGGCAACGAGGGAGAGGTCGCCGTCGCGGTACGGTCCTCCGCCACCGCCGAGGACACCGCGGCGGCGTCATTCGCCGGAATGAACGAGACGTTCCTGAACATCCACGGCGCCGACGCCGTGATCGACGCAGTGCGCCGCTGCTGGCGCTCGCTGTTCGGAACCCGGACCGTCTATTACCGCGCGTCACGCGGGTTCGACCAGGCGGGCATGGACATCGCGGTCGTCGTCCAGAGACAGATCGCGTCCACACGGTCAGGTGTGATGTTCACCGCCGACCCATCGACGGGCGACCTCGGCAAATTGGTGATCGAGAGCTCATTCGGCCTGGGCGAGGCGGTCGTCTCCGGGCAGGTGTCCCCGGACCGCTACATCGTCGACAAGGGCACCCTGCGCGTACTCGCGCGTGAGGTGCACAACAAGGAGCTGGTGATCGAGCCCTCTGCTGACGGTGGAACCTCCACGCGTCCGACCACCGAACAGGAGGCGCACCAGGCGGTGCTCTCCGACGAGGAGGTGGTCGCGGTCGCCGGCGAAGGTCGCACGATCGAGCAGCACTACCGCTCTCCCCAGGACACGGAGTTCGCCTTCGACCCCGAGGGCAAGCTCTGGATGCTCCAGAGCCGCCCGATCACCACGCTCGGCCCGCATCCAGAGGCGGGGACGGCCGCTCCGGTCGCCGGCGCCGAAGCCGCACAGGCCGGGAACGTGCTGCTGCACGGACTCGGTGGTGCACCGGGCTCCGGAAGCGGCGCGGTGCGGATCCTGACCACGCTGGCCGACGCAGGCAAGCTTGCCGGCGGAGACGTCCTCGTGACGCACATGACCTCGCCGGACTGGGTGCCGCTGATGCGACGCTCGGCCGCGATCGTCACCGACAGCGGCGGCATGACCTGTCATGCGGCGATCGTCTCGCGTGAGCTCGGGATCCCCTGCGTCGTCGGAACCGGCGAGGCGACTCGCAAGCTCCGCGACGGAGAGCTCGTCACGGTCGACGCCACCCATGGCGTCGTTGTCGAGGGGATCTCGGCGGCCACCGAGACTCCGCTGGCGCCGGGGGCAGGCGCTCCGGCGACCGGATCCGGAGGGCGCGTGGTGACCGGGACCAAGTTGCTGGTCAACCTCTCCGAGCCGTCACAGGTGGCAAAGGCCGCCGCGCTTGAGGTCGACGGCGTGGGACTGCTGCGTGCCGAGCTGATGCTGATCGAGGCGCTCGCGGGAACGCACCCGAAGCTGCTGATCGAGGAGGGCCGCCAGGGCGAGGTTGTGGATCGGCTTGCGGAGGCGCTGACCACGTTCGCCAGCGGCTTCGCACCGCGGCCGATCACATACCGCACCTACGACTTCCGCACCAACGAGTTCCGTGGCCTGACGGGCGGTGAGCGGTTCGAGCCCGAGGAGAGCAACCCGATGATCGGCTTCCGCGGCGCGCTGCGGTACACGGTCGAGCCTGAGATCTTCCAACTCGAGCTGGCGGCGTTGAAGCGAGTCTGGGACGCCGGTCACACGAACCTGCACGTCATGCTTCCGTTCGTTCGCACCGCGGACGAGCTGGCCCGATGCCGCGCGCTGATCGGTGACGCCGGGTTGCTGGACCGCCGCGGGTTCGAGCTGTGGGTGATGGCCGAGGTCCCGTCGGTGCTGTTCAACCTCGAGTCCTATGCGGAGCTCGGTGTCGCCGGGATCTCAGTTGGTTCCAACGACCTCACGCAGCTGCTGCTCGGAGCCGACCGGGATTCCGAGCTGCTGGCGGCCACCTTCGACGAGCGTGATCACGCCGTCGTGTCATACCTGCAGGAGCTGATCCCGAAGGCACGCCGACTCGGGCTGCGCACATCGATCTGCGGCCAGGCTCCGTCGGTCCATCCCGAATATGCGGAGCTCCTGGTCCGGGCCGGAATCGACGCGATCTCAGTGAACATGGATGTCGTCGAACGCACGCGCGGGCTGATCGCTTCGGCCGAGGCCCGCGTGCTGCTCGACGCGGCGCGGTCGCAGCAGCAGTGACAGCACCTGCTCCCAGAGGACTGCGCGAGCGGTGGATGACTCCGCCACGGGCCGGGATGCAGCGCATCATCTCGCCATGGGAATATCGCCACCTGCGCGCCTGGGCGAGGGTGCGCATCGTCGGGGGTGCGGTCCTGGTCGGCCTCGGATTCGTCACGCTCGCCTTCGGCGGGTCCGACTCCAAGACCTACATCTGGGCGCTGGCGTTCCTGGCGGCCGGCGTGGCCGACTTCGGCTTCGCCGCCTGGTTGCTGGGCATCGCTCGCGCAGATCAGACACCAACGGTGACCGGCACCAGCACGCGCTGAGCCAGGTCGACCAGACGGCTCGAGTAGCCGTACTCGTTGTCATACCAGGCGATCACCTTGAGCAACGTTTCGCCCTCCCCTTCCTCGACGCTGGTCAGGCCGGAGTCGAAGATCGACGAGTACGGAGACCCGACGATATCCGAGGACACGATCGGATCGGTCGTGTAGGCGAGGATCCCCAGCATTGCCCCCTGGTCGGCGGTCTCCGCGAAGATCGAGTTGATCTCCTCGCGGCTTGTCGGCCGCTCGGTCCCGACCGTCAGGTCGACGAGCGATCCGGTCGGCGTGGGCACCCGCAGGGCGAAACCGTTGAGCTTGCCCTCGAGGCTCGGGATCACGAGGCCCAGCGCCTTCGCGGCACCGGTGGAGGTCGGGACGATGTTGATCGCCGCCGACCGGGCGCGACGCGCGTCCTTGTGCGGACCGTCGAGCAGCATCTGATCGCCGGTGTAGGAGTGCACGGTCGTCATCAGGCCGTACTTGATGCCGACCGAGTCCTGGATGACCTTCGCTACCGGCGCCAGGCAATTGGTCGTGCACGATGCGTTGGAGATGATGTGGTGGCGCTCCAGGTCATAGACCTCGTCGAAATTCACGCCGAGTACGACCGTGGCGTCAGGCGGCTCCGCGCCCTGCGCCGGTGCCGAGATGATCACCTTCGCGGCTCCGGCCTGCAGGTGTCGCCCTGCGGCAGACCGCGTGCGGAGGTGGCCGGTGGATTCGATCACGACCTCGACGCCGAGTCGTCCCCAGGGCAATTTGTCGGCCTCTGTAAGCGACAGGACCTGGATCTCATGCTCGCCGACCACGATCGCGCCCTCACCGGCGCTGACGTCCACCGGGAAGCGGCCGTACGAGGAGTCGTGCTTCAACAGCTGCGCGAGCGTCCTGGCGTCGGCCAGATCGTTGATCGCGACCACGGTGATGTCAGCATTGCGTTCGATCGCGGAGCGCAGAAATGCCCGCCCGGTGCGACCGAATCCGTTGATTGCCACCTGAACCGGCATGTCCTACCTCCTGAATTGGTGCCCGGTGCCCTGATTGCGGACACCCAGCTAGATGAGCTCGGGCTGCATCTCGATCGCGCCACAGGGACATTCCTGTGCGCACAGTCCGCAGCCCTTGCAGAAGTCGAGATCGAACTCGTAGGCGTAGGCGCCAGGCGGATCGAGCTTGATCACGGCGTTGTCGGGACAGACGCCATAGCAGTTGTCGCATGCCAGGCAGTTGCCGCAGGACATGCAGCGCCTCGCCTCAAACAGCGCGTTTGACTCGTCAAGCCCGAGGACGACCTCATCGAATGTGGAGGAGCGCCGAACCCTGTCGAGCTCCGGCCGAACCGTCTTCGGCGCATCCGAGTAGTACCAGGTGTTGAGCCGCTCGAACGCGACCTCGGCCGGAACCGGCGCCGGACCCACACCGGTCAGGCTCGCACTGTCGTGCACCCCCCA
Source organism: uncultured Conexibacteraceae bacterium (assembly GCA_963761675.1). Classification (GTDB taxonomy): domain Bacteria; phylum Actinomycetota; class Thermoleophilia; order Solirubrobacterales; family Solirubrobacteraceae; genus Palsa-465. The sequence continues at coordinate 240,113 of CAVXIA010000004.1, forward strand.
CTCGGCCTGCCCCTCCTCGCCCGAAAGCCAGCGATCGATCCCGTGCGCCGCACGACGGCCGTGGCCGATCGCGACCGTGACCGTGCGCTCCGCCGGAACCATGTCGCCACCGGCGAAGATTCCCGCGTGCCCGGTCATCAGGTTCCGATCGACCTTGACGACGCCGTCCTCGGTCTCGATCCCCGCCACTCCCTCGAGCAGCGAGAGATCGGTCTGCTGGCCGGTCGCGAGCACGAGCGTGTCGGCGTCGAGTTGCTCGAACTCTCCGGTTGGCTGCGGGTAGCCGTTCTCGTCCAGTTCCATCCGCTCGATCGTCAGCTCGCCCTCGTCGGCGTGCTTGATCGTCGTCAGCCACTTGACCTGGATCCCCTCCTGCAGGGCCTCCTGGAGCTCGGACTCGTGTGCCGGCATCCTGTCGCGGGTGCGCCGGTAGACGATGATCGACTCGTCCGCGCCCAGCCGCTTGGCTGTGCGGGCGGCGTCCATCGCCGTGTTGCCGCCGCCGTAGACGGCCACCCGCCGGCCCAGCAGCGGCGGGCCGGCGGACCCATCCTCCATGTCGCGCAGCAACGAGACCGCGTCGACGATCTTGGCTGCCGATCCCGCGGGCACGTAGGCGCGGCTGGCGAGTCTGGCGCCGACCGCCAGGAACGCCGCGTCGAAGCGCCCCTCGAGCTGCTCGGCGATCACGTCGCTGACGTTGTGCCCGAACTCGAATCTGACGCTGAGCTCGGCGATCCGCTCGACCTCGGCGTCGAGCACCTCGCGCGGAAGTCGGTACTTGGGGATTCCGTAGCGCATCATCCCGCCGGCGACGGGAGCGGCGTCCCTGACCGTCACGTCGTGCCCGAGCAGCGCCAGGTGGTAGGCGGCTGACAGCCCCGACGGCCCCGCGCCGATCACGAGCACGCGCTTGCCGCTGGGCGCCGCAGGCTGCTGCGGTTGCCAGCCGGCGCTGATCCCCTGATCCCCGAGGAAGCGTTCGACCGAGTTGATGCCGACGGTCTCGTCGAGTTGCGCGCGGTTGCACGCCGTCTCACACGGGTGGTAACAGACACGTCCGCAGATCCCCGGGAACGGGTTGCGTTCCATGATCTTGCGCCACGCGGCCTCGTAGCCGCCCTCCTCGGTGTGGTAGAGCCACTGCTGCACGTCCTCACCGGCCGGACAGGCACCGCCGCAAGGCGCGGTCAGTCGCACGTATTCGGGCCGCTCGGTTCGCCACGACCCGGTGTGATTGGCCAAGCTCGAACCGACGTCGAGCGTGATCGCGAACGGCTTCTCCCGCGCGCTCACGACGCGCCCTCGGCATGCAGTGTCCGCTCGTCGGAGTCGATAGCGCCGAGCAATCCGAAGCGCTCGATGTTGCGGTCGGCGCGTGCCTGGATCCGCGCGATCACATCGTCGCGACGGACGGGCGAGAACAGGTGACGGAACCGCGTCTGGCGCTTCAGGTACTCCTCCACCGGAACGCGGCGGCGTATCTGCGTGACGGCGGTCACGTCGCCATGGGCACCCTCCCAGACCGGGAAGACCCCGGTCTCAGCCGCCAGCCGCGCCAGCTTGATCGAGTCGCCTGCGGGAGCCCCCCACCCGAGCGGACAGGTGACGAGGATGTGGATGTAGCGCGGACCATGGATCGTCATCGCCTTCTGCACCTTGGCCTCGAGGTCGCGCAGGTCGGCGATGGTCGCTGTTGCGACATAGGGGATCTCGTGGGCGAGCGCGATCAGCGGCGCGCTCTTGCCCTGCCCCCATGGGGCGCCGGGGTCCTCGCCGACCGCCTGGGTCGTGGTCGTGAACGCGGCCGGCGGGGTGGCGCCCGAACGCTGCACGCCGGTGTTCATGTAGGCCTCGTTGTCGTAACAGATGTAGAGCACGTCGTCGCCGCGCTCGAACATCCCCGACAGGCACGCGAAACCGATGTCGACCGTGCCGCCGTCGCCGCCCTGCCCGATCACGCGTGTGTGCGTGTTGCCCTTGGCCCGCAGGGCCGCGGCGATCCCCGAGGAGACCGCCGCCGCGTTGCCGAACAGCGAGTGGATCCAGGGCAGCTGCCACGAGCTCTCCGGATATGGCGTCGAAAAGACCTCGAGGCACCCGGTTGCGTTGGCGGCGATCACATCGCCGGCGGTCGCGCGGATCGCCGTGTCGAGCGCGTAACGGGCACCGAGCGCCTCGCCGCAGCCCTGGCAGGCGCGGTGCCCGCAGGTGATCGAGTTGGCGCGCTCGGCCGCCGATTGGACCGATCGCGCCTCGGGATCGACAAGCCGGTTGCCCGCCGCAAAGCTGCCTGTCTGGAAGTACCTGAGTCGTGTGTCGGTCATTGGGAAACCGCCTCTCTCACACCGAGTTCGCGCCGACGATCCCGAGGTCGCGGAGCATGTTCTCCGCATGCGGACCGGAGCGCCGCGTGGCGAGCATCCGCTGCAGTTCACGATCGACCAGCGAGCGGTCCAGATCGACGAAGGTCGTGGCCGGCAGCGTGCCGGCGATGCCATCGCCGAACAGGCGGCGCAGCGAGCTCTTCGTGATCGCTCGCCCGCCGAGACCGGCGATCGCCGTGTGCACCGGGATCTGAAGCCCCTCGAGAGCTCCGTGGACGTTCTGCGAGACGATCCCGCCGATCCCGACCGAGAGCGCCTTCTCGAGCACGATCACGCGCCCCGCGCCCTCGAGCGCCCGGCGAACCTCCTCCGCCGGCCATGGTCTGAACGTCTTGATCGCGACGGCGCCGATCCGCACACCCTCGTCGCGCAGCTCGTCGACGACGTCTTCGATCGTGCCGAGCACCGAGCCGAGCGCGACCACGATCGTCTCGGCGTCAGTCGACCTGTAGTCGCGCACCAGACCGCCGGCGGGCCGGCCGAAGGCCTGTTCGAAGGCGTTCGCGATTTCAGGGATCAGGTCGAGCGCCTGCATCTGCTTGTAGTGGGCGAGGTAGCGAACCTCGGTGTACGCCTCCGGTCCGACCATCGCGCCGATCGTCGCCGGCTCCTGCGGGTCCAGCAGCTGGCGTGGCTCGAACTCGGGCAGGAAGGCATCCACCTGGTCCTGTTCGGGGAGCTCGACGCTCTCGACGGCGTGGGTGAGGATGAACCCGTCCATGCAGACCATCACCGGCAGCGACAGCGCCTCCGCGAGCCGGAAGGCCTGAACATGCACGTCGACCGCCTCCTGGTTGGACTCGACGTAGAGCTGGACCCATCCAGAGTCACGTTGCGACATCGAGTCAGAGTGATCGTTCCAGATGTTGATCGGTGCGCCCAGCGCACGATTGGCGACGGTCATCACGATCGGCAGACCGAGCCCGGAGGCGTTGTAGAGAGCCTCGCTCATGTAGAGCAGACCCTGGCTGGCGGTCGCCGTGTAGCTGCGGGCACCGGTGGCGCTTGCCCCGATCGCGACTGACATCGCCGCGTATTCGGACTCCACGTTGACGAACTCGCAGGGGCTCAGCGCGCCCGACTTCACGAGCCGTGAGAGGCCTTCGACGATGTGGGTCTGCGGTGAGATCGGGTACGCACAGATCACCTCTGGACGGCAGGCGGCGACGGTCCGGGCGACCGCCTGTGAGCCTTCGATCTGCTCACGCACCCGTCGCTACCCCCTGTGTCGCCTTCCCGCTGGAAGGCGACACGAGCCGAGCCGCCGCCTCTGCCGCGCGGACGTTGCCCTCGCCGAGCTCACCGGCAAAGCGCTCACGGATCGCGGCGACGACGGATTCGACCGTGACGATTCCGGTCAGGGCGGCGAAGGCTCCGAGCAATGCCGCGTTCGGCAGCGGCCGGCCGAGGTGCTCGCGCGCCAGCTCTGTCGCGGCAACCGTGCTCATCCGCTCGGGCCGGAAGCTGGCGCAGAGATCTCCCAGTCGCATCTCCTCGAAGCTGTGCGAGCTGTTGATGAGCACGTAGCCATCGCTCTTGAGCCCACCGAAGACCTCGACGTGATGCAGCAACGTCGGGTCGACGATGATCACGGCGTCCGGCTCGCTGATCGGCTCGCGCGTGCGGATCACGCGGCTGTCGATCCGACAGAACGAGATCACCGGCGCACCGGTGCGTTCAGAGCCGAAGCTGGGAAACGCCTGCGCCTCATGGCCCTCGCGGAACGCGGCGACCGACAGGAGCTCAGCTGAGGTGACAACGCCCTGTCCGCCGCGACCGTGGACCCTCGTCTCGAACATGACTATTGCCGACCGTCCGCCCCGGCCAGGTGTTGGCCGCTGTCGTTCTCACGAAGAAGCGAGTGAATCTCCTCATCCGACACGTGCCGGCGGAGGGGATCGTTTCGATTGAGGATGCTCGCCATACCGTCATGATCTCTTCGCGTAGGGGCATCGGCATCGGCGATATACGCGCAGCTGGTTACGGGCTTTTACGCACGCCTGCCAGACATCCGATGCTGATTTGAGTCGATCCTCGACCATCATCCCCGCCGCAGCATCAGTGGCCGCTGCTGATCGCCACGGCGGAGATCTACGGTTCCGGCAGCAGCGGGCGGCCCGTAGGTTGACGACATGGCCTCAACGTCCGCCACCCCGCCCGTCGAGCCATCGGATGACGTCGCCCTCCGGGATGGTTCAACTGTGCATGTGCGTCCGGTGGCCGAGGGGGACCGCGATGCTCTTGCCGCTTTCCTGCGCTCGATGTCACCCGACTCACTCTATTTTCGTGGCTGCGGTCACATCGACGTTGAGTGGCTGTCGGACTGGTCGGCTCAGATCGACCCGGTCAATCGCTACGGGTTGGTGGTCACCAGTGGAACACCGGCTCGGATCGTCGCCCACGCCTCGTACAGCCGGATCGATGATCACCGTGCCGAGGTGGCGTTCGAGGTGGCCGACCCGCTTCACGGTCATGGCATCGGCACCCTGCTGCTGGGACAGCTAGCCGGAGTTGCCGCCCAGCACGGGATTGACGTCCTGATGGCCGACGTGATGGCGACGAACCGGAAGATGCTCGGCGTGTTTTCGGAAAGCGGCTTTCCGATCACCGAGCGCAGGGCCGCGAACATGGTCGAGGTCTCGTTTCCCACAGCGATCTCCGGCGAGGTCCTCGCGGCCTTCGACCGGCGCCAGCACGCTGCGTCCTTCAACGCCGTGAGCAGCTTCCTGCGACCGGCTTCGGTGGCGGTGGTGGGCGCTTCGCGGAACCCGGAGTCGATCGGCGGAACGCTGATCCGCAACATCATCGACGGTGGTTTCAACGGCCCGGTCTACCCGGTCAACCCGCACGCCAGTGAGATTCTCGGTCTGCCCGCCTACCGCTCGGTGCTCGACCTTCCTGAGGCTGCCGAGCTGGCCGTGATCGCGGTCCCTGCGTCGGGCGTCGTCGGCGTCGCCTCGGATTGTGTGAACCGGGGCGTGCGGGCGATCCTCGTCGTCTCGTCGGGCTTTTCAGAGGTTGGCGGCGAGGGGAAGACACGTCAGCGAGAGCTGCTCGAGCTCTGTCGCGGGGCCGGAATGCGGCTGGTCGGTCCCAACTGTCTGGGCCTGCTGAACACCGATCCGCAGGTCAGTCTGAACGCGACCTTCGCCCGGAGGGTGCCTGCGGCCGGCCCGATAGCAATCATGTCTCAGAGCGGCGGGGTGGCAATCGCGCTCATGGATGTCGCGACCGAGTTGGGAATCGGCGTCTCCTCATTTGCTTCGGTCGGGAACAAGTCCGACATCTCGGGCAACGACCTGATCGAATACTGGGAGGAGGACCCGGGCACCGCGCTGATCGCCATTTACCTGGAGTCTTTCGGGAACCCACGCAGGTTCGCTCGCATTGCGCGGCGGGTCTCAGCGCGCAAGCCGATCCTGGCCGTCAAGTCCGGGAGAACGCCTGCCGGATCGCGAGCTGCCTCCTCCCACACGGCCGCGCTGCTGTCGGCCGCGGACGTGACGGTCGATGCTCTGTTCCGGCAGGCTGGAGTCCTTCGTGCCGAGACGCTCGGTGAGCTGCTCGACACCGCCGCCCTGATCGGCACCCAGCCGCTTCCACGAGGCAATCGTGTCGCGATTGTCACCAACGGTGGCGGTCCGGGCATCATGTGCGCCGACAGTTGCCAGGCGTCCGGGCTGGAGGTTGTGGAGTTCTCGAAGAGACTCCACAGGGCACTGACCCGTCTGGTTCCTGAGCACGCGGCTGTGGGAAATCCAGTCGATCTGACCGCGGCCGCGACCTCGCGGGATTACCAGAATGTGATCGAATCACTGGTGTCCAGCGGTGCCTGCGACGCGATCATCACCCTGTTCGTCCCGGCTCTTGGCACGGATCCGGCCGACGTCGCCCGGGCCATCGATACCGTGGCGGCGACAGCTCTGATGCCGATCGCATCGGTGTCGATGGGCGCTGAGCAGAGCCCCGGCGCCGGGCCGCGTCAGTCGCGAGGTGCGGCACGATTCCGTCTTCCCGAGGACGCGGTGCGAGCGCTCGCGCAGGCCGTCGAGCATCAACGTTGGCTGGCACGGCCTGCCGGGGTCGTGGTCGAGCCGGCGGGGTGTCGGCCCGATGAGGCCAAGCAGATCATCGCCAATGGCATATCGGTCGGGTCAGGGTGGTTGTCAGCCGCCGATGTGCCAGCCCTGATCGACTGCTACGGGATCCCTTCACTGCGCACAGAGATCGCGGCGACGGCTGAGGACGCGGTTGCGATCGCCTCCCGGCTCGGGGGTCAGGTCGCGCTCAAGGCGAGCGCCCCGGGTCTCGTGCACAAGAGCGACGTCGGCGGAGTGATTCTCAATCTCGACGGACCCGACGCGGTCGCCGCAGCCGCGCTGGCAATCCGGCGCTCTGTCGCCGTGGCGGGTTACGAGCTCGACGGCTTGATCGTCCAGCAGATGGCTCCGAGCGGAGTCGAACTGATCGTCGGCGTCGTCCACGATCCGAGCTTCGGTCCCGTCGTCGCCTGCGGCGCGGGTGGAACGGCCGCGGAATTGCTCGGTGACGTCGGCGTCCGGATCACGCCGCTGACCGACGTCGATGCGTCCGAGCTGGTGCGCTCTCTGCGCACGTTTCCGTTGCTCGACGGATACCGTGGCGCGCCGCGCCTTGCCGTTGGATGCGTTGAGGATGTGCTGCTGCGCGTGAGCGCGATGGTCGACCGTCATCCGGAGATCGCGGAGTTGGACCTCAATCCTCTGATCGTGACCAAGGAGGGGGCGTATGTGAGCGATGCCCGTATCCGGGTGCAGCCGCCGGCGCGGAACCGGCCGATCGGCGCCCTCTAGGCATTTTGCCGTCGCGAGGGAGGCGCCGCGCCCATGAGCACCGTTGCCGCCGGGCCCCAGCCGCCCCAGCGCGGGCCTGCTGCTGATCCGCAGGAGACGGTGGCGCGGCTGTACGCGCATCTTGGCACCCAGGCCACAGGCTTATCGCAACGCGAGGCTGAGCGCCGGCTGCTGCAGTACGGGCAGAACACGATCGAGCGCTCGACCGGACCGCATTGGTTCGGTGAGCTCGTCCGCCAGCTCGTGCATCCGCTCGCGCTGCTGCTGTGGCTGGCCGCGGCTTTATCGGCCGTCAGTGGCAACCGAACCCTGGCACTGGCGATCGTCGCGGTCATATGCCTGAACGCGGCACTCGCATTCGCACAGGAACAGCAGGCGGAAGCGGCGACCGAGGCGCTGCGGGCGCTGCTCCCGTCTCGATCGCGGGTGCGGCGGGGAGGCCGGGAGGTCGAGGTCGATTCGGGTGAGCTGGTGCCCGGTGACATCGTCCTGCTCGATGAAGGCGATCGACTCTCAGCTGACGCCCGACTGATCTCCGGCGAGCTCGAGCTCGACATGGCCGCGCTGACAGGGGAGTCCCTTCCCGTCTCACGCAGCGCGCGGACAGATGTGCGCGCCCCTTCGGCGCTCGAGGCTCGTGATCTTGTGTTCGCCGGGACGCTGTGCACCTCCGGGGCCGCCGAGGCTGTGGTCTACGCGACCGGTACGGCAACGCAGTTGGGCCGGATCGCTGCGCTCTCTCAGCGGGTCAAATCGGAGATCAGCCCGCTCCAGAAGCAGGTCAACGGCATCGCCTGGCTGATCGCCGCGATCGGCGTCACCGTCGCTGTGATCTTCTTCTTCATCGGACTCGGCCTGGCCGGTCTGACCCTCGCCGCAGCCGTCACCTTCGCGATCGGGCTGCTCGTGGCCAACGTCCCCGAGGGACTTCTGCCGACGATCACACTCTCGCTCGCCGGTGGCGTGCGGCGGATGGCCGCGCAACGTGCGCTCGTAAAACGTCTGACGGCGGTCGAGACGCTCGGTTCGACCGATGTGATCTGCACCGACAAGACCGGCACGTTGACGGTGGGCCTGATGAGCGTGAAGAGCTGGTGGACAGCATCAGGCGAGCTGGATCCAGGGGTCGGCCCCCTCCCGGTGGGGGCCGAATCGCTGCTGCGGGCCGCGATCCTGTGCAACAACGCCCATCTGGAGCGCAGCGCCTCCGGGGACTGGTCTCGCACCGGCGACCCCACTGAGAGCGCACTGCTCGAGTCTGCGCAGCGGTTCGGGCTCGACTGCGCAGCTGCTCAGGAGACGCGATCCGTTCAGCGCGCGCGCCTGTACAGCTTCGACTCCCGCGTGAAGCGCATGACCACGCTCGATCCGGATCCCACAGGACATTGGGTCTACCACGTCAAGGGCGCCCCGCTGGAGCTGCTGGCGTGTTGCTCGCAGATCGAAGCCGGCCAGGGTCCGCGAGCGATGAGCGCTGCTGACCTTCAAGCGGTGCAGGCGGCCGTCGACTCCTATGCCTCCCAGGCACTCAGGATCCTGGCATTCGCGCATCGCGACGCCCCCGGTCCTGAGGGTGAGGAGCGCGAGGTGGCAGAGGCGAACCTGACCTTCCTCGGTTTGGCTGCGCTGGCCGATCCGCCGCGCGCCGAGGTCGCACAGGCCGTGAGCACCTGCAAACGCGCCGGCATCCGGATCATCGTCATCAGCGGTGACGATGGCCGGACCACAGCGGCGGTGGCCCGCGAGGTGGGAATAGTCACTGGCACGCCGACGGTTGTGACGGGAAGCGAGCTGGAGGCGTTGGGACAGGACGATCTGGACCAGCTGCTGCACACCACCCAGGAACTCGTCGTCGCGCGATCCAACCCCGAGACGAAGCTGCACATCGTCGATGCGCTGCAGGCACAGGGGCACACCGTCGCGATGACCGGAGACGGCGTCAACGACGCTCCGGCCCTGCGGCGCGCGGACATCGGCGTTGCGATGGGCGCCTCCGGCACCGATGTGGCACGGGAGGCTGCCACGATGGTGCTGACCGACGACAACTTCGCCTCGATCGTCGCGGCGATCCGGGAGGGACGTGTCGTCTATGACAACGTCCGCAAGTTCATCACCTACATCTTCGTCCACGCCGTGCCGGAGGTGGTGCCCTTCCTGCTCTTTGCGCTCAGCGGAGGCGCAATCCCGTTGCCGCTGACGGCACTCCAGGTGCTGGCGATCGACCTCGGGACCGATACCGTTCCCGCGCTCGCCCTGGGGCGAGACCCGGGAGAACCGGGTGTCCTCGAGCGACCACCACGGCCGCGAAGGTCAGGCATCATAAGCAGAGCGATGCTGTCCCGAGCATGGCTGCGGCTGGGGGTTCTGGAAGCAGCTCTGACACTGGCCGGGTTCTTTGCGGTGCTGCTGCTCGCCGGCTGGTCCCCGGGCGATCCAACGCGAGCTGGATCCCCACTGCACCACGCCTACCTGCAGGCGACCACGATGACCTGGGCGGGGATCGTGACATGCCAGATCGGCGCCGCCTTCGCGGTTCGGACGACGACGGCCTCATGGCGAGAGGTGGGCTTCCTGAGCAACCCGCAGCTGCTGCGAGGAGTGCTCTTCGCGCTCGTCTTCGCCGCCGTGATCATCTACGTGCCGCCGCTGCAATCGATCTTCCATACGGCTGCACTGCCACCGCGTGATGTCGGGATTCTGGTCTGCTTCCCGCCGCTCGTATGCGGCTCCGACGAGTTGTGGCGCTGGCATTGCCGCCGACGGCTCTCGAATCAGCGATGAACCCTGGGTGCACCTCTCAGCTCAGAGCAGCTTGTGGTCCAGTGCGTAGCGCACAAGCTCTGCGCGGTCTGTGAGCCCCAGCTTCTGCTGGATGTGCGCGCGGTGGGTCTCGACTGTCCGGACCGAGAGGAACAGCTCCTGGGCGACCTGGCCGTTCGTGTGCCCGAGCGCGATCAGACGCAAGACCTCGAGCTCCCGCTCGGAGAGCCCGTCGGGCGGGCCCGGAGGCGGCTCCGAAGCAACCTTTGCGCCAAGACGCGGGTTCAGGTATGAGTCGCCCGCGACCGCCGCGCGAACCGCTTCGACGAGCTCACTGTCGGCTGACTCCTTCAGCACGTAGCCAAGCGCGCCGGCGCTCAGCGCGGCGCGTGCGTATGCCGGCTCATTCTGCATCGTGAGCACGACGATCTGCGTCTCGGGGAATTCCTCACGCAGCTTCGGAATCGCGTCGATGCTTGGCTGACCCGGCATGTTGAGGTCAAGGACAAGAACGTTGGGATGGTGGCCGCGGACATAACGGCGCGCCGACTCGACATCGGACGCCTCAGCGACAACCTCGAAACCGTCCTGCGCCTCGAGCAGCTGTCGCAGTCCGCGGCGGACGATCGGGTGATCGTCGGCAAGCACAATCGTGATTTGGTCGCTCACCGCGTGCAAGCTACAGGTGCTGGCCCTACCGGCGCAAGTCGGCTCCCGGCGCGGGTCGGCCGGGCCGCCGCGTGTCTGCCGGGAGCGCCGCCGCGCCGCTCGTTTGCGGGTCCACCCGCTCAGTAGCGCGGTTTTCCCGCGACGGTCTGCGGGACGCACCGTTGGCAAGTGCCACGCATGAACCTACGCTCGATCGGGCAGAAGGATCGGTCTGGTGTCCGTGAACGAACCCCCATCACTCACATGTGCTCACTGCGGCGAGCGCGTCGGCGTGTATGAGCCCCTGTGCGTCGAACAAGCCGACGGCACGGTGGGCTCATCCTCCTACCTGAATCTGAGCACGGCACAGCTTCACGGACATCAACGGCTTTGGCACTCGTCGTGCTACGCAGATGCGCAGGCCGGGCCGGGGGCGTGAACGCCGGACCTCTCGCGGGACCTCTGATCCGAAGCGCACATTGCAGCTGGAGGCCGCGTTCGCTAGAACTGACGCGGCGGTCTGATATGAGCGACCTCGAACGTTCAGTGCGGCTTGTGCCTGACCCACCCCTGGAGGCTGTGCTTGACGTCGTCAAAAGCATCCTTTCTGACCTTGATCTCGATGTGGTGCTGCAGCGCGTCGTTGAGTCTGCGGCAGAGCTCTGCGGAGCCACGTACGCGGCGCTCGGGGTGCTCGATGCATCCCGTACGTCGCTTGAGCGCTTCATCACGACCGGGATCGACCAGCCCACCCTCGAGGCGATCGGGCGCCTGCCCTCGGGCCGGGGAGTGCTTGGTGAGCTGATCGTCAAGCCAGGGCCGCTGCGACTTGACGACGTCGGCAGCCACCCCAGTTCCTACGGCTTCCCTCCACATCACCCCCCGATGGGCTCGTTTCTCGGAGCTCCTGTGTTTGTCGCCGACCAGCCGTTCGGCAATCTCTATCTGACCGGTGGCGTGGGTGGCGGCTCATTCACCGCCGAGGACGAGCGTGCACTCGTGCTGATGGCTGACTTCGCCGGGATCGCTATCGACCACGCCCGCCGATACTCCAGCACCGAATCGCAACGAGCCCAGCTCCAGAGCACGGTGGCCGCGCTTGATGCGACGGTGCAGATCGCGCAGGCCGTGGGTGACGAGACCGATCTGGAGGTGGTACTTCAGCTCGTCGCGAAGCGAGGGCGCGCGCTCGTCTCCGCGCGAGCGCTGGTGATCGAGTACGAGCGCAACGGGCAGACGATTGTGGCGGCAGCGGCCGGCGAGATACCGGCCGATCTCCTCGGGCGCGAGGTCGACTCCACCGACAGCGTCGCCGCCCGCGCGCTGCGTGAGCTTCGTACGCTCCGGCTTGAAGAAGCCTCGAACCACGAACGGTTTGAGGAATATGGCCTGGGACGCTTTGGGTTCACGGCCGAGTCCGGTCTGGTCGTTCCATTGCTATTTCGCGGCCGCGGCTATGGGGCGCTGATTGCGATTGACCGCCTCGATGGTGGCGCCGCATTCAGTCCCGAAGACCAGCGACTGCTGGAAGCGTTTGCCGCAAGCGCAGCCACAGCGGTCGCCACGGCCGCTTCGGCAGAGAAGGAACGTGACCGCCAACGCCTCGCCGCCGCCGAGCAGGAACGCGCCCGCTGGGCCCGCGATCTGCACGATGAGACGCTGCAGAATCTCGCCGCGCTCCGACTCGCGCTCGCCGCCCAGCTTCGCAGCGGCGACCAGGAGGACAGCCGAACCGTAATGCGCGAGGCAATCGAGCAGCTTGACGCGGAGATCGGCTCTTTGAGATCGCTGATTGCGGACGTCCGCCCGACGACACTCGACGATCTGGGTCTCGAGGCGGCACTGGAGGTTCTCACTGAGCGCTCGCGACGCCAAGGCCTCAACGTGGAACTTGGGGTCGACCTGGCGTATGAGCAGAGGCGTAGGCCGGACAGGCTCACAGCCGATATCGAGACCGGCTTTTACCGGATCATTCAGGAAACGCTGACCAACGCCAGCAAACACGGCGCCGCAAGGCATGTGACTGTGCGCATCCGCGACGACGACAGCCACGTGGAAGCCTCGATCACCGACGACGGTAAGGGCTTCGACGTTGCGGCCAAGCCCGCCGGCTTCGGTTTGATCGGAATCCGCGAGCGCGCAGAGTTGCTTGATGGACAGCTCCGAGTCGAGTCGACCGCCGGCCGCGGCACGACGATCACGGTCATAGTGCCGGTTAAGCGTGTCAGCGGCGCGCGCTCGGGCGACACTGGACCTGCTGAACGCATCATCGCCCAGTAGAAGCGCGAGCCCCAGTAGAAGCGCTGGCAGTACCGCGGGCGGAAGGTCACGGCTATCGGCGACGACGTCCGAATCGCCCTGATCTGCGCGGGTAGAACACACGCATCGGACTCAGTGTCGGCAGCGGCAACAGCGCATCGACCTACGGATTGCGCCGCACCCACCCGCGCCTAGTCTCGACAGCACGTTCGCATTGCACGCGCCTAAGAGAGCGAATTCGAGGAAGCGATGTTCAACAGGGTCCTGATCGCGATCGACCATCAAACCCGGGGCCGCGACGCGATCGCGCTTGCCGGGCACCTCACAAGCCCAGCGGGGAAGGTGATCCTCGCCCATGTCCATCCCCGGTTCGGCCCTCGAGGAAAGGATGGCCACGGGGCGCTAGAGGGGGTTGAACGCGAGGTCGCGTCTGACTTCCTTCATTCACTCAGCCGCGAGCTCGGGCTGAATGCCGAGGTCTGCTGCATCGGCGCCAACCGCGTCGGTGCCGGTCTGCATCGCCTCGCCGACCTCACTCGAGCCGACCTGCTCGTGCTCGGGTCCTCAGCTGAGGCGCGCAGCGGTCGAGTCCTGATCACCGACGAGACCCGGCATGCGATCAACGGTGCACCGTGCGCCGCCGCGGTCGCACCAGCGGGCTACGCCGATAGGGACGCACCGATCACGGAGATCGGCGTGGCCTATAACGGCTCCGAAGAGAGCCGCTCCGCGATCGTGATCGCGCGCACCCTTGCGCAGGAGCTGGGAGCCTCCGTGACCGCATTTGAGGCCCTGCCACTCCCGATCTATGACATCGACCCCGGTGCCTGGAACACGTTGGAAGAAGTCATCCTCGACCGGCGGAAGGCCGCCTGCGACCGGATTGTCAACGAGACCCATCTCCGCGCCTCTGCGGCCTGCGGAGGCACGGTCGACGAAATTGCCGTGTTCAGCGGCATCGTCGATCTACTGGTTGTGGGCTCACGGGATTACGGGCCGCTCGGTCGCCTCGTGCACGGCAGCACCACGCACCGTCTCCTGCGCTACGCGCGCTCGCCTCTACTGATCCTGACCCGTGGCGCACGCGAGAACACCAATCCGCCGCCGCAGAATGTCACTGACCTCGCGACAACCAGTTCCTAGTGGTCTGTCCCGTAAATAGCTGGAGATCGAGAGGTGTCGCTGGTGGATGCTGCACAAGGACGCAGGACCCGATCGAACGAGCGTTGTTGCCGACATCACCTTCGGCGGGGCGTCGGCGCAACCACCGGCCGTAACAACGGAAGCTCTCACTGATGCTCCGCAAGCGGCTTTACAGCTGCGAGATCAATACGAGATTCCGGACAACTACTGAGCCGCAGTGCGGCTGCAGCGCGATGCGCCCCCATCGGAGCGACCGTAGCCTGTGCGGCACAGGTCAACAGCGTTCTTGATACCGGAGCCTTCGATGCCGATCCATGATCCACCTCTCACTCACATTCGTGTCTCTGACGTGATGCACACCGGCATCCTCACCTCCGATCCATCAGTGCGGCTTCAGGTGATCGCGCGGCTGATGTCAGATCAGCGCGTGCATGCGGTGGCGGTCGCAGACCCGGACCACGCGCGTCGCCCGTTTGGGTTCGTCACGACCGCAGCGATCGTGCGTGCCGCGGCGAACGCGAGCGACGAGACGGCCGGTGAGGCCGCGACAGAAGTCGCAACGGTGCTCTCCACCGATTCGCTTGACGAAGCTGCCAGCAAGATGCTCGAGCACGGGACCGACCATCTGGTCGTGATCGATGCAGCGACCGGTTACGCCAGCGGCATCCTGTCCGGACTGGATATCGCCGCCGCTTACGCGGACTGCTAAACCGGCTGGCTGATCGCGTGTCGCCAACTCGATACCGTGTGGAACGATCATCCGATGCCAGGGCGTCCGCCTGACGGCCTGCCGCTGTACCGCCTGTTGACGGGCCCGGATGACGACTCCTTCTGCCACCGGGTTAGCGATGCCCTTTCGCTCGGCTACCACCTATATGGCTCGCCGGTAGCGACGTTCGACGGAGAGCGGATCATCGTCGGCCAAGCCCTGCTCTGGCCCGTCTCGTCATCTGGACAGTCGGGCCGATCACAAACGCCTCGCGCCGTCGTTTAGACCGTGTTCTGTAGGCACGCGGTTACCTGCGCGTTACCGGCAGTCTGATAGCGATCACGGGTGCATGTATGTCCCGCGTCTGTTCAGGCTTGTCCCGGTCGTAGTCTGCTGCGCGGTCGCCCTTGCAGCGTGCGGATCCTCAGCGAAACCGAAGCGTTCCGTCGATCTTGGGACCTCGGCGCAGGGCGTCAGGTACTCAGACTGCATGCGGGGGCACGGAGTCCCGAACTATCCGGATCTGAATGCGAATGGCAGCGTCAGTCTGCCGTCGGACATCAACCCACAGTCGCCCGCGTTCCAGTCCGCCGAGGCAACGTGCGCGAGCCTGCGACCGCAGGGCAGCCCGCCACCACCGATCACCGTGGCACAGCAGAAGCGCTTCGACGCGAACGCTGCGTGCATGCGCACACACGGCATCCCGGATTTCCCGGATCCGAGTTTCGGGCCTGGGGGCCACGGCGTCGGCATCAACTTCCCGGCCACCGCGCCGCGGCCCACCGAGGCGGCACTCATACTCGCGTCCGCGAAATGCGCACACGTCGGCTCGCCGCTCCCATTGCGCGGCGTTGCCACCTCAGGCTGAAGTCCCTCCTGCCTGATTACAACGCTAGGAATCACCACGCACGTCAGTGGTCGCAATTTCTGACGCGTACCGCTGGGCCTCACCCTGAATGAGTCCGTTCGGGAGTTCGGCAAAGCCCACCTTGGAACCCTGGATGGCGGCTTGCCCCCCGGTTGTCTTGGTGACCCAGTTGAGATACGCGGCCACCGTGTTCCCGGTGTCCGTGGCATTCGCCGTGCTGCCGTAGAAGCTGGAGCCAGACAGGTTGCTGTCGTAGCGGTTCCATGCAGTCAGCCATGTGATCTCTGAGATCGGGTATGCGTTCACCGGAGCGCTGAACCTCGTGGGCTTCGAGTGGTCGTATACGTCGGGGTCGCTGAGGCTTCCAGCAAACCAGTCTCCGTAGCCCGATTGGTGTTCGCACCACTCACCCACGTACGCGTGATAGCTCGGGGGTCCGCACTCGGTTCCTGTCCCTGTGCCTGTGTACAGGTTTGGGACCGCTTCCATGGAGCCGCTGGCGTTGGTCACAACCTGACCGGGCTCCGCATAGTGGCGGATGCGCGAGTTCTCCTCGTTCGACTGCAGCTCGGCGAACAGATACTGATGCGCCGCTGAACCGCGGTAGGTCGTGGACTGTGGTGACCCTTCGAACGGTTCGCCGGCGACGGTATACACCGCGTCGGGCATCGTCGCGTAGCCGATCGTTCCCGGAGTCGCGAGCGTGTTCTCCACCAACATCGCACCGTCCGCGTTCGCCCCGAGCGGCCCGGACGGATAGCCATTGCTGCCGGCGCCATCGTTGGCGTCCGTCGGCCAGTGAGCTTCGGCTCCGGCCTGCGCCCAAGCGCCACCTTGATCGGTCCTGCGGAAGTTCGGGTCGCCGCTGAGGTTCAGGAACGTCTGGATCGCCTGCGTCTCGGGGGCACTGCCATGCCTGACCTCGAGCTGCAGCGGCTGATAGCCACCCGTTCGGGCGCTGGCCGAGCCGGCGTCCAGGAATTCCCGTCGTTTCAGCGCCCCAAACTTAGCCCTGCGGAAGCCGGCGCGCATGAGCAATGCGCCCCAGGTATTCGCCGGATACCCGTGGCTCGGGCCGACTTTTCCATCGAAGATGGCCTGGACCGTCGAGAAGCGATCCCCAGCGGAGTTGTTGATCAGCGGGAGCTTGGCTCCGCTGGCCAGCGTGACCCCCGACGGGAGGCTGAACAGCACCATGACTGGCGTCTGTGCGATCGGCACGCTGATCTCGTGCGCGGGCGCCGCTGCGTAGTGCGCCGCCCGCATCTGATCCGGGGTCGGTCCTTCGTTCGCGATGAACCCGTCGAGTACCGGCGGATTCTGGGCGTCGGCGACGGGGTCCTGGGTTTGGTCGACCTTGCCCTGAATCTCGTAGGCGCCGCCCACAAGCTTCTTCGAGACGACGGTGCCGAACTCATCCAGGGCGTCCGACGCGGAAGTCGGCGTGAAGGTGATCAACGGGTTGCCGGTGAGCTGGTAGGTGTAGGTGGCGCCACCTGCTCCTTCCGACAACGTGTAACCCCAGTGTTGCGTGGCCGACGGATTGTCGCGCCAGGTCGAGATCAAGCCGGACCAGTCCGAGCCGAACCCGCTCCTTGAGCCACCGCCGCTCTGCAGCATGCTCTGATCTGGAGAGCCTGAGGCAAAGACGCTGCCCCCTGGCACATTCGTTGCGGCGAACGCGGAACTCGAACCGAATGCCGCCGCTCCCAACCCCGCCGCGATGGCAAGCGCAGTGCACCGACCGGATAAACCAAACATGATGTTCCCCTCCATGGGATGCGGCGCGAATCCGTTCGTCGCCCGGATGGCGCGATCGTACCGCCGCGCCGCCCGGACACAATGTTCTTTGGACGGATGTCTGGTTTTCAGCCGGTCCTGCGCGACTTTCAAGTTGTCACAGTCGGACCATTCCCTGCATTCCCGGCAGGTATCGCCCCCCTCCGCCTTGCCCCGCCCCGCCTCGCCGCGCCCCGCCCCGCTTCAGGCCGAGCCCATCAACGCAGACGTGATGGACGGCGCCACCCCGGTGCCGACAGTGGCGCAGGCCGCGCATGGCGGGTCCTGCCTGCTCGTTGTCGTGATACGCGTGTTGTGGTGGAAGCGGGGTGGACCTGGCATCTGCCCCGCAAGTGGCGTCCTCAGCCGATCGCCCAGGAGATCCTGCCGTTGTAGTCGTACTCAAGCGTTGAGACAGCCTTGCCCTTCGGAACGCGGAAACCGAGCCATCCCTCGGTGCATTGCAGCGGCTTGAGTGGCTTGAGCACCATGGCCGGAGATTTCGCAACAGCGGCTGATTCCGCCGCACTGCCGTCGTGCGCGAGGCGCAACGTGAAGAGGGCCGGGTCGATCGCCGTGTCCGCCGGCGTGTGTTTGCTAGTGCAGACCTTCATTTCGAAGTTCGCGACCCGCTTGGACGAGGTCGGCGCGGAGTAGGCCTCGAGTGTGAAGTAGTTCCCGGTGGGGCTGGTGCGTTCGCTGGGCAGCTTCAGCTTCGCCGAAGCGCTCGTCGGTAACGCAAGCGCCAGTGCCACCGCGGCAGCGCCCACAAGGAATCCGCCATGGCGCAGCGCCCAGCGAGATGTAGAGCGTTGCATGGATTCCCTCCGCTGGTTGTGAGAAGTGCCCAAATGCCACTGAGAGGCCAGGCGAGCCTAACACGCCAACCTGGAGGCTGCCGCCTTGGATCGACCGGCTAGCCGGTTCCCGCCGTAGCAGTCGCGTCGGTGAAGGTCGTTGGCGTGGGTTGGTCGCGGTGATCTGACGTCGCTGCTGGTCCGGAGGCGCGGTGGTACCGGCGTTGGGCCTGAGTGGTGCGTCGCGACAATCGAGAGCAACCGGGTTTGTTACGGTCACCGTGACTTGGGAGAAGGCGAGGCTGACCAGGATCAGGCGCTAGCGACCCGTCCCGCTCTTGGCACGGACAGGATGGAGGCGTTCAGTGACGGCGTGATCGCGATCGCGATCACACTGCTGGTGCTCGACCTTGCGCTGCAGCCTCCAGGTTCGCCACTGGAACAGTTCCTGCGAGACTGGCACGCGTACCTCGTCTACCTCGTCAGCTTCCTGACGATCGGCGCGGCCTGGATCGCGCACAACAGCCTCACCGACGACCTTGACCACGTCGACCGGATCTTCCTACGCCTGAACCTGCTGTTCCTGCTGTCCGTCGCGTTCCTCCCATTCCCGACACGGCTCGTCGGCGACGCGTTGGAGAAAGGCACGTCCTCGCAGCGCGTGGCCGTCACCGTGTTCGGCCTGACGGTCCTGGCCACCAGATTGATGTTCGCGGCACTGGCCGCCTACGCCCGACACGAGCACCTGCGACGAGCCGGCGAGCCCGATCGGGACCTCCAGGAGGCACAACAGAAATTCCGGGTGACCGTGGCCGCCTATGTAGGGTCGATCATCCTCGGCCTGCTCCTCCCGCTGGCCGCGATCGTGCTCTATTTCGCGATCGCTGTCTTTCTCGTCGTGCCGTTCAAAGCCGTCGGCCAACTGATCGTCAAGAGCCGACGAGAGAACCGCTGAGAAGTCATCCGGTCGAGGCCCTCGGCAGGAATCCGACCCGAGTCAGCGTGGCCAGAGTTCCCCGCGAACCAACTCGACCGAGTTGCCGGCGGGATCGCGGAAGTACAGCTGGCCCACTTTCGAGTCGGCATGTTCCTTTTCGACCGCAATGCCTAGCCCGAGCAGGCGGGTGCGCCATTCCACGAGCTCAGAGCCGTTCACCTGGAAAGCAACGTGGCCCGAACCGGCAGCTCCGTGGGACGGCGCGGTCCGTCCCGGCACCGAGCTGTTGCGCGGATCGAACACCAGCAGCATTGAGCCGCCCGATAACCGGAAAGCCGCGACCAGGCCTTCAACGCTGTCGACAAGCCTCAATCCAAGCGCATCGCGATAGAACGCGGTCGCCGCCTCCAGATCCTCTGCGTAGAGGACGGTCTCGTAGACGCGGCGGGGTGGTTCCAACCACACGCTCGAATCATCGCACTCGGTGAGTCCGCGCTCCGGCAAGCCCAGTTCTTGTGAGTCTGTGATGCTGTTCTCAGCAATGAGCTTCCGTCCTGTGGTGTTGGTCCCGGGCGCATGTCTGGGTGGCTGGGCGTGGCGAGAGGTCGCCGGCCGGATGCGCGCCCTCGGTCACGATGTCCATCCGGTCACGCTCACGGGCCTCGGCGACCGGGCTCATTTGGCCGACCCGAGCGTTGATCTTGATACCCACATCGCAGATGTCCTCGGTGTCCTTGACTTCGAGGACTTACGCGACGCCGTGCTCGTCGGGCACAGCTACGCCGGCGTGGTAGTCGCCGGCGCTGCCGACCGCCGGCCCGAGCGACTCAACGCCGTCGTATATCTGGACTGCTCGCCGCTACCCAACGGGATGGCCATCACTGACGTGCAAACCCCCGAGCAACGCGAATCTCAGCGCTCGGCAGTCGAACGTCAAGGGGAGGGCTGGCGTTGGCCGGTCCCGGACCGCACCACGCTCGAGACGGGCCAGTTCGGCAGCACGGCAGGGCTGACCGACGAAGACTTCAGGACGATCGCTGACCGCGGCACCGCGCAACCCTACGCGACTTTCACCACGTCGCTGCGACTCGAGCATGAAAAGCCCCCAGGCGTCCGTCGATCAGTGATCTTCTGCACCGCAGGAGGGATTACCGTCGCCGCAGTCAAACAACTGATCGCGCACGGAGACCCTCGTGCCGGGCCGTTCGCCGATCCGGACTGGGACCTGCGCGAACTCCCAACGGGACATTGGGCGATGTTCTCAGCGCCCGACCAAGTCGCCGAAACGCTCCACCAAATCGCGGGCTGACTGCCCGGTCGGCCAGCGACCTGAACGGCGACTCCCAGTCGCCAACGCGATCGTCGTATCGCGCCCTGCCGAGACGATGGAACCAATTGGCGCATAGCGTTGCGCCATCTGTATCGTTGCCGATCCATCGGTAGCGATACAGTTCGGGTTGTGGACGCTCTCGACCTGATCCTCCTTGGCCGGCAGCTGACCCGGATCGGCGAGCATGCGCTGCGCGGCGGTAGCCAGCCGGAAATGACCAATGGCCGCGCCTTGGTGCTCCGAGATGTGTTCGCGAACCCTGACGCGTCGGTTTCGGCAATCACCGCCCGCACCGGCCTGCCGCAGAGCTACGTCTCTGAATCGGTCGCCGCGCTGCGCGACCGCGGAATCCTGGAGACGACACCCGACCCGCAGGATCGCCGGCGAACCCTCGCCACCGTCGCCTCCGCGCACCGCCGTCGGGTCGCCAAACGAGCGTCGATCCCGGTGAACATCACCCTCGCGAAGGAGATCGGTGACGAGCGGGCGCGCATCGCGCTCCCACTGCTTGAGCGAATCGCTGAGCTCCTCACCGACGAGGAGGGCGGCCCGATCCTCGCTGCTCTGCGCGCCAACAGCGATCATCCGGATGGCGTGAACTGACATCTCACGGCGCACTGATACAGGCTCGCCAGACCGCCGCCCTCGCTCGATACCTACCGCGATGTCAACAGAACCTTTTAGCTGCCGGGCTCCTCGCCGCCGGGATAGCCCTGATCGTTCTAGGCGACCTCGTCGGGATTGCACCGCTTGCGCTCGTCGCCATCTTCCTGATCACGCGGATCCGCTGGCGTTCGCGCACGAAGCCCATAGCGAGCAAGTAGAGCGCGCCGTAGAGGCAGGATATGGGGCCGGCGCGGAGCGCGCTCCGAGAGAGGAGAGGGTGTGCTGCGTGCAGATGGTCGCTCGCCTCGTTGCGAACGTCGAAGCGATCGCCGCGCGGCGAGAACGGTTTCCCTGAAGCAGGCCCTCGCCGTCCGGCCGCTGAAGCTTTGGATCGTGTTAGGCGTCGGTGCCGCACAGGGTCGCTTTAGTCAGCCGCTGTACCGTCGATAAGAAGGGAGCAGGGCCGTTACGCGCAATGCGCTGAGTTGCCCGCATCATCTTGACAACCGCTACCGCGTAGGCCGACCCCTGGCCGGGATTTGGAATCAGTCATCTAGTGACTCTTGAGCTGCACCCGCAAGACGCCGTTTGTGATGACGGCGTCGAACGTGACTTTCGCGTCTCATTGATGCGCCGCCGGGTCGCTGTCAGCGTCGGCGGGGCCGTCGTCGTGGCCGCCCTGCTGGTCTACGTACTGGCCGGGCATGGCTCGCAGTTCAGTGCGGCCCTGCAGACGGCCCCACTCACCCTGGTGGGGCTCTCGGTGCTGCTTCAGATCGGCGCGCTGCTGTCCCGTACCGAGGCGTGGGTGATCTGCGTGCGGGCCGCTGGCGCCACCGTCAGCCGCCGGGTGCTGTTTCGCTCGGCCGCGTTCGGTTGCGTTGCGAGCATTGTCAACGGCTCGGTTGGGATGGCGGTACGGATCGCGTCGGTGCGAAGGGCCGCACCACTGACGACGCCGCGGGCGCCGGCGCTGGTGGCCGCGGAGGTGCCGATAATCACGGTCGAGTTGGCGCTCGTGGCGCTGTTCTCGTTCACGCTGGTTGCGCCGCTTGGCGTGCCACTCTGGGTGCCGGTGATCATCATCACGCTGATGGTCGGTCTCGTCGCTTTGCTGAGACGCGTCTCGGAACGGCATCGCACCGGGTTGGGGGCCGGACTCGCCGTCCTGCGTATGCAAAGCCGTGGCCGCCTGATCACGTTCGCGCTGCTGGCGGTGTGCGCCCAGGTGCTGCGCAACTGGCTGATGCTCGACGCGATCGGCGTGCACGTATCGATCTTCGACGCGATGGCGCTGCTGATCGTCATGTTCACCGTCGGCCAGCTGCCGATCGGCCCGAGCACTGGACCTGCGGCCACCGTCCTCATCCTCGGCGCGCACGGTGTCGCCACCGCCGCCGCCGCCGGCGTATTGGTGACACTCACCGGCATCATCGGCTCCCTGATCTTCGCCGCTTGGGCGGCCACCGACAGCATCGCCGCCCGCCGTCGGACCTCCGCGACAGCGCTGGCGGTGCCGTCGGTCCTGACGCCGCCGGTCATCGTGCCGCAGACCTAGCGCTCGCCGCTGAGCGCGAAGGACGCTCGCGATGAGCTGTTGCGTCGGCATGTGGCGCTGCTCGCGCTGCTCGGTGTCACCGAGCAACCGTCCATAGCTGGGACCACGACACCGACCACCGTCACGCGAACGCTGCACAACTGAAGTCCTGTGCAATGAATGCGATCGCAAGACGAGAGCGACTCACGCGTAACGGCAAACGGAGTGATGCACACGCGACGTCAACATCTGCGGCTTATTTTTCTGTTCATGAGCAAGCAAGACGTCTCATGCGCGGCCTCCGGCTGTCTCGAGTTGCGCGAGGACGTGAGCACCGAATTCTGCGCCGAGCATGCGCGGGAGATTCAGGCGTTCGAACGCTGGCTGGCGGGACGGCCCACGTGGCTTGGCAGGCCGGGTCCCTGTTCGCCTCCGAGCACAGGTTCTTGAGCGTTCGCCAACGACCCAACGCGATCACGTCACCGCCGCGCTAACCGCCGGTCGTTTCGAGCGCGGTTGTAGCCGGAATAGACCAAGCGATCATTCGTCGCCGGTCCGATAATCGGCTCTGTGTAGCTCGGGAGTGGAGAGCGATCGCCGCGGTGAGCGTTTTTTGTGCAGCTAAAATTCGCGCCGGCATCGAAGTCGTGTGCGAGACTCAGCCAGGTTCCATGGTAAACAAGGCGCTGCAGGCGGGTGATCTCAGCATCCTTCGGTGGGCCGGCGACGCCCAGCTGTCGCCGGATGGCGACCAGGTCGCTTGGGTCGAGACCGCGCTCGACCTTGAGCTTGACAGGCCAGTAGCGAACATCATGGTGGCGCCAAGCGCGGGTGGGGCTTCACGTCGCTTCGCCGACGGCCCTGGCGACAGCTCACCGAGGTGGTCGCCGGACGGCCGATATCTCGCGTACCTGTCTGTGATCGACGACTCGCCCGTGCTTCACCTGGCGCCGTTGGCTGGTGGGGTGCCGCTCAGGGTGGAGACGCCGGGGCCGGTGAGTTTTGTGTCGTGGTCAGCGTCTGGGGACTCGCTGGTGTTGGTGGTCACAGTAACGAAGGACAAGCCTGCGACGGATGATCCGAAGGTCAAGAATGCCCCGAAGGTGGTTCGCGGCATGGCTAGCCGGCTCGACGGCCGTGGCTACCTCGCTGGGCGTGACCAGCTGTTCATCTACACGGTTGAGGATCGTTCGCTGCGGCAGTTGACCTCGGGTGACTACGATCACAGGCAACCCTGCTGGTCGCCGGACGGCACCGCGATCCTCTGCTTCTCAGACCGTACGCGTAACCGCGACGAAGATTGGATGTTCACGGACGTCTGGCTGATCCCGACAGGAGGTGGCCGGTCGCGGAAGGTCGCGTCCCGGGTGAGCGCTGCTGCAGACCCGTCGTTCTCACCCGACGGCAAACGCATCGCGTTTGTTGGAGCAGTTGGATCTGGGAGTTTGGTGGGTCGCAATCCGCGCCTGCTTGTGATTCCAGCTGATGGTTCGAGCCAACCGGTCCCGGTCGCCCGCGATCTCGACCGCCCGGTCATGGCGTGGTTCCCAGTGGCCAACTACGCGTGGTTGTCGAGCCGCGAGTTGCTGTTCAATGTCGTCGATCGTGGCACCATCAGCATGCAGCGAGCCAAGCTCGGAGAGCGGCTCGCGCGGCCTGTGGTATCTGGTGATCTGCAGGTCACCAGCGTCACCGTCGCAAAGCGGGGTGGCATGGTCTTGGCGGCCTTCACCGCCACGTGGGTTGATAGGCCGGCTGAGGTGTTCTGCCTCGACCTCAACGCGGAGGACGGTCGCAGCCGCCAGCTGAGCGATGCCGGTAAAGGCCTGCTGGATGCTGTTGACCTCTTGCCGGCCGCACGTTTCAGCGCCGGGGCGCGAGACGGCAAGGAGATTGAGTACTTCATCATCAGCCCGCGCTCTCCACAGAGCGCCCCGCCGATGTTTCTGGACATCCACGGGGGCCCGCATGGCTGGAATCCATTCGAGCTCGCGTTTCACAGCTATCAGGTACTTGCGGCCGCAGGGTACGCGGTCGTGCTGCCGAACCCGCGGGGGAGCATTGGTTACGGTGAGGAGTTCGCGATGGCGGTCAATGAGGACTGGGGGGGCGAGGACTACCACGACCTGCTGGCATGCGCCGACGACGTGATCCGTCGCGGACTGGGAGATAAGGATCGCCAGTTCGTGGGCGGATATTCCTATGGTGGCTACATGTCGGCCTGGATGGTTGGCCACACCGACCGGTTCAAGGCGGCCTGTGTGGGCGCACCCGTGATCGACCTCGTCGCCGAATTTGGAGCGAGCGACGTCGGCCCGCTGATTGCTGAGGACCTGGGTGGCGATCCGTGGCATCCAAGCGGCGTCCTACAGGAACGCTCACCGCTCACGCACCTCCCCAATGTGAACACACCAGTGTTTCTCTACGTCTTCGAGGGCGACCTCCGCTGCCCGCCTGACCAAGCGGACGCGTTCTTCAACGGCCTGCGCTGGCACCGCAAGGAAGTCGAGTACGTGCGCTACCCAGGCGGGTCGCACATGTCGGCGGCCGACCTCGCCGCACCTCCCTCGCAGAGTGAAGATCGCCTAAACCGCATACTCGACTTCATGAGCCATCACGGCGGCGTCAAAACGAACCGTGCCACCACTCAGATCGGCTCCGCTCGCTAATTCCGAGCATCTCGAAGAGGCGCGAATCGTCGCCCGTTGCGATAGCTGGCGCGGCGCACGCCAGTGAGCGAAACGGATCGCGATAGGTCGGTCCGACCACCGGGCTCGCTTCGAAGCCGTAGTGTGAGGAGATGCGACGTTTCGTGATCGTGCTGGCTGGCGTTCTGGTTTGTACAGGGCTGGCGGCTGTCGCAATCGCTGCGACCTCCAACGGTCGCGTCTCATCCGTCACGCTGGCCCGCGCAGGCTTCTTCCAGGACTACCAGCTGAGCTCAGACGCATCGGGCGCCGCGACCGTCGTTTGGAGCGCGCAGAAGATCGTCCGCGGAATGGCAGTCGCAGCTTTGGGTGTACGCGAACAAAACGCGCAGGGAAACTGGACACCGAGCACGCGGTTAGGGCGACTCGCTCAGTACTCGGTGCCGCAGTTGACTGAGTCTCCCTCCGGGGCAGCAGTGATCGTGGTGGCCTACGTGGAGAACAAGCTCCAAGCACCGCCCAGCGGCGCCACCGTCGTCGAAGCCTTCACCCGCAGGTCTTCGACCTCCCGCTGGTCGGCGCCGGTCACCGTCGCTTCGCAATCAAACACAGAAAGTGCAACGGCGACTGTTGGAATCGACTCGACCGGCGTCGCAACAGTCGTGTGGGCGGACTACTCGGCCCATCCCTCGATCTGGACCGCAAACGTGGACAGCTCAAACGGGACGGCGGCCGGCGCGACCCGGCTCACCGCTCCCGGCCAAGGCGGCACCGATTTCCATCTAGCCGTCAACCCCGCAGGAGAGGCGCTACTCAGCTGGCGTTCCGAAACCCCCGCCGTGTCCGGCGAGGGCCAATTAGTACACGCCACGGAAATGGCGGTGTACCGCAACTCCGAGGCGACCTGGAGCTCGGCACATCCCCTGGCCAGGTTCACCTTCCAGAACGCAATCGGTGCAGACTTCTGGACGCCCGAATCACCGTCTGTCGCACTTACATCGAACGGGAACGCCGCGGTTGCTTGGATCGCTGGATTTGGCAACACCGGCGCTCCGCTGCAGATCGCAACCTACCAAGCCACGACCGAGAGCTGGACCTCACCCCATCTGCTCTCCGCGAAGCCCAACGGATTCGGCATCGCAGCCACGGGCAACAGCTCCTTCGTCAGTGTCTGGTCCACTGGCCCTCACGCGACGCTGATGACCGCCACGAGTTCCGACGGCACCAACTGGTCGGCAGGTACGCGCTTCCGGCAGTACCCGTACCCGAGCGACCTCGACGACTACCTCGCCAATGACCCGACCGGCGACGTGACCCTGACGCTAGCCGGGCCACACTCACAAATCTTCCACCTAACACGCAAAGCCGATGGCGATTGGACGGCCGCGAAATCGGCCGGGACCGGCGACTCCCCGGAAGTCACCGTCAACGACCCGGGTGCGACAACGCTTCTGTGGAACCAGGTCCACCGGCCCGCGGACCTGCTCGAAGCCCGAACGATTCGGTGATCCAAGCTCGCGGCGTCTCAGCTGTTCGGCGCAGCTCCGCGCGTATGCCGGTCATGACGGCAGCTGGTCGCCCGCCTGCTCGCGCATCATGTAGTCGGCGTACCAGTCCGGCCAGTCTGGATCTTCCCTGCCGATTCGCGCTTCGTGCTCCCCATGCGCCGCCTCGGCGCGGCGCAGCGCTTTCGACAGATCTGTCGCCGAAGCGAACGACGTTGCCGCCTGGTCGACCCTCCCAGGCAGCCGTCCGGTGACTTCCTGGAGCAGCCAGTCGTTTCCATCCGGGTCACTGAACGACGCGAATGAGCCATAGCTCCGGTGCTCGGGAGCCGGGCCGCTGACGCGATCGTCCGCACCGGCCGGATGGAACCGCGCGCCCGGTGCTCCCTCGTGGAACACCTCACTGACCTCGACGCCGTGGGCGAGGAGCCCTCCGCGGACAGCCTCGATGTCAGCGACGATCAGGTACAGACCCCGGACCGAACCGGGCGGCGCGGAGGTTAGACCCGCCCCGAACTGGATCGAGCATCCGGACCCCGGAGGCGTGAACTGGACCAAGCGGAACCCCTCACCGGCGGCGACATCCGCGTCGAGCCTCCACCCAAGGCGTCCGTAGAACTCCTTGGCACGGTCAACATCCGAGACGGGGATGACGATCACCTCTAGAGTCGTGCCGACCCCCCCAACGGTTGCAGCCCCGCCGTCGTCGTCACTGTTGACCTGGGTTGCGTTCATGCCGACCTCCATTGGTCACGGGTAGGTATCCCAACTATCTCGCCCGGGTCAAGGGCGGCGAAGTCATCCAGCGGTGACGATCGCCTTCGCGGTCGGCACCGCGCTTGAGCCGGCGCGGTCGTCGCCATCGCAGCGGCGACGACCAGCGGCTCCGGTTGAGCCGAGCAACATGATCAGAGATGGGTTGGGCTGACGTCAGGTGTGTGTGGGTGGTGGTTGTTCGTACGATGGGAGCCGTGGCAGCATTGCAACCAACGCGTCCGGCAAGCTGGCCGAGCCGGTTCGCCCGGGGCGACCGGCGATCAGCGCGGGTGTAATGGGCGACCACCTGATCGTCCTTCACTCTGCGGTGCGGGGTTGCACGGGTTACAGCCGCCATGACGCTCCATCGATCCTTTTGGACGGCTCATCGCTGGCGGCCGGCACCGAGCACGGTCGCGCGATCACCGCGCAGCTGACACGCCGTCACGGCACCCTCGAGGAGGCAATCGATGCCGCGATGTTTGCCCTCAGCGCCGCCGGGTTGCCCAAGAGCATCCATCGCCAGGCGCGCGCGGCGTGCGAGGACTACTTCTACAGCCGGCTAGACCTGACGCCAAATCACAGGTTGGCGGGACGCGGAGAGTTGGTTGAGACGCTCGAGCTCATGCCCGAGCCGATGTACCGTGCACTTGAGCAAATCGTCGGCTTCGTCGTGGACGGCGAGTACGAGGATCTGCGTGCCGCGTCTGATGACCGGCTCGAAGTTGAGGACCTGCGTCGTCGCGTCGAAGACGACTGCCCGGAGTCGCTGGTGCTGTCACCGCGTGAGAGCTACCAGGTCGAGGCGATCACGAAGTCCGACGATCCTGACCTGCCGGGCTGGGCGTACTTCCTTGACCTATGGACCGAGACCGGACCGGCACGCCTGCACATCGAGGGCGAACTTGAGGAGTCGGGCGAGCAGGTCAAGGCGACGCTGAGCGACATCCTGCCGTGAACACGCCGTCTAGGCACCCTGCTCGCTCGTCGACCGAAGAGCCTGATGGCCTCGACCGACGCTCCACGCGTCATGGTTGACCCGCCTTGGCAACGAGCGGAGCTATCGCCTGACCTGTTAAGCGCGGAAAGCCCACCCGTAAGTGGACTCTCGGCCATCAGAAGATCAGGCGGCTTTCGCGGGAAGGGGACATTCAGATGAAGGTCTCGCCCTCTTGTTGCCCTCGCTATCTGACGATCTGAGCGTAGCGCACCCGCATCCCGTAACTGCCAGACATGACGCATTTCCAGTCGCTCCCTGTCTCTGCCGGTACGGCTCCCGTGCACAACTCGAACTATCGCTTCTACCTCCATGGCCCGAACGCGACCAGCGGGCGCGTTTGCGACAAGACACACCAAAGATGAACCGGTGCCACTGGAGAACCGTCTCCAGTAGTGGACTCGATCTCATTGGATCGGGTAGCGTCGGGTATGGCTACTCACGACGTATCACTCAACATCACCAAGCCTATTCCCGTCGGCAACGTCGACATCGAGATTCCAGTGCGCCGCAACGGGCGGGCATTCGGGAAGGTCAAGATCAGCAAAGGCGCCATCGACTGGATGCCGGCGAACAAGAGCAAGACGGCCTACTACTTCGACTGGACCGACTTCGCAAAGTTCATGGCGCAATACGGACGCCCCGTCTAGCCTGATCGATACCCGGGTCACGCTGTCGAGGAGGCCTCTTCTGGCGAATTGCACTCCAGTCGCCTTGGGGCGTGCGGCGAACCCCGTCGAGTTCGAGCTCATGATTGAATTTCCGATGCCCATGCACACCTGGCGCACATTTATGGCCACCACGGTCGCCGCCGTTTCGGTTTCTATGCTCGCGCTCCCGCCGCTGGCGGCGGCCGCCTCGCCGGCGGCCGCGATCCGCGCCGTCTACCGGACGGTGCTGACCGCCGAGTATTTCGGGCCGGCCAGCGCGGTTTGCGGGAACCTCACGGCCGCCGGGGTGCGGGCGTTCACCGCGGCGGCACCTGCACAGAGCTGCACGGCGGCGTACGACCAGCTCCACCACACCCTCCACCACAAGCAGCCCGACAACGACAACTCGGGTTACACGGCCAAGACGTACCGAAGCGCGGTTGCGACCTTCATGGCGAGTCTGAAGATCAGCGTCCACGGAGCGCGCGCGTCCGTCCACGGACCCTCGGGGCTAGGCCCCTCGAAGCTCGTCGAAGTGGGTGGTCACTGGCGCTTCAGCGCCTACCCACCCACGGTCGAGTCCTGAGATCGAGGTTGGGCGCCAGCCGGGTAGTCTCGACTGATGACGCCGGTGCCGCCCGCAAGGCATCTGTTGCGCGCACGTGATTTCGCGGACTGCCGGTATGCCGAGCCGATCGGTGTCGACGACATGGCGGCCGCTGCGGGTCTGTCGCGTGCCCACTTCAGCCGTGAGTTCAGCCGGACGTTCGGCGAGTCTCCGAAGGCTTACCTGATGACACGTCGGCTTGAGCGGGCTGGGGCGCTTCTTCGCAATACCGACCGGTCCGTGAGTGAGATCTGTCTTGATGTTGGGCTGGTCGGCCTCGGGTCGTTCACCACTAGCTTCAAACGTCATTTCGGCAAAACGCCGACTGAGTATCGAGTGAGCTTCCCGCCGGCGTCGGCCCAGGCCATTGTTCCCGCGTGTTACCTGCGGCTATACGGTCGTCCGCAACACAGCACAAACCGAGAAGACCAAGCAGCGGCGTCGCGTTAGCTTCCCGCGGACAGCACACCCCGCCGAAAGGAACAACACCATGCATGTACAAAACGCGCAGCTGTGGGTCCACGACCAGAACGAGGCGCTTGATTTCTACGTCGGCAGGCTCGGTTGGGAAGTCCGCAGCGATGTGACGATGCCGGAGCTAGGGGGATTTCGCTGGCTGACGGTCGCGCCGCCCGGCCAAGACGACTTCTCGGTCGTGCTGATGGCGGTGCCCGGCCCACCGGTGATGGACTCAGAGACCGCTGAGCAGGTCCGCTCGCTGATGGCGAAGGGGTTCGCCGGGACCGTGTTCCTGACTACCGATGACGTTGACGGCGACTACACGCGACTGACTCGGGCCGGTGTGGAGTTCACATCTGAGCCGACCGAGATGCCGTACGGCCGTGACTGTGGACTTCGAGACCCGTCCGGTAACCAGCTGCGGCTGGCTCAGCTCTCTCAGCAATTCGCCGAGGTGTAAGCGCTTGCCTGGGGGCCCTGTCTAGCGGCTCCCGTGGAGGACCTGAACCCGCAGCTCCCAAATCCGGCATCTACGGCACCGGCGCCGGCGTCTTGCGGCTGCCCTCGTCCATAGCGATGGCTTATATGTTTCCTTGAGTTCCAGTCTTGGACTTCTGGACGCGGGTGAGCGACCATCTGCAGCGCAGCACCCTCTCCTCCCTCAGAGTGCGCTCCGTACCGGCCTCATATCCCGCCTGTACGGAGCGCTCTCGACTTTTGCGCCGGGTTCCCGGATTGCATAACCTCAGTTCCGCCCCACCTCCGCGATATCGGCAAGGTGAGTGATCGCGACGGGACGATCCTGGTGTCCGCGACAACGAACCATGCCCAGCCCAGTGCGTCGCCAGCGCCTCCACGAGCTCCGTGCGCCCTTGACACCTAAGTGCGCGAACAGCTGCTCGCTAAGAGGTTGCGGCCGGATCGGCCGCAACCAGCAAAGGCTTGCCGTCGACCGTTAGCGAAACCTCGATGTTCCCGCGCGTCGCATTCGAGTAGGGGCAGCCCTGGTGCGCCCGCTCCATGAGGCCGCTGGCGTCCTCGTACGAGATCTCTGGCGCATGGAGATCGAGCGACACTTCGAGTCCAAAGCCGCCTTCGCCAGTCGGTCCGATGCTGACCGTGGCGACGATCCGCGAGTCGCCCGCGTCGAGCTTCCGGCCACGCGCGACACTGTGCACGGCCGACTGAAAGCACGCTGCATAGCCGGCGGCGAACAGCTGCTCCGGATTCGTCCCGTGACCAGGCTCCCCGCCCATCGTCTCGGGAATCGACAGTTCTACGTCGAGCCGGCCATCGCTTGTACGGGCGCGACCCTCGCGGCCGCCCTCTACGGTCGCTTGTGCGGTGTAAAGGACCTTGTTGAGCTTCATCGGCACGCAAACCTTTCTCATCATCGACCGAGCCAACCCGGGACGTTTCAGCCGGCAACCACACGATACTCAGGAGCAGGAGCGACCCCGCGAGCGTCGATCGTCCACGGCGAGCGCAGATACGCACCCGAACACGAAGCCGGTCTTGGTCGCCTCGGCGAACGTCACGCCGGTCTTGCCCATCCCAGGAAGCACCCCGCTCCGCGTGAGCGCCCCCGGCAGGACTCGAACCTGCGACCTGCGGATTAGAAGTCCGGCGTTAACCGGCGTAGGCACGGCGCATCTGGCCAGAATGGCCCACAAATGACCCACGAGTCAGCAACAACGTGTGCTGACTGACACCGGTGGTGCGCCGGCACAGACCGTCAGCCGATCGCTTTCCTGATGCGATCGTTGCTGCGACCGAGCGCGTGCGTGTAGTGCTTCGTCCCAGTCTCGATCGTGTGGCCCGCGACCTGGGCGAGGTCGGCCGGATCGATGCCGGCGGCGCGTAAATGTGTGTTCCAGGAGTGGCGGAACTCGTGCGGGAGTGGCTCGATGCCAGCTACCTCGCAGGTGGGCTCCCACACCTGGGCGATGAAGTTCGAGTAGAGCCAGGCCTTCCCGCGTGGGGTCGGGAACAGGACAGCAGTGTCGATCCTGGGTGGCCGAGCGCGCAACACCAGTACGCATCCCGGCGGCAATGGCAACACCCTGTCGTGATCCTTCTCTTCAGACGACTCGACCAATCGCCCTTCCCAGAGCGACCCCTTCACCACGAGCTCTTCGAGGTTGAGGTCGAGCCCGTACCGTTGCATTGCGAACACCTCGCCGATCCGAGGTCCGCAGTCTGCGATGACGCGGAGCATCCCCTCATACTCAGGAGCGCGGCGGATCTCCGCCTTCGGTCGGCCGGTGCGTCGTTTTGGACGGTACGACGCGGATGACGCGAAGTGGTGCATCTCCTGCCACGACCACACGCGAATCGTCCTCGCCTCCTTTTTGCGGCGTGGATCGTCCTCGCGAACCTTGACGCGGAGCGCCGGGTTGGTTTCGCAGAGGTCGTCACTGATTGCGTCTTCGAACATGCACGACAGTGCGCGCAGGACACCGCGTGCTCCGCCCGGCGCGCGGCCCTGTTCGGTGAGCATCAGGTGGACGAGGTCATTCATCTGGTGACGCTTGAGCTCGCGTAGGTCCCAATTCCTGAGTTCGAGTCCGTCCAGCTTGAGGTCCCAGACGTTCCGGACCCGTCCGTCGTAGTTCTTCGTTGTGCGCTCGGACCGCGGATGCATTCGTAGCCATCGGTCCTCGACGTAGGCCTCAACCGTGCTGGCACGTTCGGGCATGCGGGCGCTCACGGCCTCGTCGATCGCTCGCTGCGCGTCCTTCCGGAGATCGAACGTGCCCTTCCGGCCATTCCATGCCGGTCTGGCGATGCGCTCCTTGCCCGTGACGGGATCGAGGTAGCGGGCGACCCATCTCACCTTTCCTTCAGGCGTCACGCGGCGCTTCGGCCTCCAGGTCAGCGTCATCAGCCATGCCTCCTCTCGGCCAGCCAACGGTCAACGTCAGCTGGGTCGATTCGTCGTTGAGGCCCGATTCGATACCACGGAATCTCATCTCGGTTGAGCATGTCCCGCACCGTTCGCTCGCTAACAGCGAGCTTTTTCGCCAACGCTGCAACCGAATAGAACGGCCGCTCGCGCTCATCCGCGATCCGGATCGTGCGCGTGTGTGTGGTCGCGCTCACTGGGAGGTCCCGGCTCGGATTGCTTCTGGACGACGAGTGACGCAGTTGACAGACAGCGGCTCCCTCGACCAGCGAGCATCATTGTCGACCGTGATGTTCTTAAAGTGCGTGATGTCTCTATTTCAGCACATCTGACCGGTGCGTACATCAGTCATCACAAGAAAGCCAGCTACTCTGGTCCGCGAGCCGCCCGGCGGGGGCCCCCGAAACCTCAACCTTTCATAGAAACTCCTCATATGTAAGGTTATGCGCTAACCTTACATAGCATGGGAAGCTATGTAAGGTTGCACTGGGCACCGAACGGCAGCGGCCAGACGCGCGCTGACCAGCGCGGCTGCGACTACGACGCCTACCTTCCCGACGGGCTCGCCGGTCAACGACTGACGCTGGACGGCGAGGTCGCCTCGGAGGTCGCCCAAGCCGAGGCGGCCATCGCCTCGCTCGACCGCAGCGCCGTGGCGCTCACAAACCTTGACGCGCTCGCCCGGATACTGCTGCGTGCTGAGGCGGTCGCCTCATCGCGGATCGAGGGCCTGTCCGTGGGCGCTCGAAGGCTCCTGCGCGCTGACGCCGCCCGCGAGCAGGGCGACCCCAGCCATGATCCGACCGTGAGCGAGGTACTCAGCAACATCGACGCGGCCACCTACGCGCTTGAGACAACCGGGCCGGTCACACCGGACCTGCTGTTGGAGGTTCACTCGCGGCTGCTGGGGGGCACACTCCAGGCCGAGCATGCGGGGCGCTGGCGCACCGAGCAGAACTGGCTTGGAGGGAGTGACTACAACCCGTGCGCGGCCGAGTTCGTTCCGCCGCCGTGGGAGCACGTCGAGGATCTGATGGATGACCTGTGCCAGTTCCTGGCGGAGGCGCAGCTGCCGACGGTTGCGCTCGTTGCGGTCGCGCATGCACAGTTCGAGACGATCCACCCCTTCGCGGACGGGAACGGTCGCACCGGTCGGGTGCTCATAAGCACGATCCTGCAGCGCCGTGGCCTCGCCGAACGGGTTATCCCGCCCGTGTCCCTCGTTCTCGCCACCCTCTCGCGCGAGTACGTCGGCGGACTCACCGCCTACCGCCATGCGGCGGAACCCGACAGCCCGGAGGCGCACGACGCGCTCAACGAGTGGGTGGGATGGTTCGCTCGCGTGTGCACGCGTGCGGTCGAGGACGCTCAGGCGTTCGAGCAGACCGTCAGCGAGATACAGGCCGGGTGGCGGAAGGCCGCCGCGCCCGTGCGCCGCAACTCAGCCACAGACCTGCTGTTGGACCGACTGCCCGGCACGCCAATCATCGGCGGACAGACTGCAGCCGAGCTCCTAGGACGCTCGTTCCCGGCAGCCAACCAGGCAATCCAGAACCTGGTGAGCGCCGGGGTACTTCGCCAAGTGACCATTGGTCGGCGCAACCGCGCATACGAAGCGCCGGCCGTCATCGATGCCTTCACCGACCTCGAACGCAGACTCGCAAGTCCGGCTGCCGACACGCAGGTGGCAGCGCCCGCGCGCCCGGTTCCGCCACGACGCCGCGCTAAAGCCGAATAGCGCAAGAGCGGAACCCTCGCGACCGGCGGATTGGGACTGATCGTCGCCGGTGACAAGGGCTGTTCCGGCGACGGCAGGTCCTGGACGCATCAGATCCCACGCCGTTAGAGGACTGGACGTGGCCGTGGTCTGAGGCGGAGCCAGAAGCGCTGCGGGACCCTACCGCTGGCGCGACGGCGCATGGGTGGCGGAGCGATCGTCACGGTTCGTCGCCTCAGACGAGTGCTATTAGACCTCCTGTGTCAACTCTCGGCTGCGATGAGCCGCTGTCGGGCTGTGTGTTTGTCGGGGTTGTAGGTGTCGTGGTCGTGCCAGAGTCGCCAGATGATTTGGCTCCAGGAGCGTCCGAGGATGCGGGCGGCGTGGGCGTGCCCGGCGCCGCGTGCTCGAGCTCGGGTGTAGATGTCCTCGGCCCAGGGGTTGTGTCTGCGGCTTGAGTCAGCGAGCACGTTGAACGCTTCGCGTAGGCGGTGATCACACGCCCAGCGGAACTGTGCGCGCCGGAATTTCCCGGATTCGTGAGCGACTGGGCATTGGCCGGCGTCGGCGGCCAATGCACGGTAGGTGGGGTAGCGCTCGCGGCAATCACCGATCTCGGCGAGCATCGTGGCGGCCGTTAGCCATGAGTCTTTGGCGATGAACAACGATTGGAAGATCTCGCCGTCAGGATGAGCATCGAGGGCGTGGCGAATCTCGATCGTCAGCTCGCTGATCCGCTCAACGATCGGTTCCAGGGCGCTGACCATCGCGAGCACGATCTGTCGGTGCGCCTGTGTCTCCAGTTCGCCGGCGCGGCCCTCAGCCCCGGCCCGCAGCTTGCCCAGCAGCTCGTTGGCTGGTTTGCGGCCGGTGTACCCGTGCTTGGCCAGGAACGCGGCGAGGCGCTGTTCACCGAGCCCGCGTGCGTCCGCTGGACTGGGATAGCGACGCAGGAACGCCAGGGCGATCTTTGAGTCCACGGAGTTGAACACCTTGCTCGCACCGGGCCAGAAGCCCGCGAGCTGATCACGCAGCTGGTTAGCGAGCGCGATCCGGGTGCTCACCAGGTCCTGCCGGGAACGGGTCAGCACCCTGAGCGCCTTGGTGCGATCACTATCAGGCACCAGCACTCGGAAACGGTGACTGTCAGTGCGGGCAAGCTCCGCGAGCACGAAGCTGTCAAAGCCGTCGGACTTGCCGTGCGCGACTGTGTAACGCGGACCGGCGGCACGCACCTGGTTCGGATGCACAGCTATCACGGTAAGCCCGGCATCCAACAGCCGCTCAATCAACAGCCCGTCCGGACGCTCGATCCCAACCAGCTTCACCGCGAGGCGCTGAAGCCTCGAACACAACGCCCGCAGACCCATCTCAGTGTGCTTGAACCGGCGGCCCTCCACGATCCTGCCGCTCTCATCAACAACACAAACGGCATGTTCCTCGCTGGCCCAATCCACCCCAGCGAACCTGCTCTCCACCATCACCCTTGCTCCTTCCGATCAGTTGACCTGTGATCGGCGCGAGGTACCCTGGCAGGTGCTTACTGACGGCGCTCAAACGGCGCGACCTCCTGTTGCTGCTCTATGGGCACCTCGACGGAACGTCGGGAGGCGCTGGTCTAAAACGGGCCCTCTGAACGGGCAAGCCCAAACAGGCGCTCTCCCGACATCCGCCGACAACACAGGATGCCCAGTAAGCCCGAAGCGGAAGGCTGTCGCGCAGCGACGCCTTCACTTGTGCCCGGCGTCGTTATGTCGTGTCCGTGTACCTGACATGGACGCCCTCGATCTTGCCGTTGAACCTGAACGGCTTCTTGTCGTAGTAGTCGGGTGATACCGGCGAGCCGAGCGCGACGCCGATGTCGAGGCACTCGGTGGCGGTGAACGCGAGCGGCACGCTGATCGGAACGGTCCCTTCGGCAACGGTCTCGCCGTTTACTTTCATGGCCACGTTCAGCGGG
Organism: uncultured Conexibacteraceae bacterium; assembly: GCA_963761675.1. Lineage (GTDB taxonomy): Bacteria > Actinomycetota > Thermoleophilia > Solirubrobacterales > Solirubrobacteraceae > Palsa-465. The sequence goes on from CAVXIA010000004.1 coordinate 276,909, forward strand.
CCACGTGGCGGCTGTTTGGGATCGACGAGACTCGTGTCGATCTCGATCGTCGCCTCGCCCTGCGGGAGCGGCTCCTGGGCCCGGATCTTCGTCCGTTGAATCTCGAAGAGGTTGTATTCGTAGCAGAGGATGCCGTCCTCCACGAAGCACGTCAGACCGCCAGCGAACCCGCCGAGCTTGTACAGCACACCGTTGGGATCGGCGGGAAGCACGGCATCGATCGTTATGACGTTCGGCCGCGTACCCAGCTTCGGGGCGGTGAACTCCGGCACGCGGACGGTGTCGCCGAAGAAGGTCCACTCCGTGTATGGCGGTGCCGGGACGTACTCCGGGTGATACAGCAGAATCCAGAACCCTCCGCCGATCGGCAGCGCGTTGTTTTTCGTCGCTTCGATCAGCCAGAGGTCCTTCATCTCCGCCAGCTTCACGGGCAGTTCTCCCGCGAGGTCGTTTGCCTGAGTCCAGTCCTCTTCCAGGTTGTATAGCTCCCACGTGTCCTTGTCAGGGGTCCACTCGAAGATACCCGGCGGCACACCGGTCACCCAAGGGACTCGCGGGCCGAACGTGGAGGCCATCCAACCCTTGTGATAAATGCCGCGGCTGCCGAGCGTCTCGAAGTACTGCGTCTCCAGACGGCCTTCAGCGTTTGGGTCATCGAAGGTGTAGGCCAGGCTCACTCCGTCGATCGAGTCCTGGGCTATGCCATTGACCTCCCGCGGCGGAGTGATACCGAGAAACTCATAGATCGTCGGCACGATGTCGTTGACATGATGGAACTGAGCGCGCGGCGTCGCGTCGGGGCTGATCTTGGCCGGCCAACGGACACCCATCGGGTTGCGCGTGGCCCCTAGATACCCTGGGATGCTCATCGTTCCCTTGTACGGGGTCGCGCCTGCCCACGCCCATCCCGAGTGGTAGATCGGGTCGGTCTTCGGCCCACCGAGAGCGTCAAGACCCCCGATCTCCTCAAGCGCCGCGAGTTGCTGCTCGATCGTTGTGGGAATGCCGTTATGGGCGGTCAGCTCACTGATCGTGCCGTTCTGCCCCTGCGCCGACGGACCGTCGTCACCCCAGATGTAGAAGATCAACGTGTTCTCACCGTAAAGCTCGTCGAGCTCAGCAACGATCCGTCCGATCTGAGCGTCGCAGTGCTCACCAAACCCGGCCAGCACCTCCATCAGGCGTGCTTGGAACGGTTTCTCGTTCTCAGGGATGCTGTCCCAAGACGGCATCTGTTCATGCGGTGGCGTCAGCTGTGCTTCGGCGGGAATCCAGCCTCTCTCCTTTGCGCGCTCAAAGACACGCTCCCGGTAGACGTCCCAACCATCATCGAACTTGCCCTTGTATTTATCAGCCCACTCCTTGGGCGCGTGATGCGGGCCGTGCAGAGCGGCAGCGGCCCAGTACATGAACAGCGGCTTGTCCGGCTGATAGGTCTTCTGCCGACGAATCCAGGCGATCGTGTCATCCGCCAAATCCTCCTCGAGGTGATAGCCCTGCTCCGGGGTCTTCGGCGGCGCGACATAGTCGAGGTTGCGAACCAGCGTCGGCTCCCAGCTCGATGTTTCCGCTCCCAGGAACCCGTAAAAGTACTCAAAGCCCATCCTCACAGGCCAGTTCTCGAACGGTCCGGCCGGACCGGCCTCCTCCGCCGGTGTGTTATGCCACTTCCCCCACGCACCGGTGGCATAGCCGTAATCCTTCAGAACATCCGCCACGAGCGCACTGCTCTTGGGAATCCGCCCGTAGTAGCCTTCCCAGTCGTTCGCGAACTCGGTGATGATCCCGAAACCCACCCGATGATGATTTCGCCCCGTCAGCAGCGAAGCCCGGGTCGGGGAACACAGCGCCGTCGTGTGAAACCGGTTGTATGCGATTCCCTCCTCGACGATGCGATCCAGCGTCGGCGTGTTGATCTCGCCGCCAAACGTTGATGGCTGGCCCGGCCCACCATCATCGATCATCACGATCAGAATGTTCGGAGCATCATCCGGCACACGGCGCGGCGTCTCGCGCGGCCGGTAGGCCGAATCCTGCATCGTTCGCCCGGCAACACTCGCAGACGGTATCGGCGGGAACGGAAGTGAGCCCCCGTCCTGCGTCGCAGTCGTCGAATCAGACATGCTGCTCCTTTCCCGCGGAACGATTCCCGATCACAGCGACCAAACTCTGATCTGCAGCCCAATCCGCGCATCCTCCCATTCGGAGGACGGCCAAATCACGGTACCGCATCGCGTCGGGCGTTGGAGGCGGTGCCGGGTTCCGGCGCGATCGGCTGAGTGCTGGATTGATCGGGTTGCCAGGAGCCCGGTCGCTGCTGGTTGTAGCCCAATTAATGCGCGGAGCGGCAGCCCATCCAGACTGCCCCTTTCGTGGCCGAGCGATAGCGAACGCTTCACGCGACGAGTGCTTCTGGCTAAGCGCTCGCGACGGCGAGTAGAGCATCGCGTAACGGAATTCAAATGCCATCAGGGGCAATGTCAGTGTTGTGGATTTGCATGAGATGATCAGGCGGCGACCCTCTCGTCTGTCATTCCGTCGTCGTCGTGGTTGTCGTTGTCTGTGGCCTTGATGCCGTTCTGGAACTGAAATGCCATTGAGCACGTCGTTGACGGTTTGTTGCCCGTTACCGCCGCGAGACTCGCCTGGCCGTGGCCGCGCTTGTAGGCCATCGCCAGCGCCGCGGTCTTCGAGCCGGCGCCCTTAGTGACCCGCGAGCGTAGCCGGACGGTGGCGAAGCACTCGCGACGGCCCTCTCAGCCTGACGAGTGCTATTTCGGCGGAACGCGACCGCGATCCGCTGAATCCACCGGGCGCGTTTGGACAGTGTCTCTCGCCGTATCTCACGAAGACCTCGAGCGCGAGCTTCGCATCGTGCCGGGTCGTCGATGATCTCCGACAGCAGCCCCTTCGCGCGCGGCTGCGCCGACGGGCAGGCGTCGATACCGACGCCAGCAGCGACTCTCCGCCCGCCGGTCACGTTCGATCGCGCCCAGAACACAAGGAGGACGCTGAGCAGGAGCCGCCACGCTCAGGTCGCGACGCTTAATGTCCGGAAGACGGCAGCCCAAGAGTCAGGTTCGTTCGCGGGAGCCGTCCTGGACCGCCAGCAGCTCCTTCTCACCGTCCTCACGGACACCAATCACGATCAGCAGACACACCTTCGGGTCCTCCCCGAGCCGGATCTGGACGTGGATACCAGCCATGAAGAGGTACGTGTAGCGGAGAACCCCAGGTGCCGCTTGGAGAACCGGGCGTGATGCTCCTCCCACTCCTTGCACATCCGGCTGATCGTCGTCGCAGACAGGCCGGCGGCGTCCTCACCCAACAGTCCTTCGAGCGCCGGCTTGAAGTGACCGGTCGACAGGCCCCTCAGATAGAGGATCGGGATCACCTCCCTCGACCTTCGGCGAGCGGCGCGCATACGCCGGCAGGATCCGCGAGCTGAACTTCTGTCGCTCGCCGCTCATCCACGCGTTTGTCGTTGACTCGCGGCGCCTTGATCGGGATCGTCCCCGACCCGACCGTCACCTTCCGCTCCGCCGCGCGGCCGTTGCGGACAGCCAGCCGGCGGCAAGCCTCGTCCACCGCGTCTCCGCAGCGGTCGACGTACTCATCCGCTCTCGGCCTCCAGCGCCGCCGCGATCATCCGCCGCGCGCCCTCCTGTGCGAGCCGATCGAGCGTGACCTGCATCCCATCGTTGCCGTCCCCGACCGGAGCGTGCGAACATTCGTCATGGCGTGCCTTCCTTTCCCGCCTTCAAGGCGGTCGGTCTTGATCAACCGGGAAGGTACGCCGCCCTTCTCCTCAACACCGTCCACAACATTCGGTTATAGCCCGCCACTCAGATACCCTCAGCGCTCTCATGAGTGGCCTACGCAGAGATGGCGCGATTGCGCGGTTCGCTGCTGTGTTTACAGTGGTCGTCATCTTGCTGGGCGCTGGTGCGTCCGAGGCATCCGGCGTGGTCGGCGGTAAGGCCGTGTCGATCACCGCAGCACCGTGGACTGTGCTGGTCCAGGAATACGGGTACCCGATATGCACCGGTGTGATCATTGACTCGTCCCAGATCCTGACCGCAGGGCACTGCGTCACGTCCGATAACGGAGAGTCCGCAGAGCCTTCGCCAGCTTCCGATTTCACTGTCGAGGCGGGTATCTCGAACCACAAGCAACCGCTCAAGTCCGATCACCAACAGTCGCGTTCAGTCAGTGCGGTGCGGGTGATGCCGGGGTATGTCGCCGCGAGCAAGCTCACTTCCGCTAATTATCTGGATACGGTCGATCACGATCTCGCGGTGCTGACGCTCTCTGAACCGCTTGACCTAGACGGCGACGATGCCCGAGTTGCGTACCTCCCGAGCGCCAGTACACCTATGCCGGGGCGTGTGTCGCGGTTAGTGTTGGCAGGCTTCGGCAACGAGAAGCCAAGCACTTACGCGAAGTCGGCTGGCGATTGGACTGGCCAGCTAAATGAGGTCGTCAACTCGTCGGTCCGCAGGAGCTGCGGCACTAGCCACGTCCTGTGCGTCTTCGAGCAGACGAGCGCTGCATGCTGGGGAGACAGCGGCTCAGGTGCCGTCGAGCCGGGGTCACGCTCGATCGTCGTCGGGATCTTTAGCGAAGGCGAGTCACCTTGCAGGCCCGGGGAGAACTACTACGCTTTTCTTGCCTCGCGGGCAGCGCTGCGTTTCGTTCACGCCAGCATGCGGAGTTCGTACATCGACGGCATATCGGATGGGTCTGCCGATGCCCACACAGTTATCCGGCCGCTTCCGGCAATCGGGATTGTCTGCGTGATTCTTGGGGCGCTAGGCGTCTTGAGGATCAGGCAACGACACGAGCGGAGCAGACGCTGACGGATGACGGCGGGCCTTGGGCCGAGCTGCTCGTAACGGCAAGCCCAAAAGGACTTCAGGTCCTCAGGAGATCATCGTCTTTTGTCGTGCCGAAGCGCTGGAACCGCGAGTCGCGGGCACGCGGCCGCTGCTGCTTTCCTTGCGAGCACTCGCGGCGTGGTCGCCGCGCCGGACTAGCGCAACGCCACGAAACCAACACTCCGGCCGAAGACGCTCTGCCTTCCGCTCAGATCGACGTGCGACAGCGCCCAGGCTCCGCGCGGCGGTAGCCTGCTGGTCGACCATCTGGGCAATAGGCGCTCAGGCCCTTGGAGGGCGCAGTCAGTGCCGCTGTGATCGAGAGGCAATATGCGGCCTGCCAGTCGGCCGGACGGCAGCGATATGGTCGTGGCGTGTACCTCTCAGGCAGGGACGATCGCGTCTTCAAGGTGGATGAGGCACCTCCGCCGTCCAGCGGTCCGGCGATGGCGATCGTCGTTGCTGACGAACATTCCGTCGTCTTGATGTATGCGGTCTCAGAGGCGTATCGCGTCAGCGCGAATCCAGGTTCGGAGGCCGTGCCCCTCGTGGCCCTGTGTCGGTTTCGCGGAGTGCGTGCGAGCTACCTCGGGACGCCAAACGACGAGGCGCTGATCAGTCATCCGCTGTATGAGAGCGGCCTGAGCTGTTACGGCGTATTTCGCGTTGACCCGTCGCCTTGGATACGCGAGCTGGGGCGGTTCTGGAACAAGACTCCCGCCATGCCTGCTCACCCTCGTCCCGGAACACACTTCATCGTGACAATGCATGACGGCACGTTCGAGTGCGTCGCCCACGGCGTCAGCTTTGAGGTCGTGGAAGGCAGACCCGCTGATGTTGCCGCCGAGGCTCTCGACCGGCTTGGCGACCAGTGAGCAGCGCTTCCGCTTGGATCGACTAGGAGCGGCTGGTCTTGTTCGCGGTTTGTCCGTAGCCTCTGTCGTGCTGCCAGTGCTCCGAATCGACTTTCTCGCAGACGTACCACCGCTCGCGGCGCTTGACCGTCTGGTTGACGCCGCAACGCCCGTGCTCGCAACGTTCGGATACAAGGTCGAGGCACGCGGGAGTGACTGGGCGCATTGGGTGATCGAGCCGTTCGGTGAAAACGTGATCCGCGCGTACGCGTTCGAGACCCCGCAGGACCGAGGCGTCTCGCTCACGGGACAAGGCGATGTTCCGGACGAGTTACCCGACGTCTTGGGCGAAACGATCACTGACGTAACCGGATGGGAAGCGCGACCTGGGCCGAGGTGAAAAGCCTCCCGGTTTGATCGACACTCGGAAGGCAGCCTCCCGGCCCTATTGCGTCGTAACGCGAAACGTTGCGGCCACTTCGAACTCCGGTGGGCCACCGTGCGACCAAGCCCAGCCCAAGCCCTGTCGTGGCCCCAGACGGAAGCTCTGACGTAACCGGTAGACCCCGGCCGGGGTTCCGTCGGGGATCTTCGCGTGGAGCTGTCGGGAGTGACCGGGCTCGACGATGAGCCCGATCGCTGCGACGACCATGTTCAACTCGACGGACTCCCAGCCGCCTGGGGTTTTGCGGTCCAGGCCAAAGGCCAGACCGGTCACCGCCCCATAGTCGCTGTCGTTGACGAGCAGATACTCGACGAGCGCTCCCGCGCTGGCCGTCGCAGGCATGTCCAGGTGGACACGATCGCTCTGGTCGGCTACCTGCGACATCCAGGGAATCTATGCGGTCGGATCGGGCCGATCAAGCCACCTCGTGCGCTGTCGCAAAGATCGAGAACCGGCACTCTGGTTCCGGTGTTGGCGCTTCGGAGCCAGGCGGGCCGGGTCCACTGATACGACTTCAGCCTCCCGCCATCCCACGGGGCGTCCTTAGAGCCGGACCGACTGCTTTATCGCTCCAAGTGTTCGTCCAGCAGGGGCACTTGGGCCCTGCCGCGAGGAAACCGACGTTCGGTTGGTCCTTCAGCGTCGGGTCGGCGTAGCAGTCACGTTGAATGCATCTACCGGCTGCCTAGCGTTACGCGCACGCCACAGCATTTGATGTAAGAGTTTTCGAGAGTCTGTGGAGGCGTCCGTTCGATGATCGCTCCCGGAACTCGAAGTCGACCCTTAGACGGTGCTGGCCGGAGCTCGGTTCATGGAGGCTGAACGTAGTTGTGGCAGGGAGATGCTTCAGGGTTCGGGCAGGCATTCCGAGCAGTTTCACCGCGACCTCGATCAGCGTCGGCCGCGGGCTCTGTGAGCCTTGGGACCGTGTCGCAGAGACTCGAATCGATAACTTTTCGGGCGCGGTACAGGCACGAATGGCCGTGGTGACCATGAGCTTCAGGCTGTGGAATGTGCCTGCAACCTTGCCGCTCTTTGGTGGCACGTCAGAGGCGTTCGTCGGTTTGTAGTCGAGCACACCCGATGCGGCCGCGGTGCTGGCGCCGGCAACGTTCCAGGCTACGACGGCGAACTTGTAGCGACCAGTCTTTAAGCCACTGAACGTCGCAGTGTTCGCGGTGGCTGCGACAGTCAGTGAGCGCACTGCGGTGTCCGTCTCGACATTGATGGCGCTGATCACGTACTTGGTGGTTGGCAAGGAAGCGTTTCCGGCGCCGCTCTCCCACGTGATGACGATGCCATCCGACGCCGCACGGGCCAACACGTCGCTGGGCGGATTGGGGGGACTTCCGACAGTAAACGCAGAGGAGTCTGCTGGAACGCTGGCACCCCAGCCATTATGAGCAGTGATCGCAACAGCGTACGAGTCGCCGTCGGAGAGTCCCGTGAGCTCTGCTGAGGTCCCGGTGACGGTGAGTTGCTGTCCGCCACGAGAGATATCAGTCAGATCCGTTGCGGTCACCGTGTAGCCCGTGACCGGCGAATCACCATCGTTCTCGGGCTGCTTCCAGCTGATTGTTGCCTGTTGATCGCCGGAATGCACCACCACACCGGTCGGCTGCGAGGGAGGTCCGAACGGCACGACGGCACGAGTCTGCACACCGAAGCTGCTGCCCGCCGAGTTGAACGCAACAACCGTGAACACGTAGGAGTCACCGTTGGTCAGTCCGTTCACGATCGTGCTGTTCGTCAACCCACTTGCCACATCGACCTCGCCGCCGTTGGCCGGCGTCGTGAGGTCGGTAGCAGTGATCGTGTAGCTGTAGTTCACAGTCTGCGAACCACCATTCCCGCTCGGGCCTAACCAGTCCACCTCAACCGAACCGGATCCCGTAAGGGCAGTGGCTGATGCGCTCTGCGGGGCCACGGGAACCGCGCCGGTCGGCGTCACCGCGGCCGACGTAGCACTCTGGCTCGTGCCCTCGTCGTTGCTGGCGGTGACGACGAACCGATACTCGTCGCCATTGATCAGGCCCGCAACGAGACCGGATGTCGTAGACCCGTTGGCTGTCGTTAGCGTCTGTCCACCACCCGGTGCATAGGACTGATCGACCGCGGTCACGGTATAGGCCTCGATTGCTGCGCCTCCATCGCTGGACGGTGGCTGCCACTCGACCTGAGCGACGCCATTGCCCGCAACCGCCGAAACAGCCTGCGGCTGCGAAGGCGCCGCAGCCGCGGGAGCCGCGTCATACACAGCAACCGGGACAGGAGAAGAGATTTCTGGGCCGGCACCCGACGCCGTAACGGATCTCAAAGTTGCAGTCCACATCACTCCCTGAGCGAGACCTGAAAACGTATACGACGTCTGTGACGCAGGGACCTCAGCGCTGAGAACGTCACCCACCGTGTCAACGTTCGCCAGTTCTACGTCGTAGCCCGTAATCGGCGAACCGCCGTCGTTAGGCGGAGCCTGCCAGTCGACAGTCGCCGACCCGTCCCCAGCCGCGACCGTGACAAACACCGGCGCCTGCGGCAAACCAGACCAGAGGATCGACGCCGCAGGCGCTGAAGCCTGGTCATCAGCAGCATCCGAGTAGTCGACCGTGATCGTGAACACGTACGTATCGCCTGCAGTCAGCCCCTCGGCATACCCCCAATCACCGACGCCCGCAGCGTCGCCCACAGCATCGACGTCAATCGAATACTGCATGCTGCCGTTAGCGTTGCTCGTGTCAACGGCATCGAGCGTGTATCCGACTATCGTCACGTCCCCGCTGCCGACCATCGATGGGATCGTCCAGGTGAACTCACCCCAAGTCCCGCCATTTGACACGCTCAGCGAAGTAGCGGTCAGATTCGTCGGTGCCGTCGGGGTCCAGCTGCCGGTATCCGTCGCACTGAGCGAGGCAGCACGGGCACCCCCAACACAACCTATCCAAAGCACGCCGAGCACCACAACCATCACGCGCCCCAGCATCCGCCCCAGAATCGCTGACTCCGCCCAAGCACCCCTAGACATAAGACAGTCAAAATACCGGCTCGCTGATGCCCCGCACAAGCCCACGATCACAACCCAACGACAGCCGCGCCTCACCCAACGCGCTGAGAGGGGTGTCGGTTCTCGATCGTTGCGGCAGCGGCGTATCCTTAATTCCAACAGGGCATCTTCTAGAGCCTCCTTGGGAGGAAGAATGAGACGACGCTTTATCACCATCGGTTTTCTTGCCTGCCTGATCGGCGGCAGCGCCGCTGCCGTAGCACCAGCGTCGGGCCAGTCGACTTCTCTGCCTTCGGGGGCGACGGTCCTGACACAGACGACGTACCCAAATGCAACGCCCCAGCATCCTGAAGGCATGCCATCGCAGGCGGCCGCCAACGAGGCTAGCCAGGGCGCTTCACCACAGCCGACCAATACGACAGACAGTACCGGCGCGATCGTGCTGACACAGACGACGTACCCAACTGCAACGCCCCAGCATCCTGAAGGCATGCCATCACAGGCAGCCGCCAACGAGGCCAGTCAGACCGCGGGGGCATCCGGCAGCTAACCCCCAAGTCCGCTGCCGCGTCTCGATCGATCCGGAAGCGAGGGATAGGATCTCCGCATGTCTTTCATGCCACCAGATCCCGGCCGCGCCGAATCCATCAGGCAGACGGACCGTGAGATCGACGCGAGAGCTAGTTCGTACGCCGCCACCCATCCAAAGGATCTACCGGCCAAGAAGGGGCTTGTTCGGCGGCTCTGGGCGAGACTCGCGCGCGGCGGGCACAGCAACCCCGACTGATCGCGCACCGGCGATCCTTCCACAGCGCTGCTGCTGCTCGATCCAAGCGGAAGCGAGCGACCTCCGCGTCAGGGCATCTGGGCTGGGCCGATGAGGCCTGACTTCACAAGTGCTGCATTCACCCGCTTGATGCCCCCCGGCGTGAAGCTCAGCTTGGTGACGTCGCTGATTACCACACCGGGGCACCCGTCCATGTTCATGATGAACCGGCGGGTCAATGTCCTGGCTCGCAGGATCACGAGTATCGGGGGCACGAGATTCGTAACGCAGATCTCGTTCTGCCTGTAACTAGCGCTGTTCAGCGCGGCGTTTATCGGACCGCCCTTGAGGACCCCGGTTCTTGAGCCACTACAGATCGTCGTCCAGAGAGTTCCGGCTGGCGCGACGACATGCTGACCGGAGCCTATCCCAGGTATCAGGCGAAAAATGGACTTCTCGCCACCCTTTGGGCATGACGCCGCGTGGACACGAACGCTGCTCCGCGCAGACGCCGAGCCACCGCACACGCAGACCACGATCGCGCATATGCAGATCGCGAGGATCGCCCGAATCCGTAGCGCCAAGAGCCTCATACCGCAAACACTACGCACAATCGAGGCCGAGATCACAGGATTGGTTGCTTGCTGCTCGTCTGCTCGAGACTGTCGAAAGGGTTAGCACCGGCTGCCGGAAGTCGATCGAAGCGGCAGCCTTGGAATTCACGCGGCGGATCGTGACGAGCGGAGAGATCACGCGTAGTGTTGGGGGAACGAAACTGACATGAACCGATCGAAGCTCGTTCTAATTCCTGCTCTGACAGTCTGCCTTTGCTCCTCCGGAATCGCCGCGGCTGACCTTTCCGCGCATTCTGCGGATCGCTCGACTAGGGCTGTCCCGACCGTTGATGGGAAGAGCTTGCCCGAGGCCTATGCCGAGCTGCACCGCGCCGGGTTTAGGGTTACGTTCACACACGCTTTCTCGATCGATTGGTCAGGGGAGTGCATCCCCGTTGTCACGTCATCGGCGCCTTCTCCGGGCCGTACCGCTGCGCGTGAGTCGACGATCACCCTTTCGACCAAGATTCCTCCATGCGGAGTGGCAAGCCCGGCGCACCCCGTCCCGCTTCCGTACCGCGTTCCTTCCTTTTCTGGCAGGCCGTTGTCTGTCGCGATCGGGTGGGTCAAGGCTCATGAGCTCTTGTGGGCAGCAACCATTCCGCCCCTGCACGAGGGACGCGCGGCGAGCCTTTACGCGAACTATGTGATCACAGACCAGAAGCCGCGCGCGGGGGCCAAGCTGAGAGTGGGGGTCGTCGTGCCCGGGGGCGGCTGGCAACCCACGCCGCTGCGACTCACGGTCCGATCACACTGACCCCATCTTGCGGCTCGTTCGCAGGTAGCGAGCCGAACTGCCGCCTATCGATCGATGCGGCAGCGAGGCGACTACTACAGCATCGGGCAAGAACGGCCGATGCGATGGCTATGAATAGTCCAGTGGCTGAGGAGCACGCCCGTGCGGCGTCCGTGATGGTGCTGCGACCGGACCGCACGAAGCAAGTCGGCGCGTGGGCGTTCACGGCATTTGGAGTGATCTTCGGCTTGAGTGCGGTTGCAGGAGGAGACTTACTGGCCGAGATCTTGATGGGCCTATTCGGGCTCCTTTGCGTCCTCAGCGGGCCTGGTGCAGCGATCACGCGACTCACCTGCGACCCTAGCGGCCTTCGCTATCGGACGCTGTGGCGAACCACCCGCGTCTCTGCATCCGACGTGACCGCCGTCACCACGCGGTCGGTACCGGGCTACGGGAGAAAGCGTATCCGCATCGACATCGAGCGCCAAAGCGGCGATGCACTCAAACTCACCGCGCTTCAAAGGCAAGAAACGCCGACCAATCTGCTGAAGTCTGAAGCAGACGCTGACGCGATACGGCATGCCCTCGGCGAACCCACGGGCGCACTCCTCTCCAACTCGGGCCAGACGCCTGCTTTGGGCTTACTGGGCATCCTGTGTTGTCGGCGGATGTCGGGAGAGCGCCTGTTTGGGCTTGCCCGTTCAGAGGGCCCGTTTTAGACCAGCGCCTCCCGACGTTCCGTCGAGGTGCCCATAGAGCAGCAACAGGAGGTCGCGCCGTTTGAGCGCCGTCAGTAAGCACCTGCCAGGGTACCTCGCGCCGATCACAGGTCAACTGATCGGAAGGAGCAAGGGTGATGGTGGAGAGCAGGTTCGCTGGGGTGGATTGGGCCAGCGAGGAACATGCCGTTTGTGTTGTTGATGAGAGCGGCAGGATCGTGGAGGGCCGCCGGTTCAAGCACACTGAGATGGGTCTGCGGGCGTTGTGTTCGAGGCTTCAGCGCCTCGCGGTGAAGCTGGTTGGGATCGAGCGTCCGGACGGGCTGTTGATTGAGCGGCTGTTGGATGCCGGGCTTACCGTGATAGCTGTGCATCCGAACCAGGTGCGTGCCGCCGGTCCGCGTTACACAGTCGCGCACGGCAAGTCCGACGGCTTTGACAGCTTCGTGCTCGCGGAGCTTGCCCGCACTGACAGTCACCGTTTCCGAGTGCTGGTGCCTGATAGTGATCGCACCAAGGCGCTCAGGGTGCTGACCCGTTCCCGGCAGGACCTGGTGAGCACCCGGATCGCGCTCGCTAACCAGCTGCGTGATCAGCTCGCGGGCTTCTGGCCCGGTGCGAGCAAGGTGTTCAACTCCGTGGACTCAAAGATCGCCCTGGCGTTCCTGCGTCGCTATCCCAGTCCAGCGGACGCACGCGGGCTCGGTGAACAGCGCCTCGCCGCGTTCCTGGCCAAGCACGGGTACACCGGCCGCAAACCAGCCAACGAGCTGCTGGGCAAGCTGCGGGCCGGGGCTGAGGGCCGCGCCGGCGAACTGGAGACACAGGCGCACCGACAGATCGTGCTCGCGATGGTCAGCGCCCTGGAACCGATCGTTGAGCGGATCAGCGAGCTGACGATCGAGATTCGCCACGCCCTCGATGCTCATCCTGACGGCGAGATCTTCCAATCGTTGTTCATCGCCAAAGACTCATGGCTAACGGCCGCCACGATGCTCGCCGAGATCGGTGATTGCCGCGAGCGCTACCCCACCTACCGTGCATTGGCCGCCGACGCCGGCCAATGCCCAGTCGCTCACGAATCCGGGAAATTCCGGCGCGCACAGTTCCGCTGGGCGTGTGATCACCGCCTACGCGAAGCGTTCAACGTGCTCGCTGACTCAAGCCGCAGACACAACCCCTGGGCCGAGGACATCTACACCCGAGCTCGAGCACGCGGCGCCGGGCACGCCCACGCCGCCCGCATCCTCGGACGCTCCTGGAGCCAAATCATCTGGCGACTCTGGCACGACCACGACACCTACAACCCCGACAAACACACAGCCCGACAGCGGCTCATCGCAGCCGAGAGTTGACACAGGAGGTCTAATTCCAGAAGGCTGCAGATGCACGCGCCGACACGAAAGCACGTCTCGACCGTCGATCCACGAGTCACCTCCTGTTTCGCCTCAGTGAGAACCCGCTCGCGTGCCTCCCTCGTCGTGTCCACCATCACATCCCGCATGCAGACGGCGGCGTACGAGTGCACCAGTAGGGGGTGCGGTGCGGTCGCGGCTTCGCGCATCAACGGGTCGAGCCGCTCCCATTCGCTCAGGTGGGCGGTGTCCGTCATGGGCTGCTCGAGGTGCTGCTCGAACGCGTTGTAGCCCTCCGAGGAAGCCGGCTCTGGGTCAACCATGCGGCGCCGGTATCGCGAACGCTCGTGGTCCGTCCTGCAGCGCCATCGCTCTCATGGAACGCAGTCGCGACGTGGTCAGCACGCTGGACGCTGGCTCAGCCACGATCTAGATCGCCGTGGCGCCACATGCCTCGTTTTGCGGGTCTACAGCTTGAGACCAGGCTCGGAGTCACTTCACGTTCCTGAGCGCCTCGGCCAGCTGTTCGCGAACGTCTCGCAGCTGCGTGAGTGCCTGCTCGAGCTCGGTGTGCCTCGTCAGTTGTTGGGTGATATTTGCGTGGTGCGCTAGTTGGTTGATGTTGCCTGCGACATTCGCGAGCAACCGGTTCGCTGAATCCAACGCTGCGATCGTCGCGAGCCGTTCGCGCCGGTCATAGGACTCGCTCAACGCCGACTCCTGCAACAGCCGCGCGATGCTCACACCGCGACTGTCGGCGACCTGCTTGATTCGCGCGTGGTCATCCTCGCTCATGAGCATCACGAACCGTCGGGTGCGCCGTTGCTCAGCCATCGCCCGCCGCGCGGTCACGGCCCGCCTCTTGTCCTCAGCCATCCCGCTCCTTCAACCACCCTCCTGGCCAGCGCAGCGCCCCACCTCGCGTGGGGAACCTGGTGCCGCCGGGAGGCGCACCAGACCGTCGGCAACACCGACCAAGCAGATTATATGGCACATATAATCCCCAGCTTGCTACCTGCGCGAACATAATGTGCTGAAAGGATCGGAAACGGTGGGTAGAGTGCACTTTGAGCACATGCTGAGGGTTGATCGCACGACAACATTCCTGGGTGATGGAGGAGCGCAATGAGTCCATCTGACGACCTGAGCGAGTACAGCCTCTCAGTCCCCGAGGCCGCGAAGATGCTCGACGTTCAACCGATGACGATCCGACGCTGGATCGGTGACGGCCGGCTACCCGCACGACGCGTCCCAGGCACCAAGCCATACAAACTCCGACAAGCCGACGTCGACGCCCTCGTGGAGGGATCAGAGGTCACGACTACCCGATCTGAGAGCGAGGGCATGGCCGGCATCGACACCGCCGCAATGCTCCTCGACCCGGCCGAGGCCGACGGTCGATGAGCCGGGCGACAGCCATCCAGCGCGTACGAGACGCACAAACCGACTGGGACACCGCCATCCGCTCCCACGAACAGGTCATGCCAGAGCTCACCGCCTTCGCAGCACGCCTCCGCGCCACCTCCCAGGCCTCCGCCAAACAAGCCGCCGCGCTCGAATACGCCGCCGAAACCGGCCTCCGAGCCTCGGCGAAGGACCCCGTCACCCGCCACCCCCCACACGAACTCTCCCCCACCGCCAACAGACCCGGCAACCCACAAACCTGGGCCCAATTCGACGACGCCATCCACCAATGGCAAAACGCCTGGCAAAGCGGCTCAACCACCACCGTCGCACAAACACTCCGCAGACTCGCAACCCTCACCGAAATGCTCGCCGACCAGGTCGACCAGCTGGCGCGCGACACGGCGAGTGGGGAAGCAGCCGGGGCTGGCCTCCCACGCCCCGTCAGCCACGGCTAAACCCGCGACCGAGCCGCACACCGCGGCCCAGTTACGTCGAATTTACGTCTCGCTCCTCATCGTGGCGTCTCGTCGTTCCAGCTCGGAGCCACTCACTGCCGCGACCCAAAATGACCCACGAATGACCCACAGATCCTGTGGAGAACCCCGGAAACGGCTGGAATCGGCTGCACGGGCTCCCGACTCACCCAAACGCGAAAACCACCTGTTTTCCAGCGGTTTCCAACCGATTCCAACCGTCTCCCGTAGCGCCCCCGGCAGGACTCGAACCTGCGACCTGCGGATTAGAAGTCCGCTGCTCTATCCAGCTGAGCTACGGGGGCCTGGTACGACGGGTTGATTGTGGCGGGTCGAACGGAGGGTGTGGACAAGCACATCGGCTGGGCGAGGTCAGATCGCGCTGCTGCCAGCGCGGCCGTAGTCGTCGCGGAGGCGGACGACGTCATGCAACTGGGGTGTCGAGGCCTCCAGCACCTCCGCGTCCTCGAGCGCCTCGATCGTGTGGATCGTCCCGGGCGCGTTGTGCCAGACGTCACCGACGCTCACGATGCGTTCGACGAGGGCGTCCTGTGACTCACCCTGCACGAGAATCAGGCGGCCGGCGAGGACGTAGCAGCTCTCGTCCTTCTCATCGTGGTACTGGAGCGAGAGGCGATGACCCTTGTTGACGTGCAGGATCTTGCCGACGTATTGGTCGGTCGCGGCCCACCAGATCTCGTGGCCCCAGGGCTTCTCGACGCGACGGGGCAGCGTGTGTCCTGCTGGTTCCGTGGCTGATGATTCGGCAGCTGACATCGGCGGCCATGCTGCCACGTCCCAGACAAACTTGCGGAAGCGGGGTTGCGGAGCCGGTAGCCTCTGGGCCAGGAGGCAGGTACCGATACCAAATCCGCCGCAGCTCCTCAACCGGCTCAGGCCGGTCGTCGCCGTGCTCCCAGTCGTCGCGACACTGGCGCTGCCATGTTCGGCGCTCGCGTCGGCTTTCAAGCTGACGCCGCGAATCCGAAACCATCGGCCGACGGTCACGCGCGAGTGGCCCATCACGATCGTTGTCACCAGAGGCAGGACGAAGCTCAGCGGCCGCGTCAGTTATGAGTACCTGTTCAACGGCTCCGTGCTGAGCCGGCAGAAGGGACACAGCTTCACAGGCGGCGTTTACACCGACCACCTGGTGTTTCCAGCGAAGTCCGCCGGCCAGCCGCTGACGCTGCGGATAGTGGTCACGGTGCCCAAGTACGGGACGCAGCGGCTCGATTGGGCGGTCACGCCACGCCTTTGATCCCCCGCGACTGCGAAGTGATGACTTGTTAAGAGAGAGCGCCCCGTCCGGCGGGATATGAGGCCGGATTCGGAGCGCGCTCTGAGGGAGGAGAGGGTGCTGCGCTGCAAATACTCGCTCACGCTGGTCCAGAAGTCCAAGACACGAATTGACAGAGACATATAAGCTCTCCCTATGGAGCTGCGGCAGCTGCGATATCTGGTGGCATTGGCCGACGAGCAGAGCTTCACGCGCGCAGCGGAACGTGAGCACATCGCCCAGCCCGCCCTGTCACAGCAGATCCAGAAGCTCGAGCGCGAGTTGGGATTGCCCCTGGTGGAGCGCACGACACGACGAGTGTCGATCACCGACGCCGGCAACATCCTGGTCGCGCGAGCACGCCGAGTTCTGACCGAGCTCGAGTCGGCGCGCCAGGAGCTCGATCGAGTACGCGGCATTCAGACCGGGCATGTCGTGGTCGGCGCCATGAACACGATGGGCCCGGTCGACATCACGCGGGTGATCGCCGAATTCCACGAACGCCACCCACGGGTCGAACTGACCGTCCGCGAGACCGACAGCGACGCGCTCGCCGAGATGCTCCGCGTCGATGCGCTCGACCTTGCGTTCCTGTCCGTCACCGAACGGGTCGAGAGCCACGGCCTCGCGCTCCAGCAGATCCTGATGGAGGAGCTGGTCGTCGTGCTGCCCAAGGATCATCCACTGGCCGGTCGCGATCAGATCAGGATGGCTGAGCTGGCCACAGCTGACTTCATCAGTTACCTGGAGGGGGCGAGACTCCGCGAACTGCTTGTCGGAGCGGCTCGCGAGGCCGGCTTCGAACCGCAGATCGTCCTCGAGTCCAACCAGAGCCGCCGCATCAGACGACTCGTGGGACGTGGCCTCGGAGTGGCGATACTGCCGCGCTCGCACGCGATCGACGTCAGCACGAACGATCCAACCGCGGTTGCGCGGCTGACGGAGCCCGCACTGGCGCGCGACATCACGATGGCGTGGCGGGCCGGGCGGCGGCTGCCGCCGGCCGTCGCCGAGTTCCTGGCACTCGCGCGCGAGACCTTCCCGCCGGAGGATTTCCCGCCGCGCGCGGCCACGAGCTGAGTGCACGGTGCGTGACGATGGCGGCCCGTAGCGGCAGGGAGGCTGAGAAGCTCGCCGGTTACCGCAGCAAGCGGGAGCTCGCCGAGACGCCCGAGCCCGACGGGGCGTCTGCACCCGAGCTGCCGGGCGGCCAGGCTCGGTTCGTCGTCCACGAGCACCACGCCCGTAGGCTTCACTGGGACCTGCGCCTCGAGCGGGACGGCGTCCTCGCCTCTTGGGCGGTTCCCAACGGCATCCCCGATGACCCGAAACGGAACCGCAAGGCGATCCACGTCGAGGATCACCCGCTCGATTACATCGACTTCCGCGGCGAGATCCCAGCCGGCAACTATGGCGCGGGCGAGGTCAGCATCTGGGACCACGGCACCTACGAGTGCGAAAAGTGGCGCGCCGACGAGGTGATCGTCGTCTTCCACGGCGAGCGGCTGAAGGGACGGTACGCGCTGTTCCAAACCGGCCGCGACAGCCGTGACTGGATGATCCATCGCATGGATCCCGCGGTCGATCCCGACGCCGAGCCGATGCCGGACTTCATCCCGCCGATGCTCGCGAAGCTCTCGACGATGCCCGCCGACGAGGAGCTGTGGGCGTTCGAGGTCAAGTGGGACGGAGTCCGCGCGCTGATCCGCTCTGAACCGGGACGGCTGCGCATCTTCAGCCGCAACGGCAACGAGATCACGCCCGCCTATCCGGAGCTGCGGGCGCTCAACCGGGGGCTCGGCTCGCACACCGCGATGCTCGACGGTGAGATCGTCGCCCTCGACGGGGACGGCCAGCCCAGCTTCGAAGCGCTCCAGCAGCGGATGCATCTGCGCGGCGAGGCCGCCGTCAGACGGCTGGCGGAGAGCACGCCGGTCACCTACATGATCTTCGACCTGCTCTGGCTCGACGGGCACAGCCTGATGGACCTGCCCTATGAGGCGCGCCGGGCTCGGCTTGACGCGCTCGACCTCAGTGGACGCCGCTGGCGCGTGCCCGAGTCGTTCGTCGCCGAGGGCACGGCGCTGCTCGCGGCCACTCGCGAGCGCGGGCTTGAGGGCGTGATCGGCAAGCGCCTGGACTCTCGCTACCGCCCGGGCCGTCAGAGCCTCTGGACCAAGATCAAGAACTCCAACCGCCAGGAGGCGGCCATCGGGGGGTGGACGACCGGTCGGGGTTCACGCTCGGGCAGCCTCGGCGCGCTGCTGCTCGGCGTGACCGGCGAGGACGGCGGGCTTCATTACGTGGGCCGCGTCGGCACCGGCTTCGACGGACGTGAGCTCGAGCGCCTCAGCGCGCTGCTCGGGCCACTTTCGCGCAGCACGACCCCGTTTGCCGGACGCCAGCCGCCCAAGGGGTCGCACTTCGTAGAACCCGAGCTCGTCTGCGAGGTGGAGTTCAGCGAGTGGACCCGAGCCGGCACCCTGCGCCAACCCTCATACAAGGGCTTGCGCGGCGACAAGCGGGTCGTCGAGGTCGTCAGGGAACGGATCGAGGATTCGGGTGACTCGCCCGCTGGCGAGTCACCTGCTGCCGGCAGCTCACGCGAGGATCGCCTGCGCGAGCTGCTGGCCGCAGGTCACGGCGTCCGCGGTGGAGTCGAGATCGAGCTCGAAGGGCGGATCCTCAAGCTCACCAACCTGGACAAGGTCCTCTACCCGAAGACGGGCTTCACCAAGGGGGATCTGATCGCGTATTACGCGGCGGTCGGCCCGACCCTGGTGCCGCAGCTGCGTGACCGCCCACTGACGCTCAAGCGCTACCCAAATGGCGTCGACGCACAGTTCTTCTATGAGAAGCGCTCGCCGCCGCACCGGCCCGACTGGGTTCAGACCGTCCCGGTGCGGAGCGACAGCGCGGGCCGCACAATTCCCTACACGCTCTGCCAGGACCTGCCGACGCTGGTCTGGCTCGCCAATCTCGCCGACATCGAGCTGCACCCGTCGCTGTCGCAGGCGAAGGCGATCGAGCGGCCGACGCTGGTCGCCTTCGACCTCGATCCCGGCGAGCCCGCGGGCATCGTCGAATGCTGCGAGGTGGCATTGGAGCTGCGGGAGCTGTTCGGGCAGCTCGGCCTCGAGGCGTGCGCGAAGACCTCCGGATCCAAGGGGTTGCAGGTATATCTGCCGTTGAACGCCACCGATGTCAGCTACGAACAGACCAAGCCGTTCGCGCACGCGGTGGCGGATTTGCTCGAGCAGCGCCATCGCAGCCTGGTGGTGGCCGGTATGGCGAAGGCCAGGCGCCGCGGGAAGGTGCTGATCGATTGGAGCCAGAACGATCAGCACAAGACGACGATCAGCGTCTACTCGCTGCGAGCGACCGGGCGGCCGAGCGTCTCGACGCCGGTCACCTGGGAGGAGGTTGAGGTCTGTCGCGAGCGGCGAGAGCCGACCGGGCTCGCCTTCGGTCCCGACGATGTGCTGAGTCGGATTGCAGGACAAGGCGACCTGTTCGCCAAAATACTGATGTTGCAGCAGACCCTTCCCCGTTTGGAGGAGTGAAGTTGGCACCGCGCTCGATGTGGAACGGAACGCTCGCCTTTGGCGAGGTGATATTCCCCGTGAAGCTGTACTCGATCGTCCAGGAGCGCCGCGTGCGGTTCCGCGAGGTGCATCTCAGTGACGGCGGCCGCATCGTTCACCGGCGCATCGGTTCGGAGACCGGCGAGGAGGTGCCAAGCGACCGCATCGCCAAGGCGTACGAGCTCGAGGACGGCAGGCAGGTGCTGCTTGAGGACGAGGAGATCGCCGCCGCGCGCACGGGAACCGGGTCGAAGACGATCGAGATCGCCGAGTTCGTCAGGGGCGAGCAGATCGACCCGATCTACTACGACCGCCCCTATGTGATCGGGGCCCAGCCGGGAGGCGAGCACGCGTACGGGGTGCTGCTGGCGGCGCTCGAGAAGACCGGCAAGGTCGGAATCGGGCGCGTGGTGCTGCGCACGCGGGAGCAGCTGGTGGCCCTTGCGCCGCACGAGCAGGCACTGCGGATGTACACGATGCGATTTGCAGACGAACTTGTGCCGCGCGCCGAGCTTGAGGTGCCGGCGCTGGGACGGGAGCCTTCGGATCGTGAGCTTGATATGGCTGAGCGGCTGGTCGAGACGCTCGAACAGACCTGGGAGCCAAAGCGTTATGAGGATCGCCATCGCGAGGCGGTGATGGCGCTGATCGAGCAGAAGGCCGCCGGCGAGGCGATTGAGGCGCCGGTCGCCGCCCAGGCGCGCGAGACCCCGGACCTGATCGCAGCCCTCGAGCAGAGCCTCAAGGGAGCGGGCACGCGGCGCAGACGCCGTGACGCGGAGCCCGGCGCCGAGGCCAAGCGGGCCACCGGCGCGGGCGCCAAGCCCAGCTCGCGCTCAAGGGCGAGGTCGCACTGATGCCGCAGGGAATCTGGAACGGCACGCTGAGCTTCGGTCTGGTCGCAGTGCCGGTGCGGATGGTCAGCGCGACGCGCGATCGGAGCATCCGCTTCCATCAGGTCGACGCCGAGACCGGCGAGCGGATCCAGATCAAACGTGTGTGCGAGACCGGCGGCGAGGAGGTCGCCTGGGAGGACATCGGCCGCGGCTATGACCTCGGTGACCAGCTGGTGACGCTCACCGACGAGGAGCTTGAGGCGGCTGAGCCCGAGCGCACGCACACGATCGAGATCGAGGAGTTCGTCGGACTCGACGAGATCGACCCGGCGCAGTTCGACCACCCCTACTTCCTCGTTCCCGGATCCGATTCCGAGGGCACGACCCGCGCCTACCAGCTCCTGCGGGACGCGATGGCCCGCGCCAACCAGGTCGCGATCGGCCGTGTCGTGCTGCGCTCCAAGGAGTACCTGGTGGCGGTTCGCGAGCGCGAACAGCTGCTCTCGCTGACGACCATGCTGTTCGCAGACGAGCTGCGTGACGTCTCGGAGATCGACACGATTCCGACCGACGCGGCCGATCAACCCAAGCGCGGTGAGATCACGGCCGCCGTCGAGCTACTCGACGCGATGACGGTGGACTTCGATCCGACGAGTTACGAGGACCGTGATCGCGCACAGCTCACCGACCTGATCGAGCGCAAACGCAATAGCAGGAAGCAGCCGAAGCCGGTTCCGCTCGATGGGCCCACCGATGAGGCGCAGCCGGACCTGATGGATGCGCTGCGGGCAAGTCTCGAGCGCGTCCGCAACACCTAGGCGTGGCCGACATGCAGGAGCCACCGCCGGTCTCGGTGATTGTCGTGATGGGCGTCTCCGGTGCCGGCAAGTCGACGGTCGCGCGGCGACTGGCCTCAGGACTCGGATGGGATTTCGAGGAGGGCGACTCTCTGCACCCAGCGTCCAACCTCGCCAAGATGGCGGCCGGCGAGGCCCTCACCGATGCCGATCGCGCCCCCTGGCTGGCGTCGCTCGCAAGCTGGATCGACACCGAACTGGCCTCGTCAGGCCACGGCGTCGTGACGTGCTCTGCGCTCAAGCGGAGCTATCGCGACCAGCTGCGCCGGGCCGGCGTGCTCTTCGTCCTGCTCGATGTGCCGCGGCGCGAGCTGGAACGGCGGGTTACTCATCGCCACGGGCACTTCATGCCCGCAGGTCTGCTCGATTCTCAGCTCGAGGCGCTCGAGCCGCCCTCAGGCGATGAGCGAGCCATCACGGTCCAGTCGGGAGGCCAGGATGTGGGCGCCGTGGTGGCGCAGATCGTTGCCGCGATCAGACCACGCGAGCGCGACGACGCCGGCCGAAACTGACGCAGGTCCGGCGAGGTCATCGATCGTCTGTCCGATAGCCTGATGGCCGTGGACAAGACGATCGCCTCAGCCACAGCGGCCGTGGCTCACGTGCCATCTGGCGCGACCCTGGCCGTCGGTGGGTTCGGATTGTGCGGCATTCCTTCCGTGCTGATCCGCGCGCTGCTCGACGCCGGTGTCAGTGACCTCGAGGTCGTCTCCAACAATGCCGGCGTGGATGATTGGGGCCTAGGCCTGCTGCTGAGCGCAGGTCGGCTCAGGCGCGTGGTCGCCTCCTACGTCGGCGAGAACAGGGAGTTCGAACGCCAGTACCTCACGGGGGAATTGGAGGTTGAGCTGACGCCTCAGGGCACGCTGGCCGAGCGGATGCGCGCCGGCGGTTCCGGGATCGCCGCCTTCTTCACCCGCACCGGTGTCGGGACCCAGGTGGCCGAGGGCGGCATGCCCTGGCGGTATGACTCCGAGGGGGGCACAGCCGTGTCCTCACCGCCGAAGCAGACCCAGGAGTTCGAGGGTCTCGAGTATGTGCTCGAGCGAGCGATCGTCGCGGACTTCGGGCTGGTGAGGGCCTGGAAGGGCGACCGTCACGGCAACCTCGTGTACCGCAGTGCAGCCCGAAATTTCAACCCGCTCGCAGCGATGTGCGGCCGCTTCACGATCGCCGAGGTCGAGCACCTGGTCGAACCTGGCGAGCTTGACCCCAACGACATCCACACCCCCGGGGCATATGTTCACCAGATATTCGAGCTGACCGCCGAGCAGGCGCAGGACAAGCGCATCGAGCGCGTCACGGTCCGGGAGGCCGCGGGTTGATGGCCTGGTCGCGTGAGCAGATGGCGGCCCGGGCCGCCGCAGAATTGGTCGATGGTGACTACGTGAATCTCGGGATCGGTCTGCCGACGCTGGTCCCGAACTATGTCCCCGATGAGGTCGAACTCGTGCTGCAGTCCGAGAACGGAATCCTCGGAACAGGACCATATCCAACCCCGGATCAGGTCGACCCGGACCTGATCAACGCCGGCAAGGAAACTGTGACGATCCGCGCCGGCGCGAGCTTCTTCGATTCTGCGACGAGCTTCGGGATGATCCGTGGGGGCAAGATCGACGCGGCGATCCTCGGTGCGATGCAGGTCTCGGCCACAGGCGACATCGCCAACTGGATGATCCCAGGAAGGATGGTCAAGGGCATGGGCGGCGCGATGGACCTCGTGCATGGCGCCAAACGCGTGATCGTGCTGATGGAACACGTCGCACGCGACGGCAGCCACAAGATCGTCAATCAGTGCTCACTGCCGTATACCGGCAGAGCTGTCGTACACCGCATCATCACCGACCTCTGTGTCCTCGACATCACGCCCGACGGACTGAAACTCGTCGAACTGGCCCCCGAGGTGACGCTCGATGAGGTACGCGCCAGCACCGAGCCGGCGGTCGCGGCCTGACCCGTTCTTCAGATGCCCATGTCCACGCCGGCAGAACGGGTCGTGTCGTCCTGGAACGGCGGATAGGTTTCGGTCAGGAGCAGGATGTAGGCGTCCGAGCGCGCGATGTAGGAGTTGGCCAGGACCATCAGGTCGAACAGGCCTCGCGGCAGCCGGCCCAGCACGACAATCACGAACCAGGCGGCGATGGCGCCGACCTCGAGCAGCAGGTTCATCACGTAGCGCATGATCAGGATCGGAATCGCCAGCAGGATCCTGAAGAGCACCTTCATCCTGCTGTACTGCGGCAGCGGGCCTGTGAACGTCACCTGGACGGGATAGTCGGGCGACTCACCAGTTAACGGTGGGTACGGGTCACACAGCAATGCCGCGTATGCGAGCACGAGTGTCTGGACCCTCACATATCCAGCCACCAGATTGAACAGCGAGCGCGGATAGCGCCCGGTGAACAGGAGCACGAACCATGCGATCAGAACCGCGACCAGGGCGACGATCGCATACAGCCAAACCCAGATCACGGCTGGGATCACCAGCAGCAGCCGGAAGAACGCCGTCAGGCGATTACGCGGCTCCTCAAATTCCGCTGTGAATCCGACGGGATAGCTCACCGCTCAGCTCCTTGTTCGGGGCGTGTGATCGCCTCACCCTACCCCCCGGCGCGGCGACGGCGGAACAGGCGTGCAGGCGGGCTCCACGAGCGACCGGTGCGCGCGGGGGGGCGGAACGGTCCTGATCGCGCCGTCGCCAGCGTCAGGTTCATGATCTCTGTGTGATCGGGGTGCCCGGATTTGAACCGGGGGTCTCTCGGCCCCAAACCGAGCGCGATACCAGGCTTCGCTACACCCCGCTGAAGCCGCAGAGTCTAGCCTCCAGCGGAACTCGCTAGCCTGCGGCGCATGGCCGACATCCAACCCCTCCGCGCGCTGCGCTACGCGCTTGACAGGACCGAGGGGCTGCAGCCGGTCGTCGCGCCGCCGTACGACGTGATCTACACCGAGGGCCGCGACCGGCTGCTTGCGCAGTCCCCCTACAACGTCGTCGAGGTCGATCTGCCCCTGGCCACCGATGGCGGTGACCCGTATGAGCACGCCGCGGCTGTGCTCGCGTCTTGGCGCACGGAGGGGGTGATCGTGCAGGATCAAACCCCCGCCATCTGGCCGCTCGAACAGGAGTACGTTGGCCCGGATGGCCGGCCCCGGATCAGGCATGGGTTTCTGGCGCGCGTGCGGGTCGAGGACTACGGTCCCGGCCGGATCCGCCCGCATGAGCGCACCCATCCAGGACCTCGCGAGGACCGGCTGCGGCTGACCAGGGCCACCAGGACCAACCTCTCACCGATCTTCGCGCTCTTCTCGGACCCGGAGCAACGGGCGTGGAGCGCGCTCGCGCCGGCAACCGCCGGGACACCGTGGGCCGAGACCACCGACCCTGACGGGACCGTCAACCGCCTCTGGCGAGTGGACGATCCCGACGCGATCGCGGCCGTGCAGTCTGCCACCGCCGACACGGAGCTGCTGATCGCCGACGGCCACCACCGCTATGAGACCGCCCGCGTCTACGCGGAGGCGATCGGCGGCGAGGGCCCGCACCGCTACGTGCTGATGTACCTGGTCGCGCTGGAGGATCCCGGCCTGACGGTGTTTCCGACTCATCGGCTGGTGCGTAACCTCAGCGATGACCAGCGTCAGGCACTGCGTGCGGCGATCGAGTCCAATTTCACGATGACGCCGCTCAACTCACTGGAGGAGTTGCCGCCGGCCGAGAACGAGCAACTCGCGATTGGCTACCTCGACGCGCGTGAGCAGCTCCCCTTCAGACTGACGCTCAGGGATCAGGCGACCGCCGACGCCGCGCTGCCCGATCGCTCGGAGCCATACCGGCACCTCGACACCGCGGTCACAGAGGCACTGCTCCTGAAGGGCGCGCTCGGGATGACCGACGAGCAGATCGATCATCTCGACGGACTCAGATACGCCCGGGACGATGCCGAGGCGATCGAGCTGGTGCTCGCCGGTGACTACGACGCGGCGCTGTTCATGGCGCCGACACCGGTCCAACGTGTGCGGGACGTCGCCGCCTCAGGCGAGAGCATGCCGCCCAAGTCGACATTCTTCTTCCCGAAGGTGCCCACCGGGCTGCTGTTCAACCCATTGACCGCCTGAACGCTCGGATGAGCGAGGTCAGCGACTCCCTGAGGCAGGATCTGAGCAGGCAACTGCTGGATCCCGAGCGAGCCGCGGAGATTGAGCTCCGCGCAACCGTGCAGGCCGCTGTGCTGGTTCCGTTGCACGTCCAGCACGGCACTCTGCATGCCGTCTTCACCGAGCGCCACCATCAACTGCCGCGCCATGCCGGCGAGATCTCCTTCCCCGGCGGGCGCCGCGAATCCGATGATCGCGACCTGATCGCGACAGCCCTGCGCGAGACGCATGAGGAGGTCGGCCTGCCCGCTGACCGGGTCGAGGTGATCGGTGCGCTGGAACCGACACCCACCGTTGTCTCCGGCTATGCGATCTATCCATTCGTCGGGCTCGTGCCGAGCGGCTTTCGGTGGGCCCCCAGCGACACCGAGGTCGCGGCCGTGATCGACCTGCCGCTTCCGGCTGTGGCCGCTGGCTACAGGCGCCGGCGGCTCCAGCGCCGCGGCGCTCCGATCCACATGGACACCTATGTGGTCGACGGCCACATGATCTGGGGCGCGACGGCACGGATCGTCGCCGACCTGCTCGAGCGTATCGGCGAATCGTTGACGCTCGCGTGATCCAACGATGCGCGCGGTGATGCTCACACGTCAAGGGGCTCCGCTCGAGCGCGCCGAGCTACGGGACCCAACGCCGGCAGACGGCCAACTCCGCCTCAGCGTGACGGCGTGCGGCGTGTGCAGGACCGACCTGCACCTGCGCGACGCCGAGATCGAAGCCCCTCGACTGCCGGTCGTGCTCGGACACCAGATCGTTGGCGTCAGCGATGACGGGCGGCGCCTCGGTGTTCCATGGCTCGGGTGGACGTGCGGAGAATGTCGTTTCTGCCGCTCGGGTCGGGAGAACCTATGCCTGCGTGCCAGGTTCACCGGGCGAGACATCGATGGCGGCTTCGCAGAGCAGACGGTCGCCGATGAGCGCTATTGCTTCGCGCTGCCCGACGACCTCAGCGACGAGCAGGCGGCACCGCTGCTGTGTGGCGGACTGATCGGCTATCGGGCGCTGCGCCTGTCCGGCGACGGAAGGCGGCTCGGGCTTTATGGCTTCGGCTCCGCGGCCCACATGATCTGCCAGGTGGCCGTGCATCAGGGCCGCGAGGTGTTCGCGTTCGTGCGTCCCGGCGACGACCGTGGTGCCCAGTTCGCGCGTTCGCTCGGCGCCGCCTGGGCGGGATCGAGCGCCGAGCTTCCGCCCGAGAGGCTCGATGCGGCGATCATCTTCGCTGCTGACGGCAGCCTCGTGCCGCAGGCGCTGCGCGCCCTGGACCGTGGTGGGGTGGTGGTCTGCGCAGGAATCCACATGTCGCAGATCCCTGCCTTCTCCTACGACGACCTCTGGCAGGAGCGAGTGATCCGATCGGTGGCCAACCTCACCCGCGCCGACGCCGAGGAGTTCCTTGGTCTCGCGCCGCGAATACCGGTCCGCACGACCGTCACGACCTACGCGCTGGAGGATGCCGAGCAGGCGCTGGCCGATCTCCGCTCAGGCCGCTTCGAGGGCTCAGCGGTGGTCGTGCCTTAGAACGCTCAGGGCAGGCCCGAGCCACCGGTCGTCGACGTGGTCGACGGCGTCGTGGCTCCGGTGGCACCGGTGGCGCCGGTCGCGCCCGTCGCGCCGCCGAGCCCGGCGGCGCCGCCCCCGGTCGTGGTGTCGGTCGCCGCCGTGCCCGAGCTTGAGCTCGAGCTGCTGGAGGAGGAGTCGGTGCTGGCTGCCGAGCCGGAGCCTCCAGTCGATCCGGTATTGGTCGTGCCGGAGTTCGAGGTCGCGCCGGTGTTGGTGCCGGCGCTCGTCGTCTTGACCGTCGGCGGCGTCGCCACACCGGTTGTCGGAACCGTCAGGGGCGGGGCTCCGGTGGTGTTCGATGAACCCGATCCGCCTCCGCAAGCGGCCAGGGCGAGCCCAGCCAGTGCAACCGCACACGCAACCACAAGCCCGCGATGGTGGCGTCCCAGGCCCCTCACGCGCGAGTTCAAGCTGCCGTCCACTGGCTCCTCCTGACGACGCCTACCGCGTGACCGGGTCCATCGGCTGCCCGCACCAGGGGCAGTCGGCCAGATCCCGTTGCGCGAGCTGATCGCAGTGGTTGCAGAACCGCAGGTTCTCGATCGACCACGGAAGCTCCGAAACGGTCGGAGCCAGCGGCAGCAGTTCCGCCACGACCTCCAGCTGCTCACCCGTTTCCCTGTCGAGGTAAACCCTGTCGGGCTCTGCGAGCACGATCGACTCACGCCCGGTCGACGGCGTACGCATGCGATATCTCTGAACTGTCCTCATCGGCGGCACCTCAGTGGTGGTGATCCTCAGGTAACTCATCGACGTCGCGGCGAACATCACGGATCCAGATCCCGATCGAGACCACGAGGATGATGAACCCCAGCGCCGACCAAACCCACCAGGTCGTCGTCCCGACGACCAGCATCGTCGTCCCGAGCGCGACGACCAACGGGATGATCGAGCCGCCCGGAAGGTGGATGTCCTCGCCCGCGGGCGGAGCAACATCCGCTTCAACCACTGAAGGCTCAGCCGGCTGTGAGTCGGTGGCGCTCATGGATGCAGGTAGATGGCGGCGACGACGAACGTGGCGCCGAACATGAACGCGCAGATCGCGCCGGCGATCAAACCGGCACGAATGTTCTTGCGGGCGAGCTTCTTGTCCATCGCGGCCAATCCTACCTGTTTGAGGCGGCGTCAGAGCTTGACGTCGGCGACCATCGCGGCGAACAGCAACGCCAGGTATGCGAGCGAGTAGAGGTACAGGCGCAGAGCGCTCGCCCGGTCCTTGCGCCGGTAGAGAACGACCGCCAACCAGACGAAGGTGAGGCCCAGGACGATCGAGGCGACCAGGTAGACGCCGCCGAACGCGCCCGCACAGAACGGCAACTGCGTGACCGCATACAGCAGCAGCGCGTAGAGCAGAATCTGCTGACGGGTCATCGCCTCGCCTCGCACGACCGGCAGCATCGGCACCCCGACCTCGGCGTATTCGTCCTTCATCAACAGGCTGAGCGCCCAGAAGTGCGGCGGCGTCCAATAGAAGACGATCGCGAACAGGTACACAGCCGTCCATGACAACGAGCCGTGCACAGCCGCCCAGCCCACGAGCGGCGGCATCGCGCCGGCTGCCCCACCGATCACGATGTTGTGCCAGGTGCGACGCTTCAGCCAGATTGTGTAGACGCCGACGTAGACCACGAAGCCGGTCAGCGCGAGGCTGGCCGCGAGCAGGTTCAGCGTCAGCGACATCAGCACGAACGAGCTGAGCGCCAGCACACACCCGTAGATCAGAGCGGCCCGCGGTGATACCCGCCCGGCGGGAATCGGCCGCGATGCGGTGCGCGCCATCTGCGCGTCGATGTCGCGGTCATACCAATGGTTGACCGCACCGGCGCCTCCGGCCGACAGGTAGCCGCCGATACACGCGAGCACGATCGTCGCCGCCGACGGCCTGCCGGCGATCTCCATCGACATGACCGTCGTGAACAGCAGCAGCGACTGGACCTTCGGCTTGGTCAGCTCGATGTAATCCGAGACGATCTGCCGCGCCCGCGAGGCAACCCCGACCGGACTGGTCGCACTTAAGGAAGAGGTGCTCAAGACGAGATCCAGCTTATCGGCGCCGAGGTCAACCGCGCGTCAGGACGCAGGTGCACCCAGGTGACTGCCGCCAATCACGTGCGCGCAAACTGCTCGGAGCCACCGGTCTTCTGGAGCTGCCCGGTCTGCGCCTCGACCTCGAGGCGGATGTCGCGCATCGGCTCGACCGAGCGCACCCGCGGGACCGTGTCGAAGTTGTTGACCGGGGGCGGCGAGGTGGTGAACCACTCGAGCGTGTTGCCCTTCCATGGGTCAGGCCCGGCGATCTCACCCCTCTTGTAGCTGGTCACGAAGTTGTAGACCGACATCAGGATGCCGAGCGCGAGGATGTAGGACCCGATCGTCGAGATCAGGTTGTACGTCGACCACCCCATACCCGGCTGGTAGGTGTAGATCCGTCGCGGCATCCCTGAGAGCCCGAGCGCGTGCTGCACGAAGAACGTCAGGTTGAAGCCGATGAAGGTGACCCAGAACGACGCCTTGCCAAGCCGCTCGTTACAGAGCCTCCCGGTGATCTTCGGGTACCAGTAGTAGGTACCGGCCATGATCGTGAACACGGCTCCGCCCATTAGCACGTAGTGGAAGTGGGCGACGACGAAGTAGGTGTCATTGAGCTGCCAATCGACCGGGAACGTGGCCAGGAAGATGCCGGTGATGCCGCCGATCAGGAAGACGATGATGAAACCGATCGCAAACCACATCGACGCCGTCAACACAAGCGAGCCACGCCACAGCGTCGCGGTCCAGTTGAAGATCTTGACGCCGGTCGGAATTCCGATCAGGAACGAGCTCAGCATGAAGAACCCGAGCACCACGAGCGGCATCGGCGCCGTGAACAGGTGGTGCGCCCAGACGAGCGTCGCCAGGAACGCGATCGTGATCGTGGACGCGGCGATCGCCTTGTAGCCGAAGATCGGCTTGCGCGCGAACACCGGGATGACCTCCGAGATGATTCCGAAGCCCGGGAGGATCATTATGTAGACCTCGGGATGGCCGAAGAACCAGAACAGGTTCTGCCAAAGCACCGGCGAGCCGTGGTTGGTGGGGTCGAACCAGTGAGTGCCGAAGTGGCGGTCGGTCAGCAGCATCGTGACCGCCGCCGCCACGACCGGCAACGCGATGATCAGCAATACCGCGTAGATCAGGACCGACCAGATGAACAGCGGCATCCGCCCCCAGGTCATGCCGGGCGCGCGCATGTTCACGATCGTCGCGTAGAAATTGATCGCGCCCACCAGCGAGGAGATGCCCGTCAGGTGGATCAGGAAGATCCAGGCGTCCTGCCCGCCGCTGGGCGAATACTGGATGCTCGAGAGCGGCGGATAGCTCCACCAACCGGCTTCCGGCGGGTGCCAGAACAGCGAGGCGTAGAACACGATCCCGCCCATCAACAGCAGCCAGAACGAGAGCGCGTTGAGCCGCGGGAACGCCATGTCCCGGGCACCGATCATCAATGGCACGAAGTAATTGGCGAACCCGGCCATCACCGGGACCACGAACAGGAAGATCATCGTGGTCCCGTGCAGCGTCAGCAGCTCGTTGTAGTGCTCGCCGCTGATCAGCGTGTTGTTCGGAACCGCGAGCTGCGAGCGCATCAGCAGCGCCTCGACACCGCCGAGCATGAAGAAGACGAACGTCAGGACCAGGTACATGATCCCGATCTTCTTGTGGTCGGTCGTCAGCACCCAGTCGACCCACAGACGCGTCTTGCGCTGCCTCTGCACCTTGTGGCGGAGGATCTGGGGGACCGGGCGACTCGTCTGCTCAACAGTGATGCTCATGTGACTGGAATCCGCTTGTTAGAAGTTGCCGCTCGGTGTCAGGATGCCCTGCCTGATCAGATCCTGCCGCACAGGACCGACCTGGTCGTTCTGCTTGCTGATCTGCTGCGACTGCTGCTTGATCCAGGCCGTGTACTGCTGCGGGGTCACGACCTTCACGAGCGCGGTCATGAACGCGTGCTGGCGTCCGCACAGCTGCGCGCACTGCCCGTGGTAGAGCTCGTTTGCATGGAGCGCCTTGAACCACGTGTAGGTCTTGTAGCCGGGCACCGCGTCGACCTTACCCCCAAGCGCCGGTATCCACCAGGCGTGGATCACATCGCTGGACTGGATCAGCAGGTCGACGGTCACCCCCGCCGGTACGACCATCTCCTGGTAGGAGTACGGAAGCCGGCTGACCCAGGCCTGCTTGTTGCAGTCCGCGCCGTAGGTGTAGCGCCAGATGAACTGGCGCCCCGTGACGCAGACCGTCAGTTTCTTGCCGTCGGGCGGGCTTGGTGCTGTCAGCGACGCTGACAGCACCGAGTTGGCGCTGGCATCCGAGTTGGGCGGGTTGATGATGCTCGGAAGCTTGATGAACGTCACGGTGGCGATGATCACCAGGATCAGCGCGGCCCCCAGCGTCAGCCCCAGCTCGAGCCGGGTGTTGCCATGGATCTGCAGCGCCACCGGGTTCTTTTCGGCTCGGAATGCCCACACGGAGTAGACGACGAAGCCCATCACCGCCAGGAACACGATGACCGCCAGGGCGAAGATGATGTCGTAGAGGCTGGCGATGCTGTTCGCATTCGGCGAGGCCCCCGATTTGAGCGTGCAGCAACGCGCTGCGGCGTCCTGCGCCAGCCCGAGGTACAGCCCCACAGTCAGAACCGGCGCGAACACCAGCCAGCGGCTTCCGGCGCGTCGCGCAGCGCCGAGGATTGTGCGAACGAAATTCACAGCGGCCTGCATCTTATAGAGACACGAGGCAACCTGGTCGCAGGAGCATGGACACCACCCCGCTTTCTATACTCCGCGCGCTTGCGACTGTCGAGGGCCATCCGAGGTACGGCGTGGGCGCTCGTGGCGGCGGGTGCCGCTGCGCCCGTACTCCGGCGCCGGTTGAACCTGCCAAAGGGCCCCGTGCTCGCGGCCGCCGCGAGCGCCCCGGCGGCTCTGTGCGTTGCCGCCCCGCGCGGTCGTTCGCGCGATGCCGCGGTCTGCGTGCTGCAGATGTGGGCTTACCTCGCCGCGTATGAGCTGCCCAACGACGAGCCGGAGCGCCTGCGGGAGCGGGTCCACATCGAGTATCCGATCAAGATCGACCGCGCGCTCGGCTTCGGCAGGTTGCCCACCCAGCGCCTGCAGCAGGCGTTCTCCCGTGAAGGCGAGATCAACCGCTTCGAGCGCACGCTCGTCTGGTGTCATTGGGCCTGGTTCGCGGTGCCGCACCTGGCCGTCGGGTACGTGGCCCTACGACGACCGAAGGAGTTGGGCACTGCCGCCGCGCGCATGTACGCGGTCTTCGACCTCGGCGCGGTTGTCTACTGGCGGCTGCCGACAGCGCCGCCCTGGTGGGCTGCGGCGCACGGGCACATCGAGGAGCTTGACGGCGACGTCGAAATCGGCGAATTCGGCCACCGGCACGACCGCAGCGGGGCGCCGCTGCCCGTCCGCCGGATGATGCTCGAGTACGGCGAGCGGTTCTGGGGAGAGCGCTGGAGCAGTATTTACGATGCGCTGGGAGGGAATCCGCTTGCGGCGATGCCGTCCCTGCACTTCGCGACCTCACTGATGGCTGCTCGGCTCCTGTCGGAGGTTGACCCCGTGGCCGGCACGGTCGGCTGGGCATACGCCGGCACGCTCGGGTTTGCGCTGGTCTATCTGGGCGAGCATTACGCGGTCGACCTGATCGCGGGCGCGGCGCTCGCAGAGACCGTGCACCGCAGCGCCGGCCCGGTGGCCCCAGCCGTGCACATGCTGACCGGGACACTGCGCAGGCTTCGTGCCGCCGCCGAGGGCTGATGACCGACGAGCGTCCGGACCCAGGCGCGCCCGAACAGATGCCGCGTGTGGTCGTCACACGCCGGCGCGTGGTCGCCTCGCTCCTGTTCGTCGTCGGAATCGTGGCCTTTCTCTACTTCGGGCTGCCGAAACTCGTCGGCTTCAGCGCGAGCCTCAAGCGCCTCCAGGAGGGCAACGCCTGGTGGCTGGCCGGCGCGGCCCTGCTCGAGTGCCTCTCGTTCGGCGGCTACATCGTGCTGTTCCGGGCTGTGTTCGTCCAGCGCACCTCCCGCATCGACTGGAAGGCCAGCTACCAGATCACGATGGCGGGATTGGCGGCCACGCGCCTGTTCGCGGCCGCCGGAGCCGGCGGCATCGCGTTGACCGCGTGGGCCCTGCGACGCTCGGGGATGGAGCGACGACTGGTCGCCTCGCGGATGATCGCCTTCATGGTCCTGCTCTACGCCGTGTACATGGGCGCGCTGGTGATAGTCGGCATCGGGCTCTACGTGGGCCTGTGGCCGGGTCCCGCCCCGTTCGCGATCACGATCCTGCCGGCGACCTTCGGCGCAGTGGTGATCGCACTGTTCCTCGTGATGTCGCTGCTCCCCCGCGATTTCGATCGGGTCGTCGCCGCACATGCGCACGGCGAGGGCTTTGCGAGCACGGTCGCCAGGCAGTTGGCGACGATCCCAAGCGCGGCCGGCATCGGGATTCGCACGGCGATAGCGCTCCTCCGCGCCGGCAACCCGGGGCTGCTTGGCGCCGTCGCCTGGTGGGGCTTTGACATCGCGACGCTGTGGGCGTGCTTCCACGCCTTCGGCTACGCGCCGCACAAGGGCGTCATCGTGATGGCCTACTTCGTCGGCTGGATCGCAAACCTGCTGCCTCTGCCCGGCGGCCTGGGCGGCGTCGAGGGCGGCCTCATCGGCGCGTTGACAGCCTTCGGCGTGGACGTCCAGGCGGCGGTCCTCGCCGTGCTCGCCTATCGTGCATTCTCCTTCTGGCTGCCCACGATCCCGGGCGCGATCGCCTACTTCCAGCTGCGCAAGACCGTGCGCCGCTGGGAGGAGGAGGATGTCCAGACGCGACCGGCGTGGGACGCTGCGGCCAGACCTGCTCCCTATACTTAGTGAAGTGATAGACGGACACGGCAGAACGGGAAGTGAAGTGACCGAGAACGCATACGAGAATGTCGTCATCGTCGGCAGTGGCCCCGCCGGTTACACCGCCGCGCTCTATACCGCCCGAGCCAACCTCAACCCGCTCGTGATCGAGGGCTTCGCCTGGGGCGGCCTCCTGCAGCAGACGACCGACGTTGAGAACTTCCCCGGTTTCCCCCGGGGGATCATGGGCCCGGAGCTCATGCAGCAGATGCGCGACCAGGCCGAGCGTTTCGGCGCGCGGCTCGAGACCGACGAGGCCACCGCGGTCGAGCTCTCAAGCGATGGCGGGCTGCACAGGGTTCACGTGGGCGATGAGGTCCACCTCACCCGCAGCGTGATCCTCGCGATGGGTGCGCAGCACCGCAAGCTTGGTGTCGAAGGTGAGCAGCTGCTCTCGGGGCGAGGTGTCAGCTACTGCGCCACCTGCGACGCCGCGTTCTTCCGCGACGTGCCGACCGTGATAGTCGGGGGCGGCGACTCGGCGATGGAGGAGGCGATGTTCCTGGCAAAGTTCGCTTCCAGGGTCGCCGTGATCCACCGCCGCGATGACTTTCGCGCGTCCAGCATCATGCTCGAGCGGGCGCGCGCCGTCCCCAACATAGAGTTCCTGACGCCGTACACGGTCGACGAGTTCATCGCCGGCGAAAGCGGCTCGCTGACCTCGGCGCGGTTGCGCAACACCGTCGATGCCTCGACGCGCGATCTGGCGATCGCGGGCGCGTTCATCGCGGTCGGCCACTCCCCGCAGTCACAGCTGGTCGCAGGCCAGGTGGACGTGGACGAGAACGGGTACGTCGTCACCCGGGGCCGCACGACCCAGACCACCCTCGCAGGCGTGTTTGCAGCCGGTGACGTGGTCGACCACACCTACCGCCAGGCGATCACGGCCGCCGGCTCAGGCTGCCAGGCGGCTCTGGACGCCGAGTGGTACCTGCGCGACAACTCAGCGCCGTCAGCGCCGGGCGACGTCGTCAGCGCCGCTTAGCCAGGGCGCGCTTGCGCAGCTCGCCGGTGTAGCCGAGCGGCGTGGTCACCTCGAGCACGGAGTACTCGACCCGCGTACCCGGGAAGCTGCAGGCGTAGTCGGAGAGCTCGCCGATCAGCATCTGTGCGAGGTTCCCGGCGGCCGGCACGGTGCAGCTGGTGGTGCCCGTGGTGGCGGACTTCAGCGGTGATCGGCTCTGTGCGTAGGAGAACTTCCCGGTCGCGAGCTCAAACGAGAGCACCGGCGCCCAGGTCGGGATCGTCAGCGCCACGATCTCACCACGCACCACCGGAAGCGGTGCGGTCAGCGGGAACTCGGCTACCTGCCCGAACGACGGCCGCAGCTTGAACAGTGGCGACTGCGCCGCCACCCGGAAGGAAGGCAGCTTTGCGGTGCCGGTCGGCTGCAGCACCGTCAGCTGCGCCTCCGGCTGCCCTCCGTACTGCTTGTTGAGGTAGGCCATGTCCTTCGCGGTCACCGTGTTGGTACCGGCGAGGCCGAGCGAGAAGGAGACCAACTCGCCGGACTGCCTGACCAAGGTCGGGTTGACGACGCCGTCGCGGCGCTTCTCGTACGCGGTGACCTGCGTCAGCACGATCTTGCAGCTGTTGCCCTGGGCGTCAGCCGGACAGGTGGGAGCGACCAGCGGGCTGGATGTGACCCCAAGCTGGATGTCCCGCGCGGAGGCGAGGGCAGGGAGCATCAACGCGGCCATCGCCGTGGCCGCCAGGATCAAGACGACGCGTTTCATACGCCCATTGAACACGACACGTGTGTGCGAGTTGCGCGATTCGTTGCAGGGCGGCGTTAGCGGCCGGTTACAGAGTGTCCACACAAACATCCGCGGAGACCACCCTGTTGCCAACCGCGGGACGGCCCCAAGCCGCCCCGCAACGCGAGCGTTCGAAACCTAGATCTTGGTTACGTTTACTGCCTTGGGGCCCTTTGGGCCGGCCTCCTCCTCATAGGAGACCTTGGAGCCCTCGGGCAGGGACTTATAACCGTCACCGTTGATGCCGCTGAAATGGACGAACAGGTCCCGGCCGCCGTCATCTGGCGTGATGAAGCCGAAGCCCTTGTCGTCGCTGAACCATTTAACGGTTCCCGTTGCCATGTGTTGAATCCCCTTCGGCGCTGCTCGCATTTTTCGCCGGGCGCCCCTATGGCCCCCCGGCACATGAAGGAAACCGTATCAGGGAGCAAACTGCGACCCAACAAATGTCGAGTGCGACTCCGGTCCCGGTTTGGTGCGACCGGTTGCGCCGCAGCCCTCAGCGCAGCTGATCAGCGACGGCGGCGATCGCCTCCGGGTCACCGGGCGTCGGCTCCCACGGCAATCTCAACGGGTCGCCCGTATAGCGCGGGATCACGTGCACGTGGAAGTGAAAGACCGTCTGCCAGGCCTGCGATCCACACGAGTTGATCAGGTTGACGCCGTCAGCCCCCAGCCGATCGCGCACCTGCAGCGCCAGCCGCTGCGCGGTTGCGGCGACGGCCCTCAGCTGATCGGGGCCTATCTCCCAGAGGTCCTGCGTATGCAGCTTGGGGATCACGAGCAGGTGACCTCGGGTTGCCGGCGCGATGTCCATGAACGCCAGCGTATGCTCGTCATCGTCGACGATCTGCGCTGGAATCTCGCCCGCGACGATCTTGCAGAAGATGCAGTCCTCGGCCGCCATGCCCGGAGCCTACCGATCCCGGTCTGAGCCATGCGCCGCAGCGGCCGAGTCCTCCGACAACCACTGCCGCGCGTGGGCGAGCATCTGTTCGTCGGTCTCGATCTCGCCCGCATAGGCCGCTTCGGTCAACTCGCGGAGCACTCGGCCGAGCTGGCGACCCGGCTCGATCCCAAGCGCGCGCGCAAGCTCGTCCCCGGCTATCGGGGGGCGGGGCCGATGCTGCTCCCACGCGAGTGCGTCGGCCAGGATCTCGCGCGACAGGTCGAGGTGGAGCTCCACGGCACGGTCGGAGTTGCGTCCCAGCGTCGCCAGCCTGTCGGCCACGCTCAACACGGTTACGTCGACCTCCGCCGGCGCGCACGCGGCCAGGTAGCGGTAGACAGCGCGGCGGGTGAGCGGCTGCTCATGCACGAGGAACCCCAGCCGCAGGTGGTTGCGAGCGAGTGCCGCGACGTGACCTGTGAGCCGCTCGCTCGCTCGCAACCGCACGAGGATCTCCTCCGTCAGCTCGGCGCCGAGCCGGTCATGCTCGAAGAACGTCACACGGCCACTCCCGGTGACCGCTCGCGTGCGGGACTTGCCGATGTCATGCAGCAGCGC
Source organism: uncultured Conexibacteraceae bacterium (assembly GCA_963761675.1). GTDB lineage: Bacteria > Actinomycetota > Thermoleophilia > Solirubrobacterales > Solirubrobacteraceae > Palsa-465. The sequence goes on from CAVXIA010000004.1 coordinate 314,655, forward strand.
CCCCAGGCGCAGCGCCTGCCAGCGCGTCATCTCGTTGGCGAGCGGCTCGGCCATCACGGTGGTCAGCTCCGCAGCCCGTTCTCCAAAGGTCGCAGCCGGATCACGCTCGAGCTCGGTCGCGGCGCGCAGCGTCGCAAGCGTGTGGTCGTAGACGTCGAGGTGGTGAAAATCGCTCTGCTCAAGGCCGCGCAACGCATCGAGCTCCGGCAGCACGGCGGCGGTCGCGCCGAGCTCTCTCGCGAACTCGATGCCGTCGGCGACGCGCTCGCTCGAGAGGATCAGCCGCAGCTCCGCGAACACCCGCTCCGGGGCGACCTCGATCAGCGCCGGCGCGGCGGCCGACGCCAGTCGCGTGGTCTCCACCTCTGCCGTGAAACCGAGCTCCACGGCCAGTCGTGCGAGTCTCATCACCCGCAACGGATCGTCGTCGAACGCCGTGGGGCCGGCGCTGCGCAGACGCCGCGCCTCGAGATCGTTGACGCCGCTCAAGGGATCGATCAGTTCGCCGGCCGGCGCATCGAGCTCGCGGGCGATGGCGTTGATCGTGAGATCACGGCGGCGCAGGTCCTGCTCCAGCGTCTCCCCCATCAACGGCGTCAGGTCGACCTGCCAGTCCTGACCGTGCGAGCGCACCCGCCAGGCTCCAAACGCATCTGAAAGCCTGAAGGCGTGACCACCGACGACACCTCCGAGCTCCCGAGCCAGACCGCGCACGTCGCCGTCGACAGCGAGGTCGAGGTCCGGTGTCTCGCGTCCAAGCAAGCCGTCGCGGACGGCTCCGCCCACCAGCCAGGAGTGCCCGTGCCGGGGCGCGAGCTCGACGAGGGCGGCCAGTGGGCCGCGCTCGGGGCTCATACGGGTGTCCCATCGCGGTGGTAGACCCGTGGCACGCGCTGCGAGACCATGCACACCACCTCGTAGCTGATCGTTCCGAGCCTGCGTGCGATGTCCTCGGCGGTCTGGCGCTCGCCGCCGTCGACACCGATCAACGTCGCCCGGTCGCCGACCTTCAGGCTCGGCTGTGGGCCGACGTCGACGGTTATGTTGTCCATGCTCACCATCCCTCGCAGCGGATAGCGGCGGCCGCCGATCAGGACGTCGCAATTGTTGGCCAGTGCGCGCGGCAGGCCGTCTCCGTAACCGATCGGAAGCGTCGCGATGAAGCTGTCGTGCTGCGCCACGAAATGCCGGCCGTAGCCGGTGCTCTCACCGGCGGCGATCGGCTTCAGCGCCGCGACATAGGAGCGCAGCGCCATCGCCGGCTCGAGCCCGTGCTCGGCCGGATCGCGGTTCAGGGGGTCGCAACCGTACAACGCGATACCAGCTCGGACCATGTCGAAGTGGCTGGCCGGCTCGTGCAGGATCGCGGGGCTGTTGGCGGCGTGAACGATCACATCGTCGGTGGCCAGCGCACGCACCTCCGCCACGAACGGGTTGAAGACCTTCAGCTGACCGGCGACGAACCCGGGGTCGTCGCCGGCGGTCGCGAAGTGCGTCATCACGCCGGCCAGTTCGAGCACCGGCCGGGCGGCGAGGATCGCGTGCACAACCGCCAGCCCCTCCTCCGGTGCACGCGTTCCGAGGCGGCCGAGGCCGGTGTCGAGCTTCACATGCATGCGTACCGGCTCGGCGCCAGGAGCTGCGAGCGCCTGCACCTGCTCGATGAAACGGACATCCCAGACGGCCAGCTCCGCCCGGGTCTCGAGCGCCAGCGGCAGCTCGTCCTCGCTGATCGCCCCGAGGATCAGGATCGGCGTGCCCCGCAGGCCGGCGCGACGCAGTTCGTCTGCCTCCTGCGCCGTCGCGACCGCCAGGTAGCTCGCGCCCCCCTGAAGCGCTGCCCGCGCCGACTGCACGGCGCCATGCCCGTAACCGTCGGCCTTCACCACCGCGCACAGCTGCGTGTGGGACTTCAGGTGCGAGCGCAGGCGCTGCGTGTTGCGTTCGATTGCCGCGAGGTTGATCTCGGCGACCGCGCGAAGTGCCATCTCAGCTCTCCCCGGGGCCCGATCGACCCCGGGCCCGGGGCAGCGCTGCGATCACATCGCCGGCGATCACGCCCTCCGAGCCGACGTCTCCGGCAGCGAGCACCCCTGCCCGGAGATGGGTCGAGACCGCTGCACACGCGGCGGTGAACGGCTCGACCCCCTTTGACAGAAATGCGCCGGCAACCCCGGCCAGGACATCACCTGTGCCGGCGGTGGCGAGCGCGGGCGCGCCGCCGGGGCTGACCGCAACGCGACCGTCCGGATCGGCGATCAGCGTGTCGTCGCCCTTCAATACCACCACCGCCCGGGAGGCGGCGGCCGCCTGCCTGACGTGGTGAAGCCGGCGCGCGTCGATCTCGGCGCTCGAGACATCGAGCAGTCGTCCGAGCTCACCGGCATGCGGGGTCAGGACCGTCGCCGCATCACGCCGCGCGAGCTGCTCGAGCCCGCCGTCCGCCGCGTGCGCGTTGAGTCCGTCAGCGTCGAGCACGAGTGGCACGTTCGCGTGCGTGGCCACGTCCCGGGCGAACTTCTGCGCGGCCGGCAGACGACCGAGTCCCGGTCCGAGCACCAGCGCCTGGGCTCGGGCAGCCCGCTCGACCGCGAGCCGGGATGCGCCCCGCTTGGGGCCGGTGTCAGGGTCGTCCGGAAGTTCAATGGTCATCACCTCGAGGAGCTTCGCGGCGAGCGCCGGGGCGACCGAAGCAGGCGCCGCGACGGTCACGTACCCGGCTCCCGCGCGGGCGGCGGCCAGCGACGCGAGCACCGGCGCACCTGTCAGCCCGCGTGACCCGCCGACGACAAGGACGCTGCCGGCACTGAACTTGGTCGAGCCGGCGTCGCGGCGGGGAATTGCAGCGTGCACAGCGTCGGTGAGCAGGCCGATCGCCGGGCTGCCCGGCTGGTCGAAAGACGGGATGCCGATATCGACGACGTGGACCTGGCCGCTGTGGCTCTTGCCCGGGGCGATCCAGAGGCCCGGCTTGCCGGCGTGGAAGCTGACGGTCGCGTCGGCGCGCACCGCCTCGCCGGCGATCTCACCGGTCGAGCCGTCGACGCCGCTGGGGATGTCGCAGGCGATCACCCGCATGCCGGGCGCAGCGACCCGGGCGGCGTTGATCGCGGCGATCGCACTCGCGATCGGCTCGCGCGGCGTTCCCGCGAAGCCCGTGCCGAGAAGCGCGTCGACGATCCCGGCTGCCCAAGCGAGGGCAGCCGGGAGAGCTCAGCGTCACCCTGGGAGACGTCGAACACGGTCACGTCGCGGCCCAGCTCGCGTAGCACGCGGGCGGCCACCTGGCCGTCGCCACCGTTGTTGCCCCTGCCACAGACGAGCGCGATGTTGCCGGTCGGAACGCGCTCCGCCGTGATTCGGGCGAGCTCGGTTCCGGCCCGGTCCATCAGGGTCGCACCGGGGATGCCGAGCGTCTCGATCGCCCAGGTGTCGAGCGCGCGCTGCTCGGCCGCGTCGGGCAGCGGCTTCAGCCAGGCCGGCAGGTCCATCAGCCCGCCGCGGTCACTCGACGGTGACGGTCTTGGCGAGGTTGCGCGGCTGGTCGACGTTGAGTCCACGCCGGCTCGCGATGAAGTAGGCCAGCAGCTGCAGCGGGACCACCGCCAGCAGCGGGTTGAGCATCCAGTGCGTACGCGGCACGCGAATCAGGTCGTCGCAGTGCTGGGCGATCTCGGTATCGCCCTCGCTGGCGACACCGATCACGCGGGCGCCACGCGCGCGAACCTCCTGGATGTTGGAGACGAGCTTGTCCAGCACGGGTGAGGCGGTCGCGATCACCACCACCGGTGCGCCCGGGTCGAGCAACGCGATCGGCCCATGCTTCATCTCCCCCGCTGCGTACGCGTCGGTCGCGATGTAGGAGACCTCCTTGAGCTTCAGCGCGCCCTCCAGGGCGAACGGAAGGCCGGCGTTGCGGCCGAGGTACATGAAGAACTCGCGCGTGCTGACATCGTCGGCCAGCTGCTCGATCTCGCTCGTGTCCGCGGAGAGCACCTCGGCGATCAGGTGCGGGAGATGCTTGACCTCGGCGATGCGCGCCACCAGGTCCGCAGTCGAGAGCGTGCCGCGCAACTCGGCCAGACGCAGTGCAATCAGGTAGAAGGCGACGACCTGTGTGACGAACGTCTTGGTTGCGGCGACGCAGATCTCGATGCCCGCCCGTGTGTAGAGGACGCCGTCGGCCTCGCGCGTGATCTGCGATCCCATCACGTTGGTGACGGCCAGCACTCGGGCGCCGCCGGCCTTCGCGGTTCGCAGGGCGGCGAGCGTGTCCGCTGTCTCACCTGACTGCGAGATCGCGATCACCAGGTCTGAGTCGGTCACGATCGGGTTGCGGTAGCGGTACTCCGATGCGATCTCCACGTCCACCGGGATCCGGGCCCACTCCTCGATCGCGTAGCGGCCGGCGAGACCGGCGTGGTAGGCGGTGCCACAGCCGACGATCACGATCCGGCTGGTCCCGCGCAGGTAGTCATCGCCGATGGCGCCGAGGTCGCCGAGGTCGATGCTGTCGGGCTGCGCGGCCCGCTCGCCGATCGTCTCGGCCGCGGCGTCGGCCTGATCGTGGATCTCCTTGAGCATGAAGGTGTCGAAGCCACCCTTCTCGGCGGTGCCCGCGTCCCAGTCGACCTCGCTGACCTCGCGCTCGAGCAGATCGCCGGCGACGGTCATGAACTCGACGCCCTCGGGACGCAACACCACGATCTCATCGTCGTTCATGTACTGGACCCGGTTGGTCTGGGCCAGGAAGGCCGGAACCGCGCTGCCGATGAACTGCTCGCCGTCACCGCGACCGACCACCAGCGGGCACTCCTTGCGCGCGCCGACCAGCACGCCCGGCTCGTCGGCGCTCATCGCAACAAAGGCGTAATGGCCGTGCAGCTCTCCGTAGGCGTCGCATACAGCCTCGACCAGATCGCCGTCGTCGTGCTTGGCGATCAGGTGGGCGATCACCTCCGCGTCCGTCTCCGAGGTGAACAAGGAACCTTGTTCGCGCAGGCTCTCACGCAGGGCCACGTAGTTCTCGACGATGCCGTTGACGGCGATGTGGATCCGGCTGTTGGTGCTGTAGTGCGGATGCGCGTTGGCCTCGGTGACACGACCGTGGGTGGCCCATCGGGTGTGACCGATGCCGGTGCCCGGCGCGGGGTCCGGATCTGGCTCATGCCGGCCGTGATCACTCGCGCCCGCGCCGACCAGCTCGGCATCCCGCTCGTCGATCGCCGCCTGCAGATGGCTGAGGTTGCCGACCGCACGGATCAGATCGATGCGGTCACCGTCCAGCACCGAGATCCCGGCGCTGTCGTACCCGCGGTACTCGAGTTTTCTGAGTCCGTCGAACAGCAGCGGCCTCACCCGCCGCGGCCCGACGTAGCCGACGATTCCGCACATGGATTAGGTTCGAGTCTACCTGGGGTGCCGACGGGCACCAGCGCGCCCGCTAACGCGCGAGCGCCTGCTCGACGACACTCGAGAGTTCCCTGCAGAGCCTGTCGGTCTCCTCCGCCGTCGGCGCCTCGACCATCACGCGGATCAGCGGCTCGGTGCCCGAGACGCGAACCAGCACGCGACCGCGTCCCGACAGGGTCTCGCCGGCCGCGCCGATCGCCTGCTCGACCTGGGCGGTCTCGATCGCCTCCGTCAGGGCCTCGCGGCTGTCGGCTCGGATGTTGACCAGTCGTTGCGGGAGCTTGCGCACCGCATGGCGTTCGCAGAGGTCTGATCCGGCCAGCGCCTCGAGTGTCAGCAGCGCGCTGGCGATTCCATCGCCTGACGGGCCGAAGCCGAGATCGATGATGTGACCCGATTGTTCACCGCCGAGTCGCCATCCGCGCCTGCGCAACTCCTCGTTGACGTAGCGGTCACCGACCGCCGTCGTGACGACCTCGATCCCGGCCGCCGCCATCGCGGTGTGGAACCCGTAGTTGGTCATCACCGTAACCGCGACACCGCCATCGAGCCGGCCGGCGCGCTGGAGGTGAACTGCGGCGACGGCCACCAGCTCGTCGCCATCGACGACGGTCCCCGCCCGATCCACGGCCATCACGCGGTCGCCGTCGCCGTCGAACGCGAACCCCGCCTCGTAGCGGCCGCCGGCCATCCGTTCCGCGAGCTGTTCGACGTGCGTGGAACCCACGCCGTCGTTGATGTTACGACCGTCTGGCTGGTCTGCGATCACCTCGACCTCCGCCCCGAGCCGGCGGAAGATCTCGGGTGCCACGCGATAGGTGGCCCCGTTGGCGCAATCGAGCAGCACGCGGATTCCGGACAGGTCGAGCCGCTCGAAGCGTGTGTGCAGCTCCCGCAGGTAATCCTCGGCCGCTCCGTGCAACTTGCGTACCCGCCCGATCCGCTCCGGCGCCGCCGCGGCAGCGCCCATGTGGTTCTCGATCGCCAGCTCGGTGTCATCGGAGAGCTTGAAGCCGTCGGCGGCGAAGAACTTGATGCCGTTGTCCGCATATGGGTTGTGCGAGGCGGAGATCACCGCCGCCAGCTGCAGGCCGTGGCGCCGGACCAGCAGCGGCGCCGCGGGTGTCGGCAGCACTCCACCCAGAAGCACGTCGCCGCCGGCAGCGGTGACGCCCGCAGCGATCGCCGCCTCGAGCATGTCGCCCGACTCGCGTGTGTCACGGACGATCAGCACCTGCGGATGCGTCTGCGGCCCGGTTGCGGCCGTCAGCTCGACGGTCGCGCGCGAGAGCGCGACCGCCAGCTCAGCGGTCAGGAAGTCACCCGCCCGGCCACGGACGCCATCGGTGCCAAACAGTTTCCGGGACATCTGCGCTGAAGCCGCTCCGCGACGGAGTGACTCGTGAAGCTCCGTTAGCGCTTCGAGAACTGCGGCCGCTTGCGGGCCTTCTTGAGGCCGGCCTTCTTGCGTTCCTTGACACGCGGGTCACGCGTGAGGAAGCCGCGGCGCTTGAGCTCGCCACGAAGGTTCGGGTCGGCCTCCAGCAGCGCTCGCGAGATACCGTGACGCAGCGCTCCCGCCTGTGCGGACACGCCGCCTCCGTGCATGCGGGCGATCACGTCCATGCGCGCCTCGTAGCCGACCGCCTCGAGCGGCTGGCGGATCACGCGCTGCAGCGTCTCGCGCGGGAAGAAATCCTCGAGCGTCTTGCCGTTGATCGTGTACGTGCCGGTACCAGGCTTCAGGGTGACGCGGGCGACGCCGGTCTTGCGCTTGCCGGTCGCCCGGTAGCGCGCGCCGGCGGCGAGGCTGATCTCGACCGCCGCGATCGGCTCGGCGGCCTCCCGGGGATCATCGGCCTCTTGGCGCGCGGCGGCCTCCTCGGCCTCAGCCTCCGCGGCGGCACGAGCCTCCGCATCGAGGAACTCGCTGCCCTCGGGCACGATGTCAGGGATCAGGTCGGCACCGGGGATCGCCGGCTTCTCGCGCGGGCTCTCCTCGATGTACTCGACGTCGCCCTCGACGATCGCAGTCGGATCGACCGCGACCGGCTCGCCGGCGGTAACCGCGGGAGCCTCCTCGTCAGCCGCAGCGGCCGGGGCAGCCTCGGGGGCCGGGGCAGGCGCAGCGGCCGGGGCAGCCTCGGGGGCCGGGGCATCTTCTCCGTTCGCCGCAACCTCTTCAGGTGAGGTGTCGGCCGCGTCCTGCGCGGGTGCCGAGTCTGCGGGCGGAGTCGCCTCGGGTGCAACCTCTGCGGTTGGGTCCGAGGGAACCTCGGCCGCGGGCTCTTCCAAATTCTCGTTTTCGTCGGTCACGACTCGATCTCCATCGGTTGCGGCTGCTGGGCGGCGTGCGGATGATCGGGCCCTGCGTACACCTTGAGCTTGGTCAACTGCTTGCGTGCGAGGCGGTTGCGGGGGAGCATCCCCTTGACCGCGATCCGGATGACCTCCTCCGGGCGGCGCTCGAGCATCTCGCCGAGCGTGCGGGACTTGAGTCCGCCGGGGTACCCCGAGTGGCGGTAATAGAGCTTGTCCTCGAGCTTCTTGCCCGTCACCGAGATCTTCTCGGCATTGACGACCACCACGAAGTCACCGGTGTCGATGTGCGGCGTGTAGGTCGGCTTGCGCTTCCCGCGCAGGGTGTCGGCGATCTGGGTCGCAAGGCGCCCGAGCGTCAGCCCGGTGGCGTCCACGATCAGCCAGTTGCGCTCGCGATCAGTGGGTTTGGCTACGTAAGTCTTCATGGCATGCTTTTATGCCGCGCCTGGGCGCGGGCTTGTTGATGGTAGACGATGATCGCGGAAACCGGCTGGCGAGCGGCTGGGCGTGGCTGGGCAGTCCGTTTCGCAAGGCAGGTACTGGTAGTACCTGCCGCGAGACGGACGCAGCCAGGCTCGTCCAGACGCCGCCAGCTACTCCCATTCGATGGTGCCGGGGGGTTTGGACGTTATGTCGAGCACCACCCGGCCCACGGCTGAGATCTCGTTGATCATGCGGCTGGCGATCAGCTCGAGCAGGTCATATGGAAGCCGTGCCCAGTCTGCGGTCATCGCGTCGTCGGATGTCACTGCGCGTATCGCGATCACATTGCCGTAGGTGCGCTCGTCGCCCTGCACCCCGACCGCGCGCACGTCCGGCAGCACACAGAAGGATTGCCAGAGCTCGCGGTAGAGGCCGGCTTTGCGAATCTCCTCCTGGAGGATCGCGTCGGCGTCACGCAGGACGTCGAGCTTCTCCTTGGTGACCTCGCCGCCGACGACACGGATCGCGAGACCTGGGCCCGGGAACGGCTGGCGCCAGACCAGGCGCTCCGGCATGCCCAGTTCAGCGCCGACGGCGCGCACCTCATCCTTGAACAGCGTCCGCAGCGGCTCCACCAGCTCGAACTCGATGTCCTCGGGCAGACCACCGACGTTGTGGTGTGACTTGATCGTCGCGGTGCCGGTGCCGCCGCCGGACTCGATCACATCCGAGTACAGGGTGCCCTGCACGAGGAACCTGATGCCGTCGAGCTTGGCGGCCTCCTCCTCGAAGATGCGGATGAACTCGTTGCCGATGATCTTGCGCTTCTGCTCGGGATCAGCGACCCCTTTGAGCTTCTCCAGGTAGCGCTGCTCTGCGTCGACCGCGATCAGCGGCACGTGGAAGTGGTCGCGAAAGGCCGCGATCACCTGGTCGCCCTCGTTCTTGCGCATCAGCCCGTGGTCGACGAACACGCATACCAGACGGTCGCCGATCGCCTTGTGGACCAGCAACGCGGCGACGCTCGAATCGACGCCGCCGGAAAGCGCACAGAGAGCACGTCCGTCTCCGACCTGCTCGCGAATGCGCTCGACCTGCTCCTCGATCACCGACCGTGCGCTCCACGTGCCGGACGCACCGCAGATGTCGATCAGGAAGTTGCGCAGCACCTGCTGCCCGTACGGGGTGTGCACCACCTCCGGATGGAACTGGATCCCGTAGATCCCGCGCGGATCGGACTCGATCGCCGCTACCGGCGAGGCCGTCGACGATGCCAGCGCCTCGAAACCGGGCGGCGCCGAGAAGACGGTGTCGCGATGCGACATCCAACAGGTCTGCTCCTCGGGCGTCTCAGCGAGCAGCCGGCCACGGCTGTGAACGATCAGCTGCGAGCGCCCGTATTCACCGACCTCGGCCCCCTCGACGCGGCCACCGAGCTCGCGTGCGATCAGCTGCATGCCGTAGCAGATACCAAGGACCGGAATCCCCAGCTCGAGCAACCCCGGATCGAGCCTCGGCGCACCGTCCGCATACACCGACGCCGGACCGCCGGACAGGATCAGGCCGACAGGCCGGCGGCGTACGACCTCGGCCGGGCCGACGTGGTACGGCAGCAGCGTCGAGAACACGCCGCACTCGCGCACGCGGCGCGCGATCAGCTGGCTGTACTGCCCGCCATAGTCGAGAACCACGACTTCCTGCGGTTGCACCTGGTCGCCGGTGGCCCGCTGGCCACCGGCGATCGCTGAGATGTCCGGCTCAGTCGGAGGCACCGACGGTGGCTGCGGCGCCCCTCGCGCCCATCCCGACGGACTGCTCGCGCTGGAGATGCTTGCCCTCCGTCTGCAGCGAGGGCGCGACCATCAGCTCGGCGCGGTTGAACTCGGCGATGTCCCGGTAACCACAGGTCGCCATCGAGGTCCGCAGCGCACCCATCAGATTGAACGTGCCGTCGTTCTCGCGGGCCGGGCCCTTGACGATCTCCTCGAGCGTGCCATTGGGCTTGGTGGCGACGCGGGTGCCGCGCGGCAGGGTCGGGTGAAAGGTCGCCATGCCCCAGTTGAAGCCGTGGCCAGGAGCCTCGTGCGCACGTGCCAGGGCTGAGCCGAGCATCACCGCGTCAGCGCCGCAGGCGATCGCCTTGGCGATATCACCGCCATTGCGCATGCCGCCGTCGGCGATCACGCGCACGTAGTCGCCGGTCTCGAGCATGTGCTGAGAGCGCGCGGCGGCAACATCCGCGATGGCCGTGGCCTGCGGCACCCCGAGCCCGAGCACTCCGCGAGTTGTGCAGATCGCGCCCGGTCCGACGCCGACGAGCACGCCGGCGGCGCCGGTCCGCATCAGGTGCAGACCCGTGTGGTAGGAGGCGCAGCCGCCGACCACGACCGGGATCGGCGAGAGCTCGCGGATGAACTCCTTGAGGTTCAGTGGCGGGCGACTCGTGTCCTGGGAGACATGCTCGGCGGAGACGACCGTTCCCTGGATCACGAGAATGTCGAGTCCGGCCTCGAGCGCGACCTCATAATGCCTGCGCACCTGCTGGGGCGTCAACGAGGCGGCCGCGACCACCCCGTGAGCCTTGATCTCCTTGATCCGCCTTGCGATCAGCTCCGGCTTGACGGGCTCGCGATAGATGTCCTGGAGCTCTCGCGTCGCGATGTCATTGGAGAAGGTGGCGATCCTGGCGAGCTGCTCGTCGGCGTCCTCGTAGCGGCACTGAATGCCTTCGAGGTTGAGCACCGCGAGGCCGCCGAGCCTGCCGAGCAGACCGGCCGTGGTCGGCGAGACGACGCCGTCCAGCGCGGCTGCGAGCAGCGGCAGCTCGAAGCGGTAGGGGCCGAGCGTCCAGGCGATGTCCACGTCGTCGGGGTCACGCGTGCGGCGCGACGGCACGATCGCCACGTCGTCAAATCCGTAGGCCCGGCGGGCCTTCTTTCCACGCCCAATTTCTACTTCCATCAGCGCATCGTAGAAGGTCGAACGGATGACACAGGAAACCCCACTTTCGGCGAGATACGCACGTCCGCGACGGCGGCAACCATCGGCTGCAACGGACCTTAGCAGCGGGGATTGACCGGCTTCGGGCCGGCTCTCGGAGGGCCGCCGCAGCCGCAGCGCGGCGGCCGTCAGGACACGTTCGCGTGGAGCGTGATGACCCGGGCCGCGACGTCCTCGAGCAGCCGCTCGACGGTCGCGGGATCGATGATCCCGGCGCCGACATGCTGGGTCGATTCGGCTCCGCAGGCCACACCGAACCGCAGGCACTCGACCGGCGTTCGCCCCTGGTAGCGGGCGGCGACATACCCGGCCAGGAAGGCGTCGCCGGACCCGATCGGAGACTGTGCCTCCAGAGGCGCGGTCGTGACCCTGTAAAGCGAGTGGCCGCCATCCTCCCGGACATACGCGTAACAGCCGTCGGCCACGGTCATGATCGCCTCAGACGGCCCCTGTCGGGTGAGTTCCACAACCGCGCGGGCGCGGTCGTCCTCATCGGCGAACTCGTGTCCGGCCAACTCCTCGGCCTCGAGCTCGTTCGGTGAGACGACGTCGGCCTCAGCACGCACGGCCAGCTTCAGCGGCTCGCCGTCGGTGTCGACCACGGTCAGCACGCCGAGCTTCCGCACCGACCGGATCAGCTGAGCGTAGGTGTCCGGGGTGAGCCCGCGCGGCAGGCTGCCCGCGAACACGCAGACGCTGGCACCTCGTGCCAGGTACAGCAGCTTCTGCTCGAACAGTTCGAGCTCATGCTCGGACACCGACGGGCCGCGCTCGTTGATCTCGGTATGGACGCCGGTCGTCGGATCGAGCACCGCCATGTTGGTCCGCGACTCCTCGCGGATCCGCACGAAGGCGCTGAGAATCGACTCGTCGCCGAGCGCGTCAACGATCCTGGTACCGGTCGCGCCGCCCACGATTCCGGTCGCGATCACCGGCTGCCCGAGTGACTTCAGGGCACGGGCGACATTGACACCCTTGCCGCCGGGAATCGTCTGCTGATCGACGCTGCGATGCCTGCGGCCGGGTGTGAAGCTGGGAACCTCCAGGGTTCGGTCCAGTGCCGGATTGAGGGTGACGGTGATGATCATCGTTCCTCCACGTGCCGTGAGGCCAATACTTGGGGTCGTCGTCGCCTTCGGGCGACGCCCACGGCCACGCCGACGATGACCAGCGCAACCACCAGCAGCGTAAACGGTCGTGCCAGTGTGTGCCCAAGTTTCGTCATCTCCGAGACCGCCGGCAGCCGCCTGGCCAGCATCAGGGGGATGTGAACCGTCGCGTGTCCGGGGACGATCACTCGGAGGTCACCGACGACGGTTCCCTTGGCCATCGGCCCCACGAGCCTGCGCAGCGGGCCTGTGCGCACCTCTATGCGTGCGCGGCGAGCGACCACCGTCCGGTATCCGTGCTGCGCAACCACCACCGCCGGCGCGATCTCGTACTTCACCCGCCGCCGTGCGAACACCTCGCCGGCCTGCACCGGTTTGACGACGTGGAACTCCGCAAATCCCCAGTCCAGAAGCGAGAGCGTGCTGTCGTCGCGCGCGTCCTCGCTGGGGGTGCCCAGCACCGAGGCAACCAAGGTCAGCCCGTCGCGACGCCCCTCGGAGACCAGCACATAGCCCGCGTCGGCCGTGTGCCCGGTCTTGACCCCGTGGATCCAGGGGACTCGCCCGACCAGATCGTTGGTGTTGACGACATGACGCTCGTAGCGGCCGCTGGTCAGCGTCGCCGAGGCGAGTCCGACCGTGTCCCTGAAGAACGGCCAGTTGCGCATCATGTAGTCGCCCAGGCGCACCAGGTCGTCGGGGCTCGAGTAGTTGCCGGGCGTGTCCAGTCCGATCGGCGTCGTGTAGTGGGTGCGCCGCAGGCCCAGTGCACGCGCGTTGGCGTTCATCATCGCCACGAAACGTGCGATCGAGCCGCCGCCGACGTTGTATGCGAGGTCCTCGGCGGCGTCGTCGGCGCTCGGGAGCAGCAGCGCCACGAGCAGATCGTGGACGGTCATCTGCTCCCCCGGCTCGAGCCCGATCTGGGAGTCGGCCGCGGCCGGCTCCCAGTCGTTCTGCGTGAAGACGGTGTTGAGGTTCGTCACGTGCTGGAGCACGACCAGCGCGGTCATCATCTTCGTGGTGCTGGCGATCGCGAGCTCGCGGTCGCCGTCATCGCTCCACAGCGGCGTGTTGGTCCCGGCCACGAGCAGGCTGGCGCCCGTCACCGGCAACGCCGGCACCCGCGACGCAGCCTTTCCCTGCTCTGCGGCGCCCGCTGGCGCAGCAGAGCACAGCAGCGACGCCAACAGGGCGGCGAGGATGCAGGCGGTCCTGAGGCTGCAGGCCGCCCTGACCGTCCTGATCGTCACGGGTGTCCGCACGCGCGTCAGGGTAGTGGCGGAACCCAAGAGCTGAGGACCTACGAGGAGAGCGCCCAGGCCTGTTCGCGGGCGCGCGCCGCCTCGCGCTTGGCTGCGGCGGCAGGATCGCCACCGCTCATGCGGTGCGCCTGAACGATCCCGCGCGACAGGGAGACGATGCCACTGGCCACACCCACCGTGAACACGGGCGCGAGGTCGTAGATGCGGCCGCCCTGGGCGCCCACCCCGGGCAGCAGGAAGATCGTGCGCGGCATCAGCTCGCGCAGGCGCTCGAGGTGATCGGGGGCGGTCGCGCCGACGACCGCGCCGACGTCCGTCAGCCGCGGCGCGCCGAGCCGATCCACGCCGATCACGGCATCGCCTCCCTCTCCCTCGCGCACTCGGTCGTCACGGATCCCGCCGGCGCCGAGTTCGGCAACCATGCGCGCAACCACGTCGCTCACGAGCTCACCGGCTGCGAGCTCCCGATCCTGCAACTCGACCGCACCCGGATTCGAGTTACGCACCAATACGAAGATTCCGGCCGCGGACTCGCGCATCGTCTCCACGAACGGCTCGAGCGAGTCCCGGCCCAGCCACGGGCTGACCGTCATCGCGTCTGCCCCCAACCCGGGCAGATCGCCGAACGGACTCGGCGTCCGGCCGAGGAACGCCTGCGCGTAGGCGCGGGCGCTGAGATTGATATCACCGCGCTTGGCGTCGGCGATCACAAGCAGGCCCGCGTTGCGAGCATGCGCGACCACCTCGGCCAGCGCCTGCCACCCGAGCGGTCCGAGTCGCTCGAAACACGCCACCTGCGGTTTCACCGCCACGCACTCCTCCGCGACCGCGTCGATCACGAACGCGCAGTGCACGCTCACGGCTCGCGCCGCCCGAACGGCGGGCGGGGCGGACAGATCGTCCGCCCCGCCCGCAAGTTCGAGCGCACGGGGCCACAGGAGCGCCGGGTCCGGATCGAGGCCTAACACGATCTGCGACTCGCGCCGCGCGACGAGCTCGGCCAGCCGGTCCCCGAAAGTCACATGCGTGACGGTAGCCGCATATGCGGCTCGCGTTCAGTTGACCGCCTTCTTGAGGCTGGCACCGGCGCTGAACTTCGGCACCTTCGAGGCGGCGATCTGGATCTTCTCACCCGTGGCGGGGTTGCGTCCCTCGCGCGCTGCGCGCGCCGAGACGCTGAACTTGCCAAACCCGGAGAAGACCACATCGCTGCCGCGCTTGAGCGCGTCCTCGATCGTCTCCAGAACCGCATCGACCGCCTCTGAGGCGTCCTTCTTGCTCAGGCCGGCACGGTCTGCGACCTGGTCGATGAACTCGGCTTTCGTCACTTCGCTCCTCCTTCGAGGTGGTGGGAATGGCCGAAACTAACACGGTTCGCGGACGGTGCGTGGCTTGGAAAGGCCCGAAATAGGCCCAGTTTCCGGAAGTTGACGCCCAGCGGCCGCCTCAGGTGGCATGCTCCGGGCGTGCAACTGAGCCGAATCGCGTGGCTGGTCACGACCCTCTCCTGCCTGGTTGCAGCCGTGGTCGTGCTGGCACAGGGCGACCGCGGCTACGCCGCCGTCGGTTTCGCGGTGGCGATCTCAGCGGCCATCAACCTCTTCTGAGGCGCGCCCGCGAATCCCCCACGTTGCCTGCATATCCGGCCGGTCTCAGACGGCACGGAGCGTCCGATCAGGGAGAGCGTGCGAGGGCCGCATTCAGAAGACGTGGAGCGTCCGCTGCCCGGGACGCAGACGGTCCTCGGGCTCGAGGTGGATCAGAACGTCGGCGCCACCGAGCGCTGAGGCGATCTCATCCTGGAGGGCGTGCGCCGTCCGGTGCGCCTGCTCGAGCGAGATCCCGCTGCGAAATTGGACGTGCACGTCGACGTAGCGTTGCGAGCCGCCGCGGCGAGTGCGCAGCTGGTGAAAGCCGATGATGTCCCGGTCCCCGAAGCTCTCGATCACGCGCGTTATCTTCCGCGTCTCCTCCGGCGGAAGCGACTGGTCGACCAGCACCCCACCCGCCCGCAGCAGCAGCCGCATGCCGGTGACCACGATCCCAGCCGCGACCAGCAGTGCCGCCACGGGGTCGATCCACTGCGCGCCCGTGACCTTCACCAGCACCAGTGCCACCAGCACGACCAGTGAGCTGGCGGCGTCGGTGCGCAGATGCGCCGCGTCACCCTCGAGTGCCGGCGAGCCGGTGCTGCGACTCCCCCGCGCGATGATCGTCGAAACCACGAGGTTGACGACAATCGACGCCGCGATCACCGCGATCCCGATCCCGAGCCTCTGCGTCTGCCCCCCAACGATCAGGCGCCGGATCGCCTCGAACGCGATCGCCGCCGAGCCGACGAGGATCAGGATCGCCTCGAACGCCGCCGCGAGGTTCTCGACCTTCTCGTGCCCGTAGCTGTGGCTCTCATCAGCCGGCTCATCGGAGATCCGCACCGACAGGAACGCGACCAGCGAGGCAACCAGGTCGATACTGGAGTGCACCGCCTCGGTGAGGATCGCGATCGACCCCGTGAGCGTCCCCGCGATCACCTTCAGAAGGATCAGCGCCGAGTTCGACGCGACCGAGAGCATGGCGATGCGCTGTTTCATCGATCCCTGCGCTCCCCGCGGTACCACTGCGCGAACGCACGCAACGCTTCGCCGCGATGGCTGATCTGATCCTTCTCCGCGTCGGTGAGCTCCGCCATCGTCCGGCCGGGCGCTCGCGAGGGCAGGAACACCGGGTCGTAGCCGAAGCCGTGCTCCCCGCGCGGTTCCGCAGCCATCACACCGAGGCATTCCCCGATGAACACCCGCCCCTGCGAGCCGTCGACGAACGCCAGCGCGCAGACGTAGCGCAGCTCGCTGCCGGCCGGAGCCTCTGCGAGGAGCCTTTCACGGTTCTCTGCGTCGGTCGCGTGCTCCCCCGCGAAGCGGGCGGACCGCACACCCGGGGCGCCATCCAGCGCTGCGGCCTCGACTCCGGAGTCGTCAGCAATTGCGGCGCGGCCGAGCGCCAGCGCGGCGGTGCGCGCCTTGGGAAGCGCGTTGGCCGAGTAGGTATCGCCTGCTTCGGGTGGAAGGACCACCTGCGGTGGCAGTGCCACGACCGTGATGCCGTAGGGCTCGAGCATGCGGCCGACCTCGGCCAGCTTGTGCGCATTGCGTGTGGCGAGCACGAGCTCCATGGCGGCAGCCGAAGTTCTAAGTGCCGGCCGCGACGGCTTCCTGCTGCGCGGCGCGCAGTGCGCCGATTCCCGACTCGGCCAGGACGAGCAGCTCGTCGAGGTGGGCGCGCGAGAGGGGCGTCCGTTCCGCGGTTGCCTGAACCTCGATCAGGCCGCCTTCCCCGGTCATCACCACGTTGGCGTCGACCTCAGCGGTGGAGTCCTCGGAGTAGTCCAGGTCGAGCAACGGCCGGCCGTCGACGACGCCAGCCGACACCGCGGCGACGCTGCCTGTCAATGCCGTTGCCTCGATCCGGCCCTCGCGCACGAGCCCGGCGATGGCCAGTTCGAGCGCAACCATCCCACCCGTGATCGATGCGCAGCGCGTACCGCCATCGGCCTGCAGCACGTCGCAGTCGACGTAGATCGTGCGCTCGCCGAGCGCCGCGAAGTCGATGACTCCACGCAGCGAACGGCCGATCAGCCGTTGGATCTCCACCGAGCGCCCGTCGGCTCTTCCCTTTGAGATGTCGCGCTGCTTGCGCTCCCCTGTCGAGGCGGGCAGCATCCCGTACTCGGCGGTCACCCAGCCGCGACCGCGGCCGGCCATCCACCTGGGAACACTCTCCTGAACCGAGGCCGTGCAGATCACCCGGGTCTCCCCCACCGAGATCAGGGCTGAGCCGGAGGCAGTTCTCACGAAGCCCGGTTCGATCGTGACCGGGCGCATCTCAGCCGCGGCGCGGCCGTAGCTGCGCCTGCTCTCGCTGAGATCGCTCATCGTTGCGATCCTACATCCGGCCACAGCGGCGCGAGTCGCGCGAGCGCGGCAACCGCCGAGGGGTGGACCGGGAGCGCGCCGGTGGGGATCTCCGGTGGGGCGCCGGCACCGGTGACGGGGTATGCAAGCGTCCGCATCGTCAGCTGCACGCAGCGAGCCAGCGTGTCCACGTCGTAACCGCCCTCGAGCACGCAGCCGACCGGCGCGCCGACCGCCGCCCCCAGGGCAACGACGAGGGAGGTCATCTCGCTGAAGCCAGAGTCGGACACCGTGCAGTCGGCGAGCGGGTCCTGAGCGTGTGCGTCGTAGCCGGCCGAGACCAACACCAGCTGCGGCTCGTAGCGTCGAGCGAGCGGTAGCGCCACGTCGCGCACCAACGACACGAACGTCTCATCGCCCGAGCCGGGCGGAACCGGCAGGTTCACCGTGTATCCAAGTCCGGCGCCGTCCCCTAGCTCCGACGCAGCGCCGCTGCCCGGATACAGCGGCGACTGGTGTATGGAGATGAACAGCACCTGGTCGGTCGCCCAGAAGATGTCGTTGGTCCCGTTCCCGTGGTGGACGTCCCAGTCGAGGATCAGCACGCGTTCCAGGCCGAGTGAATCGAGGGCGTACCTGGCGGCGACCGCGATGTTGTTGAACAGGCAGAAGCCCATCGCTCGCTCGCGCAGCGCATGGTGACCGGGCGGGCGGTGGGCGCTGAACCCGACCGCCCCGGAACCGCCCTCGACCAGCCGCCGGACGAGCTCGACCGCGCCACCGACGGCGTGCACCGCCGCCCTGTAGGAGCCGGCGCTGAGAACGGTGTCGGCGTCGAGTTGGCCGCCACCGGCGGCAGCCGCGGCGGCGACCTGCTCGACATAGGCGGCCGGATGCACGCGCAGCAGCTCGTCGCGCTGCACCTCAGGAGAGCTGACCCGCTCGTAGCCCAGCCAACCGTCCCGCTCGAGCAGCGCATCGATCGCCTCGATCCGCCGGATCTGCTCGGGATGCACTCCCGTGTCGTGCTCATAGGAGGAGCGGTGTGAGAGGAAGACAGGCGCCTGGCCCATGGGCCGGTACCGTACCGGGCCATGCACTCCGTGTCCGGCCGCACCCAGCGGCAGCTGGTCGTGGTCGGCGCCGGTGCCGCGGGCCTGTACACGGCGCTCTGCGCCGCGCGCGAGGGTGCCGCGGTGACGCTGATCTCCGCCACCGAGCTCTCACAGACGTCCAGTTACTGGGCTCAGGGCGGGCTCGCGGCGGCGCTTGCCCCCGAGGACAGTGCTGAACTTCACCTCGAGGACACGCTGCGCGCCGGTCGCGGTGCGGTACGAACGTCCGCGGCACGCGTGCTTGTCGACGAGGCGCCCGCCGCCGTGGCCGACCTGACGGCGCTCGGGGTCGTGTTCGACGGTGACGCCGACGGAGGCCTTGCCATGGGCCTCGAGGGCGGTCACAGCCGCCGCCGGATCGTCCACGCCGGCGGTGCCGCCACCGGCCAACTGATCGTGCGCAGACTCTTGGAAGTGGCCGTGTCCGACGCGCGCATCGCCGTCATCGAGGGCCGCCGCGTGAGCTCGCTGCTCACAGCCGACGGCCGTTGCACGGGGGTCGTGCTCGAGGACGGAGAACAGCTGTACTCGCAGGCGACCGTGCTCAGCACTGGCGGTGCCGCCGCGCTGTGGGCGCGGATGACCAACCCCTCCGGCGCCGTCGGCAGCGGACTGCTCCTGGCCTACCAGGCCGGCGCGGCGCTGGCTGACATCGAGTTCATGCAATTTCACCCCACGGCTGTGGTCTCGGGCGGCAGCGGCGACGGCCTGCTCGTGACCGAGGCGATCCGCGGCGAGGGCGCACGACTGCTCAACCAGGACGGCGAGCGCTTCGTGGACGAGCTCGCCGCTCGCGACGAGGTCGCCCGCGCGATCTACGCGGAGATCGTCAGCCACCCCGGCTCGGAGTCGGTCGCGCTCGACATGCGACACGTCGATCCAGCGCTCTTCCCGAATGTGATCGCCGCCCTGGGTCGCGTCGGGATCGACCCGCAGCGCAACGTGATCCCGGTGGCGCCGGCTGCGCATTACATGATGGGCGGGATTGAGACAGACCTGCATGGGCGCTCGACCGTGCCCGGCCTGTTCGCCGTCGGCGAGTGCTCGTGCACGGGGCTGCACGGCGCCAACCGGCTGGCGTCGAACTCGCTCAGCGAGTGCTTTGTGTTCGGAGCGCGCGCGGCGCGGTCCGCGCTCGGCGAGCCCCCGCCCTCCAACGCGGAGAGCGCAGCCGGCACCGCCGGCGGTCGCGGACTGAAATCCGCTTCGGGCTACTCGGCCTCGACCATGCCGACGGTCGCTTCGCGCGAGCGTCTGTGGCGCTACGCGGGGCTGGTGCGCGATGGTGACGGGCTGACACAGCTGCTCGACGACCCGCACCCGCTGGTGCGGCTGATCGCGACCGCTGCGCTCGCCCGTACCGAGAGCCGCGGCGCCCACTGGCGGGTCGACTTCCCCGAGGCCCAGCCGGCCTTCGACGAGCGTCACGTGACGCTCGTCGAAGGCCAGGAGTCAGTTTTCGAACTCTGGAAGTAGTGTTTCGCGGTGGACCGGACTGAAGGGGCCGAAAGGAGATGCAGTCGATGTACCGCTTCAGCCGAGCCATCTACCGGGAGTTGGCTGACGACATCATCGAGAATTCACCGGGCCGGCCTTACCGGAATCACGAGCGCGTCCTGCGAGCCTGCGAGGCCGCGGTCGAGCGCCTGGCCACCGACCGTCATTACTTCGCGCACCCCGCGCGAACGCTGTTCGCGGATATCCGCGTGTTCTTCCCGATGTCCGCCCAGGAGCACGTGCTGCGCGTCGTACAGCGCTACCTGGCATTCGCCGACGAGTTCCTGCGCAGCGCCAGTGAGGTGGGATTCGACATCCACGGCAATCCGCTGCGGTGCCGCGCCAGCACTCGCAGAGGCACACAGTGCCAGCGTGCTCCGCTGGCGCAGAACGGCTACTGCCCGTCGCACCAGCACCTCGCGGAGACCGAGGACTTCCACGACTTCGGCGACCAGCTGGCCGCCGCCTGACGCCGCCGGCCATCACTTCAGTCGAACGACCGCGGCGTCGAACCGGCTGACTCCGGACGGTCCCGGTTTACCGCAGATTTCCGGGAAGATTTGGAGATTTTGGAAAACCGGCCTAGAATCGGGCTTCGCGCCCGGTTGGCCGCGTATTTTCGCCGGGCTGATTCACCAATTCCTGACAACCCCCCCGACAGAGTCAACATGCCGATTGCTTTCAAAGAATGGGCGGTCACCGTCCGCGCGCTCGCTGAGGGAGAGCAGCTGCTGACGCTCCGCAAGGGTGGTATCCGTGAACCGGATAAGCACTTCCAGCTGGAGCATGACCGTTTCTTTCTGTACCCCACGTTCGACCATCAGCGCACCGACCTGGTGCGTGAGTCGCACCGCCCGGAATTAGCCCGGGCACTTGAGGAGGGGGTCTGGAGCGACGGTGAGCCGTCTGCAGCCTCGATGCTGCGCGGCTCTGAGATCCACCAGCCCGACCGGGTGCGTATCCGGGCCTGGGCCGAGGTGGCTGCCCACTACACGGTCACGGACCGGCGCGCCGTCGATGCGCTGTCTCCGTTCTATGTGTGGACACCCGACTATGCCGAGAAGCGCCTCGACTGGAAGCGCCGCCATCCGCTGCACGTGGTGGTGCTCCGTACCTACCGGATCCCGCGTCCGGTCACGGTCAAGGTGCGCGACGAGTATGGCGGTTGCCGCTCGTGGCTCGAGATCAGCCGGGACCTCCCGTTCGAGGGCACTCCCGTGCTCTCTGATGAGGAGTTCGAGCGGGCCTCTGAGGAGATAGCGGCGATCGCCGCCGGCGACCGTCAGCCGGTCCTGGTCTGAGGCGGAGCTGACTTCGAGGGGGTGGCCGGTGGGCCACCCCCTCGATTTCCTCCTATGTCCTGGACCGAATCCGTATCGGCGTCGTTCGCCTGCCGGCACTCGTCCGCGCGCTGCGAGGACGCAGCCCGCGTGCTGGCACTGCTGGAGCGCACGCGCGAGCGCCTCGCCGAGCCGTTCGGGCAGCCGGCGCTCGAGCTCACGGTCGTCCTGCACGACAGTCGCCAGGCGCTGGCGCTGTCGAACCCGCTGATGCCCGCGGTCTGGGGGCTGAGCGCCAGGCCGCTGCGTCGCTACGTGGCCGGCTGGGTCGGACGTGACGAGCTGCACGTGCTCTCGCCGCACGCGCTGCGCGAACGCGCATCCGGAGTCTCGGGCTCGTTTGAGATGCTTGCGCTGGCGCCGGCTTCGCTCTACGCGCGGCGAGTGATCATCGAATCCAACCGCGAGCTCCGCTCCGCGCCGGCGCTGTCTCGCGGATGGCAGGAGCTGCGTTGGGCGTGGCTGGTCGACGGTGCGGGCCGCTGGTTCTCCGGGGAGAGTGTGTACTCGCGCAGCGTCCTGGGCCGGTATCTGCGCGCAGGCCATCGCCCTCATTTTCCTCCTCGTGCACACGATGCAGCGCTGACGGCGCCGCCGTTGATCGAGCTGCTCGCCGAGCAGCAGGGAGAGGCCGCCGTCGTGCGACTGTCGGCTCGCCTGCACTCGGGAGGCGCCCTAACCGCGCTTGCCGGCGCATTCCCCACGATGGCTCTGGGAACGGTCGAGGCGCAGTGGCGCTCGCGTCTGCGCCGCCTGGCCGACGGTGGATAATCAGCGCGTGGCCTACGACAGTGAGCTAGCTGATCGCATTCGTGAGCTGCTGCTTTTCGAGCCCGACATCGTCGAGAAGCAGATGTTCGGTGGGCTCTCGTTCCTGATCGGTGGCCACATCGCGGTCGGCGTGTCGGGTGGCGGCGGCCTGTTGATGCATGTCGAGGCGGATGACACAGAGGCGCTGCTGGCACTCCCCCACGTCGAGCCGTTCGTCATGCGCGGCCGGGCCATGCGGGGTTGGGTACGCGTGGCCGGGGACGGCCTTGCCGCTGATGGCGAGCTGAAGCGCTGGGTCGAGGCCGGTGTCGGTCACGCCCGTTCACTGCCGCCGAAGCGGTAGCGCCCCGCGTTCTGCGTGAAGCTGGGGGAGTTTGGGGGCAGAATCCCCCCCTTTCAGCCACCCTCACGTCCGCAGTGGGCTTCAGACGACGTTCAGCAGTGCCTCCTCGACCTGCTGATCGCGGATCGTATAGGCCCGAACCAGCGGGTCCGGCTCAGCTGCCGTACCCACGATCACATAGAGCGAGTCGGGGTAGAACGCGAGGTTGATGTCCGTCTGCGACGGATAGGGCTCGGTGCGGGTGTGTGAGTGGTAGATGATGCCGACATCCAGGCCGGCGTCCTCGATCGCGGTGACGACCCGGTAGAGCTCCATGTTGTCCATCTCGTACCGCATCCAGGTGTGGGCGGTGTTCTCCATACGGTGAAGCTCGACCGCGACGCCATCACGGCTCGAGATGATCCCACAGCACTCGTCGGGAGCGTCGGCCACGGCGTGCGTGACCATCTCGTCATAGAGCTCCCGGGAGATCCGCATGCCGCCTAGGCGGGACCCTGGCCGACTCTGTGGGCGACTACCACCAGACGGTCGAATCGAGGTTCTCGAGCTCCTCGAGCGGGCGAGTGTAGATCCCGGAGGAGAAGTACTTGGTGCCGTCGTCCGCAGCGATGAAGACGACGTTGCCCTCGTCGAGCTCGTTCGCGATCCGCATCGCCACGCGCGCGATCGCGCCGGTCGATACGCCGACGAACAACTGCTCCTCATCGAGCAATCTGCGCGTCCAGGTGACCGCATCCTGGTTGGTCACGAAGATCTTGCGGTCCAGCAGCGAGAGGTCGATGATCGGCGGGATGAAGCCGTCGTCCAGCGAGCGCAGTCCCTGCACGGGCTCGCCCTGCATCGGCTCCGCGGCGACGATCTTGACCTTGTCGCCGAGTTCCTCCCGCAGGCGCCGGCCGTTGCCCATCAGCGTGCCACCGGTGCCGAGGCCGGCGACGAAGGCGCTGACCTCATCGAGCTCTTCGAGAATCTCGAGCGCGGTGCCGTTGTAGTGGGCGTCGGGATTCGCTTGATTCCCGTATTGGTAGGGCATGTAATACGACGAGTCCTTCGAGGCCATGTCAAGCGCCATCTCGACGGCTCCGTTTGAGCCCTTGGCGCCCTCCGAGTAGACGATCTCGGCCCCGTACATCCGCAGCAGCTCGGTCCGTTCCGGCGTGACGTTGTCCGGCATCACGACCTTCAACCTGTAGCCCTTGCGAGCGGCGATCATCGCCAGGCTGATGCCGGTGTTGCCGGAGGTCGGCTCGAGGATCATCTGCCCGGGACGGATCAGGCCCTTGTCCTCGGCATCGAGGATCAGCGCCCGGGCCACACGGTCCTTCACGGAGCCGGTCGGATTGCGTGACTCGAGCTTGACCCAGATCCGTACCCCCGGCTTCGGGCTCAGTCGCTTGAGCTCGATCAGCGGTGTGTGCCCGATCGCCTCGATGATGTCGCCGTAGCGACCGCCGCAGGGTTTGTTTTGCAGGTCGGTCGGCATTGCTTCAGTAAGTGTAGTGCCTAAGAACGTCTGCCCGTCGCAGCTGACCGCCGTCGTCAGCGGCCCCCGGCCATGGCCGGGAGGATCACCAGGGTGTCGCCCGTGCCGACGGCGGTCTCCAGCCCGTCGAGCACTCGAACGTCCTCGTCGTTGAGGTAGACGTTGACGTAGCGGTTGAGGTCACCATCCGCTCCGAACAGCTGCGTCTCGGTCCCCGGGTGGTCGGCGATCACGGCGCGAAGGATCTCGCCGACGTTGTCACCGTCGGCGCTGATCTCACGCTCGCCGCCGACGGCGGGGCGCAGCACTGGGGGAATGCGAATCGTGGCCATGTTGCCTTTCGGGTCTCTTGCGTGGGCGCAGCCGCGTCAGTGCGCGCCGGCGCAGAACGCCTCGTAGTCGGGGAAGACGCCCATCTCCTCGTCGTGGATCTCGTCGGGATCGCGGGAGCAGATCGGGCAGTCCGGATCACGGCGGATCTTGACCTCGGTCATCGTCGCGGCCAGCGCGTCGTACATGAGAAGACGGCCGATCGCCGGGCTGCCGACGTCGAGGATCAGCTTGATCACCTCAGTCGCCTGCAGCAGGCCCATCGTGCCCGGCAGCACACCGAGTACACCGTTCGCGCCACAGGACGGGGCCAGCTCGGCCGGCGGTGGCACCGGGAACAGGCAGCGGTAGCACGGGCCCTCGTAGGGCTTGAAGACCGAAAGCTGCCCATCGAAGCCGAGGATCGCGGCCGAGACGACCGGGATACGCAGCCGTACCGAGGCGTCGTTGAGCAGGTAGCGCGTGGGGAAGTTGTCAAGCCCGTCCACCACGATGTCGTAGTCGGGCAGGATCTCCATGATGTTCGACGGGCCGAGCCGCAGCTTGTGCTTGACGACGTTCACGTCGGGGTTGAGCGCGGCGATCGTCGCCTCGGCGGAGTCGACCTTGGCGACGCCCACACGCTCGGAGTTGTGGATCACCTGCCGTTGGAGGTTCGAGAGGTCGACGACGTCATCGTCGACGATCCCCAGGGTCCCGACTCCCGCCGCCGCAAGATAGAGCGCCGCCGGCGAACCGAGGCCGCCCGCGCCCAGCAGCAGCACCTTGGCGTCCAGGAGCTTCTGTTGCCCCTCGATCCCGACCTCGCTCAGCAGCAGGTGACGCGAGTAGCGGTCGCGCTGCTCGGCGCTCATGAAGCGCGGCACCTCGACCTCGTAGCCACGATCCTTCCACAGCGTGAAACCGCCCGTCATCGAGCTGACGTTCTGGTAGCCGAGGTCCTCCAGCATGGTTCGCGCAGCCCACGCGGAGCGTTGTCCGGAGGCGCAGTACAGCACAACGAGCTGCTCCTTATCCGGGGCGATGCCCTCGATCCGCGACTCGAAGTGACTCTTGGGTACGTGGCGTGCGCTGGGGATGTGGCCGGTCGCCCACTCCTCGTCCTGACGCACGTCGATCACGAGCGCCCCGGTCTGAAGCTGCTCGCGCACAGCCGCCGGATCGACCTCATCGATCCGATCCTTGATCTGGCGAAGGATTTCCGCTCCGGACGGGCTCATGATTTCAAAACTCCTCAAAGACGCTCGGGTTTTGCGTGTTAGTCAAGTATAGGCAGCCCTCCGCGGACTCTGGCAGCAATCGACGGTCACCGCGTGGCGATCCTCGTAGCCCACCCCGTGGCGATCTCGTAGCCCACCCATGACGACCTCGTAGCCCACCCCACGACGACCTCGTAACCTCACCGCATCCGCGCTCCGGTCGACCATATCCCGGCACCACCCTTTCCGCCAAGGATGCCGTGGATCAACGTCGCCGCGCTGCGGATGGATCAGCAGCGCGGACGCCCCGTGCTGATCGAGTTCTGGGATTTCTGCCGTCCGAACTCGATCCGCACGCTCCCTTACCTCAAGGCATGGCATGCGCGCTACGCCGAGCACGGCCTGCGGATCGTCGGCGTGCACTCAGCCGGCTTCGAGGCCTCCGATGACGCCGAGGCCGTGAGGATCGCCGTGGAGCGACTCGGGATCGAGTACCCGGTCGTGGTCGACATCGATCACCAGATCTGGCAGGAGTATGAGAACGTCGGGTGGCCGGCGCGCTACCTCTTCAACGGTGACCAGCGGCTGTTCGAGTACCACTTCGGCGAGGGCGGCTACGCGGAGACCGAACTGGCGATTCAGGAGTTGCTCGGCATCGAACGCGAGCCTGTACCGCCGGTACGGCCCGAGGAACGCGCAGAGGCGCTGCTCGTACCGCAGACCGAGGATGTGCCGGGGCCGTACAGCGGCCCGTATGAGGCCGGAGGCGTCTGGGGTGTCTTCGAGGGCGATGGGGTCGCCACCGTGAACGGCGCTGAGATCGAGATCCCGGCCACCGGCACCTACGAGCTGATCTCGCACGACCGCCACACGGAGGGGGTGCTCGAGCTGGATGTCAGTGACGGCCTCACCGTGCTTGCCGTCTGTTTCACTCCCGGGCTGGCCCCAGGCGCTGCACGGCCTCACACTTAGGTTCGCCTACGGCTGCGGGGGGACGGGCGGGGCAACGACAACCGCCGGAAACGCCACCGTCACGGAGAGGCCGCCACCGGAACGCGGGCGTGCGTCGATCGTGGCGTGGTGCGCCTCTGCGATCGCACGGACGATCGAGAGGCCGAGTCCGTGCTGGCCCTGCTCGAACCCGGTGCGGGGCCGGCCGAGGCGCCGGAATGGCTCGAACATCGTCTCGATCTCGTCGGGCGCGATCAGCAGGCCGGTGTTCTCGACGATCAGGAGCACGCGGTCTCCCTGCGGTCGCGTGCTGATCTCGACGTGGCCGCCCTCGAGATTGTGGATCACCGCGTTGTCGAGGAGATTGGCGATCAGGCGCTCGATCAGGGCTGGGTCACCCTCGGTGACGGCCGGCTCCAGATGGGCTTCGAGCTCGATCCGGTGCCGCTCGAGTTCGGGACGGGGGCGCTCGAGCACGCGTGTGGCGAGCGCGCCGAGATCGGCGCGCTCGCGCCGCTCGAGGCCCCGCTCGCTACTGGCGAGCGTCAACAGCGCCTCGATCAGCCGCTCCTGATCGCGACCGTTTGCGAGCAGTTCCTCGCAGGCTGCGCGCAGCGTCGCGGCGCTGGCATGGGGATCCGCGAGCGCCACCTGCAACAGCGTGCGCTCGACCGTCAGCGGCGTGCGCAGCTCGTGCGAGGCATTGGCGACAAACCTACGCTGGGCATCGAAGGCAGCCTCGAGCCGACCGAGCAGATCGTCGAGCGTGTCGCCCAGTTCGGTGAACTCATCGCGCTCGCCCGTGATCGCGAGCCGCTCATGCAGGTTCCCGGCGGAGATCGTACGCGCGCGCGCCGTTATCTGACGTAGGGGGCGGAGCATGCGGCCGGACGCGAACCAGCCGAGCGGCCCGGCCGCGAGCACGCTGATGACCATCAGAACCACGCAGACCAGCAGCAGCGACTTGATATCGGCAGCACGCTGCTCATGCACAACGGCGGTGCCGACGGGCTGGATGAGCACCCCCCTGGGGTTGGCGATCGGCGTCGGATGGGCAACCGCGACGCGAACGGTCGGCGCCGAGGCGTTGACCACGAGAACGAGCGCGACCAGCAGACCGACGACCACCGCCAGGAGCACCGCCGCGTAGACGAGCGCGAGCCGCCCGCGCGCGCTGCGCCCGCCCGGCAGTCTCATAGCCGGTAGCCGCCCTCGCGCACAGTTTCGATCATCGGCGGGTCGCCGAGCTTCGCGCGGAGACGGGCAATGGTCGTCTTGACCGTCGTGGTGAACGGGTTGATCGCTTCGTCCCAGACCCGCTCGAGCAGCTCCTCAGCAGACACCGGCCGACCATCGGCTGCGAGCAGATGCTCGAGCACCGCGAACTCCTTGGGGGTCAGATCCAGCCGCCTGTCCCCCCGGGAGACAAGCCGGCGCGCGGGATCGAGGCTGAGGTCGCCCCGCACGTACACAGGCGGCAGCGGCGGGCTGGCACGACGGGCGAGCGCCCGCACCCGGGCGACCAGCTCGGAGAAGTCGAAGGGCTTGCCGAGGTAGTCGTCGGCACCGAGCTCAAGCCCTGCGACCCGGTCGCGGATCGTATCTGCGGCCGTCAGCATCAGGACTCGGGTGTTGCTGCGGCCGTTTGCCAATGTGCGGCAGACCTGGTCGCCATGCACCCCCGGGAGGTCACGGTCGAGCACGACGACGTCATAGTCGGTCACGATCGTGTGGGCGAGCGCGGCGGCCCCATCGAGCGCGAGGTCGACGGCCATCCCCTCGAGCCGGAGGCCGTTGGCGATCGCCTCAGCGAGTCGCTGGTGATCTTCTACGACGAGCACACGCACCGCCACAGCATGCCGCGTGGCAGTCACAGCGAGGTGACAGAGCGCGTGACAGGCACGTCACGGCCTCCGGCGTACAACCTCACCCATGAACACTCGCCGTCTCCGTTGCTCACTTCCGACCGTCGGTCTGGCCGCACTCACCGCCCTGTCCGTCGCCGCCTGTGGCGGCGGCTCGAAACCGCCTGCATCGACCGTCTCTGGGCACTCCGCGCACGACAGCGGAGCGCAGGACGCGTACCGCTTCTCAGACTGCATGCGCGCGCATGGGGTCGGCAACTTCCAGGACCCGCGCGTCACCACCCACGGCAACCAGGTCAGCGTCATGATTCGTGTGGACCCGGCGATCACCGGATCCCCGAACTTCAAGTCTGCGCAGAAGGCCTGCGTGCATCTGCTGCCCGGGGCAATAAACGGTCCGTCGCCTGCTCACCAGCGCGCGCGAGAGCAGGCCATCCTCGCATTCGCCAAGTGCATGCGAGGACGCGGCTTCCCGAACTTCCCCGACCCGACAACTCAAGGTCAGCTCACGCCGGAGATGCTCAGCAGGGCCGGGATCAACCTGCAGCAGCCGGCGATCAAGCCGGCGGCCTATGCCTGCCTCCCGCTCACGCACGGGATCATCACCCGCGCCGACGTCGACCAGGCGATTTCTGGCAGCCACGCGCCCGGCTAGTGGGTTGCCACTAAGGCCCAATCGGGACGTAGTGGTAGCTGGCACCGGCGTCGATCGTGTAATAGAGCCGCCAGTCCTGGTGGCCGCCGGTGCCGAAGTTGCCAATGGCGACGCCGTGCGTCGAGTCCGTGAAGCCCAGGTAGGTCCAGGCGGCCGATGGGGCTGCCGCCTGCATCCAGGTGTCGCCGCCGTTGACGGTGCGCATCAGAGGACCCTGGGCGGCCGCGACAGCCGAGGTGGACGACGACGCCGCGAATGCCTGCAGTGGGCCGTCCGGGACAGCGGCGGTGGAGTTGAAGCTACCCCCGGCATCGGTGGACAGGATGACGTCATCGGGTGCCATGCCGGTCATGCACAGGCCCCAGATCACGGCCGCATCCACGGTTGCGTCGAACTGGCAGGCACCCGGCACCACCCCCGGCGCGCGCGTGAAATGAACGCCATGGTCGTTGGAGATCCAGGCATACCGGCCGACCTGGACGATGACCGTGTCGCCCTGGGCCCAGAGTCCCGAGGGGCTGGCATGGCCGCCAAGGCCTGCCGGCCCAGGCCCGCGCAGGAAGGTCCAGTGATCGTGTCCGATCGGCGAGCGCACCAGCGTCGTCGCCGGCCCGGATCCGGATGCCAGGGCATACACGTAGCCGCCGGCGGTCGCAAGGTCCGTCGCTCCCATATGCGCCTCGATCCATGTCCTGCCGCCATCGTGAGTGCTCCAGAGCTGAGGTCCATAGGCGTAGCCGATCGATCCTGTGGCGAAGCGAACCTGACCGACGCCGGACGTGGGCGGTGCGGGAATCCGGGTGAAGTGTGGCCCGCCATCCTGCGTCTTGACGATCGCGTTGCAAACGTGACTCCCGCAGCGCGCGCGACCGAGCAGCCACCACGTGAATTCACTGATGGCGGTGAACGACTGCGGCTGGAAGTCCGGCGGCACCGCACCGGCTGTGGTGAAAGCACCGGAGCGGGTCCCCGCGGACGCGGGGTTCGCCGCACGGTGGTGCGAGGCGGGCAGCGTGAGCGTGGCGGCGATCGCGCTTGCCGCCAGCGTCGCCGCCACCCCCGCCGCGATCCCGATCGTCGGAGCCCGCCAGGGAAGCCGCGACCGCATCAGCCAGGGCCAGCGCCAGCGACGGCGGCTGATGCCGCGCTCGGTTGCGGCGACGAGCTGCTGCTCCAGGGCCTCGAAGAAGTCTTCGTCTGAGTGCTGTCTCATGCCGGCCCCATCTCCGTCAGGCGGTTGCGCAGCCGGCCGAGTCCACGGCTGACGCGCTTGCGCACGACCATCTCCGAGCACTGCAGCTGCGCGGCGAGCTCCTCGTACCCGACCTCGTCCACCACATGCCAGCGGACCGCCTCCCGCTCCATCGGCGGGAGCTGCTCGAGCATCTGTTCGAGGCGGCCGATGCCGGCATCGGCGAGCTGGTCGACGCGCTCGAGGGCGAGGTCGTCGAGCTCCACCGGCTCGAGTCCGAGCCGCTGCCGAGCGCGAGCCTCGACGCGCCCACGGCGCCAGCTCATCAGCAGCTTGTGGCGAGCGATGCCGATCACCCATGGCAGCGCGGAGGCGGCCCGGGCCTCGTAGCGGCCGGCGGAGAGCAGCACAGCCGAGAACACCTCGGCGGCCAGGTCGGCGGCGAGCTCCGAATCGCCCGTCTCGCGAACGAGGTAGGCCAGCACCTCGGCCAGATGACGCCGATAAAACGCGGAGAATGCCGCGCCGTCCCGTGCCGCCACCGCGGCCAGAAGCTCGGCGTCTCCCCAGCTCGCTCGGTCTTCGCGATGACCACTCATCGCATCTCTATTGCCGTAGCCTACGCCGTTGTGACGTGCGATTCGAGCAGGTTGACCAGCCGCGGCGGTCCCTCGTCGTCAAGCTCAACGGCGAAGCCGCGCCGGTAGGGGTTGGCGATCGGCTCCTCGGCGAGGAAATCGACGGTCTCATTGACCCAGCAGCCGCTGTTGATCAGCTGGACGCCCGACGGCGTGATCCACTCGGCCGGATCGTCAGGAGGCAGCGGCCCTGCGCGGTGCGTGTGCCCGAAGATCGCGTAGGTCGGCCGCAGGCCCAGCACCGACAGCACGTCGCCGAACGCCACCAGCGACGAGCGCCGCAGCGCCGGACCCGACAGATCCGGGCTCAGGGGCCCGAGGCCCGCAAGGTTTGCCGCGCCCAGCAATGCGCGCAGGCCGGTCTGAACGGCCAGCGCCTGCGCGCCCCGAGACTCGCGGATCAGCTTCAGGGCGCGTGTGGACCCGCCCCCGTCCGTGGCGTCGATCTCGCGCTCACTGGTCTGCGAGACCGCGTACATCCAGGCGTAGATCGGAGCCAGCAGCCGCTCGTAGTCGGCAGCCGAGGACATCTCCGGGAAGGGCAGCCGCAGGAAACGGGACATCACGCCGGCAAAGAGCCGCTCGAACGCCGGTGTGGTCGTGTGGCGGTCGAGGTAGTGGCCGTGCTGCGCGTAGACATCGCCTCGCAGCCACACACCCGGGTATTCGAACCGGACGTCCGCGCCCGAAGCCGCGAGCAGCGACTCAACCTGCGCGAGCGCCTCGGGATGCTCCTGCAGCTGGTGGTCGTGGTTGCCCACGAGCAGGATCACCTCGCGGCCCGGTCCCAGACCGGAGACGAGCTCCGGCAGGATGCGCGAAGCAGCGGCGAGCGCGTCCTGGATGCGGCCCTGGCGCAGCTCGATGACGTCACCGAGCAGGACCAGCCGGTCGGCCGCGGCGATGACATCTCGCAGGGCGGCGAGAACAGCGATGTCCTCCAGGGCCGCTCGCCCGTGGCCTGCACCGATGTGCAGGTCGGAGACGACGACGGTGCGCACTATGCGTTGGCGGCCAGCGCCTGGCGGATCGTCTTCGGGAGCATGAAACGCATGTTCTCGCTGATGACCTCCAGCTCCTGGACATCATCGGTGCCACGGTCCCGGAAGAACTGCACGAGGCGTGCGACGAGCTCCTCGGGCGCGCTCGCCCCGGACGACACGCCCAGCACGCGGACACCCTCGAGCCACGCCTCCTGGACCTGTGACTCGTTGTCGATCAGGTACGACTCGGTCCCGTTCTCGCGCGCCACCTCAACCAGCCGGTTCGAGTTGGAGGAGTTGCGGCTGCCGATCACGAGCACCAGATCGCACTCCTTCGCCAGCTCCTTGACCGCCGCCTGGCGATTCGTGGTCGCGTAGCAGATGTCGTCCGTGCGAGGCCCGACGATCGCAGGGAAGCGCTGACGCAGCCGCACGATGATCGAGCGGGTCTCATCGACGCTAAGGGTCGTCTGCGAGATGTATGCGACCCGCTCCGGATCGGCGATCTCGAGCATCTCGACCTCCTCCTCGCTCTGGACCAGCACGATGTTGTCCGGTGCCTCGCCCATCGTGCCCTCGACCTCCTCGTGGCCCTCGTGGCCGATCATGATGATCGTGTAGTCCTCGGCCGCGAACTTGACGGCCTCGCGGTGGACCTTGGTTACCAGCGGACAGGTCGCATCGATCACGCGGAGCTCGCGAGTCGCGGCGTTCTCGTGAACGCTCGGGGCGACGCCGTGGGCCGAGAAGACGGCCGTGGCTCCCTCTGGAACCTCAGTCTCGGATTCGACGAAGATCGCGCCGCGCTCATGCAGCTGCTGGACGACGTGCTTGTTGTGCACGATCTCCTTGCGCACGTAGACGGGAGCGCCGTAGAGCTCGAGTGCGCGCTCGACGGTCTGAACCGCGCGATCGACACCCGCGCAATACCCGCGCGGCATCGCGAGCAGCAGCTTCTGTGGGGTCGCGGCCATCTGTCATTCAGTGTAGAGCCGCCTCAGATACGCGGTCACGCGTACTCTTCACCCAGCTTCAAGCGGTGATCGGAGCAGAGGTTGACACAGCAGCACCTGGATCGTTTGACGTCGACGGACGCTGGCTTCCTACATCAGGAGAGCGAGTCGGCGCACATGCACATCGGCGGCGTGCTGCTGTTCGAGGGGTCAGCCCCGAAGTTCGACGACGTGCTGAATCACATCCGCGGCCGTCTGCACCTGGTTCCGCGTTACCGGCAGAAGCTGGCGACGCCTCCGGCAGGAACCGGGAGGCCATTGTGGGTCGATGACACCAACTTCAACCTCGAGTTCCACGTGCGGAACTCGGCCCTGCCCGCCCCCGGCAGCGAGGCGCAACTGCTGGAGATGGCTGCCCGGATCGCCTCGCAACCATTGGACCGCGACAAGCCGCTGTGGGAGTTCTGGCTGGTCGAGGGGATCGAGCCCGCTCCAGGGTCGCGCCGGAAGCGCTTCGCGATGCTGCTGAAGACCCACCACGCGCTCGTCGACGGGGTGTCTGGGGTTGACCTGGCGACGGTGCTGCTCGACTTCAGCCCCTCGGCTCCGACGCTTGAGACGGACGGACTCGCGGCATGGGAGCCGCACGAAGAGCCGGGCGCGGCATCGCTGGTTCTCGCCAGTGCTCGCGACGCGGCCGACGCCGCCGCCGCCCTGGCCCTGCGCACGGCCAGGGCGGTCACCCAGCCGGCTCGCACGCTGCAGGCGCTGCGCGACGCCGCCGAGGGTGTCGGTGAGATCGCCTGGGCCGCCATGAACTCGGCGCCGGCCACCCCGCTCAACGTCCCGATCGGCCCGCACCGGCGCTTTCGCGTGGTGCGTCACCAGCTGAGCGACTACAAGACCGTCAAGGACGCGCTCGGCGGAACGGTGAACGATGTGCTCCTGGCGGTCGTGGCGGGCGCACTCCGAGACTGGCTGAGCTCGCGCGGAGTCCAGACAGATGGCCTCGAAATGCGCGCGTTGGTGCCGGTGTCGGTGCGGACCAGCGATCAGCATCACACACTCGGCAACCGGCTGGTGGTATTGCGCGGACCGCTGCCGGTCTACATCAAGGATCCGGCCGCACGCCTGCAGGCGGTCAGCAGCGCGATGGACGACCTCAAGAGTTCGAAGCAGGCGATCGGCGCCTCGACGCTGGTCGCGGTCAACGACATCTCGCCGCCGCTGGTACTGGCGCAGGCCTCGCGTCTGCAGTTCTCCACGCGGCTGTTCAACCTGCTGGTCACCAACATCCCGGGTCCGCAGGTTCCGCTCTACATCCTCGGGCACCAGCTCCAGGACCTTTTTCCGCTGGCGTTCCTGCCATCCGGGCACGCGCTGGCAGTGGCGATCATGTCCTACAACGGACGGATCGAATACGGGCTGCTCGGAGATTTCGACGCGATGCCGGACATCGACGTGGTGGCTGAGGGGATCGACGCCGAGCTGAAGCGCCTACTCTCCGTGTGCGCGCCCGCGCTTGGGCGCGCACACGCCGGCGCTGATCCGCCGGACGCCACGCCCGCGCCGGACGCGACGCCCGCGCCGGACATCGCAGGGTCGCAGGCGGCGGCGCTGACCACGCCGCTGCTGCCCACATCACGCAAACGGCCCGCCAGCGGACCGGCCGCGGATATGCGGGCAAAACGCAACCAACGGCGCGGGATTCGCCGGCCTCCGAAGGAATCCAGCTGACCGGAGCGAAATTTAATTTGGATCGCCTGCACACTTGCTTTGCCGTCAGGCGTCTAACAAACACATATGGAGCTTCCCCCAACCCCAGCTCCAGTAGGAATCCACCCAGTCTCGGCCGGTTCGTAGTCCGCCCCCCTGAGCCACGAACCGGCGGGTGGTGATCCCGTTGGGCGGGTCCGAATGATTCGGACCCGCCCAATTTTGTTCCCTGGCGTACGTGAGTCAAGAAGGTCTGGCGCCCGGTGGGTACCCCACCCACCGGGGCGTCAGCCAGCTCGCCGTCGCGGTCAGCTTCTGTCCGCAATACGTGCGACGCTGCCGGTCATGCTCAGATCGACCCACCCGCGCACACGGTGATCGAGACCTCCGCCCGACTGCTGGCGCTGCTCTCACTCCTGCAGATGCGCCGGGAGTGGACCGGCCCCGAGCTGGCAGAGCAGCTGGAGGTCGGACCCCGCACGGTACGTCGTGACATCGGGAAGCTCCGGCGGCTCGGCTACCCCGTCGAGGCCGCTCCCGGCGTGGCCGGCGGCTACCGCCTCGGAGCTGGCGCCGAGCTGCCACCGCTGCTGCTGGACGACGCTGAGGCGGTGGCGGTCGCGGTCGGGCTGCGGATCGGCGCCTCGGGTCCGATCAGCGGCATCGAGGAGATCTCGGTCCGCGCCCTGAGCAAGCTCGAGCAGGTGTTGCCCTCGCACCTGCGCCGGCGGATCGACGCTCTCAGCAGCGCCACATCTGCGCTTTCGGTCGGCGGGCCCCAGATCGACACCGAGACGCTGGCCACCCTCGCCGCCGCCTGTCGCGACACCGTCCAGGTCCACTTCGCCTACGTGGCCAGGGACGGTGCTGAGTCGGCCAGAACAGTCGACCCAGCCGCGGTCGTCTACAGCGGCCTGCATTGGTACCTGGTCGCGTTCGATCTCGATCGCGAGGACTGGCGCACGTTTCGGATCGACCGGATCGACAGCACCCTGCGGCCGGGCCGACGCGGCACCCGGCGCAGCGTCCCCGGCGGCGATCCGGCCGTATACGTTCAGCGCCAGCTGAGTCGCCAGCGGGCCGATCAGGAGACCTCGGCGGCCGGCCGGATCCGAGTGTTCGCCCCGCTGGCGCGGGTCTCGGGCCGCGTGCCGGCCCATTATGCAAGCGTCGTGGACGACGGACCGGGGGCCTGCATCATCGAGACCTGCGGCCCCTGGTCCCGCCACTTCCTTCTGTGGATCGCGACGCTCGATGAACCGCTCGAGGTGCTCGACCCCCCCGAGCTCCTCGACGCCGCCCGCACGATCGCGGAACGGCTCAGCGCCGGCGTCAGCTGAAGTCGATCAGGCTCAGAACCCGAGTGCGAACTTGGCGTCGTCGCTCATCAGGTCGGGCGACCACGGCGGCGTGAACACGAGCTCGGAGTCGACCGCGGTGACGCCCTCGATCTCACTCACGAACTCCTGGATCTGACCCTCGACCTGCGGTCCTATCGGACAGCCCGGCGTGGTCAGCGTGTAAGTGACCTTGATCGCTCCGGCAGCATCGATGTCGACCCCGTAGATCAGGCCCAGCTCGACGAAATCGAGTCCCAACTCCGGGTCGATGACCTCGCGAAGCGCGTCGTGAACCTCTTCGATGGTGACCATTCGCCCCAGTTTACGGGGTTGCACCACACCTGCGCCGCGAGGCTTGCATCGCCGCCGTCCAATTCTGTAGTGTTCCCGCATCATTGAGTTCGCCGACAACCCGCCGGTGCTGCTGTGTGCCGGAGACGAGGATCGGAGCACGCAGAGCCTGCGCAGGAGGGCACTCGTCCTCGCGTTTCGCGCGCAGAGCGATGTCGTAGTTGACCT
Organism: uncultured Conexibacteraceae bacterium; assembly: GCA_963761675.1. Lineage (GTDB taxonomy): Bacteria > Actinomycetota > Thermoleophilia > Solirubrobacterales > Solirubrobacteraceae > Palsa-465. Next base: position 350,984 of record CAVXIA010000004.1, read on the forward strand.
GGGGGACCTGGTCTTCGCAGACACGACGCTGATGATCGACCTCGCGATGCTCTCGAATCGCCTGCGGCGGCGCGGGCGGGCGCTCGTGCTGCAGGGCGCCCAGCCGCAGATCATGAGCCTGATCGAGCTGGTCGGCCTCCACAAGCTGCCAGGCGTGCAGCTGATGTACGGCCGGCCGACGCCGGCACTCACCTGAGTCCGCAGGGTCTCCGGTGTCGCGCGGCTGATCTCGCCGCGGCAGAGCAGTTTCTGCCTGCCCCCGGGGACGCGCCCAGGCCATCCTGCGCGAGACCACCGACGCAGTCTCACAGTGGCCGGCCTACGCCGAGCGCGCCAACGTCCCCGAGACTCTCGCCGACGCCGTCGCCACCGACCTGCGACTCAGCTTCCGCCGAGGCTGAGCGTCGAGCCGCCGGCAGGTAGCTTCAGCCGACCGACACCGAGTAGACCGGCGGGAGTCGCGTAGCGACTTCGAACCACGTCGACCCGGCATCGCCTGAGCCGTACACCTCGCCTGTTGTTGAGCCGAAGTAGAGTTCCAGTGACGGCCCTGACCCCTTTCGCTGGAGGGCTTGGCGCAGGATCGTCAGGTACGCATCGTGCTGCGGCAGGCCCTCGCCGCGCGGCCCCCACGTCTCCCCGCCGTCCCGCGTCTCATATACGCGCACGCGTCCCTCGGGCATCACCCGGTCCATGTCGGCGACCAGGGGGATCACGTAAGCGCTATCGGGATCGACCGGGTCGACTGCCAGCGGGAACCCGAAATCGGACGGGAGGCCCGCGCCGATCTCACTCCAGCTGGAGCCCGCATCATCGGAGCGATACACGCCACCGTGGAACTGGATGAACATCCGTTCGGGGCGCGCCGGTGCGCGCTCCATGTGGTGCACGCACAACGCCGTATCGGCATCGGGCGGCGGCTCCGGCAGGTTCAGCTCGGCGATCACCTCGTCGGGCAGATAGCGCGGCGTCAAGCCCTGGTTACCCCGTCGCCACGATCGCCCGCGGTCCTCGGTGTGCCAGACACCCGCTGCCGATATGGCGACGGAGAGCTTGTCGGGGTCGTTTGGCCAAGGGGCGATCGAGTGCACGCACAGCCCGCCGCCACCAGGCTGCCAATGCGGGCGCGTCTCGTGCTCCCACAACCCTGCGTTGATCTCCCACGTTGATCCGCCGTCGGTTGACTGAAACAGGACTCCAGGATCACCCCCCGCGTAGATCAGGCCCTCGGCCTCGCCGGGCGTGATCACCCAGATCCTTTCAAGCGCCTGCTCGCCGCCGGTCGGCAGCGCCACACCCTCTGCCTGCTTCCAATCCTCGTAACGGCTGGCGCCACTCCACTCCCCTACCGGCCGCTCGGTGTAAAACAGCTTCGGGCCGTAGAACGGGGAGGTCATCGTCGCCAGCACACGCCCTGAGCGTGGGTCGCGCACTGCGTAGTCGATCGGCTCGCCGGCAAACGCGCGCGCAACGATCTCCCATTGACCGCCGGGCTCCCCCAAAAGCACGAAGAGGCCCTTCTTTGTGGACACCAGCAGCTCCGTCACTTTGCTCAGCCTCCTGTGATTGCGGGGACGATTTCCACTCGAGCATCGGCGGCAACCGTCGTGCCCTCACTGCCGCGCTCACCGTCAACGAACACGTTGATGTGGCGCCGGATCAAGCCGCGCTCGTTGACGATCCAGCCGCCAAGCGCAGGGTGCTCGCGTTCCAGCTCACGCAGCAGCTCGAGCACCGTCGCAGCCTGGAGCTCGTGCTCCCCGACGCCACCGGCGAATTCCCGCAGCGGACCGCGGACGCAGACGAGTGCCATCGTGTGATCCTAAGTCGTACTCCGGCTCCGGCGCAAGCTCAATACCCCATAATCACCTATCGTGCCCGGGATGCTGCGGATGAACGTGTCGCCGGCCGGTGCGGCGTCGGTCGGGATCGGGTGTTGCGGGTGACCGCGGTCGTGCAGGCTGAGTCGTTGACGAAGCGATTTGGTGAGATTTCGGCGGTCACCGATCTGTCGTTCGCGCTCGAGGCCGGGACGATCACGGGCTTTCTCGGACCGAACGGCGCGGGTAAGACCACGACGCTTCGGATGGTCCTGGGGCTGGCGGCGCCGACCAGCGGGCGGGCGCTCGTGTTCGACCGCCCATACCACCAGCTCGAGCGTCCGTCACTGCGCATCGGCGCAGTACTGGAGGCCACCGATTTTCATCCCGGACGCTCGGGACGTGATCATTTGCGGATGCTCGGGCGCGCGGTCGATGTTCCGGATTCGCGCGCGGATGAGGTGCTGGACCTGGTGGAGCTCGGACACGCGGCGCGCCGGCGCGTGAAGGGGTATTCGCTGGGGATGCGGCAACGTCTCGGGCTCGCTGCGGCTTTGCTCGGCGATCCGGAGTTGCTGATTCTCGATGAGCCGGCGAACGGACTCGACCCGGAGGGCGTCCGCTGGCTGCGGGACTTCCTCCGACGGCTGGCTTCCGAGGGTCGCACCGTGCTCGTCTCGAGCCATGTGCTCGCGGAGGTCGCGCAGACCGTCGATCAGGTGCTGATCATCAGCCGCGGACGGCTCGTGGTCGAGTCCTCCCTGGTGGAGCTGACCGCGCGTGCCGGTGGCGCCGTCCGGGTCCGCAGCGCCAACCCAGAGCGGCTCGCGACCGCACTGCAGGACAACGAGCTGCAGGTCACAACCGGAACCGATCGCGCCCTGCTCGTACAGGGAGCGTCGAGCGAACGGGTCGGCGAGATCGCATTCGCCGCCGGCGTGCCCGTGCATGAGCTGCTGACCGACGGCGGCTCGCTCGAGGAGATCTTCCTCGAGTTGACCTCCGCGGAGCCCGCATGATCTCGCAGATCAGGGCCGAGCTGCTCAAGATCCGATCGACTCGCACCACGATCGGGCTGATCCTCGGGATGATCTCCCTGATCCTGCTGTTCACACTGCTGACCGGCCTGCTCACGCATCCCCCCGCGCTGATGGGCAAGGAGAACCAGCGTCAGCTGCTGAACATCGGCAGCCTCGCCGGTGTGTTCTCAGCACTCGCCGGGGTACTGCTGGTCACCAGCGAGTACCGCTACGGCACGATCCGCCCCACGATTCTGTTCAACCCGGCGCGGTCGCAGGTCCTCACCGCCAAGATCGTCGCCGGCATGCTCGCCGGCATCGTTTTCGGAGTCATCGGAGAGGGGATCGGCTGGGCGATCGGCCTCGTGATCCTCGACGGGCGAGGCATCACAATCGCGCTTAATACCAGTGACGTGCTGCTGCTCGGGCTCGGAGGGCTCGCCGGCGTGGCCCTGTGGGGAGCGATCGGCACAGCCCTGGGCACGATCATCCGCAATCAGGTCGGCGCGGTCATCACTCTGCTCGCCTGGGGCTTCGTCGTCGACAACCTCCTGTTTGGCCTTGTTCCGTCGGTGGGGCGCTACACCCCGACACGCGCGTCGGACGCGCTCACGGGCCTCACGACCCAGCACCTCATCTCGCCAGCCGCGGGCGCGATCATCCTGATCGCCTGGGCTGTGCTGCTCGGCGTCGTCGGCATCGGGCTGACCGGCCGGCGCGACATCAACTGACGCCCGGGCCGACGTCCCGGCGCCGCGCTGCAGCTGACCGCTTCAGCCGATCCTGGCGGGGCACCCCAGCGGACCAACTACGATTAACAACCTGATGATCTGGTTCGTACTGCTTGTGCTCTGGCCTCTGGCGGAGCTGTTTGTGATCGTCAAGGTGTCTGAGGCGATCGGCTTCGTATGGATGTTGCTGCTGCTGCTGATCACCTGGCCGATCGGTAAGCGCATCATCAAGCTGCAGGGGCGCGCGGCGCTGCGCCGCCTGCGCGAGGCACTCGCGCTCGGACGCGAGCCCACAGGCGAGGTGTTGGATGGTGTGCTCGTGATGCTCGGCGGGCTATTGCTGCTCGTGCCCGGATTCATCACCGATGCGGTCGGTGTCCTGCTGTTGATGCCGCCGACCCGCGCTCTTGCACGACGCGCCACCGCGCTCAACCACCGCAGCGTCTGGCTGAGCCGCGCCGTCACCTTCATCACCTGGGGCGCGCAGGGCGCATCCGCGCAGTACACCCGTGCCGGCCGCGGCGGTGGCCGCGCCTACGACGCAGATGCGACTGCGGTCGACGTCGACGGGCCGCAGCTCGACGCATGATTCGGGCGAGGGGGACGACGGTGCCGGTCGCGGTCTTCGGAGATCTCGAGGCAGACGTCTGGGGTGCCGTGGTCGGCGGCGACGAACCACGCGCGGCAATAGCCGGGGTCGGCGCCGCCGACGTCAGATTCGAGCGCGCCGACCTGGACCTTGACGACGGCGAGGTCTGGACGCTGACCGGCAGCGGCCTGGCGTTGCGAGTCGAGCTGGCCGACGCCACCACGGCCTCCGCTGACCAGCGTTCAATCGAACCATGCCGCGTCAGCGGCTCCGCGGCCGTCGCCGGCGCGGAGCGCGAGTTCGATGTTGGCGGCGCGCGGAGCGAAGACGTGAGCGCGGCCGATCTCGACTCCCTGAGACTGCTCGGCACCTGGTTCCCCGCCGGTCACGAGGTCGCCATGATCTCGGCGCGACCACGGAAGGCGAAGGGGCAGGACAACGACGCCGTGGAACTGGTCGCGCGCGGCGAGGAACAGGCACTTGCCGTCGACCCTCGGCTCTCGACCACCTACGACGCGCACGGCGTGCCGCGGCGCATCGGCGTCGAGCTCTGGCTCGGCGCCGATGACGACGAGAACCAGCGGCCTCGGCGTATCGGCGGCGTCGCGACCGGTTCGTTCGCCTCGACCGACCTCGGCGGACGAACGTTGACCGCGTATGCGCTGCGCTGTGCCAGCCGCGGCGAGCCCGGCGCCGGCGTTTACCTGCTCGTCAGCTAGTTCTCGCTGCCGAGACGATCCCAGCAGTAGAGCTCGAGGCACTCACTCGCCAACTGGACGCAGCGGTCCTCAGACAGCCAGGGGAGCACGGCGTCCAGCGCCTCATCCTCACCGACACCCGCCTCGAAGGCGTCCTCCCCCCGGAAGCCGGCTGCGATCCGCAGCGCCTCGCGGCGGTTGTCGCCAAGTGAGGGAAATACGTTGACGAGGAACTCCTTGCTCGGGATCGGATGACCGACCTCCAGCGAGGCGTGCCAGGCGGCGAGCAGGGACAGATCGTGCTCGTCGAGGTCAGCGACCGCCTTGGAATAGTGCGGCAGCAGATCGGCTTCTGGGATCTCGTCGACCCAGGCACCGACGACCTCTCCAAGGATCTGCCGGCGCGCTTCCCTTCCGACCGAATCGGCGATTACACGGATTGCGTCCTGCGGCTCGATAAAGCAAAGTGACATTACGGCTCCGGCCTCGGCGCGGGTGTATGCGGAGAATGTAGGCAGGGGTCCGGACGTCAAAGCCCGAACGCCGACCGTGCGCTGTCGAGCACGAGCTCATCGCCGAGCGGGTCCGCGGGGAGGCCGTCGTCGATGCGGACGCCTGAGCCCCAGTTGTACAACGCCAGGTCAAGCGACTCGATCTCCGCCTCGCAGGCGGCCGCGAGATTCGCGGCGCGACGTTCGAGCAGCAACGGATCGCCGATGCCGAGCGCGCGCTTGGCCGCCCAGGTGGATTCATTCTCGCCACTGAGAAAGAGCCTGTCGGGCCGCAGCTCGTAGACGCCGAGCCTGCCCAGCAAGGTGAGCAGCTCGTATCGAATGTCGCGGCCGAGTCCGTGGACGCCCCCCAGCCGCTCGAAGTCTCGCTCGAAGCGGCGCTGCGGGGTCCATGCCAGATCGCCCTGGAACCCATCTGCAAACGACCCGAAGCGGGCACCCCAGGCCTCAAATCCGGCAAGCACGCTGTCGCGATCGCCGGGTTGGAGTCCTCGGGCTCCGTCCAGCACATGCCGGAATGTCACCGCGCTCCTGGCCCCCGCGTCACCAGGAGCAGCGATTTCACGCCAGACCTCCGGGACGGCCTCGATCACAGGTTCACCGGCGGCGACCTGCTCCATCAGCGAGAGTCGCCAGCTGGCGAAGGCGATCTCCTCGGCCAGGCGCTCGGCGTCGGCGCTGGACTTCAGGCCAGGGACGAGCGGCGACCGGAAGCCGTCCTCGGCGCTGCGCGTCAGCCGCTTGACGCGGACGGCGTTGCCACTGCCGCCCACGGAGCGCTGAACACGAGGTTCACGCGGGCGTGGCGCGCGTTCGGGGCGCTCCCGCGCTGGGCGTGCGGTTCGCTCCCTCGGCTCAGAGGACTTGGGCGCCGCAGGTGAGAGCACCGGGCGGGCCTCGAAGTTCTGCTCGCGGGCGCAGATCGTGCAGTTCTGGAGGAGGTGGTTGTGTCGGCAGAAGGTCGGCATCCGAGGGCCCGATCGACGTTACCCGAAAAGCGTTGGGGGGCCCAGATCCATCTGGACCCCCCAACTGGCCAGGGAAGTGGGGGCGCAGTTCCCTGACTGACCCGTTGAGTGTGCCTCACTCAAGGTTCGTATTGGGTAAAGCCGCTAGTCACAACGGTAGCGGAGGGGGCGGCGACCGCTGCTGACGTTGGCACCCAGCGGGCGACCGCTGCTCGCCGTGGTACCGGAGGGGCGGGGAGCTCTACTCGCCGCGGCTGCCCGGACCTGTAAAGAACTGCTCGCCTGGCCGGACCGTGCCGGCGGCCTCAGCCTCGTGGCGCAGCGTGCTGTCGGCCTCGCCGCTCCAGGCGCCGATCGAGAGCAGCTCGCGATCCTGGTCCATCGGCGTACCGCCGAGTGCGTTGTTGACGACGCGCGCGCACTTGCGGCCCTCGGCGATCGCGGTCACCACCAGCGACTGCCCGATGCGAGCGTCGCCACAGGCGAAGACGTTCTCAGCGGAGGTTCGGTAGGTCTGGCGGGTTCGGATGTTGCCGCGACGGTCGAGATCGAGGTCGAGGTCCGCGACGAGGCCGTCGTGCTCCGGGTGCTCGAAGCCGATCGCGATCAGCACCAGGTCGGCGTCGACCACGAACTCGCTCCCCGGCACAGGTGTCAGGTCGCGTGAGGAGGTGCCGGTGACCTTGCGCGCGTAGACATGGGTGACCTGACCGCCCGACCCGCCAAAGCCCATCACCTCCGTGCCCCAGCGACGCTGGCCACCCTCGTCCAACGCATAGGTCGAGAGCGTGCGCTTGGGCGGCAGCGGCCAGGGATGGCGGGGATCGGACTCGAGCAGCTCCGCGTAGACGTCGAGGATCGTGGCGCTCTCCGCGCCCTCGCGCTGGGCGTTTGAGATGCAATCCATGCCGGTGTCGCCGCCACCGATCACGATCACCTTCCTGCCGGCGGCGGTGATCACGTCCTCGGGCGCGGTGGCGCGAAACGCGCGGCCCTCGTGCTCGGCGACCCAGCGGTTGCGCTGGTAGAGGTAATCCATCGCGAGGTGGATGCCGGGGTTCTCACGTCCCGGCACGACAATGTCCCTGGACACGCGCGAGCCGATCGCAACCACCACCGCGTCGAAGCGCTCCTGCAGCTCCGCCACGGCAGGGTTGCGCCCGACGTCGGCGTCGTAGATGAACTCGATGCCCTCCTGCTCGAGCAGCTGGACACGCCGATCGATGACCTGCTTCTCGAGCTTGGCGTCCGGCACGCCGAACCGCATCAGACCGCCGGGGCCCTCGTCGCGCTCGTAGACGGTCACACGATGACCGCACCGGTTCAGCTCGTCGGCGACCGCCATACCCGCAGGACCGGCGCCGATCACGGCGACCGTCCTGCCGGAGCGGCGGATCGGTGGTTCGGGGACGACCCAGCCCTCGTCGAACGCGCGCTCGGCGATCGCCATCTCAATCTGCTCGATCGTGACGGCGTCGTCGTTGATCGCGAGCACGCACGCGGACTCGCACGGCGCGGGGCAGATGCGGCCGGTGAACTCGGGGAAGTTGTTGGTGGCGTGCAGCTGGTCGATCGCGTCGCGCCACTTGCCGCGGTAGACGAGGTCATTCCAGTCCGGAATCAGGTTGCCCAGCGGGCAACCCTCGTGGCAGAACGGGACACCGCAGTCCATGCAGCGCGCCCCCTGACGCCTGAGCTCGTCCTCCGCCGGGAGCGAGAAGTACTGGCGATAGTCGGCGACGCGCTGCTTCGGGTCGCGCTTGTCGAAACCGACGCGATGGATCTTGAGGAACGCCCCGAGCTCCCCCATCGGTCAGGCACCCCCTACAGCGCTGCTGCTGGTCAGCGGACCGGCAGCAGCGGCATCAGCCTGCGCCTGCTGCTCCAGGGCCCGCTTGTAATCCCGCGGCATCACCTTGACGAACCGGTCTCGCGAGGCGCGCTCCCACTGCGCGAGGATGTTGCGAGCCACGAGCGACCCGGTGCGTTGGCCGTGCTCGGCGATCAGACCGCGCAGCTCTCCGTCGTCGGCGTCGGTGACCGGCTCCAGATCGACCAGCTCGGTGTTGCAGCGCGCCGCGAAACGGCGGTCGTAGTCGTAGACGTAGGCGACCCCCCCGCTCATCCCGGCCGCGAAGTTGCGTCCGGTGCGCCCGAGCACGATCACGCGACCTCCGGTCATGTACTCGCAGCCATGGTCACCAACGCCCTCGACGACCGCCCATGCGCCCGAGTTGCGCACGGCGAAGCGCTCGCCGGCGAGGCCGCGGAAGAAGGCGCGGCCCGACGTCGCGCCGTACAGCACGGTATTGCCGACGATCATGTTGTCCTCGGCGCGGAACAGCGCCTGCTCGGGCGGGCGCACGACGATCGTGCCGCCGGACAGGCCCTTGCCCGCGTAGTCGTTTGTCTCGCCGCTCAGCGAGAGCGTGATGCCGCGCGTCAGCCAGGCGCCGAAGCTCTGGCCGGCGGAGCCGGTGAGCGCGATCTCGATCGTGCCCTCGGGCAAGCCGTCGGCGCCAAAGCGCCGCGCGACCTCGCCCGAGAGGATGCCGCCGACCGTCCGGTTGACGTTGCGCACCGCGATCGGCCCGAGCTTGACCTGCCCGCGACCCTCGAGCGCGACCGAGCAATGACGCACGAGCCCCCAGTCGAGTGCGTCCTCGAGCACAGGCTCGGCGCCGCGCGTGCGGCGACGGTCGACCTCAGCCGGCACATCCGGGCTGGCGAGCACCATCGAGAGGTCGACCTTGTGCGCCTTCCAGTGGTCGATCGCGTCGTCGGTATCGAGCAGGTCGGCCCGTCCGATCATCTCCTCGAGGCGCCGGACGCCCAGCTGCGCCATCAGGCGGCGGGTCTCCTCGGCAACGTTCATCAGGTAATTGACGACGTGGTCCGGGGTGCCGCGGAAGCGCGCGCGCAACGCCGGATCCTGGGTCGCGACACCAACCGGGCAGGTGTTGAGATGACAGACGCGCATCATGATGCAGCCCATCGCGATCAGCGGCGCCGTGCTGAAACCGAACTCGTCGGCGCCGAGCAGCGCCGCGATCACCACGTCGCGCCCCGTCTTCATCTGACCGTCGACCTCGACCGTGACCCGACTGCGCAGATCGTTGAGCATCAGCGTCTGCTGAGTCTCGGCCAGGCCGATCTCCCAGGGCAGCCCGGCGCCGTGGATCGATGACTGGGGCGAGGCGCCGGTGCCGCCCTCACCGCCGGAGATCGTGAGGTGGTCGGCGTTTGCCTTGGCGACCCCTGAGGCCACCGTGCCAACGCCGACCTCGCTCACCAGCTTGACCGAGACGCTGGCGGTCGGGTTGGCGCAGCGCAGGTCATAGATCAGCTGCTTGAGGTCCTCGATCGAGTAGATGTCGTGGTGGGGCGGTGGCGAGATCAGGCCGACACCCTCGGTCGAGTGGCGGATCTGGGCGATATAGGCGTCAACCTTGTGGCCGGGCAGCTGGCCCCCCTCGCCCGGCTTGGCGCCCTGCGCCATCTTGATCTGCAGCTGGTCGGCGTTGACCAGATAGTGCGTCGTCACGCCGAAGCGCCCGGAGGCGACCTGTTTGATCGCCGAGCGGCGCTCGTCGCCGTTTGCATCGGGTCTGAACCGCTCCGGGTCCTCGCCCCCCTCGCCCGTATTGGACTTGCCGCCGATCCTGTTCATGGCGATCGCGAGCGTCTCGTGCGCCTCGCGACTGAGAGCGCCGAGTGACATCGCTCCGGTCGTGAACCGCTTCACGATCTGCGTGGCAGGCTCGACCTGGTCGAGCGGAATCGGCTCAGGCAGCGTCTTCAGTCGCATCAGCCCGCGGAGCGATGAGCGCCTGATCGCCTCGTCGTTGGCGAGCTTGGCGAACTCCTCGTAGGTCTGCCAGCCGTCGCCCGTCTCTCCGCGAACCGCGTGCTGGAGCTTCGCCACGGTGTCCGGATTCCAGTTGTGCAGCTCGCCGTCGCGGCGCCACTGCAGCACGCCGCCAACGGGCAACAGGTCGCGGTCGGTGCGCGGATAGGCGCGGAAATGGCGTTCGATGGCCTCCTCCGCGAGCTCGGTCAGCCCGATCCCGCCGATCCGCGAGGCCGTGCCCGTGAAGTGGTTGTCGATCAGCTCGGCGTCGAGTCCGACGGCCTCGAAGATCTGAGCGCCGCAGTAGGACTGGATCGTCGAGATCCCCATCTTCGAGATCGTCTTCATCAGACCCTTGCCGATCGCCGCGACGATCCGCTTCTCCGCCTCCTCGCGGTCGAGGTCTTCCGGCAGCAGCGCACGGTCCGCCAGCTCGTCGAGCGACTCGAACATCACGTACGGGTTGATCGCGGAGGCGCCAAAGCCGATCAGCGTCGCCATGTCGTGGATCGAGCGTGGCTCACCTGACTCGATCACGAGCCCCGTTGACAGGCGCGTACCCCGCCGGACGAGGTGCTGGTGGACGGCTGCGACCGCAAGCAGCGACGGCATCGCGACCCGTTCCGCGCCGAGGTTGCGGTCGGACAGGATCAGGATGTTGGCACCGTGGTCGACGTAGCGCGCAGCCTCGTCACAGAGCAGGCCGAGCCGCTCGTCCATGCCGGCCGTGCCGCGCTCGACCGGCCAGGTGATGTCGAGCGTCGCGGCGTCGAAAACCTCATGCGAGACCTGGCGGAGCTTCTCGAGTTCGTGGTTGCGCAGGATCGGCTGGTCCATCACCAGCTGGTGGGCCTGATCGGGGTCCTCGGTCAGGAGGTTGCGCTCGCGACCGACGCCAACCTTGAGGCTCATCACCACCGCCTCCCGGATCGGGTCGATCGGCGGGTTGGTCACCTGCGCGAACAGCTGCTTGAAATAGGTGAACAGCGGCGGCTGACGGTCCGAAAGCACCGCCAGGGCGGCGTCGTTGCCCATCGACGCGACGGGCTCCTCGCCCTTGGCGGCCATCGGCGCAATCACCTGCCTCAGATCCTCCTGCGAGTATCCGAACGCCAGCTGTTTGGAGCGCAGCGGCTCGATCCGCGGTGTGCGCGGCTCGCGCGCGGGCAGGTCGTCGATGTGAACGACGGCCTCCTGATACCAATCGCCGTAAGGCCGCTGGCGGGCGACATTGCGCTTCACATCCTCGTCCTCGATGATCTTGCCGCGCTCGAGGTCGAGCAGGAACATACGGCCGGGCGCGAGGCGGCCCTTGCGCTGGATGTGCTCGGGCGCGACCGTGAGTACGCCGGCTTCGGAGGCGAGCACGACGTAGCCCTCTGTGTCCTGAATCCAGCGCCCCGGACGCAGGCCGTTGCGATCGAGCGTCGCGCCTGCCATCCGGCCGTCCGTGAACACGACCGCGGCCGGGCCGTCCCAAGGTTCCATCAGACACGAGTGGAAGTCGTAGAAACCCCTGACATCCGGGTCGAGGTCCTTCCTCGTCCGGTAGGCCTCGGGGATCATCATCATCATCGCGTGCGGGATCGAGCGGCCGCCCAGCACGAGCAGCTCGAGCACGTTGTCGAACGAGGAGGAGTCCGATGCACCCGGCTGGATCACCGGCATGACCTTTGCGAGGTCGTCGCCGAACAGCCCGGAGGCCAGCTGCGACTCGCGTGCCTTCATCCAGTTGGCGTTACCGCGCAGCGTGTTGATCTCGCCGTTGTGCGCGATCATCCGGAAGGGGTGGGCCAGCGTCCAGCTCGGGAACGTGTTGGTGCTGAAGCGCGAGTGCACCAGCGCGAGCCGGCTGGCCAGGCGCGGGTCGCGCAGGTCGGTGAAGAACCGCGGCAGCTGCGGCGCCGTCAGCATCCCCTTGTAGACGAGCGTGCGCGACGAGAAGCTGGCGATCGCAAGCTGATCGCCGGCGCCGTGCTCGATCAGCCGCCGAATCACATACAGCTTGCGCTCGAACTCCTGCTGGTCGGCGATCTCATCGGAGGCCGCGATCAGCACCTGACGGATGTAGGGCTGGGACGCGCGGGCGGTCTCGCCGGCGTAGCGGTCGTCGGTGGGGACATCCCGCCACCAGATCACGTGCTGACCCTCGGCGGCCACGGTCTCCTCGATCAGCTGCTCGATCTCGGCGCGCCGCTCGTGCTCGGTCGGCAGGAAGCAGACGCCGACACCGTAGCGACCCGCGGCCGGCAGCTCGACGCCGGCGGCGACACCGCGGAAGAACGCGTCGGGGACCTGCAGCAGGATTCCGGCACCGTCGCCGGTGTTCGGATCAGCACCCGCTGCGCCACGGTGCTCGAGGTTGCCGAGCGCCTCCAGGCCCCTCTCGATCACCGCATTGGTGGCCTCGCCCCAGAGCTTGGCGACCAGCGCGACGCCACACGAATCGTGCTCGTTGGTCGGGTCGTAGAGGCCAGCGGGCCCCGGAGTCGCGGGTGCTTGGTTCATGGGAGATAACGCGCTGCCAGCCGGGCGAGAGGCTCACGAAGGGAGGGAGACGTTAAGGCTACCGGTTTTGCACAGCGGTCCTGACCCGCACCTTCGAACGACAGCCAAGGGCACGCTCGGGTATGCATCCTGCGCCTTCCATCTCACAGCGATGAGCGCAAGCCCGTTCAATATGACGTATGGACCTGCCCCCGTTCCAGGCGCTGCTCGACAGCCACGGCCGCGACGTCCACCGCTTCCTGGTGGCGAGTGTCGGCGTCTCTGATGCCGACGACTGCTACCAGGAGACCTGGATCGCGGCGCTGCGCGCCTATCCCCGGCTCCAGCACGACGGCAATCTGCGCGGGTGGCTGCTGACGATCGCCTCACGCAAGGCGATCGACTGCGCGCGAACCCGGACGCGAGCGCCGATTCCGGCGGACGGCGTTCCGGACCTGCCGGCGCCACCGGAGGTCTCGACCAACGATGACGTCTGGGAGGCGGTCAGGGCGCTGCCGGCGAAGCAGCGAACCGCGGTGGCGCTGCGTTACGGCCTGGACGCCGACTATGCATTGATCGCCGCGACGATGCGCACCAGCGAGGACGCGGCAAGACGCAGCGTTCACGAGGGCCTGAAACGACTGCGGAAGGAGTACACGCGATGACCGACATCGAACAGCGGCTTCGTTCGGCCGCCGGCCCGCTGGCCGGCGGCGACCTGCCCGACCTGCACCCCGCGTTCGGCCGGAGCGATCTGGTCGACGTCGCGTATGCGATCGACGACACCCCGGTCGGGCCGGTGCTGTTGGCCGGCACCCCCAACGGGCTCGCCCGCCTTGCCTACCTCGGCGGCGACGAGCTCCAGTCCGAGGATGAGCTGCTCTCGGACCTGGCACGACGCCTGTCGCCTCGGGTTGTCGAGCTTCCGTCGCGGCTCGACCGCGCCCGGCGTGAGCTCGACGAGTTCTTCGCCGGCCGCAGGCGCGAGTTCGACGTGACGCTCGACTGGTCGCTGACCAAACCCGGATTCACGCGGGCGGTGCTGCAGGAGACGGCACGGATCCCGTTCGGGGAAACGGTCACCTACAAGGGCATCGCGGGGCGCGCCGGCAACGAGCGAGCCTTCCGTGCCGCGGGGAGCGCGCTCGGGTCCAACCCGCTGCCGATCGTGGTTCCCTGTCACCGCGTGCTGCACGTGGGCGGCGGACTCGGCGGCTACACCGGCGGCCTGACGATCAAGCGCACACTGCTGGCGATCGAGGGCGTCCTGCCGGACACCCTCGATCGCGCCCACTGAGAGACGCCGGCCCGGCGTCATGTATCAATCTGAAGCGATGGACCTGCTCGCACCAGTGAGGAGGCTGGACCGTTTCCAACAGCAACACGATGTGCTCGCGGTTGCGGCGGCCACGATCAAGAAGTTCGGAGACGACTCCGCCGGCAGCTTCGCGTCGGCGATCGCGTTCTACGCGTTCTTCTCGCTGTTCCCGTTGCTGCTCGTTCTGATGACGATCCTCGGGTATGTGCTGGCGGGGGACCCGGCGGCGCTGGAGGCGGCAAAGAACTCGGTGCTGGGGAACTTCCCGGTCATCGGCGACACGCTCAGACACGAGCAGCTCGAGGGCAGCGGGCTCGCGCTGGTGGCCGGTGTCCTGCTGTCGCTGTGGGCGGGGCTGGGCGTGACCGGCGCCGCGAAGACGGCGTTCGATCATGTCTGGGACATCCCCCGACATGAGCGTGAGGGCTTCCTTCAGACGAAGCTGCGTGGGATCGTGCTGCTGGCCGTGCTCGGGGTCCTGTTCGTGATCGCATCCGGAGCCTCGGGGGTCGTCGCCTACGGCTTCGGGGGGGCGCTGCTGTTCGCCCTCGGTGTGGTGATCTCGATCGTCCTCAACCTCTGCCTGTTCATGGCGTCGTTCAAGCTGCTGTGCACGGCCGACATCCCCCTCAAGAAGCTTCTGCCGGGCGCGGTGATCGCGTCGGTGCTGTGGGAGATCCTGCAGCTGGCAGCGGGCGTCTACGTCGGCCACATCAGCCGCAATCACAGCGCCTACGGAACCTTCGCGTTGGTGCTCGGCTTCCTGGCCTGGCTGCACCTCGGCACGCAGATGATGGTCTACTGCGCCGAGTTCAACAGCGTGCTGGCCCGGCGCCAGTGGCCCAAGCAGCTGATCAGCGGCGGGTGAGCTCCAGCGGGTACGAACACAGACCACCCTGGGCGGGGCAGCCGTCGCAGACATGGCGACCGGGAATGGGGGTCACCGGAAAGTCAGCCGACCGGATGCCGGACAGGCGCCCGTCCAGCTCGTGCTCGAGCGCAGGCCTGTCGGCTTGCGCATAGACCGTGCCGGCCGGCTCATCGGGCGCCTCCAGGAAGAGGTGCGAAACCTCGACGGCTGCGGCGCCCAGGTGGAGCGCGGCAAGCGCGTAGATCGTGCGCTGGGCGCCGTAGCGCTCGGCCACGATCGTCTCGGGGGCCTCGCCCCCGAGACGATCGCTCTTGTAGTCGATCACCAGCAGGCGGTCGGCGTGGGGCTCGCGGGCGAGCACGTCGAACACGCCCGTGATCAGTACCTCATCTTGTGCAAAGGCGAAGCGCTGCTCGCGCCGGATCTCCCGCAGCCCGGCGAGGCGGCTGAAGCTCGAGCTCTCGAACAGCGCGAGCAGCAACGCGCGAACGTCCGCCGGCATCGGCTCGCTCAGCACCGGGCGTAGAAGGTCGAGGCCCGCGAGCAGCTGGTGGACGAGTGTGCCGCGCTCAGTGCCCACAGTGCCCGAGCCGCCCGGTTGTGTCTGCGCGGTCATCGGGCTGGCGACCTGCGGCAGCCGGAGCACTCGCTCGACGTAGAAGCGGTAACCGCAGCGCTCGTAGAGCGCCAGTGCGCTGTATGAGAGCGACAGTGCGCTGTATGCGGGTGAGGTCGGTGACCTCGTGGCCGGGTCCGGCTCGAACTTCGGAGGAGATGATTCACGACTCTGTCGACGTTTCCCCCCTCCACGGGGGATAACGTCGACAGAGTCAGCGGGCGGATCGGCCGGTGCGGTGGTCACGAACCTCAACCGAACCCCGAGCTCCGTGACCATCCCGGACGGGGCGGTGGCAGCGGACCGGGCGTCCGCCGCGTGACTTGCGATATCAGGTACGAGTGCGACGCCAACCCAGCCGATCGGCGCCAGCCGGTTGCCGGCTTCCCATCCGTCCAGCTTTGCGGCGCCCGAGACGATCAGCCGCTGCTGGGCACGAGTCATGGCCACGTAGAACAGGCGACGCTCCTCCGCCGACTCGCGTTCGCGCTCCTGAACCTTCAGCTCGTCGTATGCGAGCGCGTCGACCCGCGCCGCGGAGCCGGAGCGTCGCAGCCTCAATCCGAGACTGCGGCCATCGCGACCGAGCCGCACCATCGCGCCGGCGCGCGGCATCAGCTGGCGACCGAGGTCCGCCACGCAGACGACCGGGAACTCGAGGCCCTTGGAGCGGTGGATCGTCATCAGTCGCACCGCGTCGAGGGCCTCGCTCTCGACTGGGGCGTGGCTCTCACCTGCACCTTCGCCGCCAGCCCGTGACTGCAGCAGATCGATGAAGCCGCGCAGATCCGTGCCGTGGGCTGCCTGCCACTCGTGGGCGAGGCGCAGGAGCTTGCGCACGTTGGCCAGCCGCCGGCGCGCATCGGGCAGGCCGGCGAGCCGCAGATCGTAGGCGCTGCGCACCAGCACCCGCTCCAGGAGTTGTTCGGCACCGAGCCACGCGGCGTTGCGTCGTTCAGCTCCGAACCACTGGTCGAAGGCATCGAGCACGGCGCGCTCGGGCTCGGCGAGCTGCTCTGTCGGCACGCCGGCCGCTTGGAGCACCAGCCCGTCCAGCGACAGGCCACAGATCGGCGACTGCAGAACCGTGTAGAGCGCCTCGGTATCCAGCGGGTTGGCGAGCGCGCGCAGGTAGGCGACCAACTCGATCACCTGCGGATGCGACCAGTAACCGCGGCCGCCGACTACATAGGTCGGCAGCCCGGCCGCAACCAGCGCCGACTCGTAGACGTGGATGTCCGTGGTGGCACGCAGCAGCACGACGATGTCGGCAAAGCGAGCCTCGCCCGAGTCGATCAGCTCCGACAGGCGGGCCGCCAGCGCCCTCGCCTCCGCCACGCGCCAGGGTGCAGCGGGCTGCTCCAGCAGCGGGTCGTCCGGTTGGAAGCTGGATGCGATCGCGTCCTTGTCGACCACGAGCAGCTCCACCAGCGGCCCGGTCTCAGGCGTCGTCTGCAGGCGGCCGGCAAGCAACGGCCGGAAGCTCTCCCCGAGCGCGCCGGCGAAGGCGCCGTTGAGCACGCTGAGGATCGCCGGGTGTGAGCGGAAGTTGGTTCGCAGCGAGGCACGGCCGCCGCTTCGGTCGAGCTGAGCGCCCCGGCGCTGGAACAGTTCCACGTCGGCATGGCGGAAGCCGTAGATCGACTGCTGCGCGTCGCCAACCATGAACAGGTCCGGCCCTGAGACCAGGTCGATCAACTCGAGCTGAACGCCATTGGTGTCCTGCATCTCATCGACCATCACACGGAGGAAGCGCTCGCGGTAGCTGGCGCGGATCTCATCGCGGCGCAGCAGCTCACGCGCCATCAGCTCGAGGTCAGAGAAATCAAGGCCGGAGCGAGCGCGTTTGAGCGCGGCGTAGCGCCGGCCATATTCGCCCAGGAGCGCGTCAAGCGTGTCACGGACGCCGACCGCGTACGTGCGTGCGGCCATCTCCGCGAGCTCGTCGAGCGCCGCTCGGTAGTCGTCGCAGACCCGTGTTCGAAGCGCGAGCGCGCCGGTTCCGAGTCGGATCTGCTCGAGCTCTCCCGGCCACGGCTCTCCGGACTCCAGCACAGAGGGGACGCGAGCGAGCAGCGCCAGCGCCTCGCTGACCCTTGCACCGGGCTCGTTCACTCCGCCCAGCTCGCGCTGCGTCGCAGCCCCAACCCCCTCGACCAGCCTGCAAGCGGCCAGCAGGTCCGCGTTCGACGGGGGCTCGGGCGCCGGCGGCAGACCGGGCTCCACGGCCCCCCGCGCACGCAGCTCGTCGTGGACATGGGTGATTGCCGAGCGCAGCTGCGCGATCCCGTACGCGCCGATCAGTTGCGCACCGAGGGGAGTTCGTGCCGAGGCTGTGAGCGCCTGATCCAGCGCGCGGGATCGCAGTTCGGCGGCCTCCGCGCTCATCGAGCACCGTGAACTCCGGATCGATGCCCGCCTCGAGCGCGTGGTTGCGCAGCAGCCGCGCGCAGAAGGCGTGGATCGTTGAGATCCAGGCTGCCTCCGTCGCTCGTGCGGCCTTGATCTCGCCAGCCGCCCGCAGTCGGGCGCGGATCCGTTCGCGCAGCTCCGCGGCCGCCTTCTCTGTGAACGTGATCGTCAGGATCTGGTGGATCCCGATGCCGTCTTCCTCGACCGCCCGGACGAACCGCTCCACCAGGACAGAGGTCTTGCCGCTGCCCGCGCCGGCGTCCAGCAACAGTTCGCCGGTGCGCCTCTCGATCGCCTGCAGCTGCTCCGCTGTGAATCCCATCAATGGTCCTGTGCCCAGCAGATGCCCGGGTGACTGCAGGTGCCGTTGGGCGCGCAGCTGTCAGGGCATGGCGTCAGCTCTCCACGTCGCAGCGTCGCGGCGAGCGTCACCGCCTCTGCCTCGATTTCGCCCAGCAGCCGCTCGAGTTCGCCTTCGCCGAGCTCGTCTCGGGGCACGACGCGGTCACCCGCCGCCACCCCGGTCTCGTAGGCGCCACGCGGCCGTCGGTCCTGACCGTCGAGCGGCTGATAGAAGCCCGCGACAGGCCGCACGCCGAGCAACCGCTGCACGGCGATCATGTACAGCGCGACCTGGATCTGCCGGTCAGACACCCAGCGGGCCTCCGGCCACGTGTCGCGCTTTGCTCCGCTCTTGTAGTCGCGCACGATCACTCGCAGTGGATCCGCCGGATCAGCGTCAACGCGATCGACGACACCACTCAACATGACCTGATCGCACTCACCACCGAGCTCCACCGGCCCCAGTGCATCGGCTGAATCGGGGTCCAGGCCGAACCGGAGCTCGGTGCGGACCGGCACGAACCGGCAGCCGTCGGCTGACTCATCACGCAGGTAGCGCCGAAGCTCGGCCTCGATTCCTCGCAGCACCGCCGAGCGAACCTCCGCTGACTGCCCGGTGGCGACGCGGCGACGCTCGGCGGCCACCTCGCTGCCACGCATCGCTTCGCCAAGCAGGTGCTCGGCTTCCGGCAACGCACCAGGCGTCAGCGCACCCTCCAACTGCGCGAAGACCCGCTCCAGCACCGCATGGATGAACGAACCGCGCGCAAGCGGCTCAGGCTCCGGCTCGAGGTCGCGGACGCGAAGCTGCCGCTCGATCAGCCACCTGACCGGACACGCGCCGAACAGCTCGAGCGCTCCCGCGGATACGACCTGGCGGTGCCGGACATGGGCCAGCGCGGCCTCAGAGAGCGTGCGGGTGACCGGACCGCCAACCGGAATCGGATCGCCGGCCGGTGCCGGAGAATCCGCACCGATCACATCCCCCAGCAGCCGCCGGTGGCGTCGCTCAAGCCAGCCCTCCGCAAACAGCTCCGCGACATCATCCAGGAACGGCGAGGGGATCACCAGGTTGCCGTCCTCATCCGAGCTGCGGTAGCTGAGGGTCACGCGCTCGGTCGCGCGCGAGAGGCAGGAGTAGAACAGATAGCGTTCACGATCGAGCGGATCGGCCGACTGCGGCAGCGCCAGACCGGAGGCCATCGCCAGCTCGTAGCGACCCTCGTCGCCGAGGAAGGGATCTCCGGACGTGCTCTGTGGGCTTGGAAACTCGCCCTCGCACAGACCCGTCACGAACACGCGCCGGAAGCGCCGGGCGCGAATCGCCAGTGGCTCGGCGACGAGCACGGCGGCGGTCGGCGGCAGCCCATGGGCCGCCACCTGAACTCCGTCAAGCAGATCGATCAGCTCCGCAGCCGATATCTGTGCTCCGTCCAACTGCTGCATCTCCGCGAGTGCGGCGATCGCAGCTGACGCCGCACGCGCGTCCATCTCCTGGGCGGTCCCGAGCAGCCGCGCACCACCACGGTGCGGTGCGGCCAGCAGCAGGCGCACGTGGTCGGGCAGGACCGTGATCGGCTCCGTGTGGGCCCGCAGCCGCTGCACCGTGTCCAGTGCCGAAACCAGCTCCGCAGGGGGGCCATCACCTGATTCCGGTTCTCCCGCCTGCGACAGCGCGCGCGCGAATCCCGCCCCATCGATGTTGCGTACCCCACCGCGCCGGAGCGTGGCCTCCAGCCGGTCAACGGCTTCAACCGGACCGACCACGCCCGGATGTCGAAGGTAGGCGATCAGGTCACCAACCGAGCGCTGCTCCAGCGGGAGCAGCGCGCTGCGCACCAACGCCAGCAGAGCACGTCCGAGTCCCGTGTGCGGCAGCGGCACACGGCGAGCGCTGGTGACCGCAATGCCGTGACGCTCAAGCGTGCGCTCGAGTAGCTCTCCCGAACGCGAAAGCGAGCGACAGACCGCCACGATCTCCCGAGCCGGGACACCTGTCGCGAGCGCCGAGCGCACCTCCGCGGCGACGAGCTCAGCCTCAGCCCGCTCCCCACCTGCTTCCATCAACACGACCGCATCGCCGGGATCCACAACCGGTACGGCGGGCTCGAACAGACCACGCTCGAGCTGATGCAGGGCGACCCGCGATGTCGGTGCGTAGTGGTCGTCGAGCGCCGGCAACTGACTGACGGCGCCGGCCGCCCCTCGCAGTTCCTCGACCACCGTCGCTCGCGCCGCCAGCGCCGGGCGGCCAGGCTCGTAGGTCAGGGAAACGATCGTCGCTGCGTCCGCCGGGCGCGACAGCGTCTCGACCGCATCGAGCTCGATCGGCGTCAGATCGTCGAACCCGTAAAGGAACACCGGAGTCGCGTTCCAGCTCGACGGTCGCTCGCGCAGCGCATCGAGCGCACCCCAGGCAAACAGCTCGTCATCGAGCAGCTGAAGCCTCGCCAGCTCATCGCGATAGGCGCGGTAGATGATCGCCAGCTCGTGTGAATATGCGACGCGCGCCGAGGCCCCCCGTGCCCACTCTCGCAATGCCGCGGCGAACCGCTGCGGGGTGATCCGCCGCTGCTCGAGCTCCGCGATCAGCCGGCCCGCGGCGGGCGCGAAGCCCCTGCTCTGCGCGGAGCCGGCCAGCGACGGCAGCTCCAGCCCGGCGACCGTACGGTGCAGCACGCGCTGGCGCTGAAGCGCGGTCAACCGCTCGCCTCGGTAGCCCGCCCGCCGTCCGATCTCGTCGATCAGCCCGGGAAACGTGAGCGCCCGCCCGAGCGTGATCCCCGAGCCCGCCAGCTCGCGCTCGTAGTGATCGACATCGGCGGCGGTCGGCACCACCAGCAGCGCGTCGCGCCTGGCCGCCAGCGTATAGGCGCCGAGCACCTCCCCCGCCTTGGCGGAGTTGGCCGGTCCGAGCACAAGCGTCAGGGGCATCGCTCAAACGATGCCGGGCGACCCGGCCGGATCAGAGCCGGCCCAGGGCCTGGAGCAGCGCGGCAGCCGTCTCGACCCCGAGCGGGACGTAGCGCGCGGGGATGTTCTCGTTGGGCGCGTGGATATTGGCGTCAGGCAGAGCGAAGCCCGTGATGATCGTCGGGATCCGGCGGTCCGATAGAGCTGCGACTATCGGCAGCGACCCGCCGGAGCGGATCAGCGCGGGCCGCACGCCCAGGACCTTCTCGAACGCTTCCTGACCGAGCCGGATCACGTCAGCGTCAGGTGACACGACCCCGGGGCGAGCCGCCGCCAGACGCCTGACGTCCAGCTGCGCACCGTCCGGCGCCGCCGCTCGGATCAGTCGCTCGAACGCGACGCTGATCGTCTCAGGGTCCTGACCCGGCGCCAGCCGCAGGGACACGTTCGCGTGAGCGCGAACCGGCAGCACCGTCTTCTCCAGGTGCGCTGAGCCGGATTCGATCCCGTTGACCTCCAGCGACGGCTCCGCGAACGTGCGGATGTAGAACTGCTCAGCGGCGCGCGCATCTGCCGGGCGTGCGCCCTGCTGGGCGAGCTCATCGCTCCCCGGTGGCAGCTGCCGCCAATCATCGAGCTCCTGGGGCGTCGGCGCCACCAGTCCCTGGCGCAGCGGCTCGGCCAGGCGCCCGTCGACCGCGATCAGCCGCTCAAGCGTGCGAATCAGTGCGTGAGCCGCGTTGAGCGCAGCACCGCCATATATTCCCGAGTGCAGATCCACGTCACCCGTCGAGAGCTCCACGTGGAAGTATGCGATCCCACGCGTGGCGATGTTGAAGGCCGGGCGATCTTCCCGGATCATCCCCGAGTCGAAGATGATCGCAGCGTCGGCACCGCGCTCGTCAGCCGCCAGGAACTCAACGATCGCGCTGCCGCCGGTCTCCTCCTGGCCATCGCAGGTGAAGCGCACGTTGACCGGCAGCGCACCCGCCTGTGCGAGCTGACGCGCGGCGCCCAGGAGCATGTACAGCTGGCCCTTGTCGTCGGCCACCCCGCGGCCGAACAGCCGGTCGTCGCGGATCTCGGGTTCGAACGGCTCCGACTGCCACAGCTCCAGCGGATCGGCGGGTTGCACGTCGAAGTGGCCGTAGCACAGCACGGTGGGGGCGGACTCGGAGCCGCTGCTCGCGCTGATCTCGCCGACCACCAGCGGTGCACCCCGCCAATCGACGATCTCCGCGACGCCGCCGGCGTCGCGAAGCAGGTCTCGCACCCACTCGCCGGCCCGCATCACGTCGGACGCATGTTCGGGATCGGCGCTTATCGAGGGAATCCGCAGGAACTCGCCAAGCTCTTCAAACCAGTCAGTCACCTCGGCCGAGGCTAGCGAGCTTCGCGGTCGCGCTCGAGTGCCAGCGCGACCGCGGGACAGGCGGCCACCGCTCGCCGCGCGTGGCCGAGCAGCTCGGATGGCACCCGCGGATCGTCGATCACGGGATATCCCCATTCGTCGAGCCAGATTCGCTCCGGCAGGAGCTCCGCACAGAGCCCGTGGCCAACGCATTCGATCGGATTCAGGCGCAGGCTCTCGCTCATGCCGCCACGGCCAGATCTGAGGTTGGAAGCCAGCGCCGCTCGTAACAGAGATCGCAGGCGCCGTGGTGAGCGTGATCATCGAACTCCGGGCGGAAAACCTGCAGCGCGGTGGTCACGAAACTCGCCGCGCCGTCCGGCAGCCCACACGCGCCTCTGCGCGTGACCAGCTCACACCAACGTTCGATGTGTTGGTAGGCGCCATGGCGGTCGCCACGCTGGCAGAGGCTCTGGAGCGCATCGGCGATCGCCGCCAGCCCGTGGACGCACGGCCCGCACTGGCCGGCACTCTGTTGTTGCAACCAGCGTGTCGCCACTGCAACCTCGGCGACAGCGCAGGCTGACTGCGGCAGCGCGAACACGATCCCTGCGCCGACTCCGGCGGAGTGTTCGCGGTGCGCCCCGGCGCCGACCGGAATCTCGATCTGCTCCGGACGCACCCAGGTGCCTGCATAGCCACCCAGCAGCAACGCCTGCAACGGCTCCGTGATCCCGCCGGAGGCCTCGAGCAGGCGTCCCAGGGTCGTCCCTCCCGCCAGCTCCACGACGCCTGGAGCCGCGACGGCGCCGCTGACTGTGACGAGCCTGGTTCCGGGGGCGTCATCGGTACCCAGTGACCGCCACCAGGCCGATCCGTACCGCGCGACGAGACCCACCTGGGCGAATGTTTCCGCGTTCGAGACCAGTGTCGGGCGACCCTGCAGGCCGCGCTCGAACGGATAGGGCGGGACCGGAGTCGGCAGCGCGGGCCCGCCGCCCAGGACGTTCACCAGGGCGGTCTCCTGCCCGGTCAGGTACCCACTGGGAACCGCCGCGAGGCTGACCTCAGGTTCGCGTCCGCGCCCTGAACGCGGCCGTTCGGCCGCGGCATGCTGGACCGCCCGCAGCGTGGACCCGGCGGACTCGTCGACCGCAACCACGATCCGGTCGCTGCCCAGAATCCCGGCGGCGGCCACCGCCCCGTCAAGCACGAGGTGCGGCATGCGTCGCGCCAGCAGCGCATCCTTGTCACTGAGCGGCTCGCCTTCGCTCGCGTTCACGACAACCACAGATCGAGCCCGTTGCCTGGCGACCGCGTGGAACTTGGTGGCGGTGGGGAAGCCGGCGCCCCCATAGCCACGCAGTCCGGCCCGCTCCAGCTCCTGGATCAGGGGATGGCGGCTGCCCTCGCGCCGCAACCGTGGGAGCAACCCGTGCACCGCCTCATGCGCGCTCCAGGACATCGCACCGTGCGATGGCAGACCAGCCAGCAGACGCGGGAACTCGGTCGCCCCGAGGCTCATCGCACAACCGCACGATCGGCGGTCGTCAGGTTCACACCGGCTCGCTGCCGCATCACGACCGCGATCACCACCGCGGCCACGCAGACCAGGTCGATCGCAACCATCCACGACCGGCGCCAGTCGGTCCCCGTTCCGAAACCGTGGAAAACCGCCAACGGCCAGCACGCATACGAGAGCCAGTGAACGCCACGCCACACCCGCACGCCGATTCGCGCGCGTAGGACGCTCGTGACGATCACGGCCAGCAGCAGATCAAACGCCGCCGCACCAAGCCCCAGCCAGACCGGGCGATAGGTGCCGTGGAAGGGGATCACTGCGTCGAGCGGGCCAATCGTGACGTAGGTGTCCAGGAGCGTCGTGACGATGTGCACGCCCACGAACGCCACCGCCAGGAACGAAAGGCGCCGGTGCAGCCCATCGGTCATGAAACGCGGCCAGTGCGCAGACGAGAAGCGGGTGACGTTGAGCACCCCGAGCACGACGACGGCCGTCAGGAGGATCAGCGCGACCACACCGGTCGCGCGCGTCAGGTACCAGTACGTCGGCGATGAGGATCCGAGCGCCGCGATCTCCATCGCTCAACTTCCTCCTGAGACGACCACCGGAGTGCTGGGGGCGGCGGGCTGGACAACTGCCACCGGTGCCGGAGTCGGGGCCGGGGTCGCTGCCGGCGGTGCAGCGGTCGAGGCTGGAGACGAGGAGGACGCGGCATCGTCACTGGCTGAGCTGCTGCCGGCCGCCGGCGCGCTGCTCGACGCTGAGTCCGCGCTGCTCGCGGGCCCCGGCGCGTGCGAGCTCCGCAGCCGCTCGGACGTGCGTTGCCGACCCGCCGTGGCCGAAGTCGCGCCGCTCGACGCGGGCGACCGCGTCGAGGCGACGTTGAGCGTGTCGCTGCTGGTCGCGTGGCGCAGCGGATAGCGCGCGATCGTCTCGACCAGGACGCCCGTGGCGACCAGCGTCGCCGCCGTCAGCCAGCTGTTCGCGCGGCTCAGGCGCCGCAGGGCGGCGTCGCGTCGTTGCTGCGCCCGGGTTCGCATCGCCTCAGCCTCAGTGGTCGTGGAGATTCAGGTATTGATAGAGCCCGCCGGAGGTCCACGAGTGCACATCCGGAAGGAACAGCAGCGCCAGCACCAGGCCGGCAATGAGCGACAGGAACAGGGCCAACAGGCGTCCACGCGACCCAGCGAGCGTCTGGGCGCGCGCGTCGCCTACGCCGATGACTCGCCTGGCCGCCGGCAGCTCCAGCAGATGTCCGAGCACGTGCAGACCCATCGCTGCCAGCCACAGGAAGAAGCTGAGCTTGTGCGCGACCCGCAGGACCCCGGGCGCGCCGGGCCCGTCCACCAGCAAAAGCAGACCGGTGAAGAAGACCGCGAAGGTGGTCAGGATCACGATCGGGCCGAGCGCACGCATCAGCGGGTGCGGCGGCCCCTTGCGGCGGTAGGCAGGATTCGCGGTGTAGTAGCGGGTGAAGCGATATCCGGTGCTGGCAAGCTTCAGTCCAACCGGACCGACGAGCAGCACGCCCAGGAAGAGATGCAGCCACAGCAGCTGACCGATCCGGATGATCGTGATGCCGAGCACCGCAAACAGGACCAGCAGCACCGTGCCGGTCAGCGCCGTCAGCCGCGAGTTGCCCTCGGTGCCGCCACCGAGGAGCCGGCGCCGCCGCCGTCGGCCGCCGACGACTTCGGCCCGCGGCACGTATGGTTCGGTGATAGCCATGCACCGAGTCTTCTCAAGGCCGGTAAAGGGTCGCTTGGCCAGCCGTGAGAAAACTCTCGTAAACAGATCAGAGGATTT
Source organism: uncultured Conexibacteraceae bacterium (assembly GCA_963761675.1). GTDB lineage: Bacteria > Actinomycetota > Thermoleophilia > Solirubrobacterales > Solirubrobacteraceae > Palsa-465. The sequence goes on from CAVXIA010000004.1 coordinate 376,809, forward strand.
CTGCCTCCCCTCGCATGAGCCCTAAGATCGCGGCATGATCCTCGCGATTGAGGACGAGCCGGGGATCGTCGACTTCCTCGAACGCGGACTGCGGCGGCAGGGGTTCGACGTCACGTCGGTCCTAGACGGTGTCGAAGGTCTGGCACGTGCGCTGGAACCCGACATCGAGCTCGTCGTGCTCGACCTGATGCTGCCCGGATTGGGAGGCATGGAGGTGCTGCGACGCCTGCACGCCCAGCGTCCGCTGCTGCCGGTGATCGTCCTCACTGCACGAGGCGAGGTTGCCGACCGCATCGCGGGCCTCGACACGGGAGCCGTTGACTACCTGGTGAAGCCATTCGCCGTCGCAGAGCTGGCTGCCCGGATCCGTGCTCAGTTGCGGTCCACGGGTCAGGTCGCCCCGACGATCGAGACGGAGTCGCTTCATATCGACCTGCTGACCAGGCAGGTGCGCCTCGACGGCGAGCCGATACGCCTCTCCAACACTGAGTTCGAACTGCTCATCTACCTCGCTCGCAACCGCCCACACGTGCTATCGCGCGACGAGATCCTCCGGGCTGTCTGGGGGTTCAACCACGATCCCGGCACCAACCTGGTGGAGGTCTACATCGGCTACCTGCGCCGAAAGCTGCGCACCCCGAGCCGTCGCGCTCCGATCGTCACGGTCAGGTCGGTTGGCTACCGGTTCGACGAGGCGGCGCGTGCGAATGTGGCGGCGCGCGTCAATGAGGACACCCGCTGAGCCAGCTGCGGCTTCCCGCCAGTCTGCGTGCACGCCTCACCTGCGCGGTGGCGCTCGTCGTGCTCGTGGCGGTCGCGGTCACATTCGCCATCGTCTACAGCACCACAGGCTCCCAGCTTCGGGCCCAGATCGATCGCTCGATCCGCGGCAGCGCAACCCAGCTCGCGCTGGCGATGACCCAGCAGCCGGTCGCCTCGTCACACGAGCTCCTCGTCAAGGCACGCCGGTATGCAGCCTCCCAGCCCTACAGCAACTCGGCGGTGCTGCTGTTCGTGATCGTTCCCGGAGCCGGCACCGCCAGCAACTACCCCGAGCTCTTCGGCGCGCGTAGGATGGAGCGCGGGGAGTCCCCCGGCGAGCAGGCGCGCGAGAACGCGCAGGGCAGGTATCTCGCCCAGCCGCAGGTCGGCTACAGCACCAAGCCTGCGCCCGACACCGGGATGCTGCGCCTCTACCAGGTGCGGTTCACGACCGGAGGCCAGGTGGGGTACGCCGGTGCCGGCGAGACCCTCGATACGGTCGAGCACGCACAGGACGTGGTGACACACTCATTCGTGCTCGCCGGCGCGATCGCGCTGGCGCTGGCGACACTCGCCGCATACCTGGTCGGCGCGCGCATCACCGACCCGATCCGACGCTCCGCAGCCGTGGCCGCACGCGTCGACGCCGGTGAGCTCACGCCGCGGATCGAGCTGCCCCGCGGTGTCAGCAGCGAGTTGCATGTACTCGCGCAGGCGCTCAACCACATGCTCGACCGCCTCGAGGCCGCGTTCGAAACACAGCGCGAGTTCGTCGCGGACGCCTCTCACGAGCTGCGGACGCCGTTGACGGTGCTGCGGGGTCAGGTCGAGGTCCTGGCCACCGGCGACCGGGCTGACGGCTCCGCTTCGGCGGCCGAGCTCAAACGCGTCGAGGCGTTGATGCTGGGTGAGATCGCGCGCCTCACACGGCTGGTGGACGACCTGCTGTTGCTGGCCCAGTCCGACCGCCAGGACTTCCTGTACACCGGCACGGTTGCACTGGACGAGCTCGTGCGCGAGCAGTGGGACGGGCTCAGCCTGATCGCGGAGCGGCGGTTCGAGGTTGGAACGCTCGCGCCCGCGACGATGCTCGGCGACCCGGATCGGCTCGCGCAGGCGCTCCGCAATCTGGCGCGCAACGCGATCGCTCACACCAGCCCACCGACCGGTGTGGTGAGGGTCGATCTGACGCTCACCAGACCCGGCATCGCACGCATAACCGTCAGCGACAACGGTCGTGGCATCGCGCCCGAGGCTCGCGAGCACGTCTTCGAGCGCTTCTACCGCACCGACCGCGCACGGACCCGCGCACAGGGCGGCGCCGGACTGGGCCTGGCGATCGTCCGTGCGATCGCCGACGCCCACGGCGGCTCAGTGCGTGTCACCGAGTCCGCCCTGGGTGGCGCCGCCTTCGAGCTCGACCTGCCGACGCTCGGATAGGCGAGTCAACACCCGCGCATTCGACGGCTGGTCCTGTTTGCGGCGGCCCGCTGGCCACCGCAAACTACACGGCGGCCGCGGCGGCGACCGCGACGAACAGCAGCGCCAGGTAGAGCAACGAGAAGTGGAACGCCACGGCTGCGCGTTCGCGCGTGGGCGCGCGCCACAACCGCCACGCGAGAGCGAGAAAGATTGCACCGAGCACGGTTGCGGACAGGAGATACCCCGCACCGAAGGTCCCGGTGACACCTGGGAGCAGGGTGACCGCGACCGTCACGATCGTGTAGAGCAGGACCCGGGTGGCGGTCGCCTGAACGCCCTTGACGACCGGCAGCATGGGCACGTTCGCCGCTCTGTAGTGATCCTCGAGCATCACCGCCAGGGACCAGAAGTGAGGCGGCGTCCAGACGAGGACGATCACGAACAGGTACCAGGCGCCGAGAGCCAGATGGCCACTGGCCGCAGCCCAGCCCGAGAGCACCGGGATCGCGCCCGCGGCGCCTCCGATGACGATGTTCTCCGCCGTTCGCCGCTTCAGCCCGAGTGTGTAGACCACGACGTAGAAGGTGCCGCCCGCCAGCGCAAGCAGCCCAGCCAGCAGGTTGTCAAGCGAGACCATGATCGCGAACGACAGCAGCGCGAGGGTCGCCGCGAAGGTCACGGCCGCCGCCGGTGAAACCCGCCCTGATGCGACTGGCCGCGACGCCGTTCGCTCCCCCATCACGCGGTCGATGTCCCGGTCGAGCACATGATTGAGCGCACTGGCACTGCCACACGCCAGGCCACCGCCGACGATCAGGGCCATCATCCGCCGGATGTCAGGTCGGCCGTCTGAGGCGGCGATCAGGGCGCACACAGCCGTCAGCACCAGCAGCGACATGATCCGCGGCTTGGTGAGCGTCACGTAGTCGCGCCAGCTCGCAGAGCCTGCGGCCGATACGGGCAGCGTATATTCGCCAACGGCTCCCATCACGCCCCCTCAGTGGACCTTCGGTGCGCTTGCGGCGAACTCGTGCATGTCATGGCTGACAGGCGCGAGGCAGGTGACGGCTCAGCTGCGTGACTCATGTCGGCGCATCAGGTGATGGCCGCGCCGGGTTCGGCTGTTGGCTTTCGGCCGGAGGCTCGGTTCCCGTATGACCGTTGCTCGGCGTGGCATTGGACGGCAACCGGCTGGTGGCGCGGAACAGCCACGTCAGCAACCCGATCACCAGCAGGATCGGAACCGCCCAGGTCAGCAGCGAGCCGGCCAGGTAGCTGCTCCCGATGATCAGCGTCATATGTGCTCCTCCCTCATCGCTCGTGCAGCGTGTTCCCGCCAGACCGCCGGAGTCGGCCGCCCAGAAGTTGGCTCGCTGTCCGGGCTGGCCCAGCGCCAGAAGATCGCGATCAATGCAACCGTGTAGGAGATCGAGCCCGGTACCCACATCATCCCGCCGGCCAGCTGCTGATCGTCGAGCGCGGTCAGCCCGCCGGGACGGCTGACGAGGTCCGCGTAATGCGCATAAAGCGGCTGCTGCACCATGACGAGTGTGATCGCGAGAACCCAGCTGGTGACCATCGCACCTGTGACGTAGGCGGCCTTCATGAACCAGTTCATGCTGTGGCGGCGCAGCGGCCCGGGATCCACCACGTGAGCCCAGAACAGGAGCCCTGTGAAGAAGAACAGGGCGTGCTCGGCGTCATGAATCGATGGGTGGCTCAACGTGAGATTGAACGCGACCGGAAGGTGCCAGAGGAGCATGTTCACATTGAAAAGGATCCACGCCGGCAGCGGCCTTGCGAGGGCACGTAGCGGCGCCGTCCAGCGCGCCCCCGCGAGCGCCCGGCCGACCGAGGTTCGGACATCCAGCGGCAGCGCCTGCCACATCCTTGGCCATGGCCGTCCGAGCAGGATCAGGGGCGGCGCGACGGTCAACAGGATGATGTGCTGTCCCATGTGGACCCAGAACAGCTCATTGGTGTAGTAGTCGATCGGCGAGTCCAGGGCGAGCACGATGCTCGCGAGGCCCGCCGCGAACGCAAGCTCGCGAATGCGCTCCTCCGAGCCGCTGCCCATATGGCGCGAGTGCCGCAGGCCACCGAGCCAGTACATGACCGCGGCGAGGACGACGTAGATCAGAGCCGGGTCCCACGACCAGTGCCTCGTGACCACGCCCATGACGCAATCAGACCAGGTAGAGGACTATGAACATCAGTACGCCGATCCCGACGTAGAACGTCCACACCGTCGCGCATGCCGCAAGCCCTGTCCTCAGCAGAACGGGGTCAGCATCGCGCCAGTCCGAGCGCCGGCCGCGATACAGGGCAGCGATCTGCGTCTCGATCCAATAGACCCCAAACAGTCCACCCAGTGCGTAGGTGGCGGTCCAGCCGAAGAAGACGCTCGCGTAGCCGCCACTGGCCGGTCCAAAACGCAGCAGCGAGTATTCCAGGAACTGCACAGCGATCGCTCCCAACGCCAACACGATCGCGATCACACCTGTTGTCAGCTCGTCAACCGGGCGTCGCGAGCCGAGCCAGACCAGGAGCCCACTCAGCAGGAACAGGGACATCACTGTCACCCCGAGGCCGAGTGAAGGATGCACATGCCTACCGATGACCCAGGAATGGTTGGTGTTCAGCGACTTCAGGTAGAAATATGCGAACAGGAATGCACCGAAGAAGAACGCCGTGGCGGCACACCACAGCTTTGCCGCGAAGGTGATCGATCGCAGCGCCCACTCGCGCGGCTCCGGCTCGATGTGATGCGCTGCTGAAGCTTCCACGGCTATGCCCCCGCTGCCGCCGGCTCGGTGCCGGTCTGGATTGGTGTGGATCTGTCGCCATACGGGTACGGGTCACCGGTGAACACCGGGATCGTGTCGAAGTCGTGAGCCGGGATGGGCGTCGGCAGTTGCCACTCGATCGATTTGGAGTGCCACGGATTGGGCTCGGACCGCTCGCGCTTGAAGATCAGCGACTGCACCGCGTTCCAGAGGAACACCAGCATCGAAAGCCCCAGCACGAAGGCCGACACGCTGACCCAGATGTTCAGGGCCTGCAGGCTCGACGGGTAGGTGACCACGCGCCTTGGCATACCCAGCATTCCTACGGCGAACAGTGGTCCGAACGTCGAGTTGAAGGCCAGGAACATCGTCCAGAAGTGCACCTTCGCGAGTCGCTCGTTGAACTTGAAACCGGTCATCTTCGGCACCCAGTAGTAGATCGCCGCGAAGAAGCTGAAGATCAGTCCACCCATGATCGTGTAGTGGAAGTGGGCCATGACGAAGAATGTCCCGTGTGTGGTGACGTCACTGGGGACGTCTGACAGGAACACCCCGGAGATGCCGCCGAACAGGAAGTTGAACGCCCAGGCCATGCAGAACAGCATCGGCACCGTCAGGCGGATGCGACCGCGCCAGAGGGTGCCCATCACACACAGGAACGTGAATCCGGTGGGCAGCGATATCAGTTCGGTGGAGAGCATGTAGAACGGGCGCAGATCGGCGTTGATCCCACTCACGAACAGGTGGTGCTGCCAGACGAAGAAGCTCAGCAGGGCCACGCCCATCAGGCCTGCCACCGCCAGCCGGTATCCCCACAGCGGCTTGCGCGAGAACACGGGCACCAGTTCCATCACGATGCCGAAGCCGGGAAGCGCGAGCACATACACCTCCGGGTGACCGAATACCCAGAACAGGTTCTGCCACAGAAATGCGCTGCCACCCATACCCGGAACGAAGAAGTTCGTGTAGAGCGTGCGATCCGATGTGCCCATCAGGAGCGTCGCGGTGAGCATCGGGGCCGCCAGCACCATCAGGATGCAGGTGGCCACGACCGACCAGCAGAAGATCGGCAGCCGCGACCAGATCATCCCCGGCGCCCGCATCGTCACGATCGTGACGAGCAGATTCAGGCCGAGCAGGCACATCGAGATCGACACCAGAATGAAGAAGCCGAGATAGGCGTCGTAGCCGGCGGTTCCTTCGGATGAGAGCGGCGCGTAGCCGGTCCACCCGGTCTGGAAGCCTCCGAAGAAGATCGTCGAGATCAGGACCACACCGGCGGCCATCAACAGCCAGAACGTGAGCGCCTCGATCCGCGGAAACGCCATCCTCCGCGACCCGATCATGATCGGCACCAACCAGTTGGCGAACGGGCCCAGCACCCCGGAGGTCATCATGCCCATCATCATCGTGCCGTGGATTCCGACCACGGTCAGGTAATTGTTGGGACCCAGGACGTGATTGGTCGGCGACAGCAGCTCGGTGCGGATCAACATCGCGTTGAGGCCGCCAACGAAGAAGAAGATCCCGACGCCGACCAGATACTGCATTGAGATCACCTTGTGATCGGTGTTCAGGCGCAGGTAGCGACCGATGCCGGTCTCCTCCCGGTGCTCCCCGAAATCGGGCGGATACCCGAGCATGCGCCTGATCGGGTAGTTCGCGAATCCGAGACCGATCAGGAAGCCGACCACGCCTCCGAAGTACCCGAGCATGATCTGGACATCGTTCTGCCCGGTGTCGCCGTAGGCGTCGATGCTCGCGCCGTGGATCAGTCCGCCGAGCGCGTAGGCGATCCAGTAGCCGGCCACGCCGAGCACGACGCCGGTCAGCAGGTTGAAGCCGCGCAGACCGCCAAGTACGGGGGACCCCGATGGCGCGGGCGGCAGCCCGCCCGGCGGCGGCGGTGGCGGCGGCTCGCCCGGCACTCGCGGAGGCTCGTTCGGGGTTCGGGTGACCGTCGTGCTCATCCGCCTCTCCCTGTCGGTTCTGGGAAGTAAGTCCGGGAGTACGGCGGCAGCGCCTTGGTCGCCGGCCCATAGGTCTTCACCGCGCGCTGGATCCAGCTCGCGAACTGTGTCCTGGGCACGACCCTTCCGGTGGCGAACATGTAGCCGTGCCATACGCCGCAGAGTTCGGCGCAATGGATCTGGAAGGCCAGTGGCGCCTTGGTCTGAACGTAGGCGATGTTGTCCTGACCGGGGTTGGCGTCCGCCTTGACACCAAGCTGATAGGCCCAGAACGAGTGGATCACATCCAGCGAGGTGACGTGAAACTCAATCGTGGTGTTGGCCGGCAGCACGAGGTTGGGCGTCTCGACCCCTCCGTAGCCCGGATAGCGGTAGGTGAACTCCCACTGCTGGGCGATCACCTGGACCTGAAGTGCCGTGGCGGCCCCCGGCGGCTTGGACAGCGGGTTGGGTCCCTGCCCGCCACCGGCGCCGTCCTCCAGCAGCCGTACGGTGCCGAAACCGGCCAGGAACAGGACCAGCGTCGTGGTGACGACCAACCACCACATCTGGACGCTCGAGTTGCCCGTGATCGCCGGGCCATCCAGCACCGGACCGCTCGGGTCGCGCTCGCGAAACGCCCAGAGCGCGTACGCGAGATACACCAGCACAGCCAGCGCGACGGGCGTCGACAGCCCCAGCAGCACAGCATTGTCCGAGACCTGACCGGCGGCCTGCACGCTGCCGTCTCCGGGCGGCATCCCGGGCGCCAACACGAAGACGACGATCGGGGTCAGGATCGCCGTCGCGAGCAGCCACCATAAGGCGAGGCGACGGAAATGATTGGTGGTGTCGTCCGGCGGCACCTCAGACAACCTTCACGAATCCGTCCATGTAACCGACGGTCTGCATCGGCCCGCCGAAGCCGTCGATGTATCCCGCGGCGCAGGGAACGAAGCACTGCCAGCGGTACAGACCCTTGGCCCCGGTCCTGAACGTGAAGGTGATCGTCTGATGCGCCTGACTGAGCGTGCACGGCGCGTTGCCGCACGGGTTCTTCGCGTTATCCGGGACCCCCTGAAGCGGGACGGACACGCCCAACTCAGGGATCGCAAAGACGTGCGAGGCGGTGTCCGGGTCGATCGCCCGCGTGGTCCTGCCGTTGAGCGTGAACGTCCCGCCCACCGTCCCCGTTGCCTGGGAAAGGAACTCATTGCGAAGCCCGGAATCGCCGTCGTACTGACGGATGGTGACTCGCACGAGCGAGTGGGCCGGCACCTCGAACGTGGTCTTGTGCTGCCAGTTGTTGGCCTTGCTGTCGGTCACGTAGTACGAGACCCAGCTCGGATGCGGGTCGGTCGTTTCAGAAGCCGGCACCGTCGCGAGATAAAGCTGTGCGCCTGTGCCGGTGGCAAGCGGAGTCGGCGTGGCCATGGCCGAACCCGGCGCCTTCGTCAGATACAGCGCGACATATGCCGTGATCGCCGCGGCGACCACCAGCACAGCCGAAAGAACCACGAGCGAGCGCTTAGCCATTTCCTGGCAGCTTTATATAAGGTTCACCCCGGAGGCTGCGAGAGTTTATGACCGACGTGTCATCTGGATGTCATCTGCCGGCAATAAAGCGCACTGCCACGCCTGTCCCGCAGTGCGCGCGGAGGTCGCGCCGATGCGGATACTGATCGTCGAGGACGAGCCGCGGATCCGTGAGTTCCTGACGCGGGCCTTTGAGGCCGAGGGGTACACGGTGACACCCGCCGCAGACGGCGAGACCGGGCTGCGGCAAGCGATCAGCGGCGACCACGACCTGGTCGTGCTCGACCTGCTGCTACCGGGCCGCAGCGGCTTGGACCTGCTGCCGGAGATCAGGCAATACGAGCCCGACCTGCCGGTCCTGATCCTGTCGGCGCGATCAGATCTGGCGACCAGATTGCGCGGCTTTGAGCTCGGCGCCGTCGACTACATCGCGAAGCCATTCTCGCTGGACGAGCTGCTGGCGCGCGCTCGCGTGCACCTGCGCCGTCCCCATGCCTCCGGGTCCTCGACCACAATCACCATCGGCGGATTCGTTCTCGACCAAACAACTCACGAGGCGCGGTTCGATGACCGGATCGCAGAGCTGTCGGATCGTGAGTTCCGGCTCCTGTGGTACCTGTTGATGCACGTGGGCCAGGTGGTGAGCCGCGAACGCCTGCTGTCCGAGGTGTGGGGCTACGACTTCGATCCCCGCTCGAACGTCGTGGACGTCTGCGTTCGCAGGCTGCGCCGCCGACTCGGGCCCAACGCACCGATCGAGACGGTCCGGAATGTCGGTTATCGAGCTGCCGCGTAGGACCGCTGCGCGAAACGCCCTGACCGGGATTCGAGCCCACGGGTGGGAGATCACGTGGGCCGCTGTGGTGCTCGGCCTCCTCGCAATGATGATCGTCGCGCCGGAGTGGCAGACGATCCCGTTCTACCTGATCTGGATCTCCCTGGGTCTCCTTTACGGCCTGCGAGTGTGGTCGATGCGCGCAACGGTCATCGTGCTGCTGCTCGTGACCGCAGCGAGCGGTGTGGCGCTGACGATCGACGCCATCACGCAGCACCAGGACTGGAAGATGTTGTTCAAGGTGCCGTTGATGGCGATGTTGTTCCTGGTGATGGTCTGGTATGCCCGCGCTCGTGTCGACGCATTGCGCGCGAGCGAGCTTCAGGCCAGGGAGCTGCAGGCTGCGCTCGACCGCCAGGAGCGCTTCATCCATGACGCCTCCCACGAGCTGAAGACGCCGCTCACAATCGCGCGTGGACACCTCGAACTCGAGCACGACGCCGATGACTACGCGACCAGCATCGCGCTCGACGAACTGCGGCGCATCGACCGCATCCTGGGTCAGCTGCTCCTACTCGCCACCGCCGGCCAGCCGAGCTTCCTGCGAGTGGAGCCGATCGAACTCGAGCCGTTCCTCGAGGAGATCTTCATCCGCTGGTCGGGAGTCGCCGCCCGCAGCTGGCACCTTGGCATAGTCGTAGGCGGTTCGATCCAGGCCGACCCGGAACGTCTGCGGACCGCACTCGACGCGCTGCTGGACAACGCCGTCAAGTACTCGGACGTCAACTCCGCAATCGAGCTGCGCTCACGCTGGGACGATCGCGGCCAGGTCGTGATCGAAGTGGAGGATGAGGGGATCGGTGTCCCGCCCGAGGCGACGCCCCAGATCTTCGCGCGCTTCGGCCGAGCTGACAGTGCACGCACGCGCTCAGACGGCGGCGTGGGCCTCGGACTCGCGATCGTGGACGCCATAGCCAGCCATCACGGCGGCCGGTGCGTTGTTCGAAGCGGACCGCGCGGTTCCGTGTTTTCGCTGCATCTGCCCGCAAACACCCGCTGATCGCTGGTTGCGCCGACGAGCGGCGCAAATGCAGATTAGAGAATTCCGAACCAAGTCCTAACGGTTTCTTACGGAATCGGGGAAGTCTAGGAGCAAGGGCAGTTCAGCCCTTTCGACACCAACGAACCGTTAGGAGCCGTGCGAATGATTGCCATCAATATCGTGCTGATGTCGCTTGTGGCTGTCGCATCAGTGTCCCTGTTGTCATGGGCGATCGTCAGCGATCGCCGCAGCCACCGAACCGCAGGTGGGAACGCCCCGCCGTCCACCACCCCGCTTCACCGCAATCTGGTGATGCCCGATGAGCTCCGTTCGCGACCGCACTGGACGCGCCGTGCCCGCGCACACCGAGGCGGCAGCCGCGCCCACCGAAGCACCGGCCCACTCAGCTCCTCCACCACCTGCTGAGCGCGAGCCCGAGTGTGGCACCGGGGCGGCCTGCGCGCCCCATCTAAGCGCATTCTCATCGATCGCCGACAGACCGGTTTATGTTCCGCGCATATGGTCAGGGCCCAGTCGCATGGCCACCCGAGACCGACAAGGCAGGCCGGGCAGGCCACCACAACGCGCTGAGCCGTCCCCGCAGTCGCTGCTTCACGGCCCCGAGCTGATCGCGCGGCGAGCTGAGCAGCATAGGCGGGTGGTTCGCCGCCGGCGGATCCTGTTCGCGATGCTGACCCCGTTGGTGTTGTTGTTTCTGTACTTCGGGATCTCCTACGCCAACTACATGCTCAAGCCGACGAGCGAGACCCTCACCGAGCGCTCCGCGGAGTGGGTGCGCGACGACGTGCCCTTCGGGAACCTGATCATCGACACCGCCGAGCATTACACCTATAGCGCTCCACGCAAGGGCGGTCCGGGACTCAAGCGCCTACCCGGCGTCGGGCTCAGCGCCGCAGCGCCTCTCATCAACCATCCCAACCATGCGAGTTACACACCCCCGCCGATCAAACCGGTGTTCGCGACCGCGCTGCCCGGCGAGGGTGTCTGGCACCGTACGGGCCCATCAGTCAACGGCGGGCCGCCCGTGCTCGTCACAACCTACCGGCCCAGCACCGAATACCCCTCGATCGTCGCCTACGTCCTATGGATCGACCACACCCGCACCGACCTGGCCTACTACCCCGGCCGCTACGAACCACCAAGCGCGGTCGACCGCGGCCCGATGATGGTTCCCGTCGACCAGCGCAACCGACTGCTAGCGACCTTCAACGGCGCCTTCACGCACGTTGACACCAACAACGGCTCGGCCGTCAACGGCCACACCAACGAACCACTGATCGACGGCAACGCCACCCTCGTCGGGTACCGCAACGGAACCGTCAACATCGTCAAATGGACCGGCGGCCCCACCGCACCACCCGATCTCGCCTGGGCACGCCAGAGCCTCACCCCGATCCTCTGGAACAGCAAACTCAACCCCGAACTGAACACCGACCCCAACAGCATCCAATGGGGATACACCCTCGGTGGGGTCACCTACACCCCCCGGACCGCCGTCGGCATCGACGCGCACGGCAACGCAATGTTCCTCGTCGCCTCAAACGCCACCGTGATCTCCCTCGCCCAAATCCTCAAACACATCGGCGCCGTACGCGGCATGGAATACGACATCAACCCCGAATGGCACACAATGATCACCTACTCCCACAAACACGGCCTCGGACCCAAAATGATCGAACCACAAAACCAACAGACCGCCGACCGCTACCTCACCCCCGACGACCGCGACTTCATGGCCGTCTACACCAAAACGCCCGGACCGGTCACCGTCCCCTTCAAATAGGGCGGCGCCTTCTGGAATCGACGATCGCAGGTTCAGTGCTGCCGGACGTGGAGTGTGAGCGGCTGGCGTCTCAGGCTCAAACCCCAGGCCGCGATCAGCGGAACGAAACCGAGCCCGAACACAAGCCATGGCAGCATGTCGCTCTCCGGTGAACTCTCCTTTGTGGGTGAGGTCGTCGTCTGAGTCAGCGGAGTACCTGCAGCCCTGGCGAACCGCTCCACGGCCGCGATGGCTGCGCCGCCCAGATCTTGACCGGGCAGCCGTAGCTCGGCCACCCCGGATGCGGTGCGAGTTCCGCGCGCAGTTACGTCTACGCCATATCCGTTTGGCATGACCACGAGCAGCGTGCCGTGGTACATCAAGCCAAGTTCGCTTCCGAGGAAGCGTGCGTAGGTCTCGGGTCGGCGCCAGAGTGCCGTGACGGATCCGAGGTCGCTGGATGACGCGACGATTGCTACGCGAAGTGGGTAGCCTCTGCGCGCGCTCTGGTCGAGGAGACCGGCCAGTTCCAGTTGGTCACTGGCGGGAACATTTGCGTCGGTCGGCAGGAACACCTTCTGGACCGCGAGCACATCGCTGGCCGGATCGCCATCGGCATATGCACGGGCCGCCGCACCGGCAAGTGCCGCCAGCGCGACAAGGGCGGCTGCGACAGCTATGGCGAATCGTTGCTTGGCATCACTAGACATGCGCGTACATTGAAGCCCGTGTGCGTTCGTGGGGTCTGTCGCGATGCTATCTGCCAGTGAGCGTGTCGCGGATCGCTCCGCAGCTGTCTGCGTCAGGCTTGGCGTGCTGCTCGCCGGCCTGTTGCTGTTGATCGCGATTGCTCCTCAATCCGCCAAGGCGCATGGGCCGGTCGACCCTGTGGCCTCGAGCTATCTCGCACGCATCAGGTCCGTGCCGGCCGGGACGACCGCGAGGGTGGTCGATGGCGATCTGCGTCTTTGGCTCGAGGTGCCGAGCGGCAAGACCGTCGTGGTCCTGGACGGCCAGGGCGCTCCGTACCTGCGTTTCAGAGATGGGCGCGTCTGGGCGAACAAGAACTCGGAGATGTACTACTTCAACCAGATACCGCCTGCGAACCCTCCGCTTAGCCTGAAGAAGAATGCGCCTCAGCGTTGGGTGCAGGTTGGCAGCGGCGACAGCTACGAGTGGCATGACGGGCGTCTTCATGCGTTCGCTCTGGAGGCGATGGCTGCGGGCGCTTCCTATGTGGGTCCATGGCGGATCCCGATCCTCGTGAACGGACGCCTCTCGGCTGTATCGGGCACGCTCTGGTATCGCAGTGCGCCTTCGATTGCATGGCTCTGGCCGGTAGCGATTCTTGTTCTCTGCGTGCTGGCGGCGTGGCGACTGCGGGAGTCACGAATCGATGCATTGGTGGCGCGACTGGTTGCAGGTCTCACGCTGCTGGGAATCTTCTTGGCCACGGTCGGGCGTGACCTTCACGGCAGACCGGGCATATCGATCTTCGGTGTAGTCGAGCTCACGTTCATCGCTGTGCCCACGGTCTGGGCTGCTTGGTGGGTCCTTCGAGGTCGCGCCGGCTGGCCTATGTTCTTCCTCATTTCGGTAGTCGGGGTGTGGGAGGCGATCTCGCTGATCCCAACGCTGTTCAACGGCTATGTCCTGTTGGCGGTGCCTGCGTTCCTCGGTCGCCTGGCGACGATCATGTGTGTCGGGGGAGCGATCGCGCTGGTTTTGCCGGCCGTTCGCCTGTTTCACGAGCGACACAAAGACGAGCCGAGCGAGTTCTCTGCCGACGAGGATGCCCCGATCTCGGCCTGACGCCCACGGCTGTGCTGCCTCATCCGGGAGCCCGCGTAGGGTATGTTCAACGCTCGGATGGTTGGGAGGTCACTCAGGCTGCCGTCGACAGCGGCAATCGCCGGGCTGGTCCCGGTGACGGCGTCCGCCGTGCACCAACTCAGGTTTCCACTGGTTTCAGCCGGGGTATTTCGGCCACGGGGATCCACCGATGACCGTGCCTAGGATGCGAACAGGGCTGCGCCGCAGCCCCCGCGTAGCGCTTCTCCTCGGCTGCTCCGCGGCAACGCTGACCGGCTGCGCCGCAGCCGACAAGACCGCCACGACACAGGCGACGCAAAAGCGCAGTGGTGGCTCCGCAATGGTGACCATGAACATGGGGTCGAGCACCACCCCGGGCACGACCGTCGCACCCTCGATCAAAGGCATCAAGCCGGTCCCAACTCAGGTACTCGCGTCGACAAAGTGGCAGGGAATGGCCATCTCCGCCGAGGCGATGACCGCCGTGCCGTTCGTGGTCTTCAATGGCACGCAGGAGCGGGAGGTCAAGCCTGCCCCCCATACGAGCTTTCACCTGATGGTGATGCTCAGCGACGCACAGACGCACGTGGCGATCCCGTACGCGTCCGTTTGGGCGACCATCAGCAAGGGCTCAAAGCTCGTCTACGACGAGCGGCTGTGGCCAATGATCTCCCGCTATATGGGACCTCACTACGGCAACAACGTGTCACTCCCAGGGGCGGGTGAGTACAAGCTGAGCCTATTGGTTTCGCCACCGGAGTCGGCTCGCCACATCGAGTACCAGAACGTTTGGCTCAAATCTCACCGTGCCAGCTTCACCTTCCATTGGAAGGCAGCATCGTGAGCGCAGGAGACGAGTCACCGCCGCGGCCCCCCGCTCTCACTCAGTCGCTCACCGAACGCGCTGGTTCCATCAATTTCGTTCAGGCGCTCGTTCGCCTGCTCGTCGTCTGCGCGTTGTCGCTGGGTGCTGCGGGCGGCGCCCTCACCACAGCCGCGCGGGCGGACGGAGACCCAGGCAGTGACGTCCTCGTCTACCAGCCGCTCTTCCTCGCGGCCGACTCCGGTATCTCGGTCAACGAGCAGGTGCAACTCGGGAAACTGATCCACGAAGCCGACAAGAGCGGCTTCCCGGTGCGCGTCGCGATTATCGCGAAGCCTGACGACCTGGGCGCCGTGACCGCGCTTTGGCGAGAGCCGAGAACCTACGCGCGCTATCTCGGGATCGAGCTTTCGCTGGCCTACAAGGGACCGCTCCTGGTGGTGATGCCCAACGGATTCGGCTTGAACTGGCCCGGACACTCAGTGACGCCGGGCTACGCGATCCTTCGCCACATTCAGCGAAGCGGCGATGCCACTGGGCTGGCGGTGGCCGCCCGACAAGCGATCTCCGCACTTGCCGCGGCACAGGGCATTCACCTGACACCCATCAGGCCGACGAGCACAAACAGCTCACGAGCTCGCGCCAACGCCCGCCAGCCGGCCGGCACAGTTCGCTCAGCGCCCACAAGCACGCGAGCTCTCGCGTTCATCGCATTGGCACTGCTCGCCGCGGCAATCGCCGCCGCGCGCATCCTGTACACCCGTCACAGGCAAGCGATCGGCGCAGCTGCCAAACGGCTCGCGGACGGGGCGCTGCACCATCGCCGGGCTTCGATGAGCGCGGCCCTGACGGGTGTTGTCGCCATCGTCGTCACGGTGCTCTTTGCCGCATCGCCGTTCGAGCAGACCGCACCGGCATCCGGGCTGAGCAACAATCCGGTCCTCGATCCCGGGACGTCGCTCAGGCGCCCCGCCCGGAACTTCACGCTCATAAATCAGTTCGGCCAGCCGGTCTCCTTGCGGAGCTTCCGCGGCAAGGTCGTGATCCTCGGGTTCAACGACTCGGAGTGCACGACGATGTGCCCTCTGACCACGACCGCGATGCTCGATGCCAAGGCCATGCTCGGATCGGCCGGATCAGATGTGCAGCTCGTCGGCGTCGACGCCAACCCCAAGGCGACATCGATCGAGGACGTGCTGTCTTACTCGGAGGTTCACGGCATGGTGCATGCCTGGGACTTCCTGACGGGCTCGCTTCCGCAACTCAAAGCGGTGTGGCATGAATACAGCGTCGGCGTCGAGATCACTCACAACCTCGTCGACCACGACCCAGCGATCTTCGTCATCAGCCCACAGGGGCAAATCGCGAAGTTGTTCCTCACCCAACAGTCGTATGCGGCCGTCGGCCAGCTTGCTCAGCTTTTGGCCGGCGAGGCTTCAAACCTTCTGCCCGGCCATCCACAGGTTCACTCGCACCTCTCCTACGCCCACATCACGGGTATCAGCCCCACCCAATCGGCGTCGATCCCACGCCCAGCGGGAGGCAAGCTCAGGCTCGGTCCCGGCCACGCGCGAATCATGTTGTTCTTCGCCACCTGGGATCGCCAGATCACCGGGCTCGCAGGCGGACTGGAAGCGCTCAAGCGCTACCAATCCCTGGCACTGCGCAAGGGATTGCCGCAGCTGACCGCCGTCGACGAAGGAAGCGTCGAACCGGCCGGGGCGCTCACGTCGTTCATGAAAGCCCTCCCGTCGCGCCTCAACTACCCGGTTGGCGTCGACACCACAGGCCGGATCGCCGACGGGTATGAGGTCGACGGGCAGCCATGGCTCATGGAGGTCAACTCCTCTGGGAACATCGCCTTCTACTACTCGGTCGCCGCGCTTGGCTGGCCGACAACCGCAAAGCTGGCCCATCTCGCGCGAGTCGGGCTCGAACGGGTGCCGGCGACCACCGGCGCCGCGGCGCTGGCTGGATCACCGCCGGCGCTCGCGTCACTCCATCGCCAGGCTTCGCGGCTGATCAGCGGCTACTCCGGTCTCACCAAACGAATCCGCTCGCTGCGTGGCTACCCGATCGTCCTGAACGTGTGGGCGTCATGGTGCATTCCGTGCCGCGCTGAGTTCAACCTGTTCGCCGCCGCATCGGATCGCTACGGACGCAGTGTGGCGTTCGTCGGTGCCAACGCCGAGGACTCGAGCAGCGACGCGCGAGCGTTCCTGCACCAACATCGCGTCAGCTATCCGAGCTACAGCGTCTCGACCATCGGTCAGCTCTCCCCGTTCGCCTTCATCGAGGGCCTCCCCACAACCATCTTCATCAGCAAGGAGGGAAAGGTCGTCGATGTTCACAGCGGTCAATACGACTCGCCGGGGGTCTTGGACTCCGACATCGCGACATATGCGCGTCCCAGCCGTTGAGGAGGTACTCCACGCACACGCGGCCGTCCCCGAGCCGCGACCGCGTCGGCGCAGGTCAGGCCGCCTCGGCCTCGGTCGACCCGCCTTCAGCCGGCACAGCCACCGCGGCGCCCTCGCCTGCGGCGTTCTCGTCGGCCTCAGGCGGCTTGGCCCCCTCCTTCGCCCACGGCTCGTCAAACTCGACCCGCCAGCGCCCCTCGTCGGTCTGCATCAGCGCCAGGCGTGAGCGAAAGCTCTTGCCGGCGCGGCTCTTGAAGCCGGTGACGGCGCGCTCGGTGCGTCCCGTCCTGATCAGTTCACGAGCGACCTGAGTGGTCAGGTTCTTGCCGGCCTTGGCCTTCCAGATCACGAAGCCGCAGCCTGGGTCCTCGCGCGACCAGCAGGAGTAGCCCTTTCGGTTCTCGATGATGTCCTGCCCGCAGACGGGGCACGGCCCCAGATTGGCGCGCGGAATGCGCACGTCCTTGAGGGTCGTGTCGAGCTGGTGCACCGTCTCCTCCGCGAACCTCGCGATGTCCGCCATGAACGCCGTGCGGGTGTCCTGGCCGGTCTCGATGTTCGCGAGCCGGTGCTCCCATTCGCCGGTCAACGACGGCGAGGTCAGCGCGTGTTCGCCGAGCAGCCGGATCACGTTCATGCCCTTCTCGGTCACGACCAGCGCGCGACCATCCCGTTCGATGTAGCCGACCTGCAGCAGACGCTCGATGATTGCGGCGCGCGTCGCGGGCGTCCCGATCCCCGAGTCCTTCATCGCCTCGCGCAGCTCCTCGTCATCCACGAGCTTGCCGGCCGTTTCCATCGCATCCAGGAGCGAACCGTCCGAATAGCGCCGCGGCGGTTTGGTCTCCTTCGCCTCCGAGGCGATCCGGTGGACGATCGACCCCTCGCCCTGCTCGAGCCTCGGCAGCTGCTGGTCGCCGCCCTCGTCGTCGTCATCCTGGCTGCCGCTGTTCGCGTCCGCGGTGAGGCCCTCGCCATAGACTCCACGCCAACCTGCGACGATCAGCAACCTGCCACGCGTCCGGAAGAGGTATTCGGCGACGGTGGTCTCGACCCGCGTGTTCTCGAACACCGCCTCCGGGTGGAAGATCGCGAGGAAGCGGCGGACAACCAGGTCATAGATGCGGCGGTCGTCGTCGTCCATCTTGTCGACGGGATGGCGCTCGGCCAGCGTCGGGATGATCGCGTGGTGGTCGGTGACCTTCTCGTTGTTGACGACACGCCCGAGCGGGAGCATGTCGAGTCCGGTCACGTAAGAGGCGGCCGTGGCGTACTCCTTCTGCTCGCCGACCAGTGACGCGATCGGCTTGATCTCGCCGACCATGTCGCTGGTGATGTAGCGCGAGTTCGTTCGCGGATAGGTCAGCGCCTTGTGCTCCTCATAAAGGCGCTGGGCGGCCCGCAGTGTGCGGCTGGCGGTGAAGCCGAATCGCGATGAGGCGTCACGCTGCAGCGAGGTGAGGTCGTAGAGCAGCGGCGAGCGGTCCTTGCTCTCGCGCTTCTCGACCTTGGTGATCTTGCCGGTGTTGTTCTCGCAGGCGGCGACGATCGTTGCGGCCTCCTCGGCGCTCTTGACCCGCGGACCCCGAACCGTGCTCGCGGTGCCTATGCCGGCGTGGAAGCGTCCGTCGTAGGCCCGTCTGGGATTTGACTCCGGCCCACCCTCTCCAGCAGCCAGCGCCAGGAAGCGAGCATCGACCACCCAGTAGGGCTCGGGCTTGAAGTCTCGGATCTCCTGCTCACGGCGGGCGAGAATCGCCAGCGTCGGTGTCTGGACGCGGCCGAGCGAGACCGCTCCGTCGAAGCTTGCACGCAGCCGGATCGTGGCGGCCCGGGTGGCGTTCATGCCGACGATCCAGTCGGCCTCCGAGCGCGACCGTGCAGCCTCCTCGAGTGTGTGGTATTCCGCCGCGGGCCGCAGCGAGGCGAACGCCTCCTTGATCGCCGAGGTCGTCATCGAGTTCAGCCACAACCGCTGGACCGGCAGCTTGCTGCCCGCCTTCTCGTACAGGTAGGCGAAGATCAGCTCACCCTCGCGACCGGCATCACAGGCGTTGACGACGAACTCGACGTCGTCGCGGTCGAGCTCGCGGGTGACCACCGTCATCTGCTTCTTCGAGCGCTCGTCCCGCACCACGAGCTTGAACTTCTTGGGGACGATCGGAAGATCCGGCATCCGCCATTTCGCGTACTTCTCGTCGTACTCGTCAGGGTCGGCGAGCTGCACCAGATGCCCCACCGCCCAGGTGATGATGTGGTCAGGGCCCTCCAGCGCGCCCTCGCCCTTGCTGAACGGGCCGGGCAGGACCCTGCTCAGGTCGCGCCCGACCGACGGCTTCTCGGCTATCACCAGGGTCTTGCTCATGCGGTCAGCAGAGTAGCGGCCCGTCAAGCCGCGCACTCAGTCGGCGCAACCCTGCGTGCCGACCGAGGCGTTCCGGCCGTCGGCCTTCGACAGCTCGGACGCCACCACGCTGTCGGGCACGGAGAACCCTCCGGGCTTGCCCGCAGGTGCGTTGGTGATCTCGGCGAAGACGGTCCCGATCACCTGCCCGTCAGCGTCCACGACCGGCCCACCCGAGTTACCCGGCCGCACGAGACCGCGCAACGAGCTGATCAGCCGCAGGGCCGGGTTGCCGTAGGCGTCCTGGGTCGCCGTGACACGCGTTTGCCCGAGCCTGGCCGGCTGGATATTCAACGGACCGTTTTCCGGGAAGCCGAGGATCGAAGCCGACTCTCCTGTCACTGGCTGGCTGGCCAGTGACAGGGCTACAGCGCTCAACCCTGGGACCCGCAGGATCGCGATGTCGTTGTGGGGATCGAACACGATCACCTGGGCCGCCAGTCCGGCGCCGCCGCCGTCGGCCTGTACCCGCGGGTCGTGCTCGCCGGCGACCACGTGTGCGTTGGTGACGACCAGGCCAGGCCCCGCGACCCAGCCGCTGCCCTCGACCCCGTACTCGCAGGCCTCGCCGACGATCCGCACCACCGAGCCCCTGGCGGCGCGCACGCCGCGCGCCGCCAGAATCGACGAATCCGGGGCAGGCACGTCGGCTATCCGACCCCCGACGCTGGGCAGGGGATCGATCCGGCCGATCGCGTTGAGCACCGCTCCGGACGGGGGCAGCACCCGATCGAGGTTCGTCAGGATCGCCGAGCGCTGGATGCTGTGGCGGAGGCTCTGGGGCAGCCTGAACTGATCGGCGGCGTGCAGCAACGCGGCCCCGAGGATCCAGGCGAGTGCCAGCCCTATGCATGCCGTGAGCGCAGCGCCCAACAGCCCGTCGATGAGGCGCAGGCCTGGGAGCCAGAGGAAGCGGCGCAGTCGCCGCGCGACGCCGTCGAAGATCGCGCCGAACAGCCCGCCGACCAGCAACGCCCCACCCAGTCCGAACAGCGGCGCGTAGGGCGACCTGGCACCACCTGAGAGCACCAGCGGGCCGATCCTGGAGCCGAGAAACGCGCCGAGGATGAACCCGACCAGCCCCATCGCGCCGACGAGGAAGCCGCGCGCGTATCCCTGCAGCGCCATCAGCAGCAGCAGTCCGAGAATCACGAAGTCGACGACCGTCATCGCAGAGCTGAGGTTAGGTGGTCCGGCCCGTGCCCAGCCGGGGGGGATGGATGTGCGCGATCATCCTGCGGCTTCGGCGCTTCTTTACCTTTAAGCGCATCAGCACTCAGGGGAATTCACCGAGGAGGAGGTCACGTTCACGGCGGCTGCTGACACGCGCCGTGCCCCTCGCCGTGGTCGCCGGCGCGGCGCTCGCGGCTGGAATCTACGAGGCCGGCGCGCCCGCCCGCGCACAACACGCGATCGTCAAGCGCTACGCCGCCGACTGGGTCCGTCGGGACTACGAAGCGATGTGGGCGGTGCTGAGCCCTGCGTCGCAGCGGCATATCCCGAAGACCGAGTTCGCCGCTGAGATGAGCAGCGCCGCCGAGACCGCGACGCTCAGCGCGCTGGCATCGCTCAAGATCCTCTCGATTCGCAACCAGATGGCTCGGGTCAGCTTCTTGGTCGACACGCGACTGTTCAAGCCTCTGCAGGAGGTGGCGCTGATCCCGCTCTCGGGCGGAGGCGGCGACACGCGCGTTGTGTTCAACACCTCACTGCTGTTTCCCGGACTGCGATCGGGTGAGCTGTTGTCCCGCCAGACCGTGCTGGGCAAGCGCGGCACGCTGCTGGCCGCCGATGGTGAGCCGCTCGCCGAGGGCAGGTCGCTGAATACGCCGATTCCCGACGTGGCAGGCGCGATCGCCGGGACGCTCGGGCCGATTCCCGCCGACAAGGCGACGTTGTATGCCCAGGAGGGATACCCGCTCAACGCCACCGTCGGGGTTGACGGCCTGGAGGAGATCTTCCAGCGCAGGCTGACCGGCAAGCTGGGTGGCAAGCTGCTCGCCGGCACCAGAGTTCTGGCGCAGGCCGCACCGGGCGACGGCGCAACGGTGAGGACAACCATCGATCCGACGCTCGAGCAGTCGGCGATCGACGCGCTCGCCGGTCGGTACGGCGGGATCACGGTCATGAACGCGAGCACAGGCGCGGTCGAGGCCGCTGCCGGGATCGCGTTCACTGCCGCGCAGCCACCGGGCTCGACCTTCAAGATCATCACCGCGACCGGGGCGCTGCAGGCCGGCATCACCACGCCGTCCAAGCAATACCCCTACGAGTCCAGCATCGACCTCGACGGGTTCACGATGGAGAACGCGGGCGGGGAGAGCTGCGGGGGCAGTCTCACCAACGCGTTCGCGACCTCCTGCGACACGACGTTCGCGCCGCTCGGCGCGCAGCTGGGCGCCACCCGGCTGGTCGCCGCCGCCAGGCGCTTCGGCTTCGACGAGCCGACACGGATCGCCAGCGCGCTCGAGAGCACGATTCCCTCGGCCGGCGCGATCGGCGGGCCGGTTGCGGTCGGCGCCTCAGCGATCGGCCAGGGGCGGGTTCAGGCGACCACGCTGGAGATGGCCGATGTCGCCGCGGCGATCGCCGACGGCGGACGTCGGCCGGTCCCGACGATGCTCGCCGGCACGAGGCCGCGGTTCGTGCGCGTGACGTCGCGCCGAGTCGCCGGTGAGGTCCAGTCGATGATGGTGGCGGTCATCGCCTACGGCACCGGCACCGCCGCCCAGATCCCAGGCGTCACTGTCGCCGGCAAGACCGGCACGGCCGAGCTGAAGGACACCGCCGGCAAGCAGAACGAGGCCAAGGACACCGATGCCTGGTTCGTCGGCTACGCCCCGGTCGGGCGCGCCAAGGTCGTGGTCAGCGCGCTGTTTCCCAGCCAGGGCTACGGCGGCGACACCGCCGCGCCGGCGGTGCGGCAGGTCCTCGAGACGGCCCTGGGAATCAGCTGACCCGCGCGGGAAACCCTTCTGGCGACATCGCCGCGGCGGGCAAGCCTTGCGATGGCCACTGACGGACGTGCGCAGGGCCGAGTTCCGACAGGCGCGTGACGCCAAGCAGGGCCATCCCCAGCCCGAGCTCCTCCCGCAGAATGCGCAGTGCCGTCTCGGCGCCCGCCTGGCCGCCACATGCCAATCCCCAGAGCAGCGCCCGGCCCGTCATCACCGCGTCGGCGCCCAGCGCGACGGCCTTGAGCACATCGGTGCCGCGGCGTATGCCGCCGTCCATCAGGAGCGTGGTCCGGCCTCCCAGCGCGTCGGCTATGGCGGGCAACATCTCGATCGTTGCCGGCACGCCGTCGAGTTGACGGCCGCCGTGGTTGGATACGACAACCCCAGCCGCGCCGTGTTCGACAGCGAGCAGAGCGTCCTCGGCGGCGTGGACTCCCTTCACGAGGACCGGGAGAGGGCTGGCGGAGACGAGCTGCTCGATGTCGGTCCAGGTGAGGCTTGGGTCGAGCAGATCGAAGACCTCGGGAACGGTCATCGAGCGTTCCCCGATCACGGGCACGCCAAGATCGGCGGGCAGACTGAAACCGGTGTACCGATCACGCTCGCGCCGGCCTGCACGCGGTGCATCGACCGTCACCACCAGCGCCTGGAACCCGGCTTCGACCGCCTCGTCGATGATCGCGCGCGTGATCGCCCGATCCCGGAACACGTAGACCTGCATCCAGCGGTTCCCAGCGGTAACCCCGCTCGGCCGTGCGGTCGCGAGCGTGGAGAGTGTGAAGATCGAGCCTGCCGTCTCCGCCGCCCGGGCCATCCCCTGCTCACCTTCGGGGCTCACGAGGCGCTGGAAGGCAACCGGCGCGACCACGATGGGCATCGTCAGCGGCACACCCAGCGCGCTCGTTGCTGTGTCAATGTTCGAGACATCGACCAACACCCGGGGGAGAAGCCGCACTCGCGTGAAGGCGGCGACGTTCTCGTTGAGGGTCAGCTCGTCGCCGGCGCCGCCGGCGAAATATCCGAACACGCCGGGGTCGAGCGTCGCCTCCGCGCGGCGCTCCAGGTCGCGGATGTTGACGGCATCCACACCGGCGGGGCTGCCGTTGAATCCTCGCATTTGACCCCCGTCCAAGTCGCCCACCTCAAGTGGCTGGCCGGGTGCTCAGAGGTCGAGCGACACCCGCGACGGCGTGGTGCTGCCGCGCGCGTACATCAGAAGCGTCAGTGGACGGTTCGAATAGACGCTCGTGTTGAGCTTGAAAAGGACCAGACCGCCGCCCGTCGAGCCGTTGCTGGCGGTGCTGCCCGGAAAGGGCTCGATCGCGTTCGGGGCGAGCCTGGTTGCCGTCCAGGCGTACAGATTCAGATTGGTTTTCAGCTTGGTGGGCAGGAACACCTGGCCCCGTGAGTCGACCAACTTGATGCTGTCGGTGGTGGTCGCCTCGTGGCCCGACTGGTTCTTGGCCCACAGGAATACGCCGAACCAGAACTGCTGTGGGCTGATGTTCTGCGCGCCGGAGACCCCTGTCAGATACTGCACATCGCTCGCGTCAAACGGGTTCAGCTGGCGTGATATCTGCACCTGGTAGGTCACCGGTCCAACCCAGAAATAGGGCTCGCCGCCGGCCGACAGGTCATCCTGGGAGACTCCGGTCTGGTCGGTGCGATGCTCGACCCCACAGCCGCTGACGCCCGCCGCGAGTGCGCCTACCGCAAGCAGCAGAGACAGGCGAGCGGTGCGCTTTTTGAGGACGAGCTTCACGGGCGCCGAAGTCTATAGAGAGGGCGGGTCAGCCTGCTGCGACAGTCGGGCGCTTGCCGCGCATGCGGCCCTCCTCGAGGATCGCCCGCAACCGCTTGAGGGCCTTCTTGGCCTTGCGCTTCGTCCAACCGCGGCCGCCGAGAATCTCTGGGATCGTGTCCGAGGGCAGGCGCGAGTCGGTCTCGAAGGTGTATTCGACCCGCGTGCCCCCGCCGTGAGCGTCGAAGAGCTCGTAGGTGCCGATCATCTTGATCCGGTTGAACTTGCCGCCGCGGCCACGTTCGACGAGTCTGTGCGGGGCCTGCAGGTCGGCCAGCGTCATGTCGGCCCACGCGAACCGATTCAACGGTGCCTTGACGCGGAAGCGGGCACCGGCGCCCTCGCCGCGGCTGTCCTCGCGCGTGAGCCGCCAGTCGACCAGATAATGGTCGGTGAACTCGGCGTGATTGGCGATGTCCGAGAGGTAATCGAAGATCTGTTCGCGGGGCAGATCGATGGTCGTCGAGACGGTGAACGGTTCCACGGCGACCGGGAGTCTAAATCTCCAGCCCCGTGAACGTCTCCACCTAGTGATCTGTCCCGTAAATAGCTGGAGATCGAGAGGTGTCGCTGGTGGATGCAGCACAAGGACGCAGGACCCGATGTGTGGCAGCGCCACACGAGGGAACGAGGACACAGCGCAGCGCCGCCAGGGGCGGTTCGAATCGACAGATATTTCGGAGACAGACCACTGGCCTGAGAACGTCTTCGGAGTGCTATGCGGCCGCACGCACGACGGCGCGACGATCCAGCATCCGGATCGAGTTGCCGTGAGCGTCTGTGTGCACGGTGTGTGAGGCGATCGGAGCACGGTGCTCGTGGTCGCGGCAGAGGGCGCACCTCGCCTGACCGTTCTCGTACTCGTAGACGCGCTCGCCGATCAGCATCGCGCGCTGGCAGCCGTCGCAATGCTCGACCGCGTCGGCGAGCCCGCCCAGGCTGCGACGCAGCAGGGCGAGTTCGAGCTCCGGCATGTCACCAATGGGATTTTCCATGCAGACGGATTCGCCCGTCGAGCGCAGGTTCCTGCAGATCCCTTGCAAGCTGCGCGTTTCTGCGAAGAAGTCCCGAAGAACTCACCGCCGGCCGCTGGACAGATTGACCGGCCGACTATCATTGTGTTACGTGCCCGTTAGGCACAGGTGTCTTCCCCGCCCCAGAGGAGATGACCATGGAAGCCTGGACTACAGACGCAACGGCGAAGGTCGGGCTGCCCGAAAATTCGATCGTGCGGCCGGAGGTGGCCGACCCGGATTGGCTCGCGGAGGTGCGCGCGGGGATTCAGGTTCCCGGCCAATATCTGGCATACCGCGGCAGCGACGGAAACGTCACCGCGTTCACACTTGAGCGCGAATGGACGAGGATCGGCCGCAGCCTCGCGGCGGACATCCGCTTCGACGACCCGACGGTATCGCGTCGTCATGCGCTGATCGTGCGCCAGCCCGACGGGCTCCGCGTCGTGGACGACCGCAGCCTCAACGGCGTGTTCGTGAACGGCGAGCGCGTCGAGTGGAGCACTCTGGCCGATGGCGATGAGATCGTGATCGGCCGGCACCATCTTCATTTCTGTGATCTTGCGATGGCCGTCGAGGTCGACCCCGCGCCCGTCGCAAGCCTCGCCTGACGACTCGCGACGTTCTCGGGCCAGGTCATACGGCCCCGGCCCGAGGGCGCCGCCGTCCCGCTCCTCAACGCATATAGTCCGCCGCGGATGGCGGCCCGCACGATCACAGTGCTGTCCCAGAAGGGCGGTACCGGCAAGACCACGACGGTGCGCACGCTGACGGACGTGTTCCGTCGCACTGGCCTCAGGGTTCTCGCGGTCGACCTGGACCCGCAGGGCAACCTCTCCGACTATTTCGATGTCGACCCCGAGGCGGAGCCGACGATCGCCGACGTCCTCTCCGGGAACGCGGACATCACGGAGGCCGATCACGACGGCGTCGTTCCAGCGAGCATCGGCCTGGCCGAGGCCGAACTGATGCTCGCCGGAAAGATGGGCCGCGAGCTCATGCTCCGCAAGGCGTTGAGCGGCATCGGGGACAGCTACGACATCGTGATGATCGACTGCCCCCCGGCGCTCGGCCTGCTCACGGTCAACGCGCTCGTCGCGTCCGATTACGCACTGCTCTCGGCCGAAGCGCAGTACTTCGCCGTCCAGGGAGTCGAGCAGGCGCTCGAGGTGATCGAGCTCGCGCGTGGCAGCCTCAATCCCGACCTGGAGGTGCTCGGGATCGTGCTCAACATCGCTGACATGCGGACGCGTCACTCGCGCGAGGTCTTCGATTCGCTGCGACAGCACTTCGGCGACCGGCTGCTGGACGCCACGATCAGACCGTCGATCGCCTACTCGGAGTCGGCAGAGCGCGCGGTCTCGATCATCGACTACCGGCCGAGGCTCGGTGCCGACTACCTGGCGGTCGCCGACGAACTGCTTGCCCGGCTGGATCTGGAGCAGGCGCGCAGGAAACTGCCACAGCTCAGGAAGTGAGCACCTGAGCGCCGTGACGTTCGAACGGCACCCGCATCACTGCGGCCCAGCTCTCGACGTCGAGTGCCAGCCTGGCGGCGACCCGATCGGCGTCGGCGGCACGAGCCCAAACCAGCACAGTCGGCCCCGCTCCTGAGATCGTCGCGCCCAGCGCGCCATGGTCAGTGGCCACACGCGAGACCATCTCTCCTGACCTTGGGTAGAGGTGAGCGCGATAGGGCTGGTGCAGCCGGTCGCCGAGACCCTGGGCGACCAGATCGAGATCACCGCGCTCAAGACCCAGAACCAGCTTCGACACCGATGCGATGTTCGACACCGCGTCGACGAGCGGCACGTCCGTCGGTAGCGCCTCTCGCGCGAGCGCTGTGCGCACGGCGCGTGCGGGCACGACCAGGATCGCCTCGAGCCCGGGCGGCGGCTCGATCCGGGCGACGCCGGCGCCGTCGCAGATGACGAAGCCGCCGTACAGCGAGGCGGCGGCGTTGTCGGGATGACCCTCGAGCTCCGTCGCAGCGGACAGGAGGTCCGTATCACCTCCAAACAGGCTCTCGGCGGCCACCAGTCCGGCCACGACCCCCGCCGCGCTGGACCCGAAGCCACCGCTCAACGGAATCGTCGACTGCACGCGGAACTCGAAACCGTCGGCAGGGTGAACCAGTTCGAATGCGCGCACGATCAGGTTCTCGCGATCGGGTCGGAGGTGCAGGTCGGTCGTCACGGTGAATCGGCCCGTCTCCTCCACCTCCAGCTCCAGATGGCGCGCGAACGCGGCCGCGAGAACATCGAACCCCGGACCCAGGTTCGCCGTTGAGCCCGGCACCCGGACGCGAACAAGGCTCACGGGAGGATCACGCGCTCGATCGCGCTCAGCTCGGGCTCACACGGGATCACACCGCCGACCTGGCTGAGCGCCGTGTCCGGATCCTTAAGCCCGTGGCCGGTCAGGACACAGGCGATTCGTGACGCACCCGCGGCGCCGAACGCCATCAGTCCCGCAACCGATGCCGCCGAGGCCGGCTCACAGAACACACCCTCCTCGCGCGCCAGGAAGCGATATGCGTCGAGGATCCGCTCGTCGCTGACGGCGTTGACGGCGCCACCAGAGGCGGTCATGGCATCCATCGCCTGCTCCCACCGGGCGGGATTGCCGATCCGAATCGCGCTCGCGACCGTCTCGGGCTGCTCGACCGGCCGGCCGAGCACCAGCGGTGCGGCCCCGGCCGCCTGGAAGCCGAACATCCGCGGCCGCAACCCGAGCTCGGTGAACCCACGCCAGTAGGCGGTGATGTTGCCGGCGTTGCCGACCGGGATGCAGAGTGCGTCAAGCTCCCCGCCGAGGTCCTCCGCGATCTCGAACGCGGCGGTCTTCTGACCCTCGATCCGGAACTCGTTGACCGAGTTCACGAGGGCGATCGGGTGCCGCTCGGCGACGGTCCGCACCAGCGCCAGGGCCTGATCGAAGTTGCCCTGGATCGCGATCACCTGGGCACCGTGCATGAGCGCCTGGGCGAGCTTGCCCATCGCGATCTTGCCCTCCGGCACGATCACGACGCCGCGGATCCCCGCCCGCGCCGCATACGCAGCCAGCGCCGCGGCGGTGTTGCCGGTCGAGGCGCAGATCACCGCCTCCGCGCCGTCCCTGACCGCCGCCGACACCGCACACGTCATGCCGCGATCCTTGAACGAGCCCGTCGGGTTGGCCCCCTCGATCTTCAGCCACACATCGGCCCCGACCCGCTCGGACAGGCGCGGTGCCCGCACCAGTGGGGTCGAGCCCTCGTTCAACGTGATCACCGGGTCACCCTGCGCGAACGGTAGGCACTCGATGTAGCGCTCGATCAGACCGGGCATCCGCTCGCAGGATGCCAGAACGCGGCACCTGGGACTCAGGCACACCCACCCCCGTCCATCCAGATGCCCGCTCAGGCCCCGTGGTGAAGCTGTCTAGAACTCCTCCTCGATCACACGGATCGCTCGCGGGGGGCGCCGAATCGCGTCGAGCTCGGAGATCGCCTGCGTCGCGGCGAAGAAGCGTGACTCGAGCACCGGGTGGGTGACCATCACGAGCCGTGCCTGCGCGCCCAGACCCCGTTGCACGACCGATTTGACCGACACCTCGTGCTGAGCCAGCACCTGCGCGACCTCGGCCAGGACGCCGGGTTCGTCGGCAACCTCGAGGTGCAGGTAGAAGCCGGAGACGACATCCTCGAGCATCGGCAGCTCGACCATCTCCTCCGGCGGACTCGCGGGCGGAATCATCGCACTGACGACGTCGCCCAGCACCGCCGTCGCGGTCTGCGGACCGCCCGCGCCCGGGCCCGACATGGTGATCTCCGTGATCGCGGCCGACTCGACCGTGACCGCGTTGAACGGGCCGCCGATCGACGCGAGCGGGTGGCCCGGATACAGGAACGCCGGGTGCACCCGCACCGACAACGCCCCACCGATGCGCTCGGCGGTGCCGATCAGCTTCAGCCCCAGCCCGAGCTCGCGCGCGTACTCCATGTCATCGGGCGTAATCTGGCGAATGCCCTCGTAGCGGACCTGCTCGAGGCGCACCGGCGCCCCGAAGGCCAGCCGCGCCAGGATCGCCATCTTGGCCGCGGCGTCGCCCCCGTCGACGTCGTCGGTCGGGTCGGCCTCGGCGTAGCCGAGTCGCTGGGCCTCCGCCAGCGCCTGCTCGAAGGTCAACCCGCGGCGCGCCATCTCGCTCAGGATGTAGTTGGTCGTGCCGTTGACGATTCCGTGGACGCGATCAATGCGTGCACCCGCCAGCGACTCCTGAAGCACCCGAACGACCGGCACCACACCGGCGACCGCGCCCTCGAAGCGCAGCTGCACACCCGCCTCACCGGCGGTCGCGAACAGCTCATCCCCGTACTGGGAGAGCAGCTGCTTGTTGGCGGTTACCACGTGCCGTCCCGCCCGCATCGCCTCGAGCACATAGGTGCGGGCCGGCTCGATCCCGCCGATGAGCTCGACGATCAGGTCGGCCGCGTCGAGGATCTCGCCGAAGCTGCCGCTCGATCGCGACAGGACCCCGGAGATCTCGGGGCGCATGCCGGTGGTCCGCTCGATGCGCTCGGCGTGCTCGGCCACCAGGTCCGTAAATGCCGCTCCGACCGTTCCGCGCCCGAGTACGCCGATTCGGAACACGACCGCGTCGGGGCGGGCGGGCGGGATCAGATCACTCGACATCGCGACTCATCAGATCGTCATAGGTCTCGCGCCGAACCACGACGCGCGCGTTGCCGTCACGGCAGAAGATCACGGGCGGTCGCGGCACGCCGTTGTAATTGTTGGCCAGCGCGTAGCCGTAAGCACCCGTCGCCGGTGTCACGACGAGGTCGCCGGGCACGGGGTTGGAGAGGTGCGCGTCGCGCACGATCACGTCGCCGGACTCGCAATGCTTGCCGGCGAGGTGACAGATCTCGCCTCCGGTCGCGAGCATCCGGTTGGCGAGTGCCGCCTCATAACGGGAGCCATAGAGCATCGGACGCAGGTTGTCAGACATGCCGCCGTCGACCGCAACCCACGTCGAGACGTTGCGCTTCACGGTCTCGACCGTGTAGAGGGTCACCGTCGAGTTCGCGACCAGCGATCGCCCTGGCTCGATCAACAGTCGCCTGCCCGGCCCGAACGCAATCTGGGCGGTGGTCACGAGGGTCCCGATGTAGTCAGCGATCGAAGGTGGCTCCTGGGCCTCCTGATAAGCGACCCCGAGCCCGCCGCCGAGGTTATAGACGTCGAACTCCCCGAGCGATGCGAGCGCCGTGATCGCGCGGATGAAGGGCTCGAGCGCGAGCAGCTGCGAGCCGATGTGGCAGTGCAGCCCGACCAGGTTGAGGTGCGGCGAGCCGGCGATGCGATCGATCGCGGCCGGCGCCTCGCCCAGCCCGAACCCGAACTTCGAGTCGGCTTGGCCGGTGGAGATGGCTGCATGGGTCTCGCCCGATACGTCCGGGGTCACGCGGATGAGGACACCCTGGGTGGCGGCCCGCTTGGCCGCCACCTGCTCGAGGCGGTCGACATCGTTCAGGGAGTCGACCACGATGTGGCCGACACCCGCCTCGATCGCGAACTCGAGCTCGGCGATCGACTTCGCGTTGCCGTGCAGGTAGATGCGGGCGGGGTCAAAGCCTCCCCTGAGCGCCAGCGCCAGCTCGCCGCCGGAGGCGACGTCGCAGGAGAGGCCCTCTTCGGCGAGCACGCGGTAGACCGCTGTGCACGGGAACGCCTTTGACGCGAACAGCACATCGCAGTCGGGGTTGCGCGTCGCCAGCCCGCGCGAGTACGCCCTGGCGCGAGCGCGCAGATCTTCCTCGGCAACGACGAACGCCGGCGTGCCGAACTCGGCCGCGAGCTCGACCGCGTCGCAGCCGCCGATCTCCAGGTGGCCGCGGTCGTTGACGCGACTGCCGAGCGGATAGACGTGCGAGAGGGGGTATGGATCAGTTGGCTGCAAGCGCGCCGATCATGCCACGCTGTGGCGTGTCGAGCGGATGCTCACGCCGCGCCGCGAGCGAATTGGCCGGCGAGCGGCAGGCCGACCAGCAGGCAGGCGCCGGCGGCGACCGCCAGAGCCGTGTGGACCGTGGAGGCGGTCGCACCGCCTGAGAGCGCCGCGCCGGCGAGTCCGGCACCGACGGCGGCACCGATGAGTCGAGCGGCCGAGAGCAACGCCGAAGTGCGCCCGTGGGACGCCTCCGGCGTCGCATTCAGCGCCGCCCGCGACACCGGAACGAACAACATCCCGAGGCCCAGCCCAACCGGGATCAACGCAAACGCGGTCCCGATCCCGTGAAGCGAGACACCGGGAATCGCGAGGACCGCCAGGCCGACCCCGGCCACGAGGAAGCCCAGCATTGTCGGCAACCGCTCCCCCCGGGAGTCGGCGATACCCCCGGCCAGCGGGGCGGCGGCCCCCACGAAGAACGCGACCACGACCAACACCGCGCTCGCGCCCAACGCCGAGTAGCTGACCGCCCGCTGCAGGTACTGCTCGGCCAGGTAGAAGGTCCCGATCATCACCGCGAACGTCAGGCCGGCGACCAGCGCCGCCGCCACGACGGTCCGGTTGAGCACGCTCTGGCGGCCCTCCTCACCGATCTCGTGCACGAGTCGAGGCACGTGCTTGGAGATCGCCCATGCCGCCCCGAGCGCCAGCGGCACGAGCGCCCACCACGCCGCGCGCCAGCCGAACACGACGGTCAGCACGCCACCGAGCAGCGGCCCGACCAGATTGGCCATACCCGCACTCGCGCCCCAGATGCCGAGCGCGGAGCCGCGACGGTCCGGCGGGAAGCCGCTGATCGCGCCTGCCAGCGCCGCCGGACTGACGAATCCGGCGCCGATTCCCTGTATCACGCGCGTCCCACACAGCAACGCCAGACTCGGGGCGACGGCGCCGAGTCCCGCGCCGACGGCGAAGATCCCCAGCCCCAGCAGCGCCACATGCCGGACGCCGAGCCGGTCGACCAGGCGACCGCCCGGAAACAGCATCAGCGCAAACGCGATGAAGTACGCGCTCAACACCAGCGACGTCGACGAGGGCGACACGTGCAGCTCGCGCGCAGCCGATGGCAGCGCAACCGTGATCACGGTGCCGTCCAGCTGCAGCAGAGCGGCGGCCGCTGTGCAGGCCGCGAGCCGCGTCCACGCCGCGCGTGGGATCGGCTCACGGCCATCGGCGGCGCCCGCACGGGATCGGCGCCGGCGACGCGCTGGGCGCTCTCGGGC
This sequence comes from uncultured Conexibacteraceae bacterium, assembly GCA_963761675.1. Taxonomy (GTDB): domain Bacteria; phylum Actinomycetota; class Thermoleophilia; order Solirubrobacterales; family Solirubrobacteraceae; genus Palsa-465. Next base: position 409,311 of record CAVXIA010000004.1, read on the forward strand.
GGAACTGGCCATCGCTGCCAGTATTGCGCGCCCCAGAACCGCTTGGCGCGTTGCTACGTTTGATCCGATGGTCAGAAAAACTTCCGACCTCGGTTCGGCGCTGATCATGGCCCTCGCGATCGCGCTCTCCGGCTGTGTGGCTCTGGCGGGCGTGACGGCCTCGGCCGCCTCGGCAAAGCCAAAGATCAACGCCTCCGTGAAGATCGGAACCGCCAGGGTCGGCAAGCTCGGGACCGTGCTCGTCGACAGCCAGGGCCACGTGCTCTACGTGTTCCAGCCTGACAGGCACGCCAAGGTCGCGTGCGACTCTGACTGCCAGTCGATCTGGCCACCGGTCGTGGCCCCGACGACCGGCGTGGCCAAGGCCGTGGGCAAGGCCAGGCAGTCCAAACTCGGCAGCTACAGGAACCCCGCCGACGGCAAGCGCATCGTCACCTACAACGGCTGGCCGCTATACACCTACGTCAGCGACCAGGGGCCAGGTCAGGCCAACGGCCAGAGCCTCGACCTCAACGGCGGTTACTGGTGGGCGCTGACGCCGAGCGGCAAGCCTGAGAAGTAGGCGCCACCCAGCATCGCGACCGCGTGCTGGCGGCGTCACTCGAACTTCGGTGTCGGTTCGGAGTCGGGGGCACTCGAGTCGGGCGCGCTGGTCTCAGGCGCCGCCGCGGCGGCGTCATCGACCGAGGAGCCCTCGACCGCTTCAGCGGGAGCGGGGTCGCTGGCGCCCTGACCGAGCTCGCCGGCTGGCTCCGGGGCGGAGCCGATCTCCGACTTGAGCTTTGAGAGCTCGTCGTCGACGACGCTCGAGCTCGACAGCTCGCGCAGCTGGCGGTCGATGTCGTCCTCGCCGGAGCCGAGCGCGGTCAGGTCGTCGAACGTGCCGGCGGCCTCCAGCTCCTGCACGGCGTTGGCGCGCGCCTTCATCTCCTCGGTCTTGTCAGTGGCCCGCTGCATCGCCAGCCCGACATCGGCCATCGAGTCGCCGACACCGGTGGCGGCCTCTGAGATCCGCACCTGCGCCTCCGCAGCCGAGTACTGCGCCTTGATGACCTCCTTCTTGGTACGGAACTGCTCGATCTTGACCCGCAGGTTCTTCTCGGAATCGGTCAGCTGCTGCTGCTGCTGCTCGAGCTCGGTGACCTGGGCGTCCAGGGTCTGCAGTTCGGTCTGGATCACGTTCTTGCGCTCGAGCGCTGTCCGAGCGAGGTCCTCGCGGCCCGCCGCCAGCGCCTGGCGGGCCTGGGTGTCGAGCTTCACAACCTGCTGCTGCAGGCCCGATTCCTGAGCCTGGAGGCGCTTCTTCGCGGTGACGACATCGGCGATGCCCTTCTTGACATTCTGTAGCTGCTCGAGCTGCTTCTGATAGCTGTAGTCGAGTGTCTCGGCCGGATCCTCGGCTTTGTCGAGCATCTTCGAGATCTTCGCTTTGACGACGGTCGACATGCGTCCGGTCATGCCCGGCATCGCATCCTCCTTGGCAGGGATCAAAATCTTGGGGTCAAGCGTATCGCCGTCAGCATCTAACGTTGCAGCCATGGAGCCGCGAGCACCATCTGAGTCGACCACTGTCCTCGCCCACTGGATGGGTCCGGCCGACGCGAACGCCAGTCAGGACATTCACGGCGGCACGATCATGAAGCTGGTGGACGAGGCCGCCGGCATCGCCTCGGTGAGGCACTCGCGACGACGTACGGTGACCGCGAGCATGGATCGCATGTCGTTTCTCGTGCCGATCGCGATCGGGCAGCTCGTGACCTTCACGGCCACAGTCAACGCTGCGTGGAACACCTCCATGGAGGTTGGCGTTCGGGTGGATGCGGAGAGCCCGCTGACCGACGAGATCCAGCACGCAAGCACTGCATACCTGACATTCGTCGCACTCGACGATCACGGCAGGCCGACTGCCGTACCAACGCTCGAGCCCCGCACCGATGACGAGCACCGGCGCATGCGAGAGGCCGGGCTGCGGCGCGCCAGCCGCCTGGCCGAACGCGAGGCGATAGAGCACGGACGCAGGCGGCTGAACCCCGGCGGCGACGCCTCCGCGTCCACATCCGAATAAGCTTCAGGTGCGATGAGCCAGTCCGAGAATCCGGATCTGCTGCGTCCAGAACATGAGGTGACGCTCGAGGATGTCCGCGCCCTGATGGGAGCGTCGACGCCGCACTTCGCCATGCAGCTGAGCACGCGCATCCGAGCGCTGATCAGCGGCCTCCCGGACGAGCATCCGGCGCGGATCGAGGGTGAGCGCGAGATCGCGCGGCTCGATGAGATCGCCTTCGACGGCGAGGTCCGCGGCCATGCCCCGGAGGATGGGCTGACGCCGCTGCGCAGCGTCACCGCCGACGCGGCCGGTCACTGAGCCGACTGTGGCAGCGCCGGAGGCCCGGCGTCATCGACCAGCGCGTCGGGGGTACCGCCCCGGCGGCACCCCCGACGTGAAACGTCATGCTGGTCCACCCCAATGCCCGGTGGGGTGGAGGGTTGTCAGCGGGGTATCCGACATGCAGTGCTTCGGTCATGGACGTCCACCCCGTTAGAGCCGTGATGCACCGAGTCAACGGACGTACGAGCGAGCGCCCACGACCGCCCGCCGCGAGCACCGGACGGCTCGGGCTTGATCGTCGTTTGTACACATATTCCTAACATGAATTTAATCTAGGTTCATGTCGCCGGAGCATCTTTCATAGGGCGACGTACCTCATAGCAGCACCTCCTCCCCAGAAGCGAGAAACCGGCCCGCATGTATGCGGGCCGGTTTCCCTTAAGCGGCGGACCGCGCCACGGGCGTTCGCGCGCGACCGCCGAACGGGTGCAGCGGCTGTTCGCGCACTTGCTCGGGCGGGCCACATCTCGGCCTGAATGCCCTTGGTTGCTGGGGATTCACAGACCGAACCCGCGGCGCCGACACCGCCACTCACGGTCGCCGGAAGCGCTGAAGCCGGCCACGAGGGCCGGCTTCATCTCTCTCCGCTCAACCACCGGGAAAGCTTTGGAGCCCCCGTCGGCGAAACGGGAACCCACCGGTGTTGCGATCCTGTGATTGTAACTAATGACGCGAGCGCCTACACGGTGTCGCGGCCGGCGCCCGAGCGGAGCTCAACCCGGGCGCCGCTCCCGGACCCGCACCGCCTCGATTCGGTTCTCCCGGACCGACTCGACACGGATCGAGTAGCCGTTGGCCTGAATCGAGTCGCCGCGCTTAGGCAGGCGCCCCAATTCCGCGAACACGAAGCCGCCGATCGAGTTGTAGGCGTCGGTGTCGACCGGCAGCGTCAACCCGTAGTCCTCGAGGTCGGTGATGGCAACGTGGCCGCGCACGAACCAGTCACCGTTGGCCAGCCGCCTGATCGCACCACCGGCGGGATCGGTCTCGTCCGAGATCTCGCCCACCACCTCCTCGATGATGTCCTCGATCGTGACGATCCCGGCCGTTCGGCCGTACTCGTCGACGACGATCGCCATCTCCGTGCGTTCACGCTGCAGGTCGGCCAGGAGATCATCCAGCGGCTTGGTCTCGGGGACGATCGGGGCCTGTCGTACACGGGACTCGAAACTCGCGTCCTCGCCGCTGTCCATCAGCACCTTGATCAGCTGGTTGACGTGGACGATGCCGCGGACCTGGTCCTCATCCTCGTCCTCGACGACGACCAGCCGCGAGTGCCCGGTCCTGACCGCCTGTCTCAGGGCATCGCCGACCGGGGTGGCGATATCGACCGTCACGACGGCCGGGATCGGCGTCATCACCTGGCGTGCCTCCTGCTCGTGGAGGTGGAAGACGCCGGTCAGCATCTCCGCCTCGCCCGCATCGAGGTGACCGCCTGTCTGGGAGGCGGCGATGATGCGCTTCAGCTCGTCAGGGGTGCCGTGTTCCGGCTCAGCGTCCGGGTCGACCCCCAGGCGCCGCAGCATCCATTCGGAGCTGGCGTTGAGCGCCACGATGAATGGCCTGCACACGGTCATGAAGAGCCGCATCGGCGTGGCGATGCGGCGGGCGGCCCCCTCCGCATGCTGGATCGTGTACAGCTTCGGCACGATCTCGCCGACGGTGCTCTGGAAGAACGTGATCAGCAGATACGCGATCACCACCGACAGGACGACGGAGACCGCGTGGGCGCTGGAACCGAAGATCGGCTCGATGGCATGCGCGATGGCCGGCTGGCCGAGCGCGCCGATGCCGATCGATGCCATCGTGATCCCGACCTGACAGGCTGAGATGTAGTCGCCCATCTCATCGAGATGGCGCAGAGCCATGCGTGCGCCGCGCAGACCCTCGTCCGCCATCGCCTCCAGCCGCGCGCGCCGCGATCGCACGAGCGCGTACTCGGCGACGACGAAGAAGGCGTTCACGAAGATCAGCAGAACCGTGAGCGCGATCAGCAGCCCGTTCACGCAGGCCGCCCGCAATGTGGCTGGGGACTTCGCCCGGGGTCGTCGCTCATCAGATCACGTCTGAGCGACGATCGCGTCGAAGCGCGCGGCCATGTCGAAGTCGATCTCGGTCAGCCCACCGGCCGCATGGTTGGTGAGGCTGAGCTTCACCCTGTTCCACCCGTGGATCAGGATATCGGGATGGTGGTTGTGGGCCTCGGCCGCGGCGGCGATCCGGTTCACGAAGGCGATCGCAGCGACGAAGTCGGCGAACTTCAGGTCCCGGATGATCGCGTCGCCCTCGAGTTCCCAATCGAGTCCCCGCAGGCGGGTCTCGACCTCACCCGGGCTCAGCAGTGGCGGGGGAGTCACTTCTCAGTGCTCACTGGGATGACTGTGCATACAGTTGAAGTATGCGCATTGTCAGCCTCGTCCCGTCCGCCACCGAGATGCTCTTCGCGCTGGGCCTCGGCGAGGACGTCGTCGGGATCACCCACGAGTGCGACTACCCGGAGCAGGCACGAGAGCTCCCGCGGGTAACGCGCGACACGCTTCCCACAGACCTGACCACCGCCGAGATCGACGCCGCCGTGAAGGAGCGGACGCTCGAGGGCGGGTCGATCTACGAGCTGGATGTCGAGCGGATGCACGAGCTGGCGCCGGACCTGATCGTCACGCAGGCGCTCTGTCGCGTATGCGCCGTCTCCTACGACGACGTCCGCGGGCTCGCGGAGGAGATCGACAGCCAGCCGATGGTGATCGCGCTTGATCCGCACACGGTCGGAGAGGTTCTCGGTGATGCTCGTACGATCGCACAGGCGACAGACGCCAAGGACGCAGCCGTCGACCTGATCCGCGAGAGCTCCGAGCGGATCGACCGTATACGCCTGGCGGTGAGAAGCGCCAGGCGCCCGCGAGTTGCCGCGCTCGAGTGGCTCGACCCGCCCTATGCGGCCGGCCACTGGACGCCGCAGCTGATCGAGTTCGCCGGTGGGGATGACGTGCTCGGATTTGCAGGTGAGGAGTCCGAGCAGCGGCAGTGGGAGGAGATCGCCGCCGTTGAGCCGGATCTGGTGATCGTGATGCCGTGCGGGTTCGATGCCGAGATCGCCCATCGCGAGGCGGAGATGCACCGTGACCAGCTGACAGCGCTGCGGGCCGGGGAGGTGGTGGCCGTCGACGCGAACTCGTACTTCTCGCGCCCCGGTCCGAGAATCATCGACGGGCTCGAGCTGCTGGCACACATAATCCATCCGGAGCTGGTGGAGATCGGCGACGAGCTGGCCGCCAAGGCGATCAGCGTCCAGCTGTGACCGCTCTCACCCCAAGCCCGGCCAGCAGCGCCCAGAAGGCCGAGCCGACGCTGAGGAACGTCACCCCTGAGGCTGCGATCACGAACGTGATCGCAGCCGCCTCGCGCTCGGGCTCGCCGGCAAGCGCGCCGGCCAGCGAGGATGCAAGCGTGCCGAGCAGCGCCAGCCCGGCCACCGCGCCGATCACGTCAGGTGAGGCGACGCCGATCAACGTCGCGAGCGCGCCTGACAACAGCGCCAGGACGATGTAGAACCAACCGGCTGAGGCGGCCGCGATCCAGCGCGTCCCCGGGTTCGGATCGGCTGCCGGCGCCGCCACCAACGCGGCGCTGATCGCGGCCAGGTTGATCGCATGGCCTCCGGCGCACGCACCGGCGATGGTCCCGACGCCGGTGGTGGTCATCGTCTCGCCCCACGGCACGGTGTATCCGTAGGCGGCAAGCACCGTCGTCCCCGGGACGTTCTGGCCCGCCATCGTGACTATGTAGAGCGGCAGTGCGAGACTCAGCAGGGCCGCGGCGGTGAAGTGCGGCTCGGTCCAGCGGAAGTGCGGCAGCAGACTGCCGTGCAGACCCCCCTGGCCGGCCGCGACGATCGCGATGACGATCAGCGCCGTGGCGAACGCGGCGGGCGCCGACCACTTGGGCCACAGCCGCCGGAACACCAGCCACACGACCACTATCGGCCCGACCTCCCACGGATGCCTGACCAACCCCTTGACGGGCATCAGGCACAACTCGAGCATGACACCGGCCAGCATCGCCTGGGCGATTGGGGCCGGTATCGATGCGATCAGCCCCCCCAGCCGGGGCCACAACCCGGTCACGGTGATCAGTACTCCGGTGAGCAGGAACGCGCCGATGGCGGCGGGCCAGCCGCCGTGCACGATCCCGGTGCCCGCGAGCAGCGCGGCGCCGGGTGTCGACCAGGCCAGCAGGATCGGGATCCTGTGGCGACGCGTCAGCCAGATCGTGCCGATCGCCTGCGTCACCGTCAGCGACATCAGCCCCGAGGCGGCCTCGGCCGGGGTGGCACCGACCCCCCGCAGACCGGCGAGCACCACCGCCGAGGCGCCGGTGAAGCCCACGAGCGCGGCCACGATTCCGGCCAGCACCGTGTGCGAGCGGATCTGATGCTCAGGCGCCGCCTGCACCACGGGGCTGCGTGCTCAGACCCGTGATCCGTGCGTGATCACACTGGAGCCCTCGGCTACCAGGATCGCTCCGATCACGCTGATAACCGCGATCAGTACACAGCCGCCGATCACCACAGCACGGCTGTCACGCTTCTCGCCGTACTCGGTCACGAGCCAGCCGCCGATGACGCCCGAGACCAGGCCGCCGATGTGACCGCCGATCGACACGCCGGGGATCGTCAGCGAGTAGATCAGATTGAAGAGCAGGATCGGCAGCAGGCCCGACTGCCAGAGCGGGATCCGGCGGGCGCGGGCGACCATGATCAATGCCCCGAACACGCCGAAGATTGCGCCGGATGCGCCGAGCGTCGGCGTGTGCGGAGTGAACAGCAATGCTCCAAACGAGCCCGCAAGCAGCGATGAGAAGTAGATCGCTGCGAAGTAGAGCTTGCCGATCGCCGGCTCCAACGCGCGGCCGATGAACCACAGCGACAGCATGTTCATGCCGACGTGGAAGATGCTCTCGTGCAGGAATCCGGAGGTCAGCAGCCGCCAGTACTGGTGGTATGGAGCAGCGACCAACGGCCCGTAGAGCACGCCATGCTCCCAGGCGTAACCGACGGACCCGCCACCACCGAGCGTCAGGCCGCCGGCGACCTCCCACAGGAACACCGCCAGATTGATCACGATCAGGACGTTGGTGACCGTCCAGGTCGACGGCTCCAGCAGCGAGGCCGGCCGCGCGAACGTCGCATTCCCGCCGCTGCCGCGCATCCGCCGGACCTGGGTGCGCTCCCCGGCGCACTCCGGGCACCGCATGCCGACGGACGTCGCCGTCATGCAGTCCGGGCAGATCGGGCGGCCGCAATTGGAGCACGAGACACCGGTCTCGCGCGTGGGGTGGCGGTAGCAGACCGGCACGATTTGGGTGGCTTACCGATCCGGGAGCACTCGGCGTGCTTCCTCGGCGATGTCCTGCAGGGTCTGGCCGGCATATCCGATCAGGGTTGAACTCTGATCGCGGCGCGCATGGCGTCGCCCACGAACCCGCAGCACGACCAGCGCGCTGCCGGCGGTGACGGTCACGCCCGCGGCCATGACCGGGCGGACCCAGTTGCGAGGGTCGCGCATTGCGGCAAGCTCCCAGGCCTCGAGCTCGTCCTGGGCAGCCTCGGTCAGTACAGCCAGCTTCGTCTCCATCTGCTCGGCGAGCTGCACCGGCGGCTCGACCGGGGTCAGCGCCTCGCGCAATAGAGCTTCGACGTTGCCGGTCATGTCTGCGCTCCATTTTCGCCCGCCTGCCCCACAATCCCTTCCAGCTGCCGGATCGCTCTGTGAAGCAGCACCTTCGTGGCGCCGTCGGAGCGACCCAGGGCACGGGCGATCTCGCGGTTGTCCATGCCGAGCGCAAAGCGCATGATCAGCGCCTCGCGGCGATCATCCGGCAGTTGCTGAACGCCGTCGAGGATCGCCTTGAGCTCCTCACGGCCCTCGACCAGCGACTCGGTTGTGTGCAGCGTGGAGATCATGCCGGCGTCTTCGATCGCGGACTCGGGCTTACGCGAACGGTCACGGTAGAAGTTGGCCGCGAGGTTGTGGGCGATCCGAATGAGCCATGGCCGCAGCGGGCGGCCATCCGATTCCCGCAGCGCGCGCTCGAAGTGCCTGTAGGCCTGCAGGAAGGTCTGCTCGGTGAGGTCCTCGGCGTCGTGGTGGTTGCCAACGCGGTAGTAACTGTAGGAGTAGACGTCACGAAGGTGTGCGCGGTAGAGCTCGCTGAAGCGTCGGTCGAGCTCCGCCTTGCTGGTTGGCTGTTGGTCGTCCACAGCATGCAGGCTACCTTCGGGGCGCCAGTGTTCGCCTGCGGAGACACGCGGCTCATGCGGCATGCACGATTTCGGGCACCGTCTCGGGTGCAGGCTCAACCGCCCCGCCGAGCCAGGCCCATTGAAGGCTGACGCAGGCCCACACGCGGTCGGCAACCGTGCCGGCGGCAGTTGGCGTCGCGATCTCGACCTGCGGCGCCCGCAATGGTGCGCCGGCCCGCACACGGACCTTGTGCGGGCGCAGCCTGATGCCGCGGCGGATCGCTTCGGTGCCGAGGATCGCGACGGGAATCACCGGCACGCCCGTCTCCAGCGCCAGGCGGCCCACGCCGCGCCGGGGCCTCCCCAGTGGCCCCGGTCGCGTGCGTGTGCCTTCTGGGAAGATGAGCACCAGCTCACCGCGGGAAAGCAGCTGTTTGGCGGTCGCGATGCTGTCCTGGTCCCCGCTGCCGCGGTCGACCGGGAAGGCGCCGAGCGAGGTCAGCAGCCAGCTCAGCACCGGATGGAGATCGAACAACTCGCGCTTGGCCATGTAATAAATCGGCCGCCTCGTCATCGTGCCGATGATGAACGGGTCGAAGAAGCTGCGATGGTTGGCCGCGACGATCGCCGGTCCCTGCTTTGGGAAGTGCTCGCGGCCGATCCGGGACATCCGCAGGTAGACCCAGAAGAACAGCTGCAGTGGCATCCGGATCAGCCAGTAGACGACGATGTTCACGCTCGCCGTGTGCGCGCGCCGGTGGTTGGCGGTGCTATCCATCTGCAATCGGTACCCGCTCGCGGCGGCGGCGTTACAGCGGTCGCCGCGGCGGCGTCACCGAGCTACTCGGGCGGCAGCGGCACGACCTCGCCCTCCTCGGTCAGCGATGGGCCGTAGCGCATTGCCTTATCGACGAAGAACTGCGGGCTGGTGCGGCGGCAGACCTCCATGCAGATCAACCCGATGATCGCCGTGACGACAACGATGAAGATCGCCGTCCCGACGGTGCCGAGCGCGGGCAGGCTCAGCGTCGTGTAGCTGTAGTTCGCATGACCGTCTTCGATCAGGTTGTAGATGACCAACAGGAACAGCATTATCGAGGCGGCCAGTGGCACCCAGAACTTGGGGACCGAGTCGCGCCAGTTGGAGAACGCGCGGTCCCGGAAGTGGAAGGTGCAGGCGGTGGACGAGATTCCGAGGTACAGCGCCGCGAAGAAGACCGTCGCGGTCACGGCATCAGCGAGCACGCCGCCGCCGGATACGAAGTTGAGCGCCAGGTAGAAGATCACAGACGCGACCGCGAACGTGATCGTCGCTGTGGTGGGTGTCTTGAAGCGCGGGTGGACGCGGCCGAAATACGCGGGCAGCGCCTTGTGGAAGGACATCGAGAGCATCGTTCGCGCGTTCGGGAGGATCGTCGTCTGGGTGGTTGCCGCGGCGGAGGTCAGGATCATCACCAGCAGCAGCTTGGTCAGGATCTGACCGATCACGCTCGAACCGAACACGCTCGAGCCGAGAACGGACAGCACGTCATTTGCATGCGCCGGGTTGGCCAGACCGAGGGGCGTCTTGCTGCTGACACCGGCGTAGGACTGGACCGACATCGTCACGAAGAAGTACGTGCCGAGCAGGATGATGGTCGAGATCACGCCGGCGATCCCGGGAATACGCCCGGGGTCGTCGGTCTCCTCGTTGATCGATGTGGTCGTATCCCAACCCCAATAGATGAAGACCATCAGCAGCATGGCCTGCGCGAAGTGCGTGAACGACCCGATCTGAAAGGGATTGAGCCAGCTCAGGCTCGGCGTGAGGTGGTAGATCGGAGCACCGCCGAGGATCACCTTCGCCATCGCCACCGCGCCGAGCAGCAGCAGCACGAACACCTCGACCACGACCAGCGTGACCTGCAGCCGCGCCGAGATCTCGATGCCGACATAACAGATCCAGGTCAGCCCCACGATCCAGGCGATGCCCACCAGCATCACCCACCCTGACGTCGCATCCTCGCCGATCGCCCTGGCGCCGATCAGCAGGAAGAAGTACTGGCCGGCGATCTGGCTGTAGCTGGCCATCGCCAGGAAGTCGGAGGCGATCGTGCCCCAGCCGCCCGCAAACCAGCCCGTGCGCGGACCGATCGCGCGCCAGGCCCAGGTGAACGAGGTGCCGCAGTCCGGGTCGACGGCGTTCATCTCTTTGATCGCCCAGGAACAGAGGAACATCGGGATGAACGCGAGGAACACGATCGAGACCGTCTGCACACCCACAGCGATCACCACGAACGCGAGCGTCGCGGCGAGGCTGTAGGCCGGAGCCGTCGAGGCCAGCCCCACCCCGATGCTCGACCCGAAGCCGACGGCGTTGCCCTTCAGGCCCTTCTCCTTCACCTCATAGGATGTCACCGTCGTCGTCATCGATCCTCCCTCTCAGCTGTCAAACCCCAGCCCCATCCGGTCGAGCGTCCGCAACCATAGTCCACGGCGCCCGGCGCGGTCGGCCGCTGCGATGCGGTTGCGCGTGACCTCGATCACGGCCGTGCGCAGCGGCTCCGGCGGGAACGGGACCGGTCGCCGGCGCACGAGTCCGAGCGCCGTGGCCTCACTGGCGCGTCCGTCGAGCAGGTCGAGCGCGGTTCGCCCCCCGAAGCGGCTCGCACCGACGCCGAGGCCCGTGTAGCCGAGCGCATAGACGACACGTCCGCGGAACGCCTTACCGAAGAACACCGAGAAGCGGCTGCAGGTGTCGATCGCGCCCCCCCACCGATGCGTGAACCGCAGACCCTCGAGCTGTGGAAACGTGGTGAAGAAGTTCTGGGAGAGGCGCCCGAAGCTCGCCTGGTCCTGGTCGAGGTCGGGCGCGACCCGACCGCCATAGTGATAGATCGCCTCGAAACCGCCCCATAGGATGCGATTGTCGGCGGTGAGCCGGTAGTAGTGGAACTGAGCGCCGCAATCGCCGACGCCCTGGCGCCGGCGCCAACCGACCTCGTCGAGCTGGCCCGGTGTCAGGGGCTCGGTCATCAGCGCGTAGTCATAGACCGGTGCCAGGTAGCGGCGGATCGCCGGAATCAGCGGCGCGTAGGCGCTCGTGGCGATCAGGGCCTTGTCGGCATGGACGATGCCGGCGTCGGTGATCGCCACGAGACCGTGATTGCCGGCGCTGTCACCGGCTTTGCGAAGCTCGCGGACCTGCGAGTGCTCGTAGATCTCGACGCCGGCCGCAATCGCGGCGCGGCGCAACCCGTCGGCGAGCTTGGCGGGATTGACCATCGCCGCCCCCGTCTTCTGCCAGCGACCGGCGCAGTACAGCGGCGAGTGGACCTCGGCCCGGACTCGCTCGCGGTCCAGAAACTCCACCTCCTGGCCGAACTCGGCCATCGCCTCGACGCCGGCCCGGAGGCCATCGACCTGGTCCGGCGAGACGGCCACGTCGAGCTCACCGGTCGGCTCGAACTCGGCATCAATCCGGTGACGCCTGAGGTCATCGCCCAGTTCCGCAAAGTTGTGCATCGCCAGACGCTCGATCGTTGCGATCTCGTCAGGGAACCGCACACGGCCGTTCTCGATCCCGTGAGTGAGCGAGTAATTCAGGAAACCGCCGTTGCGCGAACTGGCCCCGGCCCCGCAGCGGATCCCCTCGAGCAGGACCACGCTTCGGTCGGGGGCCTGCTCCTTTGCCGACAGTGCAGCCCAGAGGCCGGTGTAGCCGCCGCCGATGATGCAGAGGTCGCAATCGATCGCCCGCTCCAGCGAAGGATGCGGCTCGCGGACGGGGAGAGTCGTGGGCCAATATGAGCGGGGCTCGGCGTCCGCAACGGCAGCGCGCTGCGCTTCAGTTGGTGGGTCTGTCGGCCAGGGGACGGTCAAGAGCGAGGAGGTCGGCGGCGCGGTTCAGCGGGCAGTCCAGCGGGGCAGTTCAGCGGCGAAGGCATCTGGCGGAGGCCAGCGCCGCGGGTCAGCTCTTCCACGCCGCCGCCTGCGAGAAGTCCGACTGGAATGTGCTGTCGACCTGCCTGATCACAGCCGCGCCGCCGTGGGCGCGGCCGATCAGCACACTCAGTTCTCGGTTGACGTGCAGCGAGTCCCAACCGGCGTTCTGCGAGCCGATCAGAAGTGACTGATGGCTCGTGCCGGGGTCGTCGAGAATCAGCTTCTCGTGGATGTAGAGGGACTTTGCACTGTCGGCGAAGACGTGCACCTTGCAACCTGCATGCGTGACCGCGCTGTAGGCCGCGCGCCACTCCGATGAGTTCGTCATCACGATCCTGCATCGGACACCACGGCGGGCGTCGGCCGTCAACGCGCCATAGACGGCCTGGTCGCTCAACTCCTCCGATTCGACGTCGATCACGTGTCGCGCGGCGTCGATCTGCGCGACGACCGCATCCTCCGCCGAGCCGGCACCTGTGTTGGGCGACCACACCAGCCCAGCCGCCTGCGTCGTCTGGTCGCGCGGGGAGCCGCCGGGGGCATTCTTCCAGTCACCTGCGAATGTCCGGTCGATCGCCTTCACCTGAGCCGGGTTGGTGTCGATCACCTCGGCGTCGCGGGTGTCGGTGTAGTAGGCCGCGGTCAGGTTCGCGGTCGAGACGTCGGCCGTACGACCGTCAAAGGTGGTGACCTTGATGTGGAAGATGTAGTGCGACGGCGCCCAACGCACCTGGACGCCATGCGATGACAGATACGAGTAGGCGCTGGCGTTCACCTCGCCACCTGAATAGTCGCGATCCAGCAGCACCCGCACCTTCACCCCCCGCGCGGCGGCCTGCGCCAGGTCGTGCTCAGCGGTCGGATCGCTGAGCTCGTACATCTCCATGTTGATCGCGTGCTTGGCGGCTGCCAGCTGCGAGTAGAAGCCGACGAACCCCGCCTGCGGGTATTGGACCAGCCGGTAGTAGACGGTCTGGGAGGAGGACTGCGCCACGGCCACGGCAGCCGTTTCGAAGCCACAGATCGAGACCACGAGCGCCGAGCCGAGCACGGCACCGCAGGCGATGAGTTTATTGATGGTTGGACGCATTCTGACTTCCTGACAAGCCCGCTGTCGGACTCGAACCGACAACCGCCTCATTACAAGTGAGGTGCGCTACCAGTTGCGCCAAGCGGGCGTGCTCGAATCTTCGCAGGCTCAGAACCTGGAGCAATGGCTCGCGCAGGTTGCTAATCCTCTGCCAACACTGGCGCCACGGACACTGGCTGGCGGCGCCGGCGCGTCCGGATGACACGCGCAACCCCGTCGCGACCGACACCGCGAACGCTCGACGCTGCGGTCTGAGGCGGACGACATGGTCGGGATTGACCCCTGGGAGGCGTGCCGCTTGCACGCCTCCCAGCGCGCCTGGCGGCCTACGAGCCGGCCCGCTGGGCCGGGTTGACGATCGCGGGGTTGCGGTCCGCAACCGGCTGCAATGCGGCCTGCGCGAGCGTCGCGTTCATCGCGACGTCGGCCTCGGCTGCCGACTGCGCCAAGGTCTCGGCGGTGTGGCAGATCTCAGCCATCACGGCAGCCGGCGGCTCCGCCGCGACCAATGCCGCCTTCTGCCCGCGACGGCGCGGGCGCCAGACGCGCAGATACTCGGCGAGCAGGTAGGAGCCGAGCACTGCCGCGACCGCGAGCACCTGGGCGACGATCGTCTGGACGTTCGGGAAAAGCGAGAACCATTCGCCCAGCCAGCCCGGCCAGGTCCCGGTCGAGGTCGTGCCGATCCAGCCTGCCAGCTGCATCTCGTTCACCTCTTCGCCGACCATCACGAACAGGACGACCAGCAGCATCGCGCCGGTGATGATCAGCAGTCGCTTGTACGGCAGCTTCTGATGCAGCGAGAACGTCATCACGCCCACCGCCGAGGTGAACAGCAGGCCGAGCGTGACGCCCTCCAGAACGACGCTCGAGCCGAATGTGACCCGCAGATTCTGGAGGAAGATCACGACCTCGAAGCCCTCTCGGTAGATCGAGGTGAAGCCCAGCAGCGCGAAGCCGAGCAGCACCCGGCGCGTGGTCTTCTCGGAGTCCGCGCTCAGCAGGCCCTTGCGCCGCTTGTTGTGGTGGGAGATCCAGCCGGTCCAATAGACCTTGTGGAAGAACCAGTTCATGACGATCAGCAACACGATGATCGCCGGGATCCCGGTGGCCGCCTGGAGGCTGAGGCCCGTACCGCCGAACAGGCCGATGATCCCCACGGCTACGAACCAGGTCCCCGCCGTGGCCAGCAGCCCGATCCCTCCGCCGATGGCAACCGGCCGTTTGTAGACGCTGTTGGCACCGCGGAAGCTGGCGGTGATCGCGGCAAGCACCAGGATCGTCTCGAGGCCCTCTCGGAACACCAGGATGCCGCTGTTGATCACCGCCGTGGTGCGGCTCATGTGCTCCGCGTTGCCAGGATTGCTCGGGTCGACCGTGCCGCCACCTGAGTGCCAACCCAGGATCACGCCCGCGACGGCGACGGCCAGGACGACCCCGACCCAGACGTAGAAGCTCCATCTCTGGCCGCTGCGAGCCCTACCCGACTTGGTTTTCGCGGTGACGGTCGTCATGGTCTCGGTCGTCTCGGGGACGGTTCCCTGCCCAGGGGGAGCGGTTTACCTATTCCGAGCAGCCAGGTCGGAATAGGCTGAGTGCGGACCCTAGCACAGGTTAGGTTGCCCTAACAACCGTGCCGAGCCGCCGCTGTGACGGCACGGTACACGAAGTTAGGCCTGCCTAATCGGTGGCGGACCACTACATTCCCGCGGCATGTCCGCATCAACGCAAGCACCACCGACGTTCGAGCTCCAGGGGCACTCGACCTACTCCGACGGCGAGCTCTCGCCCGCCGACGTCGTCAGGGCCGCCGGCGACGCCGGCGTCGAACTCTTCTCGCTCACCGACCACGACAGCGTCGAGGGGGTCGCCGAGGCACTTGGCGCGGCTGCCGGCGCGGCGCTGCGGGTGGTCCCCGGAGTCGAGATATCCGTACTCGACCCGGTCGCCAGCGACCTGCATCTCTGCGGCTATCTGATCGATCCGACGGACGCGGCCCTGCTTGCCCAGTTGGAGCGCTCCCGCGCGGACCGCGGCAGACGCGCCCAACGGATGATCGAGGCGCTGCGGGAGAACGGCTGGGTCGTCGACGCGGCGCCGCTCGAGGAGCGTCTTGCCGCCGGCGCGACGGTCGGGCGTCCGCATCTGGCGCAGGCGGTCTTCACCCATCCGGACAACACCGACCGGCTGGCGGCGGAAGCGCTGGCGAACCCATCGGAGCTTCTGGTCGCGTACCTGATAGAGGGGAAGCCCGCGTTCCGCGAGCGCGAGGCGCCGTCGATCTCCGACGCGATCGACCTGGTTCACGGCGCCGGCGGACTCGCCGTCTGGGCGCACCCATTCTGGGACGTCGAGAGTGACGGTGAGGTGATTGCGACGCTCGAGCGCTTCAGCGCGCTTGGTCTCGACGGGGTCGAGGCCTTCTACGCGACGCACACGCGGCCGCAGACCGATCTGCTGGTGCGCCGGGCCTCGGAGTTGGGGCTGCTGACCACAGGCTCCTCAGACTTCCACGGACCGGACCACCGCCAGTTCAACGGCTTTCGCCGGTTCGACACCTACGGGCACGAGCCCAACCTGGGGCCGATCGGCGGTTAGCTGGGCCGATCGGCTTGCCGCGGCCGATCGGCTTGCCGCGGCCGATCGGCTTGCCGCGGGCGATCGGCTTGCCGCCCTACGCGGCGATCGTCCGCGACGCGAGGTGGTGCCCGACCTTCCGCTTGACCCGCTGCAGTGCGTTGTCGACCGTCTTGCAGTCGCAGCCGAGCCGCTGCCCCACCTCCTCGTAGGAGCGGCCATCCAGGTACAACGCCAGCACCCGAGCCTCGAGGTCGGACAGCGACGTCGAGATACAGGCGACCAGCGCGCGCAGCTCCTCAGAGCTGATCACCTGGTTGACAGGGTCGTGGACCGGTGAGCCGGCGATCATCTCGTCGAGCGTCGGTTCACTGTCGCTGCCGCTGCCCGCGGGTGTGCTCGAGAACGAGACGTACTGATTGAGCGGAGTGTGCTTGTTGCGAGTGGCCGTCTTCACAGCCGTGATGATCTGGCGCGTGATGCAGAGCTCAGCGAAGTTACGAAAGCTCGACTCCCTGTCGGTGCGGTAATCGCGAATCGCCTTGTAAAGCCCGACGAGCCCCTCCTGGATGAGGTCATCGGAATCTCCACCGGCAAGGAAGTAGGAGGAGGACTTGAGTCGGACGAATCCGTAATAGCGGCGCACCAATCGGTCATAGGCATCGGCGTTACCGGCCTTGGCGAGGGCGATCAGATAACCATCCTCAACCTGAAGTTGACCCTTTGGGTTTGATGAAAGTCGTGCCACGGCGAATGTTCCTTTGCTCCGTCGCCGACCTCCCGGTCCCGCGACGGGTTGGAATTGCGTGGCGCGTCACCTCCCCTGGCGCCGCAGCCTTTTCAGTTGGTCCTGCCGGCGAGGTCCTCCCAGACCCGCGCTCTTCACTGACTGAGACTCAAGCTTAACTTGATCCTTAGCCGGCGCGCAGCTTCGCATAACACCGCACGCCTGTCAAGGCTTGGACGCAAAAGCTGGGACCGTTGGCCCCCGCCATAGCTCGATCGCGCCCCGGAGCTCAGTCGCGCCCCGGCTCAGCCGCCCCGGCTCAGCCGCCCCAGCTCAGCCGCCCCAGCTCAGTCGCGCGCCGCGGCCGCGGCGTACAGCAGCACGGCCGCTGCTGCGCTGACGCTCAGAGACTCGATCCGGCCGCGCAGCGGGATCGATATCAGCGCGTCGCAGGCAGACGCCACTCGTGGGCGCAGGCCCCTGCCCTCCGAGCCCATCACGAGCACGACGGGACCGTCCAGTTCGACCTGACGGTAGTCGAGTCCGGCGTCGCCGGCGGCCCCGTAACACCAGAACCCGCGCGCCTTGGCGTCGGCGAGAAAATCGGCGAGGTTGCGGACCTGAGCGAGCGGAAGATGCTCAACGGCTCCCGCCGAGGCCTTGCAGACCGCCGGCGTCACCTCAGCGGCCCGGCGCTCGGGCAGGACGACACCGGCGGCACCAGCGCACTCGGCAGACCGGCAGATCGCCCCCAGATTCTGCGGATCCTGAACCTGATCCAGCGCGACGATCAGAGCCCGCTCATGCTCGAGCAGCTGATCGACCGATGCGTATCGATACTCCGATACCTCAGCACAGACGCCCTGGTGCCCGTCGGATCCGCAGCGGCGGGTGACCTCGTCCGCGGATTCCAATGTCACCCGCATGCCCCCGCTCGAGAGCCATGGCTCTCGAGCGGCGTTGCTGGTTGCCCACGCGCGGTTCACCGTCCGTGGCCCCCGGATCGCCTCGTGGACGGCGTTACGCCCGTAGACGATCATCACCTGTTCCTCAGCCGTCTGCCCGCCGAGCGTCTGCAGAGCAACCGTCCGGCCGGCGAGCGTCTGCAGAGCAGCCGTCCAACCGGCGACGGCTGGCGATCGAGTCGAGCATCGACCAGAACCTCGGGTCGCGCATCAACCTGGGGCCCACCGCCTCGACTGGACCGCTCAGACAGGCAGCAGCTCGGGCCCATCGGCACCATCACGGATATCCCATCCGAGTGTTCGCAGCTGATCGCGTATCGCGTCGGCGCGCGCCCAGTCGCGTTCGTTCCGCGCCGCCTCGCGCTCCCGGGCAAGCGCCTGCGCCTCTGGCGGCACGGTCCCTGGCTCCGGATCGAGCAGGTTCTCGAGAGCCAGTACGTCCAACATCTCGCGCAGGTCCGCGTCGCCCACAGGCCCACCGGAGCGGTTCGCCTCGCGCACCCAGTCATAGGCGGCCGCCAGCGCACGCGGCGTGTTGAAGTCATCGGCCAGAGCCTCGAAGAACACGTCCCGCAGCGGGGCGGACCACACCGGCGACCGGCCAGGGTTCAGGCGCCGGGCTGCCTCACGAAACCGGCTGACACCGGCAGCCGCGACGGCGAGGCGCTCGTCGTCGAACTCGATGGGCTGGCGGTAGTGTCCTGCACAGAAATAGGCGACCAGGGCGTCGCGTCCGTGCGCCGCAAGGGCTGCGTGCAGCAGGAACGTGTTGCCGATCGACTTCGACATCTTCTCCTGCGCGAGGCGGACCATGCCGTTGTGCATCCAGATCGCCGCGAGCGGCTCGCCGTGAGCTGCGCGGGTCTGCGCAGCCTCGTTCTCATGGTGAGGAAAGACCAGGTCGGACCCGCCCCCATGGATCTCGAAGCCAAGGCCGAGCAGCTTCTCAGCCATCGCCGAGCATTCGATGTGCCAGCCCGGTCTGCCGCGCCCCCACGGTGCATCCCAGGCCGTGTCCTCTCCCGGCTTCTGCGCCTTCCACAGCGCGAAGTCGACGGGGTCGCGTTTGCGACCAGCGCCCTCCCCGCCCTCACCCTGATCGAGGTCATCGAGCCTGCGATGCGACAGCTCTCCGTACCGCTCGTAGCTTCGCACGGCGAAGTAGACGTCTCCGTCCGCCGCGTAGGCATGCCCGCGATCGATCAGCTGCTCGATCAGGGTGATGATCTCCCCCATCGTCTCACTCGCGAGTGGCTCGTGATCGGGCCGGCCGAGCCCGAGCCCATCGGTGTCCTCGATGTACTTGGCCGTCATCTCGAGTGCGAGCGTGTCCGAGTCGAGCCCGGCGGCACCGGCGGCCGCGTAGATCTTGTCGTTGACGTCGGTGATGTTGGCGACGAAGGTGACCTCGTAGCCCTCATGCGCGAGGAAGCGCTTGAGCAGCGAGAACACGACGAACGGGCGAGCATTGCCGATGTGGACCGGGCCGTAGACGGTCGGCCCGCAGGCATAGATGCCAACCTTGCCGGGTTCCCGCGGACGCAGGGGCAACAGCTCGCCGGTGAGCGTGTCGTGCAAGGTGATCTCGCGCATGGGAGCGGCGAACGTTAGACGCCGGGCGCAGGGCCCGACTCGGCAGGCCCGCCGGAACTGCCATCAGCGACCGGATCGGGCCGCGTGATCGTCGCCACCGCCAGTGCCGCAGCACCCTCCAGCCGACCGATGAATCCCATCCCCTCACCGCGCGTTGCCTTGACGTTCACCTGAGCGGCTGACACCCCCAGCGCCTCGACCAGACGACCGTGGATCGCCTGACGATATGACAGCAGCTTGGGCTGTTCCAAGACGACAGTCGCATCGACGTGCTCGATCGTGCAGCGGCGCTCCGCCAGCAGGGCGACGGTCGCCCGCAACAGCGCGATCGAATCCGCGCCGCGGTAGGTCTCGTCTGTATCCGGGAAGTGCTGGCCGATGTCCCCGAGTGCGGCCGCGCCGAGCAGCGCGTCGATGATCGCATGCGTGAGCACATCAGCATCCGAGTGTCCGAGCAGGCCGTGGGTGTGCGGAATCTCGACTCCGCCGACGATCAGCGGCCTGCCTTCGACCAGGCGATGGCAGTCATAGCCGAGTCCGGTGGCGACGCTCATCTCGAACGCCACCCGGCTGAGCCGCGACCGTTCATAACGGCCCACACCCGCTCATGCCGGCCCCCGGTCGCCGAGCAGCAGTTCCGCCACCCGTAGATCGAGCGGCGTCGTGATCTTGAGGTTCTCTGGCGGCGCCGGCAACACAGCGACGGTACCGCCTTGGCGTTCGATCAGCCAGGCATCGTCCGTGGCGGCCGCCAGCCATTCGGGCGGCGCATCCAGGGCGCGCTCGAGCGCGTCGCGTCGGAACGTCTGCGGCGTCTGGACGGACCACAGCTGCGAGCGGTCGAGCGTCCGCTCGACCGCTCGCCCCTCTCCCCGCACCTGCTTGATCGTGTCGGTCACCGGAGCAGCCGCAACGATCGCGTCCACACCCGTCTGCTCGAGCCGCAGCACCGACTCGGCGAACAGGCCTGGCGTGGCCAACGGTCGCGCGGCATCGTGCACGATCACGACCTCGTCGCTGGGCGCGGCCATCAGCGCCGCACGCACCGACTCTGACCTTGTGGCCCCGCCGGCCACGGCGATCACGCCGGCGGGCGCATCCTCCAGCCGGTCGGCCGGGAGCGCGACGACAACCGCACCGACTGCACCGACGGATCGCAGAGCCAACACACTCCATTCCAGCATCGGGCGACCGGCCACGGTGACGAGCGCCTTGGGTCCCCCAGACCCAAGGCGCTCTCCACGCCCCGCGGCCACGATCAGCGCGACCGCCACGACCGCCGGCTGCTACTCCGCCGACGCCGGCGCCGCTGCCGACACCGACACCGACCCCGCCGCCGCCGCCGCGACCACTACCGGCTCGGAGTTCCCCGCACCCTCCAGGATCGCGGTCGTGAGATACGCCTCGACCTCCTCCTCGTCCATCTCCAGTGCGTACATCATCTCCGACGCGAGCACCTTCTTCGCGCGCGTGTACATCTGCTTCTCTCCGGTGGAGAGCCCCTTCTGGTGCTCACGGATCGCGAGGTTGCGGACTACATCGGCCAGGTCGTAGATGTCGCCGGTCTTGATCTTGTCGCGATTGTGCTTGAACCGCCGGTTCCAGTTGTTCGGCATATCCGAGCATCGGTCCTGAAGCACCGCGAGCACCTTCTGCAGGGTCTCCTCGTCGATCACCCGGCGCAGTCCCGCGATCGCGGCGTTCTCGGTCGGGACCATGACCGTCATGTCGTTATGGAGGATCTTGATCGTCAGGTACTCGCGCCGCTCGCCGAGGACGTCCTTCATCTCCTTTTTGACCACCTGCCCGGCCCCGTGGTGGGGATAAACGACGTTGTCGCCGATCTCGAAGTCGATCTGCGCAAGCGGCGCGATGTCCTCGAGCTCCACGAGCACCGCTTCGGATTCCGGTGACTCCGGGTCCTGCTCCAAATGCTCCTGGTCGTGTTCCAATTGCTCTTTGATCGCGTCAGTGATGGTGTCCTCCATTGTTTGACCGGCGGGGCGGAGCCCCGCGAATACTGAAACCGTCAGGTCTGCAGGTAGCGGTCGACCAGGTTGATCTCCTGCAGCCGGCGCAGCCCCTCCCGAATGTCCTTGGCACGGATCTCGCCGACACCGTCCACCGTCTCGAGCTCGCCGTCGTTGGCAGCCAGGAGCTCCTCCAGGCCGCCGAACTCGTCGATGATGCGTCGAACGACGAGCTTCGGCAGCCGCGGAATCCGCCCCAGGATCCGAATCCCGCGCGGCGAGATCGGGTAGTCCAGCGTGTTCAGCTTGCGGTCGTACCCCAGCAGCTCAGCCAACCGTCCGAAGTCGAGCAGATCCTGATGCGGCAGCCGCACGAGCTGGTCGAAGGCGAGTGAGAACGGCTCATCGCCATCCTCGAGCAGGTAGTCGTGCACCAGTGCCGCCTTGTCAGCCGACACGCCGACCATCGTCTCATCCAGCTGCATCTCGATCAGGCGACCCTCGGTCCCGAGCTCGACGACGTAACGCTCGATCTCGACCGCCATGCGCGTCATCAGTTCGGCGCGCTGCAGCACGGTCAGGACGTCGTGCAGGGTCGCGCCGCCCTCGAACTCGAGCGCCGTCAGGCGCGTGGAGACCTGGTCCAGGCGGCTGCGGTACTTGTCGAGTGTCGCCAGCGCCTGGTTGGCCTTGGCGAGCACGACCGGAATCTCGGCGAGGATGTACTTGTCGCCGTCGACGTACAGGGAAACCACCTCACGCCGCTCCGAGATCGCCACCACCGTCGCATCGGTCTGCTTGGAAACGCGCTGCGCGGTTCGGTGTCGCGTGCCCGTCTCCAGCGTGTGGATCGTCGGGTCCGGGGTCAGCTGGATGTTGGCGTGCGCGATCTTGGTCGCGTTGGAGCTGAGCACGATCGCCCCATCCATCTTCGCGAGCTCGTAGAGCAGCTCCGGCGAGTAATCGAGGTCGAGCTTGATGCCGCCCGAGAACAGGAACGCGAGGTCGTCCACGTCGCCGATCACGATCAGGCCCCCGGTGCGGGCGTGGAGAATGTGGTCGAGACCGTCGCGAAGACCGGTTCCGGGCGCGACCATCTCGAGCGCCCTAACCATCCGGGACTCCTGGCGAGACTCGAGCTCGTCTTTGAGCTCTTCCCCCGAACGCGAGGCCATAACAGACCTGATTTTACGCGCTATCGAGCCAGCGCCACAGGCTCATGGGCGACCAACTCGCGTACGGCGTCGCGCAGTATCCCGAAACATCCAGGCTCCGCCACCGGCGACAGCCCGAACTTCGCCGCCTCCGCCAGACGACGATCGCCGTGCGCGACTGTCCGCAGCTCGCCCGTGAGCCCCAGCTCACCGAAGCACGCCAGCGGCTGACCGGGAGCCGAGTGCAGCGGCACGCCCCTTGCAGCGCTCGCGACCGCCAGCGCGACGGCGAGATCCGCGCCCGGCTCGTCGACGCGTACGCCACCGACGACATTCACGAATACGTCGGCATTGCCGAGCCCGATCCCGGCATGCCGCCCGAGCACCGCCAGCACCAGCGCCAGCCGGTTGCGGTCGATGCCTGCCACCACGCGACGCGGTTGCTCGAGTTCAGACTGGGAGACCAGTGCCTGCACCTCGACCAGCAGCGGCCGCGTGCCCTCCATGGCGCAGAGCACGACGCTGCCCGCCGAGCGCGTCGCCTCAGCGACGAACCGAGCCGAGGCGTCCAACACCTCGACCAGCCCGTCATCGCGCATCTCGAAGACACCCGCCTCATTGGTTGACCCGAACCTGTTCTTGATCGCTCGCACCGTCCGGTAAGTGCGCTCGCGCTCGCCCTCGAACTGCAGCACGCAGTCGACCAGGTGCTCCAGCACACGTGGGCCTGCGAGTGCCCCGTCCTTGGTCACGTGCCCAACCAGCAACACCGCGATCCGGTTGGCCTTGGCCACCCGCATGATCTCAGTCGCGACCTCACGCACCTGAGCGACCGAACCGGCCGCGCTGGTGAGCTCGCCGCAGTGCAGCGTCTGGACCGAATCGACCACGCAGACCTCCGGCCGCTCCCGCTCCAGCGTCGCCAGGACGGCCGCCAGGTCAGTCTCGGCGATCACCGGGATCCCGAGTGGCGTACCGGCGCTGAGGCGCTCCGCGCGTAGCCGGATCTGCGCCGGCGACTCCTCCGCCGACACGTAGAGCGTCCGCCTCCCGGCGGCGACCATGTGCGCCAGCGCCATCGTCGTCAGGGTCGACTTCCCGACCCCCGGCGAGCCGCCGATCAGGACCAGCGAACCGGGCACCAGCCCGCCCCCCAGAACGTTGTCGAGCTCCCCGATGCCCGTGCTCAGCCGCGCATGCTCCGCCGCCGCCACACTGCCCAGCGGAACGGGCGTGATCCCCGTGCCGGTGGCCCGCTGGCCACCGGCACGACCCGACGCCACAGGCCGGGCCCGCAGCTCCTCGACCAGCGTGTTCCACTCACCGCAACCCGGGCACTGCCCCGACCATCGCGGCGACTCATGCCCACAGACGGAGCAGACGTGGACGGACTTGGGGGCGGCCATGCGATGAGACTAAGCCTGCAGGCTGACGTTACCGCCCAGATGTGCCGATAAAGGCACAGATGACAACGGTCGCGACCCCCCGGACGCGCGTAGCGTCGACCTGCCCGCAAGTCAGCGGGCCAACCGCCGCTGCAGTTCGGTCAGCGGATCAGGGCCGCCTGAGCTGATGGTCACCGTCGCGCAGAACACCAAGGCCCGTTCGGGTACGCATGCCGGAAGCCTCCGGCTACCCATCTGGGCCTGGGTCATCAGTTCGCGATTGCTCGTGCTGGCCGTTGGGGCGGCGGGGAGTCTGTTCGCGCAGCGGATACCCGATTGGCAGACGTACGACCCGGAGCGGCTCAGCTCAAGCCTTGGCTCTCTGGGGAACGTGCTGACAGCATCCATGGTCCGCTGGGACGCGATCGGCTACATCACGCTCGCCGAGCACGGCTACACAAACGCGCCATCCACCCGTCAGTTCCCGCTTTATCCCCTGCTGATCCGGTCACTGGCGGTCGTCGTGGGGTCGCCGGTGATCGCCGGCGTGCTGATCAGTCTGGCCGCATTCGCCGTGGGGCTGACGCTCGTTCACCGCATCGCCTGCGAACACGTCGGGCGAGGCGCAGCCGATGCCACCGTCCTGCTGATCGCGTTCTCGCCACTCTCATTCGTGTTCAGCGCGATCTACACCGAATCGCTACTGCTGGCACTGCTGGCAGGCTCCTTCTACCTGGCCGATCACGACCGCTTCGGATGGGCCTGCGTATGCGCAGCGGCCGCCGCGCTCACACACATCCAGGGTGTCCTGATGGTCGCGCCGCTCGCACTGATCTACTGGAACAGCCGCGGCCGGACACGAGATCTGCGCCACCTCTGGTCACCCAGCCTGCTGGCACTGACTCTGCCGGTCCTGACATTCGGCGGCTTCCTCACCTACATGCATGCGCGGGGCTGGGGCTGGCTCGCGCCGATCACAAGCCAGAACATGCACGAGGCGGCACGCTCAACGGTGGGCCCACCGCTTGCCATCTTCGACGCCGTCCGGGCGTTCGCCACCGATCTTGGTCAGACACTCGGCGGACATGAGGCTGCGCTCGGCGGTCTCCCGGTTGCCCTGCAGAATGGTGTCCATCTCGCCGCGCTGACCGTGGCACTGATCGGACTCGCATCCGCATGGCGCCGGCTCCCGATTGAGTACGCGCTGTTCAGCGCCCTCGCGCTGCTCGTCTGCACCTCGAGCGAGGTCCTCGTCGAGCCGCTGCAGGGCTTTGGCCGTTACATGCTGCCCGTGTTCCCGCTGTGGATCGGTGCGGCTGCGTGGTTCCAGCGCAGACGCCTCCTGCCGCTGGTCCTGGGCGCTAGCACCGCGCTGCTGATCCTCTACACGTTCGCGTTCACGCGCTGGGCATCGGTCTTCTGATGTCCACCACGACCGCCACAGCCGCTCCCGTACCCCGTTCGGTGGCGTCCGCGCGACGCTGGATCGACACACCGATCTGGGCATCCGTGCTGCTCTCGAGGCTGATCGTGCTGGCCACCGGTACGGTCGCCGCCCTGTTCACGCAGAGGATTTCGTACTGGCATAAGTTCGACCCGCAGCAGCTGAGCTCCGGGCTGGGTGCCGTTGGCAACGTTCTGGCCGGCTCTGCATTCCGCTGGGACTCGATCACCTACGTCACGATCGCCGAGCACGGCTTCACCTCCGCGGCGTCAACCCGCCAGTTCCCGCTCTATCCGCTGCTGATCCGGCCGCTCGCACTGGTTGTGGGCTCGCCCGTGATCGCTGGCGTCTTGATCAGCCTGGTCGCCTTCGGGGTCGGACTGACGCTCATCCACCGCATCGCCCGCGAGTACTTGGGGGAGGGTGCAGCGGATGCAACCGTCCTGCTGATCGCGTTCTCACCGATCTCTTTCGTGTTCAGCGCGGTCTACACCGAGTCGTTGCTGCTGGCGCTCGTGGCGACCTCGTTCTATCTGGCTGATCGCGACCGCTTCGGTTGGGCCTGCGTCTCCGCGGCAGCCGCGGCACTGACACACATCCAGGGCATCCTGATGGTGGCCCCACTTGCCCTGGTCTATTGGAACAGCCGCGGCCGGACCCGAGACCTGCGCCGGCTGTGGTCGCCCCGCCTGCTGGCGTTGTCCCTGCCGGTGCTGACATTTGCCGGCTACCTCGCATACATGCACTCACAAGGCTGGGGCTGGCTCGCACCGCTCAGCAGCCAGAACATGTCCGACGCCCAAAGGTCGATGGCCGGGCCGGTCGGCACGGTCACGCAGGCCGTGGTGAACACCATCATCGGCATCCGTCAAACCGTGCACGGGGCCCCCGTGCTGGTCCCCGCCGGAATCATGCCTGGCCCCCTGAACCTGGTCCTGCTGATCGGATTCACAATCGTGATCCTGTCGCTGGTGAGTGCCTGGCGGAGGCTGCCGGCGCACTATGTGTTGTTCGCGGTGCTGGCGATCATCGTCTGTACGTCGAGCGCCGTCACCACCGTGCCCCTGAAGGGCTTCGACCGGTACATGCTTCCCGTCATCCCGCTGTGGATCGGCGCGGGCGCCTGGCTCCATGAGCGCAAGCTGATGCCATGGGCGCTGACGATCAGCACCCTGCTGCTGATCTTCTACACGGTCGAGTTCACACGCTGGGTCTCGGTGTTCTGAGCGAGCGCCGCCGTCACCTCCGTGGCATCACGAATGGCTGTGATCAGCCCTCGTCGGAGTCGGCGGCGCCAGCATCAGACTCTGGCAAGCCGGCGGTTTCACCGTCGTCGGAGCCACCCTCCGCGCCGACCCCGACGGGGGTGGGCTTGGGGGCGGGTTCGATCACAGACAGCTTGACCTCCGGGTTGTCATCGCCCTCGCCCTGCTTGGCCTCGTCGCGGTCGATCAGGATCGTCGAGCCCTCCGGGACCTGCGAGCGCAGAACGAAGTCGGCGAGCGGATCCTCGATGTAACGCTGGATCGCACGGCGTAGCGGGCGTGCCCCCATGGCGGGGTCCCAGCCCTTCTCGACGAGCAGATCCTTGGCGTCCTCGGACAGTTCGAGCTGGAGCTCGCGCTCCGCCATCGACTCGCGGATCCGCCGCAGAAGCAGCTCGACGATCTCCTTGATCTCGGCCTTGGCCAGCTTGTGGAAGACGATCACATCATCGATGCGGTTGATGAACTCGGGCCGGAAGACGCGCTTGAGCTCGCCCATGATCCGGCTCTTCATCTCGTCATAGCTGACGCCGGTCTCGTCCTCGACCGTCGAGAACCCGATCTGGAAGTTCTTGGCGATCTCCGATGCGCCGATGTTCGAGGTCATGATCACGATCGTGTGACGGAAATCGACCGTGCGACCCTGTGCGTCGGTCAGACGGCCGTCCTCCAGGATCTGCAACAGGATGTTGAAGACATCGGGGTGGGCCTTCTCAATCTCGTCGAGCAGCAGCACGCTGTAGGGCTTGCGTCTCACGGCCTCGGTCAGCTGGCCGCCCTCGTCGTAACCGATGTAGCCCGGCGGCGAGCCGACCAGCCGGCTGACCGCGTGCTTCTCCATGTACTCGGACATGTCGATGCGGATCATCGTGTCCTCATCGCCGAACAGGAACTCGGCGAGCGTGCGTGCGAGCTCCGTCTTCCCGACGCCCGAGGGGCCGAGGAAGATGAACGAGCCGGTCGGCCGCTTCGGGTCCTTGAGCCCCGCGCGGCTGCGCCGGATCGCCTTGGAGATAACCTCGACCGCCGCGTGCTGCCCGATCACGCGCTTGTGGAGCTCCTCCTCCATCCGCATCAGCTTGGCGGTCTCTGCCTCGGTCAGCTTGAACACGGGGATGCCGGTCCACATCGAGACGATGTCGGCGATCTCCTCCTCGCCGATCGAGGGGCGCTCGGTCGCCTCGCCGGCCTCCCACTGCTCGGCCAGCTCGCGCTTCTTCTGGCTCAGGCGCCGTTCCTGGTCACGCAGATTCGCGGCCTTCTCGAACTCCTGCGCCTCGATCGCGGCCTCCTTCGCGCGCCGCGTCTCCTCGATCTCGTCCTCGAGCTCGCGATAGATCGGCGGCGAGGTCATCGACTTGATCCGCATGCGCGACGCAGCCTCGTCGATCAGGTCGATCGCCTTGTCCGGCAGGAACCGGTCTGAGATGTATCGATCGGCCAGGTCGGCCGCGGCCACGAGCGCCTCGTCGGTGATATTCACCTTGTGGTGCTGCTCATAGCGGTCGCGCAGGCCCTTGAGGATCTGGACCGTCTCATCCTTGGAGGGCTGGTCGACGACGATCTTCTGGAAGCGGCGCTCGAGCGCGGAGTCACGCTCGAGGTACTTGCGGAACTCCTCGAGCGTGGTTGCGCCGATCGTCTGCAGCTCGCCGCGTGCGAGTGCCGGCTTCAGGATCGAGGCCGCATCGATTGCGCCCTCTGCGGCACCGGCGCCGACGAGGTTGTGGAGCTCGTCGATGAACAGGATGATGTCTCCACGCTGGGTGATCTCCTTCATCACCTTCTTGAGGCGCTCCTCGAACTCACCGCGGTATTTGGAACCTGCGACGAGGGCCGCCAGGTCGAGCGTGTAGATCTGCTTGCCCTTGAGCAGCTCCGGCACGTCCGCGTTGGTGATCCGCTGGGCGAGCCCTTCGACGACGGCGGTCTTTCCGACTCCGGGCTCACCGACGAGCACCGGGTTGTTCTTGGTGCGACGGCTGAGGATCTGCATGATCCGCTCGATCTCGGTCTCGCGACCCACAACCGGGTCGAGCTTTCCGTCGGCGGCCAGCTTGGTCAGGTTGCGACCGAACTGGTCCAGCAGCTTGGAGGACTTCTTGCCCTCGCCACCGCCGGTGCCCGCACCAGCTGCAGCGCCACCGCCTGCACCGGTGCGCTGACGGCCACCGGGGCCCGAGAGCATCCGGATCACCTCGTTGCGGATCTTCTCGGAGTCGGCGTCGAAGTCGAGCAGGATACGGGCGGCAACGCCCTCGTTCTCGCGCACGAGGCCCAGCAGGATGTGCTCGGTGCCGATGTAGTTGTGCCCCAGGCTCAGCGCCTCGCGCAGGGCGAGCTCGAGCACCTTCTTGGCGCGCGGCGTGAACGGGATCTGGCCGGATGTGACCTCTTCGCCGGACCCGACGATGCGGACGACCTGTGCGCGGACGCGCTCGACCGTGATCTCGAGCGACTCGAGCACGCGTGCGGCGAGGCCCTCTTCCTCACGGAGCAGACCGAGCAGGATGTGTTCGGTGCCGATGTAGTTGTGCTTGAGCGTCCGGGCCTCTTCCTGTGCGAGGACGACCACCTGACGGGCGCGTTCTGTAAATCGCTCGAACATTTCAAGTCTTTCCGTAGCGGGGCAGAGGGTCGGTCGATGGATGGTCCTGGACTTTCGGCAGTTCACTGATGGTAGTAACCGTCCGGCGGGCCGAAACCCCGCACCTGTCCCGCGTAATGCGTGCGCAATGTGGTCGGGCTGAGGCCATGAGTCAGTCTAACATCCGGCCTCCCACCGCCCCCGGGATTTGACTGCCTTCCAGATGCCGGCAGCTGAGTTCCAGCGCGACGGGACCGGCGATGACCGTGGCCGGCCGTCCGCCGCCGTCCCGACTTCCACGCAGCGCGCCGATCAGGCAGCTACCGACCACGACCCAGGCGAGCGCAAGTTGCCATCCGTCGACTGTCGTCGCGGGCGGCAGCAACCACATTGCGAGCGGAACGGCCCATAGAGCGCAGAAACGCGGGCGGCAGATCGCCAGCGGCACCAGCAACAGTACGAAGTAGTGGATCCACAACAGCGGCGAGGCGATCAGCATCAGCGCAACCGCGAGCACCATGGTCTCCCGGTCGCTGCGCCTTCGGAGACCGGCGTCGAGGAGCATCAGTGCGACCGCGGCAGCAGCGCCGAGCAGTGCCGCCTCTCCGACGCTACGCCCGAAGCCGAGGTGATGGGCCGCCGCGAGCAAGCTGTAGCCACCGCGCCACAGCGCGTCGGTGTCGACTGCGGAGAGATGCAGGTAGGTGTGAAGCTCACCGAGGCCGACGATCGACCAGGCGACGAGATTCAAGACGATGCCGAACAGCAGAGCCCAGCCGCTGGCGCGCCAGCGTCGGGTCACGAGTAACCACAGACCCAACGGCCAGACGATCGGCTTTAGGCTGACGGCCGCGGCCACAACCAGGCCGGCAACCACAGGTCGGTCCCTGTGACGCCACGCAAGTGCCACCAGGAATGCGAGCAGAACCGAGATGTTCTCGCCCTGCCAGCCGATGATCACCGGGTACCAGAGCAGCGAGACTCCATAGACTCGCCAATCCCTGACTTGGAGTGTCCAGAGCGTTCCCGGCACCAGCACGAAGCAGAGCAGGGTGTACAGATGATCGCTCAGTCCGACACCGACCAGAGCGAACGGTGCGAGCACAACTGCGGACAGAGCCGGGTAGACAAAGGCGGCGCCCGCGATGACCGCACCGTGCGTGACGGAATACGGATTGCCGCCGAGCAGCAGCCGATGCGCAGCCGGGTAATACGCGAGCGAGAAGTCCTGGGCCACCGAGTGGAGCCGAATCGCAGAGAGCGCCAGCCAAACAGTGAGTGCGACGGGCATCACGCCGAGCAGTAGCTGCTCGGCCGGGCGCTCGATGCCAGCGCGTTTCTCCGGAGTCATCGCAACCGTGGGAGCAGGCACGTCAGCTGACCCTGACGCGACGCGACCCGACAAGCGCCGAGCACACGCAGACGATGGTCAGGAACCACGCGAGCGCTACCTGCCAGCCGACGACCGCGAAGGTTGGGGGCATCGGCCACATCAGCACGGGCACCGCCCAGAGCAGGCTGAGTCGGGGGCGCGCGAGCGCGATCGGCACCAGGAGCAGAGCAAAGTAGTGGCTCCAGACAAGCGGCGAGGCCACCAGCATCAGCACCACCGCGAGCGTAAGCGCTTCCCTGTCACTGCGCCTGAACCAGCCGTAATACAGGACTCCGACTCCGACTCCAGCCGAGGCGACGAGCAGGAGTGCCTCGCCGGCCGAGCGCCCGAATCCGAGGTGGTGCGCCACTGCGAGCATGCTGTAGCCGCCCCGCCAGAGCGCGTCCGTCACCTCACCCGACAGGCGTAGGTAGGTGTGCACCTGACCGAAGCCGACGATCCACCAGGCCAGCAGGTTGTACACAACGCCCCCGATCACCGCGAAGCCCGCGGCCTTGAACCGCCTCGTGGCCAACAGCCATAGCCCGAGCGGCCAGATGAACGGCTTCAGGCTGATCGCCGCGGCGGTGATCAGCCCAGCGGCCACCGGGTGATCGCGGTGACGCCACGTCAGCGCCACCAGCAACACCAGCGGGAGCGTGACGTTCCCGCTCTGCCATCCGACATAGACCGGGAGCCAGAAGAAGACGACCCCGTAGACACGCCAGTCGCGGACCCGCAGGGTCCACAGCGTCAGCGGGACACAGGCGATACAGATGAGTGTGTAGATCAACTGGCCGGCGCTGCGGGTCAGCAGTGCCGATGGCGAGAACGCGACCGCTGACAGTGCCGGATAGACGAATGCCCTCCCTGCGGCTATCTGGTGATGCGTCGCCGCATATGGGCTGCCCCCGTGCACAAGCCGGACGACGGCCGGGTAGTAAGCGGAGCGGAAGTCGACCGCAACTGCGTGGATCTTGTACTCGAACGCGAGCAGCAGCAGCGATGCCACGATCGGGCCCAGACCAAAAACGGCCCGCTGCGCCGCGACGCCGAGTTCGTGGCGCCGGATGAGCTGGTCGCGTTCTCCGCTCGCCGTTGCGTCTACGGCGGCGCTCATCCCGCGCGACCGCTCCTCCCGGAGGTCGCGATGATCACCTTTCCGTTCCGGGTGACCGCGTCGACCCCGGGGCGTCGGAGCAGGGTTCTGTTGGTCTTGTGGTTGACCGGGTAGAGCATCCAGATGCCATAGGGGGCGAGCGCTGAGCGTCCGTCCTTCGGCTTTGCCCCGGGGTCGGCGATCACGTCCAGCTGCGCCGGGGTGAGCAGCTCGAAGCTGGTGTCGTAGGCGACTCGGCCCGAGAACACGTTGGGGTCCTCCCAGATCAGCCAGTCGGCGTAACGGACGTCAGCAAAGATCTTGACGCCCGGGTTCTTGGCGATCAGCCGCTTGAGTGTCGGGACCGCCCTGCTGGGGTATGTGCTCGTGAACCAGGTCGCCGGCCGAGCGGCGATGGCCACGACCGCAAGGGTGGTGATCGCAGCGATGGTCATCGCCAACACCTGGTTCAGACGAGTGCGTCGCAGGGGAGCCGCCGTCCCGCCCCTCATCTGCGTCCACGCGGCAGGCAGCAGGATCATCACCGCCAGCCCGAACCAGGTGATGTTTCGCACGGCGGTGACGGCACCGTATGCGAGCACCGCCAACGCGAGCACGTCAAAAAGTGGCGTCTGCCGCGCGCGACCGGCGCGCGCTCTGAACGCGACGCGGATCAACACCGCGGCCGTCGCGGCCATCAGGATGAACAGCGGCACGGCCAGGACCGGCACTGAGCTGACCGGCTTCCACTCGGTGACGAAGCGGCTGAACTGCGAGTTCAGCAGCGTCGCGCGGTAGTAGTCGACGATATGCGTGCCGTAGGGCGTGGCGAGCAGCGCGAGCGGCGGGAGCACGACGAACGCGAGGCCTCGGCGATCCGACAGGCCACGAACGCCGCGCGCGCGCAGTCCGCCCAACAGCACGGTCAGTCCATAGATCGCCGCCAGCCCAACGCCGAGAGTGACCGAGCCATGCAAATTCGCCCACAGCACCAGCATCGGGAACACCCAGTACACACGCCCGCGTCGCACCGGGCTGCGGACCTCTGACGCCAACAACCAGACCGTCGCCACGAACAGCGGATAGGCAAACCCCTGCGTGCGAATGGAGACGGCCGTGGTCAGGTAGAAGAAGGCACCTGCCGGCAACATCGCCAGCACGTGCAGATCCTCGGCGCCAAGGCTGCGCGCTGCCGCGATCGCCCCGGTGAACGCGGCTCCGGTGACAAGTACATAGAGCACCGTGAGCAGTTGCAGGCCGCCAATTCGAACCAGCTCGTACATCAGGAGCTGCGCGAGCCACTGCTGATCGATCCACTGCACCCCGTAAGCCATGGCGGTGAAGTAATCGTGATGCGGGATGCCATGCTCGGCGATCGCGCGCCCCGCCACCAGAGCCAGCCAGCCATCCTGGCTGAAATGGTGAGGAATGCCTGCGAGGCTCAGACCCACCACGGCACACACGGCGACGATGAACATCGCCTGAGCCTCGAACCACCGACTCACGTCTCGCAGGTGACCGGCGGCTCGGGCGCGGCCGGGTGAAGCTGAGCGTCGTGTGCGCGTGGGTACTGCCGTGTCAGTTGCACCTGCTGTCGCCGCGCTGGTGGCAACTGAGTCGGCGGAGAACTCGATGGGCATACCGATCTTCTCGTCGCGCGCGCGTATATGACCGACTTCTGGGCGACTTCGCCCAGACATCCGTCCAGCGCCGGTCGCACGTTGAAGGTTGCATTATTTATTTCTTGGGTTCTGTTTATGGCCGAATAGCGGGGCTTTTCACGCTTTTCCGCACGACTCCTTGGCACGGCTGTCCAGAGTTTGCAAGGGCATGACTCAAGGCTGCGCGATTTCCAACCGATGAGGGTGCCAACGATGCGAAGGAAGCAGCGTCGGGAAAGTGTGTCAAACCAAGCTTCCGAGCCCGATCACACCTATCTCAGGGAGGGAGGTGACAACCACATGCTGAAGCTCTTCATCAACATGAAGCTCGCCGTTGCCCGTCTTATGGACGAGGACGAGGGTCAGGGCCTCACGGAGTATGCCCTGATCCTGGCCCTTATCGCCATCGTTGCGATCGCTGCGCTGACCCTCTTGGGCGGCAAGGTGACCAGCGCGCTGTCGACTGTCGGAAACAGCCTTTCCACCTGAGTTCAGGCTCAGAAGCAATCGTGTGACTCACGACTCCAGGGGTCGGTTCCATCGGAACCGGCCCCTCACACGTTTAACGGTCGTGGGCATCCATTGGAGAGATTCAAGTCCACGGGATCTCAGACCGATGAGATACCACGATGCAAGGAAACGAACCGGCACTGCGAGTGATCCCCTGTCTGACCACACCTGTCCCACAAAGGGTGGGTGACACCCGCGTGCTCAAGCACTTCATCAGGATGAAGCTCGCCGTGGCCCGCCTTGCGGCGGAGGACGACGGTCAGGGTCTGACCGAATACGCCCTGATCCTCACGCTCCTCGTCGTCATAGCGATCGTCGCGCTGACCTTCCTGGGCGGCTCTGCGCAGACCGCGCTCTCCACGATCGCCAGCACGCTTCCGAGCTAGTGAACCCGTCCGCAGTTTATGCGGACTATTGGACGCGCTGAGCGCGCCCGCGCGGAATCATCCTCCATGCGGCCCACGGGCTGCAGGACATTGAGTTCGCTGCTTGCCGCGCCACAGCCCGCCTGTCCACACGGCCTCCAGCTCGGGTGGGCGTGGGCGCCAGCTCGGGCGCCGGGTTGAGCGGGCCGGCTCGAGCGTCGAGTAACGGTCGGCCGAGGTTTGGGGCTCAGGCGGTGGCAGGGCACGCGAGTCGCGTGTGAGATCGGAACCCCAGGACGCGAACGTCCGATGCACCGCGCGGTTCGAACATGGGGCGGACGGAAGCCATCACGGTCCCGGCGCCATGCGGCAGAGCCGCCGCTCACAGCAGAGCCGCCGCCCACAGCAGAGCCGCCGCCCACAGCAGAGCCGCCGCCCACAGCAGAGCCGCCGCCCACAGCAGAGCCGCCGCCCACAGCAGAGCCGCCGCCCACAGCAGCCACCCACATCCGGCAGAGCCATGGCACCGGCGCCCCCGCAGGGCCGCCGGTGCGTCGGCTCAAATGCCCTTGAGATTGTGGACGAGGCTGATCACGGCCGGAGTCATCAAGATGATGAACATGGCCGGGAAGATCAGGAAGACCAGCGGGAACAGCATCAGGATAGGAGTTCGCTGAGCCCGCTCCTCCGCCTGTGCGCGGCGGCGGTGGCGCATCTCGTGCGCGAGGTTGCGCATGATCTGGCCGATCGAGATACCCATCTTCTCGCCCTGGGACATCGCCCGCACGAAGGACCTCACCGCCGGCGTGTCGGCGCGCTCCGACAGATGTGTAAGCGCCTCGTCCACGGACAGACCCATCGTCTGCTCCTGGAGGGTCAGACGCAGCTCGTCGCTGAGCGGTGGCTTGAACTGCTCGGATGCCATCCGCATCGCGCCGGGAAATGACAGCCCCGCCTCGATCATCACGCACATCAGGTCGATCAGGTCGGGAAGGCCGCGATCTATTGTCTGAATCCGCTTACGGGCCTTGCGCTGCACGAACGTGAGCGGAACCACCCAGCCGGCGAAGAGCGCCAGCACCGTCATCATCACACCGAGCGCGCTGTGGATGCCGACGAGCAGGACAACAAGAACCGGAAGGCCGATCGTGGCGAGCACCCGGTAGCCGAGCACCGTCCGCGGCGAGACCGTATACATCCCCGCGGCGATCAGCTGCTCGCGCACCGCCTCCTCACCGACGGCGGTGAACCGGCCCGAGAAGAGTCCCCCGAGCTTGGTCGCCACTGCCGAGAACGCACTCTGTCGCGGCTCGTTGTCGAGATAGACGCTCACATCGGGGTAGATCGTGGCGCCCACACCGTGGTCGAGCACCGCGTTGACGCGCTCAACCGTGGTCCGTCGCGGCCCTCGCGCGGCGCTGAGCGCCGCCGCGACGGCCACGCCGATGAAGACCGTGCCAAGCAGTAGATACAGATACATAACCCTAAACCTCGATAGTGACGATCTTCTTGATCACAAGTCCACCGGCGATGACCAACCCAAGGCCGACGCCGAGGGCGATCATCCCGCCCGTGGTGTGGAACAGGGGGTGGACGTAATCCGGGTTGAGCAGTGAGATCAGGATCAGCAGGCCGACTGGCATCAGGGACAGGACGCCGCCAGAGAGACGGCCCTGGGCGGTGAGCCCACGAACCATGCGACGAATCTCGATCCGCTCCTGGACCGTTTCCGCAACGAGATCGATCACCTCGGCGGTGTTGCCGCCTGTTTCCCGCTGCAGCGTCGCGACGATCGCAATGTGCTGGAAGTCCTCGCTCTTCATCCGCTCCGTAACCTGGCCGAGCGCCTCCGGGAGCGGGATACCGATCGCCTCGTCCATGACCGCGCGTCCGAGTTCGCGCTTCGACGGCTCCGGGGCGTCCTCGAGCACCGACTTCAGCGCTCCGACGAAGTTCTGACCGGCGCGCATCGCAGAGGCGATCACGCGCAGGTTGTCCGGCAGCTGATCGGCGAATTGACGCCGTTGG
Source organism: uncultured Conexibacteraceae bacterium (assembly GCA_963761675.1). GTDB lineage: Bacteria > Actinomycetota > Thermoleophilia > Solirubrobacterales > Solirubrobacteraceae > Palsa-465. The sequence goes on from CAVXIA010000004.1 coordinate 445,657, forward strand.
CGGTCGGCCTTGAACCGGATCCCGAAGTTGACCCCGAAGGGGACCAACAGCGCCAGCATCGCCGCTATCGGACTCTTGGTGCTGGCCAGCAGCAGCCAGCCCGCGAGCACCGAGCCCAGCAGCGTCATGGCGAACAGCTGCTCGAGGCCGAAGTTGAGGTCGGCGACCTCCATCTCCATGCGCAGGCGAGTGACGAACGGCGAACGCGCAATGTTGCGCGCCTGCTCATCGCCGAGCGCGCGTTCGATCAGCGAGCGCTGCCCGGAGTCGCCGCCTGCGGCGTCTGGCGTCACGTAGATGCTGACCCGCCGGGCGACGTGGTTCCGACGGCCCAGGAGCATCAACACCGCCAGGCCGATCAACATCCCACAGGCGATGCTGATCCCGGCAGCAGCTGCCGCAGAGCCAGTGGTCATCGCCCGGGCCGCCTCTCAGCACGTGCCGGCCGCGATCCAAGTGCCGTCGGGCCCGACGAAGTGAAAGCTGCCGCCGTCGGCCGCTCCATCATCGCCGCGGCGGGAGCCATGCGCTCGTCCGCGAAGCTGTGCTGGCCCATGTAGACGGGCAGCGGGACACCGTTGCGCTCGAATTTTCCGCACGTGGGGCGCAGGCCCGTGTAGACCAGCTGGCCGGTGCCGTCCTGTGCCGCCTTGTCCATCTGGAACTCGAAGATGTCCTGGAGCGTGACCGTCTCGCCCTCCATCCGCTGGACCTCGGTGATGCTCGTGATCTTGCGGGCGCCGTCGGAGAAACGCTCGATCTGAACCACCAGATCCAACGCGCGAGAGACCTGTTGACGGATCGCCCGCATCGGGAAGTCGATACCCGCCATCAGCACCATGCTCTCGATACGCGCGATGGCGTCTCGCGGTGTGTTGGCGTGACAGGTGCTGAGCGAACCGTCGTGACCGGTGTTCATCGCCTGGAGCATGTCCAGCGCCTCCGACCCTCGGACCTCGCCGACGATGATGCGGTCTGGGCGCATACGCAACGCGTTGCGCACCAATTCGCGAATCGGGATTTCACCCTGACCCTCGACATTCTTGGGCCGTGCCTCAAGTCGGAGCACGTGCGCCTGATTCAGCCGAAGCTCGGCCGCGTCCTCGATCGTGACGATCCGATGATCCTCCTGGATCGCCGACGACATCGCGTTCAGCAGCGTCGTCTTACCTGAGCCTGTGCCTCCGGAGATCAAGATGTTGAGCTCTGCGCGGATCGCGGACTCGAGGAATTCCTTGCCCTGGGCCGGCAGCGAGTTCATCGCGACCAGGTCCTTCAGCTCCAGGCGTCGCTTGGAGAATTTGCGGATGGTCAGCAGCGGCCCCGTCAGCGACAGCGGCGGCAGCACCGCGTTGACACGGCTGCCGTCGGGCAGGCGCGCGTCGACCATCGGCGAGGACTCGTCGACACGACGGCCGACCTGCGCCACGATCTTGTTGATGATCCGCCGCAGGTGGTGTTCGTCTGTGAAGCGGACGCCGGTCTTCTCAATTCGACCGCTCCGTTCCACCCACACATCAGCAGGCCCGTTGACCATCACCTCGGTGACGGTGTCGTCCTGAAGCAGCGGCTCGATCGGGCCGTGGCCCAGGGTGTCGTTGGCGATCTCCTGAGTCAGTCGCTCGCGGTCGGCGGTCGCCAGACCGCGCTCCTGGCCGAGGCGATTCCGGACATCCGCCATAACCACGTCGCGAAGCGCACCCTGCGACAGAGATTCGTTGTAGAGACGGGGCCCAAGCTCAGAGATGACCGCCATGTGAATGCGGTCCTTGAGCTCGACGAACGAGTCGCCCTGAGTGGGCTCAGTCGGGGTGCCAACGGGCTGGCTTCCCGCCAGCCGCTCACGCAGTTCCATGATTTTCGCCCCTAACCCTCACGCGCAAGTTGCGGAGAACCGATCGCCTGCTTCTCACGCTTTCGCAGGAGCCCGCGACGAGGCCGCTTCTCAGCTTCCTCGGCCTCCTCCGGCAACTGGATGAACAGGTCGGCGAGCGAGTCAAGCGCCTTGGCCGCGTCCGACCGGCTGCCGGAAAGCACGACCGGCACCCCGTCGTTGATCGACACCGGGATCTCACGCGAGCTCGGAACGAACACGTCCGGCTTGCGACCGAGGATCTCAACCGCGTCGGCGTCGGAGATGCCGACGTTTGTGCCGGCACGATTCAGAACCACCCGAGTCTGCTCGGGTGAATGCCCCATCAGCTCGACCGTCTCGAGTCCCAGCCTGGTGTTCTTGAGCGACAGCGCGTCGAACATCGCGATCATGCAGATCCAGTTGGCTGCGTCGACCGTCGTGATCACCTCAGAGGTGAAGGACGGCGGCGTATCGACGACGATGAAGTCGTACTCCTCACGCAGCATCGCGTAGATCGACGCCATCATCTCCGCGGTCACGTTGATCGCCTGATCCGGTCGAGCCGGCGCGGCGAGGACACGCAGACCGCTCGAATGCCGCAGCATGAAGTCGTCGAGCTTCTCGGCGTCGAGGCTTCCGCCCGACACCGCGAGGTCGAACAGCGTGCTCTCGGGCACGAGCCCAAGCGCCAGCGCGTCGTCTCCGAACTGCAGGTCGAGATCGATCAGCACCGTTCGCCGGCCACGCTTCGCAAGCGAGGCGCTGAGGTTGGTCGACGACACCGTCTTGCCCACCCCGCCCTTGGATCCGAGGACACAGATCAGCGTACCGGCATCCGGCGCACGTTCGCCGACCGCGCGATTGCGGGTGACCGCCTTGCGGATACTGAATTCCACATCGCGCTGCACCTGCTCCGGGATATACGGGCCGGGCTGCATCACCATCAGATCGTCGGCGCCGGCACTGAACGCCTCCTGGACGAACTCGCTGTCGGTACCGTGCGAGAGCACGACCACCGGCGACTGTCCGCGTACCGTGTGCCAGAGCCTGGTCAGCGCCAGCGCCTCGTGAGAGTTCTCACGGCACGCGACGATCATCAGGTCGACGTTCATCCGCAGGAGCGACTCTGCGCTGAGGATGAGCGTGTCGAAGAACTCGACCAGCTCGATCCCGGCGTCTTCAGGAATGTGCTCCGAAATCAGCCGCGGCGTGGCGGTCTCGTCGTGAGCGACTACTGCTGTGATTCGACGTGCCATCAGGGGTTCTCCACTGTGCCGACCTTGACGGAATCCTTCGCACCGGCTGCGGGGCGAAGAGTCAGCCACAGGCTCGAGACACCGGTGGCCGAAGTGAGCTGAAGCGCCTGCTTGTCGCTGAGTCGCACGACGACGTCACCGTTGGCATTCGCGATCACGCTGACGTTCTGGGCGAGCATCTCCGACTTGCTGCCGTCGACGCCCATGATGTCCACGGTGTTCCCCGCCTGCAGGTAGGACGTGAGGCCGTGGGTGGCGTCCAGTGAGAATGCCACCGCCCGCTCGTTGCGCGTCAGGTAGGCGGAGATCGTGGGGTTGTCATGACTGAAGTCGGAAACCGTGATCTGCTGACCTGCCGCAATCGGCGCGGCCGACACCTGACCGGAGAGAAGCGACGCGTCTGAGACGGCCCCGGTGGCGGCTTGCGTGACCAGAACCTGCTGGGGCTTCACGAGTCCTTCTGAGACCACCGTCGATGACGGCACGCCGGCCGGGATGTACTTCCTGGCAACCAGCACCGTCGTCTGCGCCGGCGCCACTGGGGCGCTGGTGTTCTTGTCATGCGACACGAACAGGTAGATCAGGACGGCTGCGAGCACCGCGGAAACCACCGCGATCAGCACCTGAGTCCTGCGGTTCGAGATTTGGCCGGAGCGGCGCGAGCCGAACCTGCCGGAGTGTCCTTTGGCTTCCATTACAAGTTCTCCATTCCGGTTCCTTGCTTCCAGCTATCGGCCAGATCCGGTCCGAACTTGACTGCTCGACAGCGGTCTTGCATCGAGGGGCCCCGCACTCCCAACAGGGGCCCTCACTGCGTCCGGGCGCCGAAGCCCGACCAAATCGGCCGAAGCCCTCGGCAGCCAGAGACCCCTCGGCCAGACGTGCGTTTCGCGTCAGTCGCGCATCGCCGGGAAAAGCACGACCTCACGGATCGTCCTCTGTCCCGCGAGGATCATCGCGATGCGATCGATCCCGATTCCGATGCCACCGGTCGGAGGCATTCCGTACTCGAGCGCCTGGAGATACGCCTCGTCGTAGGGTTGCGCCTCATCATCGCCGCTGGCCGCAAGTGCACGCTGCTCCTCGAACCGGGCTCGCTGGTCATCGGGGTCGTTGAGCTCCGTGAATGCGTTGGCCACCTCCATGCCGTTGATGAAGGCCTCGAAGCGCTCGACCATCCCCTCCTGGCTGCGGTGGCGTTTGGCCAAGGGCGAGATCTCCACCGGGTAGTCGAGCAGCAGCGTCGGCTCGATCAGCGTCGGCTCGACGTGTTTGGAGACGAGCTCGTCAACCAACTGGGGCCAGGTGTCGGTCTCGGGCACCGGCAGACCGCCGGCGGCCATCGCCGCCGCCAGCGAATCGCGGTCACGGTGCGCTTCGATGTCGATCCCCGTTCGAGCGCGAATCGACCCGGCCAGTGTCTCCCGGTGCCAGGGCTTGTCAAAGTCCAGTGGCCCGTCGTAGCCGACCTCCCTCGCCACGTAGGCCATCAGCTCCTCGAACCGATGGGCCACATCCAGGTAGTCGGCATAGGCCTCGTAGTACTCGATCATCGTGAACTCGGGGTTGTGCTTGGGCGACAGCCCCTCATTGCGGAAGTTCTTTCCGATCTCATAGACCCGCTCGAGTCCTCCCACGATCAGCCGCTTGAGATAGAGCTCGCTGGCGATGCGCAGATACAGGTTGCGGTCCAACGCGTTGTGGTGAGTGATGAACGGTCGCGCCGCGGCGCCTCCGTATAGCGGCTGCAGGATCGGCGTCTCGACCTCGATGAAGCCCTCGCCGTCGAGGTACCGCCGAATCGCGCTGATCATGCGCGCACGGGCTGTGAACACGGCCCGAACGTCGTCGTTGGACATCAGGTCGGCTTCGCGGTGGCGAAACCGCGTCTCAACGTCCGTGAGCCCGTAATGCTTGTCCGGCGGCGGTCGCAGCGACTTCGCCAGCAGCTCGAAGTCGGCAATTCGCAGCGACAGCTCACCGCGACGCGAATTGAAAGCGGTCCCCTGCACGCCGATCAGGTCGCCGAGGTCGAGATCAAGCAGCAGCGCCATCCGCTCCGAGCCGAGCTCATCGACGCGGGCCTGCAGCTGGAGCCGCCCGGAACGGTCGACCAGGTCGAGGAACGCCATCTTGCCCTGACCGCGTCGCGCTGCCAGGCGCCCAGCCACCCGGTGCGATACCGATGTCTCCTCGCCCGCCTCCAGCCCGCCATGGGCCGCTCGCACCGAGGCGATCGACTCCGCTCCCGAGAAGTTGTAGGGGAACGGCTCCACCCCGGCCGCACGCAGCTCGGACAGCTTCTGGCGACGAGCGGCGAATACGTCGAGCTGCTCCTCGGCCGAGACCTCCTCGTCGCCTGGGCCCCGCTCCGCCTCGGAATCGTTCACGGGACCACGGCCCCGAACCTTCAGGCGACTTCGATCTTCGAGATCTTGAGCTGACGCTGACCGCGAGGCGTCGCGAACGTCACCGTCTCGCCCTTCTTGTGGCCGACCAGCGCCTTGCCAACCGGCGACTCGTTCGAGAGCTTCAACTCGGCCGGCTTGGCTTCCGCCGACCCCACGATCGTGTACTTGCGCTTGGCGCCGTCGCCGTCGACCACGTGCACGGTCGTTCCCACCCGCACGACGTCGTTGCCGAGTTCGGTCGCATCGATCACCGTCGCCGAACGCAGCTTCTCCTCCAGCTGAGCGATTCGCGCCTCGAGCATCGCCTGCTCGTTCTTGGCGTCGTCGTATTCGGCGTTCTCGGAGATGTCGCCGAACTCACGTGCCTCCTTGATCCGGGCTGCAACCTCACGCCGCCGCACGGTCGACATGTGCTCGAGCTCAGCCTTGAGGCTGGTGAGTCCTTCAGGGGTGAGAATTACGTCCTTGGGCATCTGCAATCTCGTCTTTAGGCCAGAAAAAAGCCCGCAGTCGCGGGAGGTCAACAGTGCGCAGCGCGCCGGGCGGGGAAGTATAGAACCCCACTGGACACTTCCCTGAATCCCGTGCGTCAAAACACGGCGCCGACCGTCTCAGGCTCGGTCACGCCGAACAGCCCCCGCGCCCGCTCCACGCTCTCCGCCTGCTGCAGCCCGGCCTGCAGCGCCGCCTGCTGCGCACGCGTGCCCCCGAGCCGCTCCACATACCAGGGGTAGAACTTTCGCAGGTAGCGGTTGGCACGCTCGGCTCCCATGTGCTCGACCGCGCAGTCAAGCACCCAGTCGAGCTCGGCCAGGATCTCCGCCCGCGTCGGCCCACCGTCGCGACCGTTCACGAGCTGCTCGAACAGCCACGGATTGCCGAGCGACCCGCGCGCCAGCAGGATCGCCTCGGCGCCCGTGCGCTCGAACGCCTCCCGTGCGAGCTCAGCTGATCGCAGGCCACCGGAGAGCAGCACCGGCACGGGAAGCTCGCGAATCAGCTGGGCGGCGAGCTCGTAGTCCGGCTTGCCGCTGTGCCGCTGCGAAGCGTGCCGGGGATGGACGCATAACCCCGCGACCCCGCCCCGCTCGGCGAGGTCGCGGGCCAGGGCGACACCCTTGCCGTCGCCGGGCCGCAGTCCGGTACGCAGCTTCACGGTCACCGGCAGCCCACTGCCGCGGCCCGCGGCCCGCGCCACGGCCACAGCGCGGTCAGGATCATCGAGCAATGCCGCTCCGGCTCCGGTCTTGCAGACCTTTGGCACCGGGCAGCCCATGTTGATGTCGATCAGGTCGGCGCCGGCGGCCGCAACCCTCTCCGCTGCCGATTCCATGACATCCGGGTCAGCGCCGAACAGCTGTACGGCGACCGGATGCTCGTCAGGATGGATGCGCAGAAGCTCGTTGCAGGTGCGGGCGTTGCCGTGATGGACGGCGTGGCTCGAGACCATCTCCGATACCGCCAGCCCGGCGCCGTAGCGCTTGGCCTGCAACCGCACGAACCAGTTGCCGATGCCGGCCAGGGGCGCGAGGACGACGCGATTGGGGATCGTGATCCCGCCCAGCGTCCAGGGCTCAGTCAGCGATCGCGGTTCCGTCTCCACATCGTTCATGGTACGAATCAGATGATGGACCTCCGCCCCACCGTCTCCCCGTGGCTTGAGGCCATTCGTCTCCAGACTCCAGGCCTTGAGCTCTTCGACGCGCACACGCATCTGGGCGAGAACGATCCCGACGGTATGCGCCAGAGCCCTGAGGAGCTCTCCGAGGGACTTCGGTCCGCCGGCGCGCGCGGCTGCTTCGTGTTCCCGATGCACGAGCCCGACGGCTATCCGCCCGCCAACGACTTCGTGATCGAGGCGGCCACCAACGCCAACGCGGACAGCGACGCCGGCTGGGTGCCGTTCTGCCGCGTCGATCCGAGCCGCGAGCCGATCCAGGAAGCGGAACGCTGCCTGGCCAAGGGTGCCAGGGGCATCAAGCTGCACCCGCGGGCCGAGCAGTTCACACTCGATCACCCCGCGGTGCCGAAACTGTTCGCGCTCGCCGATGAGCGACGGCTGCCGATCCTGATCCACGCGGGCCGCGGGATACCCGCGCTCGGTGAGCACGTGATCGAGTACGCCGGCCGCTTCCAGAACGCCCGTTTCATCCTCGCCCACGCCGGCGTGACCGACCTCGCCTGGATCTGGCGCGCGGTCGTCGATCTGCCGAATGTACTGTTCGACAGCGCCTGGTGGCTGCCATCTGACCTGGCGACTCTCTTCACGCTGGTTCCGCCGGCCCAGGTTCTGTTCGCCTCGGACGCACCGTACGGCCAGACCGCCGTCTCGGCCGCGGCGCAGCTGAGAATCGCGCTTCAGGCCGGGCTCACGACTGATCAGCTCCGCCTGATCGGTTCGGGTCAGTCGCTGCGGATCGCCGCAGGCGAGGATCTCGCTGTCGCCGGCCCGGCGGTCGGCGAGCGTGAGCGCGCCGGGCACCTGTTGCTCGACCGCGTCGCGGAGATGCTGATGATCGCGACGATGCTCGAGTTCAGGCTCGGCGATGGCGGCGAGATGCTGGCACTGGCACAGCAGGCCTGCAACGTTCCGGATGAGATCGACGACGCCCCGACCTTCGCCGCGATCGGACGCCTCCTCGACACCTACGCATCGGCCCATGCGGCCAACCCGAACGACCGCTCGACGCGCGCGCTCCTGATGCTCGCGACCGCGATCGCGAGAACACCCGACGTCCCGCTGCCGCCGGCCTCTTCCTGAGTCCGCCGCCTCTTCCTGAGTCAGCCCAGTCTCAACGCGGCTGATTGCGCTCGTAGATCAGTCGCAGCCCCGTCAACGTCAGGAACTCGTCGATCTCATCGATCACATCCTTGATGAACGGGTACATGACGCTCGAGAAACCGCCTGTCGCGACGACGCGCGTTTCCTCGCCCAGTTCGATCCTGAGACGCCCGACGATGCCCTCGACCTGACCGGCGAAGCCGAACGCGATGCCGCTGCGGATCGCCTCGACGGTCGAGCGCCCGATCACCGCCCGGGGTTCACCCAGCTCGACGATCGGCAGCTTCGCGGCGCGCTCGGAGAGCGCCTCCAGAGAGATCTCGATCCCCGGCGTGATGATCCCGCCCAGGTACTCGCCCGCTTCCGAGACGGCGTCGTAGGTGATCGCTGTTCCGAAGTCGACGATCACGCACGTCGAGCGGAAGTGGTCGTAGGCGGCGACGGCGTTCACGAGCCGGTCGGCGCCGACCTCATGCGGGCTCTCGGTCCGGATCGGCATCCCCGTCTTCAGCGACGGGCCGACAATCAGCGCACCGTGGCCCAGGTAGCGATCTGCCAGGGTCCGCCACTGGTCGTAGAGCTGCGGCACCGTCGAGGACACGATCGTGCCGCCGACCTCGTCAAATGACAACCCCCGCAACCCCAGCAGATTCGCCAGCATCGCGCCGAGTTCGTCGGAGGTTGCATCCCGCGCGGTCGTGAACCGCCAGTGCTCGGCGACGACGCTGGCGCCGGCGTCGAACACACCGACGTGCGTCTGCGTGTTGCCGACGTCGACGACCAGCAGCTTGCCGTCCGGATTCCCAGTCATCGGCGCCTGACTATAAGGACAGTGGCGGGCCGGCGAGGCGGACCTGCTGACCGCCTCCCAGGGCGGCGAGCGAGCCGGCGAGCCGCTCGCCGCCCGGCAACCTCAGATCGGGGTCCAGCTCGAGCAGCGGAACGAGCACGAAGCGACGGCTCGTGACCTGCTCGTGCGGGAGCGTCAACCGCTCGGACTCGTGGTTGAGATCGCCGAGCAGCAGGACATCGACGTCGATCACGCGCGGCCCATGGCGCGGCCCGCCGGCCGCACGGCCGACGTCGCGCTCGACCCGCTTGCATGCCGCCAGCAACTCGGTCGGTTCGTATGTGGTCTCGATCTCGACGCACACGTTGAGGAACTCCGGCTGGTCGAGGATCAGCCCGACCGGTTCGGTGTCATAGGTCGAGGACGATCGCCGGACCGCGACACCCTGCGCGGGCAGCACGTCGACAGCCGCCTGCAGGTGGGCGCGACGGTCGCCGACGTTCGACCCCAGGCCGAGGTAGCCGCGGCGGTTCACGCCTCGCGCCAGAGCTCGACCGAGACCTCGCCGACGTTGAGCGCGATCGGTGGCTCCGGTTTGGCCGCCTTCACCCACACCGAGTGGAGCTCGTAGCGCTCGATCAGGCGATCGGCGACAGCCGCGCAGAAGCGCTCGAGCGTGCGGTACTCGCGCTGCTGGGAGACGAGATAGACGAGCTCGCAGACCTGGCCGTAGTCGATCGTGTCGTCGACCCGATCGGTGACCGTCGCGTCGCACTCGCCCACGTCAAGTCGCAGGTCGACGATCAGCCGCTGGCCGATCTCCCGCTCGGCTGCGGTGACACCCATGTGGGTGTAGAGCGAGAGGGCGCTGACCTCGATCGTGACCTCGGGCTCGGGGTGGCCCTCCTCGTCGTCTTCTTCCTCGTCGTCGTCCTCGTACTCATCGTCCTCGGGCTGCTCCGGGTCGTCCGGATCGTCGCGCTCGAACTCCTCGTGATCTTCGGCGTCCATCGCGGCGACTCTAAAGGATCTGAGTGTTGCCGAGCGTGGCCGCGCTGATGGTGAGCGCGTCGAGCAGCGGCGTGACATCGTGCACCCGGAAGATGCGTGCGCCATGCGCGTAGGCGATCACGTTGGTGGCGATCGTGCCGGCCAGGCGCTCGCCGACCGCGCGGCCGGTGACTTCGCCGAGGAAGGCCTTGCGGCTCGTGCCAACGAGAATCGGCCGTCCGATCGCGACCAGCTCGGGCAGCCGGCGGAGCAGCTCGAGGTTCTGCGCGGGGTCCTTGCCGAAGCTGCCGCCGCCGAATCCGGGGTCGAGGATGATCTTCTCCTCGGAAACCCCATGTGCCACGGCAAAGGTCATTCGCTCCTCGAGGAAGCTCTTTACCTCGGACACGACGTCGTCGTAATGTCGCGGCGCGGGGAGCTGGTGAGGCGGACTTGGCATGTGCATCAGGCACAGCTGTGCGCCCGCCGCCGCGGTCAGCTCGGCCAGCTCGGGGGAAGCGCGCAGCGCGGTCACGTCGTTGACGAGCGTTGCCCCGGCTGCCAGAGCCGGCTCGGCCACCTCTGCCTTCATCGTGTCAACCGAGATGGTGGCCTTGACGCCCGCGGCGACCAGCGCCTCGATCACCGGCACGACTCGACGCAGCTCCTCGTCGGCCGGGACCGGTTCGGCGCCGGGGCGCGTCGATTCGCCGCCCACATCCAGAATCTCGGCGCCCTGCGCCTCCAGCGAGAGCGCGTGCTCAATCGCCGCTGAGCTGTCCAGATAGAGGCCCCCGTCGCTGAACGAATCGGGCGTGACGTTGACGACGCCCATGATCGTGAAGTCCTGCGCCATCACTCCTCGTCCGGCCAGTGGCCGGTGCGGCGGAAGTGGTCTCGCGCCGCCTCCTCCTTGGCGCGGTCGCCGGCGTCGTCACCGTTCAGCCGCAGGAGCCAGTTCAGGAGCGCCACCATCATCGCGATGATGATGAAGCCGACGCCGACGGCCGACAGCAGTGAGTCGCGGTTGGCGAACACTGCCGTGTAGTGGCCGTGGCCCATGACGATCAGCGTGATCCCGATCAAGCTGATCAAGAGCGGCAGGCCGACGCGCATGGCCCAGAGCAGCCACCTTGGCACATCCTCTGGCTGGGCGGTGTCAGCGCGCGAGCGCGTGGGAGCCGGTCGGGGGGTGTCGGCGGGCGACACCGGCGGCGGCCTATTCGGCGGTGCCGCCGGCAAGCCCGGGCCGCGGGAACAGCTTCGGAGCCGACTCTCCAGCGGAGCGCTCCGGCGCAGCGGGCGGCAGCTGCGGTGGCGGCGGCGCCTTGGATCCGAATACTTCCTCTTCGCTCTCGCCACTGAGCAGCGCCTCGAACTGCTCGCGCTCGATCGTCTCGCGCTTGAGCAGGATCTCGGAGATGCGGTTCAGCGCCTCGCGGTGCTGGCTGAGGATCTGACGAGCCTGTCCGTGCGCGGACTCCACGATGCGGCGAATCTCGAGGTCGATCTCACGTGCGATCTCATCCGAGTAGTCGGGCTCGGAGCTGAACTCGCGTCCGAGGAACGGCTGACCGTGGTCATGGCCGAACACGCGAGGCCCGAGCTTCTCCGACATCCCGAACCGCATCACCATCTGCTTGGCCGTGGCGGTGACCTTCTCGAGGTCGTTTGAGGCGCCGGTGGTGATCTCACTGAAGACCAGCTCCTCGGCGGCGCGTCCGCCGAGCGTCATAGCCATGGTGTCGAGCAGTTCGGCGCGGGTGGTCAGGAACTTGTCCTCACCCGGCAGGGAGATCGTGTAGCCGAGTGCCTGGCCGCGGGAGATCACGGAGACCTTGTGGATCGGGTCGCTGTTGGGCAGGTAGTGGCCGACGATCGCATGCCCCATCTCGTGGTAGGCGGTGATTCGGCGCTCCTTCTCACCCAGCACCCGGGTCTTCTTCTCCGGCCCGGCGATCACGCGCATGATCCCCTCTTCCAGCTCGAGCTGGGTGATCTCGCGCTTGCCGCTGCGCGCCGCCAGCAGCGCCGCCTCGTTCACGAGGTTGGAGAGGTCGGCGCCGGTGAACCCGGGGGTCTGACCAGCCAGCGCGTCCACGTCGATTTCCCTTGCAAGCGGCTTGCCGCGCGTGTGAACCTCGAGGATCTTCTTACGGCCGATCCGGTCCGGACGGTCGACGACGATCTGGCGGTCGAAGCGGCCAGGGCGCAGCAGCGCCGGATCGAGGATGTCAGGCCGGTTGGTGGCCGCGATCAGGATGACGTTGTCCTTCATCTCGAAGCCGTCCATCTCGACCAGCAGCTGGTTCAGCGTCTGCTCGCGCTCGTCGTGACCGCCGCCGAGTCCGGCGCCGCGGTGGCGGCCCACAGCGTCGATCTCGTCCATGAAGATGATGCAGGGCGAGTTCTGCTTGGCCTGCTCGAACAGGTCGCGCACGCGCGAGGCGCCGACGCCCACGAACATCTCCACGAAGTCGGAGCCGGAGATCGAGAAGAACGGCACCCCCGCCTCGCCGGCAACCGCTCGAGCAAGCAGCGTCTTGCCGGTGCCTGGCGGCCCATACAGCAGCACACCCTTGGGTATGCGCGCACCGAGGGCCTGGAATTTCTTGGGGTTCTCGAGGAACTCCTTGATCTCGTGCAGCTCCTCGACGGCCTCGTCCACGCCGGCGACGTCGCGGAAGCTGATCTTGGGAGAGTCGACCGACATGCGCTTGGCTCGCGACTTGCCGAACGACATCACCTTGGAGCCACCGCCCTGGACCTGATTCATCAGGAACAGCCAGAAGCCGATGAAGATCACGAACGGCAGCAGGTAGGTCAACAGCGACAGCCAGCCGCTGCTCGAGGTGTCCTGGACGTTGAGCGCCTGGTCGCCGTCATCGGCACGCACCGCGTGGATGATCTTCGAGACGTAACCGATCGGATAGCCCGTCGAGTACTTCAGGTTCTCCTTGGTGACGACCGCCATGCTGAAGTCCTTCTGATCGAGCGTGACGCTGGTCACGCCGCCGCTCTCGATCAGCGCCATCGTCTGGCCGAAGTTGGGGGTCTTCGTGGTGTCGGTGGTGCTGACCAGCTTGGACGCGAAGAACGCGAGCACGACCACGATCAGAATCGGAAACGCTGCGCTCTTGAAGAAACGGCTCATGATCTTGGTCCTCGGTCCTGGTCGCCGCAGTGACGGCTCAGGCAGCTTTCAGGCTGGGACTCGCAAGCGTAGCACCGTAACTGCGGGCGTCAGGACGCGCAACGGCGTGCCCACCGCACCGCAATCGCGGCCCAGGAAGGCTGATCCGCGTTTGCTCCGGCGGGTCGTTCACAGATGCGAGTCGGATTGCCGAGACCCACTTGGAGGCTGATTGTAGGGCTGCGTGGAGGCTTGTGCAATCAGATATCTAGACGCAGGACCCGATGTGTGGCAGCGCCACACGAGGGGACGAGGACACAGCGCAGCGCCGCCAGGGGCGGCTCGAATCGACAGATATTTCGGAGACAGACCACTAGTAGGCGTTCAGGACGGCGACGAACGGCAGGTTGCGGTAGTGCTCGGCGTAGTCCAGGCCATACCCGACCACGAACCGGTCCGGGATCTCGAAGCCGACATATCGCGGCTCCAGGTGGACCTTGCGACTCGACGGCTTGCGCAGCAGTGCGCACACCTCCAGCGATGCCGGGTTCCGGCCGGCAAGGTTGCGAAGCAGATACTGGAGCGTGAGCCCGGAGTCGACGATGTCCTCGACGATCAGCACGTCGCGCCCCTCGATCACCGCGTCGAGGTCCTTGAGGATGCGCACGACTCCGGAGGATTTGGTCGATGAGCCGTAGGAGGCGACCGCCATGAAGTCGACCTCGCAGTCGATGTCCAGCGCACGCATGAAATCCGCAAGGAAGAAGACGGCGCCCTTGAGCACGCCGATCAGCACCAGGTCCTTGCCCGCGTAATCGCGCGAGACCTGTTCGGCCAGCTCCTCCACACGCGCGGCGAGGGCATCCTGCTCGACAAGCACCTCGCCGATGGCCGGATCGTTGGTCACCGGTCGGCAGTTTATGGATCGTGCTCGTCTGGGGCCTTGTCGTCCTCGGCGCGGCCGAGCTCGCTGAGCTCCGGGCTGCCGCGATCCCGTCGGCCCGGTGTTCGTGAGAACCGAAGCACTCCATCGGTCACGGTTGCGCGCACCGCTCCGGGCAGGTCGAGGTTGCTGGTGCCCGTCTCGCCCAACGCCATGATCTCCTCGAGCCGGCGCGCGGTTCCCGGGGTCGGGCGCTGCCTGACCGCGTCCGCCAGCCTCTGCACCACCAGGCGCGCCAGCGCGACCGGCAGCTCCCGGAGCCTCTGCAGCTCGATTGCGCAGGCGTCACCCAGCTCATGATCGACCAGGCCGTCGAGCAGGTCAGCCTCGTCGCGCAGCGTGGCAGCCAGCGCGAGCACGTTGCGCTCGGCACCGGGGTGGATCGCGCGGAAGGCCGGCATCAGCCGGTTGCGCACGCGCCCGCGCGCGTAGGTATCGCTGTCGTTGGATTCGTCATCGCGCCAGGACAGGCCTCGCTCCAGGCAATAGGCGCCGGTCTGCTCGCGCGTGAACCGCAGCAGGGGGCGGATCAGGCGACCGTCGCGCGGGCGCATCCCCAGCAGCGCCCTGCGGCTCGGTGAGGACGCCAGCCGGTAGAGGATCGTCTCGACCTGATCGGTGGCGGTATGTCCCGCCGCCACGTCCGCCGCGCGCTCGAGCGCGAGCTGCGCGGCGGCGCCATAGCGGAGATCACGCGCCCACGCCTGCAGGTTGCCGAATGTCGATTCGAACCCGTCCGCCCGGTTCACGATCAGCTCGACACCCAGCCGCTCGCACAGGATCTGACAATGGCGCTCGTCGCCGCCGGCCCCCTCGCGGAGGCCGTAGTTCACGTGCAGGGCGGTGACCGCCGCCGGGCCGGCGACCCTGACCGCCGCGTCGAGCAGGCAGGTGGAGTCGCGGCCGCCCGACAGCATCACAAGGACGGCACGGCCGGGCGCGAGCATTCCATCGGTGCAAACAGTCGCGATCAGCTCGTCCCCGATCGTCACGGCGCACCCCTCGGGCTCACGACTGCGCCGCTTCGCTGATCGTCATCGCAACCGGGAAGTCTATGGTCCGTGGGGAGTCCTAAGCTCGCCGCTGCGTGCGCGACCTGATCCACATCCACCAGACGGCGCCACTGGCCGAGCGCGTGCTGCTTCCAGGCGACCCGGGTCGAGCGCTGCGGCTTGCGCAGGAGCTGTTGGTGGAGCCGAAGATGCTCAACCACAATCGCGGCCTCTGGGGGTACACCGGAACGGCAGCCGACGGGCTGCCGCTCAGCATCCAGAGCACCGGCATGGGCGGCCCGAGCGCGGCCATCGTCGCCTCGGAGCTGATCGAGCTCGGCGCCAGGCGGCTGCTGCGTATCGGGAGCTGCGGCAGCCTCGACCCCGCCCTCGGGCCCGGCCGGCTCCTGATCGCGCCGCAGGCGATCGCCGATGACGGCACCAGCGTGGCGATCGCCGAGCATCAGCGGCTGGCGGCCGTGCCGGCGCCGGGGCTGATCACCGACGCGCTGCGGGCGGCGGCCGATGTTGAGCATGCGACCGTCGGACCGGTGGTCTCGAGTGACCTGTTCTACGACTGCGACGATCGCGTCGCCGATTGGATCTCCGCCGGCGCGGTGGCGGTCGAGATGGAGGCGGCGGCCGTCTTCGCGCTCGCCTCCAGGCGCGGTGTCGAGGCCGGCTGCGCCCTGCTCGTCTCCAACCGCGCGGTCGGCGAGCCGAGCTACCTCGACGCCGAATCGCTGCACGCCGCCGAGCTGCGTCTCGGCGCGCTCGCGATTGCTGCGCTCAGCTGAGCTTCTGCTCCAGGCGAGCGATCGACTCCTCGATCGCGGCCAGACGCTGATCGATGCTCACCGCTTCCTGTGTGGTCTCGAGTCGCTCGGTGAGTCGGTCCAGCCCATCCTCGAGCCCCTCGATGCGCTGCGAGACCGAGCGCAAGCGGCGGGTGAGCCGCTCGATGTCGGCCGCGGACGGGAGGTTGAGGGCGCTCATCGCCAGCTCCTGAGCGCGCGCAGCGCGCTCGCGTGCATCGAACGCCACCGTCACGGTGCCGGTGATGATCGGGTTCTGCATGAGGTCCTGGGCGATCTTGCCAATCGCCTCCTGGCCCTGAGCGGTGACGCGGCCGCGGATTCCATCGCCTTCTTGGGACATGGCCACCAGCTTACCGCGTGAGGCCAGGACGGTTGCCGATGTGACAGCGGGCCGTTTGCGATATATCTTTAGCGGCTATGCGACGTGGCGGACCCGACCGAGGTGACTGGAGCGGCCCTGGCGAGGGGCGGCGGATGCGTCGCGGCCTCGTGCCGAATCTGTTGCTGGCGGCGCTGCTTGACGGCCCCGCCCACGGCTATGAGCTGATGGACCGGCTCGAGCAGTTCAGCGGCGGCACGTGGCGCCCGAGTCCCGGCTCGGTTTACCCGCTCCTTCAGGTCTTCGAGGACCGTGGCATCGTTCACAGCCATGAATCTGACGGGCGGCGCGTGTTCTCTCTCACGGATGCCGGCCGGTCAGAGGCCGAGGCCCAGGCGCGCCACCGGGGTGAGGCCGGCCGGCCCAGCTTTCCGGTCGACCCACGCCATGCGCAGATGCGTGCCGAAGTGCATCAACTGCGTGCTGCGAGCCGCCAGGTCGTGCTGACCGCCGGCCCGGAGCGGGTCGACCAGGCGCTCGCGATCGTGCGTGGCGCCCGTCAGGCGCTCTACCGCCTACTGGCAGAGGAGTAGCCGCACACAGCGTCCACGCCGGGTTGCCACAGCGTCCACGCCGGGTGCTGGAGCCGCGCCGCCGCGAGCCGCCGCGCGACCCTCCTTCAGTCCACGTCGTCTCCGGTGTCGTGATCGGAGTGGTCAGCGACGTTCTGCTTCCAGTAAGCGCGTGTATGCAGCGCGCGCGGCGAAACACCGCGGTCATGCAGCAGGTGGCGCCTGATCTGGCGCATCGCGTCGGCCTCACACCCGACCCAGATGTCTCCTTCACCACTTGGCAGCTGGAGCGCAAGCGCGGCAGCCACCAGCTCCGCGCACGGCGCGCCCCGCTGGAGGATCCAGTTGACTTCGAGGTGCGCATCTGAGCGCAACTCCAGCTGTTCCCCGGCGGCGGGAACCTCGAGCAGCGCTAGGACGGCGTAGCCGGCCGGAAGCTCTTCGACGATCGCCGCCACGGCCGGAAGCGCCGACTGATCAGCGACGAACACGGTCCAACCTGCCGACTCGGCGGGCTCGTAACCAGAGCGCGCGGCGCCCGAGATCTGAAATGCCAAGCCAGGAGCCGCGTTCATGGCCCAGGTCGTGGCCGGACCGTCGGCGTGCACCGCGAAGTCAATGGTGAGATGGCCAGCGGCACCGTCGTACTCACGCACGGTGTAGGTGCGCATCACATGGTCCTCGCTGCCCGCCTGCGGGATGAACACTTTGAAGTGGCCGCCGGGACCGCCGCTCACACTCCAGTCCTCGAGCTCGCCGGTGGCGACGACCCTGACCAGTTGCGGCGTCACCTTCGATACCTCACTGACTACTACGTTGCGTCGGGGCAAACGAGCGCGGCCGCCACCGCGTCCCCCCTCTTTACCCCGGCTGGGACCGCCGGGTCCGCTGCCGTCCGATTCTGGAATTTCTGCCATCAGGCCTCCGATACGCCGTCGCTGTCGCGATCATAACGATATATCGTAACGGAGAGCCGCGAGGGCGCACCGCGGTTCGTGCGCGCTGCTCTCGCCCGGGTCAGGGCAGCGCTCGTCCGGGTCAGCGCTGCGCGACGTGGATCAGCGAGCTCGGGCGGCAGGCACGCCGTAGGCGACGGCGTTCCCACGCGCCGCGGCCAAGCCGAGTCGCTGCGCAGCTGTGGCCTTTCTGCCTGAGGCGAGGTTGCTTCGGATCCTGCCGCTCAGCCGTCCGTCCCGGCCGGCCACGCGCTGCGCGTCGTACAGGGAGCGAAGTGCTCCGACTGTGGGTGCTGACTTCCTTGTCGTCATGGTCACATGATCGGCGCGCGCGATCAATATGTCCAAGACGGACTGATGACCACAGTCATAGGTACTGCTTATGAAACCTACGGAGGCGCCAATGCACACCGCTAGGCCGCACCCCGCTAGGCCGCACCGCCCACACCCGCGCGCCCCCACGGCCCGCGGCACGCGTCCGTTTCAGGCCTTGACAATTTCGCCTTAACGATATATCGTTGACATATCGTATGAACAACCCAACCGAAAGAGAAAGCATGTTCAACGAACGATTCCCCAATCCAGACGATTCTCAAATGAGCGGCTACCGCGGCCGCGGCCCCCGCGGCGGACATGGCGGCCGCGGCGGTCATGGCTTCGGCCCCGGCCCAGGAGGGCCGCGCGGCCGGCACCGACGCGGTGGGCTGCGCATCGCGCTGCTGACATTGCTGTCCGAGAACAGTCCCAAGACCGGCTCTGAGCTGATTCAGATGCTGGCCGAACGCGGCCCCGGCCGCCGGGTTCCGAGCCCCGTAGTCGTCTACCCGGCGCTGCAGCTGCTCGAGGATGACGGTCTGATCAGCGGCAGCACCCCGGACTCCGGTTCCGGTCGCGGATATGAGCTGACCGATGCGGGCAGGGCCTTCCTCGAGCAGCTCGGCGATCGGAGCCTTGCGGGCCCAGGCGGCATCGCATGGCCTGGCATGAGCCAGGAGCGCGTCGACCTGCGCAGGTCTGTGATCGCCACGATCGCCGCCGCGCGCCAGGTCGGATTCACCGGCAAGCCGGAGACCGCCGCGAGGGCAACAGAGCTCCTCGATGAGGCACGCAAGAGCCTCTACCGACTGCTCGCCGAGGACGGACCGGCTGCTCAGCCGACCGAAGATGGATCCACGGCCGAGCACGCCGGGGGCGAGGTCGCCGGCGGTGACGACGGTGGCGGCGAGCCGTCCGGCAGCGACGACTAACCTCAGTTACGTGGGCGCAACGCACACGCACCCAGCTGCGATCAAGGTCGACGGCCTCGTCAAGCGCTTCGGCGACTTCGAGGCCGTCAAGGGCGTGAGTTTCGAGGTCGAGGCAGCCGAGGTCTTTGGCTTCCTCGGCCCAAACGGCGCCGGCAAGAGCACGACGATCAACATGCTCTGCACGCTGATCAAGCCGAGCGGCGGCCGGGCACAGGTCGCCGGTCACGACATCGTCAGCGAGCGTGACGACGTGCGTCGCAACATCGGCCTGGTCTTCCAGGATCCGACGCTCGACGGCTACCTGACCGCCGCCCAGAACCTCAAGTTGCACGCCGAGCTCTACGGTGTGCCATCCAACCTCGTGGCACCGCGGATGGAGCAGGTGCTCAGGATGGTGGGCCTCTGGGACCGCAAGGACGGCGAGGTGCGCACCTTCTCCGGCGGCATGCGCCGACGGTTGGAGATCGCTCGCGGGCTGATGCACTCGCCGCGCGTGCTGTTTCTCGACGAGCCGACGATCGGACTCGACCCGCAGACCCGCCGCTCGATCTGGACCTACATCCGCGAACTGCAGCAGCGCGAGGAGATCACCATTTTCATGACGACGCACTACATGGACGAGGCTGAGTGGTGTGACCGGATCGCGATCATGGACCGGGGTCAGATCGTGGCGCTGGACACGCCGGAGACGCTCAAGGCCGGCGTCGGCGCCGATCGCGTCACGATCCACACCGACGACAACGACGCGACGATCGATGCGCTCCGTGAGCGCTTCGGGATCGAGGCCAAGGTCTCCGAGGGCGCCGTCGCGTTCGGAGTCGAGGACGGCGAGCAGTTCGTGCCACGACTGTTCGCCGAGCTCGGCCTGCCGATCCGCGGTGTCAGCGTCTCTCGACCGACGCTGGATGACGTGTTCATGTCCTTCACGGGCTCGACGATCCGCGATGCAGAAGAGGATCCGTCCAAGCTTCGAAACCGAGTGATGATGCAGATGATGGGAGGGGGCGCCCGCAGATGACCACCACCCCTGCAGCCCCGGCCGTCAGCACCGTAACCGGTCCTGACGAAACGCTCGAGATCGTCCGCATCCACGTTCCCAAGCGCAGCTTCCGCTCAGAGCTGCGCGCGATCAAGATCGTGTGGCGCCGCGAGCTGATCCGCTTCAGCAATGACCGCATGCGAATCGTCACTTCGCTCGTTCAGCCGTTTCTGTTCCTGTTCGTGCTGGGCGCCGGCCTCGAGACGATCGCCAGCGCCGGAACCTACGGGGTCAGCCTCAAGACCTTCCTCTACCCGGGCATCCTCTGCATGGCGGTGATGTTCACCGCGATGTTCTCCGCGGCATCGATCGTCTGGGACCGCGAGTTCGGCTTCCTGCGAGAGATGATGGTCGCGCCGGTGCGGCGTAGCTCGATCGTGATCGGCAAGTGTCTCGGCGGTGCCACCGTGGCGTCGCTGCAGGGCCTGATCGTGTTGGCGATCGCCTGGACCGTGGGGGTGCCCTACAGCCTCGGACTGATATTCGGCGTGCTCGGCCTGCAGCTGCTGCTGGCGTTCACAATCACCGGCTTCGGCCTGGCGGTCGCGATCCCGATGAAGCAGATGCAGTCGTTCATGGCCGTCACGCAGATGATCATGATGCCGATGTTCTTCATCTCCGGCGCGATGTTCCCGGTCTCGAACCTGCCGCCGTGGCTCACCGTGCTCAACCGCATTGACCCCATGACCTACGCAGTCGACCCGATGCGCCAGCTCGTCTTCAGCAAGTTGGATGTCTCCGCCGCTGCGCACCAGGCGCTCAGCACCGGCGTCACCTGGTGGGGATGGCCGGTTCCACCGGCGCTGCAGGCAGCGATCGTGCTGTTGCTGGGGCTGCTGCTGCTGGGCGTCGCGATCTGGGAATTTTCGGCAAGCGAGTAACAGAACTAATCCGCGAGGTTCACACGCGCGGGCGCGAGGGCTTCACCGGCCTCCTGCTCGGTTCGGTCGGGCAGGAATGCGCTGCTCACTCCCCGTGCTCGGTCGTGATCGTCAAGCCCTCTGTCGGCTGACCCCATCCGTGCGAGGGCCTAATCTTCAAGCGTGCCGCAGGCTCGAGATCCGCGCCTACTGCCCGATGAGCTCGAAGTTCAACGAGGTCGAGCGTCGACTCGCTGCACAGGAGCGTCTCCAGGGCGACCGCGCGGGCGTGGGCGACGATGAGCTACACGCCTCCAGCCGAGATCCTCGAGCGATACGCGCGCCTGCTGGTGGAGTTCGGGCTCGGTCAGGGCAGCGGGATCAAGCGCGGCGACGTGGTGAGGGTGTATGGCAGTGATGCGTGCAAACCACTCTATGTCGAGGCCTGCAAGGCCGTGTGGCGCGCCGGCGGCCACGTGATCCATTGGTACAGACCGTCCAAGGACGATTCCGACGACGTCACGCGGGCGTTCTACGAACTCGCCGACGACGAGCAGCTGGACTTCGTCCCCGAGGCGTACCTGCGCGGCGCCATCGAGCAGGTGGACCACGACCTGGTGATCTTCGCGAGCGCCGATCCGCGGGCATTGGCGGGCGTCGACGCCGCGAAGCAGATGCGCCACGCGCAATCGCTGCGGCCCATGCATGACCTGGAGCAGGTCAAGGAGAATCGCGGCGAGTTCACCTGGACGGTCGCGAGCTACGGCACCCCCGGGATGGCGGCGGAGGCGGGCCTGGGGATCGAGGAGTACTGGGACCAGATAGTCAACGCCTGTTTCCTCGATATCGAGGATCCGGTCGCGCGCTGGCGTGAGTTGCACGAGCAGATTCGCCAGCACCGGGATCGGCTCAACGCGCTGCCGATCGACCGACTGCACGTCGAGGGCCCGGACGCAGATCTGTGGTTGACGCTCGGGCAGCAACGCGTCTGGAGGGACGGCCTCGGTTGCAACATCCCGAGCTTCGAGATCTTCACCTCGCCGGACTGGCGCGGAACGGAGGGCTGGATCCGCTTCAGCGAACCGCTCTACACCTTCGGTTCGTTGATCCGCGGCGTCGAGCTCGAGTTCAAGGACGGGCGAGTGACGCGGGCCGCCGCGACCGAGAACGAGGCTCTCCTGCACGAGATGATCGCCACCGAGAACGCCGACCGCATCGGCGAGTTCTCGCTGACCGATGCTCGCCTATCCCGCATCGACCGCTTCATGGCCGACACGCTGTACGACGAGAACATGGGCGGGCCGTACGGCAACACGCATCTGGCACTCGGCAACGCGTATCAGGACACCTATGACGGCGATGCAGCCACGCTCGACGACGCCGACTGGGAGCGCCTGGGGTTCAACCGCTCCGCGATCCACACCGACATCATCTCCACCACCGACAGGACCGTCACCGCCAGCATGCGGGACGGCTCCGAACAGGTCATCTACACCAATGGACGCTTTCAGATAGGTGATTAGCTTGTCGGCATGACCTACGAACCAAACAAGGAGATCGTCGAGCGCTACGCACGGTTGCTGGTGGATTTTGCACTGGGCGAAGGCGCGGGGATCAAGCCCGGAGACACCGTGCGGGTGATCGGCAGCGAGGAGACCAAGCCGCTATTCGCCGAGGTCTGCCGGGCGGTGTGGCGCTCAGGCGGCAACGTGATCCAAGTGCTGCGGATGAGCCAGGGTGGTCGCTTCAATCTCGAGCGTGACTTCTACGAGCTCGCAGGCGACGCACAGCTCGACCACTTCGGCGAGAGTTACTGGCGCGGGCTGACCGACCAGATCGACCATTCGATCTACATCGACGGCACCGATCACCCACACGCGCTCGAGGGCGTCGACCCGCAGAAGCAGATGCGGCGTCAGGCCGCGATGATGCCCGTCGTCGGCTGGCAACAGGAGAAGGAGCGGTCCGGGCGCTTTCACTGGACGATCGGGCTCTGGGGCACCGAGGCGATGGCACTGGAGGCCGGCCTCACCGCGGAGCGGTACTGGCAGCAGATCATCCACGCCTGCTTCCTGGATGACCCTGATCCGATCGCGCGCTGGCGGGAGACGATGGATGCGATCCATGGCTATCGCGACTGGCTGACCTCGCTCCCGATCGAGCGTCTGCACCTCCAGGCGGAGGGCACCGACCTGTGGCTGACGCTCGGCGAGCGCCGCCGCTGGGTGGGTGGCTCGGGACGCAACATCCCCAGCTTCGAGGTCTTCACCTCACCAGACTGGCGTGGCACCAACGGTCACGTCAGCTTCAGCGAGCCGCTGTTCACGCACGGGGCCAAGGTCCGTGGCGCGCGCCTCGAGTTCACCGATGGTCTGGTGACCGCCGTCGCGGCAGACGAGAACCGGGAGTTGCTGGAGCAGATCGTCGCCGCGCCCGGCGGCAACCGCATCGGCGAGTTCTCGCTGACAGACGCCCGCGTGTCGCGGATCGACCGTTTCATGGCCAGCACGCTCTACGACGAGAACATGGGCGGCCCGTACGGCAACACACACCTCGCAGTCGGCATGTCGATCACCGACGCGTATGCCGGTGAGAGCGCCTCGGTGACCGACGAGGAGTGGGAGCAGCTCGGCTTCAACGTCCAGGCCGCGGTCCACACCGACATCGTCTCAACGAACGACCGCACGGTTACTGCTGTGATGCGCGACGGCGCCGAGCGCGTCATCTATACCGGCGGCCATTTCCAAGTTGACTAGTGGTCTCGATCGCGGTATGCCGCTCTACTGGCGTGGCAGCAGCGTCTCACGGGCTATCACGAGGCGCTGGATCTGGGCCGTGCCCTCGTACAGCTGCAGGATCTTGGCGTCGCGCATCAGCTTCTCGACCTTGTACTCCCTGATGAAGCCATAGCCACCGAAGACCTGCACCGCGTCGGTCGCGACCTCCATCGCCGAGTCGGCCGCGAAGCGCTTGGCGTGCGAGGACTCGAGTGTGTTGCGCTTGCCCTGGTCCAGCAGGGTTGCTGCGTTCATGTACGCCAGCCGGCTGAGGTGCACCTTCGTAGCCATGTCGGCGAGCATGAACTGAATCCCCTGGTGCATCGCGATCGGCACCCCGAATTGGACACGCTGCTTGGAGTACTCCATCGCCATCTCCCAGGCCGCGCGAGCGACGCCGGTCGCCATCGCGGCCACCCCGGGGCGGGTGCGGTCGAGCGTCATCATCGAGAGTTTGAAGCCGTGGTTCTCCTCGCCGACCAGATGGTTGAGCGGGATCTCGACCTCCGGGAAGGTGATCGTCGCGGTATTCGAGGCGCGCTGGCCCATCTTGTCCTCGTGCTTGTCGACCACGACGCCCGCGTCACGCGGGACGATGAAACAGGAGATGCCACGGTGGCCGGCATCCTTGTCGGTCTTGGCGAAGACCGTGTACCAGTTGGCGTATTCGCCGTTGGTGATGAAGCACTTGGATCCGTTGATCACCCACTTGTCGCCCTTCCTGGTCGCCGTGGTCTTCATGCCTGAGACGTCAGAGCCCGCATCGGGCTCGGTCAGGCAGAAGGAGGCGAGCATCGGCGCCTCGACCAGGCGGCCGAAGTATTCCTTCTTGAGCTCCTCGGACCCGGCCAGGCCGAGCGGGGCCGACGCCAGTCCGTTGCAGGTGAGCGTCGTGCCGATGCCGGAGCAGCCCCAGGAGAGCTCCTCTTCGATGATCGCCCCGTCGAGATAGGTGAGTCCGGGGCCTCCGTACTGCTCCGGGAGGTGGCCGTTCATCAGGCCGAGCTCCCAGGCCCTCTCGATGATTTCCTGCGGCCAGGTGGCGTCACGGTCAAAGTCCCAGGCGACCGGGCGGATTTCCTTCTCCGCAAACTCGTGCGCCATCTCGCGGATCGCGAGCTGTTCTTCGGTCAGCGTGAAATCAATCACGGGTCAGGTCTCCTGTGTCGGGTCGATTGACTAGTCAGTCAACGCCCTTCAGAGGGTATCGCACGGACGAACGTCGACCGACGCCCGCGACGGCCGCCGCGCCGGCGCCCGCGGCACGCTTTGAGCGCACCTGACGAGGGAGGGGTTTCTTTGGCGGTGCCAAAGAAACCCCTCCCTCGTCACCTGGCAACCGCAACGCCCAAACGACTAGGATCCCGCTCATGGCCGACCCACAAAGCCTCGAGTTCGACGACATCGTCAACCGCCCGGGCACCTACTTCAATCCACAGACCGAGGTTCTGATCATCGTCGACGACTCGCCGGAGCTCGACAGCGAGATCTTCAACATGGAGGAGTTCGAGGGAGCGGACTGGGTCCGCATCTCAGACGACGTTCCGGTCGATGAGGACCGCCGCGACGAACTGCTCCAGCGCTTCCAGATCCACTACCACGCCGGAGCCATTTCTGAGAACGGGCCCGACGACACCGACGACGAGCTCGAAGAGGACGATCAGGAGGTCGGTCGGGAGTAGTCGAGCTCGAGGGCATCGACCACCACCCGCGTGTAGACGTTCCGTGCCGCGACCGATGGGTGCACGCCGTCGGTCAGCATCGCCTGAGTGCTGTTCGCGTACCAGTTGGCGATCACGGCCTGCGGCCAGGTTCGCGCGTATTGGCTGAGCTCGTGGTTGACCTCGTTCTGCCAGCTGCGAGCCAGACGCACATTCACGAGCACGACTCTCGGTACGCCCCTGAGGACCCTGCGCAGATTCTGCATGTCGGTGGACCAGACCGGACCGTTGTTGCCGATCTGCACGATCACGGTCTGCGGCAGGCGAGCGGCCGCACGGTACTCGGCGAGCCGCTCGATCGTCTCCTCCGCCTGACGCCCGACGATGGCGTCAACGGTCAGCCGATGCCCAAGCCTTGCCTCGAGGTTGGGGGCACAGCCGAGCATCACCGAATCGCCAACCGCCAGTATCGGCCCTGGTGGCAGCGCGCCTTCACCGTGCGTCGGCTGGAGTCCAGGCCGACCGGCACCGGAGGGGTCCGCGCCAGAACGCGCGCCCGCATCTGTGAGCTTCGCTCCAGCCCGCAGCATCGTCGACCCGCGAGCGTTGGCAGATAGGTTCACCTGAGCTGAGGGGGTCGCGGTGGACTGCAACGCGGCCGCCGCGATCGGAGCAGGCAGCCCGAACGCAAGGCCGGCCATGACGGCGATCGCGCCGGCGCCTCCGGACACCCAGACCAGGCGCTGATGGGGCGTATGAGCATCGAGCCAGGCCTTTGCTCGCTTCTGTGTCCGCCCCGACCGGACCGGCATCTCGATGTAGTGGAACGACACGGCGGCCGCGGCCACCGTCGCCGCCGCCTGCAGCAGGATCAGCGGAGCGCCGTGCAACGGGACGTCCACGCCGGGTCGCGTCAACTGCATGATCGGCCAGTGCCAGAGGTAGATCCCGTAGCTCAGCGCACCGATCCAAACCAGCGGCCGGCAACCGAGAGCCCGACTCAGGATCGTGCCCGGGTACGAAGCCGCAGCCACCAGCACTGCACCGATGATCGCCATCAGCAGGAATCCCCCCCGGTACATCCAGGGATCGAAGTCGTGAACGCGCCAGAACATCGCCAGCACACCGAGGAGTGCCACGAGTCCGATCCCGTCGGCGATCGCACGGTGCCCTCGCAGCCGCCGCAGGGGCGGATCCTCAGCCGACCACACAAACGCAAGCAGGGCGCCGATCAGCAGTGTGAATGCACGCGTATCGGTCCCGTAATACACCCGCGATGGGTCTCCGCTGGGGTTGTAGAGCAGCCACATCAGCAGGCATGAGCCGGTCGCGAGCAGGGCGGTCAGCCCAATCATCCCGCGGCGGCGCAGTCGGGTCAGTCCGACGATCAGGATCAGCGGCCACAGGAGATAGAACTGCTCCTCGATCGCCAACGACCAGAGGTGCTGGAGCAGCGATGGACGGCCGAACTGATTGAAGTAGGAGTGGCTGGCGATGATCTCATGCCAGTTGGTGAGATAGACCAGCGCGCTGATCGCGTCCCCGCGGGTGCGGCTGAGGTCGTCGCGCGCAATCGTGAGCGTCATCAGCAGTGTGAACAGGACCACGACGAGAACCGCCGGGAACAGCCGCCGCGCCCGGCGACCCCAGAAGTTTGCGAGCTTGAGCGATCCGTGCTTCGACCACTCCCGCAACAGCAGCGACGTGATCAGGTAGCCGCTGAGCACGAAGAACAGGTCCACGCCGAGGAAGCCGCCCGGCATCCAGCTGACATTCGCGTGGTAGAGGAACACGCCGGCAACCGCCAGCGCTCGCAGGCCGTCGAGCCCGGCTCGGTATGTCAGCGAGCCACTTCCGCGTGAGCCCGAGTTCCGCGGGTTCGTCTCTGCCATGAAGCCCACCATTGCTCTATACCTCGTCAGTGCACTGGCCGCAAGTCGTGTGACATCGCTGGCTCACGACCGCAACCTCGGCGCCGCGCGGCGGTTATCAGACCAACGGGATGCTCGGCGGCTCACGCGACATGACTCCCCCGCGACCACGCACGAAAGTGTGCAGCGAGGCGCGGCGGCGGACCTACCATCGTTCGCGATGCGCAGACGCCTGCCGCTGATCCACGCGGCGTGCGTCGTGGCGGTTGTTCTGGGGGTGGTCGCCGGCTCGGCGTCGGCGGCCACGGTGACCGTCCTGCGCCACGACGGACGCACGCGCCTGATCGACAACCCGTACCTGACGGGAGCAGCCGCCAACCCCACGCTGCCGGCGACCTCGGCGACCTCGGCGCCCTCGACGCGGCCGGATTCCTCAGCGCCCTCGACGCAACCGGATTCCTCAGCGGCTCGGGCCAGCGTCGCCCGGGCCGGCCGCACCACCTCCACCAAGAAGCCGAAGCCTCTGAAGCCGAAGCCTCTGAAGCCGAAGCCTCCGAAGACGGTGACGTTCGCGCAGGCGCTCGCCAAGCTGCGCGGCGAGGGCGCGCTCTCGAGCGCCGCATACGCCGGTGATCTGAGGGCCTGGGCGCGGGCGCTCACCGAGGAGAAGCACCTGACGAAGTGGCGGACCGCTCAGCTGCAGGGCGTCACCGACACGCTCACCGAGATGGCGACCGACGGCCAGGTGACGGCCGGGCGCCTGCCGGTGCTGATGCTGACACTCACCAACAACACGAGGTACTGGAAGACGGGCGCGTCGCTCGAGAACGGCGCCGCGGTGCAGTTCCAGGGCTCCGAGCTCGTCTGGGAGTACTACGCCGGCTCCGGCATCCAGCTGCAGGTGTTGCACACGTTCGGCGAGGGCGACGGCTACTACGAGGCCGGCCCGGCCGACTACGGGAAACTGGCGACGCTGATGAGGGAGATGGTCCCGCTCGCCGTCAGGCGAGCGGGCGGACTGGCCTGGGAGTACTACTTCAACTGGGAGGGCGGCAGGCCGCCCTGGGTCAGCGCGATGGCGCAGGGCACCGGTCTCGAGGCGCTGACCAACGCCTACCTGGCGACCGGGAACCGCCGCTACCTGACCTACGCTCACAGCGCACTGCCGCTGTTCAGGTCCGCGCCACCGGCGGGTGTGGCCGTCCGGACCCCGCTGGGCAACCGCTACCTGCAGTACTCGTTCACCCCCGGGACGGACATCATCAACGCCTTCCTGCAGAGCGTGCTGGGCCTCTACGACTACGCGCAGGTGTCAGGCGACCGGGCCGCCGCGGGCCTCTACAACGCCGGGAACTCCCAGGCCAGGTCGGAGCTGCGCTCGTTCGCGATCGGAGGCTGGTCGCTCTACCAGCCCGGTCAGCCAGATGATCTGAGCTATCACACCCTGGTCACAGGGTTCCTCAAGCTGCTCTGCCAGAAGACGCAGATCTCGGTCTACTGCACGACCTACCGGCAGTTCGAGGCCGACCTGCTGACACAGCCGCAACTCACGCTCGAGACCACCACGGCACCCGCCGGCAAGAGGTTCGATCTGAAGTTCGAGACGACCAAGTACGCGTCCGTCGGCATCACGCTGAGCGGCAACGGCAAGGACTACATCTACACGAAGAGGAGCTTCTACGCGGGCAATCTCTCGTTGCAGTCGCCGAAGCTGAAGGCGGGCACGTACAGCCTCGCGATGTCGATCACCGACCCGGCCGGCCACTACGCCAAGCTGACGACGAACCTCTACGCGTGCAAGGGGAGGTGTCCGGCCTCCGAGGCGACCAAGCCGAGCACCCCCGCACCGACGACGGTCACGGTCCCGATCCCGACGCCGACCAGGACGACGACGCAGACGACCACCACGCCGACCCGGACCAAGACGACCACGACCACCGCCACCACGACCACCGCGACCACCACGACTACGACGACAACCTCGACCTCGACGACGCCCGGCGGCACCAACACGACGGGCGGCGGTCAGACGGGCCTTTAGGGTCACACGGGCCTTTGTTTTCCCGCGCGCGGTAGCGTTGACCGCCTTGACGCCGCGTACGATCCTCTACACCGGCAAGGGCGGAGTCGGCAAGACATCAGTCGCTGCCGCGACTGCCGTGCGCTGCGCCGCCGGCGGACACCGCACGCTGATCCTCTCGACCGACCCGGCTCACAGCCTGTCGGACTCACTGCAGATGGAGCTCGGCGCCGAGCCAACGCCTGTGTCGAGGAACCTCGACGCGGCCGAGATCGATGCACAGCACGAGCTCAGCCGCCACTGGGCCGGAGTCCAGGAGTGGTTCGGTCAGCTGCTGATGCAGCGCGGACTTGACCGCATCTCCGCGGAGGAGCTGACCGTGCCGCCCGGGGTCGATGAGCTGTTCTCGCTGCTGCGCTTACGCCGGCACCACGGCGAAGGCCTCTGGGACGTGATCATCGTCGACTGCGCGCCGACCGGCGAGACGCTGCGGCTGCTGTCGTTCCCCGAGGCCGCCCGCTGGTGGCTCGAGAAGGTCGTGCCGCTCGAGCGCGCGATCGTGGCGGCCGCGGCCCCACTGGCGCGGACGGTGCTCGACATTCCGCTGCCGACCAGCGCCGTGTTCGATGACATCCAGCGGCTCTCGGCCAATCTGATCGCGATGGACCAGATCCTCCGAGACACCGACCACAGCACGATCAGGCTGGTGATGGCGCCCGACCGGATGGTGATCGGCGAGGCGATGCGCACCTTCACCTACCTCAACCTGTACGGCTACCTGACCGACGCCGTGGTCGTCAACAAGGTCTTCCCGGAGGATGTCGGCGATTACTTCGCACGCTGGCGCGGTCTGCAGAGCGAGCAGCTCGAGCTGGTGCGATCGGCGTTCGAACCTGTGCCGGTGTTGGAGGCGCCGTACTTCGATGAGGAGGTGATCGGCCCCGCGATGCTGGCGAAGCTCGGAGAGACGCTGTTCGGTGCTGAAGCCGATGCCAGCCCGCCAGCCACCGAGATCGACCCGGCCGCGATCCTGTACGACACGATCACGCAGTCGATCGAGAGCGACGAAAACGGCGCCCGGCTTCGACTGACGATCCCGTTCGCGAAGAAGGAGGAGATAGGCCTGCGCCAGGTTGGGCTCGAGCTGGTGGTGACGGCGGGCGGGCAGCGGCGCACGATCATGCTGCCACCGACGCTGGCGGCGTATAAACCGGTGTCTGCGACCTACCTCGACGGAACTTTGGAGGTGAGCTTCACCCGTGACCACTGATCAGCAGAACGGCGTCCCGCCCCGAGGCTGGGAGGTTCCGCCCGGAACCCGTCAGGTCGACGCCGACGCGATCGCACAACTGTGCGAGCAGCTGCTGGCGCTCGTGCCGACGGAACTGCGCGTGCGCCTCGCTGAGGCGGCACGCCAACTTCTGGAGGCCTTGCGGGCGCTGATCGACTGGTGTGTCGCACGGCTCGAGCAGGGCGACGGTGGCGGTGATGTCGAGGTGCGCGACATCCCGATTCTGTAGCGGCGGGCTCGCCGCTGCTTCGCCCGCCAGGCACCGGGGCCGGTCGCGCCTCCCTATATTTGCCGCATGGCAACGGATCCCAGCTCGGTGCAGGATGTAGCTGAGGGGCTGCGCGAGGCCGGCTACCTGCCGGGCGCCTCGACGGCGCTCGTGTCCTATCTCGCCACGCAGCTCGGCAAGCCCGTGCTCGTCGAGGGGCCTGCCGGTGTGGGCAAGACCGAGCTGGCCAAGGCACTGGCGAGGTACCTTGACCGCGAGCTCGTGCGGCTGCAGTGCTACGAGGGCCTGGACGAGGCCAAGGCGCTGTATGAGTGGAACTACCGCAAGCAGCTGCTGCGGATTCAGACCGAATCGGGTGAGACCGGCTGGAACGAGGTTCAGGACGACATCTTCGGCGCCGACTTCCTGCTCGAGCGGCCGCTGTTGACGGCGATCTCCTCGAGCGAGCCGGTGGTGCTGCTGATCGACGAGATCGACAAGACCGACCAGGAATTCGAGGCGATGCTGCTCGAGTTGCTGTCGGACTTCCAGATCACAATCCCCGAGCTCGGGCGGGTCGAGGCGCGCACGCATCCGGTGGTGGTGCTGACCTCCAACAACAGCCGCGAGCTGACCGAGGCGTTGAAGCGCCGCTGCCTGTACCTGTGGCTCGACTACCCGGATCTCGAGCACGAGCTCGCGATCGTGCGAATGCACTCCCCCGACCTGTCGGAGACGGTCGCTCGCAAGCTGGTCGAGGTGGTGCAGATGGTGCGGGACCTCGACCTCAAGAAGCCGCCCAGCATCGCCGAGTCGATCGACTGGGCACGGGCCTTGCTGCTGCTCGGTGCCAGCGACATCGATCAGGACACCTTCCGGCAGACGATGAGCGTGATCGTCAAGCATCGGACCGATCTCGACACCGTCGCCGAGCGGGTCGGCGTCAAGCTGGAACCCGCGCAGGCGGCCTGACGGCCCGGGCCGGCGGGCAGGCCTGCGGATAGGACGCGATGCCCGGCGAGCGCGCTGACGTCGACGGACACCGGCTCGACTTCGACGGCCAGCTGGTCGCGTTCGCGGAGGATCTGCGATCCGAGGGTGTCGCGGTCGGCACCTCGGAGCTGCTCGATTCGTTCGAGGCACTGGAGCTGGTGGACTGGTCGGCGCTGGACGAGTTCCGCGAGACACTCGCCACCACGATCGCGAAGTCTCCCGAGGACCGGCGCGTGTTCGACCTCGTGTTCGACCGTTTCTTCTTCCGCGCCACGGAGATGCAGGCCGTTCGGCTCGAGGTCTCCGAACCGCAGGCCCGCGTCGGCGGCGATCAGGTCGACCTCGACGAGCTGCGACGCCAGATCGCCCAGGCGCTCGAGGACGGCTCGGAGTCCGACCTGCGCGACCTCGCCCGGCTCGCGATCGCGGCCTTCGGCAGAGGTCAGGGATCGGGCGTGCTGGGCGTCGACGTGCAACGCATCCGTCGCGCGCTGGGCCTGCGCACCGAGCCCCAACCGGACCTGCCGGAGGACGACCCGCGCCAGCAGGGCATCCCGCGCGAGCAGCTGCGCGAGTTCGAACAGGCGCTTCGCCGTGAGCTCGAACGCGCGCAGATCGAGCGCACACAGGCGCTGCCGCCCAAGCGCCCGCTGACCGATCTGGACCGCTCGCTGCCCGGCGGGCCGGTCCAGGATCTGGCGGCCGTGCACAAGGTGGTCGCGCAGCTGCGGCGGCGGCTCGCCTCCCAGGGCCACGAGCAGCGCGGCCACGCCCGCCATGCGCACGTGGACGTGCGGGCGACGATGCGAGCCTCGCTGCAGACCGGCGGGGTGCCGGTGGAGCTCAAGTACAGGCCGCGACGCCCACGCCGGCCCGAGCTGTTCGTGCTCTGCGACGTGTCGACGTCGGTCACCAGCGCCAGCACGTTCTTCCTCAGCGTCCTGCACGCCCTGCACGATGCCTTTCGCAAGCAGCGCTCATTCGTGTTCATCGAGCGCATCTCGGAGGTCACAGACGTCTTCCATCGCGAGCGCGACTTCCGCGCCGCGGCGGCGGCGATCGCCCGCGACGCCGGCGTCGCCGACGTCTCTGGCTACACCGACTATGGCCGCGTCTGGAGTGAGTTCCTGTCGGAGATCGAGGACGAGCTGCACCCGCGGGCAACCGTGATCGTGCTCGGCGACGCCCGCACCAACGGACGCCCTCCGCGCGAGGACCTGTTCGCCGCAATCACCGCACGGGCCGGGCGCACGCTGTGGCTCAACCCCGAGCCGAAGCTGTACTGGAACTACGGGGATAGCGTGATCGCGGTCTACGAGCAGTTCTGCGAGGCGTTCGAGTGCTGGAACACTGAGCTGCTGAGCGATTTCGTCGACCATCTGATGAAGCGCTGACCAGCCGCCTGATTTGATCGAGCTTCGCGAGGTATCAAGGACATTCACGGGAAGTCGCGGCGGCGAGCCCGTGCACGCGCTCCGCGACCTGTCGCTGGAGGTGGCCGCCGGCGAGACCGTCGCGGTCGTGGGTGTGAGCGGCTGCGGCAAGACGACGCTGCTCGAGCTGATCTGCGGTCTCCAGACTCCAGACGCCGGTGTGGTCCAGGCCGCGCCGGCAGCCCTGATGCCGCAACGAGACCTGCTGTTGCCCTGGCTCTCGGCGATCGACAACGCGTGCCTGGCATTGCGGGTGCATGGGGTCGCGCGCCCGCTGGCGCGCGACCGGGTCGCGCCGTGGTTCGAGCGCTTCGGACTCGGCGGCTTTGAGGAAGCCCGGCCCTACGAGCTGTCGGGTGGGATGCGCCAGCGTGTCGCGTTCCTGCGAACGCTGCTGGCGGGCAAGCCGGTGCTGGCGCTCGACGAGCCGTTCGCCGCGCTCGACGCGATCACCCGTGCCGAGATGCAGGGGTGGCTCGCGCAGATCCTGGATGCGGAGCCGCGGACGGTCGTGCTCGTCACCCACGACGTCGAGGAGGCCGTGCTGCTGGGAGACCGCGTCGTGGTGCTCTCGCCGCGACCCGGCCGGGTCGTCGCTGACCTGGCTGTCGGCGTGAGCCGGCCGCGGCAGCGGACCGACGCAGCGGTGGTCCAACTGCGTGCCAGGGCGCTGGAAGCGCTGGTCGCGCCGGCATGAGACCGTGGCTGCTGCCGATGCTCGCGGTCCTGGTGCTGCTCGGGATCTGGGAGCTCTATGTGACGATCAGCGATGTCAGCTCGTTGCTGCTGCCCTCCCCCGTCGACGTCGTGCGGGCCCTGGTGGACGACCGCGGCACGCTCTGGCACAACTTCAAGCCCACGGCGGCAGAGATCCTCCTGGGCATCGCGCTGGGCGCCGCGTTTGGTCTGATTGCGGCTGTGGTGCTGCACTTCTCGGGCATCGTGCGCCAGGCGGCCTATCCGTTGCTGGTCGGGTCTCAGACGATCCCGATCCCGATCCTCGCGCCGCTGATCGTCCTGTGGCTTGGTTTTGGGCTGTTGCCGAAGCTGACCGTGATCGGGCTCGTCTCGTTCTTTCCGATCCTTGTGACGACGCTCTCGGCGCTGGAGGCGGTCGACCCGGACCTGATCAAGCTGCTGCGCACGTTCGACGCGGGCCGCTGGGAGACGTTCCGGCGGGTCGAGCTTCCGAGCGCACTTCCCGGGGTTTTCGCCGGAGCCAGGGTGGCCGCCGTATTCTCTGTCATTGCCGCGATCCTCGGAGAACAGGCGGCCGGATCGAACTCGGGGCTCGGTTACCTCTTGCTCGTGACTGTTGGCAACCTTGAGACAGCCGAGGCGTTTGCCACCGTGTTCGTGCTCGCGGCATTCGCCATCCTGTTGTTTGCGCTGCTGACGCTCGCCGAGCGGCGAGCGTTGCCGTGGGTACATAGAGAGAGACAGAGAGACACACAGCGCCGATGAGACATCGCCCGACAGTGCCGACGCCCACACGGCGCTCCTGGAACTCCTGCGGTTCCTGGCGCGCCTGGGATTCCCTGCTGTCATGGGGTTCCCTGCGCTCCTGGCGCGCCGCCGCCGTGGCGGGGCTCGCCGGCTGCGCGGTGGCCGGATGCGGCGAGGTCAGCAACACGATCCACCCCGCCCCTGGCACGGCCGACACCGTCACGATCGTGCTCGCAGGCCATCCCAACGCGCTGTACGCAGGCATCTACGAGGCGCAGGCCCGCGGCTACTTCCGCCAGACCGACATGAACGTGCACATCGTGGTTCCCAGCTCCGGGCAGAACCCCATCGACATGGTCCACGCTGGTCAGGCGCTGATCGCGGTCGCGTCCGAGCCGACGATCTTCCTGCACCGCAACACGGGCCAGCCGGTGGTCGGTGTCGGCGCAATCGTGCACGGTCCGCTGTCAGCGATCACGGTTCCGGTACCGAAGCGCGGCCCCTCGGGCGGAAACGCGGTCACGACGCAGACCTCGACGACCGCCGCGACCACGGCAGCGACGATCACGG
Source organism: uncultured Conexibacteraceae bacterium (assembly GCA_963761675.1). Classification (GTDB taxonomy): domain Bacteria; phylum Actinomycetota; class Thermoleophilia; order Solirubrobacterales; family Solirubrobacteraceae; genus Palsa-465. The sequence continues at coordinate 480,890 of CAVXIA010000004.1, forward strand.
GCACCACAGCCGCACGGACGACCACGACGCCGCGGACGACCACCACGATCACCGAGCCGGACTCGGTCGTCTGGCCATCGCAGCTTCACGAACTGTTGAGCAAACCCGGCGCGCCCACCTACGACGGAATGGTGCTGGTGGTCCGCAAGGGCACGATCGTCGACGATGCGCGGGTGCCCCGCCGCTTCGTGCAGGCGGTGGCGCGCGGCTACCGCGCGGCGAGGGCGAACCCCGTGCGCGCGATCGATGACCTGGTCAGGGCCGTGCCATCGCTTGCCTCCCAGAAGGCCCTACAGCTATCGATTCTCCATGCTGCGATGCCCCACTTCTTCCCGCCCCACGCCAGCGTCTGGGGCTGGCAGCGGGAGGCGGAATGGAACACGTTCGGGACCTGGATGTTGGGGCACCACCTGCTCAGTGATCCCAACGCGATCACGGACGCGTCGACCAATGAGCTCCTGCAAGGTCAGGGCGTCTGATCGGGCGGCGGCCCGATCAGACCTGGGCGCCGGTGATCGCGTTCACCCCAAGGCCGTTTGAGCGCAGCGCGTAGCTGGCCGCCAGGCCCCGCCAGCGTCCGAAGCGGGCGAAGTGGTCGCGGACCTGCTGCTCGGTGGCGCGTGCGTATGGATCGCCGCCTGACAGCAGGCGGCCGACCAGCTTGATCAGGCCCAGGTCGCCGGCCGGAACCTGGTCCAGTCGTCCCTGACCGACGAGCGCGAGGATCTCGACCGTCCAGCTGCCGATACCGGAGATCGCCCGCAGGCGTCGCCAACCGTCAGCCTGCGTCCCGGCGTCTGGTGAATCCAGGTCGACGCGGCCCGCGGCCACCTCGCGCGCGACCTTGACCAGGGCAAGCGCGCGCGAGGCCGCGAGGTCGAAGGACTCGAGCCGGGCAGGCGCGGCACCCGCGAGCACGGCGGCGCTCGGGGAGTCACGCAGGCCGCTGTCAGGGTCGCGGCGACCCAGCGCCGCGACCATCCGCCGCTGGATCGCCGCCGCGCGCTCGTACTCGATCAGCTGTTCGGTGACCGCCCAGGCGAGGGCCTCGAACGGGTCGGCACGCCCCGCTGGTCGCACAGTCGGGCTCGCGCGTACGGCGGCGCCGATCCACGGATCGCGGGAGAACTCGTCGTGGAACTCGCGCAGATCGAGGTCGACCCCGAGGGCGCGACGCATGCGGGCGATCGCCCGTTCGGCGGCCTCGGTGCGGCCGGCGTGAGCGCCGATCAGCACGTTCCCGGATCTGAGCTGCGCGACGCGCACGTGCACGGGCTCGCCGTGTTCGTGCAAGAGCCGATTGAGAACGCCGCCCCTGACGGGGCTGAGTCCGTCCATGCCGCTGCGCCGCGTCAGCCGAAACGGCCAGGGCGGCCGCACCTCGACACGAACCTCGATGCCGCGCGCGACGGGGGCGGAGGCGGGCGCCGCGAGGCTCAACTCGGGTTTTGCGGCAGCGGCCGGATCTGGATCACGTACATGCGGGCCTGGCCATGGCGATATCCCTGCGGATCCTGGCCACCATGATCTGGGCGCGGATGGTCACCGCCCCAGGCGGTGACAGACGTCTCGGCGCGTGTCAGCGCATAGCGCCGCAGCAACGCCAGCGTCGCGGCGCCGGCGACGAAACCCGTCGCAGCCGCAACAGCGGTCTGGACACCCGGTACCGGTAGCCACGACGGCAGGCGCCCCCCGGCGGTCTCTGGAAGCGGAGACTCGACACGCTCGACCGCGTACTCGACGACCTCGCCGTCCAGCACCTCCACCTCGAGGAGCTCCTCACTCGCGATCCACTCGCCGTCCTGCACAGCTCTGATCTTGACAGGGTGACCGGCGGCGATGCCTTAGCATGCGAACCCCCAGATGCCCTCGAAAGACGTCTTTGCCAAAGCGCGCGAGTTCGACCGCCTAGAGCAGCTCAAGGCGGCGCGCGCGATCGGCGCCGTCCCTTACTTCCACGTTCTCGAGGGACCGACCCTGCCCGCGGTTGAGATGGAGGGCAAGCGCCGGATCATGCTCGGGTCCAACAACTACCTCGGGCTGACCGGCGACGAGCGCGTCAAGCAGGGCGCCCGCGACGCGCTCGACAGATACGGCACCGGACTGACCGGCTCGCGCTTCCTCAATGGGACGATAGACCTGCACGTCGAGCTCGAGCGCGAGCTCGCCGACTGGATGGGAACCGATGACGCACTCGTGTTCACCACCGGCCATCAGGCCAACCTCGGAGCACTGGGCACGATCCTCGGCCCCGAGGACACGGTCATCGCCGACTCCGGCGACCACGCGTCGATCCTCGACGGATGCCTGCTGTCGCGAGCCAAGCTGCGCCCCTTCCGCCACAACCGCCTGGACCTGCTGGAGAAGCAGCTCGGCAAGGCTCAGAACGACAGCGGCGGTGTCCTGGTCGTGGTCGACGGCGTCTACTCGATGGAGGGGGACGTTGCGCCGCTGCCTGAGATCGTGAGGCTGAGCAAGCAGTACGGAGCACGGCTGATGGTCGACGAGGCGCATGCCTTCGGGGTGCTGGGCGCGCGCGGTGCCGGCACCTGCGAGCTGTTCGGCGTCGAGCAGGACGTCGACCTGCGGATGGCCACCTTCTCGAAGTCGCTCGCGTCGTGCGGCGGCGTGATCGCGGGCTCAAACGAGGTGATCGAGTACCTGCGAATCGCTGCGCGCCCGTTCATCTTCACGGCGTCCGGGGTGCCGGCGTCGGTCGGTGCGACCCTCGCCGCGGTCAGGATCTGCCGCTCGGACGAGGGCCGCGAGTTGTTCGCCAAGGTGTTGAGCAACGCCGCGTACCTGCGCCGCGGCCTGTCGGAGCTGGGTTACAAGGTCCTCCCCCCCGCTCAGATGGCCGACGGATCGGAGATCATCACCCCGGTGGTGCCGGTCGTGGTCGGCGACGACTGGCAGGCGGTGCTGCTGTGGAAGGCGCTCTATGAGGCGGGCGTCTTCGTGAACGTCGCGATCCATCCCGCGGTCCCGCCGGGCGGGGCCCTGCTGCGCACCAGCGTGATGGCGACTCACGACACGGACGTGCTCGACGAGGCGATCTCGATCTTCGATTACGCCAAGCGGTCGTTCGAGGCCGAGCACGGGCCGTTGCCCAGCGGCGATTGACGGCCGGCCAGCTGACTGTTCACCTTCCGGACAGACTCTGTGAGCTTTGCCGGTCGTGGGCGGCACACAGAAAAAACACGCTCTAAGCAAACGGTTCGAGATTTGTGACCTTGCTGTTACGGGCACCGGCACGCTAGCGTGAGGTTCAGTTCGAAGTGGCCGATGAGACAGCGACGACGCGCTTTCAGAAGAGGCACGGGGTCGGAGCCGGATGCGCCGGAGAAGCGCTGTCGGCCGGGAGCGAGAGACAGCAGATCTGAGAAGCACCCGGTCGGGGGCGCGTATCCGCGTGCACCGACCGGTGATGGTCAACCCACACGCCTGTGATCAGACGGAGAGGATCGACGATGGAAACATCACAGTTGCCGACAGAGCCCCAGCGCCTCCGCGCCCTGGAGCACGCCAACGCGGTCCGCCTCGCTCGCGCCGATCTCAAGCGACGGATAGCGGAGGGCGAGACCGCTGCGGCTGACGTGATCCTCGAATGCCCCGACGCGGTCCGCAGGTGGACGGTGGCAGAGCTGCTGATGTCGCAGCGACGCTGGGGCAGCACCCGCTGTCGCAAGTTCCTCGAGCGCAACGGCGTCAGCGAGATCAAGCCGATCGGCCAGCTGACCGAGCGCCAGCGGCACCTGCTCGCCGCCGAGCTGAGCAAAGGTGCGTGCGCACCGTCCGAGACCGAGCAGCGCGAACTCGTCTGGGTCTGAGTCGACGTCCGCCTCCAACTCTGTCGACGTTATCCACCCAGGAGGGGGATAACGTCGACAGAGTGCGCAGGGCCGGCGAGTTTGGACATTTGGATAGTGACCGGAGTCGACAGGTGAGCTAGCTTGGCCGTGTCGCGCCTCGGGCGCGAGTGCTTGCCCACGCCTCCGCCGCCGAGGCGCGAACAGGAAGGAACGACCAACGAAATGTCTCGAATTCGCCAGCAGAACGTGCTTGCAGCGCAGTGGGCCCCGAACGGGGCCTCGCTCGGCGCGCCCGACCTGACCGTCGCTGACAACCAGGTCTTCGGTGAGAACGTCTTCAGTGCCGCGGTCCAGCGGCAGCGTCTCCCCAACGATGTCTTCAAGGCGCTCTCTCAGACACTCGCCAGGGGCGAGGCGCTCGACACCTCGCTGGCGGACGCCGTTGCCCTGGCGATGAAGGAGTGGGCGCTCGAGAAGGGCGCGACCCATTACGCGCACATGTTCCAGCCGCTCACCGGCCTGACCGCCGAGAAGCACGACAGCTTCTACGCACCCACCGGCGAGGGCACCGCGATCGCCTCGTTCTCCGGCAAGGAGCTGATCCAGGCCGAGCCCGACGCTTCGAGCTTCCCGACGGGCGGCATCCGCGCCACCTTCGAGGCGCGCGGCTATACCGCCTGGGACCCGACCAGCCCCGCCTTCATTCTCGAGAACCCGAACGGCGCACTGCTCTGCATCCCGACAGCTTTCGTGTCCTGGACCGGTGAGGCGCTCGACCACAAGATCCCGCTGCTGCGCTCGATGGACGCGATGTCGAAGTCCGCAGCGCAAGCGCTGAAGCTGTTCGGCAAGGACGTCACCCGGGTGTTCACGACGGTCGGCCCGGAGCAGGAGTACTTCCTGATCGACGAGCAGTACTACTTCGAGCGTCCGGACCTGGTGACGACCGGCCGCACACTTTTCGGCGCCAAGCCGCCGAAGGGCCACGAGCTCGACGACCACTACTTCGGCTCGATCCCTGAGCGCGTGCTGGCCTACATGCTCGAGTGCGAGCAGGAGCTCGCGAAGCTGGGTATCCCGATCAAGACGCGTCACAACGAGGTTGCTCCGGCGCAGTATGAGATCGCGCCCATCTTCGAGAACTCGAACGTCGGCTCTGACCACCAGCAGCTCACGATGCAGGTGCTGCAGAACGTCGCGCGCCGCTACGGCCTCGTCTGCCTGCTGCACGAGAAGCCGTTCGCGGGCGTGAACGGCTCCGGCAAGCACAACAACTGGTCGATGAGCACCGACGCCGGCGAGAACCTGCTCGACCCGGGTGACACCCCACACGAGAATCTGCAGTTCCTGTTCTTCTGCATGGCCGTCATCCAGGCGGTGAACAAGCACCAGGGCCTGCTGCGGGCCTCGATCGCCTCCCCGGGCCAGGACCACCGGCTGGGCGCCAACGAGGCGCCGCCGGCGATCATCTCGATCTTCCTGGGAAGCGAGCTCGAGAAGCTGTTTGAGGCGATCGAGTCGGGCACCGCCGGCCAGTCGACACCCGGTTCGTTCCTCGGCCTCGGCACGCCGGTGCTGCCGCCGCTGCCGCTGCACGGCGGCGACCGCAACCGCACCAGCCCATTCGCGTTCACCGGCAACAAGTTCGAATTCCGGGCGCTCGGGTCGAGCATGTCGCTCGGGCTACCCAACACCGTGCTGAACACGATCGTCGCCGAGGCCGTCGACTACCTGGCCGAGGAACTCGAGGACGCGCTGCAGGGCGGCGCCACACTGGAGGACGCGCTGCGGCCGATCATCCAGCGCAGCTACGCAGCCAACAAGCAGGTCGTGTTCGGCGGCGACGGCTACTCCGAGGAGTGGCATGCGGAGGCCGAGCGGCGGGGGCTGCTGAACATCCCCGCCACGCCCGATGCGCTGCCATACCTGGTGAGCGACGACACCGTCACCGCGTTCTCCAACTATGGCGTGCTGAGCGAGCGCGAGCTGCACGCTCGCTATGAGGTGTTCCTCGAGCAGTACATCGCCAAGCTCAACATCGAGGGCGAGACGGCCGCGGCGATCGCACGCACGATGCTGCTGCCGGCTGCGATCCGCTACAAGGCCGAGCTGCTCGGCGCCGAGGAGCCCGAGCTCGCGAACGAGATCGGCGAGCTGACCTCCTCCTTCATCGAGACGATCCGCTCACTCGAGAGCGCCAACCTCGATGCGAATCATCCGCACGACGAGGGTGTCCTCCCGTACGCGAAGTACATGCACGACATCGTGTTCACGGCGATGGGCGAGGTGCGCGAGGTCGCCGACACGCTCGAAAAGATGGTCGCGGACGACCTCTGGCCGCTGCCGAAGTACGCGGAGATCCTCTTCATCAAGTAGCTGTCCGTTGGGGGCCCTGGCGCCGCTTGCGCCGGGCCCCCAGGCCTCAGCGGCCGGGCCCGCAGGCCTCAGCGGCCAGGCCCGCAGACCTCAGCGGCCAGGCCTCAGCTGAGCGCGACCGCCGCCTCGAGCCCGTCGAGCACCGCCTCCTCGACCGTCCTCGGCGCGAGGCAGTCACCGATCTCGACGAGCTCGACGTCCAGTTCCCTGAGTCGGCCTGCGAGGCTCGTGTCCGCGGCCACGCCCTGCGCGAGCACCAGGCAGGCGACGTCCTCGATGATCACCGGCTCGCCGCTGGTGGTGTGCTGCATGTAGACCGTGTCGTCGTCGGCCCCGAACAGGCGCACGGTCGGCACCACGGTCACGTGCAGGCGGTGCAGGTCGGCGAGCAGCATGTCCCGGACGTACTGCTGGATCCGCTGGCCGGGCATGTAGCCGTTGACGGCGAGGGTGACCCTGCGCCCCTGGCGGGCGCAGTGGACGGCGAGGCCCGCCCCCACCCAGTCGCACGGCCAGTCCGCGATCACGATGTGGCCGGATGGGAGCCGGGCGCCCTGCAGCAGCTCCCAGGCGTCGAGGATCGTCGGCGAGCCGTTGCACTCGAGCGGAGGACGTCGCGGCGTGCCCCCGGTCGCCACGACGACAACGTCCGGGTGCTCGCGCTCGACGAGCGCCCGGTCGACCCTCGAGCGCAGGACGACCCGCGCTCCCGCGGCCTCCGCGTCACGGAGCAGGTTGATCGCGACTCCGCCGAACTCGGCCCGGCCCGGCAGACGCTCCGCCAGCAGAACCTGCCCGCCCACCCGGGTGTGCGCCTCATGGACGACGACCTCGTGCCCGCGCGCCGCCGCGGCGGCGGCCGCCTTCAGGCCCGCGGGCCCGGCGCCCGCGATCAGGACGCGTCTCGGCCTGCCGGCCGGAGCGACCCTTCGGTAACGGAGCTCGCGGCCGGTCTCGGGGAACTGGATGCACGAGATCGGATATCCGGCGTGGAAGTGGCCGATGCAGGCCTGGTTGCAGCCGACACACGCGCGGATCGACGCGGCCTCGCCGTCGATCACCTTGCGTGGCAGATCCGGGTCGCTGATCAGCGCCCGCGTCATCGCGCAGGCGTCCGCCGCTCCACCGGCGAGCACGCGCTCGGCCTGCTGGGGCTCGTTGATGCGCCCGGCGACGATCAGCGGCACCTCCACGACCTCGCGGGCGCGTTCCGCGAGCGGCACCGTATAGGCGTTCTCGATCTCCATCGGCGGAACGATGTGGACCGAGCCGCCGAGCGTCGCCGAGGAGCCCGCGGTGACGTGCACGTAGTCGAGCAGGCCGGTCCCTCGCAGCCGCGCCAGCGTGGCGAGCACCTCGTCGGCGGTCAGCCCTTCGGGGTTGAGCTCGTCGACCGAGATCCGCAACCCGACCACGTGCCCTCCCGCGGCGGCCCGGACCGCCTCGAGCGTCTCACGGAGGAAGCGCTCGCGATCCTCCCCATAGGCGTCGGTGCGGAGATTGACTCGGGGGTTGAGGAACTGTGCGGGAAGATAGGCGTGGCTGGCGACGAGCTCGACCCCGTCGAGCCCGGCGCTCACCAGGCGTCCCGCGGCAGCCGCGAACCCGTCGATCATCTCGGCGATCCCGTCTGCGTCAAGCGGCTTGGGGGTCACGTGGAAGCGCTCGGACGGGACGTCGCTGGCCGAATAGGCGACCGGCCGGCGTCCGTCCGGGGAGTCCATGATCTCTCTGCCCGGGTGGAAGATCTGACCGACGATCACGGCGCCGCTGTCATGGCAGGCCTGCGCCAGGCGGCGGTATCCCGGGATGCAATCGTCATCGACCGCCATCAGCATGTGCGACGTGTAGCGGGCGCTCTCATGGACCGCGGCGACCTGGACGATGATCATCCCGACGCCGCCGGCCGCGCGGGCCTCGTGATACGCGATCAACTCGTCGCTGACCAGGCCGTGTGTGGGCAGGACGGTGTCGTGGCCGGCGGAGACGATCCGGTTGCGCAGCGTCACCGGGCCGATCTGCAGCGGTGACAGCAGGCGCGGGAAGAACTCGCTCATCGCCCGCGGGAGTTTGACAACTACAAGGGACGTGCGGCAGTGTGGCGAAGGTTGGTTGGGCCGGCCGCAACTTGATGGAGATGCGTGGGTTTCGAATGGATGTGAGAGACGCGCCTTCAGGGCTTCGAGGACGCGTGCGACGGACGCTGGCGCTGGTACCCAGGTCGAGCAACGCCGCAGTGCTGGTCGTGGCGGTGCTGCTGGCCGCCGCGCTCGGTCCCGCCGCAGCGATCGCGCTCGCAGACGCCGGCACCGGCGGTACCGGCGTCTCAGGAGGCACGACCACCCCCGGGACGGTGACCGTCACGACGCCGTGCAGCGGCTCGGTCAGCACCACGCTCACGACCGTCGGGCAGGCAACGACGACCACGGTCGCGACGGTCGCGACCGTCACCACGACCGAGACGGACATCGAGACGGCGACCGACACCACCGTGTCGCCTCCGACGACGACCACCGCGACAACGACGACACCGGTGACGACCACCGTGCCGACGACCGTGACGCTCACAACCCCCGGCACGACGACGGTGAAGCTGACGCCGGCATGCACGACCACGGCGCCGCCGCCCCCCACGATCTCCGTGCCCAGTGCCAACCCGTTCAGAGGCCGGGCGATGTGGATCTGGGAGCTGTCACAGAGCAGCGGCGGCAACGTCGCCGCGATCATCGCCCGCGCGAAGCTCCACGGCATCGGCGCGGTCTACATCAAGAGCAGCGACGGCACCGGCTTCTGGCCGCAGTTCTCGAAGAAGCTGGTGACCGAGCTGCACGAGGCGGGGCTCAGGGTCTGCGCCTGGCAGTACGTGTACGGAGCTTCACCGGTGGCGGAGGCCAACCTCGGCGCGAGGGCCGTCACCGACGGCGCCAACTGCCTGGTGATCGATGCCGAGTCCCAGTACCAGGGCCGGTATGCGGCCGCGGGAACCTATATCACGCGCCTGCGCGAGCTGATCGGCCCGCGCTTTCCGGTCGGGCTCGCCGGCTTCCCCTATGTCGACTACCACCTGAGCTTTCCCTACTCGGTGTTCCTCGGCCCCGGGGGCGCTCAGTACAACCTCCCGCAGATGTACTGGGAGGACATCGGCACGACGGTGTCGATGGTCTACGCCCACACCTATGAGTACAACGAGATCTACCGGCGCCCGATCTTCCCGCTCGGTCAGCTGTGGGGCAAGCTGTCAGCCGCGTCGATCGAGCAGTTCAACACGCTCGCCAAGGCCTACGGAGCGACGGGCGAGAGCTGGTGGGACTGGCAGTCATCGCCGCTCTCCTACTGGAGCGACATCACCAGGAGCACGCCGCTGCTGGTCTCCTATACCCCGCGCACCCCCGGCAGCACCTATCGCGGAAACCAGGGTGACCTGGTGATCTGGGCGCAGGAGCATCTCTACGCGGCCGGCTACAAGCTGGCGATCGACGGCGACTTCGGCGCGCAGACACAGAAGGCGGTCAGGGCGTTCCAGACCAAGCACCGGATCAAGGCCAGCGGCGTGATCACCGGCGCGACCTGGGACGCGCTCGACCGCTATGCGCCCGTGACCGTGAAGTGGACCACGAAGAAGGGTGTGACCCAGGCGGTGATCGCGCGCACCGCCAGGCTGGCCCGCGCCGCCGGCTCCGGATCCGCGTCGACAGAGTCGGTGATCGCGCCGGTCCCGCCCTGGACGAGCACGATCAGATCACGCAACGAGCTTCACGGCGATCCGGGAGCCGGCGGGCCCTCCTCCGGAATGCCGCCCACCGCCAGGCGCTGATTGCCGTAGGCGGCTTCTCCGGTGAGCTCGCGACCGAACCAATACGGCGCGACGAAGGTCTCGGCGCCCCACGGGTCGTCGAACTCGACCTCGGCAACGACCAATCCCCGGAGCGACCCGGCGTACACGTCGAGCTCGATCAGATGGCCATCATCTGCCCGCAGGCGGTGGCGCACCTTCTCGAGCCGAGCAGCCTCGGTGGCTGGCCACAGTCCGTCGAACTGGGCGGCGGTCAACTCGACCTCGTGCTCGCTGCGAACCAGGCCGCTGCCCGATTTCACCGTCAGCGTGCAGCGATCACCGCGGCGTCGCAGGCGGCTCTCGGCGCCGTCGGAGCCGATCGTCAGGTAGCCCTGCTCGATCCGCTCGCCGGGGGTCGCCAACGCCGCCGGCGGCGCCTGCGGCACCAGCCACTTGCGCTCGATCTCGACGCCGGACATGGTCGCGCTCACTCGGCCCGGGTCGCCCTCACCGGGCCTGCAGCAGCGACCCGTCGGCGACGCGCATGCCCTCGGGGGGCGCCTCGAGCCTGACGGCCCCCCGCACCCTCACGCCCGCACCGAAGCTGACGTCGCCCACCACCTCGAGGCATTCGGCCTCGCGCAGCGAGGGAGGTCCGTACGGGAAGCGCCGCTCGAAGCCATCGATCATCCCGAAGTGCGCTCGGTCGAGCGTGACGAGCGGGGGTCGGGCGTCGGGACCCGCCGCGAGCTCGACGCGATCGTCCTCGCCGATCGCGAAGGCGTCCGATCGCAGCAGCAGAAGGTCGTCGGTGGTCTTGACCGGGATGAACCGCGAGCGCGGCACCTGCAGCAACCGCGCCCCCGGAAAGCTGCCGATCGCCGCACCCATCGCGCTCTCCAGCTGGAGAACCGGCGGCGACTGCGAATCGCGTGGATCGACGGTCTTGCGGTTGACGATCACCGGCAGCTCGAGCGAACCGCCGTCGGCGAATCGCCCACGCAGCGCGTGCAGGTCGATCCACAGCGAGTTGGTGTTGTAGTAGCGCCAATGGCGGAAGTCGCGGAACGAGTCGGCGTCCTGCGGCGGCGTCTGCGCGGTCTCGCGCAGAACCAGCCGGCCGTCGCGCCGGCGCCGGGCGATGTGCCCGCCCTTGCGATCGGCGGCGGTCCCGACCACGACCTCCATCAGAAAAGGGATCCGCTCACGTTCGAGATGTCCCGCTATGCGTGGATCGACGACGGCTGCGAGGTTGTCCGCGTTGGAGATCATCAGGTGGCGAAAACCCTGGTCGAGCAGCGCTTCGAGCATCCCCGAACCGACAAGCGCGGCGTACACGTCGCCGTGCCCGGGTGGACACCATTCGAGCTGGGAAGCTGCCGGCCAGCGGGCCGGCAGCATCGTGCCGGCATCGAGCTTCGGCACCATGCTCTGGAGGAAGTCCAGCGGCACGCCGGGGGTCGCGAGTTCCGGGAACTCGTCGAGCGCGGCCAGGGTTGGGCCATGCGTGGCCTCGCTGTTCATCAGGATCAGCGGCAGCCGCACGCCGTGACGGCGGCGCAGCGCCAGCGTCTGGCCGACGATCAGCTGCAGGAACGTGCGACCCTCGCGGGCTTCGAGCAACGACTTGGGCTCTTGCAGGCCCATCGAGGTGGCCAGGCCGCCGTTGAGCTTCAGCACCGCCAGGCGCTCGAGCGCCGGCCCGGGGTCAACCTCGGGCAGTGCTGCGAACTCGGGCACGTCGGGCGCCGGCTCGAGCTCGGAGCTGGGGATCATCGTCGCGGCGCCACCGCGGACGCGCTCGATCGCCGAGGCGAAGGCGCGGATCGACGCCTCGCTCTGGCCGGCGTCGCGCATCTTCGAGCTCGCCGCCAGCACCACCTCATCGGTCATCTGAGCGCCACCTCTGCAACTCGTCAAGCCAGGTCGTGGCGTTGCCGTCGCTGGGTGCCCGCCAGTCGCCGCGGGGCGACAGCGAACCACCGGAGCCGACCTTGGGTGCGTTCGGGATCGCCGAGCGTTTGAACTGGCTGGTCTGGAAGAAGCGGTGCAGGAAGACCCGCAGCCACCGCTCGATCTCCTCGAGGCTGTACTGGTTGCGGCGCTCGGGCGGGATCAGATCGGGCCAGGCGCCGCGCTCGCGGTCCCCCCAGGCCTGGTGCGCAAGCCAGGCGACCTTGCTCGGCCGGTTGCCGAAACGCAGCACGTGGTATAGGAAGAAGTCCTGCAATTCGTACGGTCCGACGGTGTCCTCGCTGTTCTGAACGGGCGTGGCGGTATCGGTCGCCGGGATCAGCTCGGGTGAGATCGCGGTGTCGAGTATCGACTCGAGGATGCGCCCGGCGTCAACGTCGAACTGCTCGGTGTCGACCGCCCAGCGCAACATGAACTGGATCAGTGTCTTGGGCACCGAGGCGTTGACGTTGTAGTGCGACATCTGGTCGCCCACCCCGTAGGTGCTCCAGCCGAGCGCGAGCTCGCTGAGGTCGCCGGTGCCGAGCACGAGCGCGTTGTGGAGGTTGGCGAGCCGGAACAGGTGCGAGGTGCGCTCGCCGGCCTGGACGTTCTCATAGGTGGTGTCGTAGGCGGGATTGCCCGTGGCCGCCGGGTGCCCGATCGATTCCAGCATCTGCTGTGAGGCGGCACGGATATCCAGCTCGTTGGCGCTGACGCCGAGTGCGGCCATCAGCTCCTGGGCGCTCTGCAAGGTCCGCGCACTGGTACCAAAGCCGGGCATCGTATAGGCGAGCACGTTCGTGCGCGGGAGCCCGAGGCGGTCGAGCGCGCGGGCGGCGACGATCAGCGCGTGGCTTGAATCAAGCCCGCCGGAGACGCCGATCACGAGTTTCTCGATGCCGGTGGCCTCCAGGCGGGTCTGAAGGCCGGCGACCTGAATCCGGTAGACCTCGTCGCAACGCTCGTTGCGAGAGCGACGGTCGGCCGGGACATACGGGAAGCGCGCGATCGCGCGGCCCAGGCGGACCGCGCTGGTGGCCAGGGTTTCGCCTGTGGGCGCGCCCGCTGGCGCGCCCCCCGCTCCCAGCAGGCCGAAGCCGACGCGGCGCATCTGGGCCAGGCGCTCGCGCTGGTCGTGGATCGAGTCGCCCCAGGAGCTCGTCTCGGTGCGGTCGGCGACGAGCCGATCGAGGTCGACGTCGGCGGTGATCAGGCGATCGTCCTCTGGGTAGCGCTCGGACTCGGCAAGCTGATCGCCGTTCTCGTAGATCAGCGCCTGGCCGTCCCAGGCGAGGTCGGTCGTTGATTCGCCAGGCCCGGCGGCCGTGTATATGTAGGCGCTCAGTGTGCGCGCCGAATGGCCGGCACAGAGCTTGCGCCGATAGTCGGACTTGCCGACCAGGATGTTGCTGGCCGAGAGGTTGGCCAGCACCGTCGCGCCGGCAAGAGCGGCGTAGGTGCTCGGCGGGATCGCCGCCCAGACGTCCTCGCAGATCTCGACGTGAACCGTGAGGTTTGGGAGATCGACGGCGCTGAAGAGCAGGTCGGCGCCGAACGGGACCGCCGTGCCATTGATCTCGACGTGCGGGCTGACGGCGTCGCGCGCCGCCCGGAACTGGCGCTTCTCGTAGAACTCGCGGTACTCGGGCAGGTAGCTCTTGGGTACCGCGCCGAGGATCCGGCCGCGGTGGATCACGACGGCAGCGTTGAACAGACCCTGCTCGGCGCGCAGCGGGGCCCCGACGATCGCCACCGGAGCGAGCTGCTCGGTCTCCCGACGGACGTGCTCGATCGCGTCGAGCGTCGCGTCGAGCAACGCGGCCTGCCGGAACAGGTCCTCGCTCGTGTAGGCGGACAGACCGAGCTCCGGGAAGACGACCAGGGCCGCGTGCTGGGCGTGGGCCGCCCGCACAAGCGCGATCGTTCGCTCGGCGTTGAAAGCCGGATCGGCGATTCGCACACGCGGGACCGCGGCGGCGACCCGAACGTAACCGTGGCGGTAGATCGAATCGAACGGCAACTCCCTGATGTCCCGGCCTGAGGGCATGTCGGGGAGTATTGCGGAGTGTTCGCCGCGTCGCGGGCCGACGCTTGCGCCGCGGCGCCGCAGCTCCGGGGTCCGTATTTGTCCGCAGCTTGCAGGCGGCTCACCACGCCGACGGCTCAGGTGCCCCCCGTTGCGACGCTGGACACCGGCCGGGTAACGTCCGCGGTGATGTCGACCGAGGATGCAGACACCGGCACGATCAGAATCGTGATCGCGGACGACCATGCGATCGTCCGGCGCGGCCTGCGCCAGCTGCTGGACGATGAAGACGGCCTTGAGGTCGTCGCAGAGGCCGACGATGTGGACTCGGCTCGCCGCTACCTCCGGGGACATCACCCCGACGTGCTCGTGCTCGACCTGAACATGCCGGGCGAGTCGAGCATCGAGGCGATCCCTCAGCTCCGAGCGGAGTTCCCCGACACACAGATCGTGGTGCTGACGATGCAGAACGAGCCGGCATATGCCCGTAGCGCACTCAGCTCGGGGGTGCTCGGCTACGTGCTCAAGGAGTCGGCCGACGCCGAGCTGGTGCAGGCGATCCGGGCGGCAGACGCCGGCGAGCGCTACCTGAATCCGCGACTGGGCGCGAAGGTCGCCTCTGAGCCGCCGCCCGGCCCGCCCGACGGACTCTCGGAGCGCGAACTCGAGATCCTCAGACTGGTCGCGCTCGGCTACACCAACGCCCAGGTGGCCGACGAGCTGTACCTGTCGGTGCGCACGGTCGAGACCCACCGCGCCCACATCCAGCAGAAGTTGGGACTGAGCGACCGCGCCGAACTGGTGCGGTACGCGCTGGATCGCAAACTGGTCAGCTGAGCCTGCCGATCCAGGCCTTGGGTCTGGGTCTCACGGAGTGGCGGTCGGCAGACCCGCTGCCTGAGCGGCGGCCAGGAGACGCTGGTCGTAGGTGACGAGCGCTGTCAGATCGTCTCCCAGCAGCACCGCCGACGCCAGGTGCAATGAGTCGAGCGTGCGCAGCGGCGGCTCGCCGATTTCCGAGGCGAGATCCTGCACGCCCCGGTCGAGTGGGATCAGGTCGAGGTCGCCGACAACCGACCTTGCCTCGTCGAGCGCCGCAATCCCGGCGCGACGTGCTGCGCGCAGCACCTCGACCCGCCCGAGCTCGCTGGTGACGATGGGCGGATCGGGCCGCGCGTTCAGCCAGTCGCGGAGGGCGGCGGTCTCAGCCTCCTCGCGGACCAGCTTCATCACGGCTGAGGAGTCGAGATAGATCAGAGCCGGTCCTCACGTTCGGCGTCCAGCAACTGCTGGTTGCTCGGCTCGCCGAGGCTCGGCACCGGGCGAGGTGCGCGAACCCGCCCTGTCGGGTTCGATGCAGGGATCAGACGCCCGGCGGCAACCATGCGGTCACGCGCCTGCCGGCCAGGCTCAGGCGGTATCAGCAGTGCGACGAGCGCCCCGCGCTCAGTCACCTCCACGGTCTGGCCGTCCTTCACCAGCGCGACGTAACGCGAAGCGTGCTGACGCAGCTCGCGGATCCCGATGCGTTCCATGAGCGCCATTGTAGCACCATACGTGCTACTTAGCTCGCGGGCAGGTCGATGAGGTCGAAGCCGGCCACGTCGGCGCGGCGGTGGGTGATCACGATCAGGCCGCGGTCGCCGGCGGCGTTGGCGATGTTCGCGATCAGGGCGGCCGCGGTCTCACGGTCGAGGTGGGCGGTGGGTTCGTCGAGGACGATGAACCGGGAGTCCGACACGATCGCACGCGCCACCGTGAGCCGTTGACGCTGCCCGCCGGAGAGCAGCGCGCCGTCCTCACCGACGAGCGTGTCGAGGCCGTCAGCCAGGCCGCGAACCCAGTCGGCGAGACGGACAGCGCCGAGCGCCTGCCAGAGATCGGCCTCCGTCGCCTCGCGGCGGGCGAGCAGCAGGTTCTCGCGGACGGTGGTCGTGAACACGTGCGCGTCCTGGGCGATCAGGATGACGCTGCCCCGGACGTCATCCAGCGATAGCTCGCGCAGATCGATGCCGCCGAGCGTCACCCTGCCCGAGTCGGGGTCGATGAAGCGCACGAGCAGCTGCGCGAGCGTCGTCTTGCCGGTGCCGCTGGGGCCTGTGATTGCGACTCGGCAGCCGGGGTCGAACGTGAGGTTGAGGTCGCGGAGGAGCTCGGGGGCGGCGGCGTCATAGGCGAAGTCGACATGGTGCAGGGCCAGCGGCAGGGGCGAGCGCGCGGGCAGTGCCCGCGCGCTCGCAGGATCGGCGACCGCCGCCTCGATCAGCTCGAGTTCCTGCAGGCGCCCGGCCGCGGCAGCGCAGACACGCGCCCGGCGGGCGGCCTGGGGCAGCGGCTGCAGACCTTCGAAGGCCCCGAGCGCGAGCATCGCCAGCGCAGCGAGATACACGACGCCGAGCTGACCGTCATGCACGGCCGGGATCGCGACCAGCAGCACCACGAGCAATGTGCCCCCGGTAAACAGTGCCGAGAGTGTGGTCGCACCGGCCGCCGCGAGCGCGTCGCGGATGCTCAGGCGAGTCAGGGTCGCACCGGCCGAATCGATTCGCGCGACACGCTCGGGACCACGGCCGGCGATCGCCAACTCGAGCGATCCGTCGAGCGCCTCGAGCAGCTCGTCTGCCAGGTGGGCTCTCGCCGGCGCCTGGCGTCGGCCGGCGGAGGCCGCGACCACAGCGGTCACCGCCGGCGCGACGAGTGCAGCGACGATCAGGCAGCTCAGCAGCGCCAGCCCGGCCGCCGGTAGCACGATCCCCGCTGTCAGCGAGGCCACGGCGATCACGAGCGCCGCCACCAGCGGCGGCGCCAGCACCCGCAGGTAGAGATCCTGGAGTGAGTCGACGTCGGCGACGAAGCGGGTCAGAAGATCTCCGCGACGCTGGCGGCCGAGGGCGATCGCGCCCAAAGGCGCGATCGCCGAGTAGAAACCTGCCCGCAGGCGCGAGAGCACACGCAGGGCCAGGTCGTGCGAGACCAGGCGCTCCGCGTAACGGGCGCTCGCCCGCGCCAACCCGAAACCCTGCACGACCGCGACCACCGCGCTCAGGGCGATGATCTGAGGACGCTGGGCGGCTCGAGAGATCAGGTAGCCAGAGGTCGCCAGCAGGCCGACGCCGGCCAGCACCGCGGCGGCGCCCAGCAGGACCGAGAGAATGAACCGCCGCCCCTCCCCCGGGCGCAGGCGCGCGACCCGCGCGAACCCCGATGAGGCCAGCGAGTCGGTGTGCATGCGACCGATGCTCATGCGACCAATTCCAGTTGACGGCTCTCGGTGAGCGTGCCGTCGAGCAGGCTGACGACGCGGTCTGCGCGTGTGGCGAGGCTCGGGTCGTGCGTGATCAGCAGCACCGTGCGGTCGCGGGCGAGCTCGATGATCGCGGCGGCGATGTGGGCAGCCGTGCCGTCATCGAGATTGGCGGTCGGCTCGTCCAGCACCACCAGCGCCGCGTCGGCCAGGAACGCCCGCGCCAGCGCGACGCGCTGCGCCTGGCCGGCGGACAGACGACGACCACCGTCACCGACGCGGGTGGCGAGGCCCTCTGGCAGTGCCGCGAGCAGCTCGGTCAGTCCGGCGCGGGCAGCGGCCTCTGCGATCTCCGGCGGGCTCGAGTCGGGGCGGCTGAGGGCGATGTTCTCGGACAGGGCGCCGGCGAACAGCCGCGAACGCTGCGGCACCCATGCGGCAAGCTCCCGCCACGCCTCGGGCGTGAGGGCGCGCAGATCGACCCCGCCGCAGCTCACGCGCCCGCGCGTGGGGTCGGCCAGCCGCAGCGCCAGTGCCGCCAACGTCGACTTGCCGGCGCCGGACGGGCCGGTGACGGCAACGAACTCACCGGGGGCGAGGGTGAGATCGAGGTCGCGCAGCACCTCGGCGTCACGCTCCGGGTAGGCGAAGCTCACGCGCTCGAAACGCAGCGGGGCATGCCGCGGATCGGGAGCTGATGCCGGCTCGGTGGCCGCGTCGCCCTGGGTGGCCGCGTCGCCCTCGGTGGCCGCGTCGCCCTCGGCGGCCTCGGCGGCGTCCAGAGGCTGCTCGTCCAGCAGGCCCGGCTCGTCCAGGACGTCCAGCAGACGGCCGGCGGCGGCGAGGCCATCGGCGCTCGCATGAAACTGCTGGCCGACCGAGCGCAGCGGACCGTAGAGCTCAGGCGCGAGCAGCAGGACCGTGAGGCCGGCGTCGAGCTCGAGGTGGCCGCCGGTCAGCTGAACCCCGATCGTGGCCGCGACAAGGCCGGTGCCGAGCATCGCGCACAGTTCGAGCGCGAACGCCGAGACGAACGCAAGCCTGAGCGTTCCCATCGTCTCGGAGCGGTAGCGCTCACCAACCTCGGCGAGTGTCTGCGCCTGAGCCCGCTCGCGGCGATGGGCGCGAAGGGTCTCAAGGCCACGGACAACGTCAAGGAAGTGGCTGGACAGCAACGACAGTGCCTGCCAACGGCGCAACGTACGTGACTGCGCGCGCAACCCGATCAGGATCATGAAGACGATCAGCAGCGGCATCGTGACCGCGAAGATTCCGGCGGCGATCGGATCAAGCGGTATCACCCAGATCATCACCGCGATCGGAACGGTCACGGCCAGCATCAGAGCGGGCAGGTAGCCGGCGAAGTAATCCTCCAGCGCATCAACGCCCTGCACCGCCGTGGCGGCCAGCTCGCCGGTGCGCTCGCCGGGAGCGCGGCCGGGCCTGACGAGCAGAAGCTGCCTGACCAGGCGCCCACGCAGTTCAGCCAGAACCCGCGCTGCGGCGACACGTCCGGAGAACTCGAACAGGCCGCTCGTGAGCGCGCGAGCGGCAAGGACAGCGGCCAGGGCGATCAGCGCGTCGCGCTCGTCCGCGAGCGAGGCTCCCTGCATCGCGACCGCCGTGATGACGTGTGCGAGCAGTACCGCCTGAGCGACGATCAGCATCGCTGAGCCGACCCCGAGCGCTGCCGCTGCGACGAGGTGCGGGCGGGCAGCGGCGCCCTCCCGGAGCAGGCGGCGGTCGACGCGCTTGCCGGGGCGCTCAGCGGCCGCCTGTTCGACGTCGGTGGCCAGCGGGCCACCGACGGAGCGATCAGCCTCCGTGCTCGCCAAACTTGTGCTCCATGACCGCCACCGGGGTCAGCGGACCCTCGTAGTCATCACGTCCGAGGCGGTGACGGAACACCCAGTAGCTCCAGGCCTGGTAGGCCAGCACGATCGGCACGAAGATCACAGCGACGATCGTCATCACCACGAGGGCGTAGTGGTTCGAGGAGGCCATGACCAGCGTGAGATCGTAGGCATGGTTCGTGCTCGACGGTAGCGCGTTGGGGTAGAGCGCGACCGCGAGCGTCGCGGTCAGCAGCACGATCGTGCCGGCGGTCAACGCAAAGCCGGCGGCCCCACGGCCGCGGGCCACCTGAGCGGTGGCGGCGAGCGCCACCACGATCGTGGCGGCACCAACGATCACCACTGCGGCGTTCCAGGACTGGTCGGCCATCGTCCAGATCAGGAAACCGGCTCCGATCACGGCTGCGATCGGGGTCAGACGGGCGGCGGTCTGAGCGGCGCGCTGCTGCAGCTCGCCCTTGACCCGCAGCGAGAGGAACCCGGCGCCATGCGCGGTGAACAGCGCGAGAGTGGCGACGCCGCCCAGCAACGCGTACGGGTGCAGGAGGTCCAGCAGCGAGGCATGCACGACGTGGTCGGGTCCCATCGGCACGCCGTGGACGAAGTTCGCCCAGGCGACGCCGAACAACAGCGCGGCGGCGCCGCTTGAGATCGCCAGCGCCCACTCCCAGGCGGAGCGCCACACGGGCGAGTCGACCTTGCCCCAGAATTCGAAGGAGACGCCACGTACGATCAGCGCCGCCAGGACCAGGAACAGCGCCAGATATAACCCGGAGAACGCGCTCGCATACCACTCGGGGAAGGCGGCGAACGTGGCCCCGCCGGCGACGATCAGCCAGACCTCGTTCCCGTCCCACACGGGGCCGATCGTATGGATTTGGAGACGTGTCTCGACCGTATCCCGAGGCAGCACCTTGACCAGGACGCCGACGCCGAAGTCGAAGCCCTCGAGCACGAAGAAGCCGGCCCAGAGGACGCCGATCAGGACGAACCAGAGGACCTGCAGAAAGCTTGGATCGCTGTGCATGATCGTGTCGGCTTTCAGTAGGCGAGGACGAGATCGGCTGAATCGGAACCGGGCGGCTGTGTGTCGTGCTCGTCGGGCCCGTGTTTTGCCTCGCGCCACATCAGCCAGCCGCCGATCACGATCAGCACGCTGTAGATCACGATGTAGCCGGCGAGCGTGATGATCACGTCCGCGCTGGACACGTTCGGCGAATTGGACCGCGAGGTTTTGAGCAGGCCGAATACGACCCAGGGCTGGCGTCCGAGTTCGGTGAAGATCCAGCCGGACCAGTTGGCGAGGATCGGCAGGACCAGGCCGAGCAGCGCAAGCCGGTTGAACCAGGTGGTCTTCTCGAGCCGGCCCTTGCGTGCCAGGAGGATGCCGATGATCGCGATCAGCATCATCAGCATGCCCGCTCCGATCATCAGCCGGAAGGTCCAGTAGAGGACGCCGACGGCCGGGACGTAGTTCCCGGCGCCGTACTGCTGCTGTTCCTCCCGCTGGATCTGGTCGATGCCCTTGATGTTCCCGTTCCAGCTGAGGTCCTCGATCAGGCTGAGCAGGTGTGGAATCCGAACCGACGTGAGGTCGTTGGGGCACGGGTTGGTGTGGAAGCCCGCAACCGAGAAGATCGAGAAGCTCTGGCCGGTTCCGGAGTTGCAGACCGCCTCGGCGGCGGCCATCTTCATCGGCTGCTGGCTCGCCATCAGCCGCCCCTGGCTGTCGCCGAACACCATCGTCGCCAGCACCGCCGCCAGCGTGAACGGCAATGCCATCCGCATCGACCTCGCGACCACGTCACTGCGCTTGCCGCGCAGGATCAGGAAGCCGCAGACCGCAACCACGAGCATGCCGCCGGTGGTGAACGCGCCGAGGATCGTGTGCGGGAACGCGAGCAGCACCGTGCTGTTGAACAGGACCGAGAAGATGTTGGTCAGCTCTGCCTTGCCGGTGGCGTGGTTGATCGTGTAGCCGACCGGGTGCTGCATCCACGAGTTCGCGACGAGGATGAAGTAGGCCGACATGATCGTGCCGAAGGCCGTGAGCCAGATCGTCGCGAGGTGGACGCGCTTGGGCAGCCGCCCCCACCCGAAGATCCACAGCCCGATGAACGTCGACTCGAGGAAGAACGCGATCAGACCCTCCATCGCCAGCGGCGCTCCGAAGATGTCGCCTACATACCGCGAGTAGATCGACCAGTTCATGCCGAACTGGAACTCCTGGACAATTCCAGTGACGACGCCGATCGCCATCGAGATCAGCAGGAACTTGCCCCAGAACTTGGTGGCGCGCAACCAGACCTCGTCGCCGGAGCGGTAATAGCGCGTCTGACAGATCGCCACGAAGAGCGCCAGGCCGATCGACATCGGCACGAAGATGAAGTGGAAGAGCGTCGTGACCGCGAACTGCAGGCGGGCGAAGTCAAGAGCGTTCATGAGGGCCGGATGCTAAGCGCTGCCGGGCGGAGCGGTGATCGTGGCTGACCGTACTCCTCCGCGTGGTCTGGCCGCAGGCCGGTGCGGGAGACGACGGGGGTGGCTGCGGGTAATTACTGGCCGGCCCTGGCCGCGGTTGGGTAGCGTCCATCCTGAAACCAGCCCCCGAACTTCCCAGGAGCGACCGTGATTCTGATTGCCTACGACGGCTCAGACGACGCCAAGACCGCCATCGAGCAAGCCGCCAAACTGTTCCCGGGCCAGTCGGTGACGGTTCTCACCGTCTGGCAGCGCTTCATCGACACGATGGCCCGCGTCGGCGGCGGCATGGGCATGCTCGTCGACTACAACGAGATCGATGGCGAGGCGGAAAAGCGCGCAGCCGAACAGGCCGCCGAGGGCGCGAAGCTC
Organism: uncultured Conexibacteraceae bacterium; assembly: GCA_963761675.1. GTDB lineage: Bacteria > Actinomycetota > Thermoleophilia > Solirubrobacterales > Solirubrobacteraceae > Palsa-465. The sequence goes on from CAVXIA010000004.1 coordinate 502,785, forward strand.
GCCTCCGAGGGCGGCCTCGAGGCCTCGTCGGCATCGACCGTGGTCGAAACCACCGTCGCTGATGCGATCCTCAACGAGGCCACCTCGATCGGCGGGCTGGCGATCGTCTGCGGTAGCCGCGGCTACAGCGGCATCAAGTCGCTGATGCTCGGCAGCGTCTCAAGTCACATCCTGCAGCACGCCGACGTGCCGGTGGTCGTCGTGCCGTCGCCGGAGGTGGCCAAGGCCCGGTCGGAGCACCGAAAGAGTCTGAGATAGAGGCGCTCGGCGACCAGCACTGAAGTCTGCAAATCAGTTATTGACTTCTTTCTGGTCACCGGCTATGTTCCCGGGCCATGGATTGGGGGGGAGCCCGGATTGGGCGGACCAAGGATTCGGTCAAATGGACCGTAGCGGCAGCATTCGGGGCCTTTTTGGTTCTGTTCGTCATGACCGCGATCGCCGCGCCGGGGGCGGAGGCGGCAACCACCCTGCAGTGGCAGAAGAGCGCCACCACGGGCCCTCCCGGGGTGATCGATTCCGCGATGGCGTTCGATCCGGATGCCGGCAACGTGTTGCTCTACGGAGGACTCTCCGGCGACGAGCAAACCGTCGAGCAGGGGACCTGGACGTGGGATGGCAGCAGCTGGACCCAGTCCACCGCCACCGACGCGAACGCCCCGGGGTACCTTCAGCAGGCATCGATGGCCTATGACCCGGCCAGCGACCAGCTGATCCTGTTCGGCGGCGACACTACTAACGTCTACACCGGCTGGGTGGGCGAGACCTGGCAGTGGGAGAACGGGACCGGGTGGATCAATGCCACCCCAAGCGACCCGACCAAGAGCCCGCCCAAGCTGGCCGGCGCCGCCATGGCCTACGATCCCGACAGCGGCGACCTGGTGCTGTATGGAGGCTTCAACGGCAGCGGCGTGTCTGACGAGATGTGGGTCTGGGACGGCAGCAGCTGGACGCAGGAGACCCCGGCCGGCACGCCGCCCCCAGGCTTGTCATTTGCGAGCATGTCCTACGACGGCGACAGCGGCCAGCTGATGCTCTACGGCGGGCTGCTCAGCGAGTCCGGTCCGGAATACGGTGGAACTTGGGCCTTGAGCTTCGACACCGGCACCGACACCTATACCTGGAGCCAGCTCACCCCGACCCCGCCCCCGCCGACGCTAGCCGCCGCGTCGATGGCCTACGACCCCGGAAACGGGCTGATCCTGTACGGAGGGCGCGCAGACGCCTCAACCATCTCCAACCAGACCCTGCAGTGGACGGGTGGGGCGGCGGGAACGTGGTCGAAGCTGACGGCCACGGCTCCCGAGGGCGGCCTCGACGCCGCGAGCATCGCGTTTGACGCCACCAACCACGAGCTGGTGCTCTATGGCGGGTGCACGACCGCCGCGAGCAACACCCACTGCGGCAACGGCGCAGGCGGCTCGCAGGACACCTGGCTCGGCCAGACTGCGCCGACGGTCCCGCAGACCCCGTCGGCCTCAGGCGCCGCTGACCACGTCACGCTGTCGTGGACTGCACCAAGCAATCCCGGAGTGGCAGCGGGGCTCACGTATGAGATCTTCCGCGGGACCGCGTCCGGTGGTGAGGATGCACAGCCGATCGCAACTGGCGTGACCGGAACCGGCTACACCGACACTGCGGTAACTGCGGGCTCCACCTACTACTACACGGTTGTGGCGCAGAACAGCGTCGGTAGCTCCGTGCCGTCCACAGAGGTCACTGCTCAGGCCGGGACCGCCGCGGCCATCACGAGCGCGCCAACCACCTCCTTCCAAGGAGGCGTCCGCGTGTCGTTCACCGTGACCACCAGCGGCGACCCGCAGGCGACCGTGACGGAGACGGGCACCATGCCGACAGGGCTCACGTTCACGCAGAACGCGGACGGAACCGCGACCATCGCCGGCACGCCGGTCGCCGGAACAGCGGCGGGTACCTACCAGCTGAACCTTAGGGCGCACAACGGGGTCGGATCCGATGCGACCCAGTCCCTGAAGCTCGTCGTTACGCCGGCCACACAACAGATCAGCTTTGGATCTGTACCGCCGGCTGGCCTCAGCGTTGGGCAGAAGTTCGACGCGACCGCGAAGAGTTCCTCGAACGCAGCTGTGACGCTCTCGATCGATCCCAGGAGCACTTCCAACTGCGTGATCGATCCCAACACCGGTGAGGTTCTGGGGATTTCCGCCGGGACTTGCCGGATCGACGCGACAGAGGCTGGCAGCGACCAGTATCTCCTCGCGTCAGCCGACGAGACTATCCCGGTGGTCGCCGCTCCGACGATCGCTGCGAGGCTCTCGAGCCGCAAGCCCAAGTCGAGCTCCGGCTGGTACCGCTCGCCGGTGAAGGTCACATTCAGCTGCAATGCCGGATCGGGCCGTCTGACCGGCGGCTGCCCCTCGGCCGTCACGCTGAAGCGCGGCGGCAAGGAGACGGTAAGGCGGACGATCACCTCCGTCACAGGCGCAACGGCGACCGCAAGCGTGACGGTGAAGCTTGACCTCACCGCCCCCACTGTCTCCATCATCGTGCCCAAGCGGCATGCTTACACCTCCGTGCCGGCAGCCCACTGTTCGGCCCACGACTCTCTCTCAGGTGTCGCCTCATGCAAGCTGACGAAGCGCGTCCGCAAGACTTCCCGCGGTGAGACGGTCACCTATACCGCGACTGCGACAGATCGCGCGGGCAATGTGACCGTCAAGCATCTGACCCTGCGGGTCGGGCGATAGCAGCACCGGCTGCCGACGGTCGGATCGTATCCCGCAGTACCGGTTGGAATCCGGTGGGTCGACTAACCTGGGGATTCGTGAGCAGCGCGTCCACATCACGCCGACGTAGCTTGACGCGATTGAAGCCGGCGCTCGCCGCTCTGGCTCTCGGCCTGTCCGGGAGCTTCATGCTGGCTCATGACGCGCGTGCAGCCAAAGCGCCCGACAAGGTGAGCAAGGCCGGCATGGCTTCCACTGACTATATCTGGGGTGACCCGAGCAAGCTGAGCTCGATCGGGGCGACCTGGGCCTATAACTGGTCCACGCACCCTCCCGCGACGACCGCCGGCCTGCAGTGGGTACCGATGGTCCCCAATGCTGCCGCGCTCACCTCGAAGGCCCTGTCGTCGTTACGCCTGTCCGCCAAGCGCGGCCATCTGCAATACCTGCTGGCGTTCAACGAGCCGGACAACGTGCACCAGGCGGACCTGAGCCCGGAGCGGGCCGCTGCGCTGTGGCCGCGGCTCGAGCAGACCGGACTGCAACTTGGCAGCCCGGTCACAGACTGGGTCGGAGATGGCTGGCTGGCTCGGTTTATGGCGATCGCGCATAAGCGGAAGTTGCGTGTCAACTTCATCGCCTTGCACTATTACCAGGACTTCACGAATCCCAATGCCGTCTCGGAGCTTCGGCAGAGTCTGATGCTCATACACAACCGGTACCACCTGCCGATCTGGATCACCGAACTCGGGACCATGGATATCCGGGCCTGGGGCTACCGGATGTCTCAGGTGCCAACCGAGACGTTGGCCGTTACCTACATGCGCAGAGCCCTTGGGCTGCTGAACTCCCTTTCATTCGTCAAGCGTTACGCCTGGTATACGGACGTGTGCGAGACCGACGCAGGTTGCGGCTTTGATGGCCTGTTCTACGGCTCCGGAAAACCCACCCCTCTCGCTGCGACGTTCGCGCGAGCCGCCAGGGCAGCACCGCGATGAACTGCGCCGCGATCACCAGGAGTCTGCGGTCCAATGGCGTCGGCGGCGGGCGCGGACCGTCCACTCCGGGGATCACCTGAAGGACAGCGGTGCCGGGCGCCAGACGAGTGCCGACCGGAACCCCCACGTGCTGAGGCCAGGAGTACTCGCCGCCGTCCTGGCGACAGCGATCGAGGTGGTGCTCGTGATTGTAGGAGCACCGGCATGGGCGAAAATCCCGTTCGGCATACTGCTTGTGCTCGTGCTGCCGGGCTACGTATGGCTGGTTGCGTTTCGCCCGGATGTCGACGTCACCGCTCCACTGAGCGGCCCGCTGATCGCAGTGATGGGCAGCGTGGGCGTCACAATCGTGAGCGGACTGTTGCTAAACGCCCTTGCGACCGGCCTGACAGCCACGAACCAGGTCTACGCACTTGCGACGGTCGTGGCGACTGGTGCGGTCACTGGCTGGGCGAGAGACCTTCACCGAGGTGTCCCACGACGACCGCGACAGATCCACGCTCCGCGCCGCTCGACGGCAATCAAGCTGATTCTGGCGGCCGGTTGCGTGGCGGTGGCAACTGTGCTCAGCCTCACGAGTCAACACACCGTCAACGGTTCGGAGCACTTCACCGTCCTGAGCCTTATGGGCACGCGCACTGACAATCCGATCGTCACCGTCCGCAGCCATCAACCTAAGGACGTCTCCTACCTGCTGCTGGTCGAGACGAACGGCCGCCCTCGGCACGGCGACCAGCTGAGCCTCTCTCCTGGGCAGACGGTCTCTGTGGACCTCGGGCCCTACGTGCAGGGCCTGGCATTGGATTCCGTTGTACGAGTCACGCTCACCCGGCCAGGGTTGTCCAGGCCGTCGAGAGAGGTCTGGTTTGCGACATCCAGCTAGTTATCCTTGGCTGCCATGGGTCGCGTTCGACTGACGCTGGTCGCAACAGCATCGGCCGTCTACGTTGCGGTCGGACTGGCGCTTGTTCTGCTCGCACCTCAGCAATGGCTGAAGTTCGTCGGTGGCGGGATCCTCGCCTCGGCACCCCTCGCTGCCGCTCTGATTCAGCGGTCGGACCTGAGCCTGAATCCGGAGCAGCTCACGGTCGCGGTCCCCGCGAGCATCATTGTCGCCATCGTTGCGACCGCGGCGACCGCAGCACTGATCGTGGTCCATCCGGCACAGCTCTTTCGGGGGTCCACTCCTGTTCCGCAGCCACGGACCTGGAACGGCGTTCCCCAGCCGCTCGGCATTCCGGGCTACTGGGACCTGAAGCTGGAGTCGAGGTTCAACGGATCCTCGCTTGACACCAACCTCTGGCAGCCGGGCTGGTATGGCACTGGAATAACTCCGCCCACTAACGTTCGCGAAGCTGATTGTTACAGCTCCAAGAACGTGAGCTTCCCCGGTGACGGAACCATGCACCTCACGATCACGCCCGTGCCGTCGACGTGCGCCGGCAAGACCCATCCGTATACCGGTGCGATCGTCACCTCCAACCCCGACGACAGTCGCCGCGGCCCCGGATTCCAGTACACCTTCGGCGTCCTCGAGGCCCGCGTGTTTCTGCCTGCTGACGGAGCCTCGGTCGCCAACTGGCCGGCCGTTTGGACGATTGGTCAGCACTGGCCGACTGACGGCGAGGACGATGTCGCCGAGGGCTTGTTTGGGAGCGTCTGCTTCCACTTCCACAGCCCGGGCCACGCCGCCCACGGACCAGGCGCCTGCGTCCCGAGCATCGAAGCAGGCTGGCACACATTTGCCTCTGACTGGCGGCCGGGCTCAGTCACCTACTACTACGACGGACTTAGGGTCGGGCAGATCGCTACCGGCGTCACCTCGAAGCCGATGTTCATCGTGATCGACAACACCGTGTGGCGGAATCAACCCGGGACCACCCGTCCCGCATCGATGCGCGTTGCGTACGTGCGTGTCTGGCAAGAGGCGAGACCCGACCCGGGCACTGGCTCCCCATGACAAGTGAAGTCGCACTGCAATTTGAGGCCGCCCCGCGATGGCGAGGCAAGGGCCTCCCAGGATGGCGAGAGGTGGCAGCGCCCGCAACCCCCGACTGCTGGACGCTGGTGCTCACGATCGCCGTCGGGACCGTGCTCGTTACGCTCGCCTACTACCTTGGGCGTCACGATGTGAGGGGCGCGACGGCAGCGTATTGGTTTGGGCAGGCGCTGATCCTCGTGCCCACCGCGCTGGCGAACATTTCGCGCTCAGCTGACACGAGGGCGCGTCTGGGCTCACTTGTCGCCACCGCCGCAGCCCAGTCTTTTCTCACCTGGGCATACAGCCCCGACCAATTCCGAGCCGGCGACGAGCTCCTTCACGTGGTGACTGCCCAGAACCTCCTGGCGACGCACCACTTATATACGCAGAACCTCACGCTGACGGTCAGCCCCGCCTTTCCGGGCCTGGAGATAGTCGCTGTCGCACTGGTACATCTCACGGGTCTATCGCTATTCCACGCTGGGGTGATCGTCGCATCTGCCTGCCACATCGTGGTACCGATTGCTCTCTTCCTGTTCTTCCTGGAGGTCACCGGGCGAACGCGACTCGCGGGTCTGGCAGCGTTCGTTTACACGCTGGCCCCTCACTACTCCTACTACGACACACTCTTCGTCTACGGGGCCCCAGGGACAGCGTTTGTGGTGTTGGCGCTATGGGCCGCGGCACGGACCTGGCGTCGCGGCGCCAACCCGATCTGGATTGTGGTGGCATTCGCCCCACTGGTGGTCACCCACCACGCCTCGGCCGCAGCTGGTCTGGCGCTGCTGGCAGCGTTTGCAGTCACGATCAGCCTTGCTGGTCACCCCCGTCGGGGCCTGCTGCTCGTGCTCATGATGGTGCTGCTCGCCGATGACTTTGTCGGCTGGATCGAAATTCACGCGGCATACACATTCAGCTACCTGTGGGCACCGATCCAATCGTCGTTCCTGCATCACGGCACGGCAAGTCACGCAGCCATACCGAGCGCTGACGCCGCGCCACTCTGGGAGCACTACATGGCGGAGCTCGCGGCATTGGCCACAACGCTCCTGATCCTTGGTGGCATTTGGCGGGCCTGGCGATTCGACCGTTCAAGGGTGCCGCGCTTCTTCTCGCTTCTGGGCCTCGCCTACGTCGGGGTCCTCTTCATCCGGCTGGCGTCCGCTGACGGCACCGAACTTGCGGGAAGAGCATTGAGCTACGCAATGGTGGTGGTCTCACTGCCCGTCGCGATCGCGCTGGCGTGGCTGTGGGACCGTGCCCGGTCAGCTCGCGGCAGGGTGTTGGCGGTCGGAGCCGTAGCGGTGCTGTTACTGGGTCAAATCGTCACCGGCCTTCCATCGGCACGGCAGCGCATCCCTGGCCACTCACCGATTGATGCGCGAGTCACATCGCTTTCGAACTGGGCCGCCGCAAGCTGGCGCAGGTACCGGATTGCCGTTTGCCCAACGAGCGTATGCAAGCAGATGCTGTCGGTCTACCCTGAGGCACAGACGCCAGCCTACGGCGCCGTGTACCGCATGCGGGCGCTCCATGCGAACGTGTATCTGCACGACTTGAAGATCAGCTACGTGGTGACCGACGCCGGAACCACACGTGGCAGCCTGCCGACCATCACATTCGACAACGACCCTATGGTTGATCGCGTGTATGACGACGGCAAGGTGCGCGTTTACTACACCGGACGCACCTGGTAGAGGCTTCTCAACCAGGGCCGGCGCTTAGGGTCTGCTCGCAGCCTGGCGAGCAGACGCTTGATTCTCTCAGCTAGCTCAGGGTCAATCGCGCGAGCCACCGGTCGGTGACACGGTTGCGTAGCTTCCGGTCCGATCGATCGCCACGAGCTGTCAGCCACGACTCGTCACGATCCCCATCGGTGACGAATGCCTGCGGCAAGTCCGCAACCCCGAATCCCTCGCCGCGCCCTGCCCAGATCGCGGTAAGGAGACATAACCGTGCCTTTAGAACGCGGCTCCTAGACCATTCGTCCAGGCGCTCCGAGGCAGGTCAAGCGGCTCTGGTGAAGGGACCGATCCAGGGCCGACATGACCAAACACCCCCCCATCCGTACCAAGCTGTCGATCATTGGCGCAACCCTATGCGTATTGGCAGCCAGCGTGCTCTTCATGTCCACGGCCGTCGCGGCGGCCCACTCCGCAAGGGGCTCAGAGCGTGCTCATCACAGGTTGCTGACCTCCCACAAGCGGGAGGCCCACCAGAAGCGTGACGCCCACCATGAGCGTGACGCCAACCACAAGCGTCATGCCAACCACAAGCGTGACGCCAACCACAAGCGTCATGCCAACCACAAGCGTGACGCCAACCACAAGCGTGACGCCAACCACAAGCGTGACGCCAACCACAAGCGTGACGCCCACCACAAGCGTGACGCCAACCACAAGCGTGACGCCCACCACAAGCGTCACGCCCACCACAAGCGTCACGCCCACCACAAGCGTCACGCCCACCACAAGCGCCGGTCCGCGGCGCTGACCACGAACCAGAAGGCCAACGCGAAGGTGGCATCATTTGGCAAGAAGGTCGCTACGGCCACCACCAAGAAGAAGACCAAGACGTCCACGCCGACGGGTACGACCACACCAGCGTCGAGCACTTCTGGGACGCTGTCGGGCGTATACATCGGAGCGGCTGACCCCGACGACACCCAGGCATTCGCCAGTTGGCGCGGCTCGCCCGTGACGCTCGTTTCTGACTATCTCAGCCACAACGGAGACTGGAGTGGGCTCCAGAACCCATCCTATTGGCTATCCGCTTGGGCTCCGACCGTGGCCACGGGCAGTCCGCTCGTTCTTGGCGTGCCGATGATTGCCGCGTCGGGAGACACCTTCCAGGCCGGTGCCGCAGGAGCTTACGATTCCTATTACAAGACGCTCGCTCAGGATCTCGTGAACTCCGGTGAGGGCAACACCATCATCCGGCTGGGCTGGGAATTCAACGGCAACTGGTATCCGTGGAGCCTTAGCTCCTCGGGCCCGGACTCACCCGCGAACTTCGTCGCTGACTGGCAGCGCACGGTGACGGTGATGCGGTCTGTGGCCGGGGCGAACTTCAAGTTCGACTGGAACGTGAACAACGGGCCCGAGCCTGTCAACGCGACCCAGGCCTACCCCGGGAATGCCTACGTCGATTACATCGGAGTCGACGCGTACGACGGCGGTGGCTGGAACACCGTGCTCAACCAGACCGACGGACTCGCCTACTGGCTGAACTTCGCACACCAGCAGGGCAAGCAGCTCACGATCCCTGAGTGGGGGATCGGCACCTCCGGAGACGATCCGAGCTATATCCAGGACATGTATCAATGGACCCGGCAGAACGGCATCGCCTTCGAGTGCTTCTACGACTACAACTACGGTGCGACATCAGGCTCGTACCCGAAGTCCACAGCCGAGTACAAGGCGCTCTACTCAGGTAGCTAGGGATCGCCTCGGATCGTGTAGTCCCGATCTGATCGCAGCCATTCGGGGCCTGAGAGGCATCTGATGCCTCTCAGGCCCCGACGCCGCTCATCTGCGATCGATGAGTTCCGCGTAGGTGTCACGATGCCAGCGGGCGACCTGCTCGGGCGCCAGACGGCTTTCCCATTCCGTCCGGCCGGCCGCGCCCATCGAACGTCTTCTTTCTGGATCCTCGATCAGGATCGCCAAGGCCCGCACCAGTGCGGAAGGCTCACGAGGAACGGCCAGCCCGCCACCTGCGGCTTCAACACGCTCACGCAGCACCGGGATGTCACTGGTCACGACCGGCGTTGACGCACTCCACGCCTCGGATATGACCAGGCCCCAGGATTCGAATGCTGAGGGAAGCACGAGCACATCTGCCGCGTCGTACCAGGCATCGCGCTCGTCGTCGTCGACCTCACCGATGTCGTGCACGTTCGGCAGGTTGGTTTCCAGAGGCTGGCCCGGGCCCACAAACGCAACGCGCACTTCAGGGTGTGTTACAGCCAGACGCTCCGCAGCACTCAGGAGCAGGTCGAAACCCTTGTATTCGCGCCTGGCGCCGACGTACACGATGAGGGTGCCATGGATCCCCAGGCGATTTCGCAGTGCCTCCGCTCCGCCGGTGCGAATCTCACGACTCGGCTCAGGGCAGATCGCAACCCGCGCACGATCGACTCCTAGATCGAGGTACGTTTGTGCATCTGTGTGGCATGAGGCGACGATCAGATCGGCCTCCTGGTATGCGCGCAAAGAGATGGGGTCATCGTCCCACTGCCCGGGGTGTGCACTCGGACTGATGACGACCGGCACCCCGAGGCGGCGCCCGGCATCCACCGTCGCGAGCGCCATTCGGTTGCCGCCAAAGCGATGAACAATGTCAGGAGCCCCGAACTGCTCAGCAAATCGACCAGCGGAGACAGCGGCAGCCCACCGTTCTGGCCAGAGCAGCGCCCGTTCAATGACCGATCGTGGGAGCCTCCGTTGACCAAAGTCGCAAAGCAGCATCGCTGGTAGACACGGAGCAAGAAGCGCTATGTCCGAACGCCGAAGACGCAACTGACCGGTGACGACACCGGACTCTGGGTCCGCGAACGGAGCGAACGGCTTGACACGATCCAGCGCCCACATTGGCTTCAACCGCCCATCGATGCGGTGAGCAAATACAGCAACCGCGTCCTGCTCGGCTAAGGAGGAAGCAATCGTGCGGACCTTGACCTCGATCCCACCCTTCGCAGGCCATGCATAACGGGCACACAGAGCGATTCGCAGGGTCTGCGAACCCGGCACGTCCGCTCAGCCTCCGTCTCTGGACGTCTCAGTTGTCGCGGCGGCCGGTCGATCGTCAGCCTGTGACAGTCGGCGGAACAGCTCGTCGTATTTGTCCGCGGTGCTGTCCCACGAGTGGGGATCGGCAAATCGGCTGCCCACGAGCCCGACGACGGCATCCAGCGCGGACCGCAGACCGTCGGGGTCCCCGGGATCGACAAACACGGCCCCCTCGTAATCCTTGGCAGCCTGCGTGAGCCCCCCTACGCTTGTCACAACGACCGGCAGGCCCGCCGTCATCGTGGCGTGCAGCGGCCCGCTGGCAGAGGATCGTCGGTAGGGCAAGACGACGGCGTCCGCGCCGGACATGAATCCGCTCAGCTCCGCATCGGTCACGTAACGGTTTAGGAGCGTGATCCGGTCGCGATAAGGGCTCGTGGCAATCAGATCGGTCGGGAGAGTCCACCCCTCCCATGTTTCACCGACAACCGTGAGCCAGAACCGCTCAACCGCCTCGGGCGACATGCCGTTGAACGCTGAGACCAGGTCCTCCAGACCTTTATACGGGCGGATCGTCCCAAAGAACAGGAGGTTGATCGCTTCAGGGGGCGCCTCCCGAACCGGAGGCGCCTGGACGTATTGGTCGAACGGACCATGCGGGATCACCGAGATCGGCCGGTCCCCAACCCGAAAGCTCCGCGAGACTGGCCCAATGTCGCTTTCCGAGTGGACCACGGATGCCGCTGCAAGCCGAGTGAACAATCGTGACAACAGGCCGACGTAGGCTGCGGCTCCGGGAATCCGGGCTTCGCCCGTGTCCTGTGTCTCGTGGTACTCGATGACGACCTTGGCTCCTGTCAGACGAGCAGTTGCCGCCAGCACCAGATAGAGATGGAGCACTGCGCCGGTCCACCACTGAAACACGACCATGTCCGGCCGGGTGCCGACCAGCACCCGAATGGCACGCAGGAGCCCGGCTCCGTGCCAGTCGACGCCATCGAGGACCTCGACCTCGGGCGGATAGGTGACATCCGTGAGCGACGCGCCCACCCGCTCGCGTCCGGGGTAGAACCGCCGCGGGATGATCTGACGTATCAGAATCACGGAGACGAGGTGGCGTTTGGCCAACGACACGGCAAGCCGCTGCGTGTAGTAGCTGATCCCGCTGAGGAAGCGCGTCCCCGATCCGACCACAACCACAACCGGCGCAGGATCGAGCGGACATGGTTGTGAATCTCTCATCAGGTGTGTGGTCGCCGACGGGCAGGACGCGCCTAGCCTACGCTACCGCCCCGGCGGTGCAGTGGAGACCACACTGCTGCTCAGGCTCCCGGAGGGACAACCGGATTCGATCCAACAGACGTCCAGCTTCGGTCAACCTCGGCTAGTCGGATGACCTTCGGACCATTAGACGTCCACTTCCGACGAATGCAATACTGCCTTCCTCCCGGCGCCGATCGACGCCCGGGATCCAACACACAGCTAGAAACGCGAGGCCGAACGTCCAACAAACGTCCAACTTCCAACAAACGGCTAGACGAACCACCGAAAACATCGGATACTGCCGGGCGTGACGACGCTGTGCCGCCGGCTCGTAGCCGCCCTCGCGACGTGCAGCGCGCTTCTGGTAACAGTCGTCAGTTCCGCGACTGCGGCTCCGCCTGTCACGATGTCCGGGGCTTACGTTGGCGCGGCAGACCTCCAGGGTCTCCAGTCGTTCGCCGCGTGGCGCGGAGCGCCGGCCCGCATCGCAGAGGATTATCTGCCCTACGGGGACTGGAGCGCCGTCGAAGGCCCGGCCTGGTGGCTCAGCGATTGGAAGCCGCTGACATCAGGTAACGGCAAGCTCGTACTGGGCGTTCCCCTTCTGACCAGCGGTGGATCCTTCGCGGACGGCGCTGCCGGAGCGTACGACAGCTACTTCGCATCGCTTGCGACAGAGCTCGTTCAGGCCGGAGACGGCGCCGCCATGCTTCGGCTCGGCTGGGAATTCAACGGCCCCTGGTACCCGTGGAGCCTGTCATCGACCAACAGCGCTGATAGCCCAAGAGAGTTCATCGCGTACTGGCAGCACATCGTCACCTTGATGCGGGCGATCGCGCCGGGGCTCCAGTTCGACTGGAATGTCTACAACGGGGCAGGAGCTGTCGAAGCTACCGAAGCCTACCCCGGGAACGCCTACGTCGATGACATCGGCGTGGATATATACGACGCGGGTCGTGGAGTGTCGACGCCGTCCGCCCGGTGGAAGCAGATCGTCACCAAGTCGTACGGGCTGAACTTCTGGGAGAACTTCGCCAGCCAGAACGGGAAGCCGCTCACCATTCCAGAGTGGGGGCTGAGCACTGGCGCCAACGGCGGTGGCGACGACCCCTATTTCATCACGCAGATGTACAACTGGATGCGCGCGAATCACGTCGGGTTCGAGGCCTACTTCGACTATCAGGGCTCTCTGACCTCGGGCTCATTCGCGCAGTCGGCCGCGGAGTACAGGGAGCTGTATTCGGCCCGTGGTGGCGCCACCTCATCCGCCGCTGCAGACCCGCGGCGGGGTTCCCTGCGAGTCGACCGCAAGCAGCCCAAGAATCTCAGGAAGACCAGAGCTCGCAGGCAGGCCAGACGCCAGCGCAGAGCTCAGACCGCGCTGCGGGCCGCGTCAAGGAACGTGCACGCCGGTCTGGCCTGAGAATCGACGGCCGAGAGTCGCGGCTACGAGTAGAGGTGGCGGTAGAGGTCGACCTGTCGAATCACGCGGAGCGTCGATGTTTCGAGGCCCCAGAGCCTCAGGCGGCCGGCAATTCGCATGGTGCCCAGTGCGGCAGCTGCAAATCGCCTGTAAACCACGCTGCTGGAGAGGATCCGGAGGATCGTCGCGGCCGGCCGGGACGGCTTCCATATCAGCCATGCGCCCGGGTCAGTCTCACTGTTCTCAGCTGCCAGGACCGACCGGGCCGCCACCTGCCGACGGAGCTCGTCTCTGAACTGCTCGACCGAACGCTGGTGGTGGTGTCGGGCCACAAGGGTCCGGGCGAAGTGGCCGTTCATTCCCGCCACCGCACATCGGTAGCCAAACTGTTTGTCAGCGTGATAACCGATCTTGGCTGACCCGGCGACACCCACAGCCAGAGCAGTCTCCCGTGACAGCGACAGGTTCCCCGCCCACAGATTCAGAAGCACCTGCTGCGGGTCTTCCTCATAGGCTCGGCAGACCCGCTCGTAGTCACGAGCGTAGATATAGGTGGCGACCTGTCCGGGCCTTCTCGGGGCGGACAGCACAGGAGGCATATAGCCGACCACGAGCCGGCTGGCGCCCCCCTGGTGCATGCGCATGTGGCCCGTCACCAGGCCCGGCGCCGCTACGACGTCATCGTCGACGAACAGCACGATGTCGCCCGCTGCTGCAGCCAGTCCGGTCGCACGGGCGGCTCCCTCCCCAGCGTTCTCCTGCCAGATTGGCTTGAGCTTCCGGTCAGACTGTGCCAAACCCTGCAGCAGTTCGAGACTGCCGTCCTGGCAGCCGTCCACAACAACGATGACCTCGAGTGTCGCAGGGTCGCTCAGCAATGGCGTGACCACAGCCAGCAGGAGCTCCCGTCGGTTGTGGGTGGGAACAACTACCGAGACGGTCCCGTCCGTCCCCGGGTCCCCCTGCGTCGGCACTTCCAACGTTCTCCCATCCGTGGTTGGGGCAACAGCCTCCAAAATGACCCCCTAGTGCCGCTTCCGTCGGCACACGTGCTATGCGCTTACCCTGCGCTCAAACATAGTATGCCGACACTGCCCGCCGGTGGCTGGCAGCCACGTTGCAGGGTCAGATCACTTCGATGCATGCTGTCGAGGTAACGCCGACTCAGACGGCTGCGGACCGTCTGTCGCGCCGGGTTCGGAGACGCTCGCGCCAGTACACCAGTGGACCTGCCAACAGCATTCGACTGTTGGCGCGTGCTATCCCTGCCGGCAGGTCTCCCAGCGAGGCATTCCGAAGACTGCCAGGAGCAATCAGGTCGTGCAGGGCTTGTGGCGCCAAGCGAACAAGAGCCGCGATTCGCCGCGGGTCTTTTGTGACCAGAGCGGCATAGTAGGCACCCAACCCCAGACCGTAGCCGGACAGCTGCTCCAGCAGGCCCTCGTCATCGGTACGGTGATAATGCCACGTGACCGCCCTGCAGGAGTACACCATCTGCCAGCCGGCTAGCAGTAGCTCTGAGAAGGCGAGCGTGTCCTCAGCGCCGCGCACGGGTGTTCCGGCTCCGATCGCCACGTCGAACCCTCCGATGTCGCGGAGAGCCTGTTTACGGAACGTCATGTTTGCCCCGACGCCGAACGGGGGCAATGGGTACATCGGTGACTGTCGCTCCGACAGATAGCGTTCGTCGAACACCACCCGCTGGAAGCCTCGTCCTTTGCTGTGACCGCCAAACTGCTCGAAGTTGACCTGAGCCGTCGTGTCAAGCTGGGCGGGGAGCACCAAGCCGGACACACAGCCCACCGAGTCATCCGAGGAGAACTCGCTGGAGATGGCAGCGAGCCAGGTTCGATGCGCACGCTCGTCGTCGTCGATAAAGGCGATCAGTTCATGGTGAGCGGCGGCGATGCCGGCGTTTCGAGCCCGCGACAGACCCGGACGCTCCTCCAGTACGCAGCGAATGCTCAACTGCGGATGTTGCTCGGCGTAGTCGCGACACATGCGGGCGACAGCGTCGGTCCTCGACGCGTTGTCCACAACGACGATCTCGAACCGTTGGAACATGCTCTCGAGCAGGCTGTCTAGGCACTGACGCAGCTGACCGGGACGATCGCGCGTGGCGATCACGACGGAAATCGGCTCGCCCAGCTCCGATGCGGACCGCTGCCTGTCCCGGACGGGACATACATCATGTGCCAAGCCCGCCTCCGTCACCGCGACGAAATCCGCAATCCCGTGGCGCGTTGCGGCTTCGGCAACCCGGCCGCCCAGCTCCGTCCCGATTGCCGATGCGAGGGCACGCGGACTGCTGACCTCGTGGCTCTTTCGCAGGATCATTCCGATCGGCTCGTCACAGAGCCACGCGACAATCAACACGGCACGGTCGCGCCGGACGTCGATGGTTGGGAGCGGCCCACTGAGTTCGACGCTGACGACCGAAGCCAGTTCAAACCGAGCGGGAACTCCGATGGATTCGGCAGCGCCCATCAAGCGGGCAACATACCGGACGGCGATTCATGGGACCCGATCGGCCATTCGCGTGGTGACCCAATGGGGCACGAGCCGCGGATGCTTCAGAAGCGCGGCCGGACGCACGAGCACGGCCAACTGAATCACAAACATCATTCCGGCCGCCACAGCGATCACCACGCGGATGGCAACCAGAACCCCTGATATCGGTACACCAGCCAGTCCGATGCACACAGCCACTCCGGTGATTGTCAGTATCAAGGTTCGCGTGCTCGTAGGTGGTGCGGCTGAGCCTGCCATCCAACGTGAGCGCAGCGCACCCGCGGTGTAGCAGACGAACGTGATGGCGGCCGAGCCGTCGATGCCCAGAGTCGGGACCAGTGCCAGGTTCAGCCCCAGGTTGAGCAGCGCCATGCCGATCGCGGCCGACGCTATGGCCCGCGTACGCCCAATCAGGATCAGGGTCTGCGTGTAGATGACCGACGCCGACGCGGGCAATGCCGCCGCAGCCACGAGCGCCGTCACCAACAGCAGGGTCGACGGGTCAAAGCTGGGAGGCGCCCAGATCCTGAGCAGGAGAGGAGACGCCGCCGAAAGTGCGATCACAAAGGCGACGACGAGCAAGAACAGGGCGTCCCGACTCTTCCCGAGCACCCTGCGTCGAGTTGCAGCATCATGAATCGCAAATAGACGCGGCATCCACACCACGCTCACAGCCTGCAGCAGGATCACCGCAAAGCCACCGATATTGTCCGCCACGGCGAAGCGGGCAAGTGCCTCGGGTCCGAGGTCTGCGTGAATCACAAGGCGATCAGACGCGTCGAACAGAAATGACGCTACGGCAGCGGGCACCAGAGCCGAGGTGAAGCGCAGCGAGCCAACCAGTTTGGCCGTGTGTGAGCGCAACGGCAGCTTGGGTGGTTCGATCATCAGCGCGATCCCCGCGGCTACCGCCTCGCCCACGAGTTGACCGAGTATGTACGCGGCGGCGGTGGCTCGGACAAACGCGACGAGAACAAGTGCCAGACCGTTCGCAAGGATCGATTGCGCGAAGCTGGCTGCAATAAAAGCTCGGAGGTTGTCCCGGCTCCGCACCAGCGCAATCGATGGTCCGGTGACCGCCGTCAGCGTGGCCCACACCACCGTGTAGCGCACGGCCACGGGAAACGGTCCGAGTCCTATCAGGGGACTCCACCATGGCCCGGTGGCGTATGCGATCGCGCCGCACGCCAAGGCAAGCCCGATCGCTAGGCCCAGCAGCTGCCTCGCATGCTCCTCGTCGTCTGCGGCATGGGCACGCTGAACGGCAAGATAGAGGTGGAAGCTGAACAGCGCGTTCAGCAACGCCGCCACCGCCACACACGCTGCGGCCTGGCCGTACGCGGTCTGACCCATGACTCGGGTCAACGCCGGGGTCAGCGCCGCAGCGAAGATGACCTGCATTGACCAGAAGGTGAGGTAGACCATGTCCCGACCAAATAGGCCGCGGACAACAGCCGATTCCTCAGAGCTCGAGTGCTCGTTCACCTCAAGCGGATCGGTGGGCTCTGACACGAGCCGACGGTACCGGATGGCGTGATCAGAACTCCATCGCGTGCCGGCACCGCCCAAAGAGCAGACGGAAAACCGACCGTCGGGGTGCCACGGAATCCCCCAGTACGATTGCTACGCTACCGCCCGGACTGGGCGCTGAGACGACGCCGGAGGCACAGAGATGAGTTCGGGACCGGTGGGGCGAAACGCTGAGATCCGGCAGCAGATCTGGCGTATCTCTGAGATGCGACAACAGGGGCTCGAGCATATTCGGCTCCGACGCGCCCGCACGATGCTCCGGCGACTGTCGGACAACCCGAAGGATGCACAAGGACTGCTGCTCGTCTACGGCAACTGCAACGCGGAACCAACGCGTGCCCTGCTCTCGTCGGTGCCTGGCTTTCCGTACAGGACGCTCATGCTTCCTCCGGTCTACGACATCACCGCCGAAGACACGCGGCAGTTGCGAGCGATTCTGCCGTACGTGGCCGTGTTTGTGACACAGCCGATCAGTGAGTCGTATCGTGGGATGGGTCTGGGCAGTGACTCGATGGCAGGGTTGGTGGCCGGAAGGGTTATTCGGATGGCGTCGGCCAGATACGAGGGCTGCTTTCCGTTCATGGCCTACGTCCGGCATGAGGGATACTCCGCCCCGGTGACCACCTACGATGACCTACGCTTTCTGGCGTGTGGCTTCAAGGGTTGGACCCCCGATGAGGCGTTGAGGTGGCTGAGCGAGTATGTGCCGCCGAGCGCCGCCGTCCGGGAAATCGCGGCAGCCTCCGCGGCAGAATTGCAGCGCCGAGACGATGACTTCAACCTCGATGTCGGCGGATCCGATCTGCTGCAGGACGCTCACGTGCGGAGCCAGGGCTTCTACACCATAAACCATCCCTCTCGGACCTTCCTTGACCCGTTTGTCGGCCGCATCGCCAAGCTGCTCGGGGTCGAATACTCTCCCACCGCCCGAGGTGAACCGCTTGGACAGATCCGCGCGCCGATCGAGGCAAGCACCTATTGCGCGCTGGGATTGTCCGGCACGCCCACGCACGACTGGACGATGTACGGCCACCGGGTCACGACCCAGCGTCTGCTGCGCATGCACCTCGCAACTTACGCGGCGCGACCCGAGGTGGTACGCGCCGGCATCGAGCAGCACGGCGAGCGCATGGCTCAACTGAGGCTGATCTAAGGAACTCGCTGCCAGCAGGGTGCGCGTGCCCGTGTCACATCGTGGTCGCCGGACCCCTTGGCTGGAAACTGCTCCAGTTCGCGATGGACACGCCGCGGGCCTGTGTAGATTGGGTCGTGCGCCGGCATCCCGGGTTTGGTGCCTCCGTGGATTCCGAGGCTCCAGACCTATGAACGTCATCTTTTACGGGAACTTCGGGACATCGAACTGGGGAAACGAGAGCACGTTGCTCGCAATCGTCTCACGCTTGCGAGCAATGGACCCGGATGCCAGGTTGCGATGCATCTGCAGCTTCCCAGAGCGCGCCCAAGCGAGGTTCGGGATCGACACGGTCCCCTTTTCGACCAATACGGCACCATTCTGGCGACGGGATGTCATGTTGCCTCGGCGCATGCTGATCGCCATCCGCAGGCTTGTCCAGGAGCTGGGTCAGTACGTTGATGCATTCAGGATCCTCAAAGGCACCGACATGCTGGTCGTGCCGGGGACCGGGTTGATGACGGATGCGGCAGGCCTTCACGCTTCGGGTCCATACAGCCTGTTCAAATGGGCGTTGATGGCCAGGGTCCGGCGCACGAAGGTGCTCCTCGTAAGCGTCGGCGCCGGCCCCATCGAGAGCATCGCGGGACGGCTGCTCTTCAAGGCCATCATGGCGCTCGCCACGTACGCCTCGTTTCGCGACGAGGAGAGCCTGGATTGCATCAGGGAGATCGGCTCGAGCCCCAAGCGGGAACGGATCTACCCGGATCTGGTCTTCAGCCTTCCGGTGCCAACCTTAGTCGCGAAAGAGAGTTCGGCAACCGGCGAGGGGAGCGTCGTGGGGCTTGGTCTGATGGTGTACTGGAGCCGCTACAGCGGCGGACCGGACGACACATATACTGAGTACCTGGCGACCTTGGCGACCTTCGCTGAGTGGTTGTTGAAGCAGGGCCACAGCATCCGGCTTATTCTCGGCGACGAGGACACAAAGGCCATCGCCGACTTCAGGTCGGTCCTGCACAGCCGGATTGGCGACGATGACGAAAGGATTCAATATCAGCCGTTCGCATCCGTGGACGACGTGCTGGAGGCGATTGCTGCGACCGACGTCGTTGTGGCGACCCGCTTTCACAACGTGGTCATGGCGGCGATCGAGACTAAGCCCGTTATCGCTCTGTCCTTCCACCACAAGTGTTCAGAGCTGATGCGTCAGATGCAACTGACCGAGTACTGCCACGACATTCATCAGATCGACGCGGCCCAGCTGATCGAGCAATTTCAGAGCCTTGAGCAAAACCGTGACGCGATCCGAACCACGATCGCTCACGGTGTGAAACAAGCGCAGGCTTCGCTTGACGAACAATATGCCGAGCTCTTCAGCGTCGGGAATCGCCAGTCATGAACCGCTCGCCATCACCGAGGCCACGAGGGCATCGATGACCGCCAATCCCAGAGTCACCGTGGGGATCCCAACATTCAACCGGGCTGACAAGTGGCTCGGCGAGGCGATACGCGGCGTACTAGCTCAGACAGTGACAGAGTTCGAGCTGATTGTGAGCGACAATGCCTCCGCGGATAACACCGCGGAGTTTGTGCACTCGTTCGGCGACCGGCGCATCCGGTACTCCCGATCAGAACACAATGTCGGCAACGTTGGCAACTACAACCGGTTGCTCGAACTCGCGGATTCCGAGTTCGTCGTGCTCCTCGCCGACGACGACCTCCTGTACCCAGAGTACCTTGAAGCGACCCTCGAACTCATGGATCGGTTTGATACAGCGGGCCTGGTGCACACAGCAACCAACCTGATAGATCGTGACTCAAAGGTGGTGCGATGCTCCCGGCCACTCAAGTCGCGCGCGCCATTGCAACTCGAGCGGCGCGACAAGGCCCGCGAGCGCCTTATGACCTCTCATTGGCCGCTGTCGTTCTCGTCCGTGATGTATCGCAGGGAGGCACTGGCTTCAGCGGGCGAATTCCGGGCTGACCAGGAGCCGTTCAGCGATCTGTACCTCTGGCTGCGCATCGCACTCGACTGGGATCTCGGATACATCCCAAGGCCACTCAGCGCTCTCCGTGGTCACTCGGAGAGCATCACGACCAACATCGGGACCGACCCGAACGCCAACCCCTCTGCTCCAGATCCCAGACTCGTCCATGCGGAGGAACGCTTCAAGCGACGGATGAGCTTCCTCGGGGACGCGCCGTTGCCCACCGAGACCCGGGAGTGGCTATCGGCATTGGCATCCCTCGCGCTCCTGTGCGAGCAGGCGGACGCCGGACCAGCATGGCCGGAGGTGCTCAGACGGGTTGCCCGCATCGCTTGTGCGCAGCCGAGGATTGTGACGCAGCGCGTATTCTGGCTCGTCGTCCTGCGGGTGGAACCGTGGCGTCAGAGGCTGATCGCCTGGAAGCGGCGGGCGAGCGTCTTGAGTTGTGTCAGGGCCGGGCCTGATCGGGACTTGCGAAAGTCCCGGGGGAGGCCTCTACGTTAATGGAGGTGGATATGCACAGCACCCAGCAGACAGAGCCCGCCGGCGCGGCGATAGGCGAGCAGTCCGGCCCCGCGGTATCTCGGTGCCGACTCTGTGGCGCCACACTCGAGCATACGTTTGTCGACCTCGGCATGTCACCGCTCTGCGAGAGCTTCGTGCCAGCCGATCGGGCCAATGCCATGGAGCCGTTCTATCCGCTGCATGCGAAGGTCTGTGGCAGCTGCCTACTCGTGCAGCTCGATCAGTTCGTGACCGCCGATGACATCTTCACCGAGTACGCCTACTTCTCGTCGTATTCCGACTCCTGGGTCGCACACGCGAGGACCTACGTTGAGATGGCGATCGAGCGCTTCGGCCTCGACGACAACAGCCTGGTCGTCGAACTCGCAAGCAACGACGGCTACCTGCTCCGACACGTGGTCGCGCTCGGGATCCCAGCCCTCGGCATCGAGCCCGCTGCCAATGTCGCGAAGGCCGCGCAGGAACAAGGGATCGAGTCCATCGTCGAGTTCTTCGGAGTCGACCTTGCCACGAGACTTGTTGAAGAAGGGCGCCAAGCGAACCTGCTCGCGGCCAACAACGTCATGGCTCACGTCCCCGACATCAACGACTTCGTCGGCGGCATGCGAGTGATCCTCGCACCTGACGGCGTTGGCACGATCGAGATCCCGCACCTGATGCGACTAGTGGAAAGCAACCAGTTCGACACCATCTATCACGAGCACTTCTCCTATTTCTCGCTGTTGAGTGCCAGCAAGCTGTTCGAGAAGCAGGGTCTGGAACTGTTCGACGTGGAGGAATTGAAGTCGCACGGCGGATCGCTGCGCTACTTCATCCAGCGCAAGGACACCGGCGGTCAGTCGATCTCACCGCGCGTCGAGGAGCTTGCCGACCGCGAGCGCGCGCTCGGATTCGACACGCTCGAGGCACACCTCTCGTTCGCACAGCAGGTCCACGAGACGAAGTGGCGCCTGCTCGAATTTCTGATCGAGCGGCGCCGCGAAGGGAAGCGGATCGTCGGATACGGGGCTCCCGGTAAGGGGAACACGCTGTTGAATTTCTGTGGCATCCGCCAGGACCTTCTCGATTACACGGTCGACCGCAACCCATACAAGCACGGCAGATTGCTGCCGGGAACGCATATCCCGATCAGACACCCTGATGCGATCGCGGAGGACAAGCCGGACTACATCATGATCCTCCCATGGAACCTCAAGACTGAGATCGTGGAACAGCTGGCGTACGCACGTGAGTGGGGTGCTCAGTTCATCGTTCCGATCCCGGAGGTACACGTCCTATGAAAGTAGTCCTGTTCTGCGGGGGCCAGGGCCTCAGGATGCGTGAGGCCTCGGAGGTATTGCCGAAGCCGATGGTTCCAATCGGCAGCCGCCCGGTCCTGTGGCACGTGATGAAGTACTACGCGCACTTCGGGTTCAAGGATTTCATCCTCTGTCTTGGATATCGGCCGGAGGCCATCAAGCAGTTCTTCCTGACCTACAACGAGGCTCTGACCAATGACTTCGTGATGTCCGGCGGCGGGGCCAACGTGAATCTCCTGAAGACGGACATTCACGACTGGAGCATCACGTTCGTCGACACCGGTCTCGACGCTCTGATCGGTCAACGTTTGCGCGCGGTGCGGCACCTGCTCCGCGACGATGAAATGTTCCTGGCGAACTACGGGGACACCCTGACCAACGCGGATCTGCCGGCGATGATCGAACGAATGAAGGCGAGTGACGCGACGGCCAGCTTCCTTGCCGTGCGGCCAAACTACAGCTTCCACACGGTGTCGATGGACTCGAATGGGGTCGTCAGTGGCATCGAGGACGTCATGCAATCCGACGTCTGGATCAATGGCGGTTACTTTGTGATGCGCTCTGAACTGCTCGATGAGATCCATCCCGGCGAAGAACTGGTCGAAGAGCCGTTCCGCCGGCTGATCGCCGACGGTAGGCTGCTCGCCCAGCGCCACGATGGCTTCTGGGCTCCGATGGACACGCTCAAGGACAAACAGCAGCTCGAGTTGATGCACGATTCCGGGCGGGCACCATGGGAGCTCTGGGCACCGAGCCGGGATGATGAGCTCGAACTGGCTCAGACTCCAGCCTGATGTTGCCTCTGCTGCTGCGTGACGCAAGCACGCGACCTCTCAACATCCTCGCTATCGGCGCGCACTCCGATGACATTGAAATCGGCTGCGGGGGTACGCTGCTGAAGCTCATCGCCGACGGCGCAATCGGCGAGATCTGCTGGGTTGTGCTCACGGGCGGCGGGCAGCGCGCTGCAGAGGCCGATGCCAGCGCGCAAGCGCTTCTCGCAGGCGTCCCAGCGAGCCGAGTGATCCTGAAGGAGTTCAGGGACGGGTACTTTCCCTATGACGGAGCCGCCATCAAGGACGCCTTCGAGCAGCTCAAGCACGAGCTGTCACCTGATCTGATCCTGACCCACCAGCGGTCCGACCTGCATCAGGATCACCGCATCACATGTGAGTTGACCTGGAACACATTCCGCGACCATCTGATCCTCGAGTACGAGATACCCAAGTACGACGGTGACCTGGGCGCCCCAAACCTCTTTGTCCCGCTCGACCAGGCCCAATGTCGAAGCAAGATCGATCATCTGATGACCCACTTCGCCACGCAGCGCTCGAAGCGCTGGTTCAGTGAGGATCTCTTCGCCGGGCTCATGCGACTCAGAGGTATGGAGTGCGGCTCGCCCAGCATGCACGCGGAGGCTTTCTATTGCCGGAAGACCGTGCTCGGATGAGCGGGGCAGCAGCGGAGACACAATCGGACACTGTGGGTCAGGAGGCCTACGAGCTGATGGAACGCATGTTCCCGCTGTGTCGCAGTCTGACCGGCAGCGGAGTACAAACGACGTTCGATCTGCTGGAGGAGATCTTCCCGATCACGCGGACACAGATCCCCACCGGCACTCATGTCTTCGACTGGCTCGTACCCGATGAGTGGACCCTCCGCGACGCCCACATCACCGGTCCGAGCGGCGAACGCATTCTTGATCTCAGAGAATCCTCGCTGCACGTCGTCTCATACAGCGAGCCTGTTCACGCCACGCTGTCTCTCGAAGGCCTCCGCGACCGACTCTTCACGCTGCCCGAGCAGCCGGACGCGATCCCCTACAGAACCTCGTATTACAAACGCACGTGGGGGTTCTGCCTCACACATCGGCAACTGCTGGGACTCGAGCCTGGCGACTACGAGGTCGTGATCGACTCCACGCTCGGAGCCGGCAACCTCACGTATGCTGAGATGCGCGTCCCCGGCACAGATCAAGACGCGGGCGAGATCCTGTTCTCCACATACGTCTGCCACCCGTCCCTGGCCAACGACAACCTCTCGGGCATCGCGGTCAGTGCCCTGCTCGCGAGAGAGCTCTCGAAGAGAACACTGAGACACACGTACAGATTCCTGTTCGCCCCGGGGACAATCGGCCCGCTCTGCTGGCTGCACGTGAATCGTGACGGACTCACTCGGATCCGGCACGGCGTTGCACTCTCGTGCCTGGGAGACGCCGGCAGCCTCACCTACAAGCGAAGCCGGCAGGAGACAGCAGAGGTGGACCTCGCAATGGAGACCGTGCTGCGGGACTCAGGTAACGCGCATCGGATCCTCCCCTGGGATCCCTGGGGAGGCGACGAGCGACAGTTCTGCTCGCCGGGGTTCAACCTGCCGGTCGGAACGCTGATGCGCACCCCACACGGAGAGTTTGATGGCTACCACACCTCCGCCGACTCTCTGGACCGCATCCTTCCGGGCTCGCTTGCCGACGCGGTCGACACGTGTCTCGAGCTGTGTGAGGTACTCGAGACCAACGGCAGTTTCGTAAACCTGAGCCCATACGGGGAGCCCCAGCTGGGACGGCGCGGGCTCTACCGGTCCACAGGTGGCGCTGTGTCGTCCCCAGAGTTGGAACGCGCGCTGCTTTGGGTGCTCAACCTCAGCGACGGCCACCACTCGCTGCTGGACATCGCGCGGCGGGCCGCCATACCCTACGACACGGTTCAGAGGGCCGCCGCCCAGCTCCGTGACACGCAACTGCTCGCACCCGCATGATCTGACCGGCCGGAGAGTCCTGGTCACCGGCGCGACGGGATTCATCGGTGCGCGTCTATGTCAACGTGCGGCTTCGCGTGGTGCCCACGTACACGCGGTTTCACGTCGATCATCAGTGCCTGCGGCAGACGGTCTCGCATGGGAGGTCGGCGACCTCACCGATCCGGCCGCCACCGAGGCACTGATCTGTCGCGTTCGGCCCGACGTCATCGCCCACCTCGCAAGCCAGGTCAGTGGCGGCAGAGACCCGAGCCTGGTGCTGCCCACGCTGCAGGCCAATCTCGGCGCCGCCGTCAACGTAATGCTCGCAGCTCAAGCCGTCGGTTGTCAGCGAGTCGTCTTGGCCGGCTCGATGGAGGAGCCGGACCCGACAGCGGGTGAGCTGGTCCCGAGTTCTCCCTACAGTGCGGCGAAAATGGCAGCGCACTCATACTCGATGATGTTCCACGCGCTCTATGGGCTACCCGTGGTGAATCTCCGGGTGGCCATGACGTACGGTCCGGGTCAAGGCGATCTGCGGAAGCTCGTTCCGTACACGATCGTGTCGCTACTGCGTGACGAGGCGCCGCAGCTGATGAGCGGCGATCGCAAGGTCGACTGGGTTTACGTCGACGACGTGGTGGACGCCTTCATCGCGGCAATGATCGTGCCGGCAGCGGTGGGGGAGTCGTTTGACATCGGATGTGGAGTGGCGACCACAACAAGGGCTGTGGTCGAAAAGCTCCAAGCCCTTATCGGAAGTCCTGCCGTTCCGACCTTCGGCGGGGTGCCCGACCGTCAGCTCGAGAGAGCATGGGTTGCCAACATCGAACACGCTGAACGGACCCTCGGCTGGGTGCCTTCGACCACTCTCGATCAGGGTCTCGCGATGAGTGTGGACCACTACAGGGGAATGCTCAATCGACGGGAATCACCTGGGGGCCGGCCAGGTCGCTCCTGACGCAGGCCGGCGACGCTGCTGGGCGCCAGAGTCGCCAGATGTCAGCCGACGTCAATTGGCAGATCGCGAATCCGCCGTGCAGGTACACCCGCATAGAGGCCGTTAGGCTCGCAATCGCGCGTTACCACGGCACCGCCCGCAATCACACACCCGGCGCCGATCGAGACACCCGGCAGAACCAGGACGTTCGCACCCAGCCAACAACCACGACCGACGGCTATCGACTTTCCGTACCACCTCCCGGCCCGATGGACTGCCGGACCCATATCGTGATGAAAGGTGACCAGCATCGAGCCGGGCCCGATCGCGACATCATCCGCAATGTCGATTGAGGCGTCCGACGAGCAGAACAGCTCGACATGGTGATTCACGAAGCAGCGAGCACCGATCCGGAAGTTCGAGGAGGTGAAGTAGCAGTGAGAGAGGATCGCGGCGTCAGGAGCACAGTCGGCTCCCCATTTACGCAGAAGGTGCGCTCGTGCTCGACGCGGCACCAGATCGGACGCCTGCATGCTGACAACCCGACGGCTGACGGCAAATCGGACATGGTGGACGAGGAGTGTGACCCGGCGACTCATGACCCGGCTTCCCGAGCCTCGGGCGTGTAGTCAGGCCAAGCGTGATCACGGTCAGAGATTATGCGGCCCTGAGCCGGCGGCCACTCGATCCCGAATGCCGGGTCGTCCCACCTGACTCCGCTGGCCGCCTCAGGCACATATTCGTGTGACATCTGGTAGGCCATCTCAGTTTCGTCCACCAGTGTCTGATAGCCCTGTGCAAAGCCCTCCGGGATATACAGCAGCCGGCCGTTGTCCGGACTCAGATCGACCCCCAGCCACTGCAAGTAGGTCGGTGAGGCCGGTCGCAGATCGACAATCACCACGCGCGCGCCCCCGCGGGTACAGCGTACAAGCTTGACCTCCGCGTGCGGCGCCGTCTGAAAATGAAGCCCGCGCAAAGTGCCCTGTTCAGGGCTGAACACCGCGCTCGCCTGCACGAACCGAGTGACCAGACCGTGCTCGCTGAACTCGTCCTCGCAGAAGGTGCGCGCAAGATAGCCGCGCTCATCTCCGTGACGCTCCACGTCGATGAGCACGGCGTCCTGCAGATGCGTGGGCGTGAAGATCACTGGCTGACAGTTGACAATCACTGGCTGACAGTTGACAACCGGCGCAGGTCATCCCCGACCAGGCCCGCATCCTGCAGCTCCTGCACCTTCTTGATCCGGAGATAGCGTGGTCCGGTGAAGTCCTCGAAGGTGAGCCCCTCACGGGTGTAGGCCTCGTACATCTGCTCGATCCCCCGCGGCACATTCCACTCCGGCTTGAAATCCGGGAGCACGCGCTGGATCTTGGCGCAGTCGACCTGGTACGAGCGCTTGTCCGGGCCACCACCCTCGGCGAACGTGGCCTTCGAGTTCGGGACGACACCCTCGATCAGCTCCGCGATCTCGCGTATCCGGTAGTTCTCGGTGCTCGACCCGACGTTGAACGCCTCGTTGTGCACGAGCTCCCGCGGCGCATGCAGCACCGCGAGGAAAGCGCGCGAGATGTCCTCGATGTGGACCAGCGGACGCCATGGCGTGCCGTCGCTCTGGATCAAGACCTCGCCGGTCGTCACCGCGAAACCGACGAGGTTGTTGACGACGATGTCAGCTCGAAGACGGGGTGAGGCGCCATACGCGGTTGCGTTGCGGAGATACGTGGGCGTGAAGTCATCGTCTGCAAGCGGTGCGATGTCGCGTTCGGCGAAGACCTTCGATTTCCCGTACGGAGTGACGGGTGCGAAATTCGCCTGTTCGTCCAACATCTCGTCGTTCTCAGCGCGACCGTAGAGGCTGCACGAAGATGAGAACAGGAACCGCGGCACGCCCGCCTCCTTGGCCTTCTCCGCAATCCGCACGGAGGCGAGATGGTTGATGTCGTAGGTCGCCTGCGGGTTCAGATCCCCAACCGGATCGTTGCAGACGGCGGCCAGATGCAGCACCGCGTCAAAGCCTTCGAGGTCGTCCGCCTCGACGTCACGCACGTCCTTGCGGACTTCCGGGATCTCAGGTGGCTGTTCTCCGAACGTGCATTCCTTGAAAAGGTCGAGGTCCATACCGACAACCTCGTGTCCGGCCTCCTGCAGCAGAGGCGTCATCACGGTACCGATGTAGCCGTTGTGTCCGGTGACGAGTACGCGCATTTGAATCTCCAAATCTCCAGTGTGTAAGTGAACTCTGACTCGGTGGCGAGCGATCAGGTCAACCTTCGACGTCGCTCGCCTGTCCCCGCCTCAACCCCTCGGCGCCTTGACGCTCGAGAGCACAAGGACCCAGTCATGGTCGCCCTCCGAGTTCGTGCCCGGCACGATGAACCGACGCCTGCCGGTCGAGCGCTTGAGTGGCGAGGTGTGCACGCTCGTGTAGCTGCCGTTGGTTGGGTCAAACCACCGACCCTGTATGTAGGGGCCGGCCATGTCCTTGAGATTGACGACAATCGGGTTTCCAGACGGGAGGTACGCCATCGCCAGCTTGCCGTTGCTTGTGCGCGCGGCGGTCACGTAGTTGTTGGTGTTCATATCCTGCGAGAGCTCGTGGTTGCCGTATCCGGCAACCACGAGCTTGTGGTTCGTATCGGGAACCAGGTCATACCACTTGAGCCCTGAGAAGAGGTTCATCAAGAATGTGATCTGGCGGGAACCCCGGGTGTCGAGGTGTTGTTGCCATCCCCCGGCCAACGGCCACACGTACTTGTTGCCATAGATCTGTCCGTCGCCGCCGCTCAGGATCGCCCAATAGACCTGCCGACGGAGCGTCTCTGGGCTCCCGTAGTCGTTCTCACCCTCGTAGTTCGACTCCACGAGGAAGGCCGGCATCCGCGGAGACGCGTTGTAGGCCTTCAGCACCTCGCCGTAGGTGGGAGAGTAGGTGTACACAGCGTTCAGGTTGATGAGGCCGGACCAGGTCGAATCGTCCAGCGAGGTGCTCACGTAGTAGTCGAGTTCGACTGTCTGCAGCGCTTTGGGATCTGTGGCTCTGATGCCTTTGGCGACCGCCCGGACGAGAGCATCGTCGGTCGGGCTGGTCCATGTCTGGAAGTCGTTGCCGTTGAGCCACGTGATGTTGGAAAACTGGCGGAACAACCGACCGACGTACTCGCCGTAGGCGTAGGCCGCGCTGACGCCGTTCTGCTCCAGCACGTCCAGCCACCCGCCGGTTTCGATCGGGTCCAGGAACACCTCCAGGTGGTGCTGGGCCGCGAGCTTGACCATCGACTCGGCACGTGCGAAGTAGGCGGGATTCGGCGTCGCCAGGTCCCCCGGAGTCGTGAACGGCGCGATCCCGTCGTAGGTGGCGCCGTCAGAGCGTCCGCCCGTATAGGCGTCGCAGAGCAGGTTGATCCACACGGTGTTGAAGCCGTCCCTCTCACGATCGGCGAAGTAGCTCGAAGCCGCTCTCGTTGACAGCTTCACGATCAGTGCCTGGGGGGAGTCGCCCATGATCAGGAACGGTCGCCCCTTACTGTCGACGAGATACCGCTTGGATGCACTCACGTGCAACGGAAACACTGGGGCGGGACTTGGCAGCAGCGTCGCCGGCCTGGCCGCGAGCACGGGCGCCGGCCCGGCCGCAGATCCCGCAACGGGAACCGCCAGCCCGATCAGGACGGCGCCACCCAGCGCAAGCGCACCTCGAGAACAGGCTCGCCGAATGATCGTTGTCAAGCTCAAGCGGCGAGCAGATGCCGGGTTGAGCGAGCAGTCGGCATCGAGCCTCGGTCGGTCAGCTCCCGCTGCAGGGCGCGCCGGCCGCGATGGTGCAGGCCATGGACGGAGCTCTCCGTCTTCCCGAGGTGGTCGGCAATCTCACCCGGTGTGAGGCCAACGATGTGGCGTAGGAACACCACCTCGCGCTGATCCGCCGGCAACGTCGCCAGCGCGTCCTGCACGGTCCCACCCGGATCCCGGTCCAGGCCCGAGCCGACGTTGTGATCGAGTACGCACTCGGTCGGGACGAGCCGGTCGCGCCGTAGGTGGTCGATCGCAACGTTGTGCGCCATGCGCGCCAACCAGGAGAAGAACGGAGCACCACATTCGTCGTATCGGTCCAGATGCGTGATGAGTTTGGTGAACACCTGCTGGGTGACGTCCTCAGCCTCATGGTCGTCATGCAGAATCGAGCGGACGTACCCGTAGACGTTGCCCGCGTAAATGACGTAGAGGTCGCGGAGCGCCTCCCGGTCCCCCGTCTTGGCCCGCGAAACCGCCAGGCTCACGCGACGCGCCATCTCTGGCGACTTGTCGACGCTGGTCTTGGCTCTCAGCGAGCCCGACGCGCAATGCGTGGATCTAACAACTCTCTGAATGGTGGGCATACCGCAGCCTCATCGATGCGAGTACGAAGGATACCTCCAGCCCTGCAACCCAAATCCCGGCCGGTACCCGACGAACGTCAGCACTATGCGAGCTGCTGACGGACTCTCGCTACGAAACGAGCGCCTGTACTTCCTGGAGCCGGCGACTTACCCGCTGGTCCTGAAGACGAGCCGCAGGCACCCGATCTGGAGAACCACGTGAGATCGTTCCCACATCCTGTCGGAGCTCTGTGAACTGCGGTTTCCAGGCGTCGCTTGCCTCAGGCAGCCGTGAGAAGCGTTCCCGCACGATCGTCTTCAGCACGCGCCTGCCGTCACGCCAGGCGTTGAGATTGCTCAACCCGTAAAGGCGGACCTGCTCGAAGCTCGGCACCTCGACGATCTCGAACCCGGCCTTGGCCGCACGCACGTTGAGAACGGTCTCCACCTCGAATCCGTCGCAGGTGACATGCAGATGCGGCAGGCAACGACGCCAGAACGCGCTGTAGCCATAGCAGAGGTCGGTGTAGCTGGTGCCGAACAGCAGGTTGACGCTCGCCCCGAGGGCACGGTTGCCGACGCTGCGCAGGCCGGTGATGTCGGCACTGCCACCGCCCTTCATGTATCGCGAGCCCTTGACGAAGTCGGCCCCTTGGATCAGCGGCCGGATGAAGCTCGGGATCTCCGTCGGATCGGTCGAGCCGTCGGCGTCGATCATGACCAGGATGTCACCGCGGGCTGCCGCGAACCCGCAGGCCAGCGCGTTGCCCTTGCCCTTGCGGTCCTGCAGCACGATCCGCGCGTCGGGACGCAACTCACGCGCCACATCGATTGTCCGATCGGTCGAATGACCGTCCACGACGATCAGCTCGTTGATGCCTTTCGGCAGATGCTCGAAGACATGCGGAATGTTGGCCGCCTCGTTCAGCGTCGGAATGACCGCGCTGACCGTCGGCCTGTTGCGGAAGTCACGCCGCTCGCGATCGCGTCGGATCGACCTGCGATCAAGAGCCAGATGATCGGTCGCCGTCCCCTGACCGCGCTCATCGATTGTGATGCTCATCGCTTCCCCGGACCTTTCCCAATCCATTGTGTACGTGTGGTCCTGCCCCAACAAGGCACGCTCCGTGCGCCTCCAGCGATGAAGAATGCCTCGTTCGACCCGTCAGCGCCAAACGGCGCCGACCTGGCCGGCGATCACCAGCTCTGCAACCGCGGCGACCCTGATCGCGGCGGTGTTTTTACTGCTATCTCAGCTTCCGACCAACCCCTTGGCTCAGAAGCTACTTGCCCAAAATCTGCGGCATCAATGTCACAGATCCTTAA
Source organism: uncultured Conexibacteraceae bacterium (assembly GCA_963761675.1). Lineage (GTDB taxonomy): Bacteria > Actinomycetota > Thermoleophilia > Solirubrobacterales > Solirubrobacteraceae > Palsa-465. The sequence continues at coordinate 534,232 of CAVXIA010000004.1, forward strand.
GCGTGACGGTATTCTTACCGCACAGACGCCCATGGCGTCAAGAGAAGACGGCCAAATTCCAGCTGTGGGTGCCAAATCTCACAGACCGGAGGGGAGTTGGTCACAGGGCGATAACGGCTGCAGCTATCGCTGCCGCAAACCCATCAACGTCGTCCTCGGTCGTGTCCCAGGAGCACATCCACCGCACCTCTCCGGTCGCGGGGTCCCACTCGTAGAAGTCGAAGTCCCGCTGCAGCCGCTCGCGCGCTCCGGGCGGGATCACGGCGAACACCGAGTTGACCTCGGGCCGCCGCGGGATCACAACGCCGTCGATCCCGGACACGGCATCGAACAGCCGGACGGCCATCGCGTTCGCGTGGGATGCGTTCGCCGACCACAGCTCGTCCGTCAGCAACGCATCGAACTGCGCCGCCACGAAGCGCATCTTCGACGCGAGCTGCAGCGTCTGCTTGCGCAGATGCAGCATGCCCTCGAGCAGCGTCCGGTCGAACACGACCACCGCTTCACCGACCATCAGCCCGTTCTTGGTCCCTCCGAACGACAGCAGGTCGACGGCGGCGGCGGAAACCAGCTCGGCCAATGAAATCCCCAGAGCGGCCGCGGCGTTCGCGAACCTGGCGCCGTCCACATGCACTCGCAGCCCAGCGTCGTGCGCAAGTGCACCCAACACCCGCAGCTCCTCGAGCGAATACAACGTTCCCAGCTCGGTCGACTGCGTCAGCGACACCAGTCCTGGCTTGACCGCGTGCTCGTCGTTCGGTCGGCCGACGAGCTCGGCAACGCCGTCGGCCGTCAGCTTTCCGTCAACCGTCTCACCAAGCAGCAGCTTGACTCCGCCGACGGCCTCGGGCGCACCGACCTCGTCGGTCTGCAGATGCGCGTTCGCCGAGACGATCGCCGCCTCCCACGGACGCAGCGCCGCACGCAGTGACAGCACGTTCGCGCCCGACCCGTTGAACACGAAGAACACGCCCTCCTCGGGCGCTCCGAGCGCCGTCGCCAGTCGCCGCTCGACTGAGGCGGTGTACGGGTCATGCCCGTAGCCGGACGCGTGCCCGTCGTTGACCGCCGCGATCGCCTCCAGCACCCGAGGATGCACGGCCGCGGCATTGTCGGAGGCAAACCCGCGCCGCCGACGCGGCTGCTCGCCGCGAGGCGCCTGCCCACCCGCCGGCTCGCTCACGACTGCGCGAGAGCGCCCTGCAGCGCGGTGTAGAAGATCGAGAGCGGGAACTCGTCGGGCAGCACCTCATCGACGTAGACCCGCGGATCTTCGACCTCGACGAACTCGCGCGCGCCCGCGACCCAGCGCGACCCCGTCGCCGGCGGCACATACCTCGCCACCAGATCGTGCGCAGCTGACCAATGCTGCAGCTTGGTGCGATCGATCCCGGACCGGTAAAGCGCGAAGACCTCATCGCGTAGCCCGACGACGCCCTCGGCCACCCGGTCCCACTCGAAGGTCAGGCGGTTGTCGGTCCAGTTCAGGTATTCGCCGTGATGGAGGTAGGAGAACAGCAGCTGTCCGCCGAGCCCGTCGTAGTTGCGCACACGCGAGCCCGTGATCGGGAACCGCAGCAGCCGGTCGAACAGGATCGCGTACTGCACGTTGCGGGCGAACGCGAGTCCCTCGTGCTCGAGCGCCACCGCCTCGCCGAACGCCGTCAGGTCACAGCGCAGCTCCTCGAGCGAGTACATCCAGTACGGCGCGCGCTGGCGCACCATGAACGGATCGAACGGCAGGTCGCCGTGGCTGTGCGCGCGGTCGTGAATCAGGTCCCAGAGGATGTATGACTGCTTGGAGGACTCGGGATCGACCAGCATCCGCGCCGCATCGGGCGGCAGGTTGATCTGCAGCAGGTCGGCCGCAGCGGTCGCGACCCGCCGCAGCCGCGCCGATTCGCGGTCGCAGAAGATCGCGCCGAAGTTGTTGGGCTGACGATCGGCGACCGCGACCTGCTCGGGGAACAGGACCGCGCACTCGCTGTCATAACCGCGCGTGGCCGCTACCAGCTCGACCGGCACGAACTTCGGGTTGTCGTAGCGCGTGGCCTCGAGCTCGGCGATCCAGTCCGGCCACGGGACCCGCACGAGCACCGCCTCGAAGCATGTGTCCGGCGAGCCGTTCTGCTTGTACATCGGAAAGAACGCCAGGTGCTTGGCCGCGTCCGCGCGCCTCTGCTCGGGACGGAACGCCGCCAGCGCACGGGTGAAGTCCGGCCTTCCGTAACCCCCGTCCGCCCACGCGCGCAGATCCTCCGCGGCGGGCGCGAGGCTCGCGTACGCGGGCACGAGCGCGAGCAGCGCCCGCTCGACGTTGTCCACCCGCGTGGCCGCCTCCGCAGGGTCGGCGTCCTCCCGCAGGGAGCCATCGGCAGCCTGCAGCAGCGCGAGCGCGTCGGTCTCCTGGATCAGGGTCGTGACCTTCCCTCCGGGCTGCGCGCCCGCTGGCTGCGCAGCCCGGCCCGGCGTGGCAGCAGCCCGCCGGGCCGCCCAGTTGGCGATGTTCAGCCACAGCGCCGAGTGGTCGAGGCTGCCGATGCAGTCATCTCCGAACAGGTCCGAGTCACCGAGCACGACCACGCGGCCCCGGCCGTGCTGAGAGGTGACCATCAGCGGCGCCTCCGGGACCGAGGCCGAGCGGTGGGTGCGCGCGACCACGCGTGCGCCGTTCTCGCTCGCGATCGTGGTCGCTCTGTAGAAGCAGGCGAGCTCGACGCCGGCGAGCACATCGCCCCCGCTGCCGCGACCGCCGTCGCCGAGCTGTGCCAGCACCCATGTGGGGGCACCGTCGCAATGCTCGTAATCCTGAACCGTGTCGCTTTGCAAGCGGACGCCGAAGCGCCCGAGCAGATCGTTGATGTTGTTGCCGTACTTGTCCTGCTCGGTCTCGCCGAGTACGACCAGGCCGCCGCCGCCCTCCACGTAGCGCTCGATCGCGTCGAGCTCAGCCACGGTCAGTTGCGGCGAGCCGACGCCTGTCGTTCGTTCCCACTGCGGATCGGACGGGTGCGCTATCACCAGCAGGTCACAGCCATCGAGCACGCCGCCGTCGAGCGGCTCCGCGGCGTTTGCGGCCACGTCGAAGTCGTGGCCCTCGAGCAACAGCGCTGCACGCGCGTAGGACGCGTCCTCCGGATGCGCGGGTTGCATCTCGGTTGCGAGTTTCGGTCGGATCGTCCACGCCTGACTGTGGGCCTCGTCGAAGATCACGCTGAGATCAGGCACGCACACCACCCCCGGATGAGAGCTCGGACTCGGCACCACCGCCACCGGCGAGGCCGTGCGCCGCGGCGGTGCCGCCGCGCGGAGGCAGCTTGATCGGCGCCGAGTGCATCGCCCGCAACCGCACCTCGCGCCACGACATACCCTCGCGCAGCAGCGCCGGCATCCCCAGCAGAATCGCGGTCGCGACCTCGACCGCCTGCAGGATCACCCCGTAGGCCACGCCAACTCCCCAGCCGACGCCCCAGCCGTGGTGCAGCACCGTCGCGCAGGCCGCCTGGAAGACTCCGACGTTGGCCGGCGTGATCGGAACCACGGCGGTGATGTTGACGGCGAACAGAACCGCGGCCGCGGCGGCAAAGCCCGTTCGATCGGCAAGCCCGAGCGCAACCAGCAGGAAGTAACAGGAGACGCACTGCAACCCCCAGGCGGCCAGCTGTGCGACGGTCGCTGCCACGCCCAGGCGCGGGTGGCGGAACACCACCAGTCCGGCGCGCACGCGCCCGAGTGCGCTCTGGGCCCGCTGCAGCGTGTTGGCGGCACGCCCTAACCGCTTGCTCCCGGAGCCGAAGTGGAGCACGACCGGCGCGACGACCACGAACACCAACAGCACCGCCGGTGCCGCGGCGGCCACGACCAGCGCGCTGGGGTTGTTGAAGAAGTCGACCGACGTGAACATGACCGTTCCGAGGACGATCAGCGCGACGACGTTGATAGCGGTCTGGGAGACCACGGTACCGAGCACCACCGGCAGGTTCTCACGGGGGCGTCCGGTGCGCCGGGCGATGATCAGCGCACGCGAGGGCTCCCCCAGGCGCGCGGGCAGCGTCGAGGACATCAACACCCCGATCATCGTCGCGCGGATCGCATCGCGAAGCCTGATCAGCCCATTCGGCAGCGCGGCCTTGAGGATCGCGTACCAGGAGACGCCGCGCATCAGCATCGCCGCGCACATCGTCGCCAGACCGAGCATCACGTAGGAGGGCTCGGAGTTGATCAGCGTGTGGCCGATGCTCGTGATCCCGATCTTCTGCAGCGCCTTGAAGGCGAGCGCAAGGGCCGCGAGCGTGACCGCCGCCATCCCGACATGCCGCAGCCTTGCGACGACGGTCCGGCGCGACTCCCCCGCGGTCAGCGGCCGCTCGAGGCTCTCGAGCCTGGTCGCACGCATGCGCGGCTGCAGATCGGCCGGCGTGAAGCCCGCCTGGACGGCAAACGTCTGAGTCGCCCCCTCGGGCTCGGGCATCGCGATCGCGTCGGTGTAGGCCTGCATGACCTCGAGCGCGACCCGCTCCCAGGCGAACCGCTGCACGGTTGTGGCCGCGGTCCGCGCCAGCTGGCGACGCCGGCCCGGCTCGTGGTAGAGGTCGCGCAGCGCCTCGGCGAGCGCCTGCGCGTCGGCGGGCGGGACGAGCACGCCATCGACGCCGTCTGTGACGACGTCCCGATAACCGGCGATGTCGGACGCGACGACGGTCGTGCCGGAGGCGAAGGCCTCGGTCAGGACCATCCCGAAGCTCTCGCCGCCGAGCGAGGGCGCGGCGAGCAGATCGGCCGCCAGCAGCTCCCGGCGCTTGGTGACGTCATCGACCTTGCCGAGCGCGCGCACGCCGGTCGCGTCGATCAGCAGCGGTGCCAATTCCTCCTGGGTCGGGCCGATCACAGTCAGCTCGGTTGGCACGTGCTCGCGCAGCGCCTCGAACGCTCGCAGCAGCAGGGGCAGACCCTTGCGCTCGACGGCCTGGCCGACGAACAGGATCCGCAGCACGTCATCGTCGCGCTGCGCCGCGAGCGCCTGATCGAGCGCGTGCTCGTCGATGTTGACGCCGTTCGGTATCACGCGGTAGCGGCCTCCGAACCAGCGCCGGCCGGTCCATGCCGCGGCCTCCGAGACGGCGATGCGCACGCGCAGGCGATTGAGCACCTGGGTGGCGCCGAAGCCGTTGGCGATCGCGTTGGGCAGCCGCTTGGTCGAGTAGGAGTGGAAGGTCCCCACCAGCGGCACCCCGAACGGCAGCGTCGCAACCCATCCGATCATCGGCGCCACCGGCTCGTGGATGTGCGCGACGTCGTAGTCGCCGGTTGCCAGCTCATGGGAGAGCCTCGTGATGCTGGCGGGGCCGACCGAGAGATTCGAGACGGCGCCGTTGGCGTGGAAGCCGACGCTCCGCCCGAGCGGCACCACGTAGTCCGGGGCCCTCAGATTCTGAGGCCTGGCGCCGCGATGCATCAGCGTCGCCGAGAGACCGCCGGGGTCATAGGGCGCCAGCACGCGCACGTCGTGACCTGCGGCGAGGTATTGCTCGGCGAGCGCCTCTATGTGCCTTGTGACGCCCCCCGGGTACGTCCATGAATACGGGGAGACGAGCGCAATCCGCATATACCCTGATCGTACCCACTCGGTTACCGGCACAGATCCTTATGATTGATCCGTGCCCTCCCGCCATTTCGTGAAGTACACATTCCTGAAGGTCGACCCGGCCTGGCGGCGCCTGCCCGACTCCGAGCGCGACGAGCACAAGCGCGAGTTCCTCGCGGCCTGCGAGGACTTCGGCGAGGACCACCTGCTGCGCGCGGGCTCGCTGGTCGGCACTCGCGGCGACGCCGACATGCTGATCCTCTCCCAGGCCGAGAATCTCGAGCGGATCCACGAGTTCCACGTCATCCTGCAACAGAGCGGGCTGATGAAGTGGTCAGCGATGCCCTACTCGTTCCTGGCGATGACCAAGCCGTCCGAGTACTCGGAGGAGTCGCGCCTCGAGGTCAGACCTGCCCACGGTCGCTACCTCTTCATCTACCCGTTCGTCAAGACTCGCGCCTGGTACAACCTGGCAGCCGACGAGCGCTGGCGGATCATGCAGGACCACATCAGCGTCGGCAAGGAGTTCCCCAGCGTCGACCTCAACACCAGCTATTCGTTCGGGCTCGACGACCAGGAGTTCGTGGTGGCCTTCGAGGCCGACAACCCCGCCGACTTCCTCGACCTGGTCCAGAAGCTTCGGACCACCGAGTCGAGCATGTACACCCTGCGCGACACCCCCACCTTCACCTGCGTCACGATGTCTGTCGAGCGCGCCCTCGGGGCGCTCGACGGCACCGCGCTGCGCGCCTCGGCCTGAGGCGCTCGGCTCCCTGCCGTCGCCGGGTGTCAGACCGCTCGCAGCCCACCGGTATACTCAAAGTATGACCACCACGATCAAGACCACCACGATCAAGGTGTCCAATGACGTGCGCGACCGCCTGAAGGACCAGGCCGCCCTCGCTCACCGCACGCTCGGCCAGCATCTCGAGTACCTGGCGGGTCTTGGTGAGCGCGAGACACGCATGGCCAGCCTCCGCGCGGCGATGGCAGCGACGCCCGCGCAGGACCTCATCTCCTACGCCGACGAAACCGGCGTATGGGACCTCATCGAGAATGGCTGAGGGCCGACCGGCCGCTCGCACGATCTCACCCGGAGACATCGTCTGGGTCACCCCCGATATCGCGGTCGGCCGGGAGCAGGCCGGACGTCGGCCGGCCCTCGTGGTGGCAGGCATTCGCTATCTGGAGATCGTCGACGCCCTCGCGCTGGTGGTGCCGATCACATCTGTGGATCGTGGCTGGCCGAACCACATCGAGATCCTCGGTGCCGAACTCGATCAACGCTCATGGGCGATGTCGGAGCAGGTGAGAACCATCTCCCGCGCGAGGATCACCGGCCGCGCCGGCCGCGCCGGCGAGGCAACGCTCACGGCGGTACGGACCTGGATCGCCGACTTTCTCGAGCTGCACTGACGCGAGGCGCCCATGGATCAATCCTCACTCCAGCAGCTTCGCGCCGGCGATCCGGTCCTGCGCGAGCTCATCGAACGCTACGGGGCCGACGATCCCCACGAGCGGCGCGAGGGCGGCCAGCGCGAGCACTACGGCGCCCTCGTCCGCGCGATCGTGGGTCAGCAACTCTCGACCAGGGCAGCCGCCGCGATCTACCGCCGCCTCGCGGACCGCTTCGATGGCCGCGAACCGACACCGGCAGAGATCCTCGCCGATGACCCTGAGGAACTGCGCGCCGCCGCCGGCCTCTCCCGCGCCAAGGTGGGGTATCTGCGTTCACTCGCCGAGCACGTCCAGGACGGCTCGCTCGAACTCGAACGCCTCGACACGCTGGCGGACGACCAGGTCATCGCGGAGCTCACCGCCGTGAAGGGCATCGGCCTCTGGAGCGCCCAGATGTTCCTCATGTTCCACCTCGGCCGCCCCGACGTCCTTCCGGTCGGCGACCTGGGCATTCGCAAGGCGATGAAGACCGCCTACTCCCTCGATGCCCTGCCGACTCCAGAAGAGATGGAGCAGATCGCGACGCCCTGGCGCCCCCACCGCACGCTCGCCTGCAGCTACCTCTGGCGCTCACTCGACAACGAGCCGGTCCGGTGAACGCGAGATGCCGACCGTCGCGCTGACGTTCGCTCGCTTCACAGCCGCCGACCGCGACGGTTGGCTGGCGGCAGCAGTTGCGATTCTCAGCGCTGAGGAGCGAGCGCGGCTCGAGTCGATGCCCGCTGCGGACACCCGTGCACAGCACGCGATCGGTCGCGCGCTGCTGCGACTGGCCGGCGCCGGCGCCGCGCGGCGTGACCCGATCGCCGTCGCGATCGCCGTGGGCGACGACGGCAAGCCCGAGCTGGCACAGACGCCTGAGCTGGGCGTCAGCGTCGCGCACACGGGACGCACGGTCGTGGTGGCCGCATGTCACGGCGCCGCGGTGGGCGTGGACATCGAGGCCCCGCGCCCGGAGGTGGCGCGCTCTCGAAAGATCGCCGAGCGACGCTTCGCCGCGACGGAGGCGGCGGCGCTGCGCGCGCTGGCGGACGCAGCGGTCGCCGACTGGTTCGTGCGCGCCTGGGCGATCAAGGAGGCCGTCGGCAAGGCGGTCGGGACCGGGGTGATCCCAGCGCTCGCGGGCGCCGTCGTCGCCGGGTCCGCTGAGGACCTTGCCCTGGTCCAGGTCTGGACCGGCCCGCCGGCCGACTCGTGGTCTCTGCATCAGCTCGCCGCCCCCGATGGCGATGAGCGGATCGCCGTCGCGATCCCGGCTCCCGGCGTCACGATCGATCCGATCAGGCGGCTCACGCTCGGCGATTTCACTCGAGCGACAGCTCCCGGAGCCTCCGGCTGAGGAAACGCCGCTCCACCTCCGACGGCGCGAGCGCCAGCGCGCGCTGGTACTCGCCCGCCGCCTCGGCGAATGCGCCGGAGCGTCGCAGCAGGTCGGCGCGCGTCGCGGCCAGCAGGTGATATCCGGAGAGCTCGCCCCGCTTGGCGAGCTCTCCGACCAGCGCGAGTCCGCCGTCGAGGTCACCGGCCATCGCGATCGCCACAGCCTGGTTGAGCCTCACGACCGGTGAGTCCACGGACCGCGACAACATGCCGTAGAGATCACGCACCCGCGCCCAATCGGTCTGCGGCTGTACGTGGCAGAGTGCGATCTCGGCCTGCAGGCGGTAGGAGCCGGTGTCCCACCGGGCGCCCGCGAGGATCGCCGCAGCCTCCTCTATCTCCTGCCAATTCCACCGCAGCCGGTCCTGCTCCTCGAGCGTGATCAGCTCACCGCCATCGCTGACCCGGGCATCACGCCGTGAGTGCTGCAGCAGCGTCAACGCCAGCAGAGCCGCGGCTTCCGGCGCATCCGGCATCAGGCGCGTGAGCAGCCGCGCCAGCCGGATCGCCTCTTCGCAGAGCGAAGCGCGAATCAGCTCCTCGCCCGACGACGCCGAGTAGCCCTCGTTGAACAGCAGGTAGATCACCGCCAACACGCCCGAGGTGCGCTCCGGCAGCAGCTCGACCGGGGGACTCGATAGGGGATGCCGGCGGCCGCGATCTTCGCCTTCGCGCGAGTGAGGCGCTTGGCCATCGCCGGCTCGGCGACGAGGAATGCGCGTGCGATCTCGGCCGTGGTCAGTCCGGCGAGCGCCCGCAGCGTCAGCGCGACCCGAGCCTCGATCGCGAGCGCCGGGTGGCAGCAGGTGAACATCAGCCTCAGGCGGTCGTCCTCAATCGGTTCGTCCTGGTCGTGCATGGTCGGGTGGGTCGCCGTCGGGTCGGTCGCGGTTGGCTCGGTGCGGAGTTGGTCGAGCGCCATGCGCTCGACCAACTCCGCCCCTCGGGCCGCCCGCCGCAACCGATCGATCGCCCGGTTCCCGGCGACGGTCGTCAGCCACGCCCCGGGGCGGTCAGGGACACCATCGACGGGCCAGCGTCGCAGCGCCTCGGCGAACGCCTCCTGGGCACACTCCTCCGCGAGATCCCAGTTGCCGGTGCGTCTGATCAGCGTCGCGACGACCCGGCCCCAGTCCTCGTGGAAGGCTGACTGAACGGCCTCGTGCGCGGCGGCGGCACTCACAGATCGCGGAAGCGCCTGACCTCGACCTGATGGAAGCGAGCAATCGGGTGCTCTGCCGCCACCTCGATCGCTCGCTGCTCCGAGTCGCAATCGAGGATCGCGAAGCCGCCGAGGAACTCCCTGGTCTCCACGAACGGCCCGTCGGTCAGCAGCGTCCGCCCGTCGCGGACGCGCACGGTCGTGGCCGCCGTGGCGTCCTGGAGCGCGTGGCCGTACACGTACTCGCCGCTGGCCTCGACACGCTCGCGCCACGCCATGACATCGCCCAGGATGCCCTCCTCGACCTCGGGCGGCTCGGCGATGCCGTTGATGCACACCATCAGCAGGTAACCCATCCTCGGCTCCGTCACGGTCTCGATCGGTGCCTCGGCACGCAGCTCGGGGCGCTCCTCATGTTCAAAGAACGGGCGCAGCTCGAGTGAGTGAAACCAGGCCATCGGGTGCTTGGACGCCACCTCGATGGCCTCGTCGAGGTTCTCGCAGTCGAGCAGATCGAGGCCACCGATGAACTCCTTCGTGTCGGCAAAGGGCCCGTCGGTCACGAGCGTCTCGCCGTCGCGCACCCGTACTGACCTGGCAGTCTGGGGCTCGTCGAGTGGCTTGCCGACCAGGCGCAGGCCGCGGCCGTTCATCTCGTCGACCCATCGGGGCGTGTGCTCCCGCATAACCGCGGATTGCTCCTCGGATCCCTCGCCCTCCACGCAGACCAGCATCAGGTAGTTCATCTCGTCAACCTCCGGGGTCGAATTGTCGTCGATACCCCTACGACGAACGCGACGCTTCGAGCTGGACAGGTCAGAAGCCGAATCGCCGGGCGGCCGACGCGAGGCTTCCGACCTCTGCGGCAGGCGGTGCCCGCGCGGGGCTGACCTCGCCGAAGCCCGTGAAGCGCAGCGCGACCCGGATGTGCGCGTGAAGGAGCGGGTCGTAGAAGGCGAGCAGAACGCTGCGGACAAGACCGGTGGCCGGGTCGATCGCGACCCGGGCGTGCTGGCCCGGCACCCTCTGGGTGGCATCGCGCGCTGTCTGGCTGAGGATGACCGCGGGGTCGACGGTGTCAGCCAGACCGAGCGCTGACACGCTGCCCTCGAGCCACTTCGGCGTGCTGCCGAGCATCCCCGAGACATATGGGGGAACTCGCACATACAGCGCGTCGCCGACGATGACGATCCGGGTCGCAAGCGGGCCGATCAGGCTGAGCAGCCCGGGCGGGTTGACCGCCAGGTTGAGCGTGCCGGTGTCTGTCGTCGGGTCGAAGCTGCCGTTGCCGACAGCCGTCGCCGGGTCACCGCCGAACTGCGGCGCTCTGATGCGGATGTGGAGACGAGCGTGGTAGCCGGGCTTCTGGCCGGTGAGTCGCGCAGCCCTGAGGATCTCAGCGGCCGACGGGGGTCTGGTCGCGGGCCCGCGGGCCGGTGCCTTCGGCGCGGTGCTGGTGTAGGTGTAGGTCCGGCGCGGCTTCTGCGCGCCTGCGTTCGACTTCGACCCCCCGCAACCGGCGAGGATCACCGCGAAGATCGCTGCGCCACTCGCGAGCAACGCGGTGCGCCGCACGCGAGTCAGACCGCTGAGACCTCTTCCTCCTCCGCGACGCGGAAGGAGGAGCCGCAGCCACAGGCCGCGATCACGTTCGGATTTTCGACCTTGAAGCCGGCGCCCTGGAGTCCGTCGACGAAGTCGATCACCGAGCCCTGCACGTAGGGCAGGCTGGGGCCATCGACAAGCAGCCGGATGCCCCTGTGCTCGAAGACCGTGTCGCCGTCGCGCTGCTCATCGAAGGCCAGCGCGTATTGGAACCCCGAGCAACCACCGCCCCGCACGCCGACCCGGAGACCGGCCGTCTCGGCGACCGCAGCCTGCGCGGCCAGGAATTCCTGGACCTTCTCGACGCCCTTGTCGGTGAGAGTGATCATCGCTTCAGTCACGCTTCATTCAGTATAGCTTCGGTCCATCACTCGCTACGCTTCGGCTGTGCCAGTTTCCCCGGACGAGTTGAAGGATCGTATCGAGTCGGCGATCCCCGGCACCAGCGCCGCCGTCAGCGGCGACGGAGCCCACTTCGAGGCGGTCGTATCCGGCCCAGCGTTCTCCGGGCTCAGCCGCATCGCCCAGCATAAGCTCGTCTACGACGTTTTCGGGACCGAGCTGGGCGACCGGATCCACGCACTCTCCATCAAGATCACCCCTACGGAGGCCTCATGAGCGAAACGCCCAGCAACCCGATGCGCGATGCGATCCAGAGCGCCATCTCGGAAAACCCGGTGATCCTCTTCATGAAGGGCACCCCCGAGGCGCCCGCGTGCGGCTTCTCGGCTCGAACGGTGGCCCTGCTCGAGACGATCGATCAGCCGTTCGCCGCCGTCAACATCCTGCCCGACCCGGCGATCCGCCAGGAGCTCTCGGCACTCTCCGGTTGGCCGACGATCCCGCAGCTGTTCGTCGACGGCGAGCTCGTCGGTGGCTGCGACATCATCGTGGAGATGTACGAGAACGGCGAGCTTCAGCAGCTGCTCGGCAAGGACGACGCCCCTGCCGAGGCCACGCCACAGCCGGTCGAGGCCGCCCCGCTCGCAATCGAAAATCTGCTCTAGCGCGACGCCGGCCGCGCGATGGCGGTCGCGATCGTCACCGACAGCTGTCACTACCTGCCGCGCGAGCTCGCGGCGCGGATCGGCCTGCACGAGGTCAGCCTCTACGTCCACCGTGACGGCGGTGCCGTGCGCGAGAGCGAGATCACCGACTACGACGCCTACTTCGAGAGCCTGGCCGCGAGCCCGAACCTGCCGACGACCTCGCAGCCCTCGATCGGTGACTTCCTGGCCGTCTACGAGCCGCTGCTCGCCGCCGGCGATGAGATCGTCTCGATCCATCTGTCGGGTGGCCTCTCGGGCACGGTCCACTCGGCGCAGCAGGCACGGGAGCAGTTGGGCGAGCGGGCGCAGCGGGTGCTGGTCGTCGACTCCCAGACCGCATGCGGGGCCGAGGGGCTGATGTTGATGGCGGCGGCGGCCGCCATCAACGGCGGCGGTGATGCCGCCGCCGCCGCCGAGCGGGCGCAGCAGGCGCGGGAGGCGCTGGGATTCCTGTTCGCGCTCGACACGCTCGAGTACCTGCGTCGAGGCGGGCGCGTCGGTGGCGCGCAGGCGTGGCTTGGCTCGGCGCTGAAGATCAAGCCGATCCTCTCGGTCTCATCGGAGATCAGAGCCGTCGAGCGGGTGCGCACCAGTCGCCGGGCTTTCGAGCGGCTCGTCGCGCTGATCGAGCAGCTGAAGGCAGAGGGCGCAGACGCATGGGTTGTTCAGCACACGCATGAGGCCGCGCAGGCGGCGGCGCTCGTGGAGCGCGGGCGCGAGATCTTCGGCTCAGAGCCGGTGTTCGTGTCCGAGATCGGGCCTGTGATCGGCGCCCACATCGGACCTGGGCTGCTGGGCGTCGGGGGCCTGCCGAAGTCGCTGATCTACTAGTGGTCTGGGAAGAAGCTCGCGGCCCGATCCGGCATCCGCAGTCGCTATCGGCGCTTGTTGCGGCGTCCGAAGGCTGTTCCCAGCGCGCCGCCGACCCCGCCGGCGAGAACGAAGCCGACCACTGCTGCGGCGACCTGGAGCTCCCCCTTATTGCGTCGCGCCTGCGTGCGCCAATCGGTCAGGTGGCTGACCTCGTCGCGCAGTCGCACGAGCGCGGTGCCGAGCTCCTGCCGGTTCTGTTCGATCGACGCGCGGATCTCCTCGGCGCTGCGCTTATCGGCTGGGTCGCCGCTGCTCATGCGTCGAGCTGACGGCTTGCGCTGGATGACGCGGCGATACCCGTTGCGGAGCCGACCGTCGACGTCGTAACCGTGTCGCGGATCCTGCGGGCCTCTTCGATCGCCATCACCGGCGTCGGCGGGCCGGCATTGAGCTTGCGCCACGCAAACAGGAAGGTCCCGGCCGTCAGCAGCAGCAGCAGGATCATCACCACGAGAAATCCGAGCCAGATGTCGCCAACGCCACTGACGAAGGCGCCGTTGATACCCCACGCGAGCGTGATCAGCAAGAAGGTCACGGCGAATACGCCAAAGACCGCGCCCGCCGCGACCGCGGCAGCTCCGCGCGCGAGACTGGTCGTCTTCTCGATGACCTCGGCCTTGGCGAGCTCGATCTCGTCCTGAACCAGCCTCGACAGGTTCTCCGAGACGTCGGTGATCGCCTGAGCGAAGTTGTCCGGTTGGCCTTTGTCAGCGGGCAAGGCGGTTGAGGATAGATGCGAGGATGACGCCGCCGACGAATGCGAGCCCGATGCCTACCTCGGGTCGCTCGTTGACCAGCTTGGTGAGCTGCTCAAGCGCAGAAGGTCCGGGGTCCGGGCTCGGCATGACCGGTTCCGCCGGGGGGGTGACCGGACCCGACGCGGAGGCGACCGGCTCGACAGGCCGCCACTGTGGAGGTGCTTCGTGATCGGCGTAGGGGAACTGCGGTGAACTTATCCCACGAAAGTGCGCCTCTCCAGAGGCTGGCGGTTCGCCTCGGAGCGAACTCGGGCGGCGGCGCGGTTGGCTCCCGGCGCTCGCATCCTCGGTGAGGTGGGCATCCGAGTCGCGGACCTGCTGCGCCGTGCCAGGCCCAGCGGGGCCGGGCATGGCGGACTCCGCGTCGACAGCAACAGGATCGTCGGCTGCGTCGGTCACTCCGGGGGATCTTCGTGGAAGACTCTCTGCCAGACGACGGCCGCGATGCGGGCTGCGACAAGGCTCGACAGCGCACCGATTGCGGCCAGCAGACCGGACCAGAGCAGACGCTTGACCAGGGGGCTCTCCTTCATGCGTCGCCATTCAAGCAGATCGGGAGCGCGCTGATCAGGAGTCGAGTCCGCCGCAGATGATTTCGACGATTTCGGTCTTGACGCGCTCGAACTGCTCAGGTGTCACGCGCAGGCCGCTGAAGATCCACTGCGTGAGCACCTGCTCGAGCAATCCGTAGAAGGCCTGGGCGGCCAGCAGCGCGTCGACCTCCTTGCGGAACTCCCCGGATTCCTGGGCCTGCCGGACGATCTGGGCGATGCCCTCGTACGCCTGGACGATCTTCTCCAGATGAGTGCGGCCGAAGGTGTTGGCGGCACGGGTGACCTCGACGATGATCACCTTCATCAGCTCCGGGTCATGGCGGTAGGAGTCGACGATGAATGAGGCGATCCTCTGGAGTTGCTCGCGCGGCGGTCGGTCGCTCGCGTCGGCGTCCGCGATCGCGGCCAGCAGCACGTCCCAGCGCTCGAGAAAGAGGGTGTCGAGGATCGTCTCCTTCGACGGGAAGTAGTGGTAGACGAGGCCGTAGGCGACGCCGGCCTCGTCGGCGATGTCGGAGACGCGGCACGTGTGGAAGCCCTGGCGTGCGAAGACCCTGACGGCTGCGTCGAGGATGACCCGGCGTTTGTCGACCGCGGTGGCCATCAGATCGCCTCCGTCGCGTCGGCTCTTGCCTGGTAGAGCTGGGGGTCGCGGCGGTGATCGAGTGCGGGCAGGCGCGTACGCACGTCCCGCAGCAGCGCCGGGTCGAGGTCGGCGACGATCGCGCACTCGCTGTCAGGCGCGCTCGCCAGAACGAGACCCCAGGGGTCGGCGATCAACGAGCGGCCCCCGGAGCGGACACCCGGCATGTTCTCGCCGATCTGATTGGCGGCGATCACGAAGCACTGGTTCTCGATTGCGCGGGCGCGCAGCAGGATCTCCCAATGGTCGCGCGTGGTCGCGAGCGTGAATGCGGCCGGGACGGCCAACAGCGTCGCCCCCCGTTCGGAGAGTGCTCTGTACAGCTCCGGGAAGCGGAGGTCGTAACAGATGCTCACGCCGAGCACGGATCCGTTGGCAAGGGTTGTGCTGACGACCTCATCGCCGGCCTGTTCGCGGGCGGATTCGGTGTAGGTGGTGCCATCGACCTCGACGTCGAACATGTGCAGCTTCCGGTACACCGCCTTTAGCTGGCCGTCGGGGCCGACGTGGATGCTCGTGTTGGAGGTCTTGGCCTGGCCGGCGCGGCGTTCGACGAACGAGCCGGCGATCAGGTCGATCTGCAATTCCGCGGCGGTGCTGCGGGCCCAGCTGACCGCGGGCCCGTCCTCGAGCGACTGGGCGTGCTGCGCCATCACCTCGGCACGGCCCAGGATGGTCCACTTCTCCGGCAGGACGACGAGCTGGGCGCCGCGCCCAGCCGCGTCGCGGGTCAGGCGGTCGGCCGTCTCGAGGTTGCGGTCTGCGTCCTCGGTGGCGTTGAGCTGTACGGCAGCCGCGCGGAGGGACGCATCAGGAGGCATCCTCGAAGTCTAATGACTGACCAGTCAATCAGCGGCCCTTCCAGTGCGGCTCCCGCTTCTCGAAGAAGGCGGCGATGCCCTCGTGGGCATCCTCGGTGCTCTGCGCGAACGTGAGCTGTGCCTGAAGCTGCTCCAGGGCGGCCACGAACCCCAGATCCTGCTGCTGGAAGATGGCGTTCTTGCCGAGGCGCAGCATCAGTGGCGACCTGCTGGCGAGCCTGCGGGCCAGCTCGGCCACGGCCGCGTCGAACTCGTCGTCGGCCACCACGCGGGTGACGAGGCCGATCCGTTCGGCCTCCTCGGCGGAGACCGGATCGCCGAGCAACACCAGCTCGGCCAGCTTCTTGGCCGGCACGTTCCGGTGCAGCAGCGCGGTGACCATGAATGGAAACAGTCCCACGTTGATCTCCGGAGTTCCGAAGCTGGCGCTCTGCTTGGCGATCACCAGGTCGCAGGCGAGCATCAGCCCCAGCGCTCCCGCCAGGACCTTGCCGGCGGCGGCACAGATCACCGGCTTGCCGAGTTCGGCCAGGCGTATGAACACGCGCGCGAACAGCTCGTTCTGCTCGTGCCTGACCTCGGTGGGCGTGTCCGCGGCGAAGGTGGCCAGGTCGCCGCCGCTCGAGAACACCGTCGGATGCGTTGAGGCGAGCACCACCACCCGGACCGCGTCGTCGTCGCGGACCCGCTGAATGGCCTCGAGCAACTCGCCGAGCAACTGTGGCGAGAGCGCGTTGCGGGTCTGCGGCTGGTTCAGGGCGATGGTCGCGACACCGTCGGCGTCGCGGTCATAGTCGAGCGTCACGTAATCGGACATCGGCGGAAGCCTAGGGTGACAGAATTGGCAATGTGGACTCGACGCGCGGCCATCTGCTGATCGCAGGCCCCACGCTCCAGGATCCGAACTTCTGGCGCACGGTCATTCTGGTCGTCGAACACAGCGAGTCGGGCGCGCTGGGTCTGGTCCTCAACCGTCCGTCGGATGCGAAGGTGGGCGACGCGGTGCCCGAGCTGCTGGATCTCACAGACGCCGAGGATGACGTGCACGTCGGCGGCCCGGTCAGCCAGTCCTCGGTGATCGTGCTCGCGGACTTCGAGGATCCGGATGACGCTGCTCTGATCGCGTTCGACAGCGTCGGCGTGCTTGGCGCCAACCCGCCGTCTGATCGCCCGGGGACCACCCTGCGCCGAGCCCGGATCTTCGCCGGCCACTCGGGTTGGGGACCGGGCCAGCTCGACGGCGAGCTCGAGCGTGGCGACTGGATCCTCGAGCCGGCCAGGTATGGCGACGCGTTCGCCGACGATCCGGCGGAGCTGTGGCGGGTCGTGCTCGAGCGCAAGGGCGGCAGCTATGCCCTGGTCGCGCGGATGCCGCTCGATCCCTCCCAGAATTAGATATCCGCCTGATCCGGCCTGACCGGTCCCCCGAGACCCTCCGGACTGGCGCCGCATGTCGGCCGGGCCTACGATCAGGCCATGGCCGACGCTCACAACGGTGAGGGCGCAGAGCGTGACACCAGGCAGCCTGCGCTCGACCGCAGCAGCGAGACCGCACGACTGAGGCTGGCGCTGACGCTGCTGCTGCTGTTCCTGGCGGTCGAGATCACCGTCGCCGTGCTCTCCTCATCGCTGGCGCTGCTGTCGGACTCCGCGCACATGCTCACCGACGCCGCTGCGCTGGCGATGGCTCTCGTGGCCGCGCGGCTGGTCAGCAGGCCGGCCGGAGGAGTGATGACGTTCGGGCTCGGCCGCGCCGAGATCCTCAGCGCCCAGGCCAACGGGATGACGCTGCTGGTGCTGGGACTGCTGATCGTCTACGGCGCGATCCGGCGCCTGATCTCACCCCCGGACGTCCACGCTTGGCCGGTGCTGGTCGTCGCGCTGACCGGGGTGGTCGTCAACCTCGCGATCGCGCGGACACTCGGCGGGCATGGACACGCCGGCCACGATCACGACCACGCCGACGACGCTCGCACCGACCACGACCACGCCGGGGCCGGATACGGTGAGTACACGGATGATCGTCCCGCGCGGAGCCTCAACCTCGAAGGCTCCTACCAGCATATTCTGACCGACCTGTTCGGCTTCATCGCGACAGCGGTGGCAGCGGTCGTGATCATCGCAACGGGCTTTGACCGCGCCGACGCGATCGCATCGCTGCTGATCGCCGCGATCCTGCTCCACGCCGCCTATGGGCTGCTCAGAGCGTCCGTCCGCGTGATGATGGAGGCGGCGCCCGAGGGGATCGACCCGGACACGATCGGACGTACCCTTGCCGCCCAGCCCGGCGTCGCCGAGGTGCACGACCTGCACATCTGGGAGGTCACATCGGGGTTCCCGGCGATCTCAGCACACATCGTCGTTGACGCCGGACATGACTGTCATGAGGTCCGACGCGAACTCTCGCAGCTCCTCAAACACCGCTTCGGGCTCAGCCACTCGACGCTTCAGGTCGAACATGCCCGCGCCCCTCAGCCCCCACTGCAGATCGAGGTGACGGCAGCCAGCACCGCACCGAAAGCCACCCCATGAGCGTCTCGACAACCGTCCACGGTGAGGGCAACTTCCGCGGTGATCGCGCCCGCAAGATCGTCTGGCAGAGCTGGCTGCCGGGCGAAGGCAGCACGCTCAGGGGCGTGGTCACCATCGCCCACGGCTACGGGGAGCACGTCGGCCGCTATGCGCACGTCGCCGAACGCCTCAACGGGGCCGGTTTCGCCGTATACGGGCTTGATCATCGCGGTCACGGCCGCTCGGGCGGGAAGCGCGGACGGATCACGGTGCGGGCGGCCGTCCAGGATCTCGACCACCTGATCGTCACCGTCTCACGCGCCCGCCACCCCGACCTACCGCAATTTCTGCTCGGTCACAGCATGGGTGGAGCATTCGCGCTGCGCTATGCCATCGACCACCAGAACCGGCTGACGGGACTGGTTCTGTCAGGCCCGCTTGCGGCCGTTGATGGCGGTCCCGCGCTGCACGCTTTCGGCCGGACGATCGGGGCGGTGCTGCCAGGAGCGCCCATCTCGAAGGTCGATCCGCGCCTGGTCAGCCGCAGCCAGGCCGTCGTCAACGATTACATCGCTGATCCGCTCAACCACCACGGGCCGATCCCAGCCGGCGTCGCACGCGCGATGATCCTGCACGTCGGCACGCTCGAGCGCGATGTCAAGCGCATCACGCTGCCGACCCTGCTCATGTGGGGCACCGCCGACCGACTCTGCCCACCGAGCGGCTGCGAACTGGTGGCAGAGAACATCGGCAGCGAGGACCTGACCGTGAAGCGCTACGAGGGGCTCTTCCACGAGATCCTCAACGAGCCCGAACGCGATCGCGTTATGGACGACATCGTCAGCTGGCTTGACGAGCACGTGCCACCTCGCACGTGACTGCCGGCCGAGGGAGGGGTTTTGTTGGCTGTGGCAAAGAAAGCCCTCCCTCACGCCACCCCACGCTCGCGGCCACCCCATGCTCGCGGCCACCCCACGCTCGCCGCCTCCACACGCTCGCCGCCACCACATGCTCGCCGCCACGGGGTTGGGGCTAGTCAGCGTCCACCTCACCGCGCTCGGCGAGAACACTGCGGCGGGCGGCCGCCGCAGCGGCCCTGCCACTTCCGGCCTGCTCGAGCTCCATGTGCATCGCGCGGATTCGCGCGAGGATCTCGTCGGCAGAGGCCTGCTGCTGCGCTCGGGTCGGCTCGGCGATGCGCCCGAACCTGATCGGCCTGCCGTAGCGGACGACGATCTTCGGGAAGCGCAGTCGTTTCCAGTTGCGCACCCGATGTGAGCCGAGGATCGCCACCGGCACCACGGCAGCACCCGATTCGAGCGCGAGGCGCCCGATGCCGGCCTTGGCCTCGTCGCTGACGAGGCCGTTCCGCGAGCGGCCTCCCTCGACATACATGCCGACCGCACCGCCCCGCCCAAGGATCGCGAAGGCGGTCTTGAAGGCCTCCTCGTCGGCGTAGCCGCGCCGCACCGGAAACACACCGCCATGGCTGTAGACCCAACTCATCGGGTTGGGACCGAACATCTGCGACTTGGCCATGAATTGAACGTGCCGCCGGATGAACCCGCCGGCGAAGAAGTGATCCATGAACGAGGCATGGTTGGGTGCCAGGATCACAGGGCCGTTGGGCACATTCTCGGCCCCGTAGGCCTGGGTCCGAAAGCAGACGACCGCGATCCACACGGTGATCACACGTACCAGCTCGTAGGGCCATTCCGGCGGGTGCCGGCGCACTCGTTCGTGGTAGCGGTCGAAGGTTTCCGGCGGACGTGGGTCCTTGTAGACCTGAGCCTTGATCTTGACGTCGTCAGCCATCGCCGAGCGGCTACTGCCCGAGCACCAGCTGCTGGAGTGCCAATCGGGTGCGCTCGCTTCGCTGCGCCTGCTCGGCGACCGCAGTCGTCAGCGCCGCCAGCCACGCGTCGATGTCGAGCTTCTCGGTCTTCAGGACGATCCCGCCGGAGGACTTGGCGCGCACGGTGCGCAGCTGGCCGCCGTCTCGCTGCAGCGACAGCAGCCCATCGTCGGTTTCAACGCTGATCTCCGTGACGATCTTGGGTCCTCTGAAGCCCTGCTTGGCGCGCTTCACCTGGACCAAGCCCGGCAGGGCCTGTTCGAGCCTTGTCGCCAGCCCCTCCACGAACGCGGAGATGTCACCAAGGTCAGCCCGCAGCGCAGCGGCGACCAGGTCCAGATCGGTCGATGAACTCTCCTCCGGCGTCACACCAGCAGACTACGACACCGACAACGGCGGCGACAGATCAGCGACCCGACCGGCGTGAGGGTCCGACGAGCCTGCTGAGCATCCAGAACGGGTTCTTCCTGGACCAGAAGCGACCGGCCGAGCGTCGCCGGGCCAACTCCCGGCGACTGCATGAACTCACGAACAGCCCTGAGCCATCCATAGGTTGGTTCCCACGTGTTGACCGCAGATCGACCCTGCAGCAGGTAGTCAATAACAACGCTCGGACGGAAACCGCAATTTGCGGGCTTTCGTGAGCGACGACTATGCTGCCGCCGGTCACCCTTCCGTGCCGCCCACACGTTTCCGCGACTTCTAAGGAGCCCAATGCCCGACGTCGAAGCCCACATCACCGGCACCGTCTGGAAGATCGAGGTCGGGGTCGGCGATACGGTTCAGGAGGGCGACGTCGTGCTGATCCTGGAGTCGATGAAAATGGAGATGCCGGTCGAGGCAGAGGACTCCGGGGTTGTCACGGAGATCCGCTGCGAGGAGGGTCAGGCCGTGTCAGAGGGCGACGTGCTGATCGTCCTCGAGTAACCCGCCCGTCACAGGCGACCGCGCAGAGGCGACCGCGCAGAGGCGACTGCGGAGAGGCGACCGCAGAGAGGCGACCGCGGCGAGCTACTCGTCCTCGTCCAGCGGCGTGAAGTCGGACTTGCGAGCGCCGCAGACGGGACAGAACCAGGTCTCGGGAATGTCCTCGAAGGCGGTGCCTGCCGGGATACCCCCGTCCAGGTCTCCCTCGGCCGGGTCATAGACGTAGCCGCACGATTCGCAGATCCACTGCACCCCGGTCAGGTTAGCTGAGGATCTCAGCTACGGTCGCATGATGAGCCCACGCCCAGCCGCCACGGTGATCCTGGCTCGCCAGGGCAACGAGCGCCCCGAGGTGCTGATGGTCAGGCGCACGGCTTCTGCGCGATTCATGGCCGGGGTTTGGGTGTTTCCGGGTGGCGCGGTCGATCCTGCGGATGGCGACGGCGAGCCAGGTCTACGCCGTGCGGCGATCCGCGAACTGCACGAGGAGGCCGGGATCGAACTGCCCGAGCCCGCCGAGCTGATCGAGTTCGCACGGTGGATCACACCCGAATCGAGCCCGATCCGCTTCGACACGTGGTTCTACCTGGCAGTGGCACCGCCGGATGCGATCGCCGAGGTTGACGGCGCCGAGATCGTCGACTGCCGCTGGCTCGCTCCGGTCGATGCCCTGAGCGCGTCCGCCGCCGGGAACATGCCGCTCGCATTCCCGACGCTCAAACAGCTCGAACGGCTGAGCGTGCACAGCACCGTCGAGGCGCTGATCGAGCACGGGCGCGGTGTCCTGGTGGAGCCGGTCGAGCCGCGAATGATCGGTCAGGGCGAGCGGTCACGGATCGTGCTGCCCGGCGAACCTGGCTACTGACTCTCTGATTCCTCGTCTGAGATCACGTGGAGCACGGCGTTGATCAGCGCCAGATGGGTGAACGCCTGCGGGTAGTTGCCGAGGTGACGCCCGCTGTGTGCGTCCAGCTCCTCGGCGTACAGACCGAGCGGCGAGGCATGGGAGAGCAACTGCTCACACAGCACCGCTGCGCGCTGGCGCTCGCCGATCTCGCACAGTGCCGACACCAGCCAGAACGAGCAGATCAGGAACGTCCCCTCCTCGCCGGAGAGGCCATCGTCGGTCTCCTCGGTCCGGTAGCGCAGCACGAAACCGTGCTCCGTGAGCTCGTCCGCGATCGCGAGCACGGTCTTTCGCACACGGGCATCGTCAGCAGACAGGAGTCGATTGAGCGGGATCAGCAGCGTCGACGCGTCGAGCGCGTCGGTGTCGTAGTGCTGGCGGAACACACCGCGCTCCGAGACACCCTTGGCGAGGATGTCGTCCTTGATCCGATCGGCGGCCGCCTGCCACTGCGAGGCGAGCTCCATCTCACCCTCCCGCTCGGCCAATCGCGCGCCGCGATCGACGGCGACCCAGCACATCAGCTTCGAGGACACGTAATGCTTGGGGTCCCCCCGCGCCTCCCAGATGCCCTGATCCGGCTTGTCCCAGACCGCGAGCGCACACGTGACCTGGTCCTGGATCACCGGCCACAGGCGCTGCGGGATATGACCGCCGAGCTTCGTGTGCAGGTAGATCGAGTCGAGCACCGCGCCGAACACGTCGTTCTGCTTCTGGCCGTAGGCGCCGTTGCCGATCCGCACAGGTCGTGCCCCCTCATAGCCGGCGAGGTGGTCCAGCGTCGACTCGGTCAGGTCTCTCGCCCCGGTGATGCCGTACATGATCTGCAGGCCGCCATCAGGGTTACGCTCGAGGTCGGCGACGAACTGCATGAAGTCGTCGGCCTCCCAGTCGAAGCCGAGCGCATGCAGCCCCCACAGCGTGAAGGTTGCATCGCGCATCCAGCAGTACCGGTAGTCCCAGTTGCGCTCGCCCTGAGGCGTCTCGGGCAGGGACGTCGTCGCCGCCGCCACGGTCGCACCGGTTGGCGCGTAGGTCAGGCCCTTCAGTGTCAGCGCCGAGCGGTGCAGGTAACTGCGCCAGCGATGATCCGGGAAGCGGCCGCCCTCCAGCCAGTCGCGCCAGTAGTGCTCCGTGTATTCGAGCCGCTGCCCGGCGTCCTCGAGGTCGCGCGGGCCGTCGATGCCTCCTGCCCATCCGAGCGCGGCATAGCGGCGCTCGCCCTCCACGAGCGTGTGGCGTGCCCGCGCGCGGCTGCCCTCGATCCCGAGGCGCATGTCGGAGCTCAGACCGAACTCCATGCCTGTCGAGCAGGTGGCCCGGGCCGTCCGCCAATCACCGGCGGACATGATCCACTGGGCCGGTTCGCGACCGTAGTCGAAGATCGGCTCGCACACCACCTCGACCTGGACGCTGCCCTGGACGCACTCGACGACGCGCACGAGCATCCGATCGGCATCGTTGTCGGTCGGTGGGCGGGTGTGCTCGATCTCGTCGGAATGGCCCTCGCGCCACGGGCCGATCGTGAGCCCGTCGCGTACGACCAGCCATCCCGAGGGTGTGAGCCAGGTCGTCTCGAGCACCATCGTGCCCGGCACGTAGCGGACGCTCAGCGGTACCACCAGTCCGTACGGGCCGACCCGGAACGCTCCCGCGCGCCGGTCGAGCAGCGCGCCGAACAGGCTCGGCGAGTCGAAGCGCGGAGCCCCGAACCACTCGACGCCTCCGTCGGGTGCCACCAGTGCGCCGGTGTGGCAGTCCGACAGGAACGCGTAATCGGCGATCGCCGGGAATGGCGAGCCGCCACTCAGCGGCTTGTCATGCGGGGGAAGTGGGATCGTGGGCGACACGGTCGCCGCCAACACTATCGACGCCCGAGGTATGGCCCGAGCACGCGGCGGCGGTGAAGCGGGGCGCCCGAGCCAGCGGGCCGGGCGCCCGGCGCCACGCTATGTGTCGGAGTTGAAGTCCGGCAGACCCAGGCTGCTGAGCCAGTGCTCGACCTGGATGTTGAGCACCGTGAACTCCCCGGTCCAGATCAGGACGCCCATGCCGATCAGGGTCGCTCCACCGAGGCAGATGACGACCGGATAGTGGCGCTTGACGACGTTCAGCGCCACCGTCACCTTGCCGAACGCCAGGCCCGTGATCAGGAACGGAACGCCAAGACCGGCGCAATAGACCGCGAGCAGGAAGGCGCCGCGCAGAGCACTGGCGGAAGCGCCGGCCGCGCTCACGATCGCGCCGAGCGTGGGACCGGTGCAGGGGGTCCAGGCCACCGCGAAGGCGACGCCTGTCAGCACGGGACCGGAACGCTCGGCCCGGCCCACCAGTGACTGCACGTGCCATTCCCTCGCCAGCCGCGGGACCAGCGGGCTGAGCAGGAACAACAGGCCCATCGCGATGATGATCGCGCCGGACACCCGCTGCGCCGTGACGCCGGTGAGCGCCCCGCGCAGCGCCTCCTCACCGATCAGGCCGAGCGCTATGAACACCGCACTGAAGCTGCCGACGAACGCGAGCGTGGGGCCGATCACGCGGCGCGCGCGGATATCGCGGGTGTCCGTGACGCCCGCGACCGATGAGATGTAACCGGGCACGAGCGGCAGCACGCAGGGCGAGAGGAAGCTGATCAGTCCGGCGCCGAACGCAACCGGGATGCCGATGCCAGACGCGGGATCCATCGCGAATTGAGCGTACCGGGGGGCGTTCGGTGCCGCTCGAGCCGCAGGAGGGGCGGCAGCGACGCGGTGTGGTGGGGGAGTAGTTCAGGTTCACTGGATGAAACGGCTGCGCCGGTACTCGCGCGTGCTTGTGGACGTAGCCTCCTGACCAAGCGGCGCTAACAAGGACGAATGGGAGCGAAATGGCGACCTAGTGGCGATCGGTACCGGACGAGGGCACAGCCGAGAAGGCGCGAGAGACGGTCGCGAAGCTGGAGGCTGACCTGATCATTCAGGCGGACAGGTGGCGGCGATTTCACGCGACGCTGAGCGGGAAGTACCACGTCCACACCACGCACGGTGGAGCGTCAGCAGGCGCGCGGGCATGGTGGGGCGGATTCTGGGGGCTCGCTGTTCGGGTTGCTGTTCTTCATCCCGTTCGCCGGCTTGGCGATAGGTGCGGGCATGGGCGCATTCTTTGGGCACCTCGGCGAGAAAGGGATCGACAAGGCCTTCCAGCAGGAGGTTCGCGACTATCTCGAGCCGGGCAGTTCGGCGCTGTTCATGGTGATCGAGCAGGCGACCCCGGACAAGGCGATCGCAGCCCTTGAAGAGTACGGCGGCACGGTGATCAAGACATCGCTTTCCGATGAGGACACGAAGCAGTTGCAGGCAGCCCTGCAGGCACGGACGGAGGCCGGCGCGCAGGGCTAACGCCGGCCGTGCAACTGAAGCTTCGATAGCCCAAGGAGGTCGCGATGTCAACCGCCGCGCAGGGCACGGTCCAGGCGGCGTGGCACAGCCGATCGGCGGGTGACGTCGCGACCGAACTGGGCGTCGATCCGGATCGGGGACTCGACGGCGAGGAGGTCGAGCGGCGGCTGAGCGAGTACGGACGGAACGAGCTGACGAAGGAGCCACCGCCGAGCGTCTGGGATGTGGCGCGGGGGCAGCTCTCCAACCCGATGAACATCATGCTGATGATCGTCGCGGTCGCGAGCTTCGTCGATCGGGCAGATCCCGACCGGGCATCTTCGTCCTCGCGCTTGGTGACGTTCAACGTGGTGATGGGCTCGCAGCCAGGAGCTGAAGGCGCGGGCGAGCGTCGAGGCGCTCGCGCAGCTGCAGGTGCCGCATGCCCGCGTGCGCCGCGACGGGTCGCCGTCGAGGAGATGCGAGTCGACGACGGCTGGTCCGGGCGACATCGTGCTGCTCGAGGCCGGTGACGTCGTGCCCGGCGGATGGCCGGATCGTGACCTCCGCGACGCTCGAGCTGCAGGAGGCCGCGCTGACCGGCGAGAGCGCGCCGGTCGCCAAGGACGGGACGAGCGTGCTGGATGCCGAGACGGCGCTCGGAGACCGGACCAACCTCGTGTTCCAGAACACGCAGGTGACGCGCGGGACGGCGACGATCGTCGTGACCGCGACCGGACGAGCGACCGAGATGGGCCGGATCGCGGACATGGTCACCTCGACCCAGCGTCAGCGCTCGCCGCTGCAGAGAGAGCTCGACGGGATGACGAAGATCTTCGGGTCGGTGGCCTGGCTGGCGGTGGCGGTGATCGCGATCGTCGGCATCGCCCGTGGCCAGACTTCGACACCGTGGCGCTCCTGTGCATCTCGACCGCGATCGCCTCGATCCCGGTCGGCCTGCCGACGTTCGTGCAGACGATGCTGTCCTCCGGCGCCCAGCGGCTGGCGGAGTCGAAGGCGGTGGTGAAGTCGCTCGCGGACGTCGAGACGCTCGGCGGCACGACGGTGATCAACAGCGACAAGACCGGGACGCTGACGCTGAACCAGATGACCGCAACCACGATGCTGGCCGACGGAGACTGGTTCCGCATCGAAGGCGGCGGCTACAGCAAGACCGGCGCGATCCTCGGCGTCGCCGGGTCGGAGCCGCCCGACTTCGGGCGCCTGGCGCTGGGACTCACGCTCTGCAGCGACGCGACGGTGGCCGACGACGAGTCGATCATCGGCGACCCGACGGAGGCGGCGTTGGTCGTGCTCGCCGCGAAGATGAGCGTCGACGCCGAGCAGACGCGGAACTCGCTCCCGCGGCGGGCGGAGGTGCCGTTCGACTCCGAGTACAAGTTCATGGCGACCTTCCACGACCGTCCGGATTGGCTCGCCGGCGGGATCCTCGACGAGCCGCACTTCATGACCGTGAAGGGCGCGCCCGACATGGTCGTCGGGCCGCTGCAGCCACGCGCTCTGGCACGGCGCAGGAGGTACCGATCGACGAGGTGCGCGAGGAGATCCTGGCCGCCAATCAGCAGCTGTCCGAGAAGGGGCTGCGAGTGCTCGGCGTTCGCTGCGCGCGACCTCGACGACGGGGACGATGTCGGCGGCGATCGACGATCCGATGGCGGCTGTCGCAGGACCTCATCCTGGTCGCGCTGGTCGGCATCATCGACCCGCTGCGCACCGAGGCCAAGGACGCGGTCCAGACCGCGCTCGAAGGCCGGCATCGACGTCCGCATGATCACCGGCGACCACACGGTCACCGCCCGTGCGATCGCCGACGAGCTCGGACTCGGCCCGGGCGTTCTGACCGGGACGAGCTGCAGCGCCTCCCCGACGACGAGCTGCGTGCGACAGCTCCCGAACCTGCACGTGTTCGGCCGCGTGGCGCCGGAGGACAAGCTGCGGCTGGCCAAGCTGATGCAGCAGTCGGGCGACGTCGTGGCGATGACCGGCGACGCGGTGAACGACGCGGCGGCCCTGAAGCAGGCCGACATCGGGGTCGCGATGGGCAGCGGCTCCGAGGTCTCCAAGCAGGCCGCCAAGATCGTCCTGACGGACGACAACTTCGCGACGCTCGTGCGGGCGGTCGACCTCGGTCGCGACATCTACCGCAGGATCACGTCGTACGTGAAGCTGCAGCTGACGATCTGTCCTCTGTGCTGCAGCTGATGCTGCTGGCCACGATCTTCAACATCAACGGTGGCGTCGCGCTGTTCCCGATGCAGCTGCTGTTCTGCAAGTTCTTCGTGGTCGTCACCGTGGTGATCGGGTTCATCGTCGACGTGCCCGACCCGAGCGTGATGCAACGGCCCCCGCGCAAGCCGGGCACGCGGATCGTCAACCGGCCCCAGATGATCGCTGGGTGCTCAGCGGCCTGATCGTCGCCGTGACGGCGCTGCTGGTCTCGACCTCGGCCGGACAAGCCGAGCACGACGCATGCCTCGGTGTCGATGACGATGGCGTTCGCCGTCGTGGCATTCACGGCCGTGAACCTCGGCGTTGTGATGCGGCGCGAGCGCGAGGCCCGTGGTCCTCGCCGCTGTTCCCCTACATGGGCTGGATCATCCTCGGCTGGGCCTCACTGGGCGGGGTCGAGCTCAACGATGCTCCAGCGCCTGCTCGACACGGAGTCGCTGAGCGGCGCACAGTGGGCGATCGTACTCGGCCTGTCGCTGATCGCGCCTGTGCTTGTTTGGATCGACAAGGCGATCCAGCTCCGAGGCGAGCCAGAGTGGTGGCTGAGTGGGATGCGGGCTGCTCAATTGAGTAGGGGGAGTAGAAGGGCGGCGTCAGTACCTGGCCGGGATGTACCTGCCAGAGTGGTCCGGTTCGCTGTATCCGGCCGGCTTCTGACGTGCCGGCAGCTTCACCTCGGCGCGTGGCCGTGACTCGTACGGGATCTGCTCAAGCAGATGCCCGATGATGTTCAGCCGAGCGCGCTTCTTGTCATTGGAGTCGGCCAGATGCCAAGGGAGCGAAGGCGCTGCTGGTGGCAGCGAGCATCTCGTCCCGGGCACGAGAATATTCGTACCAACGACCGTAGGATTCGAGGTCCATCGGCGAGAGCTTCCAGAGCTTGCGCGGATCGTCGATGCGAGACCGGATCCTGCGCGTCTGCTCGTCCTGGCCAACCTCGAGCCAGTACTTGAGAAGGATGATCCCGGAGTCGATCATCGCGCGCTCGACCAGCGGAACCATGCGCAGGAAGCGAAACGCGTCGTCCTCGGTGCAGAAGCCCATCACGCGCTCGACGCCGGCGCGGTTGTACCAGCTTCGATCGAAGATCACAGCCTCTCCGGCGGCCGGGAGATGGGGCAGGTACCGCTGGATATACATCTGGGTCTGCTCGCGCTCGGTTGGTTTCGGGAGCGCCACGACCCTGAACACGCGCGGGCTCACACGCTCGGTGATCCTTTTGATCACCCCGCCCTTCCCCGCGGTGTCCCGTCCCTCGAACACGATGCAGACCTTCAGCCCCTCCTCGACGATCCAGGATTGCAGTTGAACCAGTTCACCCTGTAGCCGTGCCAACTCCCTCTCGTACCGCTTGCGGCCAAGCTTCTTGCGATCGGGTTCAGTCTTCGGTTCGGAGCGTTTGTGATCGCTCATATGTTCTGACTCCATTCGAGTGAGCGCAGCCTGAAGTCTTGCATCGACGGGCCGACCGGGCCACCGACAATTCACCAGGTGATCGTCAACTGCGGCTCCGGCTCCAGCGAAGCTGACAGGTCGGGCGCGACACTCGAGCGGGCGGTACCATTTATAAGTCGTCTAAAGCTAGCCTAATGATTAGGGTCGGCAGCACGACCTGGGGCCGGGTGCCAGCGGCTTGGGGTTGTGCACCGGTGGCTCTCAGCGAATGGTCCAACGGGGGTTGTTTTCGTTGACACGGGACAAACACGACAAGTCGGGCCACGCAGAACCGGGCAACCGTGGCAAATTTGGTCGCGACTGAGCTTCGTCCCGCATCGCAGCTGCCACCCCTCGCTGAGTGGAAGCTCGCGGCGCCGCGCCTGAGGCGCGGCGCCCTGTACCGTGCCGGATTGTCAAGGCCATCGATGAAGCTGCGGACGCAGCGCTGACGCTAGTGGTCGCACGGCAGGGTATGGCAAGACGACGGCTGTCCGTTGCTGGTGGGAGACCAGCGACGCAGCGCTCGCATGGGTGACGCTAGACGCGCTTGACAACGATCCAGCGCGGCTATGGACGTATGTTGCCGAGGCGGTGGATCGCGTGCGACCTGGCCTCGGATCTCGGAGTCTGAGGCGCCTACGTGACGACTCATCGGGCGTCGAGGACGCAATTGATGCGCTCATGAACGGCATCGCGTCGCTGGGCGTGGAGCTGACAATAGTGCTGGACGATGCCCAGCACATCAGGGATCAGGAATGCCTCGCTTCGATCGGCTACGCGATCGAGCGCCTTCCTCCAGCGGCGCGGCTGATCATGATCACACGCGCGGATCCTGCTCTTGGGCTTGCAAGATTGAGGGCGCGTGGGGCTCTGATCGAGCTGCGGACCCGTGAGCTCGCGTTCACCTCGGCAGAGGCACAGGAACTGTTTGCGGAACGGGCTGACATCAGCCTGGATGGTGAGCAGATAGAGCTTCTGCTGCAGCGGACGGAGGGCTGGCCCGCTGCCCTGTACGTGGCCGGCCTGTGGCTCCGGTCGGTGGATGATCCGGCTCGGGCTCTGCTCGAGTTCACCGGCGAGCATCGCTACGTGGCCGAATATCTGAGCTATGAGGTCCTGGCCGTGCTGGACCCGGATCATCGTTCGTTCCTGCTTCGCGTCGCGGTTCTTGGATGCTTCACAGCCGAGTTGTGCGACGCGGTGCTCGGCTGTTCGGATTCGGCCGCGATGCTGGCGGAGCTCGAGGAGTCCAACATGTTTGTTCACAGGCTCGAGCACAGACAGTGGTTCCGCGTTCACGCGCTGTTTGCGGAGTTCGCCGCCAACCGGCTCGACTCGGACGACCGCGGCGCCGTCGCTCAAATCCATCGGCGGGCCGCGACATGGCTTCTATCGCGGGGCCAGTACGTGGAGGCGACGACGCATGCGGCGCTGGCCCGGGACCACGAAGCCGTGGCTGAAATTCTGAGCACCTATCACCTGGCGCTGATCCGGAACGGGCGCGCCGGCACACTTCTGCGCTTCGCGCGGGAACTACCTGACGAGACGCTGCTGGAACATCCCACGCTGGCCGCCGCAGCCGCGACGGCCGCGACGCTGTCGTCCGGTCAGACGCTCGAGCGACGCAGGCTTGTGCAGCTGGCAAGCCGTGGAGTGGTCAGGGATTTCCCACGCGCGGGGCCATATGCGTCGGCTGTCCTGGCCATGGCCCGCGCCGCCGGAATCGACGATGGCGTCGCACAGGCGGTCCGGGATGGTCGCGAGGCGGTGCAGCTATCGGACGACAACGCCGAGAACGATGTGCTCGTCGCCGCGTTGGCCGCACTTGCGCGTGCGCTCTACTTCGCCGGCGAGCTGGACGAGGCCCTGGAGGTCGCTCTGCGCGGGTTCGAACACCCGAGCTCGAACGCCGGATCCCCGGCTACGCCATGGTCCGGGTGACGCTTGCGCTGATTGCTGCCGATCAGGGTCGGCTTGAGTCCGCGCGGGGCCATGCCGAGCAGGCGCGCGCGATCGTGGGAAGCATCACGAGCAGCAGAAGCTGGCTCGGCGGCAATGCCGCGGTCGCGGCCGGCGCCGCGCTTGCGTGTGGCGATGATCTTCCCCGTGCCGAACACGAGTTCGCCGTCGCCGAGGTCCTGCTGCGCGACGAGGTCGCTTCGATTGACCATGCGCATGTGCTGGTGATGCTCGCGGACGTTCGCTGCCGGCGCGGTCGGATCGATGAAGCCGAGGTGACGCTGCGCCAAGCTCGCGACGAGCTCGCGGAGCTGTCCGACGCCGGGATGCTTCCGGCGATGGCGGCGCGGGTCGAAAACCGGCTCGTGCTGGCGAGGCGGCAGGCGAGTGACGGCGATCTGGTCGAACCGCCAAGTCAGGCTGAGCTCGCAGTTCTACAACTGCTTCCGACCGACCTGTCGGTCCGAGAGATCGCAGCCGACCTGTTCCTCTCCGCCAACACCGTCAGGTCACATACGCGCTCCATCTACCGCAAGCTCGGCGTCAACTCGCGAGAGGCCGCCGTGGGCGCGCGGACGCACTCAAGGTCCTGCAGTGAGCCGTTCACGCTGCGGGGGCCGGGCCACCTGGCCCGCCCCCGCGCTGAACGCCGTCCGGCAGCCGCCCCTCCTCGGCCAGCTTCTCAAGGTGCGCCTCGAGCGTGATCGACGCCGCGCCCCGCAACTCTGCCGGCGCGTCGGACCAGGCCGCGTCGAGCAGTTCCACAGTCGTGCGCTTGCCTTCGGCGAGCGCGGTGATCAGGGCCGCTTCCCTGGCCAGGCGGTGCTCGACATACTCGTCCAGCTTTCGGTGCGGGTCGGTCACCAGCGGGCCGTGCCCGGGGGCGATCAGTGTGAGCTCGTGCAGGCGCAGCCGGCGCAGCGAGTCGAGGTACTCGTGCAGTTGCGACTGCACGAACACGCTGCCCACGCCCAACACCGCGTCGCCGGTGAAGGCGATGCCATCGCCGGTCACGAAGGCGAGGTGGTCCGGCGCGTGCCCGGGGGTGGCGAGGACCTCGAACGGTCCCAGGTGATCGCCGTCGGCGAGCAGGGCCTCGACCGGCCCGCGAGCAGCGGCGAGCGGGACCGGGGAGAAGCGCAGGACCAGCTCGGGAACGGCCTCCGCGTGGTCGGCGTGATCGTGGGTGAGCAGCACCGCACCGAGGCCTCCGCGCGAATCGATCTCCGCGCTGATCGCGTCGAGGTGCTCGGGCAGGGCGGGACCGGGATCGATCAGCCAGGCCGGATCGCGGCCATAGATCCAGGTGTTGGTGCCCGACAGCGTGAACGGGCCGGGGTTGGCGGCGCGGATGCCGACGGCGTCGTGACCGGGTGACTCGAGCCGGCTCATGGGCGCAGGATGACAGGATGTGATCGTGGCCCCCGACACAGAGCCGCGCAGCGACAAGCTTGAGCTCGACGAGGCCAGGGCCACGCGCAACCTCTGGCGCGGCCTGATCTCCTTGGCAGTGCTGATAGTGATGGTGGTCGGGCTGCTGCTCGCGGTCCCGGGCCTGCACGCCGTCGCCCATCAGATGCTGGCGATGCCGGTCGGCTGGGTGATCCTTGCGGTCGCGCTCGAGGTCCTCTCGTGCGTCGGCTACGTGATCGCCTTCCTGCAGGTCTTCGACCGCGCACCGGTGCGGTTCGGGGCGCGTGTCGCCCTGAGCGAACTCGCCTTCGGCGCCGCCGTCTCGCTCGGGGGCGCCGGCAGTGTCGCCGTCGGCGCCTGGCTGCTGATCGAGCGCGGGGCCCGGCCCGGTCGGGTGGCCGAGCGGTCGGCGGTTCTGTTCCTGCTGACCAGCGGCGTCAACCTGATCACGCTCGCCGTGGCCGGCCTCGGCACCTGGTTCGGGATCTTCCCGGGCGACCGCAACCCGCTGCTCAGCCTGCTCCCCGGACTGGTGGGCCTGGTGGCGTTCTTCGGCTTCCTGTCACTCCCGTGGGCGACCGACGTGCTGCTCGGCGACCGGCCTTGCGGGCGTCTGGGCACATGGTCGCGAGCGACCTCGGATACGATCCACGAAACAGCGCGGATCCTGTTCAGCCGTGACTGGCGCCTGATCGGCGCGTACGGCTTTCTCTGGTTCGACATCGCCGTGCTCTGGGTCTGCTTCCGGGCACTCGGTCAACCGCCGCCGGTCACGACCGTGATCCTCGCCTACCAGATCGGATACCTCTCGAACCTGATCCCGATCCCGGGCGGGATCGGCGTGCTCGACGGCAGCTTCGTCGGCATGTTCGTGCTCTACGGTGTCAACGGAACGCTCGCGACCTCGGCGACGCTCGTCTACCACGCGATCTCGCTCTGGGTGCCGGCAACCTGGGGCACGATCGCCTTCATCCTGCTGCGCCGCAGCCGCAACCAGCCGATCCGATGGCGACATTCGCGTGCCGAGCGCAAGGCCCAGCGGACCGGTTCGTAGCTATGGTGTCCTGATACCAGAAGCCGCTTCACCTGGAGCCGTCCTCGCCCTGATCCGCTCCGGGGAGGCGACCACGCGCAACGAACTGGCCGAGCGGCTGGGCGTGGCGCGATCCACCGTCGTACAACGGCTGGGCGTGCTGAGCGCGGCGAGGCTGGTGATGGTCCGCGGCGATGCGCAATCGAGCGGCGGCCGCCCGGCCTCGATCTTCGCCTTCGATGAGCGCGCCGGCCTGGTCGCCGTCGGCGACCTGGGACAGACCGGCTGCCACCTCGCCATCTGCGACCTGCGGGCGCGGCCGCTGGCGGAGCTGACGGCGCGGCTCTCGATCGAGCAGGGTCCGGAGGCTGTGCTCGAGTGGGTCAGGGAGCGGTTCTCCGAGCTGCTCGCCGACCTTGAAAGCGACTGGAGCAACGTTCTGGGCATCGGCATCGGGCTGCCGGGACCGGTCGACTTCAACACCGGTCGGCCGGTGAGCCCACCGGCGATGCCCGGCTGGGATGGCGTCGACGTGCCAAGCATGTTCGCCGACGCGACCGACTGCCCGGTGCTCGTCGACAATGACGCCCGGATCATGGCGCTGGGCGAGCACCGAGCCGCCCGGCGCGGCGACGCGCACATGATCTTCGTCAAGATCGGGAGCGGCATCAGCGCCGGCCTGATCGTGGAGGGCAACGTCCTGCGTGGGGAGCGAGGCGCGGCGGGCGATATCGGCCATATCGTGGTCAACTCCACTGCCCAGGAGGTTTGTCGCTGCGGCAACGTCGGCTGCCTGGATGCGGTCGCCGGCGGCTGGGCGATCGCACGGCGGATGGGCGACGCTGCACCGACGCCGCCGGACGTCGTACGGCTCGCGCGCGAGGGTCACCCTGAGGCAACAGGTGAGGTGCGCCGGAGCGGACGGCTTGTCGGTGCCGCCGTCGCCGACGCGGTCAACCTCCTGAACCCGACCTCGGTCGTGATCGGCGGCAAGCTGGCCGAGGCCGACGAGCAGGTATTCGCCGCTGTGCGCGAGGTGATCTACCGGCACGCCACGCCGGTCGCCTCGCGCCACCTGGAGATCGCGCTCACCGAACTGGGGCACATGGCGGGCGTGATCGGCGCCGCGCATATGGTGATCGATCACGTATTTGAGCCCGACCGCGTCGAGCAGTTGCTCGAGCGCCGGCTACAGCCACACTAGGCTGCCGCAGGCGAGGTGGGTGTCGTGGCCCGTGACGCCTCGAGTGCGAGTTGCGTGATCGCCTCCCAGGCTCCGAGTGCGACCAGGTCCGGGGGGACCATCCAGGTGCCGCCTACGCAGACGACGTTGTCGAGCGCGAGGTAGTCGTTCGCGCGGGCGAGGTCGACCCCGCCGGTCGGACAGAACCGGACCCCGGGGAACGGTCCGGCCATCGCCTTCAGCGCCTCGATGCCGCCGCCCGCCTCGGCCGGAAAGAACTTCATCATCGTGATGCCGTGCTCGGCGAGGCGCAGGATCTCGCTCGGGGTGACGGCTCCCGGCAGGAAGGCGCCGCCCGCCTCCGCTGCCGCCGCGGCGAGCGCGTCGGTGCAGCCGGGCGTGACGACGAATTGCGCGCCGGCGTTGCGCGTGTCGCGATACTGCTGCGGCGTGGTCACCGTGCCGGCGCCGACGACCGCATTCGGCACCCTGGTGGCGATCCGCGCGATCGCTGAGATTGCGGCCTCTGTGCGAAGCGTGACCTCCAGGACCGCCAGGCCGCCCGCGACCAGCGCCTCGGCAAGTGGGACCGCGGATTCGACGTCGGGAATCGTGATCACCGGGATGACGCGCACGTCACCGAGCAGATCCTCAAAGTGCGTATGCATGAATCGGACTTTCCACCGGTTGGAGGGCGCTGAATATCGTCGCACCTGCGTCGGCGCCTGACACCGAGTTGCGGAACAGGCGGAAGAGCTCGCGGCCGGTACCGACGTCGCCGACGAGCGGTGCGGGTTCGGGTACGCGCCCATCGAGGTCGACGCCGATCACATCGAGTGTGCCGGCACGGGTGTCGATGCGGACGGTGTCGCCGTCCCTCAGCCGCGCCAGCGGACCGCCGTCAGCTGCCTCCGGTGTGCAGTGGATCGCGGCCGGCACCTTGCCTGAGGCGCCGGACATGCGTCCATCCGTCACCAGCGCGATCCGGTGGCCGCGGCCCTGCAGCACGCCGAGTGCCGGCGTCAGCCGGTGCAGCTCGGGCATGCCGTTGGCCTTCGGGCCCTGGAAGCGCACGACGACGATCATGTCGTCGTCGAACTCGTCGCGAGCGAACGCGTCGAGAAACTGCTGCTGGTCGTCGAACACGCGCGCGGCCGCCTGGATCGTGCGGTTCTCCTGGGCGACCGCGGAGACCTTGACCACTCCGCGTCCGAGTGAACCCTCCAGCACGCGGATGCCGCCGTCATTGGCGAACGGTCGCTCGGGTGAGCGCAGCACCGCCGGGTCGACGCTGCCGGCCGGCGGCGCCGGATGCCAGGCGAGTGTGCCCTTGTCGAGCGCCGGCTCGTGGCAGTAGCGACTCAGCCCCCGCCCGGCGACGGTCAGCACGTCCTCGTGCAGGAGCCCGCCGCCGAGCAGCGCACGGAACAGGCTGGCGGTCCCGCCGGCGGCCTGGAAATCGTTGATGTCGGCGCTGCCGTTGGGGTAGATGCGCGCCAGCAGCGGCACCACCGATGAGAGCTCGCCGAAGTCCCGCCAGGTGAGCGTGATGCCGGCCGCGGCCGCGATCGCGACCAGATGCATCGTGTGGTTGGTGGATCCACCCGTGGCCAGCACGGCGACCATCGCGTTGACCAGCGCTCGCTCGTCGACGATCCGCCCGACAGCGGCGTGCTCGGCCGGAGCTGTGAGCTCGACGATCCGGCGCCCCGCGGCCTCGGTCAGCGCCCGGCGCAGCACCGTCCCCGAGGTCACGAAGCTCGCGCCCGGCAGGTGCAGGCCGATCGCCTCCATCACCAGCTGGTTGGTGTTGGCGGTCCCGAAGAACGTGCAGGTGCCCGGAGAGTGGTAGGAGTTGAGTTCAGACTCGAGCAGGGCTGCCTCGTCGACCTGGCCCTGTGCGTGCAGTTCGCGCAGGCGGGCCTTATCGGCATTGGGGACGCCAGACGGCATCGGCCCGCCCGGGACGAAGATGCAGGGAAGGTGCCCAAAGCTGAGCGCGCCGATCACCAGGCCGGGCACGATCTTGTCGCAGACGCCCAGCAGCAGCGCTGCGTCGAACATGTCGTGTGCAAGCGCGACCGAGGTTGCCAGCGCGACGACATCGCGGCTGAACAGCGACAGTTCCATGCCGGGGCGCCCCTGGGTGACGCCGTCGCACATCGCCGGCACGCCCCCTGCGAACTGTGCGACACCCCCGGCGCGCAGGATCTCCTTCTTGAGCAGCGCCGGGTAGCGCTCGAGCGGCTGGTGGGCCGAGAGCATGTCGTTGTAGGCGGAGATGATCGCCACGTTCGGGACGTTCTGACGTGCCAGCAGGTCCTTTTCATCGGCGCCGCACGCCGCAACGCCGTGCGCAAGGTTGGCGCAGCCTGCGTGAGCACGGGGACGGCCGTCTCGCTGCTCCTGATCGATGCGGCGATCGATCCTGTCCAGGTAGGCGCGGCGCGTTGCGCGGCTGCGACGGGCGATGCGCTCGGTGACCTCGGCGACGGCCAGGTGGACTTCCCGGGATGTTCCTGGAGCTGGCCAGTTGTGCATGTCCACAGCTATATCTGACCGGTGTTATGTTTGTCAAGCGTCAAAAGTTTTCTCAGAATTGTCATTCGTTGGTGTTAGTGTTTATGTGAGGATGAGCACGAGGATGCAGGATCACGCGCGATTCGAACAGGACGACTGCCCAGTGGTCGTGATGGCGAGCTTCGCCTGCAGCGTCTGCCTGGCCAGGCCGGAGCTGATCACCCTCGCGGGGCAGCCCGGTGAGCGTCGCGCGACGTCGAAGTGCCCCAGCTGCGGGACGGTCAACCGCGTCGAGATGACCGACGCTCAGGCGTTCCAGCTGTGGACGCTGCAGCGCGGGAACACGTTCGTGCACTTCGCGCCCGAGTACTGGTAGGCGCACTCGGCAGGCGCACTCGCCGGGGCCGGGGCGCGCCCTCGCCGGCGCCTGGGCGCGACGCCCACTCGCATGACGCGCGGTGAGGCCACCGGCGCCGGGGCGGCCGGCGTTCTCTAGGATTGCCCGATCATGCCGCAGATCGCGACCGCCAACGGCATGAGCTTCGAGTACGAGGCGATCGGGTCGGTCGGCGATCCGCCGGTGCTGATGGTGATGGGCTTCGGAGCGCAGCTGATCTCCTGGCCGCGCGGTTTCTGCCGGCTGCTGGCCGATGGCGGTCGCTATGTGATCAGCTTCGACAACCGCGACTGCGGCCTGTCCGCGAAGCTGGACGGGGTGGCGGCCAACGTCGATGAGGTGCTCGCAGCCATCCAGGCCGGGAATCTCGAGCTGGCGCGTTCGTTGGCCCCATACACGCTCAGCGACATGGCCGACGACGGATTCGCGCTGCTCGATGCGCTCGGCGTGGAGCGCGCCCACGTGGTCGGCGCCTCTCTCGGTGGCATGATCGCGCAGACCATGGCGATCGAGCATCCGGAACGCACGCTGACGCTCACCTCGATGATGTCAACGACCAGCGAGCCCGAGTTCGGCCAGTCGACGCCTGAGGCGCTCGAGGCGCTGCTGGCGCCCGCCCCCGAGGATCGCGACGCGTACATCGCCTCAGCCGACAGCTGGATGCTGTGGCACTCCAAGCGCTATCCGGATCTCGAGGAGACGCGTGCGCTCGCGGCCGAGAGCTACGACCGCGGTCGCTACCCGGAGGGGCCCAACCGGCAGCTGGCCGCGATGCTCGCCAGCGGCTCACGCGCCGCCGGACTGAAGCAGCTGCGGGTGCCAACGCTCGTGATCCACGGCCTCGACGACACGCTGATCGCCCCGAGCGGCGGCGAGCGCACGGCCGAGCTGGTCCCGAACGCGAAGCTGGTGCTGATCGAGGACATGGGCCACGACCGGCCACAGGCGCTGCGTCCGCGAATCTCCCGCGAGATCCTCGAGCACACCCGCTGAAGGTCGCCGACCTATGATCTCTGCCGTGGTATCGGGGGAGGACTACCTCGGAGCGGTGGTGCTGACAACCGGCGCCGTACTGCTCCTGTGGGCCGGGGTGCCGAGGCTGGCCGCGGCCGGCTGGTCACGCCGGCTGGCGGGCGCGGCCGAGGTTTCCGCGGCCGTGGCGGTTCTGCTGCTCCCCGGTGTCCCCGCAGCTGTGCTGCTGGGCGCGGTGTTCGTGGGCTTCACGGTCGTACACCTCCGCGGGCTCGGTGGCGAAAGCTGTGATTGCTTCGGCCTGGAGGATCACGCGAGCCCCGCGCGCGCGGCGATCCTGACCGGGTTGATGGCGCTGTTGGCCGTCGGCGCGGCTTGCTTTGCCGCGCCGAGCATGCGCGTGCTGGTCGCACGGAACCCTGCAGCGCTGGCCTGGGTTCCGATCGCGGCGCTGGTATCGGCATTGGGGTGGCGGTTGGCGTTCAGCGGAAACGCCCTGCTTGGACGGCTCGCCGACGGGGCTGGGCTGATGCTCGCCGACGGATCCGAGGTGATGCTCGCCGAGGGGTCCGGGGCAGCGCCTGGCGAG
The DNA here is from genome assembly GCA_963761675.1 of uncultured Conexibacteraceae bacterium. GTDB lineage: Bacteria > Actinomycetota > Thermoleophilia > Solirubrobacterales > Solirubrobacteraceae > Palsa-465. The sequence continues at coordinate 573,428 of CAVXIA010000004.1, forward strand.
TTGTTCGGCACCATCGGCGCGGATCAGAGCGAAGAGGTCATCGTCCGCCGGTCGTTCCTCCTGCGCGTGGCGGTCGTTGGCTCGGCCCTGGCAACGACACCGCTCCGGTACCTGCTCTACCCGGGAACGGCGCTGGCGGCCGTGGTCGGCCCGTGGACCTGTCGCAGCGGCAAGTGTGCTGACGGATACACCGAGTTCTGCTGCGAGATCAACCAGGGCGGTGTGAATGCCTGTCCGACCGACACCTTCGCGGGCGGCTGGTGGATGTGCACGGACTACACCGGCCGCCAGCTGTGCTCCGAGCACGGGGTTCGCTACTACATCGATTGCAATGCGCTGCCGGGCCATCGGTTTCCTGGAGGCTGCCGGTGCGGCAACGACGACTGCGCCAACTGGCGGGTGGCCTGCAACATCTTCCGGTACGGGCAGTGCAACACGCACATCGACGGGACGACCGCCGTCGTCTGCCGTCTGGTCCTGTGCGAGAACCCGGCGACGATCTCCGAGCTGCACTGCTCGGCTGCGCTGGCGACGGACAACGCCGTCTGCGGACATGAGGCGCCATGCCTCGAGCCGGCGGCGCTCGAGCTGGTCGGGGCTGGTGGCGTATGACCGTGGCTGTCGCCGTGCTCGGCGTGCTGCTCGCGGTGGCGCTGCTGTTCATTGTCGCCCTGCTGCGCTCGCACGCGGAGATCCTGCGACGGCTGGCGGCGATCGAGTCTGCGCTTGACTCCGGACAGCACGCGGAGCCTGTGCAAGGCCACGCAGCAGCTCCCGAGAGCGCGCAGGCGGGGGGGATCGCGAGGGACATCGAGGGCCGGACCCTCGCCGGAGAGCCTGCGAGCGTGCGGTTCGGCTCACAGACGCCGGCGACGCTGCTGGCGTTCATGGGCACGGGCTGCCAGGTGTGCGCACCACTCTGGCACGAGCTGCACGGCGACCCCGTCGCGACCCCGGCCGGCGCCCATCTGGTGGTCGTCACGAAGGGACCCGAGCGCGAGCGCCTCGCCCGACTGCTCGAGCTTGCGCCCGCCGACGCGGACGTGGTGATGTCGACCGAGGCCTGGAGCGACTTCTCCGTGACCGCCACGCCGCACTTCGTGCTCGTGCGTGACGGCCAGATCGCCGGGCGCGGCTCGGCCACGAGCTGGGCGCAGATAACGGCCTTTCTGACCGACGCCGCGGATGACGATCGGCTCTACAGGGCCCGGGCGCTGGGCACCAACGCGCGCGCGGAGCGTGCCGAGCAGGCGCTCGAGGACGCGGGTATCGGTCCCGAGCATCCGAGCCTCTACCCATCGGGGGAGCGTTCGACGTGACCTGTCGCGGACCGCAGGGGACGCCGTGACCGAGCTGACCTGGATCATCGTCGGGGTGACCGTCGCCGCGCTCGGAGCGCTGCGCGCGACATTCTCGCCCTGCGGACAGTCGATGCTCGCCAGCCTGACGCCGTTCGCCGAGGCCGCCCGCGGGCAGCGATGGGCGCTGACGGCAAGCTCCTTCTCGATCGGCGCCGTCGTGGCGGGCGCGTTCGGGGGCCTCCTCTGGTCAGGGCTCGGGTCGTTGGCGCCGGGCGGCGAGTGGCGCGCGATCGCGGCCGCAGTGGTCCTGGCGGTCGCGCTCCTGATCGACGCCACGCCACTGCGACGGCGACTGCCGCTCACCAAACGCCAGGTCAACGAGGACTGGATGGTCACCTACCGAGGCTGGGTGTATGGGGTCGGGTTCGGCGCGCAGCTCGGCTTGGGCTTCATCACCCTGGTCGCATGCGCGGCGATCTACGCGACCTTCGCGATCGAGTTCCTGTCGGGCAGCCTGCTCGCGGGAGTCGTGATCGGAGCCGCGTTCGGCGCCACCAAGGCGGCCTCCCTGTTGCCGGCCGGGCGCGCCAGGGACCGCAACTCGACCGTCGCTCTGCACCGGCGGCTGCTCGCGGCCGAGCCGCTCAGCATCGGCGCGGTCGTGGTTGCGGAGATAGCCGCGGCGATACTGGTGGCCGGGGCGCTGGCTTGAGCGCCGGTGCCTCGGAGCGGGGCCGCGAGAGCGGTTGGCCGGTTTGAGTCTCGTACACGGCCACGGCATCTCGGTCGATGTAGCCGGGGGCTGGCAGGCTCGGATCATCAGTCGAGGCGAGGGTGCACTGCTTCACCTCGCAACGTTCCCTCTGCTCGTCTCTGACGGCGACTTCGGCGCGGCGGCGACCGGGCGGATGCGACGCGGCGACGCGTTCGCCTCACTGGTCGAGTACGTCGACCCCGCGGTGATCCGTCCTGGAGTCGGGCTCTACGGCAAGCGACGTCCGCCGCGACCCCAGTACCAGGAGTTCTCTCCGGTGACGCTGCAGGTGACACGCGCCGGCCAACTCGGCTGGCAGCGATTCTTCACCGAGTCGGGTCGGACCTGCTGCCTCTACGCGGTGATCATGCCCGGAGCCGAGCGGCCCCAGAAACTCGTACGCAGGCTCGCGGACGTGCTCTCGACACTGCGGATCGAAGTCTGACCCCCTCCGGGGCGTGGTCGGGGTGCGACCGCTGTACCACGACCATCCGCCGCAACCCGGCCACGCTGGTGGGAGTGTTTGATCGAGTACGGCGGAGGCGGCGGCTTCGGGAGTCTCGAGGTGAGCCGGCCTTCGTACCGTGCCGCGTCGTGTGCGGGCCCCAGTGGACAACGCGTGCCATCGCTGCGACTGCGGTTGGCGTAGGTGGCGCGCAGCGCGGTCGCGTACCAGACCGATCCGATCCGTCTCCGCCGCGTGACGCTCAGCGCGATCGTGTACGGCGCTCGGCTGCCCAGCCTGTGGGTGTGCCCGAGGCATCTGAGCGCGCTCCAGAATGCGCCCACCCCGCGGAAGCGCCCGCGGCCGACCCTGCGCAGCACGACGAACGATCCCCTGACGGGTCCCCGGTTACGTGTCAACAACAGCTTGTCGCAGACACTGCCCCCGCTGCAGCCGCGCGCGCTGATGACCCAGCGACGCGTCACCCGCTCGCCCGGGCGTTCACCCCTGACGTCGACGGCGACCGTAACAACGCCGCTCATCACGAATGTGCCGCCGACCCTGGCGTCTCCCGGCCCGGCGATCCTCGAGACGCTGGCCGTGGCCAGCGTCGGGATCGCGGCGATCACAATGCAGAGCACGGCCAGCGCCCCCGCCGTCGCTCTCGAAATCATTCGCTCCACCGCTGCGCGCACGCGGAATCCACCGCATGAGCATATGGACTCAACCTGCCGGTAGGCTGACACGATGCCGATGCCGAAACGGTCGAGCGTCGAAGACTATTTCGACAGGCTCCCGCCCCACCAACGCCCTCACCTCGACACCTTGCGCGAGATCAGCCTCAGCGCCGACCCGCAGGCCCGGGAGGAGCTGAAGTGGAACCTGCCCAACTACGTCCGGGGCGACAAGGATCGCCTGTGGATGCTTCAGAACTTCAAGAACCACTGTTCGCTGCGCTTCCCACCACGCTTCTTCGCGGCCGAGCGGGCGGGCGTCGAGGCGGCTGGATACGAGGCCGGCGAGGGCTTCATCAAGCTCCCCTATGACCGTGAGATACCGGTCGAGCTGTGCAGGCGGTTGATGCTGGCCCGCATCGACGAGTACGAGGCGACAGGGGCCGGCTGGTCGGAGGATTGACCCCGGGGCCCGCCCCCATCTCGCACCTGGCGCGCGACTGGCCGCTGACGGAGCGGTCAGTCGAGCTTGACCTGATCGCGTCAGCTCGCCTGGACGCCGATTGCCCAGGCGTCGTGATCGCCAGCGGGGTCGGGTTCGGACGGTCACGCGTCGCCCGTGAGGCGCTCGCCGCTGCGGAGTCGCTGGGCGACCTCGTGTACTGGACGCGAGGCACTCGCAGCTCGGCCACCGTTCCGCTTGGCGCGTTCGCGGCGCTGATCCCGGACGACGTACGTTCCGTGGAGCCCCTGGAGTTGATCCGCCGCAGCAGCGAAAGACTCCGAGACCGCGCTCAGGGTCGGCGGGTTGCGGTCGCAGTCGACGATGCCCACCTGCTGGATCCGGCCTCGGCCGCTCTGCTGTTGCACCTCGCGACCGCCGCGGGAGCGTTTGTGATCGCCACGATCTGCATCGGCGAGCCGACCCCGGACGCCGTCGACTCGCTCTGGAAGGACGCCGGAGCGCTGCGGATAAACCTGGATCCGCTCAGCGACGAGGCGATCGAGCAGCTGGTCGGCAGGGCACTGGAGGGACCCGTGGCGCAGGCCGTGATCCGGAGGGTGGTCGATTCGAGCGCCGGCAACGTTCTCTACGCCCGCGAGCTGATCCTGGGCGCCATCGAAGAGCAGCGGCTGACCTTTCAGGAGGGCATGTGGCGCCTTCACCGGCGGGCGGTGAGCCCATCCCTGGCGGCGCTCATCACAGCAAGAATCGGCGGGCTCGACGAGGCGCAGCGAGAGGTGCTCGATCTGCTCGCGATCGGCGAGCCGCTCCGGTTGGCCGAGATCACGAGCCTGGCGGACCCCCACGCTGTGGAGAGCCTCGAGGCGCGGGAGATGCTGAAGATCGAGGCCGGCTCGGTGGACGCCGTGGTCGCACTCGATCAGCCGCTGTACGGCGAAGTCGCCCGCGCTGACATGCCCGTGCTGCGCGCCCGTGCGATCTGCCTGCGGCTCGCAGAGACCGTCGGCTGTCGCGCCCCGCTCGCGCCGGACGACGTCCTGCGGATCGTGCGGTGGCGACTTCAGGCTGGTGCTGACGCGCCGACCGAGTATCTGCTCGACGCCGCGCGGGCGGCCAACCTGGCCGGTGACCTCGACCTCGCCGTGGACCTGGCCCAGCTCGCATGCGACGCAGGATTGGGCGTGCCGGCAACGCTTGTGCTGGTGCGCGCAGAGACGCTGCGGAACAACTTCGCGCGGGCGGAACAGCTTCTGGCCGGGACGGAGACCGAGGCACAGCAGGCGGACGCGGAGCTTGCGGCCGATTATGTGGCCCAACGGGTGCACGTGCTGTACTGGAGCCTCGGCCGGGTTGACGACACGCGAACCTTCCTGGGACGCGCAGCCGAGTGGTCGGCAGACCCGGAATGGGCGCTGCGACTGCGGCCGTGGGACCTCGTGATCTGGGACGGTGAACGCGGGCTCGACCTCGGCGACGAGCCGAAACACGCAAGGCGTCCTGGCCGGCTCGGCCTTGATGGCCCGGAACGACAGCTTGCCGAGCTCGCGCACATCTTTGGGCTGATGTCGGTGGGACACATCAAGCAGGCCGAGGCTGCGGTGCGCGGTATCCGTCCAGGCGCACCGCTGGGCGGCATCGAGGACGGCTTTGCGCTCGGCCTGTACTGCGTCATCGGACTCGAGGGCGGCGAGGACTGGCCTGAGCTCGAGCGCTACTGCGTCGAGATCCTCAGGGAGGCCGTTCGCAGCCGCAACCATCAGGCGGCCGGTCTGGCCGCATTCACGCTCGCCGCCATGCAGATGGCACGTGGTCGTTACCTGGATGCAAAGCGCTGGGTCGGGGAGGCCGACGCGCAGTTCGCGCGACAGAGCTCATTCGGGACCGAATTCAGCCTGCGGGCGCTGAGCGTGGGAATTGCGTTCTTCACCGGCGACCTGGCCGGTGCTCGCGACGCGCTCGCCTCGGTTCGCGCAATGCTCGGGGGACAGCCGCCGTCCGCGACGCAGGTCGGCTACTTCGCGCGGGCGGAGGGTTGGGGCGCGCGAGCACTCAGCGACCGCGCCGGAGCGCAGAGCTTTCTCGACTCGGCTGCGTCGGTCAGCCAGCCCAACCTGGCGGCTCGCCTGGTGTACGAGGCGCTGCGAGCCGGTGCCGCCCCGGCCAATGCCGCGACCCAGCTCGATGCCCTGGCGCGACGCTGCGACGCGCGCCTGGTCGCCGCTTACGCCGCGCACGCCTCGGCGCTGGCGGCGGACGACGGGACGGCGCTGATGACGGCTGCGGAGAACTTCGCTGCGATCGGCGCAGACGTATATGCGATGGAGGCCGCCATCGACGCCGCCCGCCGGTTCATCGCTCAGGGGCGGCAGGATTCCGGGAGACGCGCCGCCGTGCGCGCTCGCGAGCTCTACGTGCCCGGCCAGGGCTCCGAGTTCCCGGTGATCGACGGTCTTGACGGCCTCGCAGTCGAACTGACCCCGCGGGAGGCTCAGATCGCGGCGCTCGCAGCGCGCGGGATGAGCAATCAGGGGATTGCCGAACAACTCGTGCTGTCCGTGCGGAGCGTGGAGACCTACATCTACCGCGCAATGCAGAAACGCGGCGTGACCAATCGCCGCGAGCTCTGAGCGGTCCACCCGCCCCAGCGCCGCTGAGGTGGCCGGGCATCATGGCCCGTCCACCTCAGACGCTTGTTCGCAAGGGATTGGACCTGTCAGCGGATCGTGATGTGAGCGACCGTATCGAGCGGCTGCCCCATGTAGACGCCCTTGACCGCGTAGCTTCCGCGCTTCATGCCGGACCGAATCGTGGCGGTCACCTTGTACGTGCCGTTGACCAGCACCTGCGCGCGGATCGACGGCACACCGTCGGTGGTCGCCCTCGACGAGAGCGCGGCGGACTTCAGGGTGATCCACTCACCGGCGTGGGCGTTCCGCGGGCCGTTGCCCGTGATCGTCACCCGCTCGCCCGCGCTCGCGATTCTCGGAGCCGCGACGACCGAGCTGAATGGCCGGACGTTGATCCAGGCCACGGTGTCGAGCGGTTTGCCGTCGTGAGTACCCATGATCGCGTAATTCGTCGGCTTGACCCCGGGCTTGATCGTGGCGGTCACCTTGTACATCCCGTTGACCAGCACCTGCGTGCGGACCACGGGGATCCCGTTGATCTGGATGTGTGATGCGAACGCCATGGACTGAAACGCAATCCACTCGCCGGCATGGGTGTCCTTGGGTGCATTGCCCGTGATCGTGACTCGCTGCCCCGGCGTCAGCGTGCGTGGACTTGCGTTCACCGAGCTGTAGGGCTTCGTAGCCGCGCTGACGTGCGCGGCGATCGCGGCCCCGCCCGTGGCGTGGGCGCCGCTGGCCTGATCGGTTGCGGCTGACGCGATCCCCGCCGTCGCGAGCAGCGCGGCGGCCCCGAAACCAGCTCCGCGACGGATCAGCCGGCCTCGCATCGACCTGCTGCCGTGGGCCTGATCGTTGTTGATGTCTGCGGCCATGAGAAACTCCTTCGATCGTTGATTCCGGCGCCATCTGCTTGGCGTCGGCTTGTGATCGATAAGTTCTCAGCGCGGCGGCATGCGGTCGTTCGTAGGCCACTACGACAGTTGACGCTCGCCACTACTACACCGAGATGAGCAGGGGCGAGCTCGCCCTCTCTCCCACCAGCAGCTGCGGAGATGGAGCGCTACGCGCGGCCTGATAAGCCCGGGCTGGTGGCGGCCTGAGCACCGATCGCCAGCGACCGCAGCCGTCGAGCCGTTGCCGCTCGACGTTCACCGCCATTCTCCACGTCGAGGTGGTACATCAGCGCGGCCCCGAGCGCCAGACCGAACACCAGTGTTCTCCGTCCATGCGCAGGGACCACCTCCCGGTTCGCCTTGGCAACCGCACCCAGGGAGTCCACCGCCTCGCGGAGATCGGTCGACTCCTGAGCCAGCTCATGGCTTGTACTGACCAGCCCCTGACTTGCCCTGGCCAACTTCGCCGTCAGGATCGCCTCGGTGGCAATGGTCGGTTTCCGGCGCAGGACGCTCGCGCGCGAACGCCGCAGCGCTCTGACGAGCTTGCGTCGTAAATGCTTGTCGCTGGCTTTGCCTGCCGTGTGCGCGACCCGCGCCCCGGCGGTGTTGGCCGCTGTCGAGGCGGCCCTCTCTGCTTCGTGGATCACCTGACGCACGCTGCCGCCCACCACATCAGACTTTGACCTGCCGTGTTTCAGCTTCAACATACGTCTTGAACTACCACCGGATGTCCCACCTCAAACCATCCCGGAATAGCATTCGGACACCCGGGCCTACGCCCGTCCCGGAGGAGAGCGCCTGGCCCGGCTGGTTCTGCGTGATCGCGGAGGTCTGGGCGGTGGTCGCGATCAGCTCGCGCAGTAACGAATCGACTCCGGAGAGCTCGTAGATGGCCCGCTGGCGTCCCGCTGCGCCGCCAGCATGAACAAGCGCTGGAATCCGTGCGAGAGCCTCCTCGCAGCCCACCTCCCCTGCGTATCCATTGGCCCGATCAAGAGCGGCGCTGAGAACCTCGCCGAATGGGTGCAGTTGCCCGTCTCGGTCCGGGAGCAGCGCGCGGACTCCGAAGCGTGCAGCCCGGAACATGCCCTCCTCCAGCAGCTCGCTCGGGAGTTCCTCGACCTCGTCTTCATCGGCGGCGGCATAGGCCAGGCAATGCGTGAGGGCAACGAGTGCCTCGGCGTCATACAGCGAGCTCTGGGCGTCGAAGGCACGGATCTCAACTGTCCCGAGCTTGGGGTGAGGCCGCAGATTCCACCAGAACCACGTGTAATCGTCGACACCCGCTGCCCGCGTCAGCAGGTCGGCCGTCTCGAGGAAGTCGGCGAAGTCGTGCATCGCTCGCGGAACCCCGGACCGCGGCCAGCTTCGGGTCATGATGCCGCGTGCTGAGGCCAGCCCCGTGTCGCGACAGTGCCGGAACGGCGAGTTCGCAGCAAGCCCCTGCAGAAGCGGAAGGTGCACCCGCATCGCGTTGAAGACCTTGATAGCGGTCTCCGGATCTGGCATCCCCACGTGCACATGCAGTCCTGCCACAGGAGTTGAAACGGCATCACCAAGCAGATGGTGGACCCGCTCGTAGCGCTCCTTGTCCGAGATTTGCGCCTCCTCATCGGTGGCGGTCGGGTGGGTGCCGGACCCGAGCAGCCCGATGCCGGTGCCCAGGCAGGCTGCCCGGCGATGCGCCAGTTGCCCGATCACGTCGCGGGCGGTGGGACAGACGTCGCTGACGAACTCGACCATTCCGGCATGGAGCTCTCGCTCGATGCCCGCCATCGCCGACGCGAGCCGTTCGGTAACGACGGCGGAGCTGTTCACCATCCGCCCGCTCACGGGATCCACCAGGAAGAGCTCCTCCTCCGCCCCAACGGAGAAGGGCTTCCGAGTACCGAAGGCATGATCCCCAGCCATGCCAGAGGTATTCCCAGGAAGCGGCCTGTTTAGTCTTCGGGCAGGCAGACCGAAGCTTGACTGTGAAAGACGTTCTAAGACGTGTCCTAATGCCTTTGCCTGGGGGCCTGCGCGGAGCCAACAGCCTCTTGACTCGCCCAACCGACGGGGCTGTCGGCCGGTTCGGTCACAGCCTTTCGGGCCGAGCCGTCAGAAAGGCGCACTGGCCATCATTACCACTTCCTGGCGGCGCTCGGCGACGTTTATCGGCAGCGTTTGGTTCTGTTCCCAGGCGCCGATTGCCTCCGACCCTTCCACGATGATCTTGCAGCGCTCGAAGCGACGGGCTGTGAACGCCTCGAGCGTTTGCTCCAAGGTGCGCTCTGTCGCGAGCTCTTCGGCGAGCACGACTGCGTCCTCGATGGCCTGAGCCGCACCCTGACCGCAGTGTGGCGTAGCTGCGTGTGCCGCGTCGCCGATCAGTAGAACCCGTCCTCTACACCAAGGCGACGGCACCAGAACATTCTCCAGCGGCCGGACGACGACGGCGTCATCGTCAACCACCAGCTCACGGTACTCCGCGACGATCCCGCCGTACTGTGCAAGGCTCTCCCGATAGGCAGCGGCAAGTCCCTCTCTCGGCGGCCGGAGCGATGAACCTGCCGGTGGCTTCTCGGTCAACAGCATGTACATGACGTCATTGCCGATTGGCACGAACCCGGCCGAACCGCTTGGTCCGCGGAACATCCAGATGCGATCCAAGCCGTCGATGCGTGGGAGGTTGTAGCGCCAGCACAGCTGGCCGTTGAACTTCGGCTCGGGAGCGTCCTTGAACACCATGCTTCGAACCTGCGAGTGGAGACCGTCGGCGCCGACGATCAGGTCGTAGTCGCCGAGTTTGCCGTCAGTGAACTCAACTTCAACGGAATCGGCCCGGTCGATCATCTGTGTCAGGGTCACGCCCGTCCTCACGTCGGCACCGCTGTCAAGCGTCGCGTCCTGGAGAATCTTGTGCAAGCGCGGACGAGTGATCCCGTTGCCGGGCGGAAGGCCTTCTACTGCCGAGGGCGGGCTGTCGTTCTCGAAGACAAGAGTCTGCCCGTCCATCTGATACAGCCTGCCGCCATAGATGGGAGACCCTTGCGCAACTGCTGCGCGTGCCAGTCCGATCTTGTCCAGGGCGCGCAGCGCATTGTTGGGTTGGATGATGCCGACCCCGTAAACGTCCCAGGCGGGGTTCTTCTCCACCACGTCTACATCGAATCCGGACTGCCTTAGCGCAATCGCTGCGGACAGGCCGCCGATTCCGCCGCCAACAACCAAGATCCTCTTGACCGCACTCACACGCGCCTCCGCAATGTTGTGGCCGCTCAGTGTTGAGCTGCCGCAGAGGCAGTCAGGTAGGTTGCTTGGATCTCGTCGATATTCTCGCGAGCGTCCGCCGCAGTCCCGCTGAAGCGGATCCGGCCTTGCTGCAACAGATAGACGCGGTCTGCGACCTCGAGGACCCGGTGCACGTGTTGCTCGACGAGAAGTGCACCTACTCCCCCATCCGCGGCTGAACGCACGGCTCGCAGAAGCCGCGTCACGCTTTTTGGCGCCAGCCCTAGCGAGAGTTCGTCAGCAAGCAGTACCTCGGGCGCCCGCGCCAAAGCTCGACCCAGCGTGAGCATCTGCTGCTCGCCACCGGACAGCAGTGCGGCACGGCGTGACATCAACGGTTTGAGTTCCGGGAACAACGTCGTGGCATCCTGGATGTCAGCTCGACCGACGGCAAGGTTCTGTCGCGTCGTGAGTCTGGGAAAATCGACCGTTCTTCCGTGACAAACGCCATGCCCTTGCGAGCCCGCCTGTACAGCGGCGCTGTGGTGTTCTTTCCGTCATCAGAACCTCGCCGCCGAGCGGTTTCAGCACTCCCGCTAAGGTCAGCAGCGTGGTTGTCTTTCTGCTCCGTTGGCTCCGAGGAGCGCGACCACGTCGCCTGCGTTCACCTCGAGCGACACATCGCGCACGATTTCGACGCCGCCATAGCCGGCCGAGATATTCCTCGCTTTGAGCAGCGCGGTCACTGTGTCACCTGTGGTACGTCGAGTGGTTCGCTGCTGTCGGCCTCAGTCTCTTCACCGAGAAAAAACGGCGACGGCGGCGGCATGCTTCGCACTTGTTCGGCGGATCCGTGGCACACATGCCTGCCGAAGTCGATCACGTGATCCGGTCGCAGATGCTCATGACAAAGTTGAGGTCGTGCTCGATCACGAGCACCGCCATTCCCCAAACGTCAGCTAGCCGCCGCACGAGCTGCGCGAATTCGATTGATTCGTGTTCGCTGAGCCCGGCGACCGGTTAGTCCAGTAGAAGTACCGAGGCCGGCCGCGACGGCACGTGCTATGGCGCACTAGACGCCGCTGGCCGTAGGAGACTTCGTCCGGAAGGTTGTGCAGCACCGGTTGCAGTGCGAATTCTCTGATGGCCGCAATCGTCACTGCCGGCAGTACGGTTCGAGCCGGCCGGACGAGCTCGGTCAACGCATCCCAGCCGTCGATCCGGTCGCGTGGCACCTGCAGGTTCTCAAGAATCGTCATCTCGGGGGACAACTTGAGCCCTTGGAAGGAACGGACTAGTCCGGCGGCCGCTGTGCGGTGGCTGGCGGCCCGTTGATCGGCTGATCGTCGAGCGTGACCTGGCCGTGGTAACGGGCGAAGCCTGACACGGCAACCATGAGCGAGGTCTTGCCGGCTCCGTTGGGGCCGATCGGAGCGACGACCTCGCCTGGCCCGACCTCTAGGCTCACACCGTCGACGGCGACGACGCCGCCGTCCGGATGGTGAGATCGCTGATTCTTAGTCGTTTCGCGGGTACACGGAGGAGGCGATTTCCGTCGGGATCTCCAGACCAGCTGACGCGCGTCGGTCGGGACGTTTCGTGAGTTGGCTGCGAGCCTGCGGAAGTCTCGTTCTGCTGGTGAGCGATGCCGTTGGCGTTGAACCGAACGGCGAGTAATGCGCGACGCCTCCGATGATCGGTAGCCAGGTGACGAAGCCCCCCCAGTGCAGGCCGATGAGGAGAGCAGCGCCCCGGCGCGACGATTGCTCCGTCGATCGTCCCAAACACATAGCCGAGGCCCCCAATCACAATCCATGCGAGCGCGAGTAGCGATAACGACGGGTCGAAGGCGCTGAACACGGCACTCTGGTACTGGAAGCTGATCAGAACCCCGGCCAATCCCGCCAGCGCGCCGGACAGCGCGAACGCAATCAGTTTGGTTCTAAACACGCGACCCCTGAGGCCGCCGCGGCGCGTTCGTTGGAGCGCACGGCGATGATCCGGCGGCCCAGGCGCCCCCGGCGGAGGTTGGCGACAAGGATGCCGCAGATCGCGGATCAAGGGTGCGGCGCCGGGCGTACCTGGCGGCCGGTCGGCACCGCTGACGTCCAGCCCGAAGACAGCGAAGCGCTTCCGACGTTGATTCCGACATAAAACCGCCGACGCTCGGGTTGGTGAACACCATGTCTTGTGCCGCCCAAGCGAGGCCCAGGGTGAGGTGGCCGACTGATTCCTCGCGTGGCGGAGCACTGGAATGGCGAGCACCATTCCCATCAGGGCCTGGCTCCGAACGTGCCGCGTCGCAGCGCAGGGAAAAGATGAAGCCTGCATGTGCCGCGAGTTCTGCTCCGATTACCCCACCGATGCCAGCAATGGCGTATTGCGCGAGCTGGATCTGCCGGCGTACCCGGTCAGCACCACAAGCGACGGCGGCCGCGTGGCAGTGCTGAAGGTGACCGCCAGCGCCAGGCGGGCCTGCTGCCTCCGAACACGGTGAAGATGAGGACGAGCGTCTGAGCGGTCATCGTAACCCTGGATTCTCCAGCGGATGCGACCCTGCCGATCGCCGGGAGCCGGTTCGGTGTCTAACGCGGAGCGGCGGCGGAGGAGGTTCGAACAACCATCGCGACGATGATCACGATGAGCGGCAACACATCGGACATCGCGGTGATCTTGAGATGTATGGAAGAAGAAGCCGTTGTAGTTGAGAAGCACCGCCTGAGCGCATCCAACCGCGACGGGGGACCAGTGTCGCCGGAAACGATGAGAAGCCGCCCAGCAGCACAGCAGGAGCAAGCGCGGGAATCAGCGAGCAGGCTTACCCCAGCGGGGGAAGCCTGCGGGTTGTGGGCGTGAACAGGATTCCGGCGACACCCGCAAGCGCCGAGCCCGCCACCCAAGTGGCCGATAAACGAACTCCGGTGCAATTCCAACTGCCGCGGCGCCGCGCTGGGGGTCTGACACCGCGGACATCGTACCAGCCGATCCTCGTGTAGCGCCACAGAATCGTCAGCACGGCCGTGAACGCAACGGCTATCAGGAGCAGCCAAACGTACCCGGAGGGCACGGTGATGGACGAGCCAAGATGCCAGATACTGCCGTCGGCGAGAATCGGTGCCACGAACGGCGGGGTGGCGACCCATATCTTGAGGGCGAGCAACTCGACGATCACGAGCAGCACGCCAACCGGTGGCTGTGGGCCGCTCAGTCATTGGTGACTTTTGGCGCATCCGTCTGAGCAGCAGCTGATGGGTCGCCACCACCACACCCAGCAGCGGCGCCAACCGCAACCACAAATGACGGGAAGTCGGGCCAGCCGCTCTGGGTCAAAACAACCGAACCCCGGGAATTTTTCCCGGGGTATGCAACTGCAGGTAGACGTACGCCGCCACCATCGCGTACGCGCCCTGGGCGAGGTTGAGCACCCCGGTGCCCCGGTAGATCAGAACGATCCCCTGGCCGAGCAGGGCATAGATCGCTCCGGCACCGATGCCCAAGAACGCGTACTGAATTACGGTACTCACGACTTTTACGTCCTACAGGCCATGACCACCCGGCCGTTAGGCCCGCGGGCTGGGGTGAAACCTTGCGTCATCCGGCTGCTAGGGGATGAGCTTGCGCCCATTACCGTGGGCTGGCTTGACACCCTAACCCAGGCCTTCTTAGCTACGTTCCACTTCTTCAGAGACAGGGATGTGTTGAACAGGCGCGAGTACTGCTTGATCGGGTTCGGCTTCCCGAAATCAATCGGAGGCAGAACCGCTCCCTTACGCGGTCCGAAGGTAACCGTCGCCCTTGTTGATCGCTCAGGGCGGGAAATCCTACAGTGATCTTGCCCTTGATGTCGGAGCCGACCTGCGGCACCACTTCCGCGGCGATCCAGCCCTCAAGAACGAGGGCGCGGATCGTTGCCCTCCAAGAGGCTTGCGGACGAATCGCCCGCCTTTACCTCAGCTGCTGCCTGCGCGCGGAACCGGGCGAGCAGCGGATAGCTGAACATGACGGGTCGGGCAGGAACACCGGCGCGTACACGTTCGACGCATTAAACCGGTTCCGACCGTCTGGTAGCTAACGAGCCCATCCAGGAAGCGACCCGGACCGCTCTTACCGATATTGTGCCGCGTTTGCGAGCCATGCGCTCACGAGTTCGGGATCAAACAGGAGAACACTGAACTGCGGGTTGTTCTGCTCGAGCTGCTGAACGTAAGGCGAAACATCGAAGGTGGTCAACGGCACCTGAACCTGCCCGGTGACTTTGAAACCAAGCCTTTTGTGCGCGGCGCCGACCGCAGTGTTCGCCTCATCGATAGAGATCGGCAGCGAAAGCGATGCGAACCCTATGGACTTCACGTGCGCGGCCTTAGGGGCGGGCGGGGTGGGGACCCGCAGCAGTGAAGTTGGCACGAACAGCGGGAAGTTGATCTTGGCCGTGGAATCTTGCCGGTGATTGTGTGAACGGGTTGATCGCTGGCAATCCGGCCTTCTGGAACACAGGCGGTCACCCGCGCGGCCGTGTTGGCGACGATCAGGTTTCCGACCGTAGCGATCGCCTTGCGATCGGAAGCCGCCTGCTGCGCGCACTGAAGCTCACCGTTGGCGGTGCCTGGGTGTTACAGACCTTCACGACCACTCGCTGATGATCGAGGCAACACGTTTGCGTTGATGTTGCGGAACGCGGCCTTCACGCCCGATGGGATCTCTCAAGCTCAATTGATTCGGCGCGCCGATCGGGACGATGTCCCACACGTCAACCGCAGGACAGCGCGCCGCGGCGTGCGCCGCTACCTTCGGCGTTGCGGCTCTGCTATTGCTCGATACTGCCCACGCGACAAGCTGATGGGTAAGATGGGGACAAAGAAGAACTCCCGCCGGCGATGCGAGCGTTGTAATGCGCATGGGCCTCCGAGCTGCCTGCTGCCACGAAGACAGCTTTGGGGGGCTTGGTAAGAGTCGGGGGGCCGCGAAGGACTGAAATGATGTCTTCGGGTGCCCGCTGATTACCCAGGTGCTATGGGGTTGCAGGACTTGTCGAGAGCCGCCGTGGGTGTGCTCTTATTTTTAACAAGAAGACGTTTTGCCGGGGGGTTTGTCCCGTGATAAAAGGTTAGTTGAGCCGGAAATGAAAGCCACGCATGGTCGCGGGATCCTGTCCTAGGCTGCTGGCGCAGCAGACCTCTTGGTCTGACAGCAGCCAATCCGCATGAATCGGAGTAGTCGATGATCGTCGATGTTCATGGGCACATGAGCGCACACGAGCGCTTGTATGCATACAAGGGCAACCTCCTCGCGCACCGGGGCTCGCATGGCAGAGGGGGCGTGAAAATCTCAGCGAGGACAAGCTCGCGCCGCCGTGGTGGACGACGTCGGATCCTTCGGCATGTCGCACATGGATCACCTCGATTCCGCTGGAATCGACATGCAAATCATTTCGCCGCGGCCGTATCAGATGATGCTTGGCGGAGGAACCAGGCAACTCGTGTTATGGTTCACGGAAGAAGAGACCAACAACATGATCCATAGGAGCTGCCGCGAGCTGTTCCCGGAGCGTTTCGCGGGCATGGCAGGGCTCTTCGCAGAGCCCGTTGACGGAGCCGAAGGATTTGGATTCCTGAGATGCGCCAGCAGGATCGAGGAGCTGGGTTTCGTTGGTGTGTTGCTGAACCCCGATCCAATGGAAGGCCAGGGTCCGCCGCTCCCGCCGCTGGGCGATCGGTATTGATATCCGATCTATGAGGCCCTTTGCGCGCTCGGCGTTCCGGCGCTGGTCGATTCGGCCGGCTGTCGCCCACCAGCCGAGAAAACTACAGCCTCCACTTCATTCTTGAGGAGACGATCGCCGTCACCAGTCTGCTCAGCTCCACCGTCGCCCAGGATTTTCCGGAACTGAATCTGATCATCTCCCACGCCGGCGGTGCCGTGCCATTGCCGGTTGGTCGTTACATGGCGCAGGTGGCGCGTGACCCAAGCGGTAGAAAACCTGGGTCCCGCCTGCGCACCTTGTGGTTCGACACGTGTCTTTACACCAAAGATGCGATTGAGCTGTTGTTCAAAACGGTCGGCACCAACCATGTATGTTCGGATCGGAGAAGCCTGGAACCGGCTCGGTGCGCAACCCCGCGAATGGTCGCTGGTTCGATGACATCCAGCTTCTTATCAGATGAGATCGATTGGCTCACCGACAGGGATCAGGCTGAGATCTACGAGCAGAACGCCCGATCACTATTCAAGCTCCAGACCCCGCCGAAGCCGAACGGCGATCATAGCCCGCGGTGATCAGCGCCAAACTCAAAGGCATTGGCGCTGAGCCCGAACGCTCTATTAGGGTGAGACACAGTGATGAAGGTGACCTACACGGGCGCCGACATCAAACGACCCGCGCGATGTGAAAGCGGAGTAACGGTTAGGTTGATCAGAGGCCTCGCCATCGAGCGTTAAGGCAGGAGAAGGAGCATACGCGTTGGCTGAATTGCGGATGGGCATTGCAATGTCACACGGGCCTATGGTCGTGTCGGAGGTGCCGACCTGGCTAAAGATCGCCCAGCTCAACCAGTACTCAAGCTTGTTGGTGGTCAGCACAACCGGCAAGCCGGTGAGCTGGGGAGTTCGAGCAGAACACAGGCGACCGTTATGCCGACTTGGTCAACGAGGAGCACTTCGACACTCAGCGAAAGCTCGTCAGGACCTCTCTGGCACAGCAGCGTGCAGAGGTTGGCGAACAGGAATTGATCTGCTCCTCGTCATCGGGACGGAGTCGGCTGGAACTCTTCAATCTGGCTCTGACTCCCTCCCGGCGCTGGCGGTCTACTCAGGGGAAACACTTGAGTTCAGGACCGCAGGGCGACGCGGTCGCTACGGTGCCCGGGTCGGCGGACTTGACGACGTCCACGCCGGCTATGGGATGGACGCCCGTAACCGCTGGCCCGGTCGGGGGCATTCGCGCTCCACACCATCGGTGCGCTGATCGAGCACGGCTTCGATCCGGCGGTGATCGGGGAGACCGAGCCCCCGCACCCTCCGGCCTCGGACACGCGTTCGGTGTGGTCGAGTGTGGGCTCATCGACGAGCCTGGGACGATCCCGCTCGTCCCGATCATCGGCGGCACCTGGCCACCAACCAGATGCCGCCAGCGCGCTGCTGGGCTCTCGGCAAGGCGTTGCGCGACGCAATCGAAAGCTATTCACAAGACCTGAAGGTGGCGGTGGTTGCCTCCGGCGGCCTGAGCCACTTCATAACAACGAACGGCTCAACATGCAGAAGCGACCGCTGCGGGGCAGGAAACCCCCAAGCTCTGCTGGATCTACCAGTCCATCTCCTGAACTCTGGTAACTCAGAGATCCGCAACTGGATCGCGCTCGCGGCGTGCTGTCGAGGATCTCCCATTCGCCTGGGATGAAATACACGCCCGTGTACCGGACACCGGGTCGGTACCGGCTGCGGGTTGGCCTTCGCTCGATGGGGCGAACTAGCGCCCGTCGCGTAGCCAGGGCCGATGGCGGTTTCGACATCATTCCAGGGGCTGGATGCGGCGACACTCCATGAGGCCGACGGTCAAACGCGGAGCGTTGCCCTCTGAGATCGACCGAATCGATCCGAGCTTCCGGGTCTGTGCACCGCGTTCACGTCGGAGTCTCCTGCAACCCGACAACCTCTGGATACATCACGCCGTCTACGCCGCACAACCGGGAGACGTCCTCGTCGTCCACACCAGAGGCGAACGAGGAAAAGAGAGGCGGGGTACTGGGGCGAGATCCTAGCCGCGCCGCACTCGTCCCAGCAACTCGCAGGCCTCGTGATCGATGGTGGCGTCCGCGACATCGAGCGACTGGCGAGAAGATCGGCCTTCCAGTATTCGCCGCCAATGTCTGCCTGCGCGGCACAACCAAGGACCCCCGCGCGGGCGGGCGCCTCTGCGCCGAAGTCCTCATCGGTCAGACGCCCGTGCGTCCCGGTGACATGGTCGTTGGCGAGCGTAGACGGGGTCGTCGTGATCGCAGCCGAAGCGGTGCAGGAGGTAGCTGTTGCCGCCCGGCGACGCATGGATCATGAACAGGATGTTCTAGCGCGACTTGAGCCGCGGCGAAAGCGGCCTGACGATCTACGACCTGCCCTCTATCGGGCCATGAGCGCGTCGATCATATGACAGGCTCCAGGCCCTCGCGCACTTGCGCAGTTTCCGATGCGCTCGACCGGGGCGGTCTGCCGGCCAGTGTCGTCGGTCTTCAGGCCGATCAGCACCTCTCGAGCAATCGCCGGGCGAGTTGTGACAGTTCGTGGGCGGGCAGCCGAGGACGCACCCCCACCCACCGCAAGTCTGCACTGCAGCAGTGGACGCCTCAGGCCCTGGCGAGGTGATCGTCATCGCTGGGGCGCGTCGACTGCGCCGGCTGGGGCGGCCTGCTCTACCACTAGCAGCGTCACTCAGAGGTATCGAGGGGTGATCATAGGGGGAGCGTGCCGCGACGTTCCCGAAGCGGCCGAGCTGGAATTGCCCGTCTTCGGACGCGCTCCGGTCGCAGTGACCGCCCGCGGCCGTCGTCGTCGGAGAAGACGTGGAATCAGCCTGTCACTGTCCTCGGAATCACCGTCCGGCCCGGCGACTTGGTGATCGCCGACGCCAGCGGAGTCGCGTTCGTGCCGCAATCAGCCGAAGCCGACGTCGTCGCCGCAGCTGAGCAGATCGCCGCCCGCGAGACGGCCATGGCGAAGGCACTGCAACAAGGAGCACCGATATCCGAGGTAATGGGAACTAGCTATGAATCCCTGCTTTCAAAGTGAGCCGCCATGGCCGATGACCAACTGAGGCAATTGGCGGACCTGACCACGCCAGGAGTCAGCGACGCGTTGGATCAATGCGGCATCCCCGGCCAATGCGAAGGGATCATGCCGCTCAGCCGGTCTTTTCGTCTGCGCGGACGTGCCTGGACTCTTCGCTACGGGCCCGTCGGCGATGACCCCGGCACCGTCGGCGATTACATCGACGACATCCACCCTGAACAGGTCGTCGTCCTAGACAACCAGGGCCGCCTGGACGCAACCGTGTGGGGCGACCTGTTGACGACTGCTGCAGCCAGCCGCTCCGTCGCAGGAACCGTGATCGACGGAGTCTGCCGCGATATCGATCGCAGCGTCGAGCTGAACTATCCGATTTTCAGCCGGGGCAACTGGATGCGGACCGGAAAGGACCGCGTCCGGGTTGAGGAAATCGGCGGCCCGGCCTCCCTGGGCGGCATCCGTGTCGAGCCCGGAGATCTCCTGCTGGGGGACGGGGACGGACTCGTCGTCATCCCGGCCTCAAGCGCAGACGGAGTAATTGCAGCCGCGATCGAGATCGAACGCGCCGAGCAGTCGATCCGCGACGCGCTCACTGACGGGCGAAGCCTGCGCAGCGCCCGCGAGGCTGTCGGCTATCACAGCCTTCAGCGACGCCGCGCGAAATCAGACAACTCAGCAACAAGGGACACGGACCAAGCATGAGCTACAAGCTCGTATCGCAACTTCATCACGTCGAGCTGTTCAGCGCCAAGCCCGACGAAACCGTCGGCTTCTTTAAGGATGTCCTCGGGATGCAGGAGAGCACCCGTGATGGCACGTCTGTGTACCTGCGGGCGTGGGGCGAATGGTTTCACCACAGCCTGAAGATCACCGAGGGTCCGGGGCCCGGGCTCGGTCACGCGGCATGGCGGACCGACGGCCCGAATGAACTCGACGACGCTGCAACCGTCATTCAGAATTCCGGACTAGAAGGTCGCTGGATCGACGGTGACGTGGGACACGGACGCGCGTTTCAGTTCTGGCTTCCCGGCGGTCACCTGGCCGAGCTCGTCTGGGACTCCGAGCTGTATGTCGCACCCCCCGAGCTCAGGAGCAGCTTTCTGAACCGCCCGCAGCGACAGGTGACGCACGGCGCGCCGGTACGCCGCATCGACCACCTGACAACAGCCACAGCAAAGCTCGCTGAGGACATATCTGTGTTTCGCGATGGCCTGGGCTTTCGGTTCATGGAAGGCACCCTCGGGCCCGACGACAACCTGTTTTTCGCAACGCTGACCTCAGGCCCTCAAAACCACGATCTGGCGATGATCGCCGAGCGTCAGGGAGACCCAAGTGTCAAGCCTGGTCGCATCAATCACCTCTGCTACTACTACGACACCCGCGAGGATCTACTGCGGGCGCTCGATGTTCTCTCCGAGCACGGATTCAAGCTGGAGGCAGGACCGCTTAAGCACGGGATCGGTGAGCTGTTCTTCGCATATGTGTTTGAGCCGGGAGGAACGCTGATCGAACTCCAGACAGGCGGCTATTGGAACTTCATGCCCGACTGGGAGACGATCTACTGGCCCAACAACGGGGTCGACGGTGCTAACACCGCATGGCATGTGAACCAGTTCGGAATGTTCCGACAGTCGCCTACTCCCCAAGGCATCGAGCGACTGCCCGAGTCATCCGCGCCAACCCAGCAATTCACGGCAAGGGATCGTGAGGTTCAGCTTGTCAGCTGAACCGGATCTCACCCCAGCAGGTCGAGCAGATCACCCAGTGGGAAACTCGGTCGCATCCGGGGTCAAGCCGATGTACCGCATGCCGGTCTCTTTCGGGCCGAGCGCCGGACCACGGAACGTGCCGGCCGACGCACCATTTGAGGCTGGTGCTGTGCACATGGCGTCGGTTTCCGTCTCCGCACTCTCGGACGTGGACGCGCTCAGCGCACTACTGCCGGAAGAATGCGAGCTGGACGGCGAGCCGCTGTTGACGGCAAGGATCACGCGTCTGTACGACATTGGCTGGCTCGCCGGCCGCTCATACAACATCGTGCAAGTCACGGTCCCGGTCACGTTCCGCCACGAGCGAGAGATTCTGCACGCCAGTTTCATGCCTGTTCTATGGGAGAGCCCGGCGGATCCGATCCTGACCGGCCGCGACGAACTCGGTCAACCAAAGCTCTGGGCTGAGATCCCCGACCCGTCGATTTCATCCCAGAGTCAGACGGAGAAGCGCATCTCGGGGACCGCATCATGGCTCGGCTTCAAGTTCTTCGACCTGCAAAGCGAGAGCCTGGAGGAGGCGCCGCTGCCACAGGCGGGCGGTTCCTCGCGCGTTCTCACAGCGAAGTATGTGCCACGCACCGGAGCGTGGGGCGAGGCGGATGTCGACTACCTGACCGTCGGGACGGCCGGACCGCCGGCCGAGATACTCGAGTACCGCCAAGGAACCGGCCGGTTCGCGTTTCGGCCAGCTCGCTGGGAGGACATGCCAACGCAGTACCACGTCGTCAGCATGCTGGCCGGCCTACCCCTGCACGAGTTTCGCTCCGCGAGCTATCTCGTGACCCGTCGATCCGGGGACCCGATCGGCCTCAATCAGAAAATCGTGAGCTCACTCCCGCGGGATAGGCGGTCGCGGCCCCGCACTCCCCGGGGGTGAGCAGTGAACGAGACTCGGCATACGGCGGCTGTCTAAACGAGGCGTTGAGAGGAAGGCAATGACGGAAGCTAGAACCCTGGAGGATGGAAGAGCATGGCTGCTCGACAGACTTGACCGACGCACGCATCCCTTCCGTGAGCTAGATCCGGACGCGGCCAGAGAAGTAATCATGGGGCTCCAGGGCCTCGAACCTGAGATCTGGGCAAGTGCCTGGGGTGAGGCAGCACGCAGGTTCGCAGCCCAGGCAGAGGCCTCGACCGCCACCGCAGACGCTAAGGAAGCCTGGCTGCAGGCGTACCGAATGGCGTTCCTGGGCCGATACCCCGTGCCGAATCATCCCGCCAAGATGGCGAGTTATGAGCGCGCGCGCGAATACTTTCACCAGGCCGCCGCGCTTGAGGGCCCGCCCGTGGAAATCCACTCGGTGCCCTTGGACGGACGCGAAGGGGAAAGCGACGAGGTTCACTTCTATCTCGCACGGCCGGCGCAGGCGGACGCCCCCACGCCGGTGGCGCTCGTGTGGGCCGGGATCGACACCCGGAAGGAGGAGATGGGCATCATGAGAGACCTCCTCCGGGATCGCGGCTTCGCGGTGGTGCTGGTCGACATGCCCGGCACGGGCCAGTCTCCCGTCCTTGCCTCCATCGACGCCGAACGGCAGTACACGCCGGTCTTCGACTGGCTCGACGCCCAGCCCGACCTGGATCCTGACCGTCGCGCGGTAATCGGCGGGTCATTCGGCGGCTATTGGGCCATGAAGCTCGCCTACACGCACCGCGACCGCATCCGCGCAGCGGTAAATTGGGGCGGCGGCGTCCACATCACGTTCACACGCGACTGGCAGGAGAAGTCACGTAACGCCTCCTCATACCTGATGGACCTGATGGCGGCGCGGGCGCGCATCTTCGGCGGCAAGACGTTCGAGGATTACGTTGCTCGATGTCCAGAGCTTTCGTTGCTCGACCAAGGCTGGCTGGACCAACCGTCGGCACCCTTACTTCTGGTCAACGGGCGAGAGGACCTTCAGAACTCCATCGGCGACCTCTACCTGAGCCTCGACCACGGCGATCCAAAATCCGCGAGAGTGTTCGACGGCGGTCACATGGGTCAGGGCCCCACTATGCCGACCATCGTCGCCTGGCTGGAGCGGACGCTCCAGCCGGCCGAGCAACGCTGACATGGCAAGCCCCGACAGAGTCAAGCCCAAGTCATCCATGCCTGTGCGCGCCAAGTGAATGCACCGCGACGGGTAGTCACGGGACACGACCCGCACGGCAGGTCGGTGTTCGTCGCCGACGAGCCCACCCCCACTCTGAAGCAAGTCGGCGACGGAGCGTTCTTCGAGCTGTGGAACACGAACGCTACGCCGGCACCGATCTCAGCGGTGGAGCCTCGCGAGCCGACCGACCGCGAGATCGTGATCCCGCCGCAAGCGAACGGCACGCTCATCCGTATGACCACCTTCCCGCCTGGTCGACGCTCGCCGATGCATCGGACCGAAACGATCGACTACGGGATTGTGCTCGAAGGTGGGATCTACCTGGTCCTGGACGACACTGAGACTCTGCTGCAAGCCGGTGACGTCATCGTGCAGCGCGGCACCAATCACGCCTGGGACAACCGCGACGATCACTGGACGAAAATGGTGTTCATCCTCATCGACGGGCAATTGGACGCATGCATGAAAGACATCGATCGGCTACGTTGACCCGGATTCCACTTCCGGAACCTAGAAGGCAGCCGGTTGTGCCGTACCGGCCAGGGCGTCGCTAGGCTGCACACAGCACCACCGATCGCGCGCGTATGCTGAAGATCAGCCGTCGCGGCACTCCGTGCGTACGGACCGAGTGAAGAGCGCGATTTGAAGAGCCCACGAGTTTCCAAGCCGGCTAGCTCAGCCACCGCCCGAGCCGTGGAGCACGCGCCGCGACCTGAGCAGCTGGCGGAGCCCGAGAGGCCCGTGGGCTCGGTCGAGAACGCGCTGCGGCTGCTGTTGATGTTCCGTGAGCGCGAGTCGGTGCGGGTCAGTGAAGTGGCGGCCGATCTAGGCGTTTCCCGTTCCACCGCGCATCGCCTGTTAGCGCTGCTGCTCGCCTACGGCTTCGTCAACCAGGACCTCGCCACGCGCGCCTACGGACCGGGTCCGCGGCTTGTCGAGCTAGGGCTCACGGTGGCCCGCACGACCGACATGCTCGGCATCATGCACCCCTTCCTGGAGCGACTGCGCGAACTGACGGACGAGACGGTCCATTTGATCGTCCTTGAAGGGGGCAACTGCAGGTTGACCGATAGCGTCGAATCTCGCGACCGCTTCGGGTCACCGGGCGGGTCGGTGTCGTTTACCCGGCGCATGCGACATCAGGCGGCAAGGCGCTGCTCGCAGAGCTCGATGAGAGGCAGCTGCGAGGCATCTACCCCAAGCGGCAACTTCCCGCCTTGACCGATCGGACGTATCGAACCGCGACGAGCTGTTCGCGCAACTCGAGCAGATCAGAGATCAGGGTTACGCGATCAACCACGGCGAGAGCACGACGGGCTCGCCGCCGCCGCAATGGTCCAGCGCACAGCACGCCGCCGCCCCCGCAGCCCTGGCGATCTCGGTTCCCGAAGGCCGACCGACCAAGGATCCGCCGCCGAGCCGGTCCAGGCCCGCCGCCGACGACGACCGACGCCGCCAGGCAACTGGGCCGAACCGCCGCCGCCGCCCGCTCGCCGCCGCCGCCCCGTTCCAACCGCCGGCGAGCGAGACAGACAACCTATTCCGCCGAGCGCGATGTGTTCGGCCTGATGATACAGTCACGTCCGAACCTTGGTACTGGTCGTCTGGGAGGTTGAGGATGCATGAGACAGTGCGACCGCGGCTAGCGGTCATTTTGCGAGCGCCCGACGGAGCGCAATCGTGAAGGATCGTCATCAGGTCATCGTTGTCGGTGGTGGGCCCGTCAGAGCAGCCCTCGGCGTTGAGCTCGCCCAACGTGGCATCTCATGCGCGATCGTTGAGCGCAGCACCCAACTTCAGGACATCCCGAAGGGACAGCTGCTAACCGGACGCACGGTCGAGCACTTCTACTTCTGGAACTGCCTAGAGCAGTGCGCGCGGCGCGGGTGCTCCCCCCCGGCCATCGGATCGGGACCATCACCGCGTACGAGAATCTGCTCAGCGGCTACCGGTACGGAGGCTCGATTGCCGTCCCGGCGGCACCAGACGCCTACTTTCAGACTGGCGAGCGCCTGCCCCAATATCAGACTGAACGGGTACTGCGTGAGCGCATTGCGCAACTGCCGTCGGCGACCATGCTCTTCGGACTGACCGCCACCGAGATCGTGCAGAACGAAGCCGGGGTTAAATCACCGTCGTCGGCACGCCGCAGAGCACCGATCGCACGTACAGCTGGGAGAGCTCCACGGGCAGAAGACCCCGTTGACCGGCGAGCGTCACGTTCTGTCGGCTGACTACGTCGTAGGTTGCGACGGCGGCCGGTCGACGGTGCGAGAGAGCGCAGATATCCAGCGCGACGGCCGCGACTACGGCAAGAAGATGATGCTCGTGGTTTTCCGATCACCCGAGCTACACGGGCGCCTGGAGGCCCTTCCACCAGCCACCACCTACCGAGTGATGCGGCGGACCTGGCAGGTCGGTGGCAGTTCTTTGGCCGCGTGAACCTCGGCGATCAGTTCTTTTTCCATGCGCCGGTCCCAGCAGACACAGGCTCAGACGCGCTCGACGTCCTCGCGGTGATGCAGGAGGCGGCAGGCTTCTCCTTCGCCGCGCAGATCGATCACATCCGCTTCTGGGAAGGGCGGATCATGCTCGCCAACGCTTACCGCAACGGCCGAATCTTCATCGCGGGCGACGCCGCTCACCAACATCCGCCCTATGGGGCATACGGCCTCAACAGCGGACTCGAGGATGCCGTCAACTTAGGTTGGAAGCTGGCAGCCACACTCGACGGCCACGGCGGGGAGCAGCTCTTGGATTCTTATGAGGCAGAGCGCCGACCCGTGTTCGCCGATGTCGGTGACCTGATCGCACTTGGGATCGAGAACGACCTCCGGTTCTTGGAGCGCTACGCGCCGAGATCGATCGTTCAGCGTTCGAGGCGGCATGGAACGATCGCCCTGAAAAAGACACGCCGTTTCGTCTGCATCGAGAGCCGAGCTACGCCGGGTCTCCGGTCGTCTGGGGTTCGCACACGCACGCACCGGCTCGGTCGTACCGGGGTCGAGCGTGGCAAGCGGCGGGAGCACCTGTCACCGTGCATCCTTTCTGACGGCGAGAACGTGTTCGCTCGTCTCGGTCACAGTTTCGCCCTGATCGCGCTCGACGCCGACGAGACCGTCATCACCGCGTTCGAACGGGCGGCCGAATCATCCGGAGTGCCTCTAAACGTGATCCGCGATACGCAGGCCGACGACCGCCTTAAGTACCAGGCGCGCCTGATCCTGGTCCGCCCAGACCAGCACATCGCCTGGGTCGGTGATGACGCGCCCGACAGTCCGGAGGATGTCTTTGAGCGAGCCGCGGGAATAAAGACCGGCGCCCGGTCGGCTCTCGCAACGGCCTAGGGCCCGACGTCGCGACAAACCGTGGATCCTGCGTCCGTGCGCGGGGCCCGACACAAGGAGATACTGATGACGGTGACAGAGCCGCCGGCTAAGCAGCTAATGGATATTCCGGTCTGGGAGGGCGCAGTCTTCGACGGCAGTTGGCGCGCCGCGTCGGGCGGTGATATTGCCGTCCTTGAACCGGCCACCGGCGAGGAGTTTGCGCGCGTGGGCGTGGCGACAGCGGCTGACGTAGTTACCGGTGCTGAATGCGCGGCGGTAGCTCAGCGCGGTTGGGCCGCGGCCAGCTACGACGAGCGCGCTGCGGTGTTGCGACGAGCCGCCGAACTGTGGGAGCGTCACGCATCCAAACTGGAACCGATCATCGTTCGCGAGACCGGTGGGGTTGCGATGAAGGCGAAAGCCGAGACCGGGATGGCGGGGCATGAATGCCACGAGGCGGCCTCGATCGTATCCCGACCATACGGGGAGTTGTTACCAAGCTCCCGCGGGCATCTGAGCATGTCGCGGCGGCTGCCGGTCGGCGTCGTGGCCGTGATCACCCCGTTCAACTTCCCGCTGGGCCTAGGGATACGATCAGTGGCGCCGGCGCTGGCTCTCGGGAATGCCGTGATCCTCAAGCCTGACCTGCGCACGCCAGTTTCGGGAGGCGTGCTGTTCGCCCGGATATTCGAGGAGGCGGGACTGCCTGAAGGGCTGTTGCACATCCTGCCCGGTGGCGCCGACGTCGGAGAGGCCTTGGTCGCCAACAAGCATGTACGTGTCATCTCATTCACCGGTTCCACCGAGGCGGGGCGAAAGGTGGGCGAGGCCGCAGCCCGCGATTTCAAACGTGCTCACCTCGAGCTGGGCGGTAACAATGCGCTGGTGGTTCTCGAGGACGTCGACCTTGACCGTGCGGTCAACGCCGCCGCATTCGGTTCGTTCCGCCACCAGGGCCAGATCTGCATGGCGATCGGACGTCATATCGTCTCGGACAAGATCGCTGACGAATTCGTCGCCAAGCTCGCGGAGAAGGCTGCCGCACTACGGGTCGGCAATCCCTCTACAGATGCCGTTGACCTAGGGCCCATCATCGACGAACGTCAACGCGACCGCGTCCACAGCCTGGTGCAGGCCAGCGTCAACAGGGGTGCGCGGGTGGCTGCAGGCGGTGAATATGAGGGACTCTTTTACAGGCCAACCGTGCTTGACCAGGTGGGGGCCGGGAGCCCGGCATATGCCTCCGAGGTCTTCGGGCCAGTCGCTCCAGTGATTCGCTTCTCAAACCTCGACGAGGCGGCTGCGCTTGCCGGCGACACGGCCTACGGGCTCTCGCTGAGCATCCTCACACGAGATGTAGTCGCTGGGCTTGAGCTCGCGAATCGGATCCCGAGCGGCATGGTGCACATCAACGACCAGACTGTGGGTGACGAACCCAACGCTCCGTTCGGTGGCCTAGGAGCATCTGGCAGCGGCTCGCGGTTCGGAGGCCAGTGGAATATCGAAGCGTTCACCGACACGCAGTGGGTGACCGTCAAGAATCAGATTCCCGCATACCCGTGATGGCCGTCTCAGCATGCGACACGACGATCGCGTCGGGCCGACCGTCCAGGCGCCGACCTTCTGGACGGCCAGTGGCGAGGACCGGTAGAAACAGGCGGCCGGAGATAGACTCGCAGCAGCTCCGCGCGCGTGCGACCCTGTCCGCGGAGCGCTCCAGTTTGCCTCAGAAGGAGCCCAGCTAGCTTGGAACTTCGCCACCTCAGGTACTTTGTTGCCGTGGCCGAGAACATGCATTTCGGTCATGCCGCACAGCGTCTGCACATCGTGCAGCCGGCTCTTAGCAAGCAGATCGCGGCGCTCGAGCGGGAGCTCGGCGTTGAACTGTTCACTCGGACGAAGCACCGCATCGAGTTCACACCGGCTGGGCGGGCATTCTTCGCCGAGGCGCGAGACATCCTTCAGCGCGCCGATCACGCGGCCAACACCGCGAAGATGACCGCCAGCGGCGCGATTGGCAGTCTCGACATTGGCTTCATCGGCCAAGCGATGTTCAGCTTCCTGCCGCCCGTCCTGCGGGAATACCGACGGCGCTATCCCGGAGTCCGTTTCGTACTGCAGGAGATGCCGAGCGCAATTCAGATGGCTGAAATCAAACAAGGACGACTTGACGTGGGGTTCGTTCGACCATCCGGCCATGACGAGTTCATCCGGTTCATAACCGTCTCCCGTGAGGCCTATATCGTGGGACTGGCCGAGGACCACCCGCTAGCGGGCAAGGACGTTGTCGACCTCGCGGACTGCGCCGAGGAGACCTTCGTTCTGGTGTCGCGAACCGCTGCCCCAATCTCCTTTGACCAAGAGCTCGCCGTCTGCCAAAGCTACGGCTTTACTCCGCAGGTGATCGAAGAGGGCAGCACGCCGGCTGCCCGGTTCGGGATGGTGTCCGCAGGCGTCGGTGTGACGATAGTTCCAGAGTCGAGCATCAGAGTCCCCTGGCAGGGCGTTGTGTTCCGGCCCTTGACCAAACGGGACGTCGAAGTTGAGCTCGCCTTCGCCTATCGCGCCACCAACGAGTCAGCGGCGCTCCTGTCGTTCAAGGAGACCCTAGAAGAGCTGCTGCCAGACACGGTGGCGCCGCTTCCCGTGGCCGCTGACGGGACCTGACAACCTACATATCGGGCTGTTCGGGGTGATAACGCACGGTTATCCACAGCACGACCAGAAAGCATTGGCCACGCCGCTAGCCGGCATCTACAGTCACAATTGGTTGGCACTGGCTGACTTACGACACAGCTATCGCATCTGAGCATCAGTCGGCAGAGCGGGCCGCAGCGGTCAAGGTCAAATTCGTCCACCGAGCAAGTTCCCCAATTGAACCGAGCGAGCGAGTGGACAGCAGCGGACCAATCAAGGCACTAACCGACGAGCAGGAAAGCGTGACCGTTCTGATCGTCGGCGGCGGCCCGTGTGGCCTAACGACTGCGCTGCTCCTCGAGCGGGCCGGTATCGACTTCTTGCTGTTGGAGCGCCGAGACTTCAAAGCTCACTTTCCGCGCGCTCACCTGTTGAACGTGCGGACAATGGAGATCTTCCACGATCTGGGCGTGGCCGATGACATCTACACGCGCTCTCCACCGGAGGATCGCTGGCATCGGGTCGCTTGGTACACATCGCTCGGAGGAGCGGACATGGGTCGCCGCCAAAAGATCGGCGAGCTCTATGCGTGGGGCGGGGGTCCAGATCGAGCCCGGTATAGCCAGGCGAGCCCTCGGCCGTTCGCGAACCTGCCACAGGTGCGGTTGGACAGGTTGCTCTGGCAGCATGCCGACTCCAGGAGCCCTGAGCGCATCAGGGCTCGCCAAGAGGTCGCCGACCTAGCGCTTGACTCCGAGGGAGTCACCGTCACCGCGGTCGATCGCGACAGTGGCGAGTCATATCGAGTCCGGGCACGTTATGTGGTCGCGGCCGACGGCGGTCGCGTCTGCGCTTCTCGGCTCGAGGTGCCGCTCGAGGGCACCAGATCGATACGCGAGGTTACGAGCGTCTATCTCGAGGCCGACCTGTCCGCGTATGCGGACGACAGGGCATTAATCACCTACATCTTGTCGCCGTCGGGCGGGGCCGCAATCCAAGCGCTGGGACCCGAGCGCTGGGCAAACGAGTCGTCGGAGTGGCTGATTGGTGTCCAGGGACTCACCCAGAAGACGACGGCTGATGAGGTGCTCCCGCTCCTGCGACGCCGGCTCAGCATCCCTGACCTCCAAGCGAACATCAAGGCGATCAGCCACTGGGAATATGAGGGTATCGTCGCCAAAAAGTTCCGGGTGGGTCCGGTCTTCCTCGTCGGCGACGCAGCGCACCGGCACCCGCCGACCGGTGGTCTGGGACTGAACACCGGCGTGCAGGACGTCTTCAACCTGTGCTGGAAACTCGTTGCAGTCATTCGTGGCTATGCCGGCGACGCGCTGCTTGATACCTACGAGGCGGAGCGCCAGCCGATCGCAGCGTTCAACGTCGAGCACGCATTACGGAACGCGGCCAAGCACCAGCCCATCGCCCAGGCCATGGGACTGACGCCGGGTCTACCGGAGGACGAGGGGTGGCATGAGGTGAGTGTGTGGGCCAGCGACACGCCGGAGGGCAGACGTCGGCGCTCCGCAACCGACGCGGCTGTTGCCTCCAACGCTGAGGACTTCAGCCAGCTCAACGTCGAAGCCGGGTTCGCCTATGAGTTCGGCGCGGTGATTCCCGATGGCAGCCCCGCCCCCATCCGTCCACAGGAATCGTCGATCGACTTCCAGCCGACGGCAAGACCAGGTCATCATGTGCCGCACGTGTGGCTCGAGCGCAGCAATAAGCGCATTTCCACTGTCGATCTCGTTGCCAGCGAGGGTTTCACACTATTGGTCGATGTAGCCGCCGAGGATCAATGGCAAATGGCCGCGGCCGCCGCAGCTGCACATACAGGGTGTCCGGTTGCGGTGGTTGCGATTGGGGGCGCACTCGCCGATTCCAATGAAGAGTGGGTGGCCATTCGCGGAACGACGAACGGCGGTGCGGTGCTCGTACGACCCGATCGGCACGTCGCCTGGCGGAGCGATCCCGCGGACCGCACCGAAGCGCTGACCGTAGCAATCCAAGTTCTGCTTGACGGCGCCGCCTCCGTCTCCGACGGGAACCGCGATTCTTTGTTGGAAGGCATCCACAGCGCGGCGGAGGCGCTTGTGGGCTAGTAGATGGACCCCCGGCCAAAGGGTGCTGTCGGTCGAACGAGCACTGACAACGCGCATATGACGCTCAAACCCGATCCTGCAGCCCTCCGCCAGAGGCTTCGGGCGCGGCTGGAGCGCGACGAACTCCTCGTCGTGCCCGGAGGTTGCTCACCCCTATGGGCCATGATGGCCGAGCGAGCTGGTTTCGAGCTTTTCTTTATTGCGGGATCGCAGATCTCGTGGTTCCTGTACGGCGTACCCGACTGCGGCATCGTGGGGCTTCGAGACGTCGTGGATCACGCGCGGCACGTCGCGGCCAGAGCGAATATCCCAGTGCTCGTCGACGCCGACACCGGCTACGGGAACGCAATCAACGTCTCGTTTGCCGTTCAGGAGTTCATTCGTGCCGGAGTGGCGGCTATCTCGATCGAGGACCAAGAGGCACCGAAGAAATCAGGCACCGAAGCGGGCCGCCGCTGCATCCCGATTGAGGAGGCCGTCGGGAAGATCAGAGCGGCAACCTCAGCTCGTGATGAGATGGACTCGGCCTTCGTCGTGTGCGCCCGCACGGATGCGATTGGTGCTGAGGGGACCGGCTTCGATGACGCCCTTGAGCGGTGTGCTGCGTACACCAGCGACGGAGGAGCAGACCTCGTCTGGCTTAACCAGTCGAATCGACGGAGCAGCTGAAGGCGGCGTGCGCGGCCGTCAACGCCCCGCTGATAACGATCTGGGGAGGCGCGGGCCCCCGACCTACGCTTCAAGAGTTCGCCGAAACCGGGGTCAGAGCAGTCCTCTTCCCCACGCTCGCCTCCAGCGCCGGAGCGCAGGCGGCATGGGAGGTGCTGCACGAGTTCCGAACGCACGGCGACAGTGCGATAGACGCATGGTCGGAGCGAATCAGCTCAAGCCCGTGGGGCAGGGCGCCGTCGTCTGAGCTGGTCGGCACGCCGGATTTGCGCGCACTCGAGGAGCGGTTCATTCCCGCTACTCAGCAGCGCGACTACGACGCCACCTTCGGACATGACCCGACGCGACGGGGGCAGATCGGGAAGGACTAGCGAGTTGCCCGAACCGGCTCACCACGAAGCAGGTGGGAACGTCCCCTGGTCGAAATGAGTATTGGAGCTCGTCAGATTCATGACCCATGGCGGATTCGCTGCGATGCCATCGGCGTGCCCCAGCAGAGGCGCACCCGCCATTAGATCTAAGACGTGGGTGGGCCGCTGAGCCCCAGGGCGAATATGTGCATCGGGTAGACGCCGGGAAGCGTCGCCACGATCGGCAGCGTGACGCTCGAGACCGTCTCTCCCGCCTGCAGTGGGATCGAGACCGCGAACACGTACGCCTTGTGGTGGCGCTGACCGACCACCCCATTGTTCCCGGACCCTGTGGCGTCGTTGATGTAGGCGGCGGTGGCGATCGTCGTGTTGGACGCGCTTGACGGGGGATTGAACCAGTTGTCCAGCGTCAGCGTGAACGGCTGGGTGGTTCCGTCGGCGTATTCGATCATGCCTGTTCCGGACTCCTTGGCGCCGGCCGATGCGCCCAGCACGATCAGCTGAGTGTCCGCTGTCGAGCCGGCGAGAGAGATCGTCTGACCGTTCGCAACCACACTGTCGGCCGTGCCTGGAGGCACGGCCGGCCATTGCAAGGTCGTACCGTCGACGGTCACGGTCGCACCCGGGGCAAGCCCAGCGGCCGTCAGCGCCTGCTCCGAGTAGCTGTTGCCGTTCCCGTCGAAGTTGGCCGAGGTGATCTCGCTGTCACTGCTGATCGCGGTGGTGTCATACGCAGCCCCCAGCGACCCGTACGGGATGTTGACGGTCAGTCTCGCGTCGGCCAGCGGATAGCTCTCACCGCGGTAGCTGAAGCTCGGCACCAACGTGGCTCGGTCTGCGCCCGGCCCCTGGCCTGCCGCCACTGCCACCGAGACCTTGAGACTGACCGTCTGATGTGCAGGCACCCTGACTGATGGCGACGCCGGTGTGATCGTGACACCTGTTGGCAGCGTGGGCGTGAGGTGCACGACCACGGTTCGGCTCATGTGGCTGTTCACGACCACCGTCGCTGGGGCCGAGAGGCCCGGCGCAACAGCGACTGGAGTGCCGGCGCTGACCGTGATCGGACCGCGCACTGAGATCGTCGCCGTCGCGCTCAGGTCGCCCGCTCCATGGACACCCGGCGAGGTCAGTTGCGCCGTGAGACTCCTCACCTCACCCTCCTCCTGCCCGGGTACGGTCACACGAAACCTGCGTGTCATGCTGCGCCCGGGCGCAAGCGAGAGCACCCGCGTGCGCGAGAGACGGACGACCTGCCATGCGGACGGAAACGCGAGCCTCACGATCCCGTCCGTGATCGGCATGTTCCCGTGGTTGACGAAGGTTGCTGTTGCGGTGAACGTCGAACCTGCGTCGACAGCTCTTGGCGCGCTGAGCGCCGCATAACGCGCGCCGATCGTCCGCGTCACCTTCAGCTTCCCGCGCAGCGGCAGCGAGGTCAGCGCAGAGGAGTCTCCGACATAGAGCGAGAACCGGCCGTCGGGCAAAGTCCATCCGTTCGCGCGCGGGTTGAAGTAGGAGAGTTCGTGGCCCGTGATCGCGAAGCTGACGGTTCGCGACTGGTGGGGCGACAGCGTGATACGGCGGAACCCCTCCAACTGTCGCGGCGGCTCATCGGCCGAGGTCGGGTCGCCGACGTACAGCTGCGCCACGTCGCTTCCCCGGACCTGACCGGTGTTCGTGACGGTGGCGGTCACGCGAGCCAGCCGCGTGACCTGACCGTTTGGCGCATCCGGCCCGGACGCACGGTTGATGAACGAGCTGGGCGTCACCCTCAGATGGCTGAAGCGGAAGCTGGTGTACGACAGGCCGTAGCCGAAGGGAAACAGCGGCGTGACGTGTCGTGCGTCGTACCAGCGATAGCCGACGTCGAGACCTTCGGAATAGTCGACGCGGCCGCCCACTCCGGGAAACTGAGTCGCGGATGCCGTGGGGATCTTCGACAGGCTGGAGGGGAACGTCTCAGGGAGATGGCCGCTTGGATCGATGTCGCCGAACAGCACCGACGCGATCGCCGTACCGTCATCCTGCCCCGGGTACCAGGCTTCCAGCACCGCCTTGACGCTTTTCAGCCATGGCATCAGCACCGGCCCCCCGGTGTTCAGCACGACGACCGTGTTGGGGTTGGCGGCCGCAACCGCCTTGATCATCGCGTCCTGGTTGTTCGGCAGGGAGATGCTCGCCAGGTCTTTCCCTTCACTCTCCGGGTAGCTGGCGAACACGATCGCTACCTGGGCCTGCTGGGCAGCGGCTGCGGCCTGGGTGGGATCGGTACCGGAATATGACGTGACCGCCGCGGCGGCCCCGGCGCGAGCGGCGATTCCAGCGAGCGGAGTGATCACGGAGGTTGCATTGACGTGCGAACTGCCGGCGCCGGCGGTCTGCGGAGCGGTTGTGCCGTCCGGGCCGATGACGGCGATCGACTTGGTGGTCGCAGTGCTGAGCGGCAGGACGCTCCCGTGGTCCTGTAGCAGCACCGTGCCGCGCTGAGCGACGTTCCGAGCAAATGAGTTGTCTGCCGGGGTGCTCGCCGGAGTCGACAGGTTCCCGGTCGGCGGATCGTTGAACAGATCGAACTGGAACATCTGAGTGAGGATGCGCCGGGCGGCCTGAGTGATCGTCGAGGATCTCACGTCCCCGTCGCTGACGGCCGCCGCGAGCTGGCCGTTGTCCCAGTAGTAGCTCCCACGCTCCTGATCGAGACCGGCGTTGGCGGAGTCCACGGTTGAGGTGTTCGCTCCACCATCAGAGCGCACGAAGCCTTGAAAACCCCAGCTGTCATTGAGAAGGCCGGTGAGAAGCCCCTGGTTCTGACACGAGTACACACCGTTCAGCAATGGGTAGGCGCACATGATCGATGCGACGTGGGCCTGTTTGATGGCGCTGTAGAACGGCGGCAGGTAGATCTCGTGCAGCGCCCGCGCACCGACGATCGTGTCGTCGTTAGGCGTCTCGCGGTTCGTCTCCTGGTTGTAGGTGACGAAGTGCTTGACATCGGCCATCACGTGCTGGCTCTGAATGCCTTCGACATCGGCGGCGCCCAGCGCCGATGTGAGGAACGGATCCTCGCTGAACATCTCGAAGTTGCGCCCCCAACGCGGGTCGCGCTGGATGTTGACTCCGGGCCCGAGCACCATTGCGATGCCCTTGGCTCGGTGCTCCTGCCCGTTGACCACGCCGTACTGATAGGCGAGTGAGGGGTCCCACGCCGATGCGAGCGAGACCTCTGCAGGCAGTTGTGTCGCGCCCGACGCACCGAAGACCCCCTGTGAGCCGTCCTGTTCGACGACGGGAGGGATGCACAGCGCCGGCTGGGCCGGAACGTAGCCTTCGTAGCCGACGTACGGCCCGGTCGTTGCCGACGTGTCGATGTACATCTCGGCGATCTTGTCGGCGAGACTCATGTGCGAGAGCAGCATGTTCACCCGCTTGCCCACGGGAAGCGCCTGATTCAGCCAGGGACAGTCCGTGGCAGAGTCCTGGGACGAGACATTGCCAGCCGTGGCGGTGCCGCTGGCGCTCGCTGCGGTATCTGCCAGCGGGCCCGCAATGGCGACGAGCGCGAACAGGCCTGCCAAAGCCAATGGCCGGCCGGCAGCGCGGAGACGGCTGAGGAAGCCTGGGGTCTTCATTCGATCGATCACCTCCCTAACACGTCCAAATCGGAATTGGTGTGGAGTTCACCGCCAAACCGCACATACGCCGCCAGAGTGATCGAAGCATGGACGGACCACAGGACACGACTTCTCTGGTCAGCGAATGGCTAGACCCTATGGAGGTTGACGTCCGGCCGGGCTGGTGAAGTCGGCCGGTCCCCCACGCGAGCGTGGGGATGTTCTGGCCGCTGCGGATGCGACCCGCGCGGCCGGGCCCACAACCGCATAGGAGGCCGACCATGGCACAGGTTCGCAGCTGGGCAGGTCTGGACGTGCACGCACGCAGCGTGCTCGCTGTCACAACGGACGCCGAGACGGGCGAGCTTCGCTCGCAGCGACTGCCGGGTGATACCGCGAAGGTCGTTGAGTTTTGCTGCTCGCTGCCCGGGCCGACCCGGGTGGCATATGAGGCTGGGCCGACCGGCTATGGGCTCGCCCGCGCGCTTGAGGCCGTCGGGGTCGGGTGCGTGGTCGCGGCGCCTGGGAAGATCGAGCGGCCGAGTGGTGATCGGGTCAAGACCGATGAGCGGGATGCCGGCCGGCTGCTGCGTTTGTTGATGATCGACGGACTGCATCCGGTCCGGGTCCCGGCTGTGGAGGAGGAGGCACTGCGCGATCTCGTGCGCGCTCGCGATGACGTGCGCGGCGATCTGATGCGCGCTCGCCAGCGGCTCTCCAAGTTGCTGTTGCGTCACGACGTGCTCTACGAGGACACCGGCAGCGCCTGGACCAAGCGTCACCGCGCGTGGCTGCGCGCGCAGGACATCGGCGGCGGGGCACAGATCACGCTGTTGGATCACTTGGGCGCGATCGATGTCCTCGAGTCCCGCCGCGAGCAGCTCGAAACAGTGATCACAGAGCTGATCCCCGCCTCGCCCTATGCGCTGGGGGTGGCCCGGCTCAGGTGCCTGCGTGGGATCGACACGCTCTCCGCGGTCGGGCTCGCGGTCGAGATCGGCGACTTCGCACGCTTCAAGCGTCCCGCGCAGCTGATGAGCTACGTCGGGCTCGTCCCGTCGGAGAACAGCACAGGCGCATCGCGACGTCTGGGAGCGATCACGAAGACCGGATCGCGGCACGCCCGCCGACTGCTCGTCGAAGCGGCCTGGCACTACCGCAAGACACCCAGCAGAGGCACCGTGCTTCAACGCAGACAGGCCGGTCAGCCCGCGCCAATCATTGAGCTCTCGTGGAAGACGCAACGCAGGCTCTACCGCGTCTGGCAACACCTCGACGCCGAGCGCGGAAAGCGCCGCACGATCGTCGCTGTCGCCGTCGCCCGCGAACTCGCCGGGTTCTGCTGGGCGATCACGACCGCCGACTGACATCTCAGAGCACCACGTCGGTTGCAGAGGCGGCAGGCGCCTGGCGCTCGCGCGAGAGCATCCGCGATCTAGCTATGAACAACCGCCACAGGACACGGTCACGTTCGATCCTAGACAGCCGGGCTCTCACGACGAAAACCGGTCCTGCGGACACCGGAGCCAACCCGTGCACCCGCGCATAAGAGTCTGACCGCGCGTCGCGCACCAGTCAGGCCCTGCCGCCCCTCCAACCGACACGATCCCCGCCCAAGCCGCGGGCATCCGGTGCTGGTCACTTGACACAACGCTCTCCATAAGAGCTAGTCGGTGCCGAGCCAGGCGCCCGGGCCGTTGGCGTGCCACCGGCAACGTCGCGTGCAAAGCCCGGTGACGTGCACCTGATACAGCTTGGTGGCGCCCCGCGTGTCGACCGTGTAGAGCACCCTGCACGAATAGGTCCGCGTGCTCCGCGTCATCGTGCAGGACGCGTTCGTGATCGACAACGTTGAAGTTGGCGGCAGCCCGAGGTTGCCCCGTAACTGCCTGGCGCCGCGTGTTCTGATCCGCGTGGCGAGCGATGACGCGAAGTTCTGGCTGCCGCAGGATGTCAGGAGCAGAGCGGCCGGCAGCGCCAGTCCCGTCAAAAGACGTGCGCGGCGGCAGCGCAGGAGTTCCCTGTAGCCGCGATGGGGTCGCGACAGCTCCTGTGACAGCTGGTCATCCCGGCGCGAACTCTCGATCATCGCGCGTCGAGCGTAACTGCTGTGGCCACCGCGTACACGTCGGTCCGAATCGTTGCCGCCGGTCGGTCAGAGACAATCGTGCGCTGTGACGGAGAACCCATCGGCAGGCCAGAATGTTGGCTCGGCGCTGCCAAGCGCGGATTTTACGCCCGACAGTGAGTTCCGCGTCGTCAGTAATGCACCGGTCGAGCCCTACCTCGTCCTGGACGCCGACCAACGGACGGTCGCGTCCCTGTCTCAGTCTTTCGGCGGTGAGGCTCGCACTCGCACCCAAACCTGGGAGCTTGAGAGTGAAGGCCGCGAGTTGAGCTGGACAGTGCTGGCACGAGCTGTGCCGGGACAGATGGAGGCCGGCAGGATCAGCGGAGGGTGGATCCCCGATACGCACAAGCTGTGGATCGCGCCCGACATCAACTACCGCCTGACCGCCAATCCGATCAGCGGAAACCGGACGCTGAGACTCGGCCGCGAGCGCGTCGCACGCCTGGCTCCGAAGGGGCTCGGCCAAAGCGGCTTGGGCCCCAGGTTCATCGGTCCCGGGTTCCCGGCAGTGATCATCGAAACATTCGAGTGCCTGCCCGACACGTCATCCTTTGGCCTGGCGATCCTGCTCGCACTTGAGATGATCAAGATCGATTCATCGATCTTGATCGCCAATGGGCCATCCGACCTGTGACGATCCCGGACCGAGACCAACTCGCGCAGACCCGGGGCAGCGAACACCGGCGAAGCGAACCCAGAACTGCGAGCCTTTCGGCGGTGTTCGCGGGTCGGCGTACCACGTGAATGAATCGGGGCGCCCGGATTTGAACCGGGGACCTCACCGACCCGAACGGTGCGCGCTACCAGGCTGCGCCACGCCCCGAGTCGGCCCATTGTGGCATGCGTCTCGCTATTTCGTGCCGCGGCACGCCCGCATCTCGCGCCGCCTTGGACAAATTCCCGCGCGTCGTGTCCGAAACGGATAAGTTCGTTTGCGTCCGTCAGGGGGGAGCGCAATACTGTGAGATATGTACTGATCGTCACAAGGAGGCAGGGACCCGATGGCTAATCACCTGACGCCGAGCGAGCTTGCTAAGGAATCCGGGCTGGAGCGCCGGGACGTGATCTCCAAGTGCGTCGAGTGGGGTGTCCCGATCTTCAACGGAAAGATCGACAAGACCCTTTTCAGTTGCGCCCTCCAGGAGCTGAGGGAGACAGGTACCGCGCAGGTGGCGCGGGCATAGACAAAAGCAGCGGGCCTTGCGGCTCGCGAACAACCCTTGCGTCCTAGCCACGGGCGCGGCGCCGCCTGGCGCAGATGGGGCTGATGGCCGCGGTAGCAGCCACGGCATCCTCCCAGGCGGCGCATTTTGTCCGCCCGACTCCTCTCGGCGCAGCGGACGGGCAGGGTCGCTGGGCGTAGACGGCGCCGGAGAGAAACGATCACGTCGGCGTCGACGGCGTCGTCAGACAACGGTGGCGTCAGACAACGGTGGCGTCAGACAACGACGGCGTCAGACAACGACGGCGTACACATCAATCGGCTTGGTCTTGCCCTTCATCAGCAGCTCACCCTGGGGTTCGACGGCGATCCCGTCACCAAGGCCTGACCGTGTGTTCTCCTCGATCAGGATCGGCCGCTCGACCACCTTGGTGTGGGATTCGAGACGTGCCGCAACGTTGACGGTGTCACCGACGCAGGTGTAGGTCGCACGCTGGTCCGTTCCGGTGTAGCCCGCGATGACCCGCCCCGATGCGATCCCGATGCCGACCTGGATCTGCACCTTGCCCCGTCCAGCCTGCTCCTCATTGAACAGTCTGATCAGGTCGATCATCTGCCGCGCGGCGAGCACCGCCGCACGGCGATGGTCGTCGCGCGGCAACGGCGCGCCGAAGATGGCCATCAGGCCATCACCCACCATCTGGTTGACGATCCCGCCCTCGGCGTTGATCGCATCCATCATCAGCGTGTAGTAATCGTTGAGCAGTTCGATCGTCTCCGCCGGATCGTGGGCCTCGGCGATCGTCGTGAAGGAGCGGATGTCGCAGAACATGGCTGAGGCGTCGACGTCCTTGCCGCCCAGCGCAAAGCCTGAAACCAGCAGATCCTCCGCGACCTCATGTGTGGCGAACTTGCTTATCAGCTCGCGTTGCTGGTCGCGCAGGCGCTTCTTCTCGAGGCTCGCGTTCACGCGCGCGGCCAGCAGCACCGGGTTGACCGGCTTCGTCAGGTAATCGTCGGCTCCCATCTGAAGGCATCTCACGACGCTCTCGACCTCATCGAGTGACGAGGTCACCACGACGGGCACGTCACGCAGATGCGGGTCGCTCCGCAGTTCCTCGAGCACGCCGTACCCATCCAGCTCAGGCATCATCACGTCAAGCAGGATCAGGTCGAACTGCTGACGTCGCAGCAGTTCGAGCGCCTCAGCGCCATCGCCCGCAAAGACGACCGAGTGACCATCCTGGGTGAGGCCGCGGCCGAGCAGCAGCTGGTTGACCCGGTTGTCATCCGCGATCAGGATCCTGCCCGGAGCCGCCGTTGAGATGCTCATGAACCCGAGTCCGAGCGCAGAGCGATGAGCTCGGCGTGAAGTGTCGAGTACTCGCGTTCGACCTCATCCACCAGTGGCGACGCCCGATCGAGGCTTCCGTCTCTCGCCAACTGTTCGACGGTGCGGCAGAGCTCAGTGAAGCGCCCGGCCCCGAGCGTCGCACCGTTCGACTTCAGCGTGTGAGCTGCCATGCGCAGCTCGTCAGCCGACTGTCGGGCCAGCGAGCTTCGCAGGCTCGTGATCAGCCGCGGCGCTTCCGCCAGGAAGGTGTCGATCACCTCGCTGAGAAATTCGGCGCCACCGAGGTCGCGAAGCGCCTGCAGCGCCGCGGCGTCCAGATCGGCGGCGCCCTTCGGCGCATTGTCGCCGGCACCGGGGTCAGACCGGGTCTGGCTCGAGAGCCGCGGCGCCAGGCTGAGCGCAGCCGCCAGCTCGGCCTCGCGGATCGGTTTGGCGAGGTAGTCGTTCATCCCGGCGGCGAGACACGCCTCGCGATCCTCGGGCAGTGCGTTTGCGGTCAGCGCGATGATGTAAGGCCGGCTCTCCGGCGCCCACTGTTCGCGGATGCGGCGCGACGCGTCGAGGCCATCCAGCTCCGGCATCTGCACGTCCATGAGGACGACATCGTAGGGGTGCTGCTCGAGGGCATTCAGCGCTTCGACCCCATTGGATGCGACATCCGCACTGTGACCCAGTCGCGTCAGCAGTGCCAGGACCACCTTCTGGTTGACCAGATTATCCTCGGCGACCAGGATCCGCAGCGACGAGGGCACGAGTCGGCTGACCGCCGTCGGCCTGGTCGCGCTGCCCGCCGCATCGTCGGTGGCGATCAGGCCCAGCAGCGTGTTGTAGAGCTGCGAGGCCTTGAAGGGCTTGGTGAGCTGGGCCGAGAAGGCGGTCGACAACTGCTCCTCGGGCAGCCGTCCGATCGAGGTCAGGAGCACCAGCGGGAGCGCCGGTTGGGTGCGCCTGCGCCCGATC
The DNA here is from genome assembly GCA_963761675.1 of uncultured Conexibacteraceae bacterium. Classification (GTDB taxonomy): domain Bacteria; phylum Actinomycetota; class Thermoleophilia; order Solirubrobacterales; family Solirubrobacteraceae; genus Palsa-465. The sequence continues at coordinate 614,773 of CAVXIA010000004.1, forward strand.
GCCTCGCCGAGCGCCAGTCCATCGATCCCCGGCATCATCATGTCCAACACGGCCACATCGAACGCCTCACCGGCGTCGATCAGCCCGAGTGCCTCGGCCGGCAGCTCCACGGCCACCGGGTGCATCCCCCATGAGCGGGCGTGCCGAGTCACGATCTCCCGATTGGTCGCATTGTCATCGACGATCAGGATCCGCTTGCCCGCCAGCTCCATCCGACCGTCTCCGGGAAGAATCTGGGTGGGCACCTCAGCCGCGGCGACGGGCAGCTCGATGCGGAAGGTCGAGCCCCCGCCGAGCTCGCTCTCGACCGAGATCGTGCCCCCCATCAACTCCACGAGGCGCTTGGAGATGGCGAGGCCGAGGCCGGTCCCGCCGAATCGGCGCGTGGTCGACGCGTCAACCTGGCTGAAGGAGGCAAACAGCCTGTCCATGCGATTCTGCGCGATCCCGATTCCGGTGTCGCGCACGAGCAGGCGGAGCCGCTCTGACCCTGACTCGGCTTGCTCGCTCTGAACCAGGATCACGACCTCACCCGTCTCAGTGAACTTGACCCCGTTTGAGAGCAGATTCAGCAGCACCTGGCGCAGCCGGCCCTGATCGCCCAGGATCCCGGCCGGGACGGCGTCATCGATCAGGCAGCCGAGCTCGATCCCCTTCTCCCACGCGCGTGGCGCGACGATGTCGAGCGCGCCCTCCACACAGTCACGCAGGTTGAACGGTTCGCGTTCGAGCTCGAGCTTTCCGGCCTCGATCTTGGAGTAATCGAGGATGTCGTCGATGACGTGAAGGAGCGCGTCTCCACTTGTGCGCACGACCTCGGCGAACTCCCGCTGCTCACGCCCCAGATCGGTGTCCAGAAGCAGATCGGTCATCCCGATAACGGCGTTCATCGGCGTCCTGATCTCGTGACTCATCGTGGCGAGGAACGCACTCTTGGCCTGGGTTGCCGCCTCGGCCTCCAGGCGAGCCTGCTGAAGCTCTGTGAACAGGCGGGCGTTGTGGATCGCAATTCCGACATTGGCGGCGATCGTGAACAGCAGGCGGGCGTCGGCGTCGCCGAACCGCCCCTCCTCGTCGATGCTCTGGACGCTGATCACACCGATCGCCGCATCACCCACCAGGATCGGCACTCCGAGGTAGGAGCGCACGGTTGTGCCGACCGGCTCGTGCGCCTCGAACTGCGGAGAGCGATTCAGAAGCAGCGGCTCACGTGAGTCGAGGATCCGCGAGGTCAGACCCTCACCATATGGGAGCGGATCCTGCTGCGCGCGCTCCCCGCTCTCGTAGTAGTAGACGAACTCGATCGTCCCGGATTCTGGGTCGTGAAGCGCCACATAGGCGAGGTCGGCATCGAACGTGTCGCGAACCCGATCACCGACCAGCTCGATCAGCGCCCCGAGGTCGAGCTGCGAGGAGAGCGCATGGCCGACGCTGTTGACGGTCGCGAGCTCGGCCATACGCTGACGCATCTCGTTCACCAGCCGGGCGTTGTCGAGAGCCACGCTGAGGCTGGTGGCAAGCGTCGTCAGCAACCGCTTCTCGTCCTCGCCGAAGGCGTATGCGCGATCCACGTTCTGCAACGAGATCACGCCTGTGGCGCGACCACCGACCACCAGTGGGACGAACAGCCCGGACCTTGCCGGCTCCCCGCTGATCACCTCCGGATTGCCGTACCGCTGCAGCACCTCCGGCGTGCTCTCCTCGATGATCAGCGGCTCGCGAGTCTCCATCACGTGCTTGCGGAAGCCGATCACCTCCATCGACTCCTCCGGCAGCCGCACGCCGCGCTCGATCGTATACACGAAGCGCAGCAGCTCCGATGCCTCGTCGTAGATGGCGATGTCGACGACCTGCGCGTCGAACACGTCACGGATCCTGTCGCCGACGTGCCTGTGGATCGTCGCCGAATCCAGCTCACCGGCGATCGCGGCCTGCACACCGTTGATCAGCGCAAGCTCGGCGTTTCGCTGCCGCGTCTCGTGCATCAGTCGCGCGTTCTCGAGCGCTACGCCGAGACTGCCCGTGAGGGTCTCCAACAGTTGCTGATCCGACGCGCTGAACGCATTGGTGCGATCGATGTTCTGCAGCGAGATCACACCGGTCGAGCGTCCGCCGATGATCAGCGGCACGTACAGCAGCGATTTGGTCGGCTCGCCCGTGATCACGTCGGGGTTTCCATAGCGTTCCCCGATCGCGTCGGTGTACTCGCCGATCAGCAGCGGCTCACGCGTCTCCATCACGTGCTTGCGGAAGCCGATCACCTCCATCGACTCCGCCGGCAGCCGCAGACCGCGCTCGATCAGGTACACGAACTGCAGCAGGCCCGATGCCTCGTCGTCGATGGCGATGTTGACGACCTGCGCGTCGAACACGTCGCGGATCCGGTCGCCGACGACGTCGTATATGGCCTGCAGCTCGAGCTCCCCCGCGAGTGCCGCCTGCACATCGTTGATCAGCGCAAGTTCAGCGTTTCGCTGCCGCGTCTCGTGCATCAGACGCGCGTTCTCGAGCGCGGCACTGAGACTGCCCGCAAGGGTCTCCAGAAGCTGCCCATCGGACGCGCTGAACGCGTCCGTGCGGTCGACGTTCTGCAGCGAGATCACACCCGTCGAGCGTCCCCCCAGGACCAGCGGCACGTAGAGCATCGACCTGCTGATCTCTCCGCTGATCGCGGCTGGGTTATCCCAGCGCTCGAGCAGCTCTGGCGTGGCCTCCTCGATCAGCAGCGGCTCGCGGGATTCCATCACGTGCTTGCGGAAGCCGAACGGCTTGCTCGGCTCGTCGGGGTAGCGCACGCCCCGCTCGATCGCATAGGGGAAGCGCAGCAGACCGGCGGTCTCGTCGTAGATCGCGATGTCGACGACCTGCGCATCGAACACGTCGCGGATCCGGTCGCCGACGAGGTCGTAGATCGCCTGAAGCTCGAGCTCGCCCGCGAGCGCGGCCTGCACGTCGTTGATCAGCGCGAGCTCCGCCTCGCGCCGGCGCGTCTCCTCGACCGCGTCGGCGAGTCTGGCCGCGAGGGTTGCTTCAGGCTCCGGCATCTCGAGGCAACGTAACCGATCGGCGTCCGCAGGATCAATCAAACAGCGTGCGTCATCTCAGGCGCTCACGTCGAGCAGAGCCCGCAGCCCCGCCTCGTCCAGCACGCGCACGCCGAGCTGCTCCGCCCTGGCGAGCTTCGAACCGGCGCTCTCACCGGCCACGACGTAGTCGGTCCGCTTCGAGACGGAACCGGTGACCTTGCCGCCCGCAGCCACGATCATCGCGCTCGCCTGCTCGCGCGTCAGGTCCGCAAGCGTGCCCGTGAGCACGAAGGTCCGGCCGGCAAGCGGCCCTTCACCCGGCGGCGGGCCGGCCTCTTCAAAGGTCAGGCCGAGCGTCACAAGCTCCTCGATCAGCGCTCGCATATGCGGGTCGGCCAGCTGGTCATGGATCTTGCGCGCCATCTTCGGACCGACCCCGGGGGTCTCCTGGAGCGAGTCGACGTCGGCGCCGAGCAGGGCGCCGACGGAGCGGAACTGCCCGGCCAGTGCCCGGCCGGTGACATCGCCGACCTCCTCGATCCCGATCGCGAACAGCACCCTCCCGAACGGCTGCGCCTTGGAGGCCTCGATCGCGTCAAAGAGCTTGTGTGCGGAGATCTCGCCGAACCCGTCGAGCTCCAGCAGCTCCTGCTCACGCTCGTGCAGCCGGTAGATGTCGGCGGCCGTACGCACCCAGCCGAGCGTCATGAACTGTGCGACCTGCTTCTCGCCCAGGCCGTCGATGTCCATCGCGCCGACGAAGTGGGTCAGCAGCTGGAAGCGCCTGCCGGCGCAGTCGCGGTTCGGGCAGAGCGTGAACACCGAGTCCTCGGGCTTCACCGTCGCGGTACCGCAGACGGGACAGTGCGCAGGGGGCGTCGGCTTCGGTGGACGGTCGCTCTGCTCGGCGACGTGCGGCGCCGGCGAAACGACCTGCGGAATCACATCCCCGGCTCGCAGCACGATCACGCGCTCGCCGATCCGCAGGTCCTTGCGGGCCAGATCCTCCTCGTTGTGCAGGGTCGCCTGCTTGACCGTGACGCCGCCGACGTGAACCGGCTCGAGCATCGCGTAGGGGTGGAGATCGCCGAACTTCCCGGGGTTCCAGCCGATGTCGATCAGCGTCGTCACGGCCGTCGTCGGCGGGAACTTCCAGGCGATCGCCCAGCGCGGCTCGCGCCCGACGATGCCGAGGCGCCGCTGCAGCTCGAGGTCGTTGACCTTGACGACGACGCCGTCGATCTCGAACGGAAGCGCGCCACGGCGCTCCTGCCACGACTGGCATTGGGCGACGACTCCGTCCTCGGAGTCGAGCACGCGGATGTCAGGGTTGACGGGGAAGCCCAGCTTGGCCAGGAACTCGAGCGACTCGAAGTGGGTCGTGAACGCGAGCCCGTCGGTCACACCGACCTGATAGGCCCAGAACGAGAGCGGCCGCGCAGCCGCCAGCCGCGGGTCGAGCTGTCGAATCGTTCCGGCCGCCGAGTTGCGTGGGTTCATGAACGTCGACTCGCCTGCCGCAGCACGACGCTCGTTCAGCTGCTCGAAGTCGCGCAGCGACATGTAGACCTCGCCGCGAACCTCCAGCAGCGCCGGCGGCTCTGACATGCCGAGGGCGCCGAAGTCCAACCCCAGCGGGATCTGCGCGATCGTGCGCAGGTTGTGGCTGACGTCCTCACCGATCTCGCCGTTGCCGCGCGTGACCCCGCGCGCGAACACGCCATCCTCGTAGATCAACGACATCGCCAGGCCGTCGATCTTCGGCTCAGCCACGAATTGGAAGCCGACCTGCTCGATTCCCTCGCGCGCGAGAAAGTTCCGCATCCTCTGGATCCAGGCTCGCAACTCCTCGGCGGAGCGCGCGTTGCCGAGCGACAGCATCCGCTGCAGGTGCGCAACCTTGACCAGATCCGAGACCGGCTCGTCACCGACGCGCCGGGTCGGAGAGTCAGGTGTGATCAGCGACGGATCGTCGGCCTCCAGCGCGCGCAGCTCGTTGAACAGCGCGTCGTACTCGTCGTCTCCGATTTCGGGATCGTCGAGCACGTGGTACCGGCGCGAGTGATGGTCGACGAGCCGCCGCAGTTGGGCCGCCCGTTCGCGCGCGCCACCGGAACCGCCACCGCTCATCGCTGAGGCTCGCGCAACAGGCGTTCGAGGTCATGCTCGACGAGTGCCTGCACGCCCTCGTGGTGGGTCAGATCGAAGTGCAGCGGTGTGACCGCGACCCTACCCTCCGCCAGCGCGGCGATGTCAGTATCGGGCTCCATCCCGTCGGGCGCTGCAATCTCGCCGTAAACGCGGTAGCGGCGACGGGTCGGGTTGCTCGGGTCGGTGGCGACCACGTCGAGCTGGTCGCGGTAGTAGCGCCGGCCGAGGCGGCCGACGCCCACGCCACGCGGTTCGCAGCCCGGAAAGTTGACGTTCAGCAGTGTCCGGCTGGGGAGGGGAACACTGCCGAGCTCGCGTACCAGTCGCGCAGTGAACGCGGCGGCGGCGGCGAAGTCGAACTCCGCCGCCTGGCGGAAGTCGAGCTCGCGCCCGAGCGACTGCTGCGACACGGCCACGCCCGGGATCCCCAACACGATCGCCTCGAGCGCCGCGGCGACGGTCCCCGAGTAGGTGATGTCGTCGCCGATGTTCGAACCGTGGTTGATCCCGGACACGACCATCTCCGGGATCCAGCCGTCGATCAGGCCCAGGTTCGCCAGCCGCACGCAATCGACCGGCGTGCCATCGGTTGTGTACCCGACGCTGCCGTCCTCGAACTCGACCTGCTCGACCCACAGCGGCCGCCTGATCGTGATCGAACGCGCCATCGCCGAGCGATTGCCGTCAGGCGCCACGACACCGAGATCGATCCCCGGCACGGCGACGAGCTCGCGGCGCAGCTCCCGCAGCCCCTCGGCGTCGATCCCGTCGTCGTTGGTCAGCAGAACGCGCACGGACTTGATCCTAGAGGCCGTGCCGGTGGAGAATGTGGTCGCGCATCCAGCGCTGCGCGGCGTAGTTCACGAGCCGTGGGACCGACCAAAGGAGTCAGTAATGCAGCTATACGCAATCGTTCGCCGTGACGGCTTTGCCGATGAACCCGACCTCCAGGCGGCTGCCGCACGATCGACGCGCGTCGGCGACGAGGAGATGCCAGACCAGGTGCGATGGATCCGCAGCTACGTGCTGGACGAGACGAGCGGCAGGGTCGGCACGCTGTGCATCTACGAGGCCTCGAGCCCGGAGGCGATCCGTGACCACGCCGGCAGGGCAAACCTGCCCGTCGACGAGATCATCGCCATCGCCGACACGGTCGTTGTGCGACCCGACCCGGAGCCTGCCGCGGCCTGACGAATCGCCCTGCCCGCCCGCAATTTGGCGCCAGAGAAGCCTCACGGGGCCCGAAGCAGCCGCTCGCCGCCGTACCCCGCGCCCGCGAAGTAGAGCCCGTGCGCGGGGGCGGTCAGGCCCGCGTCGGCGCGCGATCCGCCATCGAGCAGCGCCGCGAAGTGCTCGAATGTCAGGCGGCCACGCGCGACGTCGAGCATCGTGCCCACGAGCGTGCGGTTCATATGGCGCATGAACGTGTCGGCCTCGATCCAGAACTCGAGCAGGTCCTCACCCGACGAGCGCCAGAAGGCCGTGTGGACCTCGCGCGAGAAGCGCACGTGATATGTCTCGGTTGGTGTGAACGCCGTGAAGTCGTGGGTCCCCACGAGCAGCGCAGCACATTCCGACAGCACCTCAAGATCCACAGGGAACCCCCAGTGCAGGGCGTGGGAGCGCTCCAGCGCCGGCCGTGCGGCTCGCGCGAGCACGCGGTAGCAGTACGCGCGCGAGGTGCAGTCGTGCCTGGCGTCGAAGCCGTCGGCGATCGGCTCCGAGCGCACGACCGCGACATCGGCCGGGAGCAGGGCGTTGAGGCTGCCCAGCGGGGCAGCCTCGCCCTCGTGGGAGGCGACCTGGGCCCATGCGTGGACGCCGGCGTCGGTGCGGCCGGCGACCGCCAATGCGACCGGGTGACGCGAGACGACCGCCAGCGCCCGCTCGAGCTCACCCTGGATCGTGCGCTTCCCCGGCTGAGCGGCCCACCCGGAGAAGCAGGTTCCGTCGTACTCGATCTCTAGTCGCGCCGTCATCGAAGGACGGGCCCGGCCGCAGGTCGGCGGCGGGAACTCCTAGACCAGTTCGAGCAGGACCATCTCGGTCGAGTCTGAGCGTCTCGGACCGAGCTTGAGGATGCGGGTGTAGCCGCCGTTGCGCTCGCTGTAGCGGGGAGCAACCTCCTCGAACAGCTTGTACACGGCGAACTTGTCCTGGCCGAGCGCCGACAGCGCCTGGCGGCGGGCGTGAAGGTCACCGCGCTTGGCCAGCGTGATCAGCTTCTCGAGCTCGGGCTTGACGGCCTTGGCCTTGGCCTCGGTCGTCTGGATCCGCTCGTGCTCGATCATCTCCTTCGAGAGATTCATCAGCAGCGACTTGCGGTGCGACGCGCTGCGCGAGAGCTGGTAGCGATTACGTTGGTGGCGCATGGTGAAGGTCCCTCAGGCTGCAGATCTTAGCCGTCGCGAAGCGTAAGGCCGCGCGCGTGCAGGGTCTCGATCACCTCGTCGATCGACTTCTTGCCGAAGTTCGGGATCGCGTTGAGCTCACCCTCGCTCTTGGAGACAAGGTCGCCGACGGTCTGGATGCCTGCCCGCTTGAGGCAGTTGTAGGAGCGCACGCCGAGCTCGAGCTCCTCGATCAGGATGTCGTCCATCGCGTTGGGGGCACGGCCGCCGGGGCCACGGGCAGGCTCGCCACCCACCAGGCCGGCGTCGAGGATTCCGCCGGTGCCGGTGTCGCGCAGTTCGATCACGCGGTCAGCATCGGTGAAGATCGCGAGCTGCGAGATCAGGATCTCAGCGGCCTCGCGCAGCGCGGCATGCGGATCGATCGAGCCATCGGTCTCGATGTCGAGCGTGAGCTTGTCGAAGTCGGTCTTCTGACCAACGCGCGCCTGCTCGACGTTGTAGGCGACGCGGCGCACCGGCGAGAAGATCGAGTCGATCGGAATGACGCCGATCGGCTGGTCGGAGGACTTGTTCTCCTCGGCGGGGCGGTAGCCGCGGCCGCGGCCGATCGTCAGGTAGACCTCGAGCTTGGTCTGCTTCTCGAGCGTGGCGATGTGCGCGTCCGGGTTGAGGATCTCGACGCCCGAGGGCAGGTCGATGTCCTTGGCGGTGATCTCACCCGGACCACTCACGACCAGCGGCGCCTCGACCTCGCTCGCGTCCGAGTGCATCCGGCAGACGATGCCCTTGAGGTTGAGGACGATGTCGGTGACGTCCTCCTTGACGCCCTTGATCGTTGAGAACTCGTGCGCGACCCCTTCGATCCGAACGCTGGTGACGGCAGCACCAGCCAGTGACGAGAGCAGCACTCGCCGCAGGGAGTTCCCGAACGTGTAGCCGAAACCGCGATCAAGCGGTTCGATCGTGAACGAACCGCGGTTGTCTTCGACAGACTCGCTGGAGATTCGGGGGACTTGGAAGTCAAGCATCGCACGTTCCTAACATCGTGGGTTCTGGCGCCGCCCGCCCCGGGCGGCTTTCAAGACCGCGAACCGCGCCCAGGCGCAGACGCAGTGAGCAATCTGGGTTACTTCGAGTAAAGCTCGACGATCAGCTGCTCCTGCACCGGCGCGGCGATTTCACGCCGCTCCGGCTTACGGAGCACCTTCGCCGTCAGCGAGTCGTGATCAGCCTGGAGCCAGGCCGGCACCTGCCCGGTCAACTCGGTCGCATCGCGGATCACCTGCTGCGCCGTGGATTTGGCGGAGATCGCGATCACGTCGTCGTCCCGCATCTGGTAGCTGGGGATGTTCACGCGGCGGCCGTTGATGGTCCAATGACCGTGCAGGATCAGCTGGCGCGCCTGGCGGCGCGAGGCAGCGAAGCCGAGGCGCACGAGCACGTTGTCGAAACGGCACTCGAGCGTGCGCAGCAGGTTCTCACCGGTGATTCCGGGCTGACGCGAGGCCTTTTCGTAATAGATGCGGAACTGCTTCTCGAGCACGCCGTAGTAACGCTTGGCCTTCTGCTTCTCGCGCAGCTGCACGCGGTACTCGCTCTGCTTCTGGCGGCCGCGACCATGGTCTCCGGGCGGATATCCGCGGCGCTCGACGCCACACTTGTCGGTGAGGCAACGCTCGCCCTTGAGGAACAGCTTCTGGCCCTCACGGCGGCACTGCTTGCACTGTGGTCCTGTATCGCGTGCCATTAGTGTCTCCCAAGGGGGGTACGTGCGGACCGAGAGGGGTTCGCGGGGTGTGAATGGCAAGGACGCAGGGAGGGGCAATACCAAGTTGTATTGCCCCGACCGAGGACGCCGCCAGGCGCCGCCGCGGGCCACTCGAACCCGTGCGTATTTCCGTTGGTAGGCACTAAACCCTCCGCCGCTTGCGGGGGCGGCAGCCGTTGTGAGCCTGCGGGGTCACGTCCTTGACGCCGGTCACCTCGAGGCCTGCGGCCTGGAGCGAGCGGATCGCGGTTTCACGGCCGGAGCCGGGACCCTTGACGAAGACTTCAACCTTCTGAAGGCCGTGCTCGAGGCCCTTGCGGGCCGCGGCGTCGGCGGTCACCTGCGCCGCGAACGGCGTCGACTTGCGTGAGCCCTTGAAACCGGCGCCGCCGGCGGACTCCCAGGCGATGACGTTGCCCTGACTGTCGGTGAGCGAGACGATCGTGTTGTTGAAAGAGGTCTTGATGTGGGCCTGGCCGATCGGGATGTTCTTGCGGACCCGGCGGCGGCCGCGCTGCGGCCTACGAGGAGCGGGACTCATGGATTACTTCTTACCTGCCTTCTTCTTCCCGGCCACCTGCATGCGCTTCGGGCCCTTACGCGTGCGCGCGTTGGTCTTGGTGTTCTGCCCGTGGACGGGCAGGCCGCGCCGGTGGCGCAGGCCGCGATAGCAGCCGATCTCCTGCAGACGCTTGATGTTCTGCGAGCGCTCGCGCCGCAGATCACCCTCGACGATGATCTCGTTGTCGATCAGGTCGCGGAGCTTGACGACCTCGTCCTCGGTCAGGTCGCGGACCTTGCGGTCCGCCTCGATGCCGACCTCGGCAAGCAGCTTGTTGGAGGTGGGACGGCCAATCCCGTAGATATAGGTCAGGCCGATCTCGACACGCTTGTTGAGCGGGATGTTGACCCCGGAGATACGCGCCATCCGACTACCCCTGCCGCTGCTTGTGTCGCGGGTTGGAGCAGATCACGAGCACGCGCCCGTGCCGACGGACAATCTTGCATTTTTCGCACATCGGCTTGACCGACGGTCGTACTTTCACGTCGCTTCGCTCTCGTCGTGAGTTATTTGCTCTGAACCTCACCTGCGGCTCTGGCGACCGGTGCGGTCGCCGCTACCGAGGCGGGCATTGCGCGCAGCACAGCCGGGGCGCTGCAGGCGCAAAAGCGGATAGTAGCAACAACGCGAGGCCTCGCGTCATCCAGCAGGTTTGTGTTCTGTTGGGGAGCCATCAGTCCTGGCCCGGCCCCGCTGGGCCCGGCCAGGTCCTCGGCGCCTCAGGCTGCGGCCTTGCCCGCCGCCTGGTGCCAGGGCGTCAGGATACGCGGCCCGTCGGCGGTGACAGCGATCGTGAACTCGAAGTGCGCCGCGAGCGAGCCGTCGGCGGAGAAGATCGACCAGTTGTCATCGGCCACCCGCACCTGGTGCTTGCCGACTGTGACCATCGGCTCGACCGCCAGCACCATCCCCTCCTCCAGCTTCACGCCGGTGTGGGGTTTGCCGTAGTTGGGGATCTGTGGATCCTCGTGCATCTCGCGACCGACCCCGTGACCCACGAGGTTGCGCACGATCGAGAAGCCGGCGGCCTCGACGTGGCCCTGGATCGCATTGCCGACGTCACCAAGCTGATTGCCGGCGACACATTGCGGCACCGCCAGCAGGAGCGACTCCTCGGTGACGGTCAGGAGCCTGTGCGCCACCGGCGAGATCGGACCGACGGGGAAGGTGCGCGCAGCGTCTGCGACCCAGCCGTCCTTGACCACGCCGATGTCAATCGAGAGGATGTCGCCCCGCTGGAGCTCGTAGGGTCCCGGGATCCCGTGCACGACCATCGAGTTGGGGGACGCGCAGATCGACCCCGGGAAGCCACGGTACCCCTTGAAGGCCGGCTCGCAGCCCTGCGAGCGGATGAACTTCTCGGCGGCATGGTCCAGCTCGAGCGTGGTGGCCCCGGGACGCACCTTGCCGGAGAGCAGGTTCATCGTCCGGACGAGCACCTCGCCGGCGGCCGCCATCTGCTCGATCTGCTCCGGGGTCTTCTTGACGATGGCCATCGCAGACGTCCTCAGAGCGAGTCTTCGAGACGGGCGGTGGCGATCATCGCGCGAATGTGGTCGTGAACCTCCGCCGGGGTGCGGGTGCCGTCGACGCGCCGCAGCAGACCGCGCTCATCGTAGAAGTCGACCAGCGGGCCGGTCTGCTCGTGGTAGACGGCAAGCCGCTTCTCCACCACCTCGGGTGCGTCGTCCTCGCGCTGGATCAGGCGCGAGCCGTCCTGGTCGCAGATGCCGTCGTTCTTCGGCGGGTCATAGTCGACGTGGTAGTTGTGACCGGCCTTGACGCAGACGCGCCGGCCGGCGATGCGCTTGATGATCTCCGGGTCCGGCACCCGCAGCAGCAGCGCGGCGGTGATCCGGCGGCCCTCATCGCCGAGACGCTGCTCGAGCGCCTCCGCCTGGGCCGTGGTGCGCGGGAAGCCATCAAGGATGAAGCCGTCGCGAACGTCATCCTGATCAAGCCTGTCCAGAGCCATCTCCACGATCAGCTGATCCGGCACCAGACGGCCGCTGTCCATATAGGTCTTGGCCTGCCTGCCGAGCTCCGTGCCGTCCTTGACGTTGGCGCGCAGCATCTCCCCGGTTGAGATGAACGGAAGCCGGAAGTCCTCGCGTAGGCGGTCGGCCTGGGTTCCCTTGCCGGCGCCGGGGGGGCCGATCAGGATCAGGTTCAGCTGGGGTGGCATCGGGGCGTCATCTTATCGGCAGACATGCACTGAGGCAGGTGAGCGTTCGACCACGCCCCGACGCTCCGCGAGGTGGTGGCACGATCGGGCGTTACTTGAGGAAGCCTTCGTAGTTGCGCATCATCAGCTGTGCTTCGAGCTGCTTCATCGTGTCCAGGGCGACGCCGATCACGATCAGGATCGACGTGCCGCCGAACGCGAAGCTCGCGCCTGTGCGGGCGATCAGGATCGACGGCAGCGCCGCGATGAACGCCAGGAACAGCGCGCCCGGCAGCGTCAACCGGGCGAGGATGCGGTCCAGGAACTCCGCCGTCGGCCGACCCGGTCGCATCCCGGGAATGAAGCCGCCGTACTTCTTGAGGTTCTCGGCCTGATCCACGGGGTTGAACATGACCGCCGTGTAGAAGTACGTGAAGATGATGATCAGGAAGCATTCGCCGACGATGTAGTGCCATCCGCCGGGCGAGAGCCAGTTGGCGATATCGGTGCCGAAGTTGTGGACCTTGTTCTGACCGATCAGCTGCCCGACGGTCGGCGGGATCGCCATCACCGAGGCCGCGAAGATCACCGGGATCACGCCGGCCATATTCACGCGCAACGGCAGGTAGGTTTGCCCGCCCTGGGTCATTCGCTGACCGATCACACGCTTGGCGTACTGGATCGGGATCCGCCGCTGGCCTTCCTGTACGAACACGACTCCGGCGACGACGCCCAGAACGATGAACGGCATCATCACCTTGAAGACCTGACTCGGGTTGTTCCACCACGACTGCACACCGCCGGGGATGCGCGACACGATCGAGGCGAAGATCAACAGTGAGATGCCGTTGCCGATTCCGCGCTGCGTGATCAGCTCGCCCATCCACATCAGCAGCACGGTCCCGGCGGTCAATGAGATCGCGATCAGGAAGACCTTGCCGACATTGAAGTTGTTGATCAGCGAGACGCCGGACTGGCTCTCAAGGCTCTTGAACAGGAACACATAGCCGATCGACTGCGCGAACGCGAGTCCGACAGTCAGGTAGCGGGTGTACTGAGTGATCCGCGCCTGCCCGACCTCGCCCTCCTTCGAAAGCTTCTCGAGCGAGGGAACCACCACCTGCAGGAGCTGCAGGATGATCGAGGCCGTGATGTAGGGCATGATCCCGAGCGCGAAGATGGCGATGCGCCCGAGGCCGCCGCCGGAGAACGTGTTCAGCAGTCCGAGGATGCCGTTGCCCGATGCGGCCTGCTGGATCTGCTGTAGCGCCGCGGTGTTCACGGCCGGCGCGGGAATGTACGAACCGAGCCGGTAGAGGGCCAGAATCCCGAACGTGAAGAGGATCTTCCGCCGGATCTCAGGAACGCGGAAGGAGCCGAGGATCGTGGAAATCATCTAGGCGCTCCCCACAATCGCGGCGGGCGACGGGCGACCGGCTCACGACCCGGAGGTCGTGGCGCTCTCGATGAGATTGACGCTACCGCCGGCCTTCTCGATGGCCTCACGCGCGCTGGCGCTGACCGCGTGCACGTTGACCGTGAGGGCCTTGCTCAGCTCGCCCTTGGCGAGGATCTTGACCGGAATGTCCTTGCGGGTCGCCAGACCCCGTGCCTGCAGCGAGTCCACGTCCACGACCGCACCGGCCTCGAAGCGATCCTCGAGATCCTTGAGGTTGACCGGCTGAGTGTGTGTGCGGAAGGGCTCGAACGGCATCGACTTCTTCATGTGCGGGCCGCGCAGCTTGCGCATCCGCATATGGATCGGCATCTGGCCGCCCTCGAAGCGGGCGCGGTCCTTTGCACCGCTGCGCGAGCCGTAGCCCTTCTGGCCACGACCTGAGGTCTTGCCGGTGCCGGAGCCCTCGCCGCGGCCGACGCGCTTGCGCGGCCTGCGGGAGCCCGGAGCCGGCTGCAGATTGTGGAGGCCGATGCGCTCCTGCGCTTCGGCGTCAGTCTTCTCGCTCATGCTTCGTCAACCTCGACCAGGTGTCTGACCTTGTGCAGCATGCCGCGCATCTGCGGTGTGTCCCTGACCTCGACCGTCTGGCCGATCTGGCGCAGGCCGATCGAGCGCAGCGTGTCGCGCTGACGCTGATCCGAGCCGTTCTTGGACTTGAACTGCTTGACCTTCAGCGTGTCGCTCATGCCGCCGCTTCCTCGCCGCCCTCGGTGCCGTCCTCTGCGGCGCCGTCCTCTGCGGCGCTGTCCTCTGGCTGCTCTTCGACGCTGATGCTGCCGTTGGCCTGCTCCTCGGTGCTGAGACCGAGCACGGCGTTGATCGACAGACCGCGCAGCTCCGCGACCTCCTCCGGCGTGCGCAGCGACTCGAGCCCGGCCATCGTCGCCTTGACGAGGTTGATCGGGTTCTGCGAGCCCAACGACTTGGAGAGGATGTCGTGGATCCCGGCGAGCTCCAGAACGGCACGCACGCCGCCGCCGGCGATCACGCCGGTGCCGGGCGAGGCGGGCTTGAGGAACACGCGGCCGGCGCCGAAGACACCGGTCGTCTGATGGGTGATCGTCGAGCCATGCCTGGGAACCCGATACAGGTTCTTCTTGGCCTTCTCGACACCCTTCTGGATCGCTACGGGAACCTCGTTCGCCTTGCCGTAGCCGACGCCGACGACCTCGCGCTCATCGCCGACCACGACCAGCGCGGTGAACGAGAAGCGACGGCCGCCCTTGACGACCTTCGCCACGCGGTTGATCTCGACGACTCGCTCCTGGAGATCGAGTCCTGCTGATGAAACTGTGCGGTCACGTGCCATTGGATTCAGTCCAGAGTAGCGTCCGGATGGCGCTTAGAAGATGAGCCCGCCCTCACGGGCACCGTCGGCGAGCGCCTGCACGCGCCCGTGGTACTGGTAGCCGCCACGATCGAAAACCACGGCCTCGACGCCCGCCGCCTTGGCGCGCTCGGCGAGCAGCTCCCCGGCCTTCTTGGCCTGGTCGGCGCCCTTGAGCTCGCGCAGCGGCGACTCCGTCCAACTGACGGCGGCAAGCGTGTGGCCGGCCACGTCGTCGATCAGCTGCGCGGAGATCCCTCGATTGGATCGGAACACGGCAACCCGCGGGCGACCGGCCGTCCCCTGGACCTTGGCGCGGACACGACGGCGCCGCTTCAGACGCTGAGCTTCCTTGGTCTTCACGCTCATGCTCGCTTACCAACCTTCTTGGCGACGTACTCGCCCTCGTAGCGGATGCCCTTGCCCTTGTACGGCTCAGGCTTGCGCTGCTTGCGGATCTGGGCGGCGATCTCACCGACCTGCTGCTTGGACGCACCCTTGACGCTGATGCGGGTCGGCTGTGGGACCTCGAAGGTGATCCCGTCGGGTGCCTTGATCTCGACGGGGTGGGAATACCCGAGCGCCAACTCGAGGTCGCGGCCCTTGAGCGCCGCGCGGTAGCCGACTCCCTGGATCTCCAGGTTCTTCTGGAAGCCCGTCGTCACGCCGGTGACCATGTTGGCGACGAGCGTTCGCGTCAGGCCGTGCAGCGCGCGATGCTCGCCGCGATCGGTCGGGCGCGTCACGACCAGCTGCGGGTCGCCGTTGTCCGTCGCGCTCTGCGCGACGGTGATGTCGCGCGCGATCCGCTCCGAGAGCTCGCCGCCGGGGCCCTTCACGGTCACGAGCTCAGGCTCGATCGTGACGCTGACGCCAGTGGGCAGGGGGATGGGTTGTCTACCGATTCTCGACATTGCAGGGGGTCCTCAGACTCAGATCTACCAGACCTTCGCCACTACCTCGCCGCCGACGCCGAGCTTGCGGGCGTCGTGGCCGGTCATCACGCCATGGGAGGTCGAGATGATCGCCGTGCCCATGCCGCCCTGGATCTTGGGGATGTGTGCGTGGTCCACGTAGTGCCGCTGGCCCGGACGCGAAACGCGCTGCATGCCGCTGATCACGGGTTTACGGTCGTTGGTGTACTTGAGCGTCACGGTGATCCGCTCGCCGGGGTGGTCGGCGCTGGCGGGCGTGATGTTGTAAGCCTCGATGTAACCCTGCTCCTTGAGGATCCGCGCGAGTTCGCGCTTGAGCCCGGAGGAGGGGCTCGTGACGTCGTGGTGCTGCGCCTTGGCGCCGTTACGCAGGCGCGTCAGGAAGTCGGCGATCGGGTCGGTCATGGTCATGCGATCACCAGCTCGACTTCGTCATGCCGGGGATGTACCCGTTGTGGGCGAGCTCGCGCAGGCAGATCCGGCAGACGCCGAACTTGCGATACACCGAGCGGGACCGGCCGCAACGACGGCAGCGGGTGTAGCCCCGGGTCTTGAACTTGGGGGTCCGCTGTTGGCGGACGCGCTGTGAGGTCTTGGCCACTTTTAGTTCCTAATTCAGTGTTGCGGCCTGTTGACGGCCGTCCTTCGCGAATGGCATTCCGAGGGCCTCGAGCAGAGCGAAGGCTTCCTCGTCGGTGCAACCGTTGGTGGTGATCGTGATATTGAGACCGCGGGTCTGGTCGACCTCGTCGTAGTCGATCTCGGGGAAGATGATCTGCTCCCGCACGCCGAGCGTGTAGTTGCCGCGGCCATCGAATGCCCTGGGGCTCACGCCCCGGAAGTCGCGGATCCGTGGCATCGCGATCGAGAACAGCCGGTCCAGGAACTCGTACTGACGGTCACCGCGCAGCGTCACGGCGAGACCGACCGGCATGCCCTCGCGGAGCTTGAACTGGGCGATCGACTTGCGCGCGCGGCGAACGTTTGGCTTCTGGCCCGTGATCTGGCCGAGCTGCTCGGCGGCAGCGTCGAACAGCTTCGAGTCCTGCTTGCCCTCGCCCACACCCATGTTGACGGTGACCTTGCGGACCTTCGGGGCCTGCATCGGGGTCGTGTATCCGAAGCGATCGATCAGCGCCGGGCGGATCTCATTCTCGTACCTGGTCTTGAGACGTGCAGACATCAGTCGTCGATCCTCGATCCACTGCGACGTGCGACGCGCACGCGCTTGCCGTCGATCACCTCGATGCCGACCCGCGTCGGCTTGCCGTCCTTGGGATCGGCGAGCGCCACGTTGGAGACATGGATCCCGCCCTCCTTCTCGATCACGCCGCTGGTCTGCTGCGCCGTGGCCGAGTTGGACTGCGCCTTCTGGTGGCGCTTGACCATGTTCAGCCCCTCGACGTAGATGCGGTGGTTCTTGGGATCGACCCGCAGAACCTTGCCGTGCTTGCCGCGGTCCTTGCCGCTGATCACGATCACCTGATCGTCGGCCTTGATACGAGCAGGCATGACTACAGCACCTCCGGCGCGAGCGAGACGATCTTCATGAAGTTGCGCTCACGCAGCTCACGTGCGACCGGACCGAAGATGCGGGTTCCGCGCGGGTTGTTGTTGGCGTCGATGATCACGGCCGCGTTCTCGTCGAAGGCGATGTATGTGCCGTCCTCGCGACCGTGCGCCTTCTTGGTGCGCACGACAACCGCGGTGACGACCTCGCCCTTCTTGACCGAGCCCTGGGGCGTGGCCTGCTTGACGGTGGCTGTGATCACGTCGCCGACGCCGGCGTAGCGGCGGCGGTGGCCGCCCTTGACGCGGATCACGAGGATCTCGCGGGCGCCGGTGTTATCGGCCACGCGCAGTCTGGATTCGTTCTGGACCATTGTTACTTCGCCCTCTCCACGACCTGCACCAGGCGCCAGCGCTTGGTGCGCGACAGCGGCCGAGCCTCGCGCACGACCACGGTGTCCCCGATGTGCGCATCGTTGCGCTCGTCGTGGGCGTGCAGCGTGTTCGAAGTGCGCACGATCTTCTGGTACTTGCGGTGACGACGCGCGACATCGATGCGGACGGTGATCGTCTTGTCGGCCTTGTCAGAGACCACAACGCCCTGTCGCGTCTTCTGGGTGCCGGTCTCGTGCGGGCGCGGCGGCGTTGCGTTGCGCTCGTGCGCGCCGGCCTTCCACTTGGCACGCGAGCTGGCTCGGCCCACACGGCGCTCGGCGGCCTTCTTTGCCCGCGCAGTTTCGCGCTCAGCCTGGCGCTCGTCCGGTGAGGTCTCGCCACGCGGTGCGACCTTTGCGGCCTTGCGTGTCCTGCCGGCGGCCTTGCGCTCCTTGGGAGATAGCTGGACCTCAGGTTCTGCGGGCGCCTGCGGCTCCGCGGCCACGGCCTCTGCGGCGGCCTCAGCATCGGCGGCGGCCTCAGCCTCTGCGGCGGCCTCAGCAGCCTCGGCCTGCGCCTCGGCGATCGCCTCGAACTCGCCTCCTGCCTGCGCCAGCGACTCATCGGCCGCGGTGGCCGCGGTCGGCTCCTCGTCGACGGACGCGCCGGCGGCGGCGGCCACGTCGGACGCGGCCGTCTCTTCGATCTCGTTCTTTTCCACTTCGTCAGCCATTGGTCTCAATTCCACGCTCGTTGGCGATCGTCAGCGCCCGGGCAATGTCCTTCTTGGCGCGCCTCAGGCCCGCCGTGTTGTCCAGCTCGCCTGTGGCGTGCTGGAAGCGCAGGCCGAGCAGGTCCCGGCGCGCTGTCTTGATCTGCTCCGCGAGCTCTTTCTCGGAGAGGTCACGCAATTCGGTCGGCTTCATCGTCTACGCCTCTTCCCGGGCTACGAACTTGGTGCGGACCGGCAGCTTGTGACCGGCCAGGCGCATCGCCTCACGTGCCAGGGGTTCCGGCACACCGCCGAGCTCGAACATCACACGGCCGGGCTTGACGACGGCGACCCAACCCTCGGGCGAGCCCTTGCCGGAGCCCATGCGGGTCTCTGCCGGCTTCTTGGTGACGGGCTTGTCCGGGTAGATGTTGATCCACACTTTGCCGCCTCGGCGGATCTTGCGGGTCATGGCGACACGGGCGGCCTCGATCTGGCGATTCGTGATCCAGCCGGCATCGAGTGCCTTCAGCCCGTACTCGCCGAACTGAACCTTGACCTGCCCACGCGACAGCCCGGCCCGACGGCCGCGGTGCTGCTTGCGATGCTTGACGCGCTTCGGTGCGAGCATCAGCTGCCACCGCCCGGCGCGGCGCCGCCGCCGCTGCCCTGGCCTCCGTTGGCCTGGCCGCCGCCGGAGGCACCGTTGCCCTGACCACCGCCGGCTCCGCCCTCTGGGCGCGGACCGCGATTCTGACCACCCTGTGCACCGCCCGGACGCGGGCCACGATTCTGACCGCCGGGACCGCCCTGCGGGCGCGGACCACGATTCTGACCACCCTGACCACCGCCTGGACGCGGACCACGACTCTGACCGCCGGGACCGCCCTGGCCCTGACCCGGACCACGACCACCCTGGCCGCCCTGCCCGGGACCAGCCCGGACCACGACCGCCCTGGCCGCCCTGACCGGGACCGCCCTGTCCGGGACCACGACCGCGTCCGCGACTCGGCCCGCCGGCCTGACCGGTGCCGGGTCCACCCGGCCCGCCGGTCCCGCCCTGACCCGGGCCACGACCGCGGCCTCGGCCGCCCGGGCCGCCGGAGCCACCGGAGCCACCGCGATTGCGGCTGTCACGCCCGCCGCGACCGTCGCGCCCGCCGCGATCGGACTGCTGCGGCGAGGGTGCGTCCATGATCGTCAGGTCAGCGCCGGTGTAGCCCTCGGGCATGATCTCGCCCTTGTTGATCCAGCACTTGACGCCGATTCGGCCGAAGGTGGTCTTGGCCTCATGGAAGCCGTAGTCGATGTCGGCGCGCAGTGTGTGCAGCGGCACGCGTCCGTCCGAGTAGCCCTCGGTGCGAGCCATCTCAGCGCCGCCGAGACGACCGGAGACCTGAACCTTGACGCCCTTGGCGCCGGAGCGCATCGCGCTGGTGAGCGCGCGCTTCATTGCGCGACGGAAGGCGACGCGGTTCTGCAGCTGCTCGGCGATCGATTGCGCCACCAGGCGCGCATCGAGCTCCGGGCGCTTGATCTCGAGGATGTTGACCTTGACCTGCTTGCCCGTGATTCGGTGCAGATCGCGCCGCAGCTGGTCGACCTCCGAGCCTGACTTGCCGATCACGATGCCCGGACGCGCGGTGTTGATGTTGACCTCAACCTCGTTGGCGTTCTTGCGGATCGTGATGTCGGACAGGCCGGCGTGCGAGAGGCGGCCGACGATGTGCTCGCGGATCTGCGTGTCCTCGTGCAGGTAGTCGGAGAAGTTCTTCTCGTTGAACCAGTTCGACTTCCAGTCGTGGATGTAGCCCACGCGGATCGCTTCGGGGTGAACTTTTTGACCCATGTCTGTCTGTCTCTACTAGTTCTTCGGTGTCAGGAGGATTGTCAGGTGCGCGGTGCGCTTGCGGATCTTGGTCGCGCGGCCCTGGGCACGCGGACGGAACCGCTTGATGGTCGGACCCTCATCGGCGGTCACAGCCTTGATGAGAAGATCCTCGCCGTCGAGATCGTGATTGTTCTCGGCGTTGGCGACCGCCGACTCGAGCAACTTGCTCCAGTCCCGAGCGACCGCACGGGGCGTATGCGCGAGGATAGCGCGTGCGTCCTCAACGCTCTTGCCGCGGATGTTGTCGCAGACCAGCCTGGCCTTGCGCGCCGACGACCGGACGTACCTGGCCTGGGCACGAACGACCGGTGTCGCGACCGGCTCCGCCTGCCGGCGGCGCGCAGGCTTGGACTGCGCAGCCGGCTTCTTCGGTTCGGCCTTCTTGGGCTCCTCGGCCTTGGGCTTGGCGGCACGGGTGCGCTTCGGCTTCGGGGCAGGCGCCTCGGTGGCGGCCACGACCTCGTCCTCGGCCTCGACAACCTCGTCGGTCGCGGCCTCGGCCTCGGCGTCAGCTGCGGTCTCGACGACCTCGACGGCCTTGGCCTTTGCAGCCCGCGGCTTGCGGGCCGGCTTCGGCTTCGCCTCAGCCTCTGCAGCCGCAGCTGAGACGTCGGTCGGGCCTCAACCTCTGCAGGCGCAGCGGAGACGTCGGTCGAGGATTCCTCGACAGAGGCGTCCGGTGTTCCAGCCTCGGTCGAGGAATCCTCGACCGGCGTATCAGTCTCCGGCGAGGAACCCTCGACCGGCGTATCAGTCTCTGGGTTCTGCTCGTCACTCATCGCTTCTTACCGGTACCCGCGTGACCGCGGTACAGCCGTGTGGGCGCGAACTCGCCCAGCTTGTGACCGACCATCGACTCGGAGATGAACACCGGCACGTGCCTGCGGCCGTCGTGGACGGCGATCGTGTGTCCGACCATCTCCGGGAAGATCGTCGAGGTGCGCGACCAGGTCTTCAACATCCGCTTCTCGCCCGACGTGTTCATCGTCTCGACACGCGCCATCAGGCGCTCCTGCACGAACGGGCCCTTCTTGCTCGAACGACTCAACGCTTCTTACCCCTCTTACGGCCGCGGACGATGTACTTGTCGGACGCCTTGCCCTTGTGGCGGGTGCGGTATCCGAGCGTCGGCACACCCCACGGGGTGACCGGATGGACACCCAGGCCCTGGCCGCCCTCGCCGCCACCGTGCGGGTGGTCAACCGGGTTCATGGCCTTACCGCGGGTCTGTGGGCGGACGCCCATATGGCGTTTGCGCCCGGCCTTGCCGACCTGAACGTTCTGATGGTCTGAGTTGCCGACGGTGCCGACGGTGGCGCGACACTCGCCCCGAACCATGCGCATCTCGCCTGACGGCAGGCGCAGGGTGACGAAGTCGCCCTCCTTGGCCAGCAACTGGACGCTGGTGCCGGCGGAGCGGCCCATCTGCGCGCCCCGGCCGGGGGTCAGCTCGACGTTGTGGACGACCGTACCGGCCGGCATGCTGGCCAGCGGGAGCGCGTTGCCGACGCGAATGTCGGCGTTCGGGCCGGACTCGACGGTCATGCCGACCGCCAGCCGTGCAGGCGCGGTGATGTAACGCTTCTCACCGTCGACGTAGTGCAGCAGGGCGATGTACGCCGAACGGTTCGGGTCGTACTCGATCTGTGCGACCTTGGCGGGGATCCCGTCCTTGGTGCGCTTGAAGTCGATCTTGCGGTACATGCGCTTGGCCCCACCGCCGCGGTGACGCGAGGTCTTGCGTCCGTATGCGTTACGGCCGCCGGACTTCTTGAGGCCCTCGGTCAGCGACTTCTCGGGCTTGGACCGAGTGATCTCGGCGAAGTCCGGATAGCTGACGAAGCGCAGGCCCGGGGAGGTCGGCTTCGGCTTGCGGATCGGCATTACTCAGCCACCTCCAACCCGGCGAAGATCGGGATCGAGTCGCCCTCACGCACCTGCACGATCGCCTTCTTCCACTGACGCGTGCGGCCGGCGGTCTGACCGCGGCGCTTGGGCTTGCTCTTGACCGAGGACGTGCGCACGGCCACGACCTTGACGTCGAACAGCTCCTCGATCGCCTGACGGATCTGGGTCTTGTGCGCGCTGTCGGCCACGCGGAAGGTGTACTTGCCGGCCTCGGCCAGCACGTAGGTCTTCTCGGAGACGATCGGGCGGATGATCACGTGGGTGGCGTCCATTACTCCTCGCCCTCCTGAGCCACGGTCCCGTTGCCGGTGGCGCGGGCTACGAGTTGGGGCAGCGCAGCCCCCGACACGAGCAGGCGCGCGGCGCCGATCACGTTGGCCACGCCGGTGTCCTCGACAGGCAGCACGACCACGCGGTCGATGTTCCGGAACGACAGACCGGCATCTCGCTCCTGCGCGGTGAGGACGATCAGCGTGGTCGCGGCGGCGCCCCAGCCGGCGAGTAGCTCAGCGGCCTGCCTGGTTGACGGCTTGTCGAACACGCCGGCATCGAACACGGCGACGGAGCCACGCTCGGCGTGCACCGACAGCGCGCTGCGCAGCGCGGCGCGGCGCGCCTTGCGGTTGACCTTGAAGGTGAAGCCACGCGGCTGGGGACCGAAGACGGTGCCGCCGCCGGTCCAGATCGGACTGCGGGAGGAGCCGGCGCGCGCGCGTCCGGTGCCCTTCTGCTTCCACGGCTTGGCGCCGCCGCCCCGGACCTGACCTCGGGTCTTGGTGGAGGCGGTGCCACGACGACGCGCGGCCTGCTCGGCACGCACGGTCTCGTGGACGAGCGACATGTTGAACGCGGCGCCGAACGCGGCCGCGTCGAGCTCGACGTCGCCGGTGGCCCCAAGTTTTGATGCGGTGCTAGCCATCGGTGCGCACCTCCACGATTCCGCCCTTGGCGCCGGGCACGGCCCCGCGCACGAGCAGCAGGTTCTGGCCGGCGACCACGTCCACCACGGTCACGCCGCGCTGGGTGACGCGCTCGGCGCCCATGTGGCCCGGACCGCGGATGCCCTTCATCACGCGCGCCGGCCAGGCGGATGCACCGATCGAGCCTGGAGCACGGTAATTGTGGGAGCCGTGCGTCTTGGGTCCGCGATGGAAGTTGTGGCGCTTGATCGTCCCCTGAAAGCCCTTGCCCTTCGAGGTGCCGGAGACCTTGACCTTGTCGCCGGCGCTGAAGCTCTCCACGGTGACCGTGTCTCCCATCTGCAGCTCGGCTCCCTCGTCGCGGAACTCGACGAGGTGCTTGTGCGCGGAGGTGCCGGCCTTCTTGAGGTGGCCGAGCTCAGGCTTGGAGAGATGCTTCTCCTTGGTCTGGCCGAAGGCGAGCTGCACGGCGCTGTAACCGTCGCGCTCCTCGTTGCGGATCGCGGTGACCGGGCAGGGGCCGGCCTCGAGCACGGTTACGCGCTCGACCTTGCCGTCCTCCTGGAACAGCTGGGTCATTCCGATCTTCTTGGCGAGAATCGCGGCCATGGCTCAGGACGCGAGACGGATCTCGATGTCGACGCCCGCCGGAAGGTGGTCCAGGCGCTGAAGCGAGTCGACCGTCTTCGGGGTCGGCTGGTGGATATCGATGAGGCGCTTGTGCGTGCGGATCTCGAAGTGCTCGCGTGAATCCTTGTCCTTGAACGGCGACCGGATCACGCAGTACACGTTCTTCTCCGTCGGGAGCGGCACGGGACCCGAAACGGTCGCGCCGGTGCGCGTCGCCGTCTCGACGATCTCTTTGGCCGCCGTCTCGATCGCCGACGTGTCGTACGACTTCAGACGGATTCGGATTTTGTTTTGGGCGATGGTCGCCATCTCTAACTCTTGCTCTTCTCGTGTTCAGAGCAGGCCCGCGCGGAGGCTCGGTGCCCGCCCTTTCGTCGTATGTACTGCGTGTCAGTTACTGCTGGCTCGGGGTGAATAAGGGGCGGTCCAGCAGGACCGCCCCTACCCCACTGCTACTGAATGACTTCGGAAACGACCCCCGAGCCGACCGTACGGCCGCCCTCGCGGATTGCGAACCGCAGGCCCTGGTCCATGGCGATCGGCTGGATCAGCTCGATCTCCATCTGGACGTTGTCGCCCGGCATCACCATCTCCGTGCCCTCGGGCAGGTTGGCGACACCGGTGACGTCAGTTGTGCGGAAGTAGAACTGCGGACGGTAGCCACTGAAGAACGGCGTGTGGCGGCCACCCTCTTCCTTCTTGAGGACGTAGACCTCGGCCTTGAACTTCGTGTGCGGCGTGATCGAGCCCGGCTTGCAGAGAACCTGCCCGCGCTCGATCTCCTCGCGCTTGGTACCGCGCAGGAGACAGCCGACGTTGTCGCCGGCCTGGCCCTCGTCGAGGATCTTCTTGAACATCTCGACGCCGGTGACGACGGTCGAGGTGGTCTCCTTGATCCCGACGATCTCCACCGTCTCGCCGGTCTTGATGATGCCCTGCTCAACACGACCGGTGGCGACGGTGCCACGGCCGGTGATCGAGAAGACGTCCTCAACCGGCATCAGGAACGGCTTGTCGAGGTCACGGACCGGCTCGGGGATGTAGCTGTCGAGCTGGTCCGCGAGCTCCAGGATCTTGGCCTCGTAGTCCTTGTCGCCCTCGAGCGCCTTCAGCGCCGAGCCGACGACGAACGGGATCTCATCGCCCGGGAAGTCGTACTCGGACAGCAGGTCGCGAATCTCGACCTCGACGAGCTCGAGCAGCTCGGGATCGTCGACCATGTCGGCCTTGTTGAGGAACACGACGATGTACGGCACGCCGACCTGACGCGCGAGCAGGATGTGCTCGCGGGTCTGCGGCATGGCGCCGTCAGCGGCGGACACGACCAGGATCGCGCCGTCCATCTGAGCTGCGCCGGTGATCATGTTCTTGACGTAGTCGGCGTGACCCGGGCAGTCGACGTGAGCGTAGTGACGGTTGGCCGTCTCGTACTCGACGTGCGATGCCGCGATCGTTATGCCTCGCGCCTTCTCCTCGGGCGCGTTATCAATGCTGTCGAAGGCGCGAACCTCGCCTGTGCCGAAATGCTCGTGGAGCACCTTGCTGATGGCGGCCGTTAGCGTCGTCTTTCCATGGTCGATGTGACCAATGGTCCCGACGTTCACATGGGGTTTGTCGCGCTCGAACTTGGCCTTAGCCACTTTGGGGTGCTCCTTCTTCTCAGATGAATTCCGTCCGCCGAATGGGCGAACCTCAAGAATCTATCGGACTTCCGTCCGACGGGTTTGCTACTGGCCCTGCAATTCGCCGATTACCTTCTCGGCGATGTTCGGCGGAACCTCTTCGTAGCGCTCGAACTGCATGCTGTACGTCGCCCGGCCCTGCGTGTTTGAGCGTACATCAGTTGCGTATCCGAACATCTCGGCGAGCGGCACCGTTGCCGACACGATCTGCGCGTTGCCACGCTGCTCCATCCCGCTGACCTGGCCGCGACGGCGGTTCAGGTCACCGATCACGTCGCCCATGAACTCCTCGGGCGTCGTGACTTCGACGGCGAACACCGGCTCCAGCAGCACGGGTTTGGCACGCTTGGCCGCCTCCTTGAGGGCCAGCGAGCCGGCCACCTTGAAGGCGATCTCCGACGAGTCGGTGTCATGATACTTGCCGTCGGTCAATGTGACCTTGACATCGACCATCGGGTACCCGGCACGGGGGCCGTTCTCGAGCGCCTCTTCGACGCCCTTCTCCACGGCCGGAATGAACTCGGTCGGGATCGATCCGCCCTTGATCTTGTTGACGAAGTCGAAGCCCTCGCCCGGATTCGGCTCGACGTTGATGTAGACGATGCCGTACTGGCCGGAGCCGCCGGTCTGGCGCACGAACCGACCCTCGACCTTCTCGGCGTTGCCACGGATGGTCTCGCGGTAGGAAACCTGCGGCCGGCCGACGTTCGCCTCGACCTTGAACTCGCGCATCATCCGGTCGACGAGGATCTCCAGGTGCAGCTCGCCCATGCCGGAGATCTCGGTCTGGCCGGTCTCCTCGTTGGTCTGGACGCGGAAGGTCGGGTCCTCCTCGGCGAGGCGGCCCAGGGCGACGCCCATCTTCTCCTGGTCGACCTTGGTCTTCGGCTCGATCGCCACCTTGATCACCGGCTCGGGGAAGACGATGTTCTCGAGCCTGATCGGCTGGTCCACGGCACACAGCGTGTCGCCGGTGACGACCTGCTTCATGCCGACGCCGGCGGCGATGTCTCCCGCATAGACCTCGGTCAGCTCCTCACGCTCGTTCGCGTGCATCATCAGCAGACGGCCGATGCGCTCGGTCCGGCCGGTCGAGACGTTGAGGATGCGACCGCCCGCGTCGAGCCTGCCCGAGTAGACGCGGAAGTAGGCCAGCTTGCCGACAAACGGGTCGGCCATGATCTTGAACGCAAGTGCGCTGAAGGGCTCGGAGTCATCGGCGTGGCGGGTGGCCGGGAGCTCGTTGCCGTCGGCGTCGGTCTTGTTCGGGATGTGTCCTTCGACCGCGGGCACGTCGAGCGGGCTCGGCAGGTAGTCGATGATCGCGTCGAGCAGCGGCTGCACGCCCTTGTTCTTGAAGGCGGAGCCGCAGAGGACGGGGGTCAGCTTGCTGGACAGGGTCGCCGCGCGGATCGCCGACTTGAGCTTCTCGACCGGGATCTCCTGCTCCTCGAGGATCAGCTCCACGAGCTCATCGTCGAAGTGGGAGACCTCGTCGAGCAGGTGCTCGCGGGCAGCGGCGGCTTCGGCCTGGAGACCGGCCGGGATCTCCGTGATCTCCTGCTCGGTGCCGAGGTCGTCCTTGTAGATGATCGCGTGGTTCTCGACCAGGTCGACGATGCCCTGGAGATCGGCCTCAGCCCCGATCGGCAGCTGGATCGGCACCGGGTGCGCCCCGAGCCGATCGATCATCGTCTGGACGGCGTTGCCGAAATCAGCGCCGACGCGGTCCATCTTGTTGACGAACGCGATCCGCGGCACGTGGTACTTGTCGGCCTGCCGCCAGACGGTCTCGGACTGTGGCTGGACCCCGGCGACCGAGTCGAACAGGGCCACAGCGCCGTCGAGCACCCGCAGCGAGCGCTCGACCTCGACGGTGAAATCGACGTGGCCGGGCGTGTCGATGATGTTGATGCGCCGGTCGTTCCACTCGCAGGTGGTTGCAGCGGACGTGATCGTGATGCCGCGCTCCTGCTCCTGCTCCATCCAGTCCATGACGGCTGCGCCTTCATGGACCTCGCCGATCTTGTAGGTGCGCCCGGTGTAGAACAGGATGCGCTCGGTCGTCGTCGTCTTACCGGCGTCGATGTGAGCCATGATCCCGATATTGCGGGTGTTCGCGAGGCTGAACTTGCGGGGCATCTTCTTCGTTCTTCGTTCTTCGTCTTGGGCTTGGGCTTGGTGGAGCTTCGTCTGCTCTGAGGGCTGCGGCTGGCTGGTCGGCCCCGCTTGTCGCCTGGGGTCTGTCGGACCGGCGTGGCGAGCGGTCGCGGGCGTGAAAAAGGGCCCCAGGGGCCCTGTCACGACGGTGAGTGTCGCCAGGGGCGTTCAGTTCAGTTGTGCAGCGTCTCCATAAGGCAGGTGTTCAGCCCGGATCCTGGCGCGCGTTTTGGCGCGCAGGCCCGACCCGGGGCAGCCGAGGAATATAGCAGAGGCCGGGCGCTTTGAACCCCGCTGCGCCTGTGCTGACGGGCAGTCTCGGTCCGACCGTTTGCCCATCCCTCAGCGACGGAAAGCGAGAACGCGAGGGTCGCCCACCACACGGGACCGGGGGCTGTGGCGGAGCAACCCTCGCGTAGCTGGATTCTACAGGCAACCTGTTGAAGTAGCGTTAAGTGGCAGCAGCCGCAAACCCCGCCCCGGCGCCCCGGCTCAACGACGAAGAGCGCCCGCAGACGGACGCCCTCCTCAGGCCCGGCGGTGAGGCCGGCGGGCTACCAGCGGTAGTGTGCGAAGGCCTTGTTGGCCTGCGCCATCCGGTAGATGTCGTCCTTGCGCTTGTAAGCGTTGCCCTGCTGCTGCTGAGCGTCGAGCAGCTCGTTGGCGAGCCGCTGAGCCATCGTACGCTCGCGACGCTGACGCGCGAAACTGACGAGCCAGCGAACGGCCAGCGTGCGGGAACGCCGCGGCGGAACCTCGACCGGAACCTGGTAGGTGGCACCACCGACGCGGCGGGAGCGGACCTCCAGCACGGGCGTCAGAGCCTTGACGCCCGCATCGAGCACCTCGAGCGCGGGCTTGCCGGTGCGCTCCTCGAGAATCGCGAGGGCGTCGTAGACGATCGATTCGGCGGTCGACTTCTTGCCGTCCAGCATCACCTTGTTGATGACCTGCTGAACGAGACGGTTGCGATGAACGGCGTCCGGCTCGACCGTCCGGATCGCGGCTGCTGCACGGCGAGGCATGAGCTACCTCCGCGGGGCGTCCGGCCCCGCGTCACGAGTTGGGTTCTCTGCTTCCGCTGTCATGCCGGCTACTTGGCCTTCACGCCGTACTGCGAGCGCGCCTTCTTGCGGTCCGCGACGCCGGCGGCGTCGAGCGTTCCGCGGATCACCTTGTAGCGGAAGCCCGGCAGGTCCTTGACGCGGCCGCCGCGCACGAGCACGACCGAGTGCTCCTGCAGATTGTGGCCCTCGCCCGGGATGTAGGCACCGACCTCCATGCCATTGGTGAGCCGCACACGGGCGACCTTGCGCAGGGCCGAGTTCGGCTTCTTGGGCGTGGTCGTATACACGCGCGTGCATACGCCGCGGCGCTGTGGCGCGGCGACCTTCTTCTTGCGGCCGTTCCCGGACTTCAGACCGGGAGTGGCGAGCTTCTTGGCGGGCTTCTTGCGGCCCTTGTGGATCAGCTGGCTGGTTGTCGGCATTCGGGCTGCCAATGTAGCAGGAGATCGGCGACGGGAGTCGTGCCCGCGGGCTCCGTGACTGACACCGAGTTGACCGCGGTCAGCGGAGGGGGTGGCCCCGCTTGGCCACCCCCTCCGGCACGGCCTGTGGTCAGGCCGCGACCGGCAACCCGAGTGCGTCCTCCGGGGTGACGTAGGGCACGCCGGCGACGGAGGCGACGGCCTCGTAGGTGACGTGGCCGGCGGCGACGTTGAGACCGAGGCGGTGGCCAGGGCTCTTGGCGATGAACTGCCTGGCGCCGTGAGTGGCGAGGTCGACCACATAGGGCATCGTCGCGTTGGTCAGCGCGTAGGTCGAGGTGATCGGCACCGCGCCCGGCATGTTGGCGACGCAGTAATGCGTGATCCCGTCGACCTCGTAGGTCGGGTTGGTGTGGGTGGTGGGCTTGGAGGTCTCGAAGCAGCCACCCTGGTCGATCGAGACGTCGACCAGCACCGCCTGACGCTTCATGACCGCCAGCTGCTTGCGGGTCACGACATGGGGCGCCTTGGCGCCGACGACCAGCACGGCGCCGACCACGAGGTCGGCCTGGGGCAGCATCTCCTCGATCGCGAGCGTCGTCGCGTACATCGTGTCGGCGCGACCGTCGAACGCCACGTCCAGGTCGCGCAGGCGTTCGAGGTTGCGATCGAACACGGTCACGGTCGCGCCCATCCCGATCGCGACCTGGGCGGCGTGGTAGCCGACGACGCCGCCACCGATCACGAGCACATTGGCGGCGGCCACGCCGGGCACGCCACCGAGCAGGATGCCGCGACCACCGAGCGGCTTCTCCAGCATGAAGGCGCCCGCCTGGGTCGCGATCTTCCCTGCGACCTCGGACATCGGCGCCAGCAGCGGCAGGCGGCCGGAGCGGTCCTCAACCGTCTCATAGGCGATGCAGGTGGCGCCGGTCGCCGCCAGCGAATGCGTGAGCTCGACGTCGGCTGCGAGGTGCAGATAGGTGAACAGCAGGTGGCGCGACTCGAGCATCGCGACCTCGGGCGGCTGCGGCTCCTTGACCTTGACGATCATCTCGGCCTCGCCGAAGACGGCGGCGGCGTCGGGCAGGATCCTCGCGCCCTGCTTGGTGTAGTCCTCGTCGGAGATCGCCGAGCCGAGACCCGCGCCCTGCTGGACGAACACCTCGTGCCCCGCGTCCGCGAGCTCGCGCACACCTGCCGGCGTCAGCGCGACCCGATACTCGTCGACCTTGATCTCGGCCGGAACCCCAACCTTCATGCAGCCCACCTCGCCCTTGGATAGTGATTTGTGGGATGATGATGGACATATCAAGTGAGAACCACAAGTTTGTTTGCTGATGGCTGAGCAATCTGCAGCTTTAGACGAGACTGACTTCCATATCATCAATCGACTTCTCGTAAACGGAAGGGAGTCGTTCTCAGATCTCGGAAAGGCGGTCGGGCTCAGCCCACACGGGGCAGCCGACCGAGTCAGGCGGCTGCGACGGGCCGGGGTGATCACGCGGTTCACGGCGGTAGTCGACCTGGCCAATGTCGGGCGCACGATCGACGCCTTCATCGACGTGCGCCTGCTGCCGACCACGACCTCTGGCGCTTTTGAGTCGTTCGTGCTGAAGCTGGCGGCGGTGCAGGACATCGCGTTCGTGACCGGCCGCTTCGACTACCAGGTCCGCGTCGCCTGCCGCAGCACCGAGGACCTCGACCGGACCGTGCGAGCGATCCGGGCAGACGGCGGCGCCGCCCTCACTGAGACGCGGATCGTCCTGCGGGCCGCCCGCGCCGTGCATGGGCTCGCCTGAGGCTCGCCTGGGAATTGACTGGTAGCATGTTGCCAATGGAGACGACGGTTGATTCCGTGGGGCGGATCGTGGTTCCAAAGCCACTGCGCGACGCGCTGGGACTGAAACCCGGAGCGGTCGTCGATATCTCCAGGTACGGCACCGGGTTACAGGTGGTCCCCGCGGGACGAACCGCCCGCATCGTCGAGGAGAACGGCGTACTCGTCGCGACCGGTGAGACCACGATCGACGACCAGGACGTGTTCGCGCTGATCGACACCAGCCGCCGTTGAAGCCGATCGGCATCGACACGAGCGTCGCTGTGCCGTTGCTCGTTGCGTCGCACGCGGCGCACGCTGCGGTGATGCGTTGGTGGAACGGTCGGAGCCTCTCGCTCAGCGGGCACGCGCTTGCCGAGACCTACTCGGTGCTGACCCGATTGCCGGGCGACCTTCGACTCGATCCGGTCGATGCCGCTCGTCTGCTGCATGAGCGTTTCGAAAGGCCGCTGGTACTGCCCGCGGAGAGGTCGACCGAGCTGGTGAGTGTCCTCGCGGATCGAGGCATAGCCGGCGGAGCCGTGTACGACGCCCTCGTGGGCCTGGCGGCGCTCGAACACAACGTCGAACTCGGCACGCGCGACGGCCGGGCGAGGGTCACCTACGACGCGCTCGGAGTCCGCGTGCTGGTGGCGGAGAGTTAGGCGCGCTGACGCAATTCCCGAATGCCGAGACTCGTCGCGGAGCCCCGGTCGGCGGGCGGGGCGTGGTTCTGTCGCCTCTCGCTGTGGTGCTATCACACGACCTTGCGTGATAGCATGTGGTTGTGAAGCAGATCCTCCTCCGCGTTCCGGACGACATTCACCAACGCCTCGCCGCACGGGCGGCTGACAGTGGGCGGAGCGTGAATTCGCTGGCGACCACGATTCTCGATACCGCCATCGGGGGCGAAACCGGGGACCGGCGGTCCCGGTTGAAGGCGCGCGCTGCCGCGCTGGATCTGCTCGCCCCGACCGGTCAGACCCCCACTCAGGCCGATGAGGTCCGCGAGGCGGCGATCGCGTCCACGCACGGCCTGGGCCCGGTGTTGGACGCGATCCTCGACGAGGACCGCGGTCGTTCGTGATCGTGTACGCCGACTCGTCCGTTCTGGCGCGAGCGTACCTCCAGGATGAGCAGGGCCACGCCGAGGCGGTTGCGCTGCTACGCAATCCGGATCAGCCCGTGATCACCGGATCATGGTCTCGGATCGAGGTGTCAGGAGCGCTGGTCCGTGCCGCCCGGTCCGGCAGGTCCGACGTCGTCGACGAGGCTGGGTTGCTGGCTGCATGGGATCGCGACACCGCGGTCGATGGTGCGGTCACCGTTCTTGTCGCTCCGCAGGACACCGTCGAGACTCACGCGCATGCTCTCGTCAGAGAGCATGGGTTGCGAGCGATGGACGCCTGGCATCTTGCGGCAGCCATGATCCTCACCTCGGCGCTCGCGGACCCGGGGGAGGCTGTGGCGTTCGCGAGCCGCGACGGTCAGCAGGCGGATCTCGCGGCGCGTCTCGGCTTTGCCGCAGCCTGACCGACCTTCGTCGCCAGGCCGAACTGTCACGCGATCAATTCGCGGCCCCGCAGCGCCAGCCAGAACTCGATCCTGTCCCTGGCCGAGCCGAGGTCCCTGCCGGTCAGCTCCTCCACGCGCCTGATCCGGTACCGCAGCGTGTGGCGATGGCAGAAGAGGCGCTTGGCCGCTCGCTCCCACTGCCCGTTCTCCTCGATGAAGGCCTCGAGCGAGCGCATCAACTCGCCCCCGTAATGGCCCTCGCTCTGCTCGATCGGTCCGAGAATCGAATCGCAGAAGAGCTTGAGCGCCTCATCGCCCTGGAGTGAGAGCAGCAGCTGGAAGGAGCCGAGGTCGTGATACGTCGCGATCTTTCCGTCGTGTGCAAGGCCCAGCGCGATCGCCTCCAGCGTGCAGCGCGCCTCGTGGTAGCTGCGACGAGCGTCACCGCCGGCGACCGCGCGGCCGACCCCGACACGCACGTCCGCGTCGGGCAGATCGTCGGTGACGCGTTGCGCCACGCGCTCGGCGAGCGCGAACAGCGGCCCCTCGTCCATGCCCGGGATCAGGGCCACCACCTGGCCGTTGGTTGCGACGAGCGCCGGGGTCGCCTCGGCCCGCAGTGCCGCGGCGAGAGCGGCCTCGGCGCCCCGCACGCTCGCGCCGTTGCCGTCGGCCCCGTTCTGCTGCGGTTTCGGCAGCGCCAGCGCGCTGACCGACTCGGCCAGCCCGAACGGCTCGAGCCGACGCTGCAGGTCGGTGCCGGTCAGTTCACCGGTCAGCAGCCCGGCGAGCACGTCGCCCGCCAGGCGCCGCTCGGTGTCACCGGCGACCCGCTCGCGCAGCAACTCGAGCGCGACGATCGTGACCGCCTGGCGCAGCGCGAGGCGATCGAAGTCGGAGAGCGGGGCGTCGTCCTTGACCGCGACCAGCCACGCCTCGGGCGTCGGTACCCCGCCGTCGCCGCCCGCCTCCGATGCAACAGGGATCGCCAGCGCCCGGCTGGGATCGTCCAGGGCCGGCATGAACTGGACGTGATCGCGGCGGGCGACATGGTCGCGCACACCCTCGCGCAGCGCCGTCAGCTCGTCGTCTGAGAGCTGCCGGCGGAAGCCGTGGCGGACGAGCAGCTCCCCGCGCCCATCGAAGATCTGCACGCTGGCGCCGACCAGCGTGGCGAGCGTGCCGGCCAGCGTCTCGAGCCCGCGCTCTGAGAGGACAACCCGCTCGAGCCGCTCCTGGGCGGAGAGCGCGCGTCGGAGCACGGCGTACTGCTCGTTGACCAGCTTGGAGAACGCCATCTCCGTGATCGCGATGAACGGCAGCTCGTAGGGGACCTCGAAGACCGGGAAGTCGCGCTCGCGAGCCGCATCGAGCAGGGCTTCGGGCACAAGCGCGTGCCCGAAGCCCGTTGCGAACCCGAGACCGGCCAGCTGGTGGTCGGCCAGCAGCTCGATCAGCTCGCGCTGGCGGCGCGGATCCTCGAGCAGCATGCCGGTGGTGAGCAGGACCTCACCACCGGACAGCCATGGCGTCGGATCCAGCAGCTCCGACATGTGCACCCAGCGGATCGGCAGGTCGAGACCGGTCTCCCCCGCAAGCAGGCGGAGGTCAAGCTCGGTGATCAGCTCGCGGACTGTGAGCACTGTCGGGTCCTTTGCGGCTCGGTGTTATGCCGGAGACGCCCGCCGGGCGTGTGCTACTCGAGGCGCATCCTGCGCCCAGCCTCCTCGAGCACGGGGCGCAGCACCGCGTGGATCTCGGCGAACTGCTCGGGGCCCGCGATCAGCGGCGGCGCCAGCTGCAGCACCGGGTCGCCGCGGTCATCCGAGCGGCAGATCAGGCCACGGCGGAACAGCTCGCCCGACAGGTAGCCGCGCAGCAGCGTCTCGGATTCCTCGTCGCTGAAGGAGGCCTTTGTCTCCTTGTCCCTGACGAGCTCGATCGCGTAGAAGTAACCCAGGCCGCGCACGTCCCCGACGATCGGGAGGTCGCTGAGCGACTGCAGCATCTCCAGGAACGCGCCCTCGTTGGCACGCACGTGGCCGATGATGTCCTCGTTCTCGAAGGCATTGAGGTTGGCGAGCGCGATCGCGGCGGCGACCGGGTGCCCGCCCCAGGTGGCGCCATGCAGGAAGCTCTCGGTTCCCTTCATGAACGGCTCGGCGATGCGGTCGGACGCGATCATCGCTCCCATCGGCGCGTAGGCGCTTGTGATGCCCTTCGCGGTGGTGATGATGTCCGGCTGGTAGCCGAGCCGCTGCGAGCCGAAGTAGCTGCCGAGCCGGCCCCACGAGCAGATCACCTCGTCGGAGATCAGCAGCACGTTGTACTCGTCGCAGATCTCGCGCACGCGGTCGAAGTAGCCCTCCGGCGGCAGCAGGCAGCCACCGGCGTTCTGGACCGGCTCGAGGATCACCGCGGCGACGGTGTCCGGACCCTCGAACTCGATCTGGCTGGCGATCGCCTCGGCCAGCTCCGCCGGATCGTGCCCCTCGGGCAGGCGATAGAGATTCGTGTTGGGTACGTGCGAGACGCCGATCGGAAGCGGTTCGAACGGGATCCGGTAGTCCGGCACGCCGGTCGCCGACAGCGCCCCGAAGGTGGTGCCGTGGTAGGCGATGTTGCGCGCGATCAGCTTGTACTTGTTCGGGCTGCCGGTGAGCTTGTGGTACTGGCGCGAGAGCTTCAGCGCCGTCTCGACCGCCTCGCTGCCGCTGTTGGTGAAGAACACGCGGTTGAGGTCGCCGGGGGCCAGCTCGGCAACGCGGCATGCGAGCTCGATCGTCGGCGGATGGGCGTAGGACCAGCTGGAGAAGTAGCCAAGCTGCTTGGCCTGGTCGGCGCCCGCCTGAACGATGTCGGCACGGCCATGGCCGATGTTGGTGCAGAACAGCGACGCGAGCCCATCCAGATAGCGATTGCCGTGCTCGTCATAGACGTAGCAGCCTTCGCCGCGGACGATGATCGGGATCTCGTGCGCGTCGTCGTACTCGCCCATGCGGGTGAAGTGCATCCACAAATGCCGGCGGGCCTGCTCCTGAAGCGTTGCGCCGGCGGTGAGTTCGCTGCCCGGCTCGCTGGTTGCTGTCGACATTGCTGGCGCCTCCTGGGAGTCCTTGTTCGACCCCGACATTCGGTGCCGATTTGTACAAAGGTAAGCACACGATCGGACGTGATGTACGTCCAAGTCGCAGATCTCACATGCGGCTCTTATACGCAGCGGACAGTCGCGGTCGGGCCCGTCTGGGCTCTACGCCCTGCGCTTGAGACGCAGCGTCACCGGGCGGCTGGAACTGGTGTGCTGCTGGTGCAGCTCCAGAAGCGCGGACAGCCTCCCACGCGACGCGAGCAGGTCGCTACCCGCTCGGTTGAGCCTCAGCAGCACCTGCCGGCGCGTGCCTCCGTGCACCGCGAACGCGCCCTGCGCGATCGTCACCACGCGGGCGGCGGCCGGCCTGGCACGCCCTGCCGTCCTGCGCCTCTTGGCGCTGGCCGAACTGATCTCGGTCGTCGTGGCCTTCAGCTGGACCGCGCACGACTGACGTGACGTGGCCTGGCATTTGAGGGTCACCTTCAGAACCTTTCCGCTGGCCGAGACCGCGACGATGCGCGCGGTGGCGGTGGCAGGCGACGCAGACTTGGCGGGGGTCTTCGCCGGCGGGCTCGATATCACGGTCTTGGGCATCAGAGCACCGCACCGGGAGGTTGCGGACTCGTTGGTGGCGTCGCCGCTGTAGCTGGCGTACCACCAGTAGGTTCCCGCCGCAGACGGCGTGAAGCTGGGGGCGGTGTAGGTTCCGTCAGCCTCAACGGCGACGCTCCCGACCTTGGCCGTTGGTGTTGCGCATGACGCGGGCGGCGATGCCTGCGGTCCGAACACACTGAACGTCACGGTTCCTGTCGCATCCAACCCACCGGCGAGGCTGGCCGAGATCGGGGTGCTGATCGCCACCCCGACCGTGCCGGTCGAGGCTGCAGCGTTGAGCGACAGCGTCGTGCCGGCCTTGACGACGGTCTCCGCCATCCCCGTTCCGCAGCTGGAGGTCGCTGCCGGATCCGAGGGGTCGCCTGAGTAGCTGGCGTACCACCAGTAGTCTCCGACCTGGTCGGGTGTGAAGCCGCCGCCGGGGTTCAGGCTGCCGTTGCCCTGCACACTCGCCGAGCCGACGGGAGTGCCGCCGGTCGAGCAATCCGACGGCGCGGCCGCCTGTGGCCCGAAGACGGTCAACGCGATCGTTCCGCCCGCCTGATCCTCGGCGCCCGCCAGGACCGCCGTCAGCGCCGACGGTGCGATCAGAGCGTTCAGTGTGGTCACCGGCGGAGCGTCGACCGTCACCGAGGGTGTCTGGACGACCGTCTCAGCCATCGACGCGCCGCAGGCGGAGGCCGTCGGCGAATTGGCGAGGTCACCTCCGTAGCTCGCGTACCACCAGTAGTCGCCCGGGGTCGCCGGCGTGAGACCCACGGCTGGGCCATAGTCGCCGTCTCCGGAGACGGCAACCGTGCCGATCCGAGTGCCTCCGGCAGCGCAGGAGGCGGGCGGCGCGTCCGAAGGCCCGAAGACGGTGAAGGTGACCGCGCCGGATTCGTTTGCCCCGCCGGACAGGGCCGCTGAGAAGTCACCGGCGGGCAGCGCGTTCCCCACCTCGGAGACCGCCGGCAACGGGTCCAGCGACAGCGATGGATCTGCGGCGGTGGTGAGCGTTCCGTTGACCGCGCCGGCGAGCTGGTCGTCGGCCAGATCGGTGTAGTCGGCGACGGCGGTGCAGCCTCCGCCCGGCGCGCAGCCGAGAGCTTCAACGTTCGCATCCGGCGACGGGTTGGGATACGGCAACGCGGGTTCGACACCGGCGGACCATGAGCCGCCGCTCGACTGCGAGAGCAGCAGCGGATGCGAGGAGAATGAATCGTCGGCGTAGTTGCCCGTCGCCGCGCACTGCGACGTGGCGAAGCACGACACCGATGAGAGCATCACGAACGAGGTGGAACCGGCATCTGACGGAATCGAGGGCTCCGCGCCGGTTCCCCAGCTGCCTGCTGTCGCCGTCAGCATCAGACCGTGAAGGCTGCCGGCGGCGGTGGAGTAGTCGCCGACCGCGTCGCAATTGCCGACCGACGAACATGACACCGAGGTCAGGGACACATCCGGATTGGTGGATGCGTCCGCGGGCAGCTTCGCCTCGGTTCCCGATCCCCAACTCGAGCCGGCCTCGGTCAGCAGCAGGCCCTGTTGGTGGTGGCTCGAATCGGCATACGAACCGACCGCGTCGCAGTCGCCCGCCGCCATGCAGGACACCGAGCTCAGCGACGCCACCGGGCTCGTGGCGGCACCGGAGGGCAGGCTCACCGCGGTCGGGGTGAACACCCAGGCTCCAGAGCTGTCGGTGCCGGTCAGCAGCAGCCCCTCCTGCGCGTTCGCGGTGTTGATGTAGCTCCCGACCGCGACGCATCGGCCGGCTGCACCACAGGAGACCGAGTTGAGCGCGACCTTCGGCTCGGTCGCCGCATCGCTGGGGAGGCCCGCTTCCGCTCCTGTGTAGCCCCGCGCGCCGTTCGTCACGGTGTATGACCACGTCCCGTTTATCTCGGTCTCGAGCAGGCCCTCCGGGTGTCTGTTGCTGTCGGCGTAGGTCCCGGCCGCAAAGCAGTTCGTGGCCGTCGCGCAGGACACCGATGTCAGGTCGATCTGGGGGTTTCCCGATACCGAGACTCCCAGCGGATGGATCACCTCGCGTCCCGTCGCCCAGGTCCCCTTGGTCTCGGTCAGGAGCAATCCCTGCGTGAGGCCGTTCACGTCGAGATAGCTCCCCACCGCCGTGCAGTAGCCAACCGATACACAGGAGACCGACGTGAGCGAGACATTCGGGTTCACCAGATCGAAATTGGGGGGCAGCGTGGCGGCGATCGAGGTGGCCCAGTGTCCACCGGACTCAGTTGCGAGCAGACCCTGCGTCTGACCCGATGAGTCCGTGTAGCTACCGATGGCGCTGCAGTCGCCGGCTGAGGGGCAGGACATGGACGTGACCACGACACCGGGCTGAGAACCGGCGTTCACCGGTGGCGGGATCGCGCTGCCTGACGCCCAGCTGAGCGAGTCGGCAGCGGCGGCTGCCGAGTGTGCCGCCAGACCGACGGCCATGATCGTCGCGACCAGGCACGCCAACCGTGCACGGCGGAGGGGGCTGCGCTGGAGCCGAGGTGCCATTGTCCGACTGGCCCTAACTGGCGCTGCGGTGCGGAATCGGAGCGTCAGCCGGCAGGCCCAGGTTGATGTTCTCCACGACCGCGTTGGAGGTTGCCTTGCGACCGGCCTTGTCGGTCACGACCGCCGTGAATCGCCAACGTCCCTTGGTCAGCGTTCCCAGGTGAACCTTCCAGGCCGTGAGGCCGACGAACTTCGCCTGCAGGCTGATCTTCTTGGCCTTGGCGTCCTTCTGCTTGTACCGGTACGCCGTCACCATGACCTTCGTCACCCTGTCCGGTGCGGAGGCAAAACCGTAGGCGTAGCGCCATGCTCCGGCCGTGCGGCGAAACGCATTGCATTTGGCCCTCGACTGCTTGGTTGAGCAGCCGGGCATGGCGAGGCTCACGTGCGGCTTGGTCTTGGCGGAGCTGTTCGTGCCGCTTTTGCCTGCGCTGCCCGATTTTCCACTGCCGCCGGACCCGCCGCTGCCGCCGGACCCGCCGGCGGCTTTGGCAACGGTCGGCGGCAGGGCGGAGAACGAGCTGGTCGCCAGCCCGACCCCGCCCGACCAGATCTCGAAGCCGGCCTCGAGATCCTGCTGATACCAGCTGGGTCTGATCGCGCCGTCGGCGACCGCGGCCTGGATGAACGTGTTGATGTCCAGGTTCGAGACGCTCGTCGTCCGATCGGTGCTGGTGCGCTGGAACGCGATTCGTGTCCAGGTCCGGGCGCCCTCCGTCTTGATGACGGACCACACGTGGTAGGTCTGGCCGCCCGCCGTGAAGTCCGGGAGCTGTGTGCCACCGAGCGCCGACTCGGCACTGGTGTAGTTCATGAAGACCTCGAGCTCGCCACCGTTCGGCAGGTACTGCTCCGTCGGCGTCGTGTTGAAGAAGGCGTCGAAGATCGCATCGAACTGGCCGTTGACCTGCGAGAAGTTGTTGCTGAACGACCAGCTCGCGGGCTCGGACTCGAGCGAGGACACGAGGATCGGATACTGAGGCTCAAGGCAGGTTCCGTTCTTGCATCCGGTGTAGATCGCCTTGAACCCGATGTACGGATCCGAGGTGTTCGCACCCGGCGCCGAGGGGTTGAAATTGGTGCTGTCGACGCGAAACGCCTCAGCGGTCGGGGACACGGTCAGGCACGCCGAGGCGCCTGCGTCGCCGGTGTTCTCGACGTTGTACAGGGGGTTTGCCGTGGCCACGAACTGGCTTCCGACTCCGGTGCAAACCTGTCCGCCCACCGCGCCGGCGACCGGCGCGCCGAGAGCCGCGACCGCAAGCATTGCGGCGACAAACGCGACGGTGGCTGAGATGCGCTTCATGACCTAACCTCGAATCAGCTCGTCGTAGATGTCCCGGAGCCGCCGGTCGATGACGCGGATGCTCTGCGCTTCCTCGCAGTGGATCTGTCCTGCGCGACCAAGCTCGCGAGCGGCCTCCGGGTCCGCGAGCAGACCGATCAGGGCCTCCGCCAGTGCGTCCGCATCGCCGACGGGCACGAGCACGCCGCCGGCGCTGAGAGATGGAATTCCGCCCACAGGTGTGCTCACGAACGGGCGCGCCGAGGCCATTGCCTCGAGCAGGATCATCGGCATCGCCTCCGCGCGTGAGGGAAGTGCGACGCACCGGCACCGCTGCAGCAGCTCGGCGATCTGATCTGCGGGAACCGCAGGTCTGACCTCGAGGCCCTCCTGGGGTTTGAGCTCGAGCGATGTGGGCGGGCCGATCAGGATGCATTTCGCGTCCGGTAACGCGGATCTGACGGTGCGCCACGCCTCGCTCAGGACATCGGCGCCCTTGCGGGTCCCGATCTCGCCGGCAAAGAGAACGAGCGGTTCGGTCGTGCCCGCATCCGTGATGTCGCTTCGGATCGCGACCGGGTTGGGGACGTGGCTCACGCGATGCCTGGGAGCGAGATCCTCGATCCGGGGAACCTGCCTTCTGTCCAAGCACGTGATCGCTCCGGAGGCTCGCAGCACGCGTCGCACCAGCCACGGATGCTTTGACGCGGAGGAGTCGAAGTCCGCTCCGTGCAGGGTCACGACCGTGGGGCGTCTGAGGCATCTGGCCAGGACGCCGAGGCCGCCCTCCCGCAGGAAGGAACCGCCCTCTGACATGTGCAGGTGAACGACCGCGGTGCGCGGCAGACGCGCGATCGCGAACGCCGCTGCGGCCGTCCACCAGCATGTGCGCAGCCGAGACTTCTCCGACCAGGTCGAGTGAACGTAGGTCACGTCGGCGCCGACGTTGTGGCCTGAGAGCGTCTGGATCACGCTTGCCATCCCGCCCACCTCTCCGAGGTAGGGGCCAAAATGGTGGACCACGGTCGCGTTCGGGATCGAACGCCGCCGCAGCCGTTCGCGTAGAGCGCCCGGGGCCGCGCCGGCCAGAAACGGAAGATCCTCGAGGATGTAGCGACGGAACAGCCGCTGCGGCTCCTGCAGCAGTCGATGCAGCCACTCCAGCCCCGAGCGCTGCATCCAACGCGGGGCGCGATCGACATCGCCGGTCAGAAAGCTGAAGCTGACCCCCACCCCGAGGCTCCAGCTCGTCGGCAGCGCCACCGAGATCTGCCGCGCGAGCCTTGCCGCCTTCAGGAACGGAAGGCCGAGGTAGACGAAGTCGGGTCGCGCCTCGGCGAGCCGCTCGATGATCGCCGCGATCTCCGCGGGATCGCTGTCATAGCCGTGCGGCGGGCAGTAGGAGCCGACGACGCTGAGGCCGGGGTGCATCCGCTTCAGCCGTTCGGCGGCTCCGTCAGCCGTTCCGGGGGCGCCGCCCACCAGGAAGACGCTCAGCTCGGCGTTCGCGAGCGCCGCGGCCAGTGTCACCGTCAGGTCAGAGCCGGCGACGCGCTCGGGGAGCGGCGTTCCCTGCATTCGGCTCAACCACAGCACCGGAACGCCGTCTGCAACGCGCAGGTCGGCACTCGACACCAGCGCGGCCGCCTCAGGGGATTTTGCGACCAGGCGCATCACATCGAGGTTGGGGGTCAGCAACACACCGCCGCGCCCCCGCCTGCTGGAGGTGATCAGGTAAGACGTGAGCTCAGAGGCAGTCACCTCGCTGAGGTCCACGCCGCGGAGTGAAATCGTGGGCGGCAGTTCAGGCTCGGACACCGTTGCTGTTGCAGTCATCGCAATCGACTCCAGCAGATCGGCTGGTGCGGCACCAGCTCACTGGACGAATGGATGAATTTCAGGCTGCGACGCAGGTGCCGGCCACCCGTAAGTCACTGACATGTCGCGAAAGATTCCTGTCAATGGCCACGACGATTCAGCACGCGAGTTGCGGTCCCCACGAGGATGTCGACGTCCGCCCAGATGCTCCAGTTCGACGCGTATATGTAGTCAAGCTTCGCGAGCTCCGCCAGTGGCGCTTCGATCGGGCCGCGCAACTGCCAGGGACCGGTGATTCCCGGCACGAGACGAGAGCGGTGCCGGTCATATCCCTGGAGGAGCCGGTCCTCTGACTCGATCAGCGGACGAGGCCCGACAAGGCTCATCTCGCCCTTGAGAACGTTGAGGAACTGCGGCAGTTCGTCAAGATGTGTGCGTCGCAGGAATCTGCCGGCTCGGGTGACTCGCGGATCGTCTGAGATCTTGAACAGCCCGCTGGTCTCATTGTGATCCCCGAGTTCACCTTTCATCTGCTCGGCGCCGTCAACCATCGACCGGAACTTGTAAATGGTGAAGGGCACACCGTCGCGCCCTATTCGCCTTTGGCGAAAGAGGATCGGACCCGGTGTATCGAGCTTGATGCCCAGCCCGATCAGCACGAACAGCGGCGCCGCGCAGACGATGCCCAGTGACGCGCCGGTGATGTCGAAGGCACGCTTCAACGCCGCGGAGGATCGAGACAACCCGAACCGCGGCACCCCCAAGAGCAGCGTACTGTCAAGCTGGTCCAGTGTTCCCGCGGATCCCACCGCGGCCATGTCCGTGAGCATCAGGCTGACCCGCACTCCGAGCCATTTCGAGCTCTGCACGAGCTTGATGCTTCCGCGCTCGCCCCAGCCTGAGTGCGGAACGACGACCAGGCGCTCGACCTTGAGCTGCTCGACGAGCTCATGGACGCCGGCGACCGAACAGTCGACGTCGGTGTCAGAGACACAACCCAGGAGCTTCAGACCGGGGGTCTCGCGCAGCACCTTCACGAGCGGCCCCCAGGATTCGACGGAGCCGACGATCACGCAGCGCTCATCGGTGGTGAGTCGCCGCGCGATCAGGCGCGCCAGCGTGCGGGCGGGCAACATCAGCAGGAACATCGCCGCGACCAGGACGCTGAAGACCCGAAGCCCATGGCCCTGAGGCGGTGAGGCTGTCGACCACCAGCTCAGGTACGCCGCCATCGCGGTGATCACGCTCGCCCGCAGGACGATGCGCCACTCGCTGACGGTCGACTTTCGCAGGACCATGTCATCGCGGTCGTACAGACCCTGGACCTTTGAGTTCAAGACGGCGACGAGTGGCACCAGTACGAACACCCAGGTGAAGGTCACGCCCCAGGTCGCCGCCGCCAGGAACGTGACGAACAGCGCCGTGGCGGCATCGGCGCAGGCCAGCGCGCGCCGGTAGGTCTGCTCACGCCGCAGCGACTCACGCACCGGGCCGAGCAGCTCGATCGAGTCATCGTCCTTGATCGGCTTGGTCGCGAGGAAGCGGCGATACCGCACGTGATCCGGAGCGTTGGCGGGAACGCGTTCGTCAAGCATCCGCAGTTCGGTCTGTTCGATTTCGACTGCTTCCGGTTCCGGCACGCCCATCTGTTCCCCCGTCTCGCTCGATGCAACGCTTGGCTGCTCCGCCCCCGGGCAACTCTGCTTTGCATGAACCCGTTCAGCCACTTAACTGGACACATGTTGGAGGGAGCGGCCCGGAGCAATCGACGTTTCGTGGACACGCATCCACCCAGAGGCACGGGCCAGAGCGCGCACGATCCAACATTGGTCCAGAGCTGCGGAGGTTCGGAACGGCGCGCCGGCAGCGCGCCCGATGCGGCTACAGGTGACAACTATCTCAGCCGTGATCCGCG
Source organism: uncultured Conexibacteraceae bacterium (assembly GCA_963761675.1). Taxonomy (GTDB): domain Bacteria; phylum Actinomycetota; class Thermoleophilia; order Solirubrobacterales; family Solirubrobacteraceae; genus Palsa-465. The sequence goes on from CAVXIA010000004.1 coordinate 658,352, forward strand.
CGTTCAATGAGGAGGCGCATCTGCGGCGCCTCCTGCACGGGCTGGCGGCCCAGTCGCAGGCCCCTGACGAGATCATCCTCGTCGACTCCGGCTCCACCGACCGCACCGTCGAGGTGGCGGAGGCGGCCGGATGCAGGATCGTCACGATCGCCAACGAGGACTTCACCTTTGGGCGCGCGCTCAACCGCGGGTGCGAGGCCGCCTCCTGCGACGCGCTCCTGATCGTTTCGGCGCACGTCTACCCGGTCTACCACGACTACGTGGAGCGGCTTGCCCGCCCCCTCCAGCATGCCGATATCGCGCTCGCCTATGGCCGCCAGGTCGGCGATCACCGCACCAAGTTCGCGGAATCGCGCGTCATGAGCAGGTGGTTCCCCAAGGACAGCGTCCTGCGACAGCGCCACCCGTTCAGCAGCAACGCCAACGCGCTGGTGCGCACATCGGCCTGGGAGAGGCTGCGATACCGGGAGGAGCTCACGGGCCTCGAGGACCTCGACTTCGCGAAGCGGGCGATCGAGTCGGGAGACTGCATCGCCTACGTCGCGGAAGCTCCGGTCGTTCACGTGCATGAGGAATCATGGGAGGTGATCCAGAATCGCTATCGGCGCGAGGCGATCGCCTACAAGGACATCTATCCCGATGCCGAGATGACCGTGGTACGAGCCACGGGCCTCGCCCTGGGCAACATCGCCAACGACTGGTGGCACGCGATTCGAGAGCAGAAGCCCGTGAGCAGCTACCCGGACATAGCGCGCTTTCGCCTCGCGCAGTTCCGTGGCGCCTATCTGGGACTGTCGTCGGATCATGCTCCCGAGGCGGAGCTGTTGCGCAGGTTCTACTACCCGCCGGAGTGGGTCGCACGACCCGCCGAGCACCAGGACGGAGCCGTGATCGAGTATTCAGCGTGGGCCACAGAGGGAGAGCAGGTGTGAGCGCAATGCCACCAGTTACAGCGATCGTTCCGATGCGTCACTCAAGCGAGCGAGTCCAGGGCAAGAACTACCGCGACCTCGGCGGGAAGCCGCTGTTTCGGCACATCGTCGACGCGCTGCTCGCGGCGACCACTGTGGACGTCGTGGTGATCGACACCGACAGCCCGACGATTCGTGACCACGCCGAAGAGCATCTGCCCGAGGTGATCGTGCTCGAGCGGCCTGAGCACCTGCGGGCCGGTGAGATTCCGATGAACGCCGTGCTCGCCAACAGCATCGCCCAACTCGATGGTGACATCTTCCTGCAGACACACTCCACCAACCCGTTTCTCACCGCTGACACGATCGACGCCGCGGTCTCGACGTTCCACTCTCAGGGGGTTGATTCGCTGTTCAGCGCGACCCCGGAGCATGCGCGTTACTGGTGGGATGCCGACCGTCCTGTCAACCACGATCCGGCGGTGCTTCTGCGCACACAGGATCTGCCCCCCCTGTACCTCGAAAACTCCTGTCTCTATGTGTTCAGACGGGAGGCGTTCCTGGCCGAGGGCAACCGGCTGACAAGGCGCCGGGCTCTGTTTCCGATGTCATCGCTCGAGGCTCTCGACATCGACACCGAGGAAGATTGGGACCTTGCGGCCGCGCTCTGCGCGGGCAGGGCGAGTGTGTGATGGCGGGCAGGGTGGCGATCACATGCCTGCAGATGCAGACCGAGCTCGACCGCCACCGCGATCGGCTGGAGCGGGCCGGTTACGAGCTGGTGGTGCCGACCCTCACGGGGCAGCGCTTCGAGACCGATGAGCTCGCAACGGTCGCGGCAGGCTGTGTCGGATTGATCGCCGGGGATGACGACCTGGGTCGGGAGAGCCTCGAGAGACTGCCCGAGCTCAGGGTGCTGGTCCGTTGGGGCATCGGCACCGACAGCGTCGACTTCGATGCCGCAGCCCAGCGCGGGATAGTCGTGCGCAACACACCCGGAGTCTTCGGCGAGGAGGTCGCCGACAGCGCCTTCGGTTACATCCTCAACCTCGCTCGCGGCCATCACCTGATCGACGCGGCCGTGCGCCGCGGGGAGTGGCCGAAGGTCCAGGGGATCTCGCTGCATGACGAGGTGCTCGGCGTGGTCGGCGCCGGTTCGATCGGGGGCGGGGTCATGCGCCGCGGGATCGGCTTCGGCATGCGCGTGCTCACCTACGACCCGTTCCTGAAGCAGGCACCGCCTGCCGGTGTGGAGCAGGTGGATCTTCCGAGGCTGCTCGCAGAGTCACGGTTCGTGGTGCTGACGGCGCCCGCGACCGCTGAGACGCGCGCGATGATCAACGCCGCGACGCTGTCTCAGATGCGGCCCGACGCATACCTCGTCAATGTCGCGCGCGGGGACCTCGTGGTCGAGAGCGATCTGGTCGTCGCGCTGCGGGACGGCAGGCTCGCCGGCGCGGGACTGGATGTGTTCCAGGTCGAACCGCTGCCGGCGGACAGTGAACTGTATGAGTTGAACGTCGTACTCGGTTCTCATAACGGCTCGAACACGCGTCAGGGCGTCGAGCGGGCGTCACAGCGAGCGGTGGACATCCTGCTCGAGGAGCTGGAAAAGGTGACGTAATGGCCCGAGAGTCGAAGTTAGTCGTGGTGACCGGCTCGGCCGGCGGTATCGGCCGCGCGATCGCTGCCAAGCTCGAGCAACGCGGGCACCGCGTCGTCGGCCTCGATCGATCCGAATGCCGCCCGGACTCAGAAGATCGCCAGGTCGACATCGCCGACACCGACGCCCTGCTGTCGGTCGCACACGACCTGGCTGACGAACATCAGATCGGGGCGCTTGTGCACAACGCCGCTGTCCAGCCGATGGGCGCCGTCGGCGAGACATCGGTCGCCGACTGGATCGAGGCGCTGCGCGTGAACGTTCTCGCGGCCGACGTGCTCGCCGGCGCCTTCCGGCGAAGCATGGCGGCTCAGCGCGGTGCTGTGGTCGTGGTCAGCAGCGTGCATGCGCGCGCGACCACCGGAGGCATCACCGCCTATGCCACGACCAAGGCCGCGCTCGAAGGCTGGGTCCGCTCCGCCGCACTCGACCTCGGCCCCGAGGTGCGCGTCAACGCGATCGCACCCGGCGCGGTCAACACCGCAAAGCTCAGGGAGGGCTTCGACAGATGGGGTCCCGAGCTTGCCGACGGCCGTCGCGAGATCCTGCGTGAACGGACGGCGCTCGGCCGCATTGCCGAGCCGTCTGAGATCGCCGAGGTTGTTCAGTTTCTGCTGGGCGGCCAGTCGGCGTTCATGACGGGCTCGGTGCTCACGATCGACGGCGGGGCGAGTGCACGCCTCGGCAGCGAATGATCAGACGGTGGCGAGCGCTGCCGCTGAGCGGACGGCTGTTCGAATCGGCCCGCTGGCTCGAGCCGGAGCAGTGCTTTCAGTGGGTCGACATCCTGACCGCGCGGATCTTTCGCTGGAGTCCGTCCATGGCGGCCCCGAGTTTCCTCGACCTCGGCTTTGACTTTCTCACGCTTGCGACCCCGTCGCAGACGGCCGGGGTGCAGATCCTGGCCAGTCGCGACACCGTCTACGCGTATCGGTGGGGCGCCGAGCCCGAGCCGCTGGCCGTGCTCCCGGTCGGAACCGGAGCCCGGCTCAACGACGGCATCGTCGACCGGCGCGGCCGGATCTGGATCGGCTCGATGGGGCTGACCCCGGACCGAGGCAGGCCGCTCGGGAAGCTCTGGCGTATCGATACGAGCGGGTCGGTGGTCGAGATGCTGGACGGATTGGGCATCTCCAACGGAATCACGTGGGCCGACGCAGGCGGCGGCTTCCACGTCGATTCGCTCGCGCGCGCGATGTATTCCGTGACCGACGCGGGGGACTCACTGAGCCGTGAGCTGGTGCTCGAGTTCCCGGGCGCAGTTGAGCCTGACGGGATCCTGCTGGCGGACGGCATCGTCTGGATCGCTCTCTGGGATGGAGCCGCATTGGGTCGTTTCGACCCGTCGACGGGCGTCTATTCCGAGCTGGCCGTACCTGCCCGTCGACCGTCGTCGCTGGCGATGTCAGCTGAGCTGTTGCTTGTCACCACCGCGGGCCGGGGGAGCGGGAGCGACCTGGACTCATCCGGGCAGGTGCTCGTCTCACCGATCAGGTCACTCGAGGTCGATGCCGGCGGCAGCCCTCGGCAACGGCGTCAGCTGGTCCAGGCGTGATGGAGTCTCGATCCTGCTCGACCCTCGCCGGGGCCAAGAGGCTCACCAGGTCCGTGCTCCACGGCTACGACGCGGCTCTGCGGTTCAGGAATCGCCGTCGCCCGCACGTGCTCATATACGCCGATTCACGGGGCCGCAACATCACCGCGCCGCGCAAGACCCACTACCTCGGGTCATACATCCACTCACTGCAGCGATCGTTCCATGTGACATATCGGCTCACCCCACACAGCCACACGACGCTTGTCGATTTCCTCAACTTCGCCGACACGGTTGACCTCGAGTCGTTCGATCGGGTCATCCTCAACTGCGGGGTCGTGGATTTTTCGCCGCGGCCGTTGAGCAACGTTGAGCGGGTGAAGGCGGGAAAGCGGGGCTCGCCGCGCTTCGAGGCGTTGTTTGCGGCAAACGCCGGTTACTACACGAGCCCGTGGGACACCCTCTATATGGGTGAGCCGACGATCAATCTGTACTCGGATGAGTACCTCTGCGACGAGATCATTCCAGCGCTCGTCGCGATCCCCAACCTGACCTGGATAAGCAGCAACCATTTCGTGTCCGGTTGGGAGGGCAACTATGCGCGAGGCCGGCCAGCGAACATCGAGCAGGTGGTCCAGAGGTTTGACGGCCGGATGCGAGCGGCGCTCCCGGATGTTGTCGATCTGTCGCATTGGACGCCGAGGCAGGTCAGGTCATACACCGTCGACAACATTCACCTGAGCCAGAGTGGATTTCGTGAGGTTGCCGCGAACCTCCGTCCACGCATCGTCTGACTGACGGGTCACGGGCTCCGAGATGAAGCGATCCCTCAAGAGCGCCCTGATCTTCGGGTTCGGCAACGGCCTGACGCCGGGGATCGGCTTTCTGCTGCTGCCCGTGTACACACGCGCCCTGACGCCCTCTCAGTACGGCCCGCTCTCAGTGCTTCTGGCGATCAGTTCCGCGGCGAGCATGCTGTTCAGTTTCGGGCTCGACCTCGGGCTCTTCCGATCGTTCTTCGACCTCGACCACGATCCGATCCGGCAGCGACGGCTCGTCGGTTCCCTGTGGCGGTTCCTGATCGTCGCGCCGCTGGCCGGCGCGATCGCCCTGACCGCCGTCGGGGCACCCCTGATCGTGTCGTTCCATCGCGTCTCCGTGCCAGATCTGTTCCTCGCGCTGGTGGCCGGCGCGCTGTTCGCAGCGGCGACGGTTGTGCCGCTTGTCGTGCTCCGTGTCAGTGAGCGCCTCGTCGGTTACCTGGTGTTGTCGGTGGCCAACGCCGTGGCAACGACAACCTTCATCCTCGTTGCGGTTGTCGTGTTGCACCTCGGCATCACCGGCTGGCTTGGTGCGTCTGCCGCATCGAACCTGGTGCTTCTGATCGCGGCGATGGTCGTGCTTCCGTGGTACCGCGACGAGCCGTTCGATTGGCCGCTGTTGCGCGGTCCGCTCAAGTTCGGGCTCACGCTGGTGCCGCACGCGTTTTCGCTCTGGGCAATCATGCTCGCCGACCGGCTCGTGCTCGCCGGCCTGGTCACCGCACACCAGCTCGGTCTCTATAGCCTCGCAGCCAACCTCGGCGTTCCGATCGCCTTCGCGACGGCCGCACTCAACCAGTCGCTGCTTCCTCGCTACGCAAGGGCCGGGCCTGATCGCGAGGATCGTCGCCGGCTGCGGGGAGTGATCACTCACCAGGTCACGCTCACCACAGGCATCGCGCTGACGGGCGCGCTGCTCGGCGGAACAGTGGTGACGATCCTGGCGGCCCCGAGCTACCAGGGTGCCGCGCCGCTGATCCCGTGGATCGCGCTCGCGCAGGGACTCACCGGGCTGTATCTGATCCCGATGAACGGGGCGACCATGGGCGCCGGCAAGACCGGGTTCGTGTGGGTCGTGAGCGGTTTTGCGGCGGCGACCAACGTCGTGCTCCTGCTGCTGGTCGTGCCGAGCCACGGAATCCTGGCGGCCGCGATTGTGTACGCCGCCACCGGGCTTGTCCTGGTCGTCGGGATCTCGATCTACGCGCGGGATCCGCGCAACCCGAACACATACGAATGGCGGGTGCTCCTGCCCGTGCTGGCGGCCGCAGGGATTTCATACGCCGGAGCGGCGATCACATCACCCGGAACATCGATCGCTGCCGGCGTCGAGCGCCTCGCCTGGCTTGCGATCTTTGCGGCGGCGAGCTTCGCGCTGACACGTTTGGGCAGGCGCGGCGCCGGGATCATCATGCACACCGTCGTCACCAACACACGGGCCGGTGCCACCGAAGGGATCGCCGGCGAGCCGCTGACCGTGAACGGCGCCGAGGCGAGGGTTCCGAGCGCCTGACAGACCATGCCGTATCCCAGGTTTGCGCCGTCGGCGAGCGCGGCCTCTGACCGGCAGTAGGTTGGAAGCGCCGGCCCGTCGGGAGCGAGTGCCCAGACCTGACCGTCCCCATCCCAGCAGTCCATCGCCTCGAGCTGGCGCAGATACCGTCCGCGGTTACTGGCACCGCTGCCGCGCAGCTGCGGGTGACGAACCCGCAGAGCACGGTCGAGCGTCATCGAGACGCCGTTGCGCTGCCTCTGCCCACGCGGAAGCGTGCGCAGCACGAGCACGTGGGTGGCGCCGTCGGCGATCGCTCGGACGACGGGCAGCGGCTCAAATACGCACCCGTCGATGAACCGCTCTCCGCGCAGCCGGACCGGCCCGCCCGAGCACAACGGCACCCGCGCAGAGGCCCGCAGGCGGTCACGAAGTGGGCCGTAGTCCGGGCCCAGATCGACGGCCCTGCGCGCATCCAGCGAGGATGCGATCACGTGCAGCCTGACGGGGTTTGAGGCGATCGCCTGCTCGTCCAGCGGAGCCAGTTCCGTAAGGGCCTCGTCAATCAGATAGTCGAGGTTCATCAGCGGGCCTCCGCGCAGTGCTCGGGCCGGGCTCAGGAACCGGGCAGGCAGCAGCGTCTCCCAATAGATGCGGGTCGCGGCACTCGAGCAGCCGGCCGCCAGATAAGCGGCACTGATCGCGCCGGCCGACACCCCGTAGATGTCGTCGAAGCAATCGGCCAGATCGAGGTCACGCAGAGCGCAGGCCGCGCCCGCTCCGACGACGCCGCGCATCCCTCCGCCCTCGATCACCAGGGCGACTCGTGCGCTGTCAGACCGACTCCCCGGCCGCGTGCCACGACGATCAAGCAACAGTTCCAGGAACTCACCCATACCCCACCGCCATCCGATCTCCGCCCTCTCCTATCTCCTGACTCCCTGTCATAACACACGGGAGAGGATTGGGGATCACGTGAAACTGCCCCCTAACAAACGGACCGCCCCACCGCAACGGAGCCCTGCCGGGCCAGCGCCGGAGATCGATCAGCCCCGCGGCTCACCTGCGTCGCTGAGCGGGTCCATGACGTCGCGACCTGGGCAGCGGCGCGAAGTTGGCGACCCCATGACGCGGGAATGCGCCCAGCGCTCCGCCGTCCGACGCGCAGGCGGATCAGAGCGATTGCACAAACGGCTGCGGCTCAGACGCGCGAGGTGGCGCGCACAGCCGCGATCGGAACCTCGGGGACCGCCTGCTCGTAGGAGCCGTAACGGCCCTCGCCGGCCTCCGGTTTGCCGGTGACAACAAACCCCACGACCGGGGCCGACGCCGCCGATACGGCCCTGGCCAGGTCGCGCAGCATCGGCCTGGTGGCGTTGGGCAGACGCACCACCAGGACAATCGCGTCGCATGCCCGGCTGATCGTCCGAGCATCGCCTGTACGAAGAACCGGAGGGGCGTCGATCAGTACCAGGTCGAAGTCCCCTCGCAGGCGATCGATCACCGCCGCAAGGCCCTCCGAAGCGACAGTGGTACCCGGATCGGCGCAAACCGGCCCCGATCGCAGAACCGAGAGACTGCCCGCCTCGGACTCACTCCCGTGGCCGGGGGACGGCATCACTGCAAGCAGCGCCTCATCCAGGCTCGCGTGCTCCCTGAGCACGTCGGTGATGCCTGGACCCGTCTCAGCCGATCCGAACAGCACGTTCTGGCTGGGGCGACGCAGATCCAGGTCGACGAGGGCCACGTCCTGTCCGGCTCGCGCAGCAATCGCCGCGAGGTTCGCCGTCGTCAGCGAGTTGCCCTCCGACTCCAGCGAGCTCGTGACCATGAACACCTTTGCACCCCGGTCGGCGATCAGGGCCTGGAGGCTGGCGTGGAGCGTGCGAAAGCCCTCCGTCGCAGGATCCCGTGGCCGGACCAGCCCCAGGACACGACGCTCGAAGCCCTTGGGCGGCGGCATCACTCTGGCCAGGAACGGAACACCGAGGATCTCCTCCGCCTCCTCCGGGCTGCGCACCCTCGTGTCGAGCCCTTCCAGGATCGCCACCAGTCCGACGGCAAGGGCCAGGCCCAGGACGAGGAACAGGCCGATGTCAACAGACACCCGCGGACTCGTCACCGTTGCGGTGGTGGAGGGCCTGACGACGAACGCGTTCGCTGTCTGCACTGCGGCGAGGGCCTGGAGATCGTCGGCTTTTGACTGCAGCTGGGCGGTGAGTCCGGGGGCATGGGCCGCCTGAGCGGCGACGATCCGCCTGTTGAGCTGGGCCGCGGCGGCGCGAAATGCCGCGGCCGACTGCTCCGTGCTGTAGGACGTGTAGGCCTGCGCGTAGGCGTTGGCGAGTCTGGTCGCCGTCGCCGGATCGTGGCTGTCAGCCGTGAAGGTGAGCAGGTCGGCGTTGGGTGACGCGGTCACGTCGGAGCTGTTCAGGAACTGCTGCGGTGTCATCCCCGTTCCCGGAGTGGACGCGAGAACCCTGCGGGCGACCTCGGTCGACCGCGCCGCGTCGGCGTCGGTCTGAACGATGTCGATGAAGTCGGAGGCCGCTGCGACCGGGTCGGACGTGCCGTTCAGCTGGTCGGCCAGACTCTGGCGGTTGATCACGACCTCGGCGGTGCCACGGTATGTCTTGGCCGCGGAGACATACAGCCCGACACCGACCGCCAGCGGCACCAGCACCGCCAGCGCGATCACCCGCCAGCGCCGCTTGCAGATCGCGATGTAGTAACGCGCTGTCGAGGTGGGCTCAGTGGTCATCACGCACTCCTTGCGGGTTCGGCAGCGCCTCGGTGTCGGAGCGCCGGGATCCAACTCGGCGTAACTGCCGAGACACGCTTTCCCGCCCGCTCTCCCACCTGGATCAGGTCTTCCAGCGACCCGCAGTGTTCGTCGTAGTAATCCGAGTAGTCGACGTATCGGAAGAACGAAGGGTGCGAGTCAAACACCGTCTTCATCAGATCGTCTGAATACTGAAGTTGGGGGTTGTACCGCCAGAAGTACTTCTCGCTCGGCTGCCTGCCGTCTGCGCCGGCGACCGTTATTCGATCGGCCAGCAGGAAGGCCGTCGGCAGCATCAGCGTCGTCATCACGTTTCCGCCCTGGCGGACCGTGGGGTTCCGGCGGGTCGGCCAACGCCAGGGCCCACCATCCTGTTGCGGGATGACCACGAGTCTGTGATGAAGCGCGGGCTCCAGATCGAGCAGAGCACCGGCGAAGCGGTGACCACAAACCACGAAGGCGTCCACCTCCTCAGCGGCGCGGACCGCATCCCGTCGGAACTCTGCCGCGTAGCGGCTCGGCCCGAAGTGAAACACCGGGTCCGTGAAGCAGATGATGTTCGGCCGGAACCGGCGGATCAGCTCCTTGTCGCGCACCGCCGAGTTGCAGGTGATCCTGACAGCAGCCGAATCGTCGAGATCCACACCCGCAGCGGAAGGACCCGTCGCGAGCACGACCGCTTCACGCGCAGGTCCGATCTTCTTCCGTAGCCTCTTCAGGGCCACCTCAACAGGCTCATAGGTCGGCCAGCTGACGGCGTTGCGCAGGTCGAAATACCGCTCCTCCGATCGTCGGGAGAGCGTCTCGGCGACCGTCCATGCCGGCGAACGACTCGAGGCGATCCGACCGGCCGTTCGTGCAGTAACACGATGCACAACGAGCTGCGCGGCCCCATCAGGGCGCTTGTCCACCCAGCCTGGATCAGTGACGAGCGCACCGTCGAAGTGCGGCACGAGTTCGGGCCTTATCGCAAACCGGGGGCCTGGCAGGTACAGCGGAATCCCGATCCCGGCGAGGTAACAGTTGACTCGAGCCGAAAGATCCGCAAATTCGACCTCGTCGCGAACCTCCGGGGCGAACTCCAGGTAGTCGGGGAATGCGCGTTGATACCTGGACCCGGCCACCCGCAGCGCGCGATACCCCGTGATGCGAGCCTTGGTCTCCAAAGGGCGCCTGCGGCCCTGGACCGACTGGGCGCCACGCCCGGTCGTTTTGCTGCTACCGCTGCCGGCCACCCTCAGCGCGAAGCGATCGCGACGCGGGGGGTTCGCGAGGGTGTGAGGCGTCGTGCGCGAGTCGCTGCTGACCACGGCGCGATGATTGCGTATGTCGAGTTCCCCGCAGCGGAAAACTGGACAAATGGTCGAGCAAACTGGACGAAACGCAGGATCTCTATAGCCTCGGCGGAGATGGACTTCGTCCCCTCAACGTATGCGGCGCCGCGACCGGCCACGGCGCCCAGATCGACCCTGCTCGGAAGGAGCCTGGCGCGAGCCGGACCCGCCGAATACCTCGCCGCCGGCAGCGTCACCCTGGTCCGTGCCGGCGAATCATTCGGACACAAGACGACCCTGCAGGCGGTCGTGATCGGCATCTTCATCTACGCGATCCTGTGGGCGATCCCACGGCAGCCCCGGGGCTCGTTCCTGAACCCGCGCGTCGCGCTCGTGCTGCTGTTCGTCGCGAGTATCGGGCTGGCGCTCGTGCGCGGGGCCGATCACGGTGTCTATGGCAACGTGGCCTCTGCGGGCGGGAAGGCGGTTCTGTACTCGGTGGTCGCACTGTTCGGGGTCGCTCTGGTCACGACGGCCGAGGATCGGGAGACACGGGATCGACGGCTGATGGCGCTCGTGCTGGCGCTTCCGGTTTACGCGGCCTCGAACCTGGTCCTTCATCTGGGCGGGATGCAGAACCCGAATCCGGCCGGCGCAACGGCGGGAACCTCGAGCCAACTTGCCGGCCTGGTCGGCATCAGTTCGGGCAGAGAGGTGTTTCCGCTGACGACGAGCATCAACCTGTACAGCATCGTTGTGGGAGCCTCGGTCGCAGCCGTCGGTGTGCTGAGGCTCCGAGCCCCTCAGTGGTGTCCAAGGTGGCTGGTGGCGCTCGTCACCCTGATCTGCGTCTATGAGCTCCTCGTCGGCGACTCACGGACGGAGGTGGCTGTCGCGTTGGGGGTTGTCCTGCTGTTCGCGCTCTTCAAGAGGTTCAGGGGCTTGCCCTGGATAGCCGTGATCATCCCGGCGCTCCCTCTGATCGTGCTCGGATTTCTGCGCGTCCTGGCTGCCACGGGTGTGGCGAATGCCTTCAACCGCAACACGCCGGGACAGAACCAGTTCGGCTCCGTCGTCAGCGGCACCGGCCGCGTCGACATCTGGCAGGGGGCCTGGCAGGTGCTCAGCCGCCTCCAACCTCAGGAGCTGTTCGGCTGGGGTGCGGCGGGACACATCAGCTCGGGTGCTTCCTTGCACTACGCATACGTGTTTCCCCGTGATCCGCTCGGGTACACGGAGTTCACCCACAGCCTGCCGATCCAGGTCGCCCTGGACGAGGGCATCGTCGGCCTGCTCCTGCTGATTGCAGCCCTCTGGATGACCTTCTCGTCGCTGCGGCGGCACATCAGCCTTGACCCCAACTCCCCGGCAATCGCGCTGGTCGCGATCCTCCTGGTGTTCGTCGCCTGCGGCGCGACCGAGGTTTCAATCACCTATTACGCCGAAGAGGCGCTCGTGATGACGCTGCTGATCATGGGCGCGGCAGCGGGTCTGGCGATTCGACCTCAGGGTCGACCATGACATCCTGGAACCCGTCCGACACTCCGATATGTGCGAGACCCTTAGGTCGGCTCGCCATGAACCTACGTTCATCCATTACAAGCGGAACATCAGGCGAACCGGGCTTGGCGTGCTCTGGGCGGCGAGGTAGCGTTACGCCATGACCGCAGACGACCGCTACTCAAGCGGAACCTACCTACAGCAGAACCCCGACTGGCACGTTTCAGATTCGCCCTGGAAATGCGACCAGATCCTGAGATCAATCGGCAGTGCAGAAGGAATAAGTTCGGTCTGCGAGGTTGGATGCGGCGCGGGTGAGATCCTTCGACAACTCCATGATCGGCGTCCTTCGATCACACATCTCGTCGGCTACGAGGTCGCTGATGTGCCTTTCTCGATGGCTCGAGAGCGCTCAAGCGAACGGCTATCTTTCGTCCTTGCCGACGCCTCGCAGGATGCCGAGACATTTGACCTCATGTTGATCATGGATGTCATCGAGCATGTCCCGGACCCTATCGGGTTCCTCGCGAGCCTTCGCTTCAAGGCTCGCACGACTATCGTGCACATCCCTCTTGACCTTTCAGCACAGGCCGTGCTTCGACCAACCAAACTCATGGCAATCCGTGCCAAGGTGGGTCACATCAACTATTTCACGCTTGAGACGGCACTCGCAACCCTTGAAGACGCCGGATACACTGTGCAGGACAAGTTTCTCACCCGTTCGTTCGATCTTCCTCCCGGTTCCAGGAAAGCTCAGCTTGCGCTCCTACCAAGGCGCGTGCTGCCGGAGAAGATCACCGCGAGGCTGTTGGGGGGATACTCACTCCTCGTCACGGCATCCAATGGCTAGAACGCAGGCAGTTGGACGAGTTGAGATGAACGACGACTCAGCCCAATGTGACGAGATCGCGTATGTTGAGGCCCCCTTGATGGTCTCACTGGTCGTCGTGCCGACCGTCATAGCTGCTCGAGTCTGTGCTGCGCAGCCCACAGCGCCTTGGCCAGCTCCTCGCGGATCGCGGAGCGACGGTCGGCGCTCCCAAGGTCAACTCAGGCTGCAGCAGTCGCTGCACGCGCCGGCGCCGGTGTGAACCACGCGGCGACCAGCACCAGCGTGAAGGCCATCACCTGAAAGACGATGCCCGTCGGGCTGGTGGGGAATGGGTCGCCGAAGACCACAAGCCCGCCGACAATCCCTGACACGTTGGCCGCGGTGCTGGTCACAGCGATCACCGGCACCGGCTGCCCGTCCTGCAGGGCCTTGGCGGATGCGAAGAACGCCACGATCGATGCGATGATCGTCACCAGCAGCCACGGCGACGCGAGACCGAGCGCGCCATGCGCGCCGACCATGCCCGTGAGCGCCTTGATCGAGATGTCTGAGACCCCGAACAGGATCCCGGAAGCCGCACCGAGCATCACGCCGTGATGGTGACTCGGCGCGCCGATCCGCGGTCCGATGATCAGCAGCGTCCCGATCCCGAGCAGCACCGTCTCAAACGCGATCATGCCGGGGACCGAGAAACGCGAATGTGCACCGTGAACCGCCGGAAGTGAGATCCCCAGCAGGATCAGGCCGACGGCGGTCATCCCCAGCCCGGTCCATTGGCGCCAGCCGATGGTCAGGCCGAACGTGCGCTCGGCCATGATCGCCAGCAGCACGATCCCACCCGCGAGCACCACCTGCACGACGGACAGCGGCGCCATCGCCATCGCGGCGACGTGGAAGATCCACGAGCCGACCGCGACCAGCATCCCGAGCGCGAACAGGCGCGAGGAGAACAGCTGCCGCGCCGACCAGAAGGGACGGCGGAAGTCGACCGCCGGCACCGCGCAGGCACCGCGATGCTTATAGAGAAAACCTAGATTCGTCGTTAGCGCGCAGCCAAGCGCGAGGGCGATGCCCAGGAACAAAGTCATAAGGCCTACAGGAAGAGGTCGTGGGTTCCGGTCGGTCCCGGCGGCTACCAGGGTTTCGACAGATTCGGTGCCGGCCTAAAGGGGTCCTCGACGGATTTCCTCAAATACGGCGAATCTATGTGCCGTCAGCGTGGCGGCTCGGTCTAAGCGGAGGCTAAGCCGCTGGTAGGAATCGGGTTGTGGGGCCGCAGGCCTCAGGTTGGGCGCGCCCGCCGGACATCAACGACGCCCGGCGGCTCGTGTGTCGAACCACCGCTGCAGATCCTCGCCCTGATGGGACAGAGGCTCCGCCGTATCTCTGCGTGTCCGTACGAGTTGGAGCGCGCTGTCAACGGTGCGGTTGTCGCGCAGCGCGATCGCACCCGCGGCGACGGTGGCTGACCGCTGCCAGCCGGCGCGGCAGTGCAGGTAGACGGTTTCACCGCCATCGAGCCAACGGTTCACCTGGGCCGTCGCCTGCTCGATCAGATCCGGTGCCAGGCCACCGTAGTCAGGAGTTGGGAACCGCCGCTCCTCGACGCCTGCCTTCGCCAAAGCCCGCTCAACGCCTCGGCGGGCTCCCCGCAGGTATTCGGTGTCCTCAACCAGGTTGAGGACACGTGTGACACCGAGGAGCGACAACACCTGAACGTCGGATTTGTCGCCCGGCATCGCGCCGATGATCAGGTTGTCGCAGACGGCCGCGTAACCGTACTCCTGGAACCAACTGGACATCTGGCCGATGATCGCAGGGAGCGTTGCCGCCGGCACGCAGACGATGCCACCGGCAGTACGCGCTGGGTACTCAGGGCCCCATTTCGGCTCGCAGCTTCGCCAGAGCCCGGTAGAGCCTCCCCTCGACTGTGGAGACCCTCTCTTCGACAAGCTTTGCGATCTCAGGAACCGTCATGTCGGCACCGAACCTGAGTGCGACCACCTCGCGCTCGTCGTCGGAGAGGATCATCAGCGCTCGCCTGACTTCGTCACGATCGGCCACCAGGTCCGCCGTATCCCGATGGGCGCCCGTGGAGACCGCAGAGGCCGTCCGTTCCAGGGCGCGCCCGGCCACCTGCTCGCGACGCACATGGTCACGCACCAGGTTCAGCGCGATCCCGTAGATCCAGGTCTTCTCACTCGACCTGCGGGGATCGAATCGACCTCGCGACCGCAGAACACGCTCGAACGTGTCGGCAACGAGGTCCTTCGCGACCTCGCGGTCGCCGACCCTGAACGCGACGAACCGCAGCAGCGGCTCAGCGTGTTCCGCGTAGCAGCGATCGAAGTCCCGCATCGGCGCAATCATCCCGAACGCCGCGGTATTACGTATTTGCGAGATCGGTGTTGGGAATCGGGGCGCTCGTTCGTATAAGACAGTGATGACTGATTTCGACTCGGGCAACGAACTTCCCGAAGAGCTCCGCGGCGTCTCCGACCGGTTGCGTGAGAACCGGCCGAGCTTCACACCGCTCGAGCTCGACCAGATCAAGCTGCGCGCGCTCAACCAGGCCGAGAGCGGAAAGCGCCGTCGCCGGCCGCTGGTCTCCCGTTGGGTTACGCTCGGCCTCGCAACTGTGGTCCTGGGCGGGACCGCGGCGACCGGTTTCGCCTCAGGTGGCAGCTTCTTCGGCCATGGTCAGAACGCGGCGTGGTCTCAATACCAGCCGGGGCATCCATGTAAGCCGAGGGACCATTTCCCGTGGGCGTACGGGTTCAACGGCTTCAGCCACTGTAAGCCGATGCCTAGGCCGCCGAAGGGCTACAGACCGAACCCGCCGAAGGGCCACGAGCCGAACCCGCCCAAACATCAGGGACCGTCCGGCCACTCGCACCACTGAAGCTGGCCGGCCCACGTCCACGATGGCATGCGTTCAGTCGACGCGCGGCCTGAACGCCTGATGCGTCCTCTGCACCGGCGGTGACACATATGATCTCCGCGTGAGCTCAGGGATCGGCGCGACCGCCAACGCTCCGGCCCCGTCGGTCAGCGCTCTTCAGTTGACTGGACGCAGCGAGCAGCTCTGGGCACGGTCGTTGGCCGTTCTGCCGGCACTGATCACCGTGTACCTCGGCTTCAGCGCCGGCGGCTACTACGCAGGATCGGTCGCGCTGGTAACGCTGTTGCTTGCGCTCGTTCTGATCGCCCGGATACTCGTGGCGGACCGCCCGTTCGCCGGAGTCGGGCGCCGGTATGTGATCGCGACCGGTGCGTTCACCCTGTACACCGGGTGGACACTGCTCTCGGCCCTGTGGTCACACGCGGAGGCGCGCGCCTTCACGGAGGTCGACCGCGACCTCCTGTATCTGCTGCTGCTTGTTCTGTTCGGCCTGCTCCCGCGAGCGGCCGGCCTTCTCCGATGGACGGTGCGGAGCACGCTCGTGGGCGCCCTCATCGTCTGTGGCTCGGGCTTCATAACCCGCGTCCTGCCCCACCTGTGGCCAGTCCACAACAGCTTTGCAAGCGAACGACTCAGCTACCCGATCACGTACTGGAACGCACTCGGTCTGCTGGCGTCCGTTGGCGTGCTGCTGGCTCTGGGTACCGCGGCCGGTCCGCGAGAGTGGCGACCGCTGCGGGCCGTTGCCGCCGGCACGGTACCGCTCTTTGCCGCAACCCTGCTTCTGACGCTCTCGCGCGGAGCGATAGCGGCACTGCTGATCGGAGTCGTGATCTTCGTTGTCGTCGCCAGGACGCCCTCCCTGCTCACAACAGCCGTCGCCATCGTCCCCACGACCGCAATCGCAGTCGCCGTCACCTACCACGCAACCCTGCTGAACAGCAGCCACCCGCGGAGTCCTGCAGCGGTTATCCAGGGTCATCACGTCGCACTGGCGGTCGGGCTCTGCATCGTGGCGGCGATCGGTTTGAGTGCTGCCGGCTTCCCCATCGAAACACGAATTGCTCGTCGCATGGAGGGCAGGAAGCTCTCACGCTCGCGGCGCCGCGTGGCCGCGGCAGCGCTCGTGGGCACTGGTGCAGCAGCGATCGTCGTTGCGATCGCGGCTGGCTGGCCCGCACGCCTTTACAACAAGTTCATCCAGACAGGACCGGTTCCGGCCAGCCAGGTCCGGCTGTCAAGCCTCAGCTCGGACGGGCGCACTCCGCTGTGGAGCGCTGCCTGGCATGCGTTCAAATCCCAGCCGCTCCACGGAACCGGAGCCGGCACGTACGAGTTCGACTGGTATCGCTACCGCGCGCCCGGCTCGATCGTGGTGGTTGACGCTCACAACCTGTACCTGCAGGTGCTCGCCGAGCTCGGAATCGTCGGCTTCACGCTGCTCGTCATCACACTGGTCACGATTCTGGTTGCCCTCGTCGCTCGAATTCCGACAGGAGACCGTGTCTTATGCGCCGCAGCCATCGCCGCCGTCGTTGCCTGGTGCCTACACGCTGCCGTCGACTGGGACTGGCAGATGCCTGCGGTCACTGCCTGGGTCTTCATGGTTGGCGGTGCAGCGCTGGCTGCGCAACCGTCGGCGAGCCAAGCGATGAGTGACAGAGAGACGCAGTGGCGGGTGCCCATGGCCGTCGGCCTGCTCATCGCAGCTATCACGCCGGGCCTGCTTCTGCTTTCACAGGACCATCTCCAACGCGCGGCCACCGCCTTCGAAGCGGGTAACTGCAACGTCGCCGAGACACAGGCGCTCGCGTCGATCAACGACCTGTCCATTCGGCCCGAGCCCTACCAGATCGTCGGGTACTGCGACATCCATCAGGGGCGGGTACTGAACGCCGTGGCCGCCATGCGCCAGGCGGTCGCGAAGGAACCGGGGAACTGGCAGTACCACTACGGCCTCGCGATCGCCGACGCCTACGCGGGCCTGAACCCGCGGGCAGCACTCCGGGCGACGCTGCGGTTGAACCCGAGTGACCCAGTCATCGAGCCGATGCTGGGTGCACTCAAGACCACGTCTCGCGACGAGTGGCTGGCCCAGGCGCGTACGGCAGCCGACACGATTCTGGTCAGCGGTCGCCTCACGCTGCGCTGAACACGCTCACTCGAGCGGGTGAGCGACTCCGACCACACAGCACCCGCGAACCACGCGCGCTCCGGTCTTGTCAACCCCAACGAACCTGCCGCTGTTCGCAACCTCGACCACGTACTGGATGGCAGCACCGGAGCCGTAGCGGATGCTGCAGCGCCACGGGTTCAGCTTCGGGCCCTTCGTGCCGGGGTCACAGGCAACCGCAGTTGCGATGCTGCCGCGGCCATGCGGCACCGGCTCCCGCGTAGTCAGCAGCATCGCATCAAGCTGGCGCGGGTTGATCCGGGTCTCTCCATGCTGCTGAGCCGAGAACGCTGCGGCACCGCCATGCGCTGAAACACCGACCGCGGCGGCCGCCAGACCAACCAGGATCACCGGGATGACCGCTAGTTCGCGTCGCAACGATGCCGAAAATAGCGTGCGGGGTCGCTTACCACCGCCGTCTATGCCGGCACTGGTGCCCGCTGCGCAGTACCGTCGTAAGTCGCTGGGCGGACGACACAACAGTCGTCACGGCTCGGCTGCAGTTCCGGTCGGTGGATCCGACGGACGACGAAACGCAATCTCGCTAGGCGCGTACGTCGTAGGGTACCGTGCGCTCTGCGGGGCCCTGCCGGGCCGATCCCGCCCGACTCGTGCCACCCCTATTTTCGGTCATAATTCCTGCATACAACGCTGAGCGAACCGTGGGCGCAGCAATAGGCTCCGTCCTCAATCAGACGTACCAGGACTTCGAGATTGTCGTCGTGAACGACGGCTCCACAGACGGCACGGAGACAGAGCTCGCGCGCTGCGGCGACGAGCGGGTCTTGGTGATATCCCAAGAAAACCAGGGACTGTCGGCGGCCCGCAATGTTGCGATTGACGCCTCGGTCGGTCGTTACCTCGTTTTGCTCGACAGCGACGCATCTCGGCTGCCTGCATACCTCGAGAGGGCGGCCTCCACGATCCCCGAAACGAATAACATCGGCTTTGCATACACAGATGCATATGCCTTCGATGCCGCGGGTCGGGTTCGCCTTAGGACAATGACCAGCGGGCCGGAGCCTGGGACTACCGTCGAAACGCGCAACGCGTTTCTGCTTGACCTCATCCGACGCAATTTCGTGTTTGTGTCGGCCGTGATTGCTCGCGACGCGTTCGTTGATGTCGGCCCCTTCGATGAGGTCACCCGGGCCGCCGAGGACTATCAGTTATGGCTGAACGTCGCCGCAGCCGGCTATCCCATTCTCCGGATTCCGGGCGTGAACGCGCTCTATCGAGTGCATCCCCATCAGATGTCGCAAGACCGCTCTCGTCTGTTGCGCGGCGAGTTGCATGCACTTCAGTCCGTCAACTCTACAAATCTACCCTCGGTCCATCGCGAGTTACTGGCACGCCGCCTGACGGAAACGGCGCACGAACTCCGTAAACTGGAAGCCCACGAAAATAAGCTGATCTACAGAGTCGCAGCTCGCGCCAGACAGACCCTTCAACCAGTCAAACGGGCAATCGGCCTTGGCGAACAATGGAGTCACACTACTCCTCATGAAGTGGCAGACGCGTATCCAGATCTAACTGCACTGTGAGTCCGGTTCATTCGGGTCGGAGCCTCGACGTTGCGCAACCAAAGTATTGGGTCTACAAGTCGCTTGCCTCGCGGGCGACCTCGTAAAGTGCCGCCGAGCGGTACGCACCGGTGAAACATATGCCGGGCCACAGCTTACTATTCGCAGCCAGTTCATCCAGACCGAAACGCCACCGGGGCTTCAGCACAATGACATCACACCCAGCCCGTAGGACTTAATGACCGAGACCAAATTGTCGGCACTCGTCTTGCTCGGTCCCGCCGAAATTGTGATGCCGTGGTCATATAGCGATGCCCGCTCGCTATCGCTGTTTACCAACGCAGCTTCAGTCTGTAAATCGGCCAGGGCGCAGTCGCCTGCATCGCTCACAGGGTGGCAAGCCTTGCTAACAGCGGCCGTCGGCCGCATACAGCCGACTGGTGGAACCCGCACTATCGACGCCCGCGAGTCACTCTACGAACGGTGTGCGAGTGACGGTTGGGATGCGGCGCACCGATGACGAGAATGCTCATAGCATCGAGTGGGGGGCACTTGGCAGAACTCGTCGAGCTTGCCCCGCGGTTCCGACCACGCGACGATGAGTTCTGGGTGACCTTCGAGTCGCCTCAGAGCTTGAGCCTTCTCAGAGACGAGAGAGTCGCGTTCGTAAACCCTGCGCCACCGCGCTCCTGGCGCCCGATCCTTGCAAACCTGCCCGAGGCCGACGCCTGCTGCGTCGAGAACTCCCAGACTGCGTAGTGAGTGATGGCGCCGGAATCGCGCTCTCCTTTCTTCCTCTTGCACGCACACTAGGGATACCGACTCACTACATCGAGTCCGCAGCCAGGATCGACGGGGTGTCGCTCACGGGGCGGATTCTGGAGCACATTGGCAAGATTCACCTTTACACACAACATCGGGAAGCGATGACGCCGAGGTGGCGGTTCGGCGGATCAGTGTTTGACAGCTTCGCGCCCGAGCCCATTCAAAGCCCTAAAGCGCTCCAAAAGCTCGTCGTGACGGTTGGCACACTCGACTTGCCATTCCGACGTCTGTTCGATCGCCTGAAGGCAGTAATTCCTGAATCTATCGATGTGCTCGCTCAGGCGGGTCCACTGGCCGGAAGCCTCGCGTGGGCGAACGCCGAGGTCCTTCCGGACATCTCGTCACACGACTTGCGGGTGGCGCTTGCTCAAGCAGACGTCGTGATTTGCCATGCGGGGGTCGGCTCGATCCTGATGGCGCTCGACGCCGGACATGTGCCCGTTGTGGTGCCAAGAGCGCGAGAGTACGGCGAGCACGTAGATGACCATCAGGCCCAGGTCGCTCGGCAACTCGCTGCCTCTGGGTTAGTACACGCGGTCTGTGCCTCGGACCTCATCTCTCGACGACCTTGTGATCGCAGCCGCACGACGCGTTGCCCGTGTGCCGTCCCCAGAGCCCTACATTCTGGAACAGTAGGCGTAATGACGGGCCGTCCGCTGGCTGGCTACTAACACCGGTCCGACGAAGAACTGAAACAGCGGTGGCGTCGCGGGCTCTCGGGTCGGCCCGTTGCCACTCCTCGAGGTTCCCGATGCGCGCGACGCTCTGGCCGGCTCCCCGGGATTCGGTCCGGTCGCTATGAGAGCTTCAACGACCCGAGAGAATGGGTCAGAGGAGCACGTAGATGTCGCGACGCAGGCACACTCCGGAGCAGGTCGTCCGCAAGCTGAGGGAGGCCGACCGGCTGCTTGGCGAGGGGATGGAGCTGCCGGAGGTCTGGAAGCAGCTTGGAGGTGTCGGAGGCGACGTATCACCGGTGGCGCGCTCAGTTCGGTGGGATGAAGGCCGACGATGTCAAGCGGTTGAAGGAGCTGGAGGCCGAGAACGCGCGGTTGAAGCGGATCGTCGCCGATCAGCTGTTGGAGAATCAGGCGTTGCGCGAGGTGAACCGGGGAAATTGGTGAGCCCGCAGCGCCGGCGCCGGGCGGTCCTGATGCTTGCAGGACCGTCTCGGTCTGTCGGAGCGGCGGGCGTGCCGGTATGTCGGTCAGCCGCGGTCGACTCAGCGGCGTGAGCCGCTGGTCGCGGAGGATGACGCGCGCGCTGCGGGCGCGAGCTGCGGCGTTTCTCGCGTCAGCGGCCGCGGTGGGGGTATCGCCAGGCGCATCAGCATCTGCTCGAGCAGGGCTGGTAGATCAATCGCAAGCGGGTGCAGCGGCTGTGGCGCGAGGAAGGGCTCCGGGTGCCGCAGAAGCGCCGTAAACGCCTGCGGCGCGGGGAATCGACGGTGCCCGGCGACCGGCTGCGCGCGGAGCGCCCTGATCACGTGTGGGCGTTCGACTTCCAGTTCGACGTGACCGACGACGGTCGCGCGGTGAAGCTGCTCTACGTCGTTGACGAGTTCACCCGCGAAGCGCTGGCGATGGAGGCCGAGCGCCGCATCGACGGCGACAGGGTCGTCGACGTGCTCGACCGGATCGTCGCGAGCGCGGCACGCCATCCGGAGTTCGTGCGCTGCGACAACGGGCCGGAGATGACCTCCAACGCGCTGCGGGACTGGTGTCGCTTCAGCCGGACCGGCGCGGCGTTCATCGAGCCCGGCAGCCCGTGGGAGAACCCGTTCGTGGAGTCGTTCAACAGCCGCGTCCGCGACGAGCTCCTCGCCGTCGAGGTGTTCACGTGCCTCGCCGAGGCGAAGGTGATGGTCGAGGACTTCCGCCAGGACTACAACCGCTGCCGGCCGCACCGAGCGCACGGGATGATGACCCCCGCGGCGTTCAAGACGGGCTGGGAGACCGCCCACGAGGCCGCGCCCGCCAGCGCCGAACTCCGCCGCCGCTACGCGTCGGCTCCGTTCGACGCCGGCGGCAGCCCTACCCTGCAGGTACCTACCACCCACCAGCTCTCACAGCAGGTGGACCCATGAACGGGGTCCGGTCAGGCTCACTAAAACTAAACGCCGCGACCTAAGCTAGGCGCCGGCCTCTTCACGGACCGGGTTCAAGGCGATTCCAGGGGATCGCCCCGAAGCCAGAGTTGGCGCGCCATCGAATGCCGTCACGATACCCGCGAGCAGCCACAGTACAGCGTTCGCGAACGCGTATTCCTGAGGAGTGAAGTTACCGACTGCGAACCAGCAAACCGCAACCCCCAAGAGCGCAGTCCACCACAGTTGCCTCTCACCCGGAGGACCACGGCGACACAACGGGGCGCCGACTCCTAGAAAGAGGCCTACCATCCAGAGAGCGGAGCCCACGATTCCGAGCGCCACCATATTGCCCAAGAAGACGTTGTGAATCGCACCAACCGCAGTCAGCGGATATGAAGACGAGAGGCGATAATAGGGCTGTACTTCCGTCGGGTATGTGGCCCATCCAAAGCCAAGAATAGGCCGGGCTTCAAGCATCCGAATGCCGGCGGCGTCTGAGTTGAAGCGGTCCCAGACAGACGACTGATAGTCCAGCCTCGCGGAAGCGCTACTGCGTACCGACGGTAGGAACGCGAGTAGGGCTGCTACGCCAAAAAGCGCTAGAACCGTCCCTGGCACCAGGTACCGACGAAGACTTGGCGTCCCCGCAAAAATCGCGACTGTCCCCAACACAGCACCAAGCCACGCTTCGCGCGTCAACGTGAAGAGTATGCCCGAAACACATAGCGCGCAGACGAGTGCTGCAATCACTCTGGCCCGGACTGATACCCAACTGCGGAGCGCGACCAATGCCCCCATGGCGCACGCGTACAGGGCCAAGCCGTCCCCAGCTGCCTCGAGAAACGGGCCGCGCCCTCCCGTAGTGCTCACCTATGTTCGGATTCAAGATATACCGCGGGAAGACGAACGAGTTGTGCCCGGTGCCTTCGAGCCATGCGATCAGGCCAAGATAGAGTCCCAGCGTTACCAGGCCTATGACTAGGTAATTTCGTTTCCGTGCCGTCGGATACAGCGCTGGAGCCAGGAAGAAGAGCGCAAACGGCACCGCGCCAAAATCGTCGAGTATTCCTACCGCGCCGGCTGATTGAGTCAACGTCCCTGACATAGCCGCAGAGCAAATCGCAAAGGCAATGGCGAATAGGAGGACGATGTGGGCCGGTTTCACGCTAATCCGCAGGAAGCGTGGGTCTCCTCGCAGGTAGCGCCAACCCAGACCGGCCAAGGTGCCTAGCCAGGCGAGTCGATCCAGAGGCACCGGAACATGCATGTACTGCCAGTTGCCTGCGAACACTGTAAGCATCAGTGCCACGGTCGCAACCAGGGCTGGCTCTAATGCTACCGCCAGGTAAGCGACCGCTGGCACTAGGGCTACAGCAGCTACTGCGTCCGCGGCGTAACTATCGCGGCCAAAGACTACGAGTAACCCGGCCGCACCCAGCATCGATATGGCCGTCGCGCCGGCGACCATCTCAGGAATCCGCTGGCGTCAACTGGCCGTGTCAGCCTAACCATCAAGGACACCCAGTGACCACGTCGTCCCGAGGGTCATCAGTCTTCGCTCGTTAGCCTCTCACCGGACATTGGAAGGCCAGGCACCTCCGCGCGGTTCGGTCGACCTCGCTTTACTCGCAAACGTGCGATGAGGACACCTAGCGAAGCTACGATTGCGCCAACTAGGAGGCCGACAATCGCGTAGTCCGCCAATGTCTCGCGCCGATTGCTGGTTGGAGGACCGGCTGCCGTGAGTATCTGTACGCTCGCTCCGCTAGTCTGCGAACTGCTAGCGCTAACGTACGCCGACGCGAGGGCTTGTACTCGGAGCGAAGCCTGAGCCTGCTGGGCTTCAGCTGCCCTTAGAGCCGATACATCACTCGTGTCGCTCTGAAGCCGGGCCACGGCTGCCTTCGAGCGGTCCATGCCCGCCTCCGCCGCGGCGTATTCGGCGAGAATCTGGCGCGTTGCTGCTGGATCTGTCGTGAGCTCTCGCGTATACGCAGCCAGCGACTCAGCGGCGCTCCTGGCAAGGCGCATAGCCGACAGCGCGGAACGACCAGTACCGATGATCGTCAGTACCGGGTCGTCCGGTATGGGAACGGCTACCAAGTTATCCCGCACGTAGGCAAGAGGCAGTCCGACCCTATCGGCAACCCTGGTTTCGACTGCATCACTTGTCGCGATCCGAGCGTAGGTAGAAGCCAGCGATGTAGCAGCCGGCACGTACCCGGGGATTGCCTGAGCTAGAACATTGACTCTCGCCGATGAGATGACCGCGGTAGACGAGTACGTAGCTCTTTGTCTTGCTCCGGTCACCAGGCCGAGCACAAGACCCGCGCCTACCACGGCCGTTATGATCATCCACTGCGATCTGCTCAGCCTGAGCAACTGCGCTTCCTTCCGATCTGTTGCAGCACGGAGCGAGTCCCGAGCGCCGAGTTCGTTGCTCGCGCGGGTAGGATCCCGTGACCCGCGCCGGTGTTCCTCGCCTCGACGGGAGACTTCGGCCTACTGATTCCGCAGTCTAGTCTCGAGTTGTTCGAACCCATTGTTTCGAAGTGTGGTGAAGAACGGAATCGCGAAGTATTGGGAGTCGCTGGACGGCGAGCACGGGAGCGTAGGGAAGTGCCTTCCAAATCGCCAGCGGAGCGCGAATCGACAATAGTCCCCCAACACATAGGCCGCCTGAGCACCAACGAGGCGGCGTCCCAATTTGCCAGCCCCACCGCGGCGGGCGCCACACCCCAGGCCTGCCAGGAGCAGCAGGCTCTGGGGTGGGACAAATCGCTCAGCGGCACCGTGAGCCAACTGCAGGTTGCGAGTCCGCACCGCTTCCGCCAGCATCCGGGGTGCAACACGAGAGCAAATCGCGCGTTCCCAGTCTCCCAACGTAGCTGCTGCGACCGCGCACCTGCGAACGTTGTGGGCATCGGTGACGCAACAAACGCCCCGGCTACGTACGTGACCGTGATCCACGACGGAGTAGCTCAAGGTGCAATTCAGTGTCCTCAGTGAGCGCCCCGGTATTCCACCCGACCTCCCGTAACACTTCGGACGCGAATGCCATACCGGTCCCGAACAGTCCGCACGACAGCCCAAGCGCCGACTTGCCAGCCGGGCGCACTTCGTTCATTAGACAAAAGCCCGCTGCACGCAAGCCCGCCTGCGGCGAATCTTCCGGATTCGCCACCATGTTTCTCACTTGTACTGCCCGACTTCCACGGGCGACCGCGCCAACGACAGCGTCGACGAAGTTCTCGGATACGACACAATCTGCGTCAACAATCGTCACAACGCCTACCTCGGGTCGGTCGCGTAAAAGGCGTGCAACAGCCCAACTCAGTGCATGCCCCTTGCCGATTCTCCGCGCGTCAGCTCGCTCCCACACCGTTACCCCAGCACGGGCGGAAACTTCGGCGGTCTTGTCGACGCAATTATCTGCAACCACTATGACCTCATGATGAGTGGCGGGGTACGTCTGTTCTTTCAGCGTGGCGATCGCATCCTCGATACCTGATTCCTCATTGTGCGCAGGCACAAGCGTCACGACTCGACAGTCATGGGCGTGATCGGCGGAAACCGCTTCAGGCCCGTGCGGCGCCTTCAGACTCGCTGCAAGGATGATCCAAAGGTAAGCGTCGAAACGATGCACCAGAACACGATCGCCCTACGCGCCACGCTCGACGAGCAGTCCCAGCACAGGACCAGGGTACGCGAGTCCACCCGCCGCCGCCTTACTCGACGAACAGCGCGCTCAGCGCGCTTGCAGATGCGGTCAGCGAATACTCGTCTTCAATGCGCTGCCGCGCCACGGGCACTAAGCGGCCGACTAGCCCAGGCTCATCAGCGACTCGCGCTATGGCGGACGCTAGGCCCGACACGTCTCCTGGAGAAACAAGGAGGCCCGTCTGGTCGTGCTCGACGAGTTCAGGAATCCCCATGACCTGAGTTGCAATAACTGGACACCCCGACGCCATCGCCTCAATCAGCACAACGGGGATACCTTCGGCGAAGCTTGCCAAACAGAACACGTCGGACTCAGCGTACAAGCGGCGTATATCGGCCTGACCGCAGTTCCGAGAAAATCGACATTTTCGTATGCCAAACCTTGCGGCTATGGCAACGAGCCGATCCATATCAGGCCCATCTCCAGCTATGGTAAGTCGAGCTTCTCGACCATCAACGTTGAGGTCTCGAATTGCCTCCAGCAAGACAGAGTGCCCCTTGGCGGGCACGAGCCGGCTGACACTCAGTACGCGAATGACGCCGGACGATCGGGCACAGGACCTAGCCGCCGACTGAAACTCTGCAACCTCAACTCCGCATCGGACGACGTGTAGTCGGCGCCAATGCTCGGGGTCGCAATACCTCATCATCTGCGCTCGGCAGAACAACCCAATGCATGCGACGAACTTGGCTGCTCTCACCTTCTCAGCGAGAGCGTACCGGACAACCTCGTCAACTCGCCGGATCCATGCATAGTGAAGCTGAATGTCAGCCCGTCGGCCCGACCGATATCGGCAGCAAACATAGCCACGCTGCTCGCAGAGTTCGCGAAGTGTGCGTGGATGTGACTGATACCAGCTCTACAAAGCTTGTGCCAGACCAAGACACCTTCCACGAAATAGAAAAACTGCCAGAGCCGCCGCCGCAGGCCGCCCTCTCCATGCGGAGAGCATGTAGCAGAACCCGACAGTAGCATTGTGGCCGCGCGCTGAAAGCCGAGAAATGCGCAAGTAACAATCATCGAGACGTGGCGGCAAGATGACGTGGGTATCTTCGGCCCTCTCATGGTCCTCCTCAGTCAATAGCGCACTCGCCGGAGTCCTTCGCAATGAGAAAACAGTAATGTCCATTCCAGAATCGCGAACCGCCTCGATCTCACGGGCGATAAAGGTGTGACTGACCGCTGGGTAGTTTCCGACCAGATACGCGACGCGAATCTCGTCGCTCGCCCGTCTGCCCGTCGAAGGATCTGATGCCATTCGTGACCGCTGTGACGCCCAGATGGGTCGAGCTCGTACTCTGAGTGCGACAACGTCTGACAGGTGTGTTCGCAATGCCACCGGTGTCGTCCGTCAGCGTTCGGTGGAGCGTGGGACCGAGGACTTCCTCCGCGATTTCGGAGCCTCAACGAGACCCAGGTCGACGGCGCCGGTTACGAGTAACAAGCTCACCGCCAGGCAAATGCCAAGCGTGAGACCAACAACACCGAACTCGACAACTCGTTTCCGCTGATCACTCACAGCTCGACTGGCGGGCGTCACCAACGTTGGGTCGGCGTCCGCGCCCACGGCATCCAACTGGCTGTCTTCGAGGAAGATCGCTCTCAGCCCTTGAACCCTCAGCTTTTCAGCCGCAAGTTGTGCTTCCAGAACGCCCAAGTCCGACAACGCCGTTATCCCTCCGTGTTTCAGCGCGACTAACCGACTCTCAAGTAGTTGTACATGTTGCTCTGTGCGTCTGTACTGGCTCAGAACCGCGTCCGCCCCATGGCGTTGGCCAGTCAATCTCGATACGTAGCCGACCAGCTCAGCTGTCGCTGCCGCCGCGAGATCTCGTGCGCCCGTCGCCGATGCCCCGTGCCCGTGACAGATAACGATAGGCCGGTGGCCGCGGCCGCGGCAGAGAGGTGACTTCTGACGTACCCCAGCGGGAGGCCTAAGCGAGAAGCCACGCGCCGCTCGATGTCGCTACTGGTCGCGATTTCCGCGTAATAGCCGGCTAGACCGGTGGTGCCAGAGTTCGACGCTTCCGCAGCTGAGAGAACGTCAGGGACCCCACAGAAAGGGTCGCTGTCGATGCGAGCGACGACTCGATGGCGAACGACAGCGCAACCCCCCCTAGCAGGCCAACCAGGGCGCAGGCAATGCAGAACCGAGCGCTTTTTTTGTGCCTAGTCACTTGCCTCGCGCATCATGACAGGTACCAGAGCCACCGGTCTGATACTCGTAGTCTGATTGCTCGGTCCACACCGAGCAGCACTCCGGCCTGCGCCGTTTCCAGACGTCGACGCCTCACCCCCGCCGGCGCCGCCGCCCCTGATGACAGCACCACTTGCAGACAGGAAGCCAACCGTGTCGTGGTGTGCTGCGGTATAAAGCAACCCACTCAGCGAACGCCGCGGCGCGGCCTACCTCACTGATCCTGATCGCCCCGTCACCGATTACTCCGTCTTGACGCCCTGACTTCCAGAGGAAGGCGGTCTAGCTTGCCAGACCCATCAGATCTCCGTGTGCGAGGCGCAAGGGGGTTCGTGTGGACAGCCAGCGGAGCACTACTCGTGCGTTTGATGAGTGCTGCCGGCTTCATAATACTCGCGCGCCTGCTCACCGCGCGAGTACGGCTTAGTCGCGCTGGCGAACGTCTTCGCTGGCCTTTTCTCGGCTCTTTCGGCCTCAGGCCTGAGCGTCGTGTTGGTGCAACTCCCTTCTATCGACGATGTCGACCTCGATACGGCATTCTGGATGGGGGTCGTCGTGAGTGTGATCCTCACCGCAATCCTTCTACTTGGCGCGTGGCCACTGTCTGAGGCGCTAGGTCAACCCGAGCTGCGCATCGTTCTCCAAGTTTTGTCGTGCACACTCATCTTTGTAGCTATCGGCAGCACTCATCAAGCGGTACTCGAGAGAGACCTAAATTACAGGCAGCTTGCGACCGCGACCGTAACATCAAATTTTGTTGCGACCGCGGTCGGCATCGTGTTTGCGATCGTTGGGCTAGGAGTGTGGGCGCTGGTTGTTCAGACCGTTCTAGCAATAGCAATAAACGCCGTCCTGCTTGCCAGTCGCAGTGGGTATCATCCCGGGCTTGCGGTCTCAGTGAGTCGCGCCAGACAGCTCAGTGGAAGGAGCGTGCACGTCGTGGGTGCAGCGTCGGCTGCTCTTGCGATCGGCTCGGCGGATAATCTGCTGATCGGTGCTGTACTCGGCCCCGAGCAACTCGGCATCTATACAGTGGCTTACAGACTGGTAACTGTGATGCTTGAAGTGCTATCCACAAGTGCACGGATCGTCGCTCTCCCAGTATTTGCGAGGATCCAGCATCAACGAGACCGCCTGGGCCGCGCTTATCTGTCGGCCATGAGGCTTTGTTCCATGCTTGTGGCACCTTCGTTCATCTTTTGCTTCGTAGAAGCGCCCCTAGTGATTGGGGTCTTGTTCGGGGACAAATGGCTCCCCGGAGCACCGGTTCTGCAAGTCCTATGTGCCTATGGTCTGCTCCAGGGCCTCATGCAGTTCAACCAAGCGCTTCTCCAGAGTATTGGGCGTATGAGGCTAGTGTTTGGGCTCCTGACCTCAGTTGCGGTACTTCAAGTGGCCGGCTTTGCAATCGCCGTGGCCGTGTCTCATTCGATCGTGTGGGTCGCTGCCTCGCTTACCATCGTTTCCTACTTAACGGCACCTGTCGACCTCGTCGTTGCCATGAGAGAACTAGATCTCCGTCTCAATGCTTACGTGGCTACCTTGGGCCCAAGCTTGTCTGCGGCCGCAGTCATGGGACTCGTGTGTTGGTTGCTCGGGATTGCAATGGGATCCAGCTGGTCAGATCCGCTCCGACTGATCTTTCTTTCGGCATGTGCAGTCCCGAGTTACTTTGCATCGCTCTGGCTGGTGGGTCGCACACAACTCGCCGAGGCGATCGAGTTGGTTCGCACTGTCGTGAGACAGAAAGCGAAAGTAGGGCCGTCGGATGACCGACCAGCAGGGTCGTGATGCGACCCATCGCTCAGTAGACGGAGATCTGACCGGCGCGCTCGACGACTCGGCCGGGGTCGCGGACAAACTGCGGACACGGGTGCCGACACCAGGACCATCAAGTGTCCAGTTAGGCGACGACTCATCATGGACGTCCGGCTACCTTGACTATGCATTAAGCCTGCGTATATCCTGCTGCCTTCTGCAGCCGGCATGGGGGCCCACTGACAGGCCGGGGGCGCGGGCAACAGAATAACCAACGTCTGCATGGAGCGCACTGACGCGTGGCACGTAAAGCCCGGGCTGAGCAAGCGTTGGGCCTGAATAGGCTCGACGACATGGAGGCTAAGCGCGACCGCCTCAAACGGGCAGGTCGGGCGTCCTTGCGCTCTGAGCGCAGCTGGGCCTACCGCGAGTTCGCCGCAACCCTTGAGATCGGGGATGACGCGCATGTCGCTCCGCTTCGACCGCGCGACATGCGCGCTACCCCATTAAAGGTATGCGAACGCGGCCGAGCCAGAGCGCAAGGACGCCCGACCGCCTCAAACGGGCAGGTCGGGCGTCCTTGCGCTCTGAGCGCAGCTGGGCCTACGTTTGGACTACCTTGACTCTGCATTAAGCCTGCGTATATATTCGGGTTTCTGCAGCCGGCATGGGGCCGCGACCGGTGGCAGGCCAAGCACTGACCAACGTCCGCACGGAGCGCTTTGACGCATGGCAATCAAGCCGGGGCTGAGCAATCGGTGAGCCTGACCGGGCTCGACGACATTGAGGCCAAACGGGAGCGTCTGAAGCGGGCGGCCGAGGCGTCTCGGGGGTCTTCGCATTCCCAACACAGCTGGGCGCAGAGGCGCTTCGCCGCGACCCAGGAGATCGGGGATGACGCCGATATCAAGCCGCTACGGGCGGTGGAAGCGTCGCTCAGGCGGGAGAAGATCTATCGGCGCGCGCTTGCGGTGGCCGACGGAGTAGCCGCGCTCGCCACCAGCCTGATCATCGCGGCCGTCTGGGGCGAGCCGATCCATTGGCTGTTCCTGCTGGTCCCGCTCGCTGCGATCCTGGTCTCGAAGATCCAGGGGCTGTATGACCGGGACGATATGGTCATTCGTAAGTCGACCCTCCATGAGTGGCGGGCGCTCTTTCGTGCGAACGCTCTGACCGCGATCGCCTTATACGTGGTCTGGTGGAGCCTCACCGACGACCCGTCAAAGCACGGGATCCGCGTGTTTGCGTTCATGCTTGGGACCCTGTTCGCGGTGTCGCTGCCGGCGCGTGCGCTGGCACGAAGGATCGCGAGCAACCTGACCACGGACGAGCGGTGTCTGATCGTCGGCGCCCCCGGACAGTGCTCCCCCCTCGAGCAAGTATTTGAGGGATCTTCCGGGGCTGGAGATGATCGGCACCGTTCCCGACGGCGACGTCGACTGCTCGGTGGCCGGAGTGCACGAGCTGGTCGAACAACTCGACGTAGAGCGAATCGTGGTCGTGCCACACCCCGACTGGGGTGAGCGCGGAAGCCTGAAGCTGATCCAGAGCTCGAAATGGCTCGGCGTCCGCGTCAGCCTGATGCCGACCGTGATGACCGTCGTGGGTGCGGCAACGACGGTCGACGAGTTCGACAGCATGATCCTGCTCGGGATTCCGAGGTTCGGGCTGTCCCGGTCCTCTGAGGCGCTCAAGCGGGCATTCGACGTCGCCGTTGGATCGCTGACGCTGTTCCTCATGCTTCCGCTGATGGCCATGCTTGCGGTCGCAGTCAAGCTCGGCAGCCGCGGGGCCGGTGCTGTTCCGCCAGAAGCGGATCGGCCGTGGCGGACGTCCGTTCACGATCTACAAGTTCCGCTCGATGGTTGACGGAGCCGACGGGATGAAGGCGGGGCTCGATGGAGACAACGAGACCAGTGGGCTGTTCAAGATCACCGACGACCCGCGTATCACCCGGGTCGGAAGGCTCATGCGCGGAACCTACCTGGACGAGCTTCCGCAGCTGATCAACGTCCTGAAGGGCGACATGAGCCTGGTCGGCCCGCGGCCACTGATCGAGGCTGAGGATTCGCTCCTGCAGGGCTATGACCGCCATCGTTCGCGGCTGATTCCCGGGATGACCGGTCCGTGGCAGCTGCGCGGACCCATGAACGCCACACTCTCAGAGCTCGCCAAGCTCGATTACATGTATGCGTCGAACTGGAGCGTCTGGGCGGATATCGACATCCTGCTCGGCACGGTCGCGCACGTGTTGAGCCGTAACGGCAGCTGACTCACTGTCCGACGGCCGGCTGCCGGCTCGTGCGCGCGCAGGCCTGCCGCTGCGTATCAGCGCTGCAACCACGAAGAGCCCAACGCTGGTCAGATAGAACACCGGGTTCAGGTGAACCCCCTCGTCGGTGATCGGCCAGAACAGCGACACGGCCGACCCTGCCGGCTCGGCCAGGTCCCGCCACAGATGGCAGCTCACCCCGAGCGCGATGCACAGCAGCATGATACGGGGGCGCCGCCACAGCAGCGCCAGCAGGAGGATGGCGGCGACGGTCAGCAGCGAGTGTCCGTATGGACGCGGCGTACCATCGGTCAGCCAGGTGGAGCCGAATTGCCCGGGAATATGGTCGACGTCGATCAGGACCGATGCCAGCAGTGCCGGAATCAACTCGCGCCAGCCGAATCGCGGGAACAGCGCCCAGACCAGCAGCATCACCGTCAGCAGCTGGTCGGTCTCATCGAACGCCCCTTGGAAGCCGCGGTGGCTGCCCAGCAGTTGGTAGAGATACTGGTCGGCGGCGAACACCAGCGCAACCAGGATCACGAGCCCGGGGCTCGGGCGCAGAAGCGGCTCGGCTCGGTCCCGCAACCTCGCCATCAGCCCCACGTCGGTCGCAGGATTTGTACCGCCTTGGCGGTCCATATTTGTACCATCTTCCCGGTACATCATTCGAGCGGCGCCTCAGGCGACAGCGGACGATCGACCAGTGGCGATGCCCGGCGCAGCCATTCGCCGAACAGCGGGTCGACGATGTACCAGCTGTTGCCGCGCTGATCGACGAGGCCGCGGCGGCGCAGGCGATCCAGCGCAGGGCGCACGCGTGAGTGGCTCGAGAAGCCGTAGCGCACCACGGTCGGGCGGCTGGTGACGTTGTCTCCGCCGCAGTCGGCCAGGAGCTGCAGTGCCCTGACCTCGTTGATCTCGCCCTCGTCGCCGCTCATCAGGACGTTGAGCACAGATGAGAACTCTGAACGCTCGATCGTCTGGACGAGGCGGTCATGCGCCGCGATCACCGTCCCGATCGTGACCGGAGACCCGGGGGGCGTGTCCACCCAGCACTCCCAGGCAAGCTGCTGCGTGCTGCGTGGGTGAGCCTCGGTGAGGTTGAGAAGATGATTCAGCGCGGCGTCGTCGGCCGGCTTGCTGGTCGCCTCGAACTGGAAATCGAGGTACTCGAGGAAATCCGGGGCCCCGATCGCGGGCAGCTGCATGGTCGCCGCCTCTCCGAAGATCGGCTGCTCGGAGCTCTCGAGCATCATCTGCAGGGCGTTGCGAACCGAGCCGGTGAACAGCAGCGAGACATGGTTAGCGCCCGAGCTCATCAGCGCCGAGCGGATCACGGCAAGCGGATCGCCGGGACAGTGCCGCAACCGCTGGAACTCATCGAAGACGACCACCAGATGCTCTGAGAGCGAGCGCAACGCCACGAGCTGGGCGTGGAGCATCTCAGCGTCGGACGCCGGCGCACTCGCCGCGCTGCGGACCAGTCCCTTGATCACCTTGATGTCGAACCCGATCTCCTTCTCCAATGCGCTGATCTGCCGAGCCGCCGCTCGCCGCAGCTGCTTGCTCGGATGGGTGATCATCGCGTCGTGGACGCATCCGATGAACCCCGGGAGGCTCACGACGCGCTGGAGGTTCACCTTCACTACGTCAAACGGCGGCGCGTCGGGACCGTGTGACTTCACCAGCTCCAGGGCGAGCTGATTGGTGAAGGTCGTCTTGCCGGTGTCGCGCGGCCCGAACAGAGCCACGTTGGTCTGGCCCTTCAGGGTCAGCGCAACCCGATTGGCGAACGCCTCCATGCCGACGATCTTCGAGGGATCGTCCAGCGGGCGGTCCCAGACGAAAGGGTTGAGCGTGGTCACGGTGCTGATTGTACCGGGTAAGCGGTACAGCCCTGTACCGGATAGAGGTACAGATGAGGGCATCGATATCCGCCGCAGAAGCGGCTCGGCTCGCCGAAACGCCGGCCGCCTGCGGGCCAACACAGGTAGACGAGGGTATTTCGCGTGATTACATGCAGGTTGTGCATGATCACCTTGAGACGGTCACGGACCCAAGAGACCGGTTTCCCGGCGAGGAACTAGTTGAGCCGGGCCTGACCGACCTCGCGGCAGGGCGTCGGAGCGTCGAGGCGTTGCTGATCGCCGCCGCAGGTCCGCGACTCGAGCGTGCGGGCGTGAGCATTCCTGCGCATCACATGGATACCAGCGGACGCGAGCTGTACGCCCTGCTGGAAGGCGAGCTCGGCAACGGGGCGTACTCTCGCTACAACGCTCTGCAGAGACGCGTCATCGCCTATTGCGCCGCCCGGACGCAGGATGCGCGCAGACGCAGATAGGGCCCGTATCGAGCGTCTGCTCCGGGAGCTCGGCAGACGCGGTCAGCCTGGAGACCGCATCTACGTCAGCGGCGGAACAAGCGCCGTTGAGATCGGCTGGCGCGAATTCACCCAGGACGTGGATGTGCGAATCGAAGCCGTCGACAGCGACCCGTTGCTGCGCGCGATCGCCGAGCTCAAGGATCGCCTGGACGTGAATGTGGAACTCGCGGGGCCGCTCGATTTCCTTCCGGCCCCCGCAGGCTGGCAGAGCCGCAGTGTCCATCTGGGACGTTACGGCTCGGTCGATGTCTTCCACACCGATTTCACGCTGCAGGCGCTCGCCAAGCTCGAGCGAGGCCTGGCAAGAGACCTCGGCGACGTGAAGGCGATGCTCGAGCGCGGCCTGACCAGCCCCGCGACCATCCAGGCCATGCTTGCCGCGATCGAGCCGGAGCTGTACCGCTTCCCGGCCGTCGATGCCGCCGAGCTGCGACGAGCGGTGGATGAGTTCCTGAAAGAGCAGTCGTAGCGCGGCTCACTGCTCGATGATCGTCGCCTGGATCGCATACCCGCTGCTGCTCGCGGCGCTCGGCGCCGGCTGGGGTGTGCTGGTCCAGAGGCTCGCTCGCGTCGAGCTGCATTCGGCGCTGACGATTCCGGTCGGACTCGCGGCCATCATCGTGGTGGCGGGAACGCTCACCGCGATCGAACCGCTGGCGCGATTGGCGGTGCCGGTCTGTGCCGTGGGTGCGCTCGCCGGCCTGATCTGGGGCCGGCCCTGGCAGCGCTTCGAACGCTGGCCGATGCTCGCCGCAGCCGGAGTGATCCTCGCCTACGGCGCTCCGGTGATCCTCTCCGGCCATGCGACGTTCCTCGGCTATCTGCGCCTTGATGACACCGCCACGTGGTTTGACCTGACCGACAACCTGTTCGTGCACGGGCACTCGGTCGCCGGGCTTCCAAGCTCGACCTACCGGCTCGACTTCACGAATTACGTCGGAAAGTCATATCCGATCGGCGCGTTCATGATCTTCGGAGTCGGCCGGGCGCTCCTGCGAACCGACCTGGCATGGGTGTTCGACCCATACCTGGCGTGTTGCGGCGCCGCGATCGCGCTCTGCATCTATGCCTTCGCGGAGCCGTTCGTGACCTCGCCACGACGCCGTGCTCTGGTCGCGTTCCTCGCCGCGCAGCCCGCGCTCCTTTACGGCTACTACCTGTGGGGCGGGATCAAGGAGCTGACAGCGGCGTTCCTGCTCGTGCTGATGATCACGCTCGCCGCGCGCACCCTGGAACGCCGCCCGCGTGGCCTCCAGCTGCTGCCGCTGGCCGTGGCCACCGGCGCACTCATAACCACGATCAGCGCGGCCGCCGCCGTCTGGATCGCCCCCGGGCTGGTGGTCCTGCTGGCGGCCTGGCGCGGGCGGGCGCGCTCTTCAAACGCAACGCTTCGCTTCAGCGGTTCGGCCCGTGCCGTCGGCTGGCTTGCGGCACTGACTGCCCTCTGTGCGATTCCTACCTGGCTGGCACTTCGAGGCTTCATCTCAGGGGACGGCTATCTCTTCGTCTCCGGTGAGAGAGCCGCTCCCCAGCACGGGCTGGGCAACCTGTTCAAGCCGCTGAGCGGCTTCCAGCTGGCGGGGATCTGGACCGTTGGCGACTTTCGCCTGACCGCCTCCCTGTTCCCGACGGCGCTGCTGATCGCGATCGTGCTGGCAGCGGTCGTCGCGGGGCTGATCTACACGGTCAGGCGCAGACAGTTCGGGCTGCTGCTGTTCACAGCGGTGGCGCTGACCGGCTGCGGGATCCTCGTTGTGATCGGCTCCTCACCGTGGGCGATGGCCAAGGCGCTTGCGATCTCCTCGACTGCGCTGCTGGTGGTCGCGCTGATCGCGGCGGCGATGCTCTGGGGTCGTTCACGGTGGGGAGCGCTGGTCTTCGCAGCAATCGCCTTCGGCGTCTGCTGGTCGAACATCCTGGGCTATCACGATGCGCTGCTGGCGCCGGCCGACCGCATGTCGGAGCTGGGTCACATCGGCAAGCTGGTTGCGGGCAAGGGGCCGACCTTCGTCAATGACTACGAGATCTACGCCGACCGCCATTTCCTCCGTGACGGCGCCCCGGTCGAGCCTGCGGAGTACCGCCCCGTAGACCTTCCGACCTCGCGCGGCACCCTGCTCGTCAAGTCCGCCTACGCGGACCTCGATTCCTTCTCGCTGGCGACGCTGCTCCCCTACCGCTCGATCGTGGTCCGCAATTCGCCGGTTGAGAGTCGGCCCCCATCGATCTATCGCCTGGTGTGGCAGGGACGCTACTACGCCCTGTACCAACGCCCCGCCCGGCCGGCAGCCCGGATCGTGGCTCGCGTCCCGTTGGGAGATCAGGCCACCTACCCCTACTGCGGCAACGCCGAGAACGGCCCATCGCTTCCGCTCTGCTCGATCGCCCCCGCCGCCGTCCCCTCCTGTCCGATCGTGAGACAGCTCGGAAGCCAGGCGCAAAGCGTCGGTGGCGAGCTCGTCGCCTACGAGCGCCCCAACCCGGTCGTCGCGCGCGCTGATCAGGTGATGTGGCCGGCGGGCTGGTATCACGACGCCGCGGCCGCCACGTTGACGCCGAACACACCCGGCACTGCTGTGGCGCACATCTCCACCACGGTTGCTCGCACGTTCGAGCTCTGGCTTGGTGGCAGTTTCGCGCGCGGGTTCAGGGTCAGCGTCGACGGTCGCCAGGTCGGAACCGTGGCGAATGAGATCTTCGATGTCGACGGCTATGTTCCGGTCGCGAGGGTCCGGCTGACCGCCGGGTGGCACAAGATCGACATCACCTACCCGAAGCCGGATATCTGGCTCCCCGGCAGCGGCGACAATGAGACCACGACGCTTTCGGCGATCGCGCTGCAGCCGCTGCACTCTCCGCCAACCCGGATGCTGACCGTCCCAGCGAGCAACGCAACAGCGCTGTGCGGGCGGTCGCTCGACTGGATCGAGGTCGTGGTGCCGCCGAAATGAGTCGACATCCCGCACCGTTACTATGCCGAACCATGTTGTGTGCTGACGGCGTGGGCCGTTCCGAGCGGCCGAGGCGACGTGGCACGCGCCTCATCGGGGCCGGATTGCTCTGTGCCATCAGCTCCCTGGCGGTTGTGGCCTGCGGCTCCAGCACCCCGCCCAAGAAGATCGACACCGCTGCGATCGAGCGCTCGATCGAACGTTCGATCCTTGCCGAGCATCACCTCAGCACGAAGGTCGTCTGCCCCAAGAATGTCACCGAACAGCAGGGGCACGCCTTCAACTGCTACGCGCTGCTGCAGGTGGGTCGCTACAGGGTCCCGGTCACGCAGGTTGATGGCCACGGCGATGTCAAGTGGCACACGACACGGTCGATCACACTCCTGAATACGGCGCGGGTTGAGCATGCGATCGCGACGTCGATCACCCAACAACGCAAGGTGACAGCAACGGTGACCTGTCCCACCCAGGTGTTGCAGGCGGCGGGCCTGAAGTTCACCTGTGTGGCGGTTACCCACGGAGGCCACTCGGTTGCCGCGGGACGCTACCCGTTCAAGGTGACTGAGACCGACGACGCGGGTCACGTCACCTATATCGAGGGCTGAGAGCCCTCTGCATGTGACCGACGGCCCGTCACTGGAGCTGCTCAGCGCCATGTTGGCCGAGCAGCCGGACAATCCGCACGTGCTGTTCGATCTGGCTCAGACCTGCTTCGAGCTGGGGCTGGCCCGGGATGACCGGGCATTGCTCCTCAACGCGCTCGAGCACTACCAGCACAGAGCCGACCTCGAGGACGGCCTCGCGGAGGAGGCCTACTGCGCCCAGCATCAGGTGGCAGTGATCGCCGAGCAGATCGGGGACTGGCCGCTTGCGATCGACGCTTACATGCGCGCATGGGAGCTGCGACCACAGCGACTCGAGTCGGTGCAGCGTCTGACCACCGGACTGCGGGAGCGGGGGCTCTATCACGCTGCCCACCGCTTCGCTCGCATCGCCAGCGGGCTGCGGCCGCTGCAGATGCCCGAGGACAGCCTGTCCCTCGCACCCTGGGTCTATGAATGGGGGCTGCTGTTTGAGTACTCGATCACGAGCTACTCGATCGGTGAGTACCAGAACTCGATCAGAGCCTCTCGTGCCCTGCTGCCGCATGGCGTCTCTGCCGGATGCCCAGCGCGCCGAAACGCAACGAAACCTCGAGCGCGCCATTCGCGAGGATCACAACCACAGGGAGCAGAAACGGGCCTCACGGAGGAGGAAGATCAACGCCAGGGGCTCCAACACCAAACCTCGGGCCGCTGACCTCAGTCTCGGGGCGCAGACAACCGATCTGGTCGCGCGCGCAGTGCAGCAGCTCCGGGTCACCGAGGCCGAGCTCCAGCCGCTCCTGCATGAGCACGGACCGGCGTATGAACTCGCCGCTCCAGGGCTCGGCCCGATCGCCCTGCAGCCGGGCGGTCGGGATCTCCTGAAGCTGGTCGAACTGCTCGAGAACCCCGCACAGCTCGCGCCGCCGGGACTCGCAGGCGCCGACGCGATCACAGTGTTGGGAGGCGCTTCCGGGATCGGCGCGCTGTTTCTGGGGATGCTCTACCCCTCCGCATCAGTGCGCGTGGTCAGCACCGCGGCCGCTGATGCAGAGGTCTGTGTGAAGAACCTGCGCTCACTCGGAGACAGGGCCGTGGTCGAGCTCGCCGGAGAGTGCGGGCCGCGGGCTGACCCGATCGATCTGCTGCGGGTCGAGGCCGATGGCATCGGGCTGCTGATAGCAGATCCCGGCTGGCTCGAACATGCTGGGCACGCCGTGGTGGTGCCTGGACCGCAGGAGGCGGGCGCGTTGCTGTCGGAGCTACGGCAGCGCGGCTTTGATGCCCGCATTGAGTCCGAGGGCCAAGTGATCGCCCGGCGTACGCTCGGCGCTGAGGCAGCCTGATGGGTGCCGTCTGGGGAGAGGCCGCCGTGAGCGTCACAGAGCACCGCAGATCCGTCTGCCTCTGCATGATCGTCAGAGATGAGGCCGACAGGATTGTTCCCGCGCTCCGCTCCTGTCGTCAGCTGATCGACTACTGGGTGATCTGCGACACCGGCTCAACCGACGGCACGCAGTCAGTGATCCAACGTGAGCTCGCGGGTATCCCGGGTGAGTTGCACGAGGACGCCTGGATCGACTTCGGCCACAACCGCAACCGGCTCATGGCGCGCGCCCGAGGACGGTCCGAGTATCTGCTGCTGCTCGACGCCGATGAGACGGTCGAGCTCACACCCGGCGGGCTGGACGACCTGGTGCTGGACGCCTACACCGTTCCCCATCTCGCCGAATACCGGGATCAGGTCAAGCGCGTTGTGCGTGGGACGCTGCCATGGAACTACGTGGGCGCCGTGTGCGAGCACCTGGAATCGCCGCTTGAGCGGACCAGCGGCCGCCTGGAAGGTCTCGCGATCACCTCAGGGCCGGCCGGTGAGAGACAGTATGAGCGTTGGCCATCGGATCGCGCATTGCTCGAGGCGGCCGTGCGTGCCGACCCCACGGACGCGAGATCGACCTTCCATCTCGCCCGCACCCGTCACGCAATTGCGCTGCACACCGCGGACAGTGAGCTCTTGCGAACCGCGCTGGAGGCCTATGAACGGCGAGCAACGATGAGCGGCTCAGAGGAGGAAGAGGCGTACTGTTCGCTGTTTCACGCGGGCGCGATCCACGAAGAGCTGGATGAC
Organism: uncultured Conexibacteraceae bacterium; assembly: GCA_963761675.1. Taxonomy (GTDB): domain Bacteria; phylum Actinomycetota; class Thermoleophilia; order Solirubrobacterales; family Solirubrobacteraceae; genus Palsa-465. The sequence continues at coordinate 698,670 of CAVXIA010000004.1, forward strand.
TGGCCGTCCGCATGCGAGCGCTACCTGCACGCCTGGCAGCTGCGCCCACGCCGTCTGGAGAGCGTGTTCGCGGCGGCGGCCGGCCTGCTCTCACAGCAGCTCCCGCGTGCCGCCGCACGCTTCACCGCATTGGCCGAGACCACACTCGCGGTGCCCGATGACGCCATCATGGTCAGCCCGTGGATCTACGAATGGGGTCTGCTGATGCTCCACTCCGCGGCGACAGTCGGCAGCGGCGACCTGGACGCGAGCCTGGCAGCATCCAGACGCCTGCTCTCACTCCCCTCGCTTCCCGAAGATCGCCGCGATGCGGCGCGGCACAATCTCTCCCTGGCGCTGCGCGGACAGGTGAACCTGGCAGTGGGCGAGGCCGCCGCGGAAACGCAACCGGCCTGGTAGGCACCTTCATCCATGCCCGCGATCAGCGTCTTCACTCCCTCACACCGCCCGATCTACCTGGATCAGTGCTGGGAATCGCTGCGTGCACAGTCCTTCGCCGACTGGGAGTGGCTCGTCCTGCTGAGCGCCGGCGCAATCTGGACACCGCCGCAGGACACCCGTGTGCGGGTTGTCCGGGCTGACGATCTCCGAGGCGTCGGCGCAGTCAAGCGACGCGCCTGCGAACTGCTTCAGGGGGAGCTTTTCGTCGAGCTCGACCACGACGACCTCCTGGCCTCCACCGCGCTCGAGCGGATCGCTGCGACGTTCGCCCGACACCCTGAGGTCGGTTTCGTGTACTCGGATTGGGCACAGATCGCCGACGATGGTTCCCGTGACGACTCGCGCTTCGATCAGGCCAACGGCTGGGAGTACGCGGACACCGAGGTCGACGGCCGCCAGGTGCTGGGCTGCCGCAGCCTGGAACCGCTGCCGCACAACCTCAGCTATATCTGGTTTGCACCCAACCACGTGCGTGCGTTCCGGCGCGCTGATTATGAGGCCGTGGGCGGTTATGACTCGGCGCGTGACGTGCTCGACGATCAGGACCTGATGGCGCGTCTCTATCAGCGCACCGAGTTCCTCCGCATCCCCGAGTGCCTCTACCTGCAAAGGATGCATGCGGACAACACACAGCGAGATCCGAGTCTCAACCCTCGCATCCAGGAGGAGACGCTCGCGCTGTATGAACGCGACGTGCAGGCCAACGCACTCGCCTGGGCGCGCAGGCATAGCCTGATGGCGCTCCAGTTGGGGAATGCTGGTCCACAGCTCGACGGATTCACCCGCCTGGACCGCGGTCCTGATGCCGATATCGTCGCGGACCTCACCACGTCGGGCATCCCGTTACCCGACAACAGCGTGGGGCTGATCCGCGCCGTGGATTTCCTGCCGTTGGTCGCCGACCGGCTCTCTCTGTTCAACGAGCTGCATCGCGTGCTCGCGCACGGGGGCCTGCTGCTGAGCCTGACCCCCAGCACTGACGGTCGTGGCGCCTTCCTGAGGCCTGACAGCGTCTCGTTCTACAACCAGACGTCGTTCTGGCCATTCACCGATCGGGCATTCGCGGTGCCGGCGGACCGGATCTCATGCCGCTTCCAGGTGAGCCGCATGCAGACATACTTCCTGACCGATTGGCATGAGGCCAGCCAGCTGCCCTATGTGCAGGCGAACCTGATCGCCGTGAAGGACGGGCCGCGTCAGGGGGGCTACCTGCTGATCTGAGCTGTCGGCGCACCACGCCGCTATGCGACACAGAAGAAGCGTGGGGGCAAACCTGCGGGTTCGCCCCCACGCTTGGAGTCACAGAGGTTGAGGTTCAGCAGCTGACAATCAGCGAGAACGGCTCGTCGACGAGCGAGTAGGTACCGCTCACCCGTGAGGCCACATAGACCGTGATCGCGGTTGCCGATGTTGCTGCGGTTGCGGTATAGATAGTGGTGGCGGATTGGGCAGCATTAGCCGTGGTCATGACCGAGCAATTGCTGGGGGTGATGCCGGTGGCGGTGATGGCGTAGGTTCCGGCAGCGGAACGCGTGATCGTGCCGAGGTCGGTTGCTCCGGCAACCTTGTGAAGCGTAGGGGTGGTACCCGAGAGAGTTACGTACGCGGTCTCCGTAACACCCACGCCGGCCGTGCCCTGGGTGCCTTGCGGACCCTGCGTGCCCTGCGTTCCCTGGGTGCCCTGCGGACCCTGGGTGCCCTGCGAACCCGGCGTGCCCTGCGGCCCCTGGGTTCCCTGCGAACCCGGCGTGCCCTGCGGCCCCTGCGTGCCTTGCGGACCCTGCGTGCCCTGCGTGCCCTGCGTGCCCTGCGTGCCCTGCGTGCCCGGAAGACCCTGCCCACCCTGAGCACCTGTAGCGCCCTGGGCGCCAGCGGCACCTTGAGCACCAGCGGCACCCTGAACGCCCTGAGCACCAGGAGCGCCCTGAGCGCCGACTGAGCCCTGGACGCCCTGGAGACCCTGCCCACCGGTAGCACCCTGGGCACCCTGAACGCCCTGGGCACCCTGCGCGCCCTGGGCACCTGGAGCGCCGTTCGCGCCCTGGGCACCCGTACCGCCCTGTGCACCCGTAGCGCCGTTCGCGCCCTGAGCACCTTGCACGCCCTGAGCACCGGTAGCGCCCTGAGCACCAGCGGCACCCTGCACGCCCTGGAGACCCTGCGCCCCCTGCACTCCGGTCGCGCCCTGGGCACCCGTACCGCCCTGGGCGCCCGTAGCGCCGTTCGCACCCTGGGCACCCGTACCGCCCTGGGCGCCCTGTGAACCCTGCACGCCTGCGGCACCAGTCGCGCCCTGTACTCCGGTCGCGCCCTGGGCACCCTGCACGCCCTGCACGCCTGTGGCGCCGTTCGCGCCCTGGGCGCCTGTGGCACCCTGGGGCCCGGTCGAGCCTTGTACGCCCTGCGAGCCCTGCACGCCTGTGGCACCAGTCGCGCCCTGGGCGCCGGTAGCGCCCTGCGAACCCTGCACGCCTGTGGCACCAATCGCGCCCTGGGCGCCGGTAGCGCCCTGGACACCCTGGAGGCCCTGGAGACCCTGCGCCCCCTGCACTCCGGTCGCGCCCTGTGCACCGGTCGAGCCCTGGGCCCCCGTAGTGCCGGTCGCGCCCTGTGAACCCTGCACGCCTGTGGCGCCGTTCGCGCCCTGCGCGCCTGTGGCACCCTGGGGCCCGGTCGAGCCTTGCACGCCCTGCGCACCATCGGCGCCCTGGGAACCCGTCGCGCCCTGCGAGCCCTGCACGCCTGCGGCGCCAGTCGCGCCCTGGGCCCCCGTAGCGCCCTGCGAACCCTGCGCACCATCAGCACCCTGGGCGCCGTTCGCACCCTGGGGGCCAGTCGCGCCCTGCGGACCGGTCGAGCCTTGCACGCCCTGCGCACCATCAGCACCCTGGGCACCGTCGCGCCCTGGACCTGCGCACCCTGGGCCCGGTCAGCCGCACCCTGCGCACCATCAGCGCCCTGGGAACCCGTCGCGCCCTGCGAACCCTGCGCACCATCAGCACCCTGGGAACCCGTACGCGCCCTGGGCGCCGGTCGCGCACCCTGCGCACCATCGCGCCCTGCGAACCCGTGGCACCGTCAGCGCCCTGGGAACCCGTGCGCGCCCTGCGAACCCTGCACGCCCTGGCCGGCGCCATGCAGCGCCCTGGGCACCCGTCGGCGCCCTGCGGACCGGTCGCGCCCTGCGAACCCTGCGCACCATCAGCGCCTTGGGAACCCGTCGCGCCCTGGGGGCCAGTGGCGCCCTGGACACCCTGAAGGCCCTGGAGACCCTGCGCACCATCAGCACCCTGGGCGCCGTTCGCGCCCTGGGCACCTGTGGCGCCCTGCGCCAACCCTGCGCACCATCAGCACCCTGGGCGCCGTCGCGCCCTGCGCGCCTGTCACCTGAGGCCCGGTCGAGCCGGTCGCGCCCTGCGCGCCATCAGCGCCCTGGGAACCCGTCGCGCCCTGCGAACCCTGCGCACCATCAGCGCCCTGAGAGCCGGTCGCGCCCTGCGAACCCTGGGCGCCATCAGCACCCTGGGCGCCGTTCGCACCCTGGGGACCCGTTGCGCCCTGAATTCCCTGAACTCCCTGGAGGCCCTGCAGGCCCTGCGCGCCGGTGGCACCCTGGGGGCCGGTGGCACCCTGCGGACCATCAGCACCCTGGACGCCCGCCGTGCCCTGGACGCCGGTCGATGCCCTGGACGCCTGCGACGCCCTCGACGCCCGCAACACCCTGGATGCCCGCAGCGCCCTGCAGACCCTGGGGACCAGCAGCGCCCTGCACGCCCCGAGCTCCAGTGGCGCCCGGCGCACCTGTGGCGCCCTTCACACCCTGCAGACCACGAGGGCCGCGCCGGCCGCGTTGACCCCTGGCCGCCTTGGCCTTCCGCGCGACGTGCGCATTGGCCTCGTGCGTCGTCGTCGTGGCAGCCACGGCGTCGACGGCTGGAACAGCCACGACGGCTGCGACGCCGAGTGCTCCCGCCACTCCCGACCCGACGATCCTGACACGACGATGATCAGTCATAACACTCTCCCCGCCGTCCTAGCGGCACGCTGGCTACATGAAATTGGCTCGAGTCGAATACGTGTAGCCATTGCTTCGCATCCGAGGACGAAGGAGCTCTGAGCGTGCCGGGCACAGCACAGACTGCTCGCGGTACTTCTTCGGCCGCGAAGCAGCTCGCCTTTAGCGCTGCAGACCCATCCTGTACAAACCGGTCTGTCTGTCGGGACCTGGTTGTACGCCTCGTCATAGCCCGTACCGCCGGCAACGCACAAAAAAAGGGGGTGGCCACCGGGCCACCCCCCATTTGAACCAACGCTGGTGCTGCGGTGCTAGCCCAGCCCGCCGTGACCGTTGCCGCCGTTGTCCTCGGTCGGCAGACCGAGGTCGGCGAACTCATCGGCAAACCCGAACGAGGAATCGACACTGCCGATCTCCTCCAGGTCCGAGAGATCAGCCTGGAGCCCACCGAAGCCGCCCAGCGCCTCAGCGTCTGAGAGGCCCAGCTCCGCAGCGAGATCATCCCGGTCCAGCAGACCCACCTCGTCCAGACCCCGGGGGAGCGGCTCGGACGGCTCGATCTCGATCCGACGGTAACGCTTCAACCCGGTCGCCGCCGGGATCAGCTTGCCGATGATCACGTTCTCCTTCAGACCGTTCAAACGGTCGACCTTGCCCTCCAGCGCAGCGTCCGTCAGCACCTTCGTCGTCTCCTGGAAGGAGGCCGCCGACAGGAACGAATCGGTGTTCAACGACGCCTTGGTGATCCCGAGGATGATCTCCTCGGCCTGCGCCATCTCACCACCACCGTCCGCGGCCTGAGCGTTGATCCGCGCATACTCATGACGATCGACGAACTGGCCCGGCAGCAGGTCCGTGTCACCCTTCTGATCGACGCGGACCTTCTTCATCATCTGGCGAACGATCAGCTCGATGTGCTTGTCGTTGATGTCGACGCCCTGCGACTTGTAGACCTCCTGGACCTCGCGGACGAGATACAGCTCGGTCTCCGTGCGGCGCTCCTCCCGCGTCTTGCCGCCGTGGGCGAGGATCTCATGCGGGTACAGCGAGCCCTCGTTGAGCGGCTTGCCGAGCTCCACGTGCTCACCGTCGCGCACATACAGCAGCGTGCGCCGCGGGAACGTGTGACGGTGCTCCTCGCCGGCCGAGTCCGTGATCACGACTGTGACCGACTTGTCAGCATCCTCGAGCGTGACGGTGCCCGAGACCTCGGCCATCTTCGCCAGACCCTTCGGCTTGCGCGCCTCGAACAGCTCGACGACACGCGGCAGGCCGTGCGTGATGTCCGCGCCGGCGACCCCGCCGGTGTGGAACGTGCGCATCGTCAGCTGGGTGCCCGGCTCGCCGATCGACTGGGCCGCGATGATGCCGACCGCATCACCGATCTGCGCGGTCTTGCCTGTCGCCATCGAGCGGCCGTAGCAGGCCTGGCAGACGCCGGTCGGCGCCTCGCACTTGAGCACGGAGCGGACGGGGACGCGGACGACCTCACCCTTCTCGGCGTCGGCCGTGAAGGCGTCGACCAGATCGACGAGCTCGGCGCGGTCGATCTCCATGCCCTTCTCGACGAGCACGCGGCCGCGCTTGGTCGTGATCTGCTCAGCCGCGATCCGGCCGATCAGGTTGTCGTTGGGCTCGTTGGTCGGGCGCAGACGCCGCGTCTCCGGATTGATCTCGGTCGTGAACACCGGCGCGAAAATGTGCTCGGTGGTGCCGCAGTCCTCCTGGCGGATGATCACGTCCTGAGCAACGTCGACCAGACGCCGCGTCAGGTAGCCCGAGTCGGCCGTGCGAAGCGCCGTATCGGCGAGACCCTTACGGGCGCCGTGGGTCGAGATGAAGTACTCGAGCACGTCCAGACCTTCCATGAAGTTGGACTTGATCGGGCGCTCGATGATCTCGCCCTTCGGGTTGGCCATCAGGCCTCGCATGCCGGCCAGCTGACGGATCTGCTGGAACGAGCCGCGGGCACCCGAGTCGGCCATCATGAAGATCGGGTTGAGCTTGTCGAGGTGGTTGCGCATCGCCTCCGCAACCTCGTCGGTCGCCTCGTTCCAGAGGCCGGTGACGGCCTCGTGGCGCTCCTCCTGATCCATCTCGCCGTTGTAGTACTGGTGATCGATCTCGGCCAGACGCGCGTCGTAACGGGCAAGGATCTCCTGCTTGTCCGGCGGGGTCTGCACGTCGTTCTTGGATACGGTCACACCGGCCTGGGTGGCGTAGTGGAAGCCGACGTCCTTGAAGGCGTCCAGCACCTGGCTGATCGATGCGGCCCCGTATGACTGCACGAGGTCGTCCACCAGGCGGGTGGTGTCCTTCTTCTTCATCGAGCGGTTGACGAACTCGTACTTCGACGCATCGAAGTTGTCACCCATCGCGGCCTCGACCGCGCGCTCGATCTTGTCGTTGTAGATGATGCGGCCGACCGTCGTCAGCAGGTGCCCGCGATCGGACTCGCGCGAGCGATACTCGGCGAGGTCGTGAAGCCCGACGACGCCGTGCTCGTAGGACCACTCGGCCTCCTGGGCAGTGCGGAACACGTGCGGGCGCGGCTCATGCGTGGCCGGGTCGATCTGTGCGAGCTCCTCGGCCTCCGGGCCATAGGTCAGGTAATAGGCGCCGAGCACCATGTCCTGAGCCGGAACCGCAAGCGGCGCGCCGTGCGCCGGGCTGAGGATGTTGTTGGCGCTGAGCATCAGGATCCGCGCCTCGGCCTGGGCCTCGGCCGACAGCGGCAGGTGCACGGCCATCTGATCGCCGTCGAAGTCGGCGTTGAACGCGTGGCAGACCAGCGGGTGGACCTGGATCGCCTTGCCCTCGACCAGCACCGGCTCGAAGGCCTGGATGCCCAGACGGTGGAGCGTCGGCGCGCGGTTGAGCAGCACCGGGTGCTCGTGGATGACCTCCTCGAGCACGTCCCAGACCTCCGGGATCATCGAGTCGACCATCTTCTTGGCCGCCTTGATGTTCTGCGCCGACTTGCGCTCGACCAGGCGCGCCATGATGAACGGCTTGAACAGCTCCAGAGCCATCAGCTTCGGCAGACCGCACTGGTGCAGCTTCAGCCACGGGCCCGAGACGATCACGCTGCGGCCGGAGTAGTCGACGCGCTTGCCGAGCAGGTTCTGGCGGAACCGCCCCTGCTTGCCCTTGAGCATGTCCGACAGCGACTTCAGCGGGCGGTTGCCCGGGCCGGTCACCGGACGGCCGCGGCGGCCGTTGTCGAACAGCGCGTCGACGGCCTCCTGCAGCATGCGCTTCTCGTTGTTGACGATGATCTCCGGCGCGCCCAGGTCCAACAGCCGCTTCAGACGGTTGTTGCGGTTGATCACGCGGCGGTAGAGGTCGTTGAGGTCGGAGGTCGCGAAGCGACCGCCGTCGAGCTGAACCATCGGGCGCAGCTCCGGCGGGATCACCGGAACGGCCTCGAGGACCATCATCTCCGGCTTGTTGCCGGAGTTCAGGAATGCGGTCACGACCTTCAGCCGCTTGACGGCGCGAGCCTGCTTCTGACCCTTGGCGGTCTTGACCTGATCCTGGAGATCGGCGGACTCGGCCTCGAGATCGACCTGCTGGAGCAGGTCGCGTACGGCCTCGGCACCCATGCCGCCGCGGAAGTACTCGCCGAACCCGAACGGTGAACCGAAGCGGTCCTTGAGCTCGCGGAACAGGGTCTCGTCGTTGACGACATCCTTGGCCTTCATCGACTTGAACAGGTCCCAGACCTGGCGGATCCGCTCGGCGGCGTCCTCCATGTAGGCCTCGGTGTCGTCGATGTCGGCCTGCATGCTCTTGCGCACGTCCTTGAGCAGCTTCTGGCGCTCCTCCTCGGACAGCTTCGCCACGTTCACGTCGAGCGTGTCGGCCCACAGGTGGTCGTCGTCGGAGAAGTCGCGAGGGGTCTTGGCAGACTCGAGGAACAGCACACGACGCTCGAGCGACTCCTTGAGCTCGAGCATGCGCTCCTCCTTCTCGGCCGCGTAGCTGTCGAGCAGCTTGTTGACCTCGACCTCGAGCGTCTCGACGTCGGCCGCGCGGGCCTCGTCGTCGACCCAGGTCACCATCGAGGCGGCGAAGTACAGAACCTTCTCCAGCTCCTTGGGGGCCATGTCGAGCAGGTAGCCGATGCGGCTCGGAACGCCCTTGAAGAACCAGATGTGGCTGACCGGAGCGGCCAGGTCGATGTGGCCCATGCGCTCGCGGCGAACCTTTGAGCGGGTCACCTCGACGCCGCAGCGCTCACAGACGATGCCCTTGTAGCGGACGCGCTTGTACTTCCCGCAGTAGCACTCCCAATCCTTGGTCGGACCGAAGATGCGCTCGCAGAAGAGGCCGTCCTTCTCCGGCTTCAGGGTGCGGTAGTTGATGGTCTCGGGCTTGGTGACCTCGCCTGAGCTCCAGGAGCGAATCTGCTTGCTGGAGGCGAGGCCGATCTCGATCGCGTCGAAGTTGTTGATATCGATCATGCGGGGTTCCCCTTACGCCTCGTCTTCTTCCAGAACACCTTCAGCCTCACCCGGTCCGATATCCGCGTCGAGCATCGGATCCACCGTCTTCGCGAAGTCCTCAGCCTCGAGGTCCTCGCCCGACACCAGATCCGGATCCTCCTCGGCGACCTCCTCGGACGACGCCTCGACCGTCTCGCCCTCATGCTCCATCGCCTCATCAGCGGCGTCCTCGCCGCTGCTTCGGACACCGCTGAGATCGATGCCGAGCTCCTCGGCCGCGCGCAGCAGGTCGTCATCGTCCTCGCGCATCTCGGCCCGCTCGCCCTCCTCGGAGACGACGTTGACGTCGAGCGCCAGCGACTGCATCTCCTTCAGCAGGACCTTGAACGACTCGGGGATCGACGGCTCGGCGATGTTCTCGCCCTTGACGATCGCCTCGTAGGCCTTGACGCGCCCGACCGTGTCGTCGGACTTGATCGTCAGCATCTCCTGCAGCGTGTAGGCGGCGCCGTAGGCCTCGAGCGCCCAGACCTCCATCTCGCCGAAGCGCTGGCCGCCGAACTGGGCCTTGCCGCCCAGCGGCTGCTGGGTGACGAGGCTGTAGGGGCCGGTCGAGCGAGCATGGATCTTGTCGTCGACCAGATGGTGGAGCTTGAGGATGTACATGTAGCCGACGGTCACCGGCTGTGCGAACGGCTGGCCTGTGCGGCCGTTGAACAGCTGCACCTTGCCGGACGCCTGTTCACCGACACGGCGGCTCTTGTCGACGTCCATGCGGATGCGGCCGTCGTGCTCGTCCTGCCAGCGGACCAGCGCCTCGTCAACGTCCGCGACGGAGGCGCCGTCGAACACCGGGGTGGCGACATACACCTTCGGCTTGGCGCCGTCGACGCTGTTGCGAGCGGCGACCGTGCGGGTCGCCTTTGCGCCCCGGTCGGTGTCGGTGTCGTACCAGCCGTTGGCGGCGACCCAACCGAGGTGGGTCTCCAGGATCTGTCCCAGGTTCATGCGGCTCGGAACGCCGAGCGGGTTGAGGATCACGTCAACCGGGGTCCCGTCCTCCATGAACGGCATGTCCTGGATGTCGACGATCTTCGAGATCACGCCCTTGTTGCCGTGGCGCCCGGCGAGCTTGTCGCCCTCCGAGATCTTGCGCTTCTTGGCAACGAACACGCGCACGAGATCGTTGACGCCCGGCGGCAGGTCGTCACCGTCGTCGCGGCTGAAGGTCTTGACGTCGATCACGACGCCGCCCTCACCGTGCGGAACCTTGAGGCTGGTGTCACGCACCTCGCGCGCCTTCTCCTTGAAGATCGCGCGGATCAGCTTCTCCTCAGCGGTCAGCTCGGTCTCGCCCTTGGGCGTGACCTTGCCGACGAGCAGGTCACCGGACTGGACCTCGGCGCCGATGCGGACGATGCCGCGGTCGTCGAGGTTGCGCAGTGACTCCTCGCTGCGGTTCGGGATGTCGCGGGTGATCTCCTCGTCGCCGAGCTTCGTCGTGCGCGCGTCGATCTCGTACTCCTCGATGTGGATCGAGGTGAGCTCGTCGTCCTGCACGAGGCGCTTGGAGAGGATGATCGCGTCCTCGAAGTTGTATCCCTCCCAGGACATGAAGGCGACCAGCAGGTTCTTGCCAAGCGCCATCTCGCCCTGATCGCTGGCGGAGCCGTCGGCCAGCACGGTGCCGTCGAGAACCTCGGTGCCGACGCCGATGATCGGCTTCTGATGGATCAGCGTCGCCTGGTTGGAGCGCATGAACTTGTGCAGCTCATACGCCTCCTGTCCGCCGCCCTTCTTGTCGATCACGATCTTCTCGGCGTCGACGTAGGAGACGACACCCTCGCCCTTTGCCAGCACGACGTCGCCGGTGTCGATCGCGGCGCGGTACTCCATGCCGGTGCCGACCAGCGGCGCGTCGGAGACCAGCAGCGGCACAGCCTGGCGCTGCATGTTGGAGCCCATCAGGGCGCGGTTGGCGTCGTCGTGCTCGAGGAACGGGATCATCGCCGTGGCGACCGACCAGATCTGCTGCGGCGAGATGTCGATCAGGTCGACCTCGGCCGGCGGCACCGTCACGTACTGGCCCGCCTGCGTGCGGCATAGGATCTCGGTGCCCTGGAGCTTGCGCTTGGCGTCGACCTCGGCGTTGGCCTGGGCGATCTTCAGAACCTCTTCCTGGGTTGCGTCGATGTGGACGATCTCATTGGTGACGACGCCCTTCTTGACGACCAGGTAGGGGGTCGTGACGAACCCGTACTCCGAGATCTCGGCAAATGCCGACAGCGAGCCGATCAGGCCGATGTTCGGACCCTCCGGCGTCTCGATCGGGCACATGCGACCGTAGTGGGTCGGGTGCACGTCGCGGACCTCGATCGGCGCGCGTTCGCGCGTGAGGCCACCGGCCCCGAGCGAGTTCAGACGGCGGCGGTGGGTCAGGCCGGAGAGCGAGTTGGTCTGGTCCATGAACTGGCTCAGCTGGGAGCTCCCGAAGAACTCCTTGAGCGCCGCCACGACGGGCCGGATGTTGACGATCGTCTGCGGCGTGATCGTGTCGGAGTCCTCAGTGGTGAGCCGCTCGCGCACGACGCGCTCCATGCGATACAGACCGATCCGGAAGGCCTCCTGGATCAGCTCGCCGACCGAGCGCAGCCGGCGATTGCCGAAATGCTCGTACTCGTCGAGGTGATCGAGGATCGGGTCGCGCGGAATGTCCGATGCCTCAGCGGCGTAGTCCTTGACCTCGTTCTCCGGATCCTCGGGCATGCCCAGCAGCTTCGGCAGGCTCACGAGCTCCTTGACCAGCGCGACGATGTCGTCATGGGTCAGGGTGCGGCTCTCGAGGTCGACGTCGAGCCCCAGCCGCGCGTTCAGCTTGTAGCGGCCGACGCGACTGAGGTCATAGCGCTTGGGGTCGAAGAACAGCTGGTTGAGCAGCGAGCGAGCGGCGTCGACGGACGGCGGCTCACCCGGGCGCTGCTTCTTGAACAGCTCGATCAGCGCGCCCTCTTCGGTGCGCGTCGCCTCGGTGTCCGCGTCGAGCGTCAGGCGGATGTAGAGCGAGCCGCCGAACATCTTCAGGATCTCTTCGTCCGACGCATAGCCCATCGCGCGCAACAGCACGGTGACCGGCAGCTTGCGCTTGCGGTCGATGCGAACGTAAACGCGGCCCTTCTTGTCGATCTCGAGCTCGAGCCAGGATCCGCGCGCCGGCATCAGGTTCGCGATGAAGACCTGCTTCTCGCGGTCCTTCGGCTCCATCACATAGGCGCCGGGCGAGCGTACGAGCTGCGTCACGACGACGCGCTCGGTGCCGTTGATGATGAACGTTCCCCGCTCCGTCATCCACGGGAAATCGCCCATGAACACGGACTGCTCCCGGATCTCGCCAGTCTCCCGGTTGATGAACGCGACCGTGACGGTCAGCGGCCGGGCATACGTCAGGTCCTTCTCGCGGCACTGCTCGATGCTCGCGATCGGCTCGTCAAACTGGAACTCGCCGAACTGCACGGCGAGGTTGCCGGTGTAATCCTCGATCGGCGAGACATCGTCGATCGTCTCGCGCAGACCGCCGGCCTGCGGGTCCGTCAGCCACTCGAATGAGCGGCGCTGGATATCGATGAGATTGGGTACTTCGAGAACCTGGTTCAGGCGCGCGAAACTGCGGCGCGTCCGGGGGGCTTCAGCGGTTGCCAAGACGGCGACTCCTCGGGCCGATGGGAAGACGGGAGAGGGCGCTCGCACAGCCGGCAAAGGCCGCACGGGCGCGGACCAGCAAAGATAGCACAGAGAAGCGCTGCCCTCTGTGCAGGGCTGTCGAGCTCTCACGGACCCCGCCCTTGGCATTCGCGTATGTGGCGCGATGCCCCGTGTTGGGCGGCTACGGCTATTGGCCGACCGGGAAAGTGTAGGCGTTCAAAGCACGAGTGGCAACTCGCTGCAAGCTTCCGCCCGTGGCCGAATCTCGCCCGAGCCGCCGGTCCACCCTCAATCCGACCAATGGTCGTCACCAGACAGAGCGTGACCGCCCAGTCGGGGCGACGGCGACCAGCGGGTGCACGCAAGCTGCTGCTGGGCGTGATCGGGCTGCACCCGGTGATGGTCTGGGGTTGAACGTCCCCGGGAGGCCGCTGGGCGATCGGACGCGGGTCCTATCTAATCTGAGCCTCCGTGAAACCGGTCCGGCTCATTCAGTGCGTCAAGGCCTCCAACCTTTGTTGGAGCGAAGGTGTTTAGCGAGGCCTGCGGATAGCTGCGCATATAACTGAACGCTGGCCAATGTTCCGCCTATCGCCAGTGCTGGTACCGCGGGTACGAGATATCTGATACTGAACCCCCCGGTCGCGGCGGTGCCGAGGAGAAGGAGCAGCCCGGAACCGACAAACAGGAATACTTCGCGTCGGCTTGGCACTCGCAACAAGATTCCGCATATCCCGATGATGGCGAGCAGTGCGAGCACTGGGCGGGGCGCGTGTATCGCGCTGCGGTACGCCGTTACGACGCCCGCCGGCGTCCGAACCGATAGCCGGAGACCCGGCAGAACCGATTGCGCTACCGAGGTGTCAACGACCTCGGAGGTTGCGCGCCTGGGAAGTGAGGTCGCGCTGCGTGCGTCTTGGTAAGTAGCTGCGGTAGGTCGAAAGAAACGAAGGAAGTCACCCAGTGTCACTTTGAGCACGTTCCAAGGCTCGTGAGCCGCGATCCGCTGTGCGAACTCCTTGAGGATGGCGTCGTCCTTTGTGCGTTCGGCGAGCGTGGCTTTGGCGGGATCGAATAGCCGCACCGCTGGGGACGGGCCCCAGATGTACCAGTCGGGTCCGTCCGGGTGACTCCGACGCTGCTTTGCGGTCTCGCACAGCGGCTTCGCGGCGGCTGGGAGGCTAACGCCAGTGCAGTCTGCGATTCCTGCAACCCGTCCGTAGTCGACCCACCCAGAAGCGGCCGTCAGTCCGAACTGCTTGTACTTCAGGTTGACCAAGGCGGCGTACGCTGTAAGCGGAATCGCGGTCGCCAGAATCAGCGCGAGCGCTGGCCGCCAGCCGGCGTGTGACCAGATTAGGTAGATGATCGGCACGGGAAGAATCAACACGCCAACTTCGCGCTGAAGCGCTCCGAAGGCCAACAGCATCCCGACCAGCACCGCTCGGCGCACCTCACGCCGTGGCTTGACGGGCACGACCAGCAGCAGCAATGCCGCCAACAGTGTCGCGCTGAAAAATACGTCGGCCATGACGTATTGCTCGAGCGTGATCGCATACCCGTCGAGCAGGACCAATGCCGAGGCTGCGGCGGCGGCCCAACGTGGAACTCTGAGACGCTCCAGCGTGAAATACACCGCTGAGCCGATAAGCAGTCCGCAAACGTGCTGCACCCCCGCCAACTGCGCCATGCTGCGAAAGGGAAACGCAAAGAGTTTGATTAGAAGCGAATACCCGATTGGACGTAGCCACGGCAGAGACACGACCGATACGCGCGGATATGCGAAAGAGAGATACCCCCACGAATCTGAGAAGAACAGGGCTGGCGGATAGGCGACCATGGTCAGCGTGCGAATGGCCGCGCCGATGGTGAGCAGGGCGCAGAACTGCCAATGCTCTCTTGTGCCGTGCATAGCCAGCCCGAGCGCCTGCCGGCTCTGCGAGAGCCCGCGACTTGTGCGCGACCGCAGCCCGGCCCCAAGACCGCCGGCAACGACGGCGTGCCTTGCAACCGGCTTCCGCGCTAACGCGAGTCGACGCTGCCCCATTGCGGTGCATTAAACCGGCCGGACTACGCTGGCGCCGCGTCTAACCGCCAGCCGACGCGGCGCTGGCCGCGCGAGCGGCTGCGCTCGGCGTCGACGTGATCACGACCGATCGACCGGCGGCGCTGCACTGCAAGCTTGCCGCGATGTCGTTGGCGGCTGAACAGCGACCGCGGGACCGGATCGCAGGGTTCAGCTGCCGGCTCGTAGCACTGCGAGGATCCGGGGGTGGCCGTCGATCTCCAGCTCGTCGACGATCTCGACCTCGTCGAGGCCGACGATCCGCGCCAGTCGTCGCAGACCCTCCGGTGAGAAGCCCCAGTACACGAAGTCGTCGCGCGCGTACACGTCGCCGGGTTCGTGAATCTCGATCGCGGGGGTGTCGGCGCCTAGTAGGCGCGAGCCGTAGGTCTCGAGCACGATCTCGCCACCCGGGGCGAGCACGTCCGCGAGCGCCCGCAGCAGCGCGATCGGGTCGGTCACGCGGTGCAGGATCCCGAAGCACAACGCAACGTCGAAGCGCTCGCCGAGCTGGTGCACGTCCAGCGCGTCCATGCGTCGGTACTCAACCCCCGACGCGACCAGCCCGGCGATCGCCCGGAAACCGGCGCCACCAGTCAGCGTCACGCCGAAGCGAGCGCGGATCCAGTCGACGTATTGCTCATTGTCGATCGCGACAACACGCCGCGCGCCGCGGACCTCCGCAAGGAAGCTGTAGAAACCGTCGAACGCGCCAATGTCGAGCACGCTGCGCCCCGCAAAACGATCCGCGCCGAGCACCGCAAGGCGGTAGCCGTGGTCGCGGGCGATCCCCGGCGTGTAGATCCCCGGTGCAAGCGAGAACGTGTGAAACCAGAGTGGAACCGAATCGCGGACGCGCTCGGCGTCAGCGGCGAATGCGCCGATCGCGTTGACGTCGGCGACGACCCGCTCGGCATCGGACGTCTCAGGGACCGCCTCGACCCCGGTTGCAAGCGCTGCCACCTCATCAACTCCAGTCTGTCGTTCACAGGATGGTCACACCTAGCATCACAGGTTCGCGCCGGCGGCCCGCGAAAGCCCCGACCGTCCGTGCGTCGCGAGAGCTGCGCGACTTCCGCGAGCGCGGCTAAGAAGCGCTCGAGACGCCGCCAAGCCCGCTGGAGGCGACAATCGGTCGATGACGCTCGGGGACGTCCAACAACAGCGGCTGCTACAGCGACTGCGCCAGGCCGGTGAACAGCCGGTCACTTTTGTCGAGCTCCACGCCGCCGGGGTTGACTTCCCGGCCGCCGTCATCTCCGAACTGGAGCTCAACGGATTCGTCATCGAACGCGTCCATGAACACGGGCAGCCGGTCCGCGTCCGGCTTCTCTACCCAGAACCCCGCGACGCATTCAACACACCTGCCACACGCCGGTGGCGCCGACCGCCATGGCCGCACCGATAACCAGCCACTGGCCACGCTATGAGCCGGTTTGCGCACGGCCCCGTCAACATGCGAGCAGCGGCCCCTCCGGGCGCGTGATAAGACTGCGTCGAGGAGTTGTCTCCGGCGGTTGTCCGCCGCAACTCCACCGCTCAGGTGATCAGTGGCAAAGCTCTGACCCGGATGCGGTCGGGCTGGATTACGACGATGCTTGCATTCTCGAGAGCGCTGGCGAGCTGCGGCAGGTTGGCTCTAAGCAGCTCTGCCTGATCGCTCGGGCGGTGTTGGCTGCCGTGTCGGAACAGGATCACCGACGGCGAGGCCTGCTTGCGTGTCGCCAAGGAGCGTGCCGAAGTCGGTGTCGGCAGAGACCACGACACGGTCATCCTTGGCGGCTTGCTCGAAGATGTCTGCGTCTGAGGCGGCGTGCATGCCCATCTCGCGGACGTGGACGGCATCGTGCCCGGCGCGGTTCAGCTCGACCGCGACCGCCGGCGAGAGCGCATTATCGATCAGGAATCTCACCCGACGAGCGGCAACTCGCGCTCGCGGACGGCCTCGGCCGCATGGTGGAGCGCTTCCTTCACATCGGCGAACGTGGAAGCTTTGTCCTCATGTAAGCGCCCGGTCCCGTGGGCGCCACCGCTGGCCGGGCCGACCCGAATCGGAGGACATCATGTCCGAACCAACACTGGTGGACGTCACCGGTCGTTTGCGATCGCCCGCCGCGACACCCGGGCACTGGGGCGGGGTGCACACCGCCGAACAAGGGCCAGCGCTACCCGGCTGACCCGCCGACGGTCGAGGAGATCATCCGCGTCATGCGCCAAGCCGGACACGGCCCATATGCGGACAGGACCCGCGCGCTGATCGCGATCCTGTGGCGCGCCGGATTGCGGATCAGTGAAGCGCTCGCGCTGACGGAGTCCGATCTGGATCCGAAGACTGGGTCGGTGCTGATCCGCCAGGGGAAGGGCGGAAAGCGACGGACCGTCGGGATGGACGACTGGGCGTGGGAACACGTCGCCGGATGGACCGAGCACCGGATCCAGCTGCCGTCGGCCCGCTGTTTTGCATCCTCGCCGGCCCGACTCGCGGCCGGGCGTGGTCAGCGACCGCCGCCCGTGGTGAGCTCCGTCGACTCGCAGCCCACGCTGGGGTACGGCGGCGGTTCGCGCCGCACCATTACGCCGACGTGATCACGCTATCGAGATGGCACACGAAGGCATTCCGTTGCCGATAATCCAACGGCAGCTCGGGCATGCCCACCTCGGGATCACGTCGATCTACCTCCAAGGCATCGACACCAGAGAGATCGTCGACACGGTGCACCACCGCCGGCCACCGGTGATCCCGGCGAGCGCAGGCCTGCGACCGTAATCGACCGAGCGGCGGGACCGCGCTCGGCGCTGGAAGTGGCTGGGCTGCTGCCGGCGCCGGCCGCCGAGCGACCGGTTCTTCAGGCGACGGTGGGGGATCCGGACGGTGCCCGCCGTACCGGCGTCTCCGGCCCGCCCCGACGCCCAAGGCGCTCGAATACCCGAGCCTGATACGGCGTTGCCGGGATCAGACCACCCGAGTAGGCCGACAGCGCCACCCCGGACGCACGGCCGCCGGGTGACTCGAGCGCATCGCCGACGTCAATCATCTCGGCGCTGATCGCGAACACCCACAGTTCGGGCCCCCCGATCGGCTCCAGCACAGAGCGCTCGGCCTCAGGCATCGACACGGTTCCGGCGAAGGTGACGTCGTCCCAGCTGTAGTCCCAGTCGGCGATCAGCTTCGTCACGGCCGAGCGCAACCGCTCGGGCACCGCCTCGGGCGGCACGACCGACTCAAGGATCGGAGTCGCAGGTGCGTCTGACATCCCGCCAAAGCTTATAGGTCGAAACCCCACCGAGGCGGGCTGGGCCACCCGCTGCGACAGTTTCTTAACGAATCGGGGGCGGCACGCGGCCGCCCCTTGATTCGCATCGGGTGTGTGTCGCTTGAGTCCGAGCTACTTGTACTCGACGCTGGCACCGGCCTCTTCGAGCTCGGCCTTGAGCTTGTCGGCCTCGTCGCGCTCGATGCCCTCCTTGACAGCCTTGGGAGCATTGTCGACCAGATCCTTGGCCTCCTTGAGGCCAAGCCCGGTGGCCGCGCGCACGACCTTGATCACCTGGATCTTCTTGTCGCCGGCGCCGGTCAGCACCACGTCGACGGTGCTCGACTCCTCGGCCTCAGCGGCGTCACCGCCACCGGCACCACCGGCGGCCGCCGGAGCGGCGGCGGCAACGGCGGCCGCGGACACACCGAAGGCCTCCTCCAGCGCCTTGATGCGCTCGGACAGCTCGAGGACCGAAATCCCCTTCAGCTCGTCAATCCATTCTGCAGTGGTAGACATGTTGTTTCTCCTGGTTCTACGTTCTAGGTCTTAGTTCTCGGGAGCCGCATCAGCGGCAGTATCGGCCTCAGTCGCTTCTGCAGCTTCCGGAGCAGCAGCGTCCTCCACCTCAGCCGCGGGCTCATCGCTCGCTGCCGGGTCGGCCGGCGCCTCAGCGTCCTCGTCGGCAGCTGTGGTGGCGGCCTCGGCTTCAGCCTCGGTTGCTTCAGGTGCTGCGGGCGTTGACTCTGCCTCAGCGGCTGCGGGTGCCTCCGAAGCGGACTCGGGTGTTCCGTCCGCGGAGGAGGCATCCGCAGTTGCGGAAGCATCCGGGGCCTCAGCGGCTGCGGGTGCCTCCGAAGCGGACTCGGGTGTTCCGTCCGCGGAGGGGGCATCCGCAGTTGCGGAGGCCGTCTCATCCGCAGTTGCGGAGGCCGTCTCATCCGCAGTTGCGGAGGCCGTCTCATCCGCAGTTGCGGAGGCCGTCTCATCAGCAGGTGCGGAGGTACCCGAGACCAGCCCCTGATCGCGGATCTGGCCGAGCTGGATGGCCACGCCCTGGATGAGCGCGTTGAGGGTGCGTGCCAGACCGCTGAGCGGCGCGGCGATCGTGCCGACCAGCTGGGCGTTGAGGACATCGCGCGAGGGCAGCTTGGCGATCGTGTCAACCTGCTCGGGGCTGAGCATCGCGCCACCCATGAAGCCGCCCTTGAAGGCAAGCGGCCCGCGAAGCACGCGCGCCGTGTCACTGAGGACCTTGGCGGCTGCAGCCGCGTCCCCCTTGACCAGGGCCAGCGCCGTCGGACCGGTCAGCAGCGGCTTGATGTCGGCAACGCCCGCCTGGTCGGCCGCGCGCTCCGACAGCGAGTTCTTCGTAACCCGCAGCCTCGTCTCGGTCTGACGGAGCTTGTCTCGCAGCTCCGCGATCTGGGCGACGGTGATCCCGCGGTAGTCCAGCGCGAAGATCGCGTCCGACCCGCCGATCTCCTCGGCGATCTCATCGATCACTGCTGCTTTTTGTTCTCGGTTCATATTGCTCGCTCTCTACGAAGAACGCCCGCTTGGAAGGCGGGCGTCGAGAGCAAGCGGACCGAGCTGGGTCCGCCGGCTGTTCGAGCTTTCCGCCTGTTCCGGACTTACGCGCTGGCGCCGCCGGAGGTCTTGGGCTTCGTCTCTTGCTTTCGGAAGTCTATTAGGGCCGCACGAAACTACGCGGCCGCCGGCTCCTCGACGATGTCGCGGGTACGGGACGGGTCGACGCGTATCCCGGGGCCCATGGTCGACGCCACCGTGACCGAGCGCAGGTAGCGGCCCTTGGCCGCTGAAGGCTTCGCACGGACCATCTCTTCGATCACCGCCGCGTAGTTCTCGAGCAGTGCGCGCTCCTCGAAGTCGCGCTTGCCGATCACCAGGTGGACGATCGCGTTGCGATCGGTGCGGTACTCGACCTTGCCTGACTTGGACTCCTCGACCGCCTTGGCCACGTCCATCGTGACCGTGCCGACCTTCGGGTTCGGCATCTTGCCGGACGGTCCGAGGATGCGTCCGAGACGGCCGACCACCGGCATCAGGTCCGGCGTGGCGATCGCCACGTCAAAGTCGTCGAAGCCTTCCTGGATGCGCTGAGCGAGGTCGTCGGCGCCGACCACGTCGGCACCGGCCTCCTCGGCCTCGCGAGCCTTGTCGCCCTGCGCGAAGACCGCCACCTTGACCTCCTTGCCCAGGCCATTGGGCAGCGCGATCGTGCCGCGGAGCTGCTCGTCGGCGTGACGAACGTTGAGGCCGGTGCGGATGTGCACTTCGATCGACTCGTTGAACTTGCGCGTCGAGAGCTGCTTGACGAGCGCAACGGCCTCGGCGGGCGCGTACTCGCGCTCCCGGTCGTAGCGCTGACGCGCCTCCACATATGACTTGCCGTGCTTGGGCATCAGACGACCTCCACACCCATCGAACGCGCGGTGCCGGCGATGATCTTCTTCGCCGCCTCGATGTCGTTCGCGTTGAGATCCTGCATCTTCTTCTCGGCGATCGCCGACAGCTGCGCGTCGGTGATCTCGGCAACCTTTTCGCGGTTGGGCTCTGCGGAGCCCTTGTCGAGATTCAGCGCCTGCTTGATCAGCACGGCGGCCGGAGGCTGCTTGGTGATGAAGGTGAACGAGCGGTCCTCATAGACCGTGATCACCACCGGGATCACCGTGCCGGTGTCGCCCTGGGTCTGGGCGTTGAACGCCTTGACGAACTCCATGATGTTGACGCCGTGCTGACCGAGCGCGGGGCCCACCGGAGGAGCGGGGCTGGCCTGACCGCCAACCGCCTGCAACTTGATTTGTGTAAGAACCTTCTTTGCCATTTTCGTCTCTTCCTACAGCTTCTTGACCTGGTCGAATCCGACCTCGACCGGCGTTTCGCGCCCGAAGATCGAGACCAGCACCTTGAGCTTCTGACCGTCCTCGTTGACCTCGGAGATCTCGCCCGAGAAGTCCGAGAGCGGACCGGACACGACCTTGATCGACTCGCCGATCGAAAACTGCGCCCTGCTTCGCGGTCGCTCTGCCGTCTCCTGGTGGAGCAGGCGGTCGACCTCGCCCTGTGTCAGCGGCACCGGCTCGTTGGAGGCGCCGACGAAGCCGGTCACCCCCGGTGTGCCCTTGACCAATGCCCATGAGTCCTCGTTGAGGTCCATGTTCACGAGCACGTAGCCCGGCATGGTGCGGCGCTCAACGGTGATCTTCTGGTTGTCCTTCATCTCGGACACCGACTCGGTCGGCACGACGATCTGGCGCACCGACCGCTGTTGGTTCAGCGACACGACCCGGTGCTCCAGGTTGTGCTTGACCTTGTTCTCGTGCCCTGAGTATGTGTTGACTACGTACCAGCGAAACATTTTCGTTACCTACTTGAGGACCAGGTTCATCAGCTTTGAAGCGACTAGATCGGCGACGCCGAGAAAGACTCCGGCGACGATCACGAAGCCGAGTACGACACCTGTGGCCTGCATCACCTGCGGACGCGTCGGCCACTGGACGCGGTGCAGCTCTCGCCAGCTCCCGCGCAGGAACCCGGCAAGCCTAACGATCGCGGACTCGCTCTGCTTTACGAGTTCGCCCCCGCTCGGCATCTCATCGATCGGCCGCCTTCTATGCTCGCCGCCCTCGCCCAGCCCGTCGTTGTCAGCCACGTCCCGCCTCGCGGTGCCTAGCGTGTCTCGCGGTGCGCGGTATGCCGCTTGCACCACTTGCAGTACTTGCGCAGCTGCAGCCGCTCAGGGTTGTTGCGCTTGCTCTTATTCGTTTGGTAGTTGCGGCGCTTGCAGTCCTCGCAGGCGAGGGTCGCTGCAATCCGCACGTCTCCACGGGCCATGTGCCTGAGTCCCCGTAAGGTGTTTGGAACGTTGCTCGCGCCGGTCCTGCAGGCGTGCTTGCGCACGCCGCCACCGGCGCTCGGCGGAGTGTAGCGGCTAGGCGATCACGCGGATCGGCTCGCCCCGCAGATACGCGGCGAGGTCCTCGACCACCTGAGCGTACATCTCGGCGAGGCCCTCGCGACTGACGTATCCCAGGTGCGGTGTCAGCACGGTGTTCTCGAGGCCCAGCAGCTCGCTGTCGGCCGGCAGCGGCTCGGTTGCGTAGACGTCCAGTCCAGCGCCCGCGATCCAGCCGGAGCGCAGCGCCTCGATCAATGCCCGCTCGTCGACGATCGCCCCGCGCGAGGTGTTGACCAGGAACGCCGTGCGCCTCATCCGCCTGAGTTCGTCCGCCCCGATCAGCCCCCGCGTACGGCCACTCAGCACGAGATGGATCGAGAGCACGTCGCTCAAAGCCAGCAGTTCCTCCTTGCTGACCTGACGCGCGCCGGCCTCGTGAGCGCGCTCCTGAGTCAGATTCTGGCTCCAGGCGATCACATCCATCCCGAACGCCCTGGCCGGCACAACCATCTGCGCTCCGAGCCGGCCCAGCCCGGCCAATCCCAGGGTCGCCCCCGCGAGGTTCAGCGGCAGACCCTGTTGCCAGATGCCTGCACGGATCGCACGATCCTCGTGGACCACGCGCTTGAACAGCGCGAAGATCAGCGCCCAGGCCAACTCGATCGTGCTCGGCAGGCCGTTCGGCTGGGCGTTGCCGGCGCCGAGACTGTCACGCGAGCCGTAACCGGGGATGCCGGTGCCACAGACCCGAACGCCGCGCTCACGCAGATACTCGACGTCAAGCGACGCGTTTCGCATCCCGGTCGTGACCACCAGCCGCAGATCCGAAAGTTGCTCGAGCACCTCTCTCGGAAACGCTGTCCGCTCGCGCATCAAGACGAGCGCGTCGAACCCCGCGAGCGCACCCGCGAGCTGCTCGCGCGCAAGCGGACGATCGAAGAATGCCACCTCGACACCCAGCGACTCCCAGTCCGCGAGCGTGTTTGCGATCCGGTGGTAGTCATCAAGGACAGCGACGCGCATCGCGGTAAGTATCGCCGCTGACGCCGCCTCGGCCGGCGTCATCTGGCCTCCCCGCTGGACCTACATGCAGAATTGACCCGGCAATGCTTCGGCTGATCGGCATCGTGATCTCGGTCGGGCTGGCGGATTCGCTGAACCCGTCGACGCTCGCGCCTGCGCTGTATTTCGCCTCCGGCCCAGAGCCTCGCAAGGCTGTGGGCCAGTTCACGCTGGGCGTGTTCCTCGTCTATCTGGTCGGCGGCATCGCGGTCGCAGCCGGCCCGGGTCAGCTGGTCCTGGCGCTGGTGCCGAGCCCGAGCCTGGCCACCCGTCATGTGCTCGAGGTGATCGCCGGCGTGATCCTGATAGTCGTCGCGCTGCTGCTGTGGGTGCACCGGGCGCGCCTGGCGGAGAAGGAGCTGCCCAGCTTCAATACCAAAGGGCGCGGTGCGTTTCTGCTCGGCGTCACGATCATGGTGGTCGAGCTGCCGACCGCCTTCCCGTACTTCGGTGTCCTTGCCGCGATCGTGGGATCTGGGTACGGGATCGTGCGGCAGCTGCTCCTGATCGCATTGTTCAACGTCTGCTTCGTGGCGCCGCTGCTGGGCATCCTCGCGATCCTCACCTTCGCCGGCGATCACGCGGAGCAGGTGCTGGGTCGCGCGCGCGAGTTCCTGCAGCGCCACTGGCCGATCCTGCTGGCAGGGGTCGCGATCGTCGGCGGGGTGATCACGATCGCGCTCGGCGCGACCGGCACCTACCACCAGGTCCGCCGAGTGCTCAGATAGCCCGCGCCAGGCACAGGAGCGTCTCGTAGGTGAGCTCGAAGCTGCCACCCACCGCATCGATCGCATCGGTGATCCGCGCGAACAGCTGCTCCCTGGCCGCCTCCGGCAGCAGGATGTGATCTGAGTGAGTCCCGATCAGGCGGATGTAGTCAGCCGCCCCGTATGCCTGTACCCAGCGGTAGTTGCGCACCGAGAGATCCGCGAAACTCGCATCGCCGCGGAACTCATCCCTCAGCCACTCCTGATCGCTCTTGATCTCGAGCGGCGCGCCGAACGGATTCATCGGTCCGGCCGGCCGTGCCGCGAACTTGCGCTCGACCTCGGCGTAGGCGGCGTCGAAGGCCGGCCGCAGCTCGTTCTCGTCCCAGACGGGCCGATTCCAGAACGGCGCCAGCGCCCCACCCGTCACGAGCGCACGGTGGGCCAGGACGTTGCGCAGGCCGGGGCTGACCCAATGCCAGGCCGTACCTGAGAACAGGACCTTGAAGGCATGCCGAGGCAGCTCGCAGGACTCGAAATCCAACTGCACCAACTCGAAGCTGACCCCGGCGGTGGCGGCGCGCTCGCTCGCCACCGCCGCCATCGCGGGATCCGGCTCGACGGCCGTCACTCTCAGTCCGCGGCCTGCGAACAACAGCGTCGCCCTCCCGGTTCCAGCGCCGACCTCCAGCGCGCGATCACCGGGCCCGGCGTCCGCGTATGCGAGCACGTCGTCGACCAACGCGTCCGGGTAGCCCGGTCGATGGCGGTCGTACTGCTCGGCCACGCCGCCGAAGCTGAGACGGCGGGCAGACCCCACCGGCGGCTCGGATCCCGGCTCGGTCGGCGGCTGGTCTTTCACCCGCCTGAGCGTATTGAAGCCCGACGTCCTTTAATCAGGCGGCGTGCGCACTCTCGTGATCTCCGATCTGCACCTTGGCCAGGGTGGCGGCATCAGCGTGCTCACCCGGCCCGGACCGCTGATGGCGTTGGTTGACGCGCTTGATCGGCACGACCGCCTGGTCCTCCTGGGCGACACCATCGAGATGCAGGAGACTCACCCGGAGGTGGCGTTTCCGATCGCCGAGCCGGTTCTGCGGGCGATCGCGCAACGACTCGGGCCGGACAAGCAGCTGCTCCTGGTGCCGGGCAACCACGACCACAGCCTCGTGCGCGAGTGGACCGAGGCGCAGGGCTCGCAACTCGCGCGCGAGAACGCCGTACCAGCTGACGCGACTCCACTGCTGGCACAACTGTTGAGGTGCGTGACGGCAACGCGCGTCGAGGTCCACTATCCGGGGGTCTGGCTGACCGATGAGGTCTGGGCCACCCACGGTCACCAGCTCAATCACTTCCTGCGGCCTGTGGCGTCCTGGGGGCTGCACTCGCGCGCCAGGTCCGAGTCCGCGACGATCACCGCGACACCGGCCGCGCTCGAATACCTCGCCGAGCACCCGCCTCCTCCGCACATGCGTGACGGCATGCCGCCGGAGCGCTGGTTGGATCGTCACCTCCCGGCGCGGCTCGCGCCGGCCACCTCGCGCATGCTCGGCCGGCAGATGCAGCGCCATGCGCTGCCGGCATTCGGGGCGGCTGCGCGGGCGCTGGGTGTCGACTCCCCGTTTGTGGTGTTCGGGCACCTGCACCGGCGCGGTCCCCGCGCGGGTGATGACGCGCGGCGCTGGTCCAGTGCCGACGGCAGCCAGCGGCTCTTGAACACCGGCTCCTGGCGATACGAACCGGTCATCGCCCGCGGACTCGGACCCGGCGGCCAGTACTGGCCGGGCGGCGCGATCACGATCGGGGAGGACGGGATCCCGCGGAGCACCGGACTGCTCGACGAGTTGACCGAGGCGGAGTTGACCGGGCGGAGCTGACCGGGCGGCGCTCGCTAGCGTTCAGCGTCCGGCATGCCGAAACTTTGGATCTACACGCAGGCGCTGATCGTCCTATTCGTCGTGATCGGGATGGTGATCGCAATCGTGCGTCTGTCGTGAGCGCTCTGCTCGGTGCCGTTTGGTCAGCGGGCCTGCAGCCTCCTGCTGGCCCTGCCGGTTGGTTCTCTCACCACCGGTCGCGTGGCACCGGCCAATGAGTACGGCGAGGTCGGCGGCGTCGTCGGACCGCCCTGGCTGGTGGCTGCGCCGACATCGAGCAGGCCGTAGCCGTAATCGTCGTTGGGCCGACCCTCGCCGAGGGGACGCGCAGTCGCCTCGAGCCTTGCTACAACCGCGTTGGCGGTCGGGTGCTCGCCGATCACGCCACTGGCGATCACCATCGCCGCCGCCGCCGACACCGCCGGCGCTGCCATCGAAGTGCCGAACCAGCCGGCCGGCAGGCTGAAGCTGCCGGGATGCGACGAATCGTTGAAGGTCATCTGGTAGATGTCGGGGAGATTCCGCGACGGGTGGCAGACGGTCCCCGGCACCGACGCTGCATCATCGCCGCCACCTGGCGCGACGAGGTTCAGGCCCCTGCCGATGTCCGAGTAGATCGCGAGGCAGCGGTCGCTCGTCGTCGCGCCGACGGAGACCACGTTCGGGAGCGCAGCCGGGAAGTCCAGCGAGGTCCCCTCGTCATTGCCTGCGGCGCCGACAACCACGACCCCGTGCTGATGGGCATAGTTGATCGCAGACACGACATCCGGTATCTCGCCGCTGGTGGTCCCGGGCGAGAACTCGATGCTGAGGTTGACCACCTGCGCGCCGTGCTGAACCGCATAGCGGATCCCGGTGGCGATCGTCGAGGCATCGCCGTTGCCCTCGGCGTCGAGCACCCGCACCGGCATCACCGATGCCTCGTAGGCAAGCCCGGTGAGTCCGAGGTGGTTGTTGGTGGATTCGGCGATCGTCCCGGCGACGAAGGTGCCGTGACCCTCGCGGTCGACGGCGTTGGGATCCGTGCATCTGCCGTCCTTGATCGCGCCCAGGACAAGGTCGCACGGCTCCACGAACCGGGTCCCCGCGAAATCGGGGGAGCGCCTGTAGATGCGGTAGTTGCGGAATGCGATGCCGGTGTCGATCACCGCAACCACGACTCCCTTTGCACCAGGCCGATGATCGGCGATCAGGTTCGCCCATGCCCGCGGTGCATTCACACCCCTGCGCGCGAGGAAGTTCCACTGCAGCTTCTCCCAGCCCCCCGCCCGGCCGGTGCGACCTGTGTCGTCCGGGAACCAGGCACCGGCGATGTGCGCGACGTAGTCGGGCACGGCATAGCTGATCTGCGGTAACGCGTCCACGCTGGCGGCGGCCGCCGTCACGCTGACGCTCGCGGGCAGCGTCAGCACCAGTTCCTGCGGCGTCAGCGAGCCGTTGATCGAGATCGTCGTGGCGAGTCCGTGCTGCCGGCGAATGTCCGTCAGGGCCGCGGCCGCAGCCCCGCTGTAACCGACCACCAGCTCGTGCGGCACGTAGCGCTGCAACGCGTTGACCGGGGATGCGGAGGTTGCCCGGGTGTTGCCGGATGTTGCCCGCGCGATCCTGGTGATCGCTCGGGTGCCACCGGGGGCTCGGGTGAACGAATGCAGCGCCAGGCCGGCAACGGCGACCGTCACCACGGCAGCGGCCGCCGCCCCGATCAAACGTCCCGAGCGGGAACGCACCCGTACCGGGAGGAGGGGGTGGTCGTATGTGAGGTTGACGGCGGACATCTCAGGTGCCATTCGCTGGCGGTGCGAAGCACCACCTAAGACAGCAGCCCAGTGTGAAAGTTTCGTGAGGATAAGGCCTGCGCAACACTCTGACGCGATGAGCGGTCACTTCTTCCCGCGCGACGAGTACTACATGCGCCTTGCGCTGCGCGAGGCGGAACGGGCGCTCGACCATGACGACGTCCCGGTCGGTGCGGTCATCATCAAGGACGGTGAGCTGATCGGCGCCGGTCACAACGAGCGCGAGCTCCGCAACGACCCGACCGCCCACGCGGAGACGCTGGCGCTGCGGGAGGCCAGCGGCGCGCTCGGCACCTGGCGTGTCCTTGACGCGGTGATGTACGTGACGCTGGAGCCGTGTGCGATGTGCGCCGGGGCGATCGTGCTCGCGAGGATCCCACGGATCGTCTACGCCGCCGATGACCCGAAGGCGGGCGCCGCCGGCAGCGTCATCGACGTGCTCGACGTCGCACAGTTCAACCACCGGCCGGTGGTGGCCCGAGGCCTGTTGGCTCAGGAGGCCGGTGACCTGCTCCGCGCATTCTTCGCCGGCAGGCGCTGACGCGCGGCTCGCTCGCGGCCGCCCCCGGCGTCACTTCTTCTTTTTCTTCGACGCCTTCTTCTTTTTCTTCGGCGTCTTCTTCTTGGCCTTGTGATGCTTGGCCGGCGCCCTGAAGAGACCGGAGTCGAAGGCGCCGCGATTGCCCTCGAAGTCGATTGCCTGCAACCGCCAGTAGAGCTTGGTCGCCGCCTGCTTGCCGGTGATCTGCGGCACCCAGGCGGTGTTGGCGGTCGTTCCGCTCGCGATCGGGCTCTCGAAGCCCGGCGTGGCTGAGAGTTCGATGTCGTACTCGCGGGCCAGCGGATCCGGCTTCCAGGTCACGAGGATGCGCGTGCCGCCCTTGGTCGCGTGGACACCGGTCGGCGCAGGGAACGTGCGCTTGTAGTTCGTGGCCGGCGTCGAGAAGGCGCTGGTGACGCCGCCTGGGAACACCGCCTGCACATGCCATGTCGAGATGCCGGGATCCGGCAGCTCGGTCGGCGTCATGAACGGGGTCGAGACATTGACCATGTACCCGCTCTGACCCGATGACACCTGCACGTTGTAACTGGTGGCCCCGGTCACGGGCGTCCACGACATCAACGGGACCGTGATCCCGACCTTCGGCTTGCTCGTCGGCGAGGTGGGCGCCGGCACGTTGTGGGTGAAGGTCTCGACCGTCGACCAGTTGAGGCTGTAGCTGACGTCGTTTGCCCGCACGCGCCAGTACAGGGTCTTGCCCGCCGGGAGCGTCGAGGTGCTCGTGTATCGGGTGTTGTCGGTCGTGATGTTCTGGATCGGGCTGGCGAACGTCGGGTCGGTGGAGATCTGCAGCGTGTAGTTGACAGCGCCCTGGGCGCTGCGCCAGGAGAATGTCGGCTGGGTGGGCACGTTGGCACCACCGACCGGGCTCACGGGCGTTGGGGGCGTCGAGTTCTTGTTGAAGTGCTCCGGATCGTAGGTGCCGTCCTGCACGTTCCCGAACGGCTGCCCCTTCGCATTGACAGGAATCACCTGCCACCAGAAGTCCCCCGTCTGGTCGGGGATCGGTCGTGGCGGCGCCCAGGAGGTCGTGTTGGTGTATGCACCGAACACGATCGAGTTGGGATCGAAGTTGGCGTCGTTGGCAATGATCACGTAGTACCCGTCGGCCGCAGGAACCTGCTGCCACTCGAACAGCGGCGTGGTGGCGATCGTCGATCCCTGGCTCAGCGCGGCGGCGCCCGCCGCCGGCTGCACGATTCCCGGCGAGTAGTCCACGGGGGTCGCCGCGGTCAGGGTTCCTGTGGGCACGGTCTGCTCATAGGTGAAGGCGGGCGCGGTCGCGCTGCCGATCACGGTCGGGGCGCTCTCGATCGTCGTGCCCGCGAGCGGAGCCGCGCTGCGGTAGGCGATCACGTCGACGCAGTATGCGGTGCCGCTACCCAAGACAACCTCGTTGCTTCCGTTGTTGGCGCTGCCGGGCCATCCGTACTCGTTCGACTGCCAGTTGCTGTCGTCATCGGCGCCCACGGGCGTCCACGCGGTCACAGAGGTGCTGATCACCTTCGCGCCGCCCGCGTTGAAGTTGCAGCCCGTGCCAGAGACCCACGGAACCAGGGTCACGTCGTACGCCGACGCTCCTGGCACGGGGGACCATCTGACGATCGGATTGGTGTCATTGGTGTCCCCATCGTCGTCGTTGCCGTTCTGGTCGACGACGTGGAGGTTCGGGACCGAGGGGCTTGGGGTGTCGAAGCTCTCCGTGAACTCCTCACCCGTGTTCCACGAGCCCGCATCCTTCTTCGAATCAAGCGCACGCACACGCCAGTAGAGCGTCGTGTGGTTGGGCAGGAAGCTTGTCGGTGTGTACGTGCTGCCGAGCAGATTGGTCGCGTCGAGGATGATCGAGTTGCTGGCGTACGCGGGGTTGGTCGCGACCTGAAGCTCATAGCTGGACGCGCCGGCGATCGGCGTCCATGTGAAGCTCGGCTCCTCATACGTGGAGTCAGGCGAGACGTCGGCCTCCGTCAGGCTCGTATTCGACGGCCAGTTCCACGTGAACGACCTGACCAGCGAGCGGGTGCCTGTCTGACCTGAGGCGTTGATCGGCCTGACCGCCCAGTAGTAGGTGCCCGGAGACAGCGTCTTTGGCACAGCGAACTGGAGCCCCTGCACGGTCTGCGGGCCGTAGACGAGCGTGGACAGCGACGGACTCGTGCCGATCTCAACCTGGTAATTGACCGCGTACGGCACCGCGGTCCACTTCATCAGCAGCGGCATCGCCGGCCAGCTGATCGGTGTGGTGACCGGGCTCGTCAGCTTCGGTGCGGTCGACCAGCGCTTGGTGATCCTGCGCATCGGCGACCAGTTCCCGGGCACGTCCTTCGCGCTGACGGCGCGCACACGCCAGAGGTAGGTGCCGTTCGGAATTGCCGCCGGGTTCGTGATCGCGGTGGTGTCAAGGGACATCGGACCCGCGCTCCAGCCGCTGACACCGGAGGAGAAGTTGCCGTTGGCGGAGAACTCGAACTGGTAACTCGCGGCCCTGTGGACGGCCCTCCACGTGAACGCCGGCAATGCCTGTACGCGTGCGTGGTTCGAGGGCGACGTCAGCTTCGGTGCGGCCAGCTGCGCCTGCGCGACGGCACTCGTCGCCATCGTCACGGACAAGGTCGCGGCGAAGATTGTGCCGCACCTAACTGCGAGCTTCTTGAAGTGCATGGTCATCCTCTGTCGCTGCTTGGCTCGTGGCCGGCCTCCACCGGAAGATTCGCCGGGCCGCTATGGGTCGGCCACCATGCATCGACAGCTATGAACCGCCCCCCCGCAAGAGATGTTGCACGCAAAGTCCTTGAAACCAGGCACACCCCCAGGCACGCCCCCAGGCACGAGCCTGGTCGAAGCGAGAGACGCCTACAGTCGCGTTTCAGCCGTGATTCCACCAGTGGTTTTGCGGGGTTGTGAGCGGTCCGCCTGGAGCGTCCTCGGTCGCCGCCAGCGCTGCCGTACGGCGGTGATACTTCTGGTACGAAGACGGCGATATCGATTCCCGATGAGAGCTCATCACTGAACGAGTGGGCAGGCTGCCGGCCAACCATCTGGCTCGAGTGATGGCCGGCATAGACCTGCTCCTCGGCCGTCGATCAAACCAGGAGCGATCGCTCCGCTCGGCGACGCTTGCGACGAGCCTCGGCCCGATGCTTCCGATTTCCGTGGCGGCAGACTTGTCGCGTACAGCGGCTACCGGATATAATCCATACGGATGAAAGTGATGCTCTCCCTTCCCGCTGAGGCCGTGGCGCAACTCGATGACCTCGCGCATGCCCGGCACACCACGCGCTCGGAACTGGTTCGTCGGCTCGCCGACGAGGCCGCCACGGTCGAGCGCACGCAGCGCAGCAAGCGACTCAAGGAGCTTCTGAGCAGCCCCGTCTCCCGAGGCGGTGGCGTCACCGAATTCATCCGTGCCGGCCGGCACCGCAACGATGGCTGAGCAGCTCATACTGGACGCGAGCGTGTGGTTGGCCGCCTACAACGCCGACGACGAAGATCACCTCGCCAGTATCGCGATTCTGCCCGACACTCGATTCGACCTGGGCGCGCTTGATCTCACGCTTCTTGAGACGACCAACGTCGCGGTACGCAAGTGGCGAAACGCAGGCGACGCCGAGGCTGTGTCCAACATCATTCACGAAGCGGTCGGAACCAGGCTCTACCCGATTGACCGCTCTCTGCTGGCGGCACTGGTCGCGCTCGCCGTCGAGCACGAACTGACCGCGTATGACGCGGCCTACGCCGCGACCGCTCGGCAACAGAAAGCCCAGCTCGTGAGCCTCGACAGCGACCTGCTCAATCCAGGACTCGCAGTCCATCCAGGCGCACTGCTGACATAGCTGCTACTCGATCATGGGGAGGCGATCGTCGGTCGCTGCCCGCGGCGCTAGGCGATGTCCAGGACGAGAGTGAGCCCGTCTTCAACGCGCTTTAGTTCGTCGCGGCTGAGATGGCCGACGGGATCGCCGAGGTTGCGTGCATCGACTGCGCCGACCATCTCGCAGAGCACCTGCGTGCTCTGGCCGTTGATGCCGACCTCCGGGTGAAAGCTCGCGGCCGGTGCCGATGTTGACGTGGGACAGATCACGACCGTAGCCAGCGTCAACAGGTCGTCTGCCTGCACGATCACCGCGTAGCGTCGGCCGTGCTGCACTCGACCGCGGCCTTTCGGCAACGTGATCGCATGCACGTCACCTCGGACCACGCAGTTCCTCCATCAGCGCCGCCACCTCAAGTGCCTCAGCCACATAGGACTCATCCGCCATCAAGCTCCGCGCCTCCGCGGCAAGCCCACTGCGTCGCCGGTCGCGCATCGCGGTTTCAGAGATCGCCTGACGGGCTGCCTCAGAGCGACTGACCCCGCGCGTGCGCGCGATGACGTCAAGCGCATCCAGACCATCGGAGCCAAGCCGCAAAGACAAAGGAGTAGTCGCCGGCACCCAACCAACGTAGCGCAAAATGCACTACGTCGGCGGAAGTCGTGGCCGTGCCTGCTGACCCTCGTGGCATGCCATCACAGGCAGCCGCCAACCAGGCCGACGGGCGTCGCTGGGGCATCCAGCAACTAAGGCTCCGTACTGAAATTATGTGCAGTTTTGACGGCGTCTGGACGCACCTGGGTTCGCCCACCTTGCGGCAGACGCCACCAGTACCTGCCTTGCGAGATGGTCTTCCCGGGCACACCCAGCCACTCGTCAATTCCCGCAACTAATTCCCCTGCGAACCCTAAACCCCAAGTCCGCTGCCGCGTCCCGATCGTTCCGACACTCTCGGCCGAGTGCCGATTCGTGGTTGGGTTGCCGTTTTGGGCGCTAGATGCGGCGCCGCCGACGCCCGGGTGTGACGGCAGCGGCAACCACGGCGGTCTTGGCGACCGGCGCGGGGCCTGGTGTGACGGCCTTCGCCACAACCGCCGTTTTTGCGACGGGGTGGCCGATGACTCCCACGCGTCCGACTCTGGCTGGTCTGAGTGGCATTTCAGTCTCCTGTTGCGGTGAGGGTTTCGTCGGCCTCGATCGAGGCGATGATGGCCTGGATGGGAATGCGGCCATTAGCGATGAGTTGGCCGCCCGAGCGGCGTGCCGCTGATGCGAATGGGGCTGCCCACAGGTTTTCCCAGATGATCACCCCGGCGGTGCTTCCGGGGTCCATCGCAGCGGCGAGATGGACCACATCGTCTGCGGCCAACAGTTCCGCGAGTTCGGCTTCGATCTTCTGTAGGTCTCCCAGCTCGTCCATCTCGGAGAGCTCCGCGGCGTCGATGTTCCCGTCGGCATCCTTGGTGAGGATCAGGATGTCGATCACGCGGATCGTTCCCGAATCGACCAGCGCGATCAGTTCGTCGATCATCTCCCCGGTGAAGTTGGTTGCGCCGGCAGGGAACTCGACAACTGCGTAGTCAACTGGGCCCAGCTCGTCAAGCGATGTGTCTGTCATCTGTTCGGTCCCTCTTTCTTGGCTGATGGTGGGGCGGCCTTGGCACCGTGGTCGCCGGCTTGGTTACTGGCCGCCGCTCATTCCTGCCTGCGCCTCTGCGAGCGCTGCCTTCAGGTCCTTTGCGCCTCCGCCGTCGACTGGCGCGACGGACTTCCTGACTGCGCTGGCAAGCGTGGTGTCGACGGTTTCTGCTTTCGCTCGGTCGTAGATCGCCACGATGCCTGCTGAGCCTGGTGGTAGGGCGGCGCCCATCTTCTCCTCAAGTCCGCTCTCGATCTTGTGCCTGGCGAATTTGCCGGCCACGCCTCCGAGTGCGCCACCAACGACTGTCGCTGCCAGTAACGGCGGGGAGAACAAGCCTACGACCAGCCCCACCCCTCCACCGATCATTACGCCCTTGCGGCCGAGGTGATCGCCGGTCTCCTGGACACCGACTGTCCCGTCTGCGTCGACGTTGACGATCACGACGCCCTCCACTGTGAGCTGCTTTTCCTCGACTAGCTTCACGAGCGCGTCGAAGTCGTTCTGGGCCAGGTCGGGGATTAGGTACGCCGCGATTATGACGTCGAACTCGGTGTCGCTCATGGTGTCTCCTTCGACCTCACTTAGCCGCTGATGCCACGCGCGGTGTCTACCTGCGCGGCGTGCTCGTGGAGGGCCTTTTCTTGATCGTCGTCGGGGTGTGGGGCGATGTCGAAGACGACCTGCTTGACCGTGCCGGTGAACGCGAATGGCGCCTTGTCTGCATAACTGCGGTCGACGACCAGGCCGTTGTCCCGACCGACGTCCATTCCGGCGTAACCGCTGAAGATGAACGGGACGGAGTGCTCGATGCGACCACTGCCGACAGTCTTGCCGTCGACGAACAGGGTGACGTTCCCTGGTGTTGCGGGCTTGGCCTCGTCTGCCTGGAACTCCATTGCCACCTTCACGTCGCCCGACGGCAGGCGCCCCTCGGATTCCTGCTTGTACTCGAACACTCCGAGGAACGCGTAGGTGTGTTTGAGCTTCCCGTCTTGGACGAACAGAGAGAAGCCACCGAGATGGCTCGCTTCTGCGACGATCACGCCCTCAGCACCACCGTCGGGGATGTGCAGGTCCGCGCTGATCGTGTAGGAATGGTTGTAGATGCGCGGCATCGCCCCGGGAGCGATGTTCTCGACACTCCCGTGATAGGTGGTCTTGGTGTTCTGACCCATTGGCGGTACCACGCCGAAGAACGCGGAGAGCCCCGCCAGCAGCGGTTTCACGTGATAGCGCTCTGCCTCTTCCCAGAACAGCTTCCGCAGCTCCTCGACCTTCTCAGGGTGGCTCGCGGACAGATCCGTCGCTTGCGAAAAGTCGTCGGGGAGGTAATACAGCTCGACCGGGTCCTCGTCGGGCTTCCAGACACCCGGAGCGAACTGTTTGAGGACCTCGGCACTGAGTTTCCATGGGATCCGCGGCATCCTCATCGCCAGCCACCAGCCGTCCTTGTACATCGCCCGGTTTCCGTAGTTCTCGAAGTACTGCTGCGTGTGGTGTTCCGGAGCGTCGGCGTCCGTGAGGGAGTCTGCGAATGTTGTGCCGGTCATCGGCTGCTGCTCGATGCCGTCCACGTGCGTTGGCTGCGGGATCCCGACCATGTCGAGAATCGTCGGGCCGATGTCAGAGACGTGCGTGAACTGCGACCGCAGGCCGCCGTTGTCTTTGATCCGCTTCGGGCAGCGCACGACCAGCGGGTTTCGCGTGCCGCCAAGATGCGACGCGATCTGCTTCCCCCAGCGAAACGGCGTGTTACTCGCCCACGCCCAGGCAGAGGAATAGTGCGGATACATCATCTCGGTACCCCACGCCTCCAGCCCGCCCCACTTCAGGGTCAGTTGCATCTGCTCGCTATCGGTCAGTGGCAGGCCGTTGAGCATCGTGCCCTCGTTGAATGAGCCCGTTGGGGTGCCCTCGAGGCTGGCGCCGTTATCCCCCCAGATCCAGACAACGATCGTGTCATCGAGTTCGCCCATCTCCTCGATCGAGGCAAGGAGTCGGCCGACATGATGATCGGCATTCTCCGAATAGCCCGCGTAGACCTCCATCTGGCGCGCAAACACGCGCTTGCTGTTGGCATCCAGCGAGTCCCACGCGGGCATTGAGTCATCGCGCGGTGTCAGGATCGCGTCTTCAGGGACGACGCCAAGCTTCTTCTGGCGCTCGAACGTTTCCTCACGCAGCGCATCCCATCCCTGGTCGAATTTCCCTTTGTACTTGTCCGCCCACTCCTTCGCAACGTGGTGCGGTGCATGACTACAACCCGTCGAGTAATACAGACACCACGGCTTTTCCGAGTTGTGACCACGAACGCCATGCAACCAGTCGATCGCCTGATCCGTCATCGCCTCCGGGAAATAGAACGGCTTGCCGTCCTTGCCCTCCTGGACCCCGATGAACCTCTGATTCTCGGCGATCATCGTGTCGAACTGGCTGGCCTCCGGAGCGAGAAATCCCCAGTAATAGTCAAAGCCCCAGGCGTTGGGCCAGTGATGAAACGGACCGGCGGGACCCTGCTCCTTCTCCGGAGTGAGATGCCACTTCCCGATCGCCGCGGTGGAGTAACCATTCTCCTTGAGCACCTTCGGAAACGGCGCCGCATCCCTCGGCAACATCGACGAATACCCACGGAAACCACCTGAGGTCTCCGGAATGCCGCCCATGCCGACCGCATGATGGTTCCGTCCAGTCAACAGCGCCGCCCTCGTGGGCGAGCACATCGCCGTCACGTGAAAGCGGTTGTAACGCAGACCCTCGTCAGCGATCCGATCATAATTCGGGGTGCTGATCGGACCGCCGAATGCCGCCGGATTCCCGAACCCGGCATCATCGATCAACACCACCAGCACATTTGGGGCTCCATCAGGCGGCCGCACATGATCGAGCTGCCCCCAATCCGGCTGTGATCCGGCGAGCGTCTCGCTCGCCACGCCCGCGAACGGCGCGCGCTGGATCGGAAGTCTGCTGCGGTCCACGGTGTTTTCGGTCACGCTCAACTGCCTTCCTTGCCTTCGCTTTGATTGGTCGCTTCCCGGGCTGGGAGGAACGCTGTTCACTTCTGCGATCTAGCTGAAGCTCATCTGGCCGAGCCGGCCGGGGTGTCTATGACTCACTCATCTCGGGTCCACGCTCAAGCGCTCTGCCGATCGCCGACGAGCCTGTCCGCCAGCCCGCCCGCGAACACACGAGCGTCCTCGAGGTCAGCAGGCTGGAGGTTGGTGACCGGGATCCTGACGCCGAGGTAACGCTCGCGGTTCTCCCCCTTACCGAGGTAGCTGAGCAACGACAGCAGGGACTTGACCTGGCCGCCAGCGTAAGACCAATGAGCACCGTCGACGTACTCGCCACCCCGGTTGACGCCAAGGTTCTTCACCGTCTTTAGGTTGAAGCCCCAGTACCGGCGGCAGCACACAAACGCGGCGAAACGAGTCCCGTTCAATACCCGGCCCGCGGCATCGGACTTCAGGTAGGAGCGGACCGGCACGCTCGTTCGCAGCCACCATGTCGGCGACCCAATCACAACAAGGTCGTAATCGCCGTCGCTCGCCTCGTCCGGAATCCGGATCTCGCCGGTCGCAGCGCGCATCTGCGCCGGGATCATCCCGAACAGATCGCGGTAGAGATGCCGGAACGGGAACCGCGTGAACCGCTCGGCGTACCGCGCGTCGGTGAACTCGATCGCGGCCGACTTCACATCGCACCCTCGCTCACGCAGTACGTCCCCCATCGCGTCCACGATCTTGAGGGTCTGCTGGGTATACGTGAAATAGACGAACAGAACCCGCGGTCCCGTCACGCCAGCATCGTCTGGACACATCAGCCGCACCCCGGCTCTCGCTGAATTCGTCGGTTCCGCAACATACACCAGAAGTTCCGCCCGTTCCCAGGCCGCGCTCAATCAACCGGCAAGCCGGGCCTCGACCGGACCATCCGGTAGCCCACTCGATACGACTGCCAAGGCCCCGACCATTGCGACAGCGTGTCGGATTGAGCGAGCACCGGCTGCCGGAAGTCGATCTGGCGACAGCGAGCTCAACCGATGGCTCACCGATCAGGCTCTCGCCAGCCAGAGGGCTGACCTGGCGCGCACCTATCTCGCGCTCCACGGCGACTCTGTTGCCGCCTATGTGAGCCTGACCACGGGATCTGTGCGCGCCGCGGCGGCCCCGAGACGCTACACGCGAGGGATGCCGCGCTATCCGCTCCTGACGATCCTGATCGCGAGGCTTGCCGTCCATCCACATCGGCTGTTCCGCAAGATCAGCGACATCCGCCGCTCGCTCGAGTGACCCCACCACAGGCGCGATCAACGCGACGCCTCTACAGGCTCTCACTGAAAACGGGAAGCCCGGCGAAGCCGCATGATTAGCATTACTCGCATGTCTGACGGGAGCGGCAACAGGCGCAACGGTGTGCGCATGGAGATCGTTGAGTCAGCGCGGGAGAGCTGTAGCTCCGGGCCAGGTCTCGCGAAGGCATTTGGCCGCGTGCTGTTCACGCCGGCATGGTGGCCAGCGGACGCCCAGGAGATCGAATACCGGCTGGACCGCTTCCCGCACCGTACTCACTACTGGATCGGGTCAACCCGCGATGACGGTGTGCCGATAGGCGTGGTTGGTAACGTCGAAGTGCCTGGAGTTCTCAGGGCTACGGGGAGGTGGTGGGAACCCCGCGAACTCGCGCACCTGCGTGGTCTAATCGGACGGGTCGGGGTTCCGTCCCACCTTCAAGCCGTCGTTCACGATGATGAGCTCGCGATCCATCTCATCGGATACGAAACCGAGGCGGAGATCATCAAGGCCGTGAACAGCTTCCAGCGAATCAGCCCCGAATAGCCGGCTGTTTCGTTTCGATCGATCCGGCAGCGGTACGCGGTGGCTGTCCGGTGCGAGCATGTCATCTGTGACCAAGGGGGCCCGGATCGAACTGGATGATGGGCGGCTGATCCGGGTAACGGGACGTCCGGTGCAGGGAACGCGTCACGAGGTTCTGTTCGGCGTGGTCGAGGCCACCGGCGAGAAGGTCGCGGTGAAGCTCGAAAGGATCTCCGGGTCGCTTGCCTGCGAGAAGCAGGCGCTGAGCTGGCTCACTGCGAAGCACGGTCCGTCACCTCGTCTCCTCGGCGCCACAGGCGCGCGGTACAACACTGAGCGTGTGTACTGCCTGGTGACCGACCGCGCGCCTGGGAACACGCCGATAACCGCACAGGCTTGGGTTCGGATGGGACGCGCGATCGCGGGACTGACACGGATCGATTGGGACGGCAGCGGGCTTGCTGTTCTTGACGCGTTTGAGTTCGGACACGCCCACAGGCGGCGAATCAACGAGCTCGATGAGGCTCTCAGTGAGATCAGAGCCACCGTTGAAGATTGGGAGCAACTGAGCTCTTGGAGGGTGCCTCGTTGCAGCAGCACGCTGGTTTTCACGCACGGCGACCCGGGCCCGGGAAACTATCTCGACGACGGCGCCAGCACCGGGGTGCTGATCGACTGGGAAGACGCGCACGTCGCCCCTATCGGGCTTGACCTCGCACGGGCGATCTTCATCGCCCTCCTCGGCGCAGGGCCCTCCGGGTACGTTGCACAGGACCAAGAAGAACACGCGGAGGCTGTCACTCGAGGCTACCTCGACCAGCTCAAGGGCCAATGGCAGCCGACACGCGATGAGCTTCGCTGGTGGGTCACTGTCGCCGGCATCCAGTTCATTCACCGCCGATACCAGCACGGCGGTGAGCCCGGCGTGTCCCCCTGGCAAGAGGCCGCCCACATGCTGTCCGTTGCGCTCACCGCGCCCAGCAGACCCGAGGGCTCGGCAAAGCAGCGCTAACCCGCCCTCGGCCGCAGTCGGGGCCGCTCGACCTCTCCCTTCTCCCTTGGGATACATCAGCACTGACCGGAGTGCCGTAGTCGATCATTGCGGCAGCGAGGGCAGCCTCACCGCAGGGTAGCTGGCGTGTGCCTTTTCGGATTGCGCCAGGCTCCCGAACCACGCGGCCCGTCAGTCTGCGCAGCAGTCGCAGCTGGGCCCCGAGGCCGTGTCGAAGCCGACCGGGGCGCAGTCAGAGCACACTTCCCCCGCCCAAGCTTCTCGGCCCTCGTGAACGGCGAGGCCCGCGATCCCGAGGGCGATGATCGGGTCCAACCACCACCAGCCGAGTGCCGCGTTGGCGAGGATGCTCACGAGAACGCCCGCCGCAGCAACCGCGCACAGCCACGACTGAGCAGCGTCACCGCTGACCGCGCCGGAGCCAAGCTGCACCGCGACACGATTCTTTGCTCGCGCGAGGAGAGGCATCACGATGATCGCGCCGACCGACACGGCAGCACCAAGCCAGCTCGTGGTCGGATGCGATCCACCGGCGAGGGTGCGGATGGCGTCATACAGCAGGTACAGAGCAAGCGCTGCGAAGCATCCGGCAATGAGCTGCTGCGCGCGGCGCTCAGCGACTTCGTTCTGGCTGCGCGCTCCCGTGAAGCGCCAGATGATGATGCTCGCGGAGGCCAGCTCGATCAATGAATCCACGCCGAAGCCGAGCAGCGCGACAGACCCCGCCAGGATCGCAGCGACGATCGCTGC
The DNA here is from genome assembly GCA_963761675.1 of uncultured Conexibacteraceae bacterium. GTDB lineage: Bacteria > Actinomycetota > Thermoleophilia > Solirubrobacterales > Solirubrobacteraceae > Palsa-465. Next base: position 738,548 of record CAVXIA010000004.1, read on the forward strand.
ACCCGCCTCGATCGTCATCCAGCCGACGCTCAACCAGGACAGCACCTTCGCCCGGCGTACGAGATGAATACGCGCCTCGCCCGAGGCTGCAACACGCGTAGATACGGCGCTGATGCTCACGCCTGCAAACGGTAGCCACACAGACAAGCCGCTTCGGCACGGGACTACTCCCGGTAGCGACCGGACTGCTGGCAATCGATCATCGCGGAAGGCGTCGGTAGAGCTTTCCAGATGCCATCCTTGCGAGCGGCTCATGGTGCTACCAACCCTGATCATCACGGGTACGTGCGGCGTCGGAAAGTCGACCATCGCCGCTGAGATCAACGAGGCGCTGGCCGAAGCCGAGATCGCCAACGCGTCCATCGATCTCGACGCGCTGACATGGCAATGGCCGTCGAGCAGCACTTCAACGCCAACCTGATGTTTGAGAACCTCGCAGTGATGTGGCCGAACTATCGCGCTCACGGTGCGCAGCGGCTGGTCCTAGCCAGGGTTCTCGAGGACCGCGCTGAGCTTGACCGTTACCGAGAGGCGATACCGGACGCCGAGATAGTTGTCTGTCGGCTCGTCGCACCGCAGGCGCTGAGAGTCGAGCGCCTGCGGCAGAGAATGCCGCCGGGTCCCTCACGCGACTGGCACGAGCAGCGCACTGACCAACTGGAGGCGATCCTGCAAGTGTCAGATGTCGAAGATTTCGTCGTCACCAATGACGGCCATCCACGCGACGTCGCGCTTGAGGTACTCCGTCGAGTTGAGTGGCTCTGACGGCAAGGCGCCCATGCAATGGGGAACCCGCAGCCCCAGCTCGATCAATTCGTAACCGTGGCGCCCTGTGCGCGTGACGAGCTTCGATCAGCTGAGTAGTTTCAGAAAGATGCGCGCGAGTTCGTCGATCCTCGTGGTTGCAATCGCGTCTGTCGTGCTGGCGTGCTCGGCTGCTGCAGCCGTGGCCGCGGCGCACGCCTCCGGGTGGCTGGCGCTCTCCTCGCCGTGACTCCCCATCCTGTGAGGCACGGTCACGGACCGGGGTCAGGGCACGGTTGTGGGCGTGTTCGCGGTTCTTCGATCTGTTCAGGACCGCGAATCGTTTACCAGCACGATCGGCCCGCCGAGCGGAAGTGGAGAGGCCAACGGCTCGATGATCCTGTTCACCAGAACTCCTACAGGACGGGACACCAGAGCAATGCTGGCCTGCGGCGAACCCGAGTTCCCGATCACCCAAGCGACGCAACCGGGAAGCGACTGCTCGATCGCGATCAAGGGGGCCCACGCTTGGGGCATAGACTTCGCGTAGCTCCATGCGCGATCGTTTTGAAACCGTTTGGGCGGTAGTCACGGGCCTACTCTGCGTGCTGGTCATGCTCGGGCTTGCGTTTACGGGTCCACTGGCGCTCGCGGGGGTCCTAGCCGTTCTCGCGCTGAGCTTCGGGGTCCGTTGGCTCGTCAGGTTTGCAACGCGGTACCGGCAGACGTTGCGTTAGCGCTCCGGTCTAGTCCGACAATCGACGTCAGGCTGCTTCAGTTCGGTCGATCAAAGGGGGCAGCTGGATGTCCGACATCAGGGTGCAGTCTCCACCCACCCGCGACTGTCTTGCGCATGGCTAACCCCCAAGAAGAAAACGCGTGGCTCAACCGGCGCTGTAGGGTGGATGGCGGCCGACGAAGCGGTCTCTTGGAACGCGCCAGAGACTCGGGCTCACGCCGGGTTGTCTGGGGTTTCCGGGGAGCTGCGATGTCGTCGGCCGCGGCTCGCCGTGCGAGCCGCCTTCAATCGAGGGGACACGCGATGCGCATGATGATGACGGTGCAGATTCCGACCAAGGCCGGGAACGCCGCAATTAAGGACGGCAGCCTGCCGCAGATCATTGGGAAGGCACTTGAGACGCTGAAGGCTGAGGCCGCCTACTTCACATCAAAGGAGGGAATGCGGACCGGTCTGATCTTCTTCGACATGGCCGAGTCAAGTGACATACCGTCCGCGGCGGAGCCGCTCTTCATGGGCCTTGACGCGAAGATTACGTTCGAGCCTGTTATGAATCCCGACGAGATGCGCGACGGCATCGGCAAGGCCATGCAGGCCTCGTAGCCCTGGCGGGCACCTAGCCGGCTCGCGAGGGCCGTCATGCCGGGAAGGGGGCAGCGCCGAGGTCCGTGTCGCTGCCTGCCCGGGCACATCGAGATGTGCCGCCAACGTCGAATAGCGCCAGTCTCGAGCGCAATCCGCGAGAGTGTTGGTACGGGGCTACGTCCAGCAGTGCCCCGGACTGCTGGTGCTCGATCCACACGGTCGCATGTGACGTGTCGGCCTGTACTCGTAGTGTTAGTAGTGGCCATGCGTCGATCAACATCAAAGTTGGTGCTGATCGCTTCGGCCTGCGCTTGCGCGATCAGCGGCTGCGGCAGCACTGTGCCGAACGTGCCGGATGGGGCACGACTCGTTCAGGTTGTGAGCGCAGTGCCAGGCGCGCAGCCAACGGTCGCGATCACCGCCACAAGCTCGTCCACGACGCATCGCGTCGTGGCGTGGATCGATCGACTTCGCCGGGTGCCTCAAGGTCGGGCTTACATGTGTCCGCTTCTTGATTCGGTCGAGCCGACAGTCACGCTGACATTCCGCGCACATGCCAAGGGCTCGGTCCTCGCGAAAGCAGCAGAAACCGACTATGGCTTCGGCTCCACCGTCTGCAATCCGCTGACTGTCACCGTGCCGGGCCGCAAGACTCTCTCACTGGTCGGCGGTCACTTCCTTGAACGCCTCCAGCATCTGCTGCGAGTCAACTTCGGCTTCGGGACCGGCACCATCAAGGGCGAGATCTACATGGCCGGTGGCCCCGCGCCACCCACAAAGAGACCTATCCCCGGGCAAGTCGAGCTATATCTAGCGCGCGACCTGCCCCATTTCGGTCGCGGATCGCTGATGACAGAGACGATCCCCCGCGCGGGGCAACATTTTGACTTCATGGAAGGGCCAGGCGTCTACGAGCTGAAATCGGCGAGCCTGAACGGAAAGCCGTCCGACTGCCCCCCAGTCACGGTGACCGTCCGTGTAGACCAAACAGCCCAGGCGGCCGTCCCGTGGGGCTGCACCATCGGATGATGGCGCGCGCCAAACGGGCGAAGTCTCGCTTCCGCGTTGGATAGCACCGGCTGCTGCACTTCTATCATTGCGGGAGGCGCGAGAGCATCGCTTTGTGACACCCGGCCGATCAACGGGCGTAGAGTCTGGGAAGTGACTGACGCCCCGTCGGTGCCGGTAGAGGTTCACCTGGAGGTAGCCCGTGGGAGTGCGATCGTGTGCGGCGAGTCGTTCGCATACACCGGTCACCAGTGTCGCTGGCGCATGGGTGCACCTCGGCGCTAGACAATATGGATTCAGTCCGGCCTGAGTTGTAGAAGTTGGCCGGTCCTCCCACGCGATTGTGGGAGGGGTGTTTCTGCCGCGCGGCAGGACCCGCGCGGCGACCCAAAATCACATAGGAGGAGCCAGCCATGACGAAGGCTAGATCCCTCGTCGGCATGGACGTGCACGCCACAAAGATCGTGGCGGCGGTCCTTGATGCCGAGACGGGAGAGCTCACGTATTTCCGGATGACCGGCGACAGCGCCGGGGCGGCGGGGGTTCTGTGCTGGTTTGCCGGGCCCGGTCCGGGTGACCTATGGGGCGGGCCCGACGGGCTATGGCCTCGCGCGGAACCTTGCCGTCCGTGGAGTCGAGTGCGTGGTCGCGGCACCCTCAAAGATTCCGCGCGGGCCGGGTGACCGGATCAAGACTGACCGCCGCGATGCTGAGCATCTCGTCCGGCTGTTGCTGGCTGGCAGGCTGCACCCCGTCCGGGTGCCCGGCGATCAAGAAGAAGCGCTGCGCGATCTTGTCTGCGCGCGCGAAGTGGTGCGGGTTGATCTGATGCGCTGTCGTCACCGACTCTCGAAGCTGTTGCTCCGTCACGGCATCCGTTTTGAGGAAGGTCGTGCCTGGACTGACCGTCACCGCCAATGGCTCAGGACCGTGGCGCTTGCCTGGCCGGCGGCTCAGATGACCCTGTCCGACCAGGTCGGTGCTGTGGACGCTCTGGAGCATCGCCGTGATCAGCTCGAGCGCGAGATCCTTGCGCTGCTGCCCGACTCACCGTGGAGCACCGAAGTGGGACGGCTGCGGTGCCTGCGAGGCGTGGATACTCTCACCGCGGTCGGGCTGTGCGCGGAGATCGGTGACTTCGCCCGGTTCGGCAAGGCCGAGCAGCTGATGCACTACCTCGGTCTCACACCGTCAGAGGACACCACCGGCGATCAGCGCCGGCTCGGGCACATCACCAAAACCGGGTCCGGGCACGCCCGCCGGCTGCTGGTCGAAGTAGGCTGGCATTACCGCAAGACACCCACGGTCGGAAAGGCGCTCACCGAACGTCAAGCCGACCAACCCCCGGAAGCGGTCGCTGTCGCTTGGTCAGCCCAGCGCAGGCTCCATCGTGTCTGGGCCAAAATGGAGGCCCGGAAGAAGCGACGCACGATCATCGCGGTCGCGGCTGCCCGCGAACTCGCCGGGTTCTGCTGGGCGATCACCCAGATCGAATGAGAACCGGCTGACGCCGAGAACATCCTGTCGGCTGGGTCGGTGGCGGCCCGGCACGCGCGGGGAACCCGCGAAATAGCTATGAGCAACCCGCCTCACGGCCGGCCACGCTCGACTCTAGACAGCGGCACCCCACGACGAACCATGGTCCTGCGGCACGGGGAGCCAACCCGCCAACGCGCGCATATCAGCATGACCCGCGTCGCGCACAGCAGCCGGGTCGTCACCGAGCCAGCCGACTACACACCCCACATCCAGACCAAGCCTCACAAGGAAAATCGTCATGCCCACCTTGACAACCGTCCCTCCATATCAGCTATGTGCTGGATCGCCTGGTGGCGAAGGCTGGGAACTGGTGAGGATGCCTTACCGATTCCGGGTGTGGGACAGGCTCGTCGAACCCGGTGGTCGAACTGAGTTGTCGGCTCGTGTTCCTGAGGACTGCGAGCCTGGTCGTTACCGCTTGCGCAAGAGCGTGCGTGTGAGTGCCGAACGCCACGGGGCTTGGGGTGCTGTCGAGCCGGTCGAGGTCGTCACCGAATTTGACGTGACGGCTAGGAACCAGCCGATGAGACTCGACTGCCGCTCATCGGTCGATCCATAGCTCTCGGCGCGGTCGGGTCGCGTCTCAGGAGTGCTGTAAATAGCGTCGGAGGGGTCGTGCGCCGCCCGCTGCGACGGCGCCACTCGATCGTCGCCGAACCAGTAGTGGCCTGCGATGTCACGCGGCGGACGAATGTGATCGTCAGCTGGAAGGTGTCGTGTCGCGGAGCTGGGTCGCGAACTGTGCCGGTGTGAGGATCGGGAGGTGGGCGTTGAGGACGAGCAGGTCTTGGTCGCCGGTGACTAGGTAGGCGCGTTGGTCGATCGCGAGAGCGAGGAGGTAGTCGTCGTCTGGGTCTCGCGACCCGACTGGTGGGGAATCGACCGGATCGTCGGCGAGCATGCCGTGGTCTCGGATCCAGTTGATGTATGCGGCGGCTTGCTCCGCGGGGATCCGCTTGCGTATCCGCGGGTAGGCGAGAGTGCGGGTGAGTTCCGTGAGCAGCATCTGTGAGGTGATGAGCTCAAATTGGCCGTCGCGACTCGCACGCAGAATCTCGGCTGACGGACCTTTGGCCGAAAGTACTGCTGAGACCAGGACGTTGACGTCAATGACTGCGCGCACCAGATCCCCGTTGGCGAGGCCTGGTTGCGTGTTGCGCCTCGACGGCAAGCTCGGACGCCTTGGACTCAGGCATGGCCGCGTTCGCCCACAGCTCGTCGAGAATGTCGAGCTTTAGATCCCGGCGCAGCGATTCCTCAATTACGGCACTGTCGGAGACACCCGTGCGTGCGGCACGGATCTTTACCCATTTCAGGACGTCTTGATCGATGGTGAGTGTCGTACGTACCTTTGCCATTCGGCGCATCTTACCATCATGATGCGGTGATGCAGCGATGCCCCACCCCGATCGTCGTCCAAAGGAGGACGTCATGAGCTCGCGGACGACATGCTCCTCCGGCGCTTGCGCTCGCACAAATGCCTGCTGGCAGCGCACGCGCCGTGCCGGTTGGACCGACAGTCGCACTGGACCTGATCGGCAGCCGGCAATCGGGTTCGCGATCGTGACTCCGCGTAGCACTAGGGAATGCTTGGCCGCACTGGCTTGCCCGCTGTGTTTGTCTACTTCCTTTTCCGCTTGACGGTCAGCTTCGTGTTCGCGATCACGAGGTGCCTGCCGTTTTGCAGCAGCGTGATCTTCAGGGCCACGGGGAGTCTGCCGAATCGCGCAAGCAACTTGCGGCCGGTGGCGTTGAGCTTGACCATGACACTCACCTTCTTGCCGGGCTGAATCATCACCGTCTTCGTGGCGACGACGACCTTGCGGAACTTGCGCCTGACGCTCGCGCTGAGCGCGACGGGCCGGCCGCCCTGGGTAGTCTCGGTCGTGGTCAGCGTCTCGGTCGCCTGGCAAGGCAGAAGCGCAGAGCGCGCGCAGGCTAATTTGTCGGTGACGCCCGCGGCAGTGACGGCCGGGCGCCCGATCAGCGCGAGCGTGCTGCCCGGCGCGCTCCCGCTGCCCGGTGCGCTCATGCTGCCCGGTGTCTCGGTCAAAAACAGCCCATCTGACTGGTCCGAGCTGTCGTAGTAGTCACCGACAGCGGCGCAGTTCCCCGCCGACGCGCACGACACCGAGTTAAGCTGGGCGCCCGCCGAGCTTTTGTTTGTGCTGGCGTTTGCGGGCAGCGGCGCCTCCACGCCGGTCGCCCACGTGCCCGAGGTGTCGGTCAATAGCAGCCCCTGTGAGTAGCCCGAGCTGGTCTCGTAACGGCCGACGGCGCTGCAGTTCCCCGCCGAGGCGCACGACACCGAGCTGAGCTGGAGGAACTGGGAGGACGAGGAGAGCGTTTTGGCGTTTGCGGGTAGCGGCGCCTCGACGCCGGTTGCCCACGTGCCCGAGGTCTCCGTGAACAGCAGCCCATCTGAAAAGGGGCCCGAGCTGTCGTCGTAGAAACCGACAGCGGTGCAGTTCCCCGTCGAGGCACACGACACCGACTGGAGGAACGCGTCCGCGAGCGGGCCGGCGCTTGCAGGCAGCGAAGCCTCGATACCGGTCACCGAGTCCGTTGATGCCAACGCCACCAGCGGCAACACAGCCAATATCAACCCCACGCCACAGGCGAGCGGCGCCAAGCCGGCCGCGCGCCACCCCCCTACCGTGAGTTTCGCTCCAGCGCGCAGCGCGAGACGTAAAGTTCTCTGCTTGCGCATCAGTCCCTGCCTCCAATCGGGCGACTCCGGGAGGCAAGCATGCGCTCACACTTCTGCTCTGGAGCCAAAAGAGAAGCCAGACCAGGCTCCCGCCGCGCGAGTGCTCCGGGCTACATCCGGGCGAGCCTCTGCTGTTGGAAATCGATCGATGCGGAAGGTGGGGGCGTTGCCGTAGCTGACTGTTACGCCCTTGATACCGGTCGACCGATACGGTTGAGGATGACGTCTATGACCAGACGAATTCTTGCCGCCGACCGGCTCAAGGCCACGTTCGCCATTGCTGGCGCGGCGCTGACGGCTGCGGCCTGCGGAGCAGCGATGAACTCGAGCAGCGCCGCCGCCGCGGCGAGCGGCCCGCTCAAGGAGGCGCGGTGCATGCGCTCGCATGGCGTGCCGAACTTCCCGGACCCCAAACCGGGTGGCCCCAGCGTGATTCCCAACTGGATCAACCCGCAAGCGCCTGCGTTCAAGTCTGCTCAAAAGGCATGTGCGCAGTTCCTGAACGGCGGCAGCAGCCACGCGGTGGGTTCGGTGAGCGAGAAACTCGCCTTGCTGAGCCTCGCAAAGTGCATGCGCTCGCACGGGTTCCCGAACTTCCCCGACCCAACGACCTCACCACCACCGGCGCCACCACCCGGCAGCCATACCGGCAACGCAGTCGGCATCGATGGGGTCTATCTAGTGTTCCCACCGCAGTCACCGGCGCTCACGCGAGCTGGCGCGGCATGCGGGTTCAGGACCCCCTGACGCGCTGCCCCTGCTTGATTGAAGCGCCACTCTTGGTCCATGCGTTCGGGCTCTGCTGTGGGCGCGGGAGGGGCAGGCGAGCGGCGGTGAGCGGTGACTCGGGGTGGATCGAGCCGTTGCCCACGGACGCGATTCCGCTTGTGAGCTTGGCGTTACCTGGCTGTTATCCGTGAGTCGATACAAGTCGCTCTGATGCACTTCCCGATATCTCGGCAAGCCCGGTATGTCGTTCTCGCGGTCATCAGCTCCGTCATGTTCTTGGCCGCCTGCGGGACCTCTGGAAACTCGAGCAGTCGCTCGCGCCAGGTGATCGCCTCGGGTCCGATCAGGTACGCGCACTGCATGCGGGCACACGGCGTGTCGAACTTCCCCGACCCGAGCGGCCCGGGCGCCGGACCCCAGTTTTCGAGTGCCGGGATCAATACGCAGTCGCCCGTGTTTGAATCAGCCCAGAACGCGTGTCAGAAGCTGATGCCCGGAGGGTTCGCCAACCCAGGATCGCCGAGGCACATCAAGCAGGGCGTGAAGCTTGCGAAGTGCATGCGCAGGCACGGGTTGAAGTCGTTTCCCGATCCAGGCACCTCGATCCCGTCTACGCCCGCGCCCAATACTGCGTTCGTCGGTGGTCCCGATGGTGTGTTCGCGCTTACCGCGTCGATGATCACATCCCCCGCGTTCAAGCACGCGGCCGAGACGTGCGACCTACCGGGCTTCCGCGGAGGGTCCGGCCACAACTTCTCAATGCCGGTGGCGGGACCGGGCGGGTGAACCCGCCCTCAATCGGGAAGACACAGCCGAACGGCCCCGCCACCGGAAGGCGCGTGCAGCCTCCTCCTGTGGGCCAGCACCGACAGCGTGGCGGAGGTTTCTGCTCGATCGACGTGAATCCGCAGTACGAAGGCCTCTGGAGCCGGGTGTACGGCCGCCCGGTCCTAATCTGGACGCTGAGGGTCAGCTGGCTCAGGGGGCCAGTGCGTCGGCCGCGTCGGCGAGTACCTGGCGCATGGTCCGCAGAGCCGTGCGGCGGCCACTTACCGCGGCCCAGAGGCGGCGCCATTGGCCGTGACGCACGACCGGACGGCCAGCCAGCTGGCAAAACCTGGTCCGTTTTACTGCTTTGCCGTCCAATGCGGATGCCCGTCCTGACCGGGTAGGGAACAAACACGGTCACCGGCAGCCCCGAAAGGATTCCCGGTGACAGCGGGGCGGCGCCTCACCTGTTGACCACGACCGCTTGGTCAGCCGGCTTCGGCAACGGCAGCACCCAGGCCCCCGTCGGCCACTGTCACTGCGATCTGCGCCCCGGCCGCCAGCACGGCGTCCTGACCAACAACCGCACGCGCGCTGGTGGGGCCGTTTCGTGATGCGGGAAACGGCGGAATCTACCGGGCCAGCCCTGTCCGCTCCGGCGCGAAGCTGACAGCGTGAAATCGCCCGAAAGTCCCTGAAACCGTGCCAATTCAGGGGATCGCGCAACCTTCTATCCTCACTGGCCTGCACCCCGGAGAGGTGGCAGAGCGGTTGAATGCGCCGGTCTCGAAAACCGGTATGGGCGATTCGTCCATCGGGGGTTCGAATCCCCCCCTCTCCGTTGCTGGAGCTTTCGAGTCTGAGGAGCGAGGATTGAGGATGATGGTTCGCACGCCCGCCCGCCGTGTGAGCCTCGTTGCCGCTGTGGTCCTGACGGTTGGCGCAGGTGGCGCGTTGCTCCGGGCTGGGAAGGTGCACGCCGAGGCGGGGAGCCCGCCCGCTCGGATCGCGCACGCCTCGGGTGCGCAGCTCGCGGCCGGCTCGCTCCGGTTGGACAGGGCCGTCGGACAGCTGGTGATCGGGACCTGGGATGGGACAGCCCCCTCGGCGGGACTGCTCGCAGCTGTGCGCAACGGTGACATCGGTGGCGTGATCGTCATGCCCGACAACCTCACGTCCGGAGTCGGCGTGGCGAGCTCGGCGATCAGGGCGCTGCAGAACGCGGCTCAGGCGGGCCACAACCCCTCGCTGCTGGTGATGACCGACCAGGAGGGGGGCGAGGTCAGGCGTCTGCCCGGAGCCCCCGGGTATGCCGCCTCGCAGATGAGCAATCCGACGGTTGCAGCCGCTCAGGGACGCGCCACCGGCCGGCTGCTCAAGAGCGTCGGCGTGAACGTGGACCTCGCACCGGTCGCGGATGTGACCCGGACCGACGGGTTCATGACCCAGGAATCACGGACGTTCGGCAGCAACCCCACTGCTGTCGCAAAGGCCGCGTGCGCGTTCGCCGGCGGTCTGCAGAGCCAGGGCGTGGCCTACACGCTGAAGCACTTCCCGGGCCTGGGGGATGCGGTGAAGAGCACCGACATCGAGTCGGTGACGGTCTCGGAATCAGCAGCCGAGATCCACGCCGATGGCGCGGCGTACCGCCTCTGCGGCGCCGGCAGGCTTGCGCTCGTGATGATCAGCAGCGCGAGCTACACGAACCTCACCGGAGCCACGCCCGCCGTGATGTCACCGCGCACCTACGCCACGCTCGCCGGCGATGGCGTGACCGCGCTGCCGATCAGCGACAGCCTGCAGGCGGGCGCGCTCGAGCACGTCAACTCCCCGGCGCGACGGGCAATCTCCACCGGCCTCGACATGGCCATGTACACGGGCAGGGCCAGCGCCGCCGTCCACTCCTACTCGATCCTGCTCGCCGACGCGCGGGCGGGACGGCTAGGTCGCGCTCGCGTTTACGCCGCCGCCTCCCGCGTGCTGTTGCTGAAGCGCCGTCTGGGCCTCGACCGCACGTCGGGGTGAGGCGCTCGCGGCGATTGGCGAAACCCCGCGCCTACGCCGCCGAACGCGCCGCGTGCCCGGCCAACAGCAGCGCCCGGGTCTTGGCCGACCGCACCGCCGTGGTGAGCGTGTCAATGTCGTACACGCCGTAGTGGCGGCGGCCGTTGATGAAGAACGTGGGAGTGCCGGAGACGCCACTCTCGTCGGCGCTGCTGACATCCTCGCGCACACGGCCGGCGTACTCCCTCCGGCGCAGCTCGTCGATGAAGCGCCCGGCGTCCAGGCCGAGCTGCCGGGCATATTGCTCCAGGTGGTCAAGCTGCAGGTCCCCCTGATGAGCGAGCAGGAGCTCCGCCATCTCCCAGAACATGCCCTGCGCCGCCGCGGCCTCCGATGCCTCAGCCGCGAGCTGCGCATTCGGATGCACATCACTGAGCGGTAGGTGTCGCCAGACGTAGCGGACGTCGTTGCCACTGGCTGCGAGGAGCTCGCGGATGACCGCCTCTGCCTGCCCGCAGAACGGGCACTCGAAGTCGCCGTATTCGACGAGCGTCACAGGTGCATCGTCACGGCCCCGCACATGGTCACGTGACGGATCGACATCGACCGACAGGTCGAGGATATCCTCAGCCGTGCCTGCGATCTGCCGTGCCCGGACCTCTGCCGGCAGGCGGCGCATCAGCCGCAGCGCCAGCCAGGACACCGTCGGTGCGAGCACCAGCGTCGACAGCGTGCCGATCTTGGCCTCCTCCAGCCGTTCGCCACTGAAGGCCAGCGCGGAGATCAGCAGCGAGACGGTGAATCCGATCCCCGCGCACGCGCCGCCCGCCAACAGCACGGGCGCGGTGACCGGTGCCCGCGGGCCGCGCAGCCACTGACGCGTTGCCAGCCATGAGCCGGTCATCACGCCGAGTGGTTTGCCCACCACGTAGCCGGTGATGATGCCGAGTGTGATGGGCGAGGTGTAGGCGTCTGCGAGCAGCCCGCCGCTCAGATGCACGCCTGCATTGGCGAGTGCGAACAGCGGCACGATCAGGTAGCTGGTCCACGGGTGCAGCTGGTACTGAAGCCGCTCGTTGGATGAGATCGACGCAAGCACGCTTCGCTGAGCCGCGCGCGCAAGCGCGGGCGTCGGCTGCTCGCGGAAGCTGCGGGTCAGCTCAACCGCGCGGCCGACGTCGTCTCGCGACGGCGGGTAGGCACTGGTGGCCAGGCCGATCGCGAGGCCGGAGATGACCGGATCGATCCCGGACTCGAACATCGCAAACCAGATGCCGATGCCGAGCACCACCGCCAGCGGCCCCCGTGCGACCGGTACCCAGCGCAGTGCGAGCAGCAGCGTATACAGACCAACCGCGACGGCCAGCGCGACCACGGAGACGTGGGTCGTGTAGGCGATCGCCACCACCAACAGGCCCGCGAGGTCATCGACAACAGCCAACGACAGCAGAAACACACGCATCCGGGTGGCCGAACGCGGCACGAGCAGCCCGAGCGCGGCCAGCGCGAAAGCCGTGTCGGTTGAGATCGCCGCGCCCCACCCGTGCGCCCCCGGCCCGCCGGCGTTCCAGGCCAGGTAGATGCCTGCCGGGAACGCGATCCCGAAGAGCGCCGCCAGCACCGGCACCGCCAGTCGCCGTCGGTCGCGCAGCTCGCCGAGGTCGAGCTGCCGCTTCGCTTCGAGTCCAACGACGAGGAAGAACAGCGTCATCAGGCCCTGATTGACCCAGTCCCGCAGCGTCGCAGACACTTCGTGCGAGCCGACCCGCACCGACAGGTGGGTCGACCAGACGCTTTCGTAGCTGTGCGACACCGGCGAGTTGGCCCAGATCAGCGCGACAAGCGTCGCCACGATCATCACGCTCGCGCCGCCCGTCTCGGTGCTCAGGAAATCCCGCACCGGCGCCGCCAGGTTGCGAGCCCAGGCAGTCCTTCCCTCAGGTTGGGAGTCCGCGATCAGATCGGATACTCGCGGCGCTCGTCCTGGACGGTGATCCAGCGCAGCTCGGTGAACTCCTCGGCTGCCCATTCGCCGCCGAACCGCCCCCAGCCGCTGTTCTTGACCCCGCCGAACGGCACCTGCGGCTCGTCGTGGACCGTGGCGTCGTTGATGTGGCAGATGCCGCTCTGGATGCGCCGAGCAAGCTGCTCGGCGCGCTCCACGTCGCGTGAGAAGATCGCCGCCGAAAGTCCGTATTCGGTGTCGTTGGCGACCTTGATCGCCTCCTCGGCGCCGTCGACCTCGATGATCGAGACCGACGGCCCGAACGACTCCTCGTGGTAGATCCGCATCTCCGGGGTGACGCCTCGCAGGACTGTCGGGCGGTAAACGAGCCCGTCGGCGTCGCCGCCGGTCAGGACCTCGGCACCCCTGTCGACGGCGTCCTCCACGAGCTCCGAGACACGGTCGAGCGCGGCAGCGTTGATCACAGGCCCGATCTGAGTCGAGGGCTCGCGCGGATCGCCAACGGTGAGCGAGCCGGCCCGCGCCGCCAGCCTGCTGGCGAACTCATCGGCGACGCGGCTGTCGACGACGATCCGCTCGGTCGACATGCAGATCTGTCCCTGATGCATGAACGCGCCGAAGTTCGCGGCCGCGACGGCGGCGTCGAGGTCAGCGTCCTCGAGTACGACGAACGGAGCCTTGCCACCGAGCTCAAGCAGGACGCGCTTGAGGTGGCGCCCGGCCTTCTCGGCGATGATCGCGCCGATATGGCTCGAGCCGGTGAAGTTGATGCGGCGCACGGCCGGGTGCACGATCAGCTCCTCGACCACATCGGCGGCATCGGCGGGGTCGTTGGTGATCAGGTTCGCGACGCCGGGCGGGGCGCCCGCACGCACGAGGCACTCGATGATCGCCCCGTGCGTGCGCGGGCACAGCTCCGATGCCTTCATCACGACCGTGTTGCCATAGGCGAGCGGCGCCGCGATCGCGCGCACACCCAGGATCACCGGCGCGTTCCACGGTGCGATTCCCACATTGACGCCTGCCGGTTGCCGGACTGCCCGCATGCGCTTTCCGGAGATGTGCGAGTGGATCTCCAGATCATGCACGGCGGCGGCATGGACTCCCGCCTCGCGCAGCATTCCGGTCGCCAGGCCGACGTTGAACATCCCCCAACCGAAGGTGCCGCCGGTTTCGTCGGCGACGATCTGCGCAAACTCGGTCTGGCGCTCATCCATCAGGTCGGCGCAGCGCTCGAGGATCTCGCGTCGCCGCGCCAGCGGCGTCTCGGACCAGTCATCGAAGGCAGCCACTGCCGCCTCCACCGCGTGGCGCGCATCCTCGCGACCGGCGGCGGCGGCGCGTGAGGCACGTTCACCCGTATACGGGTTACGCACGTCAAAGGTCCTGCCGTCGGCGGCGTCCACCCATTCACCGCCGATCAGCAACTGCTGCGAGGTGCCGTCAACACTCATTCGTCGCCCTCCTGGGTGTGGGTGATCAGGCTGCCGCCGGGCAGCTTGTCGAGTCCGCCGCTGGCCACGGCCACCTCCATGTTCTCCTCGGCAAGGTGGGCGTGCCGGCGCGCCAGCCGCTCAGCCTGCTCGCCGTCGCCGCGCTCGATCGCGTCGAGAATCTCGTGGTGTTGCGCCTGCCCGGTGGCGAGCGTCGGCTCGAAATCGCCCTCGGACTGGATCAGCAGGAAGGCGCTGGGCTGGGCGAACGGAAGTGCCAGAACACGTTCGTAGGCGTCGCGCAGCACGTCGCTGCCGGCCAGTACGAACAGCTCGTTATGGAACGCGTCATTGAGCTCGACGTAGAGCTCGAAGTCGTCGCCACGCGGGTGGTCCGGCGCATTCACGATCCGGTCGAGCTTGGCGACGCAGGCGATCAGCTCTCCGAGCGCCCGCGGTCCGCTGTTGCGCTCTGCCGCCAGCCGGGCCGCGGACCCCTCGAGCAACCCCCGTAGGTCGATCGCATCCACAACCTGGCGACCGGTGAACGAACGCACCAGAAAGCCACCGCCGGCCACCGGCTCGAGCAGGCCCTCATGCTCCAATTGCGCCAGCGCGAGCCGCAGGGGCGTGCGCGATACCTCCAGCCGGGCAGCGAGCCGCACCTCGGACAGGCGATCGCCGGCCTTGAGCTCGCCGTCCAGGATCAGCTGCCGCAATCCGAGGATCGCGGCGAGCCCCTGGGAGACCGCCGCCTCCGGCACTAGCCAATCTCCAGGAGGCGGCGCGCCACAGGCGGCGGCGTGCGGGCCGGACGGATCACGTGGCCACCCGCGCCGCAGCTGCCGCCCGGCGCCGATTGATGACCCGTGACAGTACGACCGCGAGCACCAGGAACACGCCATAGAACAGCTGCTGGATGTAGGTCTGCGCTCCCAGCAGGTTCATGCCGTTCACGGCGATCGCGAGGAAGAAGACCGAGATGCCGGTACCGATCGCGTTGAACCGGCCCGGCTGGATCGTGGTGAAGCCTAGGAACGCGGCCGCGTAGGCCGCGAGCAGCAGGTTGCCCTGGTTTGCGGGGGTGGCTGAGGCGAGGATGCCGTCGTTGATCACGCCGGCGATCGCCGCGATGCCGCCCGCGACAACGAACCCCCAGAACCGGGTCGAGCCGACCCTGAAACCACTCAGGCGCGCGACCTCGCGAGACTGGCCGACGAACAGCGAGCGTTGGCCGAACGCGGTGAATGTGAGCACGTAGAACATGATCATCATGATCGCTATCCCATACCAGAAGTCGAGCGGGATCCCGAGGATGTGACGCAGGTCGGTCCACTCGGTGAGCTTCGGCGAGATGCCCGTAATCGTCAACTGATCCGACAGCCAAAAGGCGATGCCATCGAACACGCTGCCCATCGCCAGCGTGACGATGAACGGGTTGACATCGAACCTGACGATGATCGAGCCGGTCACGGCACCACAGAGAACACCCACGGCGAGTGCCACCAGGATCGCGGGCACGATCGCCCAGCCGTGGTTGACGTTCAGCCAGCCGACGAGGATCCCGGTCATGCCCGTGAGCTCGGCGACGGAGAGATCGAGGTCGCCGTTGGTGAGCGGTATCAGCAGCGCCATCGCGAGCACCAGCTCCGTCGCGTTGAGACCGAAGATGCTGGTGAAGTTCGACCACTGGAAGAATGTGTCCGGGCGCGCGATGCCGAAGCCCGCGATCACCAGCACGAACCCGATCGGCAGCAGCGACGCTTCGAGAGTGCGCGAGTTGAAGACGCGGGAGAGCCCCGAACCGTGGCCGGAGCCCGACGCCGGCCCGGGCGGTGGAGCCGCCTCGGCTGGTTCGTCGACGTTGGTCGTCATGACTGCACTGTCACCTCTCTGGCGCCGCCGCGCGCGGCGGCGGAGTAGACCTCACTGGTAATCCTGTCACGGCTGTACGGCGGTGTGATCGTCCCCGCAATGACACCGCCAGCGCACAGCAGGATCCGGTGCGAGACGGTGGCGAGCTCATCGAAGTCCGTCGATACCCACAGAATCGCGGCCCCCTGCGCTGCACGAGCCCGCATCAGCTCATAGATCTGGTGGCGCGTGGCGACATCAACCCCCTGGGTTGGCTCGTGCAGCAACAACACCGTCGGTCCCTGCTCGAGCCAGCGCGCCAATACCGCCTTCTGCTGGTTGCCGCCGGACAGCGCCGACATGTTCAGGGATGCGTCACGCGGGCGCACGTCGTAGGTCTCGGTGCGCTCGTTGGCCACGGCCAGAAGCTTGTCCAGGCGCAGGAACCCTCCGTGCACGAAATTCTTGAGGCTGAGCGACAGCATGTTGAGCGATACCGGCAGGTCGGCCACGACACCCTGCTGCTTGCGGTCGGCCGGGACCAGCGCCACGCGGAGCTTGATCGCCCGGCTCGGGGCCAACTCGGAGACGTCCCCGCTCCACTCGCCGATCGTGACCTCGCCGGCCGCGTCGGGCGTGTCGCCGAACAGCAGGTACGGGAGGTCCTCACTGCCGGCACCGAGCAGACCCGCGACCCCGACGATCTCGCCGGCATGCAGGTCGAGGCTGATTCCCCGCACACGGCCGCCCTGCACGTCGCGAGCCGACAGGAGAACCTCACCCCTACTGCTCTCGACCGTGGTCCGGGACCCGTAGGTGGTCGCCTGCTCGATCGTGTCGCGGTCGAGGCGGTGGCCAGAGACGAGCTCGATCAGGTCTGCGTCGGAGGCCTGCTTGACGCTCAGATCTCCGACCTTCGCGCCGTCACGCAGCACCACGGCCCGGTCAGCGATCTCGCGCACGGCCGTCATGTCGTGGGACACGAACAGCACACCCAGGCCCTCGGCAGTCACCCGGCGTACCAGATCGAAGAGGAAGACCTTCTCGTGCTCCGGCAGGAACACGGTCGGCTCGTCCAGCACCAGCACTCCGCCGGACTGCGCGTGCAGCTCGCGGTACTCGCCAAGCTCATGCGCGGCACGCACGATCGCAAGCAGCGCCTGGGAGGTTGGGCGCAGGCGTCCCACCTGCGCGCTGGGGTCCAGTCGCACGCCGTACCGATCGAAGATCTCGCGAGCCCGCTGCCGCTCGAGGCGCCAGTTGATGCGCGCGGCCGACGCCAGTCCGCTTGTCACCCGGTTCCCGACAAACAGGTTCTCCACGACCAGCAGATCGGCTGCAAGTCCCAGGTCCTGGTAGACGAAACTGAGGCCGATCTCGCGGGCCGCCCCGAGCGGCACCGGCAACGGCACGTCGATACCGTTCATCCGCAGCTCGCCGCCCGGCTCGGGGTCGTGGTAGCCGGACAGGATCTTGACGAGCGTCGACTTGCCCGATCCGTTCTCACCGAGCAGGGCGACGACCTCGCCCGCGTTGATCGTGAGGTCGACGCCCTTCAGAGCGCGGAACGCCCCGAAGCTCTTGGCGAGATTCCTCGCCTCGAGCGCCGGGGCTCCCGAATTCACGACGTGCGCAGGTGCTCCCGTGTCGGTGCCGCTACTCATCAATCAGGAGTTGTACCGACCCGGGATGCACCCACGCTCTCAGACCTTCTACTTCTTGACCTCCCACAGCTTCAGGAAGTCCTTGACGAACGCGCCGTTGCCGAACGCCTTATCGGAATAGGCGGTCCCGTTTCCACCAACCGAGAAGATCGTCGCGTTGGCCTTCGTGAAGAACACGTTCGGAGCGATCTCCTTGCCGACGGCGGCGGGCTTCTTACCGGCCAGCAGACGGATCGTCTGATCGAGCTGGTTGTAGGCGTCCCACTTCTCATCCGGCCCAGAGTCACCAACGAACGTGCTGCTGGTCTGGACATTCTTGATCTCAGCAAGACCGCCGCCCCACGCGTACATCTTCAGACCGGGGTGGCTGGAAGCAGCCGACGCGACCGCGGTCTCGATCCCGTCAGTCATCCCGTCGAACGTAACGATCACGGTGTTGATCTTCGGATCGGCCTGCAGATCGGAGGTCACCGCGGCAATCTCCTTCGGACCAGACCAATCCTGCGTGCCGAAGTCCTCCTCCTTCTCGATCGTGCACGACGCACACCACGACTTCATCGCCGACTTCAAACCACCGGTCGCACCCGAATACTGAGCAACCTGGGGCGAATTGAGGAACAGAACATGCGCCGCCTGCCCCTTCAGGTTCACGAGCGCATCCGCCAAGTCGGTCTGAACACCCTGAATCGTGTTCACACCACTCTCAGCATTAAGATTGGTCAACGGAAACTCCGCATTCCCACCAGTCTGGTTGTAGTTGCCGTCAACAACCTTGATGTGATCAGCCTTGAACGACGCCAACTGCGGCATCAACGCCGGCGAAGGCCCGCACAACATCACAACGGCGTTGGCCTTGTCGGTAACCGCCTGGTTCAGGTTCGCCTGCCAGCTGGGCGGG
Source organism: uncultured Conexibacteraceae bacterium (assembly GCA_963761675.1). Classification (GTDB taxonomy): domain Bacteria; phylum Actinomycetota; class Thermoleophilia; order Solirubrobacterales; family Solirubrobacteraceae; genus Palsa-465. The sequence goes on from CAVXIA010000004.1 coordinate 757,189, forward strand.
CCGGTGGTGGACGACAGTGGGATCACGTGCGCGCCGAGGTTCTTCGCTTCGGCGTCGAAGTAGCCCTGCTGACCCTTCGTGTTACAGGCGTCGATCTCAGAACTGATCGGGAACGTCACGATCGTCTTGCCCTTCAAAGCCTTCTTGGCGTTCACAGCCGGACCCGGCCTATACCACCTCGGGCCCTGCTGCGCCTTCGCCAAATCAGCCTTCAAAGTCGACAACGTCGACTTCGAAACAGCCGCAGCGGCATGAGCCTTGCCATGCGCAGACGCACCGCCAACCCCAACCACGCCACCAGCAACAACACCAGCAGCAACAACCGGGATCAACGCCACACGTCCACGCGCAGCCAATGTTCCAAACTTCACACCCATCGAGGTACCTCGCTCTCCTCTTCAGTTACACACACGATCGCGCAGCCGTGCTGCACGGGACCGTCCTCCCACCATTGAAGCCGACCCGTGATGGGCTTCCGGTTAAGACCGAGAAGCTCCGGGATGAGCATCCCCAGGGTCCGCCTGCATGCACAGCCTACCGAATGAACGCAGGCCGGACAAGCAGTTCACGACCCGCGGGTTCCATCGCCTCGGCCACAATGTCAGAGCCCGGGCGTCAAGGGCCGACGCGTCAGAGCCCCAGCGACCGTCCGATGATCTCCTTCATGATCTCGTTCGTGCCGGCGTAGATCCGCGTGACGCGCGAGTCGATGAAGGCGCGTGCGATCGGGTACTCGAGCATGTAGCCGTAGCCGCCGTGAAGCTGCAGGCACTGGTCGACCACACGGCCCTGCAGTTCAGTCGTCCACCACTTGGCCATGGCGGCCTCGACAGCCGTGAGCGTGTCCTCGTTCAACGCCAGTACGCAGCGATCGACGAAGACGGTCGCGATCTCGACCTCGGTCGCGAGCTCAGCCAGCACGAAGCGGCTGTTCTGAAAGCTGCCGACAGGCTGGCCGAAGGCGTTGCGGCTCTTCACGTAATCAAGCGTGTGGGCCAGAGCCGTGCGCGCCGTCGCCACGGCCGATACGGCGACCGACAGCCGCTCCTGCGGCAGGTTGGCGGTCAGGTAGCTGAAGCCCATCCCAAGCTCGCCGAGCACGTTCTCCTCCGGGACGAAGACGTCCTCGAAGAACAGCTCGGCCGTGTCCGCGCTGTGCAGGCCGACCTTCTCGAGGTTGCGTCCCCGGCTGAACCCATCCATGCCCCGCTCGACGATCAGCAGGCTGAGACCGCCGTGGCGATCAGCCGAGTCGGTCCGCACGGCCGTGATCACGAGGTCCGAGTTGATTCCGTTCGTGATGAACGTCTTGGCGCCGTTCACGATGAAGCCGCCCTCGGTTCTCGTTGCGCTGGTGGCGATCCCGGCGAGATCTGATCCGGTGCCGGGCTCCGTCATCGCCACCGCCAGGAGATGGTCGCCGCCCGCGATACCCGGCAGCCACCGCTCACGCTGCTGCTCGTTGCAGTAGCGCGTGAAGTAGGGCAGGCAGACGTCGTTGTGGAGCAGGATCGCGCCCACCGCGCCGATCATGTCCAGCCCGAGTCCGATGTCCGCCAGGATGGCGTTGAAACGAAAGTCGCGCACGCCCGCGCCGCCGTATCGCTCGTCGACCTCGAAGGCCATGAAGCCGTGACGGCCCGCCAGCGTGTATAGCTCGCGCGGCACGATCCCGTCCCGCTCCCACTGGTCGTAACTGTCCACCGCATGCGCGGTCAGGAACCCCTGAAACGACTCGCCGAAGTCCCTGTGCTCGCTGTCGTAGAGCCCGCGTTCCATCTCCGCCCCTCGCTTTCCGGTGACGCGCCGGAGTATGGCGCGCGATAGCGTCTGGGATATGCGTGTACCACTCACTCTCTCTCTTCACATCCCGAACTTCAACTATCCGGGCGTCGGGCCGGACGAGGTCTTCGAGCGTGTCGGCGACATTGCCGCCACGGCCGAGGCCTCAGGTCTGAGTTCGGTGTCGGTGATGGATCATCTCCACCAGATCGCGCCGGTCGGTCCGCCGCAGAACTGGATGTTCGAAGGCTCGACGATCCTCGCTGCGATCGCAGCCAGGACCACCAGCCTGACCTTCGGCCTGATGGTCGGCAGCGTCACCTACCGCAACCCGGCGATCGCCGCCAAGATCACGACGACGCTCGACGTCATCTCCGGAGGCCGGGTCTGGCACGGCCTCGGCGCCGGTTGGTTCGAGGCCGAGCACAACGCCTACGGCTACAACTTCCCGCCACTCAAGACTCGCTTCGAGATGCTCGAGGACGCGCTGCAGATCGCACGGGCGATGTTCACCCAGGAGCAGGCCCGTTTCCAGGGCACCCACTTCCGAGTCGATGGCGCCTTCAACAATCCCAAGCCCCTGCGGGGCGATATCCCGATCCTGATCGGCGGCAGCGGTGAGCGCAAGACGCTGCGCCTGGTCGCCCAGTACGGCGATGGCTGCAATCTCTTTGGCGATGAGAGCCGAATCGGGCACCTGCTGGGCGTGCTCGACGCCCACTGCGAGGACGTGGGACGTGACCCGGCGGAGATCACCAAGACCGCACTCGGAAGGGTGTTGATCGCGCCGACACACGCTGCGGCCGAGGCCAAGAAGGCGGGGCTGCGCGAGCGCGGCGTCCCGCAGGAGAGCATCGACTCGATGATCGCCGGCGACCCTGACACGGTCGGGGAACGCGTACAGGCGCTGCAGGACAGCGGTCTGGAGGGGTTCGGCTTCTCGATGCCCGACAGCTACGACCTCGAGACCCTTGCGCTCGCGGGACAGACGCTGTCCAAGATCTTTCCGCCGGCGGTGCGCGTATGAGCACCGGCGATGCCACGGTGAGGTCGGAGGCCGCGCGAATCGCCGCGGTCGCGGATCTCGCCGTCGGCATCGGCGCCAACATCCAGCCGGGTCAGGTGGTCGGGATCAGCGTCGAGCCAGGCCAGGAGCCGATCAGCCGCGCCGTCGCCGAGGCCGCGTACGCGCGCGGCGCCAAGTACGTGGACGCGGCGTATTTCGACCCGCACCTCAAGCGCTCCCGGCTCAGGCACGCAGCCCGGGACACGCTCGGGTACGTGCCGCCCTGGCTCGGCCAGCGGGCCCTGCACCTGGGTGAGATCGGCGGCGCACGAATTGGGTTTCAGGGATCCGTCGAACCTCACCTGTTCGACGACGTCGACCCTGAACTCCTCGGCCTTGACGTGCTGCCAAGGATCAAGGAGGCGATGACTGTCACGGCCGCGCGCCAGTCGAACTGGACGATCGTGCCCTTTCCGACGCCGGGCTGGGCGCGGCTCGTCCACCCTGAACTCGAGCCCGGGGCAGCGTACGAGCGGCTCTGGGAGGAGATCGAGCGGATCCTGCGCCTGGACGAACCAGATCCCGAGGCGGCATGGACCGAGCGCATCGAGCAACTGGAGGCCGTCTCCGCCAAGCTCAACGATCTGTCCCTGGACGCGCTGCGATACGAGGGTCCCGGCACTGACCTGACCGTTGGTCTGCTGAGCGGCTCACGCTGGATCAGCGGGCGCATGACGACGATCCACGGGATCGAGAGCACCGTGAACCTTCCCACCGAGGAGACGTTCACAGCGCCCGACCCGGTGCGGGTCGACGGCACCGTGACCGCCACGAAGCCGCTGCTGATCCCCGGAACGGCGCCGATCGAGGGCCTGCGAGTCCGCTTCGAGGGCGGGCGCGCCGTCCAGATAGACGCCGACACCGGCGCCGGGATCCTGCGCTCCATGACCGCCAAAGATGAGGGTGCGGCCCGGATCGGCGAGGTCGCGCTGGTCGACCGCGAGAGCCGCGTCGGCCAGACCGGTACGGTCTTCTACTCGATCCTGCTCGACGAGAACTCGGCCTGCCACCTCGCGCTCGGCAACGCCTATCCGTTCAGCATCGACGAGGGTCCCGATCGCGAACGCGCCAACACCAGCGCGATCCACGTCGACTTCATGGTCGGCTCCGACGACGTCGCCGTCACCGGCGTCCGCGCGGACGCGAGTGAGGTCCCGCTCCTGCGTCAGGGCGCCTGGCAGATCTGACCCGCCTCGCGGCCTCCGGCTCCCGCTACGCTTGGCTCGTTTCCCGGAGAGGTGCCGGAGCGGTTGAACGGGCACGACTGGAAATCGTGTAACGGGGATAACTCGTTCGGGGGTTCGAATCCCCCTCTCTCCGTTTTGTGTTCCCTGGTCAGATAACGGCCGCTGTTTGCGTGAAACGCGGGAGCGACCCCCCGCGTTCGTCCGGGCGGTTCGCTTGCATGGGCGACGTGCACGAAACTGCTCCTCAGGTCTTTCTCGTCGCCCGCCCGTCGGTCGACCTCGGCGGGATGCGCGCCTACCTGGAGACGGTCGGGGGAAGCTCGTGGCTCGACATGCGCGAGGAGGCGCTCGAGTCGCTCAAGGACGGGGAGCTGCTGGCCGAATTCGGCGGACGCATGTGCTATCGCAGCTGGGAGCCTGGCCTGAACCCGAACGTGACGCGGATCCGCACCGATCAGGAGGCCTACTTCGCCAACGTGCTGCAGAGCGCTCACGGCAGCGTTCTGGAGCACGCCAACTACAGCTTCGCGTTCCGAAACACCTCCCGTGTCTTCACTCACGAGCTTGTGAGGCATCGCGCTGGTTCCGCGTTCAGTCAGGAGAGCCTGCGCTATGTGCGGCTGACTGACATCGGCTTCCGAGTGCCCCCCGCGCTCGAGCCGTTGCGAGACCAGGTGATCAGCCTCGTCGAGCGGCTCGAGGAGTTCCAATTGAGCGCGGCCGAGCAGCTCGACCTCGACAGCGGCGAGCTGCCGTTTGCGCTGAAGAAGGAGATCACGTCGGCGCTGCGGCGGCTAGCGCCGATCGGCCTGAGCACGGACATCCTCTGGACCGCAAATGTGCGCACGCTCCGCCATGTGATTGAGATGCGCACCGCGCCCGGTGCCGAGGAGGAGCTGCGACTTGTGTTCAACCTCGTCGCCGAGGCGATGCGGGCGGAGGCGCCGAGCTTGTTCCAGGACTTCAGCCGGCGGGACGACGGCTCCTGGATCCCGGAGTGGCGCAAGGTCTGACCTCAGCTCGTCGCGATCCACCAGTGTCGAAGCAGGTGGCCGGAACGTCCGAGGCTCGCGGGGTTCGAAGCTCGGGGCGTTTGGGGGCGAAAATGCCCCATTACTCCCCCGCCATCCGCGCCGTCGCGGCACGGGGAACAACCGGCCGCACGAGGCACCCCGTCGCGGCGCCGGGAACAACCGGCCGCTCGCGCCGCCCCAGCCGAAGCCGCGCCGCCGCACCGGCCGCCGCAGCCGAGCCGCCGCAGCCGAGCCGCCGCAGGCAGTCGGATCAGATCAGGCCGGGCAGCGCCGCGCCGGCGTGCGCGGCGAGATTGAACAGCGGCTCGGGGATCACGCCGAAGACGATCACAGCTGCAGCGAACACCACGCCGACCAGGACGACCTCGGGGTAGGGAAGCTTGTCGGCCTCGGGCGAGCCTCCGGCGATCGGCGCCGGGCCACCCACCACCGGAGGTGGCCCCGCGGCTGAGACCGGGGTAGCGGCTGACGAGGGTTCAGGTGACATCCACACCACGGCGACGACCCTGAGGTAGTAGCCGAGCGAGATCATCGCGCCGACCACCAGCACGATCGCGAGCCAGGTGTAGTTGCCGGCGACAAGCGCGTGGATCAGCTGGAACTTGCCGATGAAGCCGACCGTCCCGGGGATCCCCGCGAGCCCCAGCATCGCGATCGTGATCACCCATGCGAGCAGCGGGTTGCGCCTGCCGAGACCTGAGAGGCCGCTGATGCGATCGTTACCCGTCTCCGTCTCCTGGCTGTGGACCACTGCGAAGGCGGCCACGTTCATCAGCAGGTAGGCGATCAGATACAGGACGGTGGCGGAGACGCCGAGGCGCGAGCCGACGATCACACCACACAGCATGTAGCCGGCCTGGGCCACTCCCGAGTACCCGAGCAATCGCTTCATCGATGTCTGGCCGAGCGCGCCGACGTTGCCGACCAGGATCGTGATCGCGGCCAGCGCCGCCAGCGCCGGGGCCCACTTGGCCTGCTCGGAAATCACGGCGACGTCGAAGAAGCGCAGGAACACGGCGAGTGCCGCGGCCTTGGTGGCGGTCGCCATGAAGGCTGTGATCGGCGTCGGTGCGCCCTCGTACACGTCCGGCGTCCACTGGTGGAACGGCGCGACCGAGGCCTTGAACGCGAAGCCGACGACGACCAGCGCAATGCCGGTCAGCAGCAGCGGGTCGCCGAGCAGGTTGCCTGATGCCAGCAGGCCTGCGCTGTGTCCGCCGGCGAGCACCTGTGCGATCGCGTCGAAGCCGGTCTGGCCGGTGGCGCCGTAGATCATGGCGAGGCCATAGAGGAGCGTCGCCGACCCGACCGAGCCGATGATCAGGTACTTGAGGCCGGATTCGAGCGATCCCTCGCGCCGGTACTCGGCCGCACAGAGGATGTAGAGCGGGATCGAGAGCAGCTCGATCCCGATGAACAGGGTGACGATGTCCTGGGCGGAGATGAGCACCGCCATCCCCAGCACGCTGAACAGGAGCAGGCCGTGGAACTCACCCTCACCCGCTTCACGCGGCGCCTCCGAGCGCCACGCCAGCAACACCGCGGCAACGGCGGCGACCACACAGACGAGATCGACGATCACCGCCAGGTCATCCATCCGCAACGCTCCGGCAACCAGGTCCTGAGGTGTGCCGAACCGCCAGATCAGGGTCCCGATCGCCCCGGCGAGCGTCACCAGTGCGAGCGCCGGAACCAGCTGGCGCCGCACCTGATGATTGGACACCAGGCCGGCCGCGAGCACGACGATCGCGCCGACGGTGAGCACGATGAAGGGCGACATTCCAGCCCAGTCGATGTGCGGGCCGCGCACGTGAGTGGCGGCGGCGGCTGTGATCAGATGCGCGTTCATCGGTCGGACCCAGCCCGATTCGCGGTCGCGGACGTGGCCGCGGCGCTCGGGGAGTAGGCGGTCTCGCTCAGCGGCGGCGACCTGAAGCGAGCCGTTGATGCGACGGCCTGTGGCAGCGCATACGGCGCGGTGCTGTCGACCGAGGCGGCCGGGTACAGGGCGACCTTCATCGACGCCTCGGACTTGCTGAGCCCGAACTGCGGATAAAACGCGAGTACCAGGATGATGGCGACCAGCGGAACGATCGCGATCACCTCATTGAGACGGACCTCTCGGGAGCTCACGCCGCGGCCGACACGGTTGTGCATCGCGGCGATGAAGAGTCGCAATCCGTAGAAGGCTGCGCCGACAACTGCGACCGATGCGATCACCGCGACTGCGATGTGCGAGTCGAAGGCCCCGAGCAGGATCATGAACTCGCCGATGAAGTTGGAGGAGCCCGGCATCGCGAGGTTCGCGAGCGTGACGATCAGGAACAGGGTCGCGAGCACCGGCGCCCTGAAGGCCTCGCCGCCCATGTCACTGAGATTCTCGCTGCCACCCGCGCGGGCCGCGACGGCGGCGATGACGAAGAACGATGCCGCGGTGACGACGCCGTGATTGATCATCTGCAGCAGCGCCCCCTGGCCGCCGTCGGCCTGCAGGGAGAAGATGCCGAGCAGGATGAATCCCATCTGCGCGACGCTCGAATAGCCGATGACCAGTCGCGCATCGCGGGTCGTGAAGGCGATCGCGGTGCCCCACATGATCGATACCAGCGCGATGATCAGCATCGGCAGCTGGAAGTGATGCGAAGCGTTGGGGAACAGCGGCAGCACGATCTGCAGGAAGCCGTAGCTGGCGACCTTGGCGACGACGCCGGAGAACACGGCCACGGCCGCGATCGGCATCGACTTGTAGGCGTCGGCCATCCAGCCGTGGAACGGAGCGATCGGCATCTTGACCAGGAACGCAGCGGCGAAGCCGAGGAAGATCCACTCCTGATCGGTGCGTGACAGCGGCAGATGCTGCAGCGTGCTGAACGTGAAGTTGATCGCGGTGTTGTGATCGCTCGATGCGAGCACGCCCGTGGCGACCGCGGCGGCCAGCATCAGGAACGAACCGACGGCCGTGTAGATCACCATCTTGATCGTCGCGCGGACCCGGTCGCCGCTGCCCCAGGACCCGACCAGGAAGTAGAACGGGATCAGCATCAGGTCGAAGAATGCGACGAACAGGATCAGGTCCTGCGCGAGGAAGGCGCCGAGCACCGCGCTCTCCGCGAGCCCGAAGTGGAAGTAGTAGTACCTGGGGCGATCGACCTCGCGCATCGCCGACCACGCGAGCGAGAGCGTGAACAGCACCGTCGTCAGCAGCACAAGCGTGACGTTGAGCCCGTTGATCCCGAGCTTGTAATGGATCCCGAGCGAGCTGATCCAGACCCTGTCGGTCACGAACTGCAGGCTTGGATCCGAGGAATGGAAGCGGGCGATGAAGCTGATCGCGACGCCGAGTGGGATCAGGCTGAGCACGGCCATGCTGCGGCCGATCAGATGTGTCGGGAGCTGGGTGGCGATCAGCGCCAGGGCCAGCGGCAGCCAGAGGAGGATGGAGAGCGTCACGTTGAGATCAGGTCGATGAGATCAGGAAGTAGAGGACGACTGCTGAGAGCCCGAGGATCACTGCCGCCGCGTAGTAGCGCAGGAGGCCGGTCTGGGCGCGGCGCACCGCCGCGGAACCCGAGCGCACGACGCCGGTGACCCCGCCGGTGACCCCGCCGAAGATCACGATCCTCTCGAGCACCGACTCCGTGAACCGGCCGATCGCCAGCGCCGGGCGGACGACGAGCACGTCGATCGCCTCATCGAAGTACCACTTGTGGACCAGGAGGTTGTGCAGCCACGGCATCGCCTTCTGGAGCCTGGTCGAGGTACCCGGACGGGCGACGTAGATGCTGTAGGCCAGAGAGATGCCGATCAGCCCGATCCCGGCGCCGATCACCAGGCCGATCCAGTCCTGGCGATTGCTCGGCTCATCGGCGGGCGAGGCGAGCGGGGTGTTCATGAACGCCGGCGCCAGGAACCTGCCGATGAAGTCATCGACGCCCGGGACCTGAATCAGCCCGCCGACGACCGCAAGGACCGCCAGAACCACCATCGCGACCTTCATCGCCGGCTCGCGCTCGGCGATCACGTGCTCGGGACCGGGGAAGCCGACGTCGTTGTCCTCCTCCTCGCCCGTCATCGGGTTGCGTGGCACGTCGGCATGGGCGAGGTGGCCGTGCTCGAGCTCGACCGCCTCGGGCGAGGGATCGCCCCAGAAGGCGCGGAAGATCATTCGGAACGTGTAGAGACCGGTCATCCCGGCGCCGACGTACCCGAGGATGCCGACCACCTCGAACAGGCCACCGCGATTGTCGACATAGGCGAGGATGTCGTCCTTGGAGAGCCAGCCGGAGAACGGCGGGATCCCGGAGAGCGCGAGCCCGCCGACGATGAAACAGGCGAACGTGAACGGCATCGCCTTGCGGAAGCCATGCATACGGTCGAGCGACTGGTTGCCCGCCATCGCCCCGATGATCGAGCCGGCGGCCATGAACAGCAGCGCCTTGAAGAACGCGTGCGTCATCAGGTGGAACAGCGCCGCCGAGTAGGCGCCGGCTGACGCACCCATGATCATGTAGCCGATCTGGGACATCGTCGAATATGCGATCACGCGTTTGAGGTCGGTCACCACCAGGGCGATGGAGCCGGCGATCAGCAGCGTCAGGCAGCCGACGATCACGCCGACGTCGCCTGCCGTCGGTGCCAGCTGGAACAGCGGGTGCATGCGCACGATCAGGTAGACGCCGGCGGTCACCATCGTCGCGGCATGGATCAGCGAGGAGACCGGGGTCGGGCCCTCCATCGCGTCCGGGAGCCATGTGTGCAGGGGCACCTGGGCCGACTTGGCAAAGGCACCGACCAGGAACAGCAGGCAGCCGGCGACCAGATCCGGAGAGTCGGTATGGAAAACGTGCGGTGCAGCGGCGAAGCTGCCGAGGAACGTGAGCGTGTGCGTGTGGCGGAAGATGAAGAAAGTGCCGAGCACGAGACCGACGTCGCCGACCACATTGATCACGAACGCCTTGATGCCGGCGCGGGTCGCGGTCGTTCGCCGATACCAGAACGAGATCAGCAGGTAGGACGCGGCGCCGACGAAGGCCCAGCCGACGATCAGGATCACGAAGTTCCCGCCCAGCACCAGGACCAGCATCGAGAACACGAAGAAGTTGAGGTACGCGAAGTAGCGCGCGTAGCCGTCGTCCGAGCGCATGTAGGCGGTCGAGTACAGATGGATCATCGTCGAGACGCCTGTGACGACCAGGATCATGAAGACCGAGATCGGGTCGACGAGGATCTGCATCTTCGCGTTCAGCCCGGTGCTGACCGCGTAGTTCCACAGGCTCGAGGTGACCTCGCGGTGGGCGGGACTGCGGCCTTGTAGCGCGATCAGCGCTCCGACCGAGCACACGAAGGAGAGGGCGATCACGCCGGTTCCGATTACGCCGGCGGCCCTGCTGTAGCGCTTGAAGCCGAGGCCGATCGCGATCGTGCCCAGCAGCGGGAACAGCAGGACGAGCCAGCCCCAGGTGGTCGGGCTCATCCGTTCAACTCATGCAGTTCGTCGACATCGATGGGCAGGTTGCGCCGGCTGATCGCGACCAGCAGTCCGAGCCCGACCGTGACCTCGCAGGCTGCCACCACCATCACGATCAGCGCGAAGATCTGTCCCGCCTCGCTGCCGTGCATGCGCGCGAACGTGACCAGTGCGAGGTTGCCGGCGTTCAGCATCAGCTCGAGGCAGAGCAGGATCACGAGCGGATTGCGCCGCACGAGCACGCCGCCGGCGCCGATGCAGAAGATCATGACCGAGACGGCCAGGTACCACCCGAGGCTCACTGGTCCTCACCGTCCTCGCCGCCGACCAGCTCGAACATACTGTCGTGCTGCTCGAGCTGCTCGCGCACGCGCCGCACACCCACACCCTCGGCGATCGTGCCGGTGTAGGCAGGCCGCGGCGCTGACAGGACCTGCGTGAGCTCGGTGTCATCGGCGTCGAGCCCGCGACGCCGGCGGGCCAGCACGACGGCCCCGATCGCCGCGACCAGAAGCAGGATCGAGGCGAGCTCGAACGGGAGCAGGAAGTCGGTGAGAAACATCCTGCCGATCGCCTTTGGCGTACCGAATCCGAGCCGGTAGGCAGCGCCCTTGCCGCCGATCCCCTGCAGCGCCGAGCCGAGCATCGCGATGAACAGCTCGATCGCCAGCGCCACCGCGAACAGCGGCCCGAGGATCCGCAGCGCGCTGCCGGCGACGATCTCATCGCCACCGCCGACGTAGGCAACCACGAACACGTACAACACCATCACCGCGCCGGCGTAGACGACAACCTGGGCCGCTGCCACGAACTCGGCCCGCAACAGCAGGAACAGCGCGGCCAGCGCAACCAGGTGGCAGACCAGGCAGAGCACCGCGTAGAGCGGATTGCGCACGGTCACCACGCCGATCGCGCCGACGATGGCGCTGATCGCGGCGATGAAGAAGATCACCTGCGACATCAGGCTCTACTCGCCCTCCGTCCTCAGCGGGGTGCGCTCGAGCGGCTCCGCCAGCAGCATCTCCTTGGTGAAGATCAGGTCGGAGCGCGTGTAGTCGGACATCTCGTAGTCATGGCCCATCGTGATCGCGTCGAACGGGCAGGCGATCTCACAGTAACCGCAGAAGATGCAGCGGCTGAGGTTGATCTCATACACGGCGGCGTAGCGCTCACCGGCTGAGACACGATTGTCAGGAGAGTTCTCGGCGGCGACCACGCGGATGCAGTCGGCCGGACAGGCGGCGGCGCAGAGCGAGCAGCCAACGCACTTCTCGAGCCCGGGGTTGGCGGGATCCCCAGTCTCGAACCTGTGGAGCTTGTGGCGGCCGCGGAAGCGCGGATAGACGGGTGTCTTCTCCTCCGGGTACTGGATCGTGACCGGACCCTCGGCGACGCGCGCCAGCGTCGTCTTCATGCCACGCAGCGTCTCGCCGAAGATGCGATAGGTGCTGGCCGCGGCACTGCGCGGCGGGTGGCGGATTACTTCGATTACGTCTGATCCGGGGTCGTATGTCACGAGTTGATCCAGTGCTCCGAGGTTCTAGGCGACGATGATCGCCGTGACGAGCAGGTTGAGGGTGGCCAGCGGCAACAGCACCTTCCAGCCGAACGACATCAGCTGGTCGTAGCGCAGGCGCGGGAGCGTCGCGCGGATCCAGATGAACAGGGTCATGAAGATCATCATCTTCCCGAGCACGACGAACGGGTCGACCCAGGCGGGTGGGTGGATGCCGAACGGCAGCAGCCAGCCGCCGAGGAACAGCGTCGTCGCCATCCCGGAGACGACCAGCATGTTGACGTACTCGGCAAAGAGGTACGCGACGAAGGCGGTGCCACCGTATTCGGTGAAGTAGCCGCCGCCGAGCTCACCGTCGGCCTCGACCAGATCGAACGGGGCACGGTTGGTCTCCGCAAAGGACGCCACCATGAAGATCAGGAAGCCGCACAGCTGCGGGACGACGTACCACATCCCCTGCTGGGCGTTGACGATGCCGGTCATCGACAGCGTCTGCGCGGTGATCAGCACGCCGACCAGCGCCAGGCCCTGCGCGACCTCGTAGGAGATCAGCTGGGCCGCGGCCCGCATCGACCCCAGGAACGAGTACTTCGAGCCTGAGGCCCAACCGCCCAGCAGGATCCCGTAGAACGAGATGCCGCCGAGCGCGAACACGTACAGGGGCCCGACCGAGATGTCGACGCCGTAGAGGCCGACCTGCTGACCGAAGACGAAGTGCACGCCACCGAACGGGATGATCGCGAGCGCACCGACCGCGGTGATGATCGAGATCGCCGGCGCCGCGTGGAACAGGAAGCCGACCGAGGTGCGTGGCCGGAACGCCTCCTTGCGAGCGAACTTGACGATCTCCGCAAGCGGCTGCATCAACCCGTAGGGGCCGACCCGGTTGGGGCCATAGCGGTTCTGGAAGCGGCCGAGCAGCTTGCGCTCGTAGACGATGATCATCGGCAGAATCCCGAAGATCACCCCGAAGATGCACAGCGACTTGACTATCTGCACCCACCAGGGCTCGAAGTAATTGACGTCGGCGAACGTGATCACGCCTTCACAACCTCCACGAGCGTCTCGGTCAGAGCGTTGGCTGAATCCTGCGCGATGCCGGCAGCCACGAAGGCGGTGCCCGCCGGGACGCCCGTGCGGATCGCCGCGTGGCCGGTCAGTCGCGTCCCGTTCTGTGCCACCTGCACCGCCTCGCCCTGCTCGATGCCGAGCCGCGCCGCATCCTCGGGCGAGAGCTCGACCAGCTGCTCGGCGACCGTGAACCGCAGCGCCGGCGAGATCTCGACCTCGGGCGCCGCCCAGATCGAGCGGTACACACCAACGCGCAGGTGCCCGGCTGAGCCGGTGGCTGCGAGCTCGGACTCCGACGACGAGCGGACCGGACTGGAGGCGTGGGAGCCGCTGCCCGGCGTCGACACAGCGTCAGAGGCCGCACCGGCCGGCATCGCGGCGGCAGCCTCCGTCTCGGGCCAGCGCACGCCGCGCCCGCCGATCTCCTCCAGCGTGAGGCCGGCGTAGAACGGAACCGCCTCGACCAGCTGCTTGAAGGCCATGCCGGCCGTCAGCACACCCAGATCGGCGCCGACGCTCTTGGACACGTCGGCCAGCACCTGCCAGCCCGACCGGACCTCGCCGGGATGTTTGATCGCCGCGCGCAGCCGCTGCAGGCGCCCATCCGGGTGCACGATCGTGCCCTCCTTCTCGGCGCTCGACTCGGCCGGGAACACGACATCGGCATGGGCGGCGATCCCCTCGGTCAGGACGGCTGTGTGGGCCACCACGATCGCGGCCCGCTCGAGCGCCTGCGCCCAGCGGGCGCTGTCAGGGAGGTCGCGCAGCGGATCGACCTGGAACAGATACAGCGCTGTGTCCTCGCCGGCGATCAGCGCGTCGGCGATCTCCGACGCGGCGCGGCCGGGCTCGACCTCGGAGTAACCCGGGCCGGCGTCGGGCAACGCGCCGGCCTCGCGGATCCCGCGGGCGTTGGTTCCGCAGGGGACCTCCAGCAGCCCAGCGCCCTCGCGCTCGGCGAAGCCGAGCTTCGAGGCGATGCGAAGCAGCGTCGCGAGGGCGTCGGCGGGCAGGGACTCACCCCAGAGGATGACGACGTCCTCGCCACCGTCGCGCAGCAGCTTCGCGAGCTCGTGCAGGTCGCCGGAGCCAGGAGCCGTGAGAGCCCACTCAAGGCCGGTCAGGAATTCGGACTCGCCGCCGGGGACATAGCGAATCGACAGCTCGGCGTTCGGGTCCAGCGTGCTCGGCCGGGCGCTGGCGATCGCGAGCCTGACGCCATTGCGGCGTACGCCCTTGCGGATTCGCAGATCGAGGATCGGCGAGGCGTCGAGCGGCTCGGTGCCGAGCACCAGCACGGTGTGGGCGAACTCGATATCCGGCACGCTGGCCTGCAGAGCCGGCGCCGCCAGCGCTCGCGTGAGGCCGAGGTCGACCTGAGCGCGCCCGAGATCAGGGGCTGGCACGAGGCGCGAGTCGACGTCGCCCGAGGCAAGCCCCTCGCGCAGCATCCGCCCGAGCAGAAACGCCTCCTCGTTGCTGGCCTGCCCACCGACCAGCGCCGCCGCGCGGCCGCGGTGATCGCCGATCGCGGCCGCCGCGTTGAGCGCCTGCTCCCAGGACGCCGGCGCCAGCTCGCCGTCGGCGTCGCGGACCAGGGGTGAGGTCAGGCGCTCGTCGACGTGGATCGCCTGGTAGGCGAAGCGCCCCTTGTCGCACAGCCAGCCGTCGTCGACGCCCGGGTTCTCACGCGACAGCACCCGCACGACCTTGTCGTCGCGCACGGTGAACTCGACGTTGCATTGCGACGGGCAGAGCGTGCAGATGCCACCGGCGCCCTCGATGTCCCAGGGCCGGGCTCGGAAGCGGTAGGGCTGCGAGGTCAATGCGCCGACGGGGCAGAGCTCGATGATGTTGCCACTGAACGGGGCCACGTACGGGTGGCCGTCGTGCGTGCCGACGAACGTGTGCGCCCCACGTTCGGCGAAGATCAGCTGCCAGTCCTCAGCGACCTCCTGACTGAAGCGCACGCAGCGATAGCAGAGGATGCAGCGCTCGCGGTCGATCGCGATCAGCGGCGAGAGCGCCAGCGGCTTGACGAAGTGGCGCTTGGGCTCGATCACGCGGCTGCGCCCCTTGCCCCAGCCGTAGGTGTAGTCCTGCAGCGGGCACTCGCCGCCCTTGTCGCAGACGGGGCAGTCGAGCGGGTGGTTGACGAGCAGGAACTCGATCACGGCGTTCTGCGCCTCGAGCACGCGCTCGACCGTGGTGTTGACCACCATCCCGTCCCGCACGGCCGTCGAGCATGACGTCTGCAGCTTGGGAATGCCCTCGATCTCGACCAGGCACATGCGGCAGGCGCCGACCGGCTCTCCCAGTTTCGGCTCGTAGCAGAAGTAGGGGATCTCGACATCGGCCTGCTTGGCGGCGTCGACCAGCATCGTGCCCTCGACGGCCTGCACCTCACGGCCGTCGATCGTGAGGTTTATGAGCTTCTGTTCAGGCCGCGGCATAGACGGTTGAGTTGGCGCGCTCCCGCGCGGCGTCGATCTCGGCTTCGAGTTCGTCCCGGAACTTGGCGACGATCGATCCGATCGGCATCGCCATGGCGTCGCCGAGGACGCACAGGCAGTTGCCGATGATCTGGGTCTGCACGGACGCGAGGATGTCAAGGTCCATCGGCGTCGCCTCGCCCGACTCGATCCGGTGAAGCATCTTGTGCGTCCAGTCGGTGCCCTCTCGGCACGGCACACACTTGCCGCACGACTCGTGCGCGTAGAACTTGGTCACCTTCTGGGCGACCTCGAGCGCCGTGTGAGTGTCGTCGACGACGATGATCGCGCCGGACCCCAGCATCGTGCCGGCCTTTGCCATCGAGTCGAAGTCGTATGGGACATCGAGGTCGTCCTCGAGCAGCACCGGCGAGCTCGAGCCGCCGGGGAACCACATCTTCACGCTGCGGCCGGGCTTGGGGCCGCCGCAGAGCCCATAGATGATCTCGCGGCTGGGGGTGCCGAGCACGATCTCATAGTTGCCGGGCCGCTGGACGTCGCCGGAGACGGAAACCAGCTTGGTGCCGGTCGATCCCTCGGCGCCGAGAGTCGCGTACTCGGCCCCGCCCATGTTGATTATCGTCGGCACGGTGCCGAGCGTCTCGACGTTGTTGACCAGCGTCGGGCCGTCATAGAGACCCTCGATGGCGGGGAACGGCGGCTTCAGCCGCGGGTTGCCGCGCTTGCCCTCCAGCGAGTCGAGCAGGCCCGTCTCCTCGCCGCAGATGTAGGCACCCGCGCCGCGATGCAGCACCAGCTTCAGCGAGTGGCCCGAGCCGAGGATGTTCTCGCCCACGTAGCCCGCCGACTCGGCCTCCGCGATCGCCGCCTCGAGGATGTCCGCCTGCAACTCATACTCGCCGCGGATGTAGATGAAGGCGTGATGGATCCCGGTCCCGAAGGTGGTGATGACGATCCCCTCGATCAGCGTGTGCGGGGATTTCTGCATCAGCTCGCGGTCCTTGAACGTGCCGGGCTCCGACTCGTCCGCGTTGCAGACGAGGTACTTGGCCATGTCGCCCTTGGGCAGGAACGATGCCTTCTGGCCCATCTTGAATCCGGCGCCGCCGCGGCCGCGGATCGCCGACTGCGAGATCTCCTCGATGATCGCCGCCGGGGGCATCGCCACCGCCTTGCGCAGAGCGCTGTAGCCCCCACGCTTCTCGTAGACCGCGATCGTGTTGAGGCCCGGCTCGTCGATGTGATCGAACAGCAGGTGCTCAGTCACTGGCCGCTCCAGGATCAGCGCACGCGCGATGGCGGAGTTGCTTGTGTTCGAGCACCGAGCGGCCGGCGTCGATGTCCTCGACGATCAGCGTCGCATCGAGAAGGTTCAGCGGGCCGACGTACTCGCCGTCGACCGAAGCCATCGGGCCGATGTCGCAGGCGCCGAGGCATTCGAAGCCGCGCACGCCGATCTCGGGGTGGCCCTCGGCCGCGGCACACATGGCCGCGTAGAACTCGTCCGCACCCAGCAGCGAGCAGGAGATGTTGGTGCAGACATAGACATCGTGTTCGGGCTTGGGCGCGAGCGCGAACATGTCGTAGAAACTCGCCACCGAGGTCAGATACGCCGGCGTCAGCCGCATCACGCAGGCGACCTGCTCGATCGCCTCGGGCGAGCACCAGCCGTGGTGCTTCTGAGCCAGATGCAGAGCGGGGATCGAAGCGGACTTCGAGTCCGGATACCTGGCCATCGCCTGCCTCGATCGCGGCGCGCAGCTCCTCGGGCACCGGCGTCAGCGCCGGGTCGGGAACCGTTGCCGGCGGCTTTGTCAGGTCGACTGCCTCATCCCAGCCCGGCACACGCGAGCCGTGCTCGTAGCGTTTCACGGGCGGCCGGCGGTCGATCGCGCTCATCGGTCGACACCTCCGAGCACCGGGTCGACCATCGCCAGCGTCGCGATCAGGTCGGCGATGTATGCATCCTTGACCATCGGTGCGGTCGCCTGCAGGTTGACGAAGCTCGGGTCGCGCATGTGCACGCGGGCCGGCTTCGCCGAGCCGTCGGCACGCACGAAGCAGCCGAGCTCACCCCGCGGCGACTCGATCGGGTAGTAGCACTCGCCCTCGGGGACGCGGAAGCCCTCGGTCACGAGCTTGAAGTGGTGGATCAGCGCCTCCATGCTGGTCGCGAGCTCGTGGCGCGGTGGCAGCACGACCTTGCGGTCGTCGGCGATGAAGGGGCCCTCGGGCAGGCCGTTCAATGCCTGCTGGATGATCTTCGTGGATTCGTACAGCTCGGCGTGGCGCACGCGAAAGCGGTCGTAGTTGTCGCCGACGCGGCCGATCGGCATCTTGAAGTCGAAGTGGTCGTAGCTCGAGTACGGAGCGGCCTTCCGCAGGTCCCACGGGTTCCCTGCCGCGCGCAGCAGCGGGCCTGTCACGTTGAGCCCGAGCAACGTCTGCTCGTCGAGGATGCAGGTGTCACGCAGGCGCGCGAGCAGGATCTCGTTCTTCTCGAGCAGGTCCGCGTACTGGTCGGCGCGGGTCGGCATCTTGTCGACGAAGTCCTGGACCTTCTTGGCGAACCCGGCCGGAATGTCCTCGATCACGCCGCCGATCTGGAAGTAGCGCGTGTGCATCCGCTGTCCTGACGACATCTCGAACAGGTCGAGGATCGTCTCGCGCTCGCGGAAGCAGTACCAGAACATCGACATCGCACCGAGGTCCAGGGCGCTGGTGCCCAGCCAGACCAGGTGCGACATGATCCGGTTGAGCTCGAGATGCAGCACTCGCAGGTACTGGGCGCGCGGGGGCACCTCGAGCCCGAGCAGGGTCTCCACGGCGCCGCAGAAGGCCATCGCGTTGAAGTAGTAGCTCAGATAGTCCATCCGCTCGACCACGGGGATGACCTTCCAGTACGACTTGTCCTCGGCGGTCTTCTCGATGCCGGTGTGGACGTAGCCGATGATCGGCTTGATGTCTCGCACGACCTCACCCTCGAGCGTCGCCAGCAGCCGCAGCACGCCGTGGGTGGCGGGATGGTGCGGGCCGATGTTGAGCGTCAGCAGCTCGTGCGTCTCGCCCATCCCGGCGACCTCAGTCGACATCGTCACCGACTCCTCGCGCTTGCGGTAATCGCTGACGCTGCTCATCGGTCGGCTCCGTAACCGTCGTTCTCGTTGTAGGTGAACAGCACCGGCTCCCCGCCAACCGGGAAATCACGGCGCTGCGGGAAGCCCTCATAGTCCTCGGGCATCAGGATCCGGCGCAGGTCCTCGTGACCCTCGAACTCGACGCCGAACATGTCGTAGACCTCGCGCTCGGGGAAGTCCGCGCCCGGCCAGAGCCCGGTGACGGTCGCGATCTTCGGGTCATCGATCGACACGCGCGCCTTGACGGAGACGCGGTCGACCTCCTTCATGTCGAGCAGCTCGTAGATCACGCCAAGGCGCGGCTCGTGCGGGTAATAGTCGACCCCGTGCAGGCTCGCGAGAAAGTCGTAGCCACGCTCGCGCAGCTGCTCGAGCACAGCGACATTGCTGGCCGGATCGATCTGGATCTCAGCGCGCCCGAACAGGTGGCTGGTGCCGAGCACGCAGTCGGGATCGGCGTCGCGCAGCGCCTGCGCGAGCGCCTCAAGGCCGCTGTGGTCAGGCACCGGCGGGGCCTCCCGGCACGTCGGGCCCGATGGTGGCAAGCGAGCCACCATCGGAGGGCACAAGCTCCTCTGTCCCGATCGCGTCGTAGCGCTCGCGCCAGCCCTCGCGGTCGTTGCCCTGGATCTTCTCGCGGAGCCGGAGGATGCCGTGGGCCAGCGCCTCCGGGCGCGGCGGACAACCGGGCACGTGCACGTCGATCGGCAGGAACTTGTCGCTCGGCACGATCGCGTAGTTGTTGAAGACGCCCATCGAGGAGCAGCAGGCACCCATGCTGATCGCGTACTTCGGCTCGAGCATCTGGTCATAGATGCGGCGGATCACCGGCGCCATCTTCGTCGACACGCGACCGGAGAGGATGATCAGGTCGGCCTGGCGCGGCGATGCGCGAAAGGCCTCGAAGCCGAAGCGGGCGATGTCCACGCGCGCCGCCACGATCGACATCATCTCGATCGCGCAGCAGGCGAGGCCGAATGTCAGCGGGAACATCGAGTTGCCCTGCGCCCACGAGACGGCGCGGTCGAGCGTCGTCGTCATCACCGCCTGCTCGACGATGCGGTCGAAGTCATCGCCCTCGAGGTCGCCGCGAAGCATGTCGCGGGCCATCAGCTGGCGCGAGCGGAACTCGTCGGCCGAGTGGCGGGTCACCTCCATTCGAGCGCCCCCCTTCTCCAGACGTAACCGAAGCCGACCATCAGCAGCGCCACGAACGTGATCGTCTCACCGAGTGCGAAGTCGCCGAACGCGCGCAGCTCGATCGCGATCGGATAGATGAAGATGACCTCGATGTCGAACAGGATGAACAGCATCGCAATCAGGTAGAAGCTGATCCCGAAGCGGAATCCGCGCCGCACCTCCGACGGCAGTCCGCACTCATACGGTGTCGCGCGGTTGAGGTTCGGGCGGGTTCTGATGCCGGTCAGCAGGTTCAGGCACGAGAACAGCGTGCCGATGGCGGCGCCCAGCACGAGGAAGACGATGGCAGGGAGATAATCCCGGAGCACAACCGAAGTTCTATCACCGAGGCTGCGCGGACCACCCCGCCATAAACGCCTGTAGGGATAGTGCTTATTGCCTCAAACGCGCGAGAATCTCGTGGGCGTCATCCCGGAGGGGATATCGTGCCCTCGCCGTGACGGATGTCCACATCGTCGTCGGGTGCCTGGCGCTCGCTCTGAACCTGCTCGCGTTTCTGCTCGGAGCGGTCGCGTGGGCACGCCGACGCCCGAGCCACTGGTTCTGGCGACTGCTTCGCGCCGGGCAGGTGATGGTCGCGGTGGAGGCGGTCCTCGGCGGTGTGCTGCTGCTGATGGGCCGCAAGGCCTCCGATCTGCACCTGCTCTACGGAGTGCTGCCGCTCGTGGTGGCCCTGCTCGCAGAGCAGCTGAAGCTGTCAGCGGCGACGATGGTGCTCGACGCCCGCGGACTCGAGGATGCTCAGACCGTCGGGCGCCTACCCAAGGCGCAGCAGCGCGAGGTCGTTGTGGCGATCATGCGTCGCGAGGTCGGGGTGATGACGCTCTCGGCACTGGTGGTCACGTTGCTGCTGGCGAGGGCGGCGACCGTGGTGCATTGAGCCCCGGCGCCGATCGTCCTTGGTTGCCGCCGTTGGGGGACGATCGCGGATCACAGCGAAGCAAGCGAACGTCACATCGACCGGCGCCGGGGAGTACTCGGTGCTCTATTCGCCGCGGTGGCTCTGACACCTTCCAGATCGGCTTCAGCCGATCGCGGGTGGGCACCTTCCAGGGCCGTGGTCACGTATGATCCGCCCCGCATGAGCCGCTCAGCGCGTTATGCCGTTTGCCTCCTCGCCGCGATCGGTGTGGCCTTCGTCGTGTCCGCCTGCGGCACCAATCACATCGGCATTCCCAAGGCCGCAGCCAAGACCGATCCCAAGTACAGCGCCGACCAGCAGGCGGCCCAGCTGTTCAACCAGCGCTGCGGCGGGTGCCACACCCTCTCCTACGCGGGCACGCACGGCTCGGGTCAGAACCCGCGCACGTATGAGGCGATCAACGGTCCCAACTTCAACGTGCGCTGCGAGCGGCCCCAGATCCGCGTGTACTACGCGATCATCAACGGCGGCTTCGGCGGCGGCGAGATGCCGCAGAACGTCGTGGTCGGCAAGCAGGCCCGGGAGCTGGCGCATTTCGTCGCCGAGTTCGCCGGGCGCGAAGCACCGGTCCAACCCGGAGCCATAGCCTGCCATGCCAAGGCGCTGGGGTCGCTGGCCGCGGTGACCTCCAGCAGCTGAGCCGGCCCAACGCCCGAGCGGCCCGCGTCGCGTGGCCTGCGGCGCGCGGCCCGCGTCGATGTAGCCTGCGAGTCAGCCCGATGCTCGACATCAGATTGATCAGGAGCGATCCCGGCGCGGTCCGTACCGCGCTCGCCCGGCGTGGTGATGTCGCCGACGACGCGATCGACCGCGTGCTGGAGCTCGACGAGCGGTGGCGCCGCCTGACCACCGAGCTCGAGGAGCTCCGTGCGGAGCAGAACCGCGCCAGCAAGGGCCGGCGGGGGGCTCCGAGTCCCGAGGAACGAGAGCAGATGGCCGCGCTGGCGGCCAGGGGGCGCGAGCTGACCGACCTGGAGACCTCGGTTCGCTCCGAGCTGGATCAGCTCCTGCTGACCCTGCCCAATCCCCCGTTTGCGGATGCGCCGCCGACCGACACCGTGCTGCGTGAGGCCGGCGAAGCCGGGCGGACCGGCCGCGATCATCTGGAGTTGGCCGGCGCGATGATCGACATGGAGCACGGCGCGGCGCTCTCAGGTTCCCGGTTCCTGTACCTGCGCGGTGAGCTGGTGCTGGTTGAGTTCGCGCTCATACGGTTCGTGATGGAGACGCTCGTCGGTGAGGGCTTCGAACCGGTCATTCCGCCCGTGCTGGTGCGGGAGCAGGCGATGTACGGGACCGGTTATCTCCCCGACACCGAACAGCAGATCTATCACCTGCCGGCCGATGACCTCTACCTCGTCGGCACCTCCGAGGTGGCGCTCGCGTCGCTTCACCGCAACGAGATCATCGATGCCGCCGCGCTGCCGCTGCGCTACGCCGGGTTCTCACCGTGTTTCCGCCGCGAGGCCGGCGCTGCCGGCAAGGACACGCGCGGCATGTTCCGCGTCCACCAGTTCGACAAGGTCGAGATGTTCGCCTTCGTCGAGCCGGACCGCTCGGTCGAGGAGCACGAGCGGCTGCTCGCGATCGAGGAGTCGATCCTCACCACGCTCGAGATCCCCTACCGCGTGGTCGCGATCGCCGTCGACGACCTCGGCGCCTCCGCGGCGATGAAATACGACTGCGAGGCCTGGCTGCCCGGGCAGGGTCAGTACCGCGAGCTGACCTCCTGCTCGAACACGACCGACTTCCAGGCCCGCCGGCTCGACATCCGCTACCGCCCCGCGGACGGGAGGCCGGCCACCCTGCATACCCTGAACGGCACCGCCACGGCCGTCGGGCGCACGCTGATCGCGCTGCTCGAGAACGGCCAGCAGGATGATGGGACCGTCGTGCTGCCGGATGCGCTGGTCAGGGCCGGGGCGCCGGCCACGCTCAGCGCTCCTTAGGCGATCGCGCCCTCCACATCCTCGTCGGCCAGTCGCAGGCCCAGCCCCTCGGGCGCATGCAGGGCCAGCATCTGTGACTCGATGTCCCCGACGCGGTGGGGATCCCAGAGGGAAACGGCGATCATGACCACAAACGCCACGGGCACCGAGACGATCGCCGGCTGCTGGAGGAGCGCCAGGCCGCCGCGTGTGGGCTCACCCAACGCGAGGCCGGCGAAGATCGCCGAGGTCGCGATCAGCATCCCGGCGCACATCCCGGCCGCGGCACCTCGTGCGGTCAGCCGCGACCACCAGATCCCGAGCAGGAACATCGGGCAGAAGGTGCTGGCCGCCAGAGCGAACGCCCAGCCCACGAGGATCGATATGTCGACCTGCTGCGCGACCAGGGCCAGCAGCCCCGGGATCACCATCGCCGCGACCGCCGCGATCCGGAAATGCCGGCGCCTCGCCGCACCTCCCGGCGTGGTGCGCTGCAGGCGCGGCCAGACGTCATGGCTGAACGTACCCGCCAATGAGACCAGCAGGCCGCTCGAGGTCGAGAGGAACGCCGCGAACGCGCCGGCGCAGGTGATCGCCGTCAGCACCGTGCCGACCGCGCCCGGCCAGGCATACCGCGGCAGCACCAGCACCACGTCGTCAGTCCGGGCCGTCGTGTAGAGCTGCGGCGTCAGCACCCGGCCGAGCGCCCCGTAGACCGCCGGGAACAGATAGAAGAGCGACAGCAGGCCGAGCACGCGCACCGTCGTGCGCCTTGCGGCGTGACCGTCCGGGTTGGTGTAGAAGCGCACCAGCACGTGCGGAAGCCCCATCGTGCCGAGGAAGGTGGCGATCAGCAGCGAGTAAACGAACAGCGGACCGTCGTCGCCTGTGCTGCCAACCGGCCGTGCCCACTGGTCGCCGCGCAGCGGTGGCGTTCCCGCCGCGACCGGAACGATCCCGTCCGGCGGGATCAGGACCGGCGCGCCCGCCGGCAGCGTCACCCACCCTCCGGCCCCGACGTGCACGGTCCGCCCGTCGACGGTGAAGCTGCCCGCCTCGGGGAACTGCACCCGTTGTGGCGAGCTCAGCTGCACGGTGAAGCCCGCCTTGCCCGCGTGGGGCAGCTGGTCGCCGAACAGCGCCGCCCGCTCCGGCAGCCCGCCGAGGTGGATCAGCAGCACGATCGCGGGCACCGATATCGCGAACACCTTCACCCAGAACTGGAATGCCTGAACGTAGGTGATCCCGCGCATGCCGCCGACCGCAACGTTGACGGCGACGATCGTCGCCACGACCGCGACCCCGACCCAGTAGGGCGAGCCGACCACCACATTCAGCGCCAGTCCCGCGCCCTTCAGCTGCGGAACGAGGTAGAAGCCGCCGATCACCAGCACGATCCCGGCGGCGAGCAGTCGCAGCGCAGGGCTGTGAAGGCGCGCATCGGCGAAGTCCGGGATCGTGTAGGAGCCGTAACGGCGCAGCGGCGCAGCCACGAACAGCAGCAGCGCGAGATAACCCGCCGTGAAGCCGAGCGATTGCCAGAGCGCGCTCGCTCCGATCTGCATCTCGAGGCCGGCGATGCCGAGGAAGCTCGCGGCCGACAGATACTCGCCCGAGATCGCCGTGGCGTTCCACCAGGGGGTGATCGCGCGGCTCGCGACCAGCAGGTCAGACGTCGTCCGGCCGAACCGCATCCCCCAGGTGCCGAGGCCGAGCGTGCCGAGGGTGACCGCGCCGACCGCGAACAGCGCGACGATCAACGCTCGACCAGTTCGCTGAACGCGTCGTCAAGCGCGTCGGCGCGGCGGGCGTACAGCCAGCCGATCGCCACGAAGACCGGCAGCATCGGCACCACCAGGATCCAGATGCCGAGCGGCACGCCCAGCAGCTGCGTGCTGTCGAGCCGAGGTAGCAGGAACAGCACGATCGGCAGCACGCCGAAGATCGCCCCGAATGCGACGAGCGCGAGCAGCGAGAGCGACAGCTGCGCGCGCTGCAGGCCGCGCAGGTACACGTGCCCGTGCGCGGTCGCGTCGGCCAGCTCCTCGCGCGGGGAACGCAAACCGCGGCGCGGCAGCAGCCTGCGCGGCGGTGACGGGCGACCCGGCGACGGGCTCACATCCGCAGCCTTCGCCGCAGGTCGGCGACGTGCCGTCGCGCCACCGGCACCTCGCTGCCGTCGGCCATCAAGATCGTTACCGCGCCGCCGAGCTGGGGTCGGATCTCGACCGCCCGCCGGAGGTTCGCGACGTAGCTGCGATGCACCCGCACGAATCCATGCGGACCCCAGCGCTGTTCGATCTCAGACAGCGGCGAACGCACCAGGAACCGACCGCTGTCGGCGTGGAGTCGCACGTAATCACCCTCGGCCTGCACATACAGGACGGTCGAGCGGTCGAGCAGTCGAGTCGCGCCGCCGCGCTGGTGCTCGACCGGAATGATCGTCGGCATCGGTCTGCTCCGGGTCGGTGGCCCGCTGGCCACCAACCCGGCTGTCGGCGTGCACGCGCTCCAGCGTCTGCGCGTGCATCCGCTCGAGCGCCTGCTCGACACGTGCCCGCGACACCGGCTTCATCAGGTAGTCGACCGGATGCAGGTCGTGCTCGAATGCCGAGACGGCGCCGTCCTCGAAGGCGGACACGAACACGAGTGCCGGCGGCTCCGCGAAGCGGGCCAGCGCCTTGCCGAGTTCGAGCCCGTCGATGTCCGGCATCCGCACGTCCATGAAGACGACGTCGAACTGGCGATCGGCCAGGAGCCGCAGCGCCTCGGTACCGCCGCCGGCGAGCACGACGTCGTCCACCGATGGCGAGGTCTCCAGCAGGCGCCCGAGGTCCTCGAGCGCGGGGCGCTCATCGTCGACGACCAGGACGCTGGTCATGCGGCGCGCACTCCGGCACGGAACTTCGGCAGGGTCATCGTCACGGTGGTGCCGTGACCGGGCTCGGATTCGATCTCGAGCCCGTAACCCGGACCGAAACTCGACTGCAGCCGCGCCTGCACGTTGGCGATGCCGACACCGCCCCCCTGGCCGGCCAGTGCCTTCTTGGCCCGCTCGGAGTCCATGCCGACACCGTCGTCGCTGACCTGCAGTTCGACGTCGGCATCGAGGTGCCGACCGATGATCTCGATCCGGCCGAAGCCGCGCTGCTCGACGCCGTGGCGAACCGCGTTCTCGACCAGTGGCTGCAGCGACAGCACCGGCACGACCGCCGGCAGCACCTCGGGCTCGACCTGCAGCCGGACCTGGAGCCGGTCGCCGAAGCGAGCGCGCTCGAGCCGCAGATACTTCTCGACATAGTTGAGCTCGTCGGCGAGCGTCACGTACTGGCGCTGGCCGCGGAAGGCGTAGCGTATGAACTCGGCGAACTCGGTCAGGAGATCGCGCGCCTCCTCCGGGTTCGAGTGGATGTATCCGGCGATCGCGGCCAGCGCGTTGTAGATGAAGTGCGGGCTGATCTGCGCACGCAGAGCCCGTAGCTCGGCCCTCGCCAGTCGCTCGCCCTGCTCGTCCATCGCCTTCAGCTCCAGCTGCGCGCTCACGAGACTGGCAGCCTCGGCGACGGTGCGCGTGTCGTTGGGGGTCACCCGGTGCCCGCGCGCGTACAACGCCACAAACGAACCGACGAGCTCGCCCGCCACCAGCAGCGGTGCCGCTATCGCTGCCCCCAGAGGGCAGTCCGGCTGCTCGCAGTGGACTCGTGACTCCACGTGCAGACGATCCTCGCGCGCGGGCGCCGTGATACGGATCAGGGGCTCGCCACCGTGGTGGTGATCATGGCCGAGGCCATCGAACGCAAGAATGCTCGAGCGGTCTCCGAGCGCAACGGCCGAGGCCTGTGTGAGTGTCCGCAGATGCGGCAACACCCTCCTGGCCGAGTCCTCGGACAGGCCGCGGCGAAGGTCCGGGAGCATCACATTGGCAGCGTGCAGCGCTGTCTGCATCGCGCGGACCTCGCCTGAGATCACGCGCGGAGGCCGCAGCAGACGTGTCGCGGCTAGAACCGAGGCCGCTATGGCCCAACCGACGACAACACCGATGAAGACCTCCACGGGTGCCCTGAGCATATCCCCCACGACGCAGGCGACCATGCCGCGAGGCTCCGACGGGCGTCGCGCCAGGGCTGATCGGCGTGAACGTGTGCCGCTCATCGTCCCGGCTGCACCGTTCAGCGCGCGCTGGAGACCGTCCGGAGATTGATGCCGGAATCGCACGCACGCGGGCCTATTGTGATTTCTGTCACTAATTCTCTTTAGGAGGGATGCCAGTTGGCCACAATCAGTGAACCGCCCGCAGTTACACCCACCAGCGGCTCATCTGTCTCGTCCGCCAGTGGATGGATGCCGGCAAACCCGGCGCCTCTTGGCCTCTGCGGATTCGGCTTGACGACGCTCGTCCTGAGCTTCGTCAACGCCAATATCGTCGGCGGCGGGCCTGGCTCGTTCCCGATCGTGCTCGGGCTCGCGCTCGCGTACGGCGGCATTGCCCAGTTGTTCGCTGGGATGTGGGAGTTCCGGACCGGCAACACGTTCGGCGCGGTCGCGTTCTCGTCGTACGGCGCCTTCTGGATCTCATTCTTCATCCTGGTGACGTTCAACGTCGCGCAGCTGCCGACGACCGAGATCGATTCGCTGCTCGGTCTCTATCTATGGATGTGGGGAATCTTCACGGGCATGATGTTCCTCTGCACGTTCGCCTCGCCACGCGCCCTGCAGCTGCTGTTCCTGCTGCTGACCGTGACGTTCATCCTGCTCGGGATCGGCAACTCGGGCGCAAGCACCAACATGATCCATGCCGGTGGCTACGTCGGAATCGCCACCGGGGCGGTCGCCCTTTACATCGCCTGCGCAGACATCATGCAGGCCGTGTACAAGCGGGCAGTGCTGCCGGTCGGCTAGCGCTGTACAAATCCAAGTCGTGGACCGCGCCCGGTCAGGCAGCCCGGGCGCGTCCCGCGTCCAACAGCGAGGAGGCTTGAGATGGCAACTGGACAAGCGGCGCGGGACGAGCATCAGCTTGAGCGCGAACTGGCGGCGATGCTCGAGATCGAGCGCTTTGACCCGCCTGCTGATTTCGTCAAGAACGCGAACCTCAGCGACCCCGCGATCTACGAGCAGGCTGACCGCGACTGGCAGGGGTGGTGGGTCAGCCAGGCTGAGCGCCTGCACTGGTTCAAGAAGTGGGACCAGGTGTTGGACGATTCCAACCCACCGTTCTACAAGTGGTTCGTCGGCGGCAAGCTCAACATCTCCTACAACTGCCTTGATCGTCATGTCGAGGCCGGCCTCGGGGATCGTGTCGCATATCACTGGCATGGCGAGGAGGGCGAGGAGGAGGACATCACCTACGCCGACCTGCTGGCCCGTGTCCAGAAGTTCTCAAACGCCCTGAAGGATCTGGGGATCCAGAAGGGCGACGTCGTCGGGATCTACATGGGGATGGTCCCGGAGGTGGTCGTCGCGATGCTCTCGTGCGCGCGGATCGGCGCGGTGCACAACGTGGTGTTCGGTGGCTTCTCCGCCGAGTCCGTCCGCGAGCGCATGGAGTTCTCGCAGGCCAAGGCGCTGATCACCGTCGACGGCGCCGCGCGCAAGGGGAAGGTTCATCCGGTCAAGCAGCAGGTCGACACGCACATGGCCGGCCTCGACCATCTGGAGCACATCATCGTCGTGCGCTCCAAGGGCACCGAGTGCGAGATGCAGGAGGGTCGCGATGTCTGGTACCACGAGATCGTCGCGGCGGCCGCCGATATCTGTCCGGCCGAGCCGATGGACGCCGAGGATCCGCTGTTCATCCTCTACACGTCCGGATCGACCGCGAAGCCGAAGGGGATCCTGCACACCACCGGTGGTTACCTGACGGGGGCGTCGAGCACGCACCAGAACGTGTTCGACATCCATGCCGACACCGACATCTAGTGGTGCTGCGCGGATGTCGGCTGGGTCACGGGCCACACCTACATCGTCTACGGGCCGTTGGCCAACGCCACCACCGGCGTGATGTATGAGGGCGCGCCGGATTACCCGCACCGGGGGATCTGGTGGGAGCTGGTTCAGCGTTACAAGGCGACGATCTTCTACACCGCCCCGACGGCGATCCGCGCCTGCATCAAGTGGGGTGCGGAGCACCCGGACAAGTTCGACCTGAGCTCGCTGCGGCTGCTCGGCACGGTCGGCGAGCCGATCAACCCGAAGGCCTGGCTCTGGTACCACAAGGTCATCGGCGGGGAGCGCTGCCCGATCGTCGACACCTGGTGGCAGACGGAGACCGGCTCGATCATGATCTCGCCGCTGCCTGGGATCGTCTCGACCAAGCCCGGCTCGGCAACCCTGGCGCTGCCCGGCATCCTGGCTGAGGTGGTCGACGAGCGCGAGGGCAAGCCTGTGAAGGAGGGACAGGGGCTGCTGGTGCTCAAGCGCCCGTGGCCGTCGATGTTGCGCACGATCTACAAGGAGGACGACCGCTTCGTTGAGACGTATTTCAAGCGGTTCGGAAACGAGACCTATGTGGTCGGCGACGCCGCCCGCGAGGATCAGGACGGTTACTACTGGGTCATCGGCCGCATCGACGACGTTGTCAACGTCTCCGGGCACCGGCTCTCCACCGCTGAGGTCGAATCGGCGATCGTGGCCTGCGAGGACGTCGCGGAGGCGGCAGTGATCGGCCAGACCGACGAGATCACCGGCCAGGCGATCACCGCGTTCGTGACACTCCAGGGCAACACCGAGGGCACAACCGGAATCGAGGACGAGGTCCGCGCCGGGGTCGCCGAACGGATCGGCAAGTTCGCGCGTCCCAAGCGGATCATCTGGGCCGATGACCTGCCGAAGACACGCTCGGGCAAGATCATGCGCCGGCTGCTGCGCGACATCGCCGAGGGCCGGGCGCTCGGAGACGTCACCACGCTGCGCGACCCCACGGTGATGGCCGCGTTGGAGGCCAAGATCCAGGACGAGCAGGCTTCAGAGGACTGACGGCGGCGGATCTACCTGCGCCGCTTGCGCTTGGAGCGGCCGGCGGTCCTCTCGACCTTCGGCTGCTCCTGGTCGACGGCCCCCATCACATCAGCGTCGGAGACGCGGCGGCGGCGCTGCCCGCGGGCGGGGGGAGCGTCGTCCTGCGGTGCTGACTTGGGCTGGATCTGCTGCCACGGAACGGCCACGCCGGCCTCCCACGCGGGCGGGTCGCCCTGCGGCCAGTGGCGCGTCAGCGTGACGGCAACCGCGGCCAGGAAGCCGCCCTGGATCAAAGGCGTCAGAACCGGGATCTGGAAGAGGAAGAGCGCACCGGCTATGACACCCGCATAGCCGACCGGACGCGTGATCAGGCCGACCCGCATCGCACTCAGGGCGGTCAGTACGACGCCGATTGCGAGCAGCAGCGTGCCGAGCTCGAGCAGCAGTGGCAGTGCTACGACCAGTCCCGAGCTCGTCAGGTGGTTGGCCTCCGGGTACCCCTGGTTGCCACTCGACACGAACTCGTTGGCCTTGTTCGCGACGACGATCGTGTAGGTGATCGCCATCACGGCCGAGAGGCACGCGCCAACCGTCGCAAGCCAGCGGACCAGCGGTTTGAGCTCGGGGCGCCGCGCGGAGGACACCCGGTGCAGCCAATAGAGCAGTACGCCGAGCGCGATCAGGCCGAGCATGTCGAACGCGGCGCCGACGATATCGAGCGTCACCCGCTGGCTCGCCGCGATCAGATCGAGTGTGAGCTCGTTGACCGGAGCGTGCACGCCCGACAGCTGGATCACCTGCGAGGCGACGATCAGCAGTGCCGCGCCGAACGCGATCACGCCGTAACGGGAGCGGACACTCGATTCGTATTGGACCTGCTGGGAGACGGTCATCGCGGTTTCTCGGGGACCGTCATCGGGGTTTCTCGACGGGGTTCATCGGTGCGCGATCTTAGGGCACGCGAGCGGGGAGTACGATTGGATCATGGAAGGAAGCGGCTTTGGCGGTCTCTTCGGAGACCCAGACGAGATTCAGCGGCGACTCGGTGAGTTCGCCGAACAGATGCAGGGGGCCCAGCGCCTGGCCTGGGCGGACAATGCGATCAAGCTCGCGGTCGACCTGACGGTCGCGGCGATCCAGCGGGTCAACATCCAGGGCACGACCGAGCAGCAGGCCGAGCAACTCCGCGCGGTGATGGCGGTCGTGTTCCCGGAGGCAGTGGCGCTCGTGCGCGAGGCGCGCGAGGGCCTCTCCTAGAACTGGCAACCGCAGATCCGGCCGTCCCTGGAGCGACAAGGATCAATGGATAGACGCAAGCTTGGCAGCCAGGGTCTCGAGGTATCGGCCGAGGGCCTGGGCTGCATGGGCATGAGCTTTGCCTACGGGCCGGGAGACGAGGCAGCCGGCATCCAGACGATCCATCGCGCGCTTGAGCTCGGGGTCACATTCCTGGACACCGCTGAGGTCTATGGGCCTTACACGAACGAGGAGCTCGTCGGCCGCGCGATCGCGGGCAGGCGCGATCAGTTCGAGATCGCGACCAAGTTCGGGTTCGCGATCAACCCGGACTCGCCGCAGGATCGCGCCACCGATGGGAGTCCAGAGAATGCGAGGCGCGTTTGCGAGGCTTCGCTGAAGCGCCTCGGCATCGATCACATCGACCTCTATTACCAGCACCGAGTCGATCCCGGCGTGCCGATCGAGGAGACGGTCGGCGGCATGGCCGAGCTGGTGAATGAGGGCAAGGTCCGGTACCTGGGCCTCTCCGAGGCTGGGCCCGAAACGATCCGCCGCGCCCACGCGATCCATCCGATCACGGCACTGCAGAGCGAATACTCGCTGTGGACGCGCGATCCGGAGGATGAGATCCTGTCGACGCTCGAGGAGCTCGGCATCGGTTTCGTGGCCTACTCGCCGCTGGGACGCGGCTTTCTGACCGGCCAGATCCGATCGCTCGCGGACCTCCCGCAGGACGACTGGCGGCGCACCAATCCCAGGTTTCAGGAGGAGGCGTTGCGTGAGAACATCGCCCTCGCGGACACGGTCACCGAGCTGGCCGCCAGACGCAGCGTCACGCCCGCGCAACTCGCGATCGCGTGGGTCATGGCCAAGGGTGAGCACATAGTTCCGATCCCGGGCACCAAGAGCCCGACGCGGCTCGAGGAGAATGCCGGAGCGGCGGACGTGAAGCTCTCGGCAGAGGATGTGGCCGAGCTCGATCGAGCGATCTCACCGGACGCTGTGCGCGGCGAGCGCTATGCGGCCCAGATGATGTCGCTGATCCAGAGCAGCTGAGGCCGCGGCAACCCCTGACTGAGCGCCGGCGCACGACCGACGCGAACGGCCATGGAGGGTCGCGAACGGCCACGCACGGGTGAGGCGGGCCCGAGCGCGGTCCCTTCGTGTTGCCACGCGAGCGCCTACGCGAGCGCGCAGTCGAAGCGTGGTGAATGCGATCGCGCGACCGCGTCGGCCCTAGCTAAGCTAGCTAGCCCACGGTATTGTGATGGCATGACAGAGGTTGGGATGCACGAGGCCAAGACCAAGCTCTCCCAGTTGGTTGAGCGTGCCGAGCATGGCGAAGAGATCGTGATCACGCGCAACGGCAAGCCCGCGGTAAAGCTCTCTCCAGTCCCCGTAACGGCGTCGCTGGCATCGGTGCGCGGCGCTTGGCGCGGACAGGTGCACCTTGAGGACGACTTTGATGAGCTGCCCGATGACATCGCCGAGGCATTCGGCGCCAGGTGAAGCTGCTGCTCGATACACACGCTGCACTGTGGTGGCTGGCCGACGACGAGCGTCTCGGCCGCGACGCGACGCGTCAGCTGGGCGATGGCTCAAACCGGGTGTTGTTGAGTTCCGCTGTTGTCTGGGAGGTGGCTATCAAGCGTTCTCTGGGCAAACTGCACGCCCCGGCCGACCTGGCGCCAACGCTCCTGAGCGCGGGCGCGCAACCACTGCCGATAACGCTGGAGCACGCGGCGGCCGTTGAGGCGCTGCCGTGGCATCACCGTGACCCGTTCGATCGCATGTTGGTGGTGCAGGCCCTCGCCGAGGGCGCTGCGATCGTCTCACAGGACGACCGCCTCAACGCCTACGACGTAACAGTCGTCTGGTAGGGCACGGGCCGCACGGGCATCTCCCCGCCCCGGCCCGACGGCCCCATCTGCTGCGCCTGCCGACGGGAATCAGCGAGCCGGGTTGCTTATAGGCGGAGATCTTGAGGGAGCCATTGCCCACGCTTGACCAACACGAGGTCCACCTGCCAGGCTGAGCGTGCGCGAAGCGCGAGCCTGCACGCCGCCGATTGGAGGAATTGATGCCCGGACTTGGAGGCAGAATCGAGACGCTGACCAAGGCGAAGATCTCGCATTTGCTTGACCGAGCAGAGGATCCGGCCGAGACATTGGACTATGTCTATGAGCAGCAGATTGAAGACCTCCAGAAAGTCAAGCAGGGGATCGTCGAGGTCGTCGCTTCCAAGAAGCGCCTTCAGCTCCAGGAGGAGCAGCTCAAGCAGCAGGCCGACAAGCTCGACGGGCAGGCCCGCGAGGCGATGTCGGCCGGTCGGGAGGATCTGGCTCGCGCTGCGGTCGAGCGCAAGCACCTGATCGTCCAGGAGACGAGCTCTCTGGATCAGCAGGTCGCTGATCTGGAGTCACAGCAGGAACAGCTGATTGACGCGGAGCGCAACCTGCAGACCAAGATCCAGGAGTTCCGGACCAAGAAGGAGGTGATCAAGGCGCAGTACTCGGCGTCCGAGGCGCAGGTGCAGATTTCAGAGGCCGCGACCGGCATCGGGGACCATATGGCTGATCTTGGCGAGGCCATGCAGCGAGCGATCGACAAGACCGATCAGATGCAGGCCCGCGCGTCCGCCGTGCAGGAGCTCCAGGCCGCCGGGACGTTCGACGATCTCACCTCGGTCGGTCCCCCCAAGACGACGTCGATAAGCAGCTCGACCAGCTCGGCACCAAGAGCGCCGTGGACGACGAACTCGCTCAGCTGAGGGCCGAGGTCGGCTCTGGGGCCACGCCCGAGCCGCCGCAGATCGGAGCGGGCGAAGGATCAAGCTGACACGAACGAACTCGACTGGCGATCAAACCGCTGACGCGCGTCTGATCGGCTCAGGGCATCGCAAGGGTCTTGCCGCGCAGCTGAGTTCCGCGCTTTGGCGGTCCGGCGCTGCCGACAGGGGATGCTCGCGGGCCACCGAAAGCAGGTCCGGCCTGGAGTGCCACGTCCGACCTGCCCGCTGACCTGCCGGGTCTGCCCGCGGACCTGCCGGGTCTGCCGACGGACTGCTTTAGGCTGCGTGGTTGGCGTGCGCGATGACATCACCAGAAAGGACTTGCCTGATGCAGTTCACTCACCTTGGCCGTTCCGGCTTGTCGGTGTCCCGTCTGTGCTTGGGCACGATGAACTTCGGCCCTCTGACGAGCGAGGCCGACTCGCACGCAATCATGGACGCCGCGCACGAGCACGGCATCAACTTCTTTGACACCGCCAACGCCTACGGGCTGCGCTCGGCCGGGGTCTCCGGCCTCGGGGAGGGCAAGGGCTCAACCGAGGAGATCATCGGTCGCTGGTTCGCGCAGGGCGGCGGCCGCCGGGAGAGGACCGTTCTGGCGACCAAGCTGTACGGCGAGATGGGCGAGTGGCCCAACGACGGGAAGCTGTCGGCGCTGAACATCCGCCGGGCGCTGGATGCCAGCCTCAAGCGCCTGCAGACCGACTACATCGACCTCTACCAGTTTCACCACATCGACCGCGAGACTCCATGGGACGAGATCTGGCAAGCGATCGATGTTGCGATCACAGCCGGCAAGATTCTCTATGTCGGCTCAAGTAACTTCGCGGGGTGGCACATAGCCCAGGCTCAGGCTGCCGCTGCCCAACGCAACCTGACCGGACTCTCCAGCGAGCAGTCGCTTTACAACCTGTGCACCCGCGACATCGAGCTCGAGGTCATCCCGGCAGCGCGGCACTACGGGGTCGGAATCATCCCGTGGTCGCCGCTTGAAGGCGGACTGCTCGGCGGCGTGCTACGCAAGGAACGCGACGGCAAGCGACGGCTGGAAGGACGCGCCGCCGAGGTTCTGCATGCCAAGCGCGCCCAGATCGAGGCCTACGAGGACTTCGCTACCGAGCTCGGGCACGAGCCTGGTGATGTTGCGCTGGCCTGGCTGCTGCACCAGCCCGCGGTCACCGCTCCGATCATCGGCCCCCGCAACCAGCAGCAACTCGACGATGCCATCCGAGCCCTCGACGTTCACCTCGACGAGACTGCACTCACGCGCCTGGACGAGATCTTCCCCGGTTACAAGACCGCTCCCGAACACTATGCCTGGTGACCGCACTTGACGGGTTCCATGACTTCGTCCCCTGTGGGTGGCTTGCTTGACAGACCGACGCTGTACTGCCATTGTGAGTACATGGCAACTGTCAAGGAAGAACGCCTCCAGATTCGGGTCGGTCCCGCTGACAAGGCGCTGCTCGAGCGTGCCGCGGCCGCTTCACACCTCAACGTCTCCGCGTTCGTGATGCAGGCAGCCGCGTCGAAGGCGGAAGAGATCCTGGCCGAACGCGCCAGCATCCGCCTCTCGCGTGACGGCGCGGTTGCGTTCACTGAAGCGCTCGAGCGTCCGGCAGGGGTCAACGACCGCCTCGCCGACGCGTTGCGTCGCAAGCGCACCTTCAGCTGGCTTGACTGAGCTACAGCGCCCGGCGCCGCTAGATCCGCGCCGCCACCGACGCGAAGCGTTCGATAGCGGCGAGCCGGCTCTCGACGACTGGCTACGCCGATACGCGGGACAGAACCGCCGGCGGGATACCGCCGCCACCTGGGTGATCACCGACGCCGACGATCTGGTCGTCGCGTACGCGAGCGTCGCCATGACCGCTATCGATCGATCCGCCGCACCCGAATCGCTCGCGAAAGGCGCACCAAACCCCATCCCGGCCTTGCTGCTCGGTCGGCTTGCGGTCGACCGCCGTTCCTCGAGCCGGGGGATCGGAACTGCGCTCACTGCCCACGTCCTGGCCACCGCCGTTGAGCTCAACGAGAAAGCCGCCTGTCTCGCCGTCGTTGTCACAGCGCTCAATCCCAAGGCCCGAACATGGTGGGAGCGGCTCGGATTCCATCCATTCGATCCGACCGATCCCGACCAGCTTGACCTTTACCTGCTCACCTCCGACATCGAGGCAACGCTACGGAAGGCTCAATAACGAGTCGAGCGTGAACAACCACCGCAACCGCCAGGCCACCCTGGTGGCCGCGCATTCCGAGACTTTGGGGCGCTGCTTTCGAGATGCCTTTGCGGTGGCGGATGCAGGTCTGGCTGGTCGCGTTCGATCTGTAGGGTGGAGGCATGGAATTTCGCTCGCTTGGTTCAACAGGAGTTCGAGTCAGCCCGCTGTGTCTCGGCGCGATGATGTTCGGTGCGTGGGGCAACACCGACCACGACGATTCGATCCGCATCATTCACCGCGCGTTGGACGCCGGAATCAACTTCGTGGACACGGCCGACGTGTACTCACGTGGCGAGTCGGAGGAGATCGTCGGCAAGGCGCTGGCCGGCGGGAAACGCGACGACGTGATCCTTGCCACCAAGGTTCACGGCACCATGGGCGACGATCCCAACGAGTTCGGGAATTCGCGACGTTGGATCATCCGTGAGGTCGAGAACAGCTTGCGGCGGCTCGGGACGGACTGGATCGACCTCTACCAGATCCACCGGCCTGAGCAGGACACACGGATTGATGAGACGCTTGGTGCCCTGACGGACCTCGTCAGGGCCGGCAAGGTTCGCTACATCGGCGCCTCGACGTTTCCCGCCTCGCAGATCGTCGAGGCGCAATGGGTTGCTGAGAAGCGCTGTCTCGAGCGCTTCGTCTGCGAGCAGCCGCCGTACTCGCTGCTCGTGCGCGAGATCGAGTCGGACGTATTGCCGACCTGTGAGCGGTACGAAATGGGCGTGATCCCGTGGAGTCCGCTCGCGGGCGGCTGGCTGTCGGGCCGCTATCGGCTTGACGGAGAAGCGCCGAGGTCACGGCGAGCCGACCGGATTCCGGCGCGCTATGACCTGTCGCTGCCAAGCAACCAGGTCAAACTCGAAAAGGTCGATGCGCTGGCGAAGATTGCCGACGAAGCCGGGATCTCGCTGATCGAGATGGCGATCGCGTTTGTGATCAACCATCCGGCGGTGACAGCGGCGATCATTGGCCCGCGGACGGTTGAGCATCTGGAGTCCCAGTTGACCGCGGCTGGCGTGACGCTGTCGGAGGACATTCTTGATGCGATTGATGCGATCGTTCCGCCGGGGACCAACGTCAACGCTGCCGATGGTGGCTGGGCCAATCCTGGGCTGGAGCCAAACACGCGGCGCCGCTGACTCTGTAAGAGCTCGCGGCAGCAGACGTCAGCGACCGGCACGCACATTTTCCGCGCATAGCGCGTTTCTCGTCGGCGGTGACGAGATGCTCGTCGAAAACGGAGAGCAGGGAAGTGCGGGTCTAAAGATCGAGGACGAGCGCGATGGCTTCGTCGACGGCTTGTTGCTCGGCGGTCGTCAGCCGACCGGCAAGCTCATCCAGACGCTCGATGTCGACGGCGCGTAGCTGCTCGACCAGGACGCGAGTGCGCTCATCGAGCAGCTCGATCTCGGGCCGGAAGGTCGCCGGCGCGGCGCTGCGGGAGGTCGGTGCCACGATAACCGTTGACAGCCCTAGCAACTCGTCAGCTTGGACGATCACGCCAAAGCGCGGCCCGGCTTGCTCGCGCCCGCGGCCACGCGGAAGCCGGATCCGATAGATCTCGCCGCGGGTCACTGCGGCCAACTCGGCGCCACAGCATCCATGTCCGCCATCACGGCGCGGCGCTCGGCAGTGTCGGCGGGGTCGAGCGCCAGACGCGCGACCTCGGCCGCAAGGACCGAGCGGCGTGCGCGTCGCTGTCCCGCCTCGGTGAGCGCGGCCCGAACGGCCTCCGACTCGTTACGGCCCTCGCGCATCAGGACCGAGAGCGCCCGCTCGGACGCTTCATCAAGGCGTGCTCTGACCGTTCGAGAAGCCACACCCACACCGTAGCACAGACTGTGCTACGTCACCCGTCGCCGTGCGCCCTTACCGCGCAAAGCTGGTGCGCCGGCGGTGCCGTAAAGATGCACGTGGTAGTAGCGAAGCATGAGCCCGCTTTACGTACTGGTAAACTCGTAAAGCGATGAGCAGGGTGTCGAGCAAACATCAAGTCACGTTGCCGGTCAGGGTGCTCCAGGACGCGGGCCTGGAGGCTGGTGATGAGGTCGTGATTCGCGTCGTTGGGCGCGGTCGGATCGAGGTCGAGCGTGCCGGCGACCTGATCGATCGCTACGCCGGAAGCCTGCCAGCCGGGACTTACCCGCCCGGCTACCTTGACGAGCTCCGGGACGAGTGGCGCGCGTAGCGCTAGACGCCGATCTCCTGATCGCGTTTCTTGATCGCGGGGACGCGCAACACGAGCGTGCCGTCGATGAGCTGCGGCCGTGTCTGGTGGACGGCGACGAGCTACTGATTGGCGCGACGGTCTACGCCGAGGTGATGGTCCGGCCGCTGCAGCAGCGAAGTGACGCGACGGTCGACGGGTTCTTGGATGCGGCCGGCGTTCGCTTCGTGCCTACCGATCGTGCGATCGCTCGCCGGGCCGCCCGACTCCGCGCCGACCACCACGCGTTACGGCTCCCGGACGCGATGTCGCTTGCGACTGCATTGGTCAGCGACGCGACGCTGCTCACGCTCGACAAAAAGCTGCAGCGGATCACTCAGCAAGTGCAGCGCGGCGACTGAATCGACCACGGGTCCAACAGTGGCCCATCCCGCGCATAGCGAGGGCAGCGTCACGGTGAGTGCGGTACTCCTCTCACGAACTAGGCAGGACTGGGCTCGGGCTGCCAGGCGTAGTGGATGTCCGGGGCGCGCTCCTCGTTGCCGCTGCCGTCGGTGCGCTGGCGTTCCCGGAAGCCGTGCTGGGAGTAGAACCTCTGTGCCCCGGTGTTGGAGACAAAGGTCCAGAGCTGCAGGCCGGCTGGGCGTTCACGCTTGGCGACTGTGAGCAGCTCTGAGCCGATTCCCTGGCCGATCAGGTCTGGCGCGACATAGAGATGGTCGATCCAGTCCTGGTCTAGTACCAGCATCCCGACCATGGCACGGTCCGAGTAATCGGCTATCCAGCACTCAAGGCTCGGCACGACACGGTCAGCCACCCAGCGTCGGACGTCATCATCGTCATGTACGAGCGCGGGGACCGTCCCCGCGATCGCGGCAGCACGACGTGCCCGCAGGTACAGCTCGGCGATTGAGTCGGCGTCCCGCGCCACCGCCCGCCGCGTGATGACCTTCATGCCACCAGCCTCCCACACGGCGAGAGCGGCGAAGCTCTCACGCCACCAGACTTCGACGATCCACGGGCGCTGCTGCGCGGTCTCGGCGCTAACCAGCATCTCGGCGGGTGGCCCGAGGTACGTCCATCGTGAGTTGAGCGTGCCTGCGGGTGTGGGCAGCTCAGAGAGTGCCGCGCTCCGCGAGCCAAACACTCTGATAGCTCAGGTCAGTCTTCTGCGCCAGCAGGTCGTAGTCGCTGTCGTAGTGCAGGACCCCAAGCCCGTTGCTATCAGCCAGCGCGGCGATGAGAAGATCCACGGGTGGGATGCGGTGATGCCCCACGCGAGCGAGCTGGGCCTGCGCGTCCAGCGCTCGGTCCTCGACCTGGTCATCGATCTGCACGCGCGGGAGCGCGAGCAGATCACCGATCAGTGCGGCGTGGTCAGGCCCGTTACGCGCCGAGTACCCGGCCTCAAGCAGAAACGGCAGACAGACCGAGAGCCGACCCTCCTCAAGCCAGCCCGCGATCTCGTCGGCCCGCGTTTGCGGAAGCGACGGGCTGTCAAGCCGCGCCCAGGCCGAATTGTCAAGCAGCAGCCCTGTGCTCACGGTCGCGCCCAGCCGCGGGCACGGACCTCATCGGCGGCGTCAATATCGACGCCAAGCCGCCGGGCCCGTACTCGATCGGCAAGTCGCGCCCGACGCTCCACAGTGTCGGTGCGCGTGGCGCGCAACGACGCAAGCTTGGCGCCGGCGCCAAGCACAACCAGCTCTCCGAGCTCAACCCGGTCGGTGCCCAGCTCGCGGCGCAGCTCATCCAATGCAGCCTGAACGCGCGGCGTCTCGGTAACAGCGTGACGGCGATGATTGGTCGGCATCAACGCGAAGTGTATCACCAGTGTGACACCATCACTGATGCGCGTCAGGGACCACCACGCAGCCCCAAGTCGGGGTACCCGCGCAAGAGCAAAAGCACAACCAGCGTGATCCCGGCACGTCCTCCCTCCTCCTCGCCAGAACCGCGCATCTCGAAACACAGCGGGCAGTCGCTCGCACTGGATCGTCGGCCGTCAGCTGCGGACCGCGCGGCGCGACTCCGTGGTCCCCCCAACAGACGAGCCGAACTGTCGCTAGCCCGCCAACGCGGCGAGCACCTTGGCGTCGTGCTCCGCCGGCTTGACCTTCCGGAAGACATGCGTGACGACACCATCGGGGCCAATGACGAATGTGGTGCGCTCGTTGCCCATGTAGGCGCGGCCGTACATCGACTTCTCCACCCAGACGCCATAGGCCTCGGCAACGGCGTGGTCCTCGTCGGAGAGCAGGGTGAAGCCCAGGTCGAACTTATCCGCGAACTTCGCGATCGGCTTGACCGGGTCGGGCGAGACGCCCAGCACCGTCGCGCCAAGCTTGGTGTAGTCGGCGTGGTGGTCACGCACACCGCAGGCCTGGGTCGTGCAACCCGGTGTGTTTGCCTTTGGATAGAAGTAGACCACCACGGGCTTGCCACGGAGGTCGGAGAGTGTGACCGGATTGCCATCCTGGTCCGGCAGTGTGAAATCTGGGGCGATTGCGCCAATGTCGAGAGTCATGGGGTGGATGATGCCGAAGAAACGACGGCAGGTCGAAATCAACTTCGAAATCAACCGGCCCAGACCCACCTGCAAGAAACGACGTAGGCTCAGCGATCAACGGTCGAACGAACCAGGAATGTGCACGGCATGATCAAGGAAGGCACCTCGGCGGGGCTCGCCCGCCCCGGGATCAGATCGTTCTGGCGGTCACTGGATCGCGGCCAGCGGCGCACGCTGTTCATGATGATCGCGGTGGTCGGCGGCCTCCATGTGATCGGGTTCTTGACCCTGATCGCGCGTGTCGCCCCGAACAGGTACAGCCTCGGCACATCGGGTGTGTTCACGATCGGGATTGGCGTGACCGCCTACTCGCTCGGACTGCGACACGCGTTCGACGCCGACCACATAGCCGCCATCGACAACACCACACGGAAGCTGATGCACGAGGGCAAGCGGCCGCTCAGCGTCGGCTTCTGGTTCTCACTCGGGCACTCGACAATCGTGTTCGCGCTCGCTTTCCTGATCGCGCTCGGCGTCCGCTCGGTCGACGCGCCGGTCAGGAACGGCAACTCCGAGTTGCACACGATCACCGGATCGATCGGCACCGGCGTATCCGGCTGCTTCCTGTACCTCATCGCCGCGATCAATGTCGTGATCCTGCTCGGGATCATCAGGGTCTTCCGCGACCTCAAGCGCGGTCGCTTCAGCGAGGCCCAGCTCCAGGAACAATTGGAGAAGCGCGGGTTCATGAACCGCTTGCTGGGCGGGCTCACCAGACGTGTCGACAAGCCTCGGCAGATGTACCCGATCGGCCTGCTGTTCGGGCTCGGGTTCGACACGGCCACCGAGGTTGCTCTGCTGGTGATCGCAGGCAGCGCCGGCGCGGCCGGGCTGCCCTGGTACGCGGTCCTGTGTCTCCCGGTCCTGTTCGCCGCCGGCATGAGCCTGCTCGACACGATCGACGGAGCATTCATGAACTACGCCTACGGCTGGGCGTTCGCCAAGCCCGTGCGCAAGGTCTTTTACAACATCACGATCACTGGCCTTTCGGTCGCAGTTGCGGTCGTGATCGGAACGATCGAGCTGGGCGGGACCGTGATGTCTCAGCTGAACCTTTCAGGCGGCTTCTGGCAATGGTTCGAGCACATCAACATCAACCTGCTGGGTTTCATCGTCGTGGCCCTGTTCCTCGCCACCTGGGTGATCGCACTCGCCGTGTGGAGGTTCGGCCGGATCGAGGACCGCTGGAGCGAGTCGCTGTTGGATTCAGAGCCGTCTGCGTGACATCGCCCGGTCACCGGCCGGCGTCGCTACTTCAACAGCCGACTCAGGCGCCGGTCCTTGAGCACCTTGCCGTCGGTCTGGCAGACCGGGCAGTAGCACATGACGTAATCCTCATAGAAGACAGCTTCGAGCGTCGTCCCGCAGCGCGGACAGGGCTCACCGTTGTGGCGATGCACGGTCAGCGGCAACGGCAGCTTGTCGGGAAGCGGCAACGCCAACGCCTGCTCGTAATGGGCGATCGCGTCGCCAAGCCGCCGATGAATTGCCTCCCCCAGGGCGCCGGCCTCGACCGCGTCCAGGTCGGACCCCCGCTTGAATGGCGAGAGCTTGGCCGTGTGCAGGATCTCGTCTACCCAGGACCGGCCGATGCCGGCGATCACATGCTGGTCGCGCAGCAGCGTGTACAGCGGCCGGGCCTGGTCAAGCAGCGCGCGCAGGGCCTCTGCGTCGGGCGTCTGTGGCCACGCGTCGGGCCCGAGCGCGCTCAGCGTCTCCTCTGTGCCGACCGCATCGCGGCGCAGCAGCTTCACCCACGCTCGTTGCTTTGTCCCGAACTCCCGCAGGCGCAGCTCGCGCTCGTCGCCCCCGAGCCGCAGCAGAACACGCGACGTTCGATCCCTCAGTGACGCCCGCCCGTCGAACAGCTGCAGGCGGCCGGCTGACATGAGGTGGACCACGAGCGTCCACGCCGCCGCCGGTCCCGCTGGACCAGCGGCGTCCAGATCGATCAGAAAGAGCTTGCCGCGGCGGCGGATACCGGAGAAGCCGGCACCGGTCAGCGCCTGCAGCGGCGGGTCGAAGGTCTTGACCGCGTTGAGCCCGGGTGCCAGCACCGACTCGATCTCCGCCCCGCTCGTGGCGGCGGCGATCAATCTCGCGGTGATCTCGACCTCAGGCAGCTCGGGCATGCCGACCAGGGTATTGAGAGTTCGTACCTGGTGTTAAGACCGTTTAACGGACGGGTAGGATGCTGCGTCGCATGAGTGACATCCTCGCAATCGTCGACCAGAACAACGCCGACGACCAACTCGTCGAAGAGATAGCGAAGCGGCACCCGGACAAGGTGACGGTGCTGCTGGAGGACGGCATGGCCGACTCGAGTCTTGACGATTCGCCGCGTGGTCGCGCCCGCCGGGACCGGCTCGCGCAGCTGCTGGCCAAGATCGAGCAACGCACCGGCGCGGCGGTCGTGGGACTCGCCGGAAGCCGCGAGCAGCTTCGCGGATGGCGCTTCGATCGGATCGTCGGCAGCAGCGGTCCGATCGCGGCTCACTGAGCGTCTGCCGGCCAAGCGGGCCGCCAAGACGGGCCGGCACCTACAACGTGGATCCAGGGCGCGGTCGATGGCCACCGACCGCGCCCCTCGCGTCTCGTCGCGCAGCATCCACGCTGCACGAAGTTGCCTGGCTACAGCCTCTTGGCGGCTGCTTCGTCCTGCTTGTAGACCGCGGTCGGGAGCGGCGAGAACTGGAGCGACGCGCCCTTCTTCTCCTCCGCCGGCGTGATCGCGAAGCCGATGAACTGCTTGAGCAGCGCGACGTTGCTGCTGTCCGGGCGCAGGATCACGTAGGTGAACGTCGACATCGGGTAGGCCAGCGCCTGCTCCTTCTGGAGCTTCTGGCGTGCGGCTTCTTGCCCTTCTTCGGCTTGCTGTACGGGCAGTTGACGATCGAGAGCGCGTTGGCGATCGTGTCGGCGTTGCTCGAGCGTCAGCGAGCTCAGCGACGGCACCTTCTTGAGCATCGCTGCTGCGGCCGCGCTCACGTTCGGCACGTACGGGCAGGACGAACTTGCCGGCGTTGTTCTCGATCGCCGACGGCCTGCAGCCTGGCGGTGCGGATGTAGAACCACGAGTTGTTGCCGATCGCGCCCGGCGTCGAGGCGACGACCGCGGCGACGCCGCTGTTGCCGTTGCCGCCGGTGCCCGGCCGGCCAGTTGACCGCGGTGGCGTAGCCGACCTGGCTCGCTCCACGGCGGGCTGACCGCCGAGAGGTAGTGCGTGAACGCGTACGTGTCGCCGGAGCCGTCGCTGCGGTGGACCGGCGTGATCGTCATGTTCGGGAGCGTCTCGCCCTTGTTGAGCGCCGCGATCGCCGGGTCGTTCCAGTTCGTGATCTTGCCGAGGAAGATGTTCGGCGATCACCGGGCCCGAGAGGTTGAGGTGGCTGATGCCGGGGAGGTTGTAGGAGAGGCCGGTGCGCCGCGAGCGCCCACGGGATCTCGATGCAGCCGCTGCAGCCCGACGCCTGCGCGCTGGTGAGCGGCGCGTCGGAGGCGCCGAAGTCGACCGTCTTGGCGCTGATCTGCGAGATCCCGGCGCCGGAGCCGACCGAGCCGTAGGTCACCGAGTTGCCCGGTCTTGGTCTGGAAGTCCGGGGCGAATACGTTGTCGACCATCGGCGC
Organism: uncultured Conexibacteraceae bacterium; assembly: GCA_963761675.1. Lineage (GTDB taxonomy): Bacteria > Actinomycetota > Thermoleophilia > Solirubrobacterales > Solirubrobacteraceae > Palsa-465. The sequence goes on from CAVXIA010000004.1 coordinate 801,528, forward strand.
GACGAGCGACGATCCGGCGCCGGTGAGGTGCCCGGCCGCGGACGCGCTCACGACGGCGCCGAGCGCGGCGGCGGCGGTCGCCGCGAGCACCGCGAGCACGGATGATGGGGCGCTTCATATGCGAGTTGCCTCCTCGTTGGATGCGTGATCGCGCGACAGCATCGCCGCGCGGCGCCCGGCGCGGCGTTACGGAGCTGGTGAACCGCCTGTTATCAACCTGTGAACGGGCCGGGACGCCGCGGCGGCGCCGCTGCGTTAGGCTGTCGCCCGTGAGCACCTCGCCCGCCGCCGCTGAGCTCCCGCGCCCGCACGCCGCCTCGGCGAGCGCTTCGGCGACCGCCTGCTCGTGACCGCTGACGGTCCTGGCGTCGCTCGTCGCGGTCGCGCTGATCGGGCTGATCATCGACCAGGTCGTCGCCGGCTCGAGCCCGGCGATTCGACGTTCGGCCTCGGCTTCCTCTGGCACGCGACCTGGAACCCCTCGCTGTCTGCGGGCGTGGCCAACGCGAACGTGTACGGCGCTGCGCGTGCTGATCTACGGCACCGTCGTGACTCGGCGATCGCGCTCGTGATCGCGGTGCCGCTCGGGCGTCGCGATCGGCGTCTACCTGAGCCTGCTCGCTCCCGGGCCGTGCCGGCGCCGTGATCGGCCCGCTCGTCGAGCTGCTCGCGGCGATTCCGAGCGTGATCCTCGGCCTCTGGGGGATCTTCGTCCTGGCGCCGTTCCTGCGCTCGACGGTCGAGCCGGCGCTGCACGACGTGCTCGGCTGGATCCCGATCTTCGGCGCGCCGTCGACGACCGGGCTCGGCGTCTTCACCGCCGGGGTCGTGCTGGCGATCATGGTGCTGCCGATCATCGCGTCGATCAGCCGCGACCTCTTCCTCACCGTTCCCGCGCGAGCTCAAGGACGGCGCGCTCGCGCTCGGCGCGACGCGCTGGGAGATGATCCGCGGCGTCGTCCTCGACTCGACGCGCGGCGGGCATCGCCGCCGCCACGATCCTCGGCCTGAGCCGCGCGCTCGGCGAGGCGATCGCGGTGACGCAGGTGATCGGCGCCGGCTCGACGATCATCACGAACCTGTTCGCCAACGGCGACACGCTGGCCAGCCGCATCGCCGAGCAGTTCTATCGACGGTGAGCAAGCTGCAGACGGCATCGCTGTTCTACTGCGCGCTGGTCCTGCTCGTGATGGAGCTGGTCGTGAACCTCGCGGCGCAGCATGATCGTGCGCCGCTTCGACCGCCGCCAGGGGCTGCGTGCGCTGATGTCGGCGGTCGACCCGGCCGCGCCCGCTCGACCACCGTGCCGGCAACCTCCGGCGCCGCCGGCGCATCGACCGCCTGATGCGCGGCAGCGCGACGGCCGCCGCGCGTCCTCGCGGTCGCGGTCCTGGCGATCGTCATCGTCACGCGTCGTCGAGCAGGGCGCGAGCTCGATCTCGATCTCGTTCCTCACGCAGGACCCGGCGCCGCGCTCTCGGCGCGGCCGGGCGGCGGGATCGCCAACGCGATCGTCGGCAGCGCGCTGATCGTCGCGGTCGCCACGGCGATGGCGCTGCCGATCGGGGTGCTGATCGCGATCTACCTGACCGAGTTCTCGACGCCGCGCACGGCCCGGCCGATCCGGCTGGCGCTCGACCTGCTGAACGGGATGCCGTCGATCGTGATCGGCGTGTTCGTCTTCGGCCTGCTGGTCGCCGGCGCACGGCCAGACGCGGCTTCGCCGCGTCGTTCGCGCTCGCGGTGATCATGGTGCCGCTGATCGCGCGCACGACGCCAGGAGATGCTGCTGCTCGTGCCGCAGGAGCTGCGCGACGCCGCGCACGCGCTCGGCGTCAGCCGCTGGCGGACGATCGTCGGCATCGTCCTGCCCGAGCGCGCTCGGCGGCATCCTCACCGGCGCCGTGCTCGCGATCGCCCGCGCGTCCGGCGAGACCGCGCCGCTGATCCTGCTGTCGCTCGATCTTCGGCAACGGCACGAGCGTCGACGTGTTCGGAACCGCGATCCCGAACATCCCGGTCGACATCTTCAGCTTCTCCGAGTCGGGCTTCCCGGACGACACGCGCGCGCCTGGGGCGCGGCGCTGGTGCTGATCGTCGTTCATCCTGGTCGGGAACCTCACGCGCGCGAGCGATGCTCGCGCGCGACAGCGTCGAGCGACCGATGACTGCGCGGCACGCTGAGCCGACTGACCGGACGACGACCAGGAGCGCTGACGCGCGACCATGGACGAGCGACACGGCCAGTCGACGAGGAGCACCGAGACGTCGAGACGCCAGACCGCCGCCGCGCCCGTATGCGCCGCTCGCGGTCGCGACGACGAGAGCCGAGCGCGACGATCCGCGCGCGAGGTCGTGTTCGAGCTGCGCGACGTCAACGTCTACTACGGCGAGACGCTCGCGCGTGGCGGGCGTCAACATGAAGATCTACAAGAACGTGATCACGGCGATGATCGGGCCGTCGGGCTGCGGCAAGAGCACGGTCGTGCGCAGCCTCAACCGCATGAACGACTCGATCGCCGGCTTCCGCGTCACCGGCGAGGCGCTCTACCACGGCCACGACCTCTACGGCGCGGCGTCGACCCGGTCGAGGTGCGCCGCCGCATCGGCATGGTCTTCCAGCGCCCGAACCCGTTCCCGAAGTCGATCTTCGACAACATCGCCTGGGCGCCGCGGATCCTCGGGCATGAAGGCCGAACCTCGACGAGCGCGTCGAGAAGGCGCTGCGCGGCGCGGCGCTGTGGGACGAGGTCAAGGACCGCCTCAAGCAGAGCGCGCTCGGCCTCTCGGGCGGCCAGCAGCAGCGCCTGTGCATCGCGCGCGCGATCGCGATCGAGCCCGACGTGCTGCTGCTCGACGAGCCGTGCTCGGCGCTCGACCCGATCTCGACGGCGTCGATCGAGGAGCTGATGCACGACGCTCAAGAGCGACTACACGCTCGTGATCGTGACCCACAACATGCAGCAGGCGGCGCGCGTCGCCGAGCGCACCGCGTTCTTCAGCCTCGACGTCACCGACGGCAAGCGCAAGGGCATCCTCGTCGAGTACGACGACACCGAGAAGCTCTTCACGCGGCCCGCCGACAAGCGCACCGAGGACTACGTCACCGGCCGCTTCGGATGACAGGGCATGCGCGCTCTGGCTGCCGCGCCTTTGGTTGACGGCGATCATCCTGACGGTTTCGCCACGTTAGGTCCGGCGACCGTACTCAGGCGCCGCTCGGAGCGGCCTCTCAGCGGCGCCTGCGCCCCCCGTAGAGCGCCCGCAGCAGCCGTCCGAACAACCGCGTCGTGCGCGCGCTGTAGGGGAACATGAACAGCTCCCGCCTGAGGCCGACACCGCCCACGAACAGCGACTGGCTCCTGCAGTACTTGCGGATCCCGGCGGCGCCGTGGCGGGAGCTGTGACCGGACGCCTTCCAGCCGCCCATCGGCAGCGTCAACGCGTAGTAGTTGACCTGCGCGGCGTTGACGCAGACGACGCCCGCTTCCAGTCGTCGCGCGATCGTCTCACCGCGGCCGCCGTCGCGCGTCCAGACGCTGGCCTGCAGGCCGTAGGGGGAATCGTTGGCGAGCCGCACCGCCTCATCCACTCCCTCGACGCGCATGATCGGCAGCGTCGGGCCGAATGTCTCCTCGCGCATGATCTCCATCGTGTGATCGACGTCGACGAGCACCGTCGGCTGAGTAGAAGCGCCCGCCGTCCTCGGTCCGCGCGTGCCCGCCCGTGAGAACTCGCGCGCCCTTGTCCACGGCGTCCTGTACGTGCCGATCGACGATCTCAAGCTGCGGTCCGAAGATCACGGCGCCGACTCGACGCTGCCGGGGCCTGCAGGCGGGCCCTGGCGAAGCCTGCTCACCTTCTCGGTGACACGCCGCACGAAGTCGTCGTAGACCGGCGCCTCGACATAGGCCCGCTCGATCGAGATGCAGACCTGGCCGGCATTGTTCATCGAGTAGTAGGCGGCGGCATTGGCAGCGCGCTCGAGGTCGGCGTCGGCGCACACGATCATCGGATCGTTGCCCCCCAACTCCAGGTGGCACGGGGTCAGCGCCTCCGCCGCCGCCCGCGCGACGAGTCGTCCCGTACGAGTCGAGCCGGTGAACATCACGCAGTCGACCGCCGCCACCAACCTCGCACCGGTGTCGCCGTCTCCGGTCGCGACCTGGAAGACGTCCTCAGGCATCCCGCACGCGACGAACATCTCCGCCATCAGCAGAGAGCTGAGCGGCGTCACCTCGCTCGGCTTGAGGATCACGCTGTTACCGGCCATCAACGCCGGGATGCAGTCGCCGAAGCCGTTGACCAGAGGGAAATTCCACGGGCCGATCACACCAACGAGACCCACCGGCTGATAACGCAGCGCGAGCTTCCTCCCGGCCACGATCGGGTTGCCCCAATAGTGAAGCCGCTCATCCGCCAGGTACCGCTCAGCCGCCTTGGCCCAGAACCCGAGTGCCTGGAGGACATAGCCGAAGTCGGTCAGCTGCGCGTCCTCGTAGGTCTTGCCGGTCTCCTCGATCACAGCGCCGATCAGGCGGTCCGCGTTGTCCGCCATCCACCGCTGTGCGCGTCGCATCACCGCGGCGCGCCCGTCGAAACCGAGCGCGAGCCAGCCCCGCTGGGCGGCTCGCGCTCGGGCCGTCATTTCAGCCACCTCCACGGCCCCTGCCACGGGCACGGTCGTGATCACCGCACCGGTGGCCGGATTCTCCACCGGGAGGTCCATGTCCTCAGTCCGCGAGTTCGACCGACTCGATGACCGCCGGCTCCTGCGGCCGGTCGCGGCCGTCGGTCGGCACCGCCTCGATCGCGTCCACGGTATCCATCCCCTCGGTCACCTGACCGAAGACGGTGTGCTTGCCGTCGAGCCACGGCGCCGCCGCGGTCGTGACGATGAAGAACTGCGAGCCGTTGGTGTCGGGCCCGGAGTTGGCCATCGCCAGAGCACCGCGCACCACCTTGTGCTGGTTGAACTCGTCCTCGAACGTGTAACCGGGGCCGCCGGTGCCGGTTCCGAGCGGGCACCCGCCCTGAACCATGAAGTCCGGGATCACCCGGTGGAAGCTGAGGCCGTCGTAGAAGTTGTCTCCCGCGAGCTTGCGGAAGTTCTCGACCGTCTTGGGGGCATCGTCGTCGAAGAACTCGATCGCGATCGTGCCGTGGTTCGTGTGCATCTTGGCTGTGCTCATGCACATGACCCTACCCCAGCCGGCGACCACGCGACGGGCGGGCGGGCCCCCGCCCGGATTTGCCCGTGGCAGCGACTGTCGGTCCCGTCCGCAGGCACCCGGCGAGGTGGCGGGCACGCCCTTGAAGGACGTACCCGCCATCTCGAACTGCGACCCCGCTACGGAGCGGGGGTTGTGCTCGTCGTGGTCGTGGTGGTGGTCGTTGGGGTGGTGGTGGTGGTGGTCGGAGTCGTCGCGGACGCCAGCTGGGTTGCGTAGATCTGACCCGCCGCGGTGGCCGTCGCCGGATGCGCCGACGCCTTGCCCGAGTCAGCGCCCGATGTGTCCATCACGCTGCTCAAGCAGGACACGTCTGAGGCCTGCGCGGCGGTGCTGGTCGGAACCATCACGAGCAGCGGGATCGACGCCGTCTGCACCTGAGGCGCAGGCGTGTCGGCGGCCGCCGGGAGGTCGAAGCTGGCGCTCCGCTGCGCCGCCGATGACGTGGTCGTCCCGACCTTGAGAGTGCACGTCACGACGACATGCTGGTCCGCCGCGCTGCCGTCCGTGCTCGGGGTGACCGAGATGTAGGGGTTGGCCTGCACCTCATACGCGGAGCCCGCGCCCAGCGCCAGGGTGGAGACCGTCGCGGCAGTCGTGGGGCTGGTCAGTGCAACCGCGTCAGCGGCAGCGCTGCTGGTCCCAGCGGACATCGCCGACGTGCAGGTGACCTTGCCGTTGACATCGACGGCGCTGATCGCCTGGCCGTTCGAGCAAGAGCTCGTCAGACGCGCCTGAACCTCACTCTTGACGATGCGCACCGTGCCGACGGAACTCGGCTTGATCTTGTTGTAGGTGACCGCGTTGTTGGCGATCTTCGGGTTGGTGACCGCCGACCCGTGGATGTTCACCGTGCGAACGGCGTTCTTGCCCAGCGTGGTTGCTGCGTATGCGGCACCTCCGGAGAGTGCCACGAACAGCGCCACCAGCGCCACGGCCATTGCCCCTGACGGCCTTCTGCGAGGCCGCCCCGAATCGCCCGGCGCAACCCTGAACCTGAATTGAGCATTGAGCCCTCCAGTGTTGTTGTCCGGCCTTCATCAACCGGAACACGGCCAGGCGCGTCAAAGTCGCGGCAGGGCTCCAGGGAGGTTGATAACTGACATCAGACGGGGAAAACCCAGCCTTAGAACGTCTTTCGCACTCTCCGGCGCGGAGGTCGCTGCGCGTCAGGCGCGAGCGCGCTCGAGCCGCAGCGGCCGCCCGCCGACCTCCGCCCCGGAGGCCGCCGCGATGATCCGATCGGCGTCCCCATCAGGGACATCGACAAACGAGAAGCGTTCGAGCACGCGCACGTTCCGCACGGCCTCGCCGTCGAGATCAGCGGCACTGGTGAGCGCGTGAACGACGTCCTTGGGCTCGATCCCGTCGGCGCGGCCGCCGGCGATTATCAGCTTTCGCAGCGGCACCTCGGCACCGTCAGGACCTGGGTCGTGGGGCTTGGAGTGGCGTCTGGGGCGCGACTCCACGCTGATCGCGGCCACGTGGGCGTCCTTGACCCACGGCGCCAGCTTGACGCCCGAGTGGGCCTCGATCGCCTCGACCTCACGCTTCTGCCGCGACTCGTAGAAGGTGATCGCGCGGCCGGTGCGCCCGACGCGGCCGGTCCGGCCGATGCGATGGATGTACACATCCGGCGAGGTCGGCACGTCGAAGTTGATCACGTGCGAGACGGTCGAGATGTCGAGCCCTCGCGCGGCCACATCCGTGGCGACCAGAAGCGGGGTGCGGCCATCCTTGAAGCTGATCATCACGCCGTCGCGCTGCCCCTGGGACATGTCGCCGTGCAGCGCCTTGACGTTCATGCCCTTGTCGCGCAGCGTTCGGTAGAGCTGGTCGCAGCGAACCTTGGTGCGGCAGAAGACGATCGCCTGCGTCGGCCTCTCCGCCTCCAGCACCTCGACCAGAGCGGCCACCTTGTCCCTGCTCGAGACCTCCAGCCCGAACTGCTCGACGCTGTCGACCGTGAGCGTGGCCGTCTTGACCTTGACGACGACCGGGTTATAGAGGTACTGGTCGGCCAGGCGCCGGATCTCCGGTGGCATCGTCGCGCTGAACAGCGCCGTCTGGCGACTCGACGGCGTCAGTGACAGGATCTTCTCGACGTCCTCGAGGAAGCCGAGGTCGAGCATCTCGTCGGCCTCATCCAGTACGACGAACCGGCACGAGTGCAGCATCAGCGAGTGGCGGCTGATCAGATCCTTGACACGCCCGACGGTCCCGACCACCACGTGGCCCCCAGCCCGCAGCTGGGCCTGTTGGGTGCGGATCGGCGCGCCGCCGAAGACGGCGACGACGTCGACACCCTTGCGCAGCCCGTATGTGCGCAGAGCCTGTGTGACCTGAATGCAGAGCTCGCGGGTCGGGGTCAGGACCAGTCCCTGGACCTCACGCTCCTCCGGATCGACGTAGTTGAGGAGCGGCAATCCGAACGCCGCGGTCTTACCCGAGCCCGTCTGCGCCTGCCCGATCACGTCCAAACCCTGCAGCAGGTAGGGGATCGCCTGCGCCTGGATCGGGCTGGGCTCCTGGTAGCCGACATCCTTGAGCGCCTCGAGCACGGGCTCGGACAGGCCGAGGTCTGTGAAGGTGGTCATCGACGTCTCACCATAGACGCCACCCCGCCGAGACGTCGGCGCAGTGATTCTTCGGTACCAACCTGTTCAGTACCAAATCATTTGGTACCTTATGAGCTCAGCACCTTCGAAAGGCAGGCCGATGGCGGCGACGGCGGCGCCCACAGGGGCACAGGCAGGCCGGCTCAACCCCTACGTGTGGCGGATCGCGCCGGTGATCGTGCTCGGATCGATCATGTCGATCCTCGACACGACGATCGTCAACGTCGCCCTCGACACGCTCGCGCGCGAGCTTCACGCAACCCTGAGCTCGATTCAGTGGGTGGTGACCGGCTACATGCTGTCGCTGGCCGCTGTGATTCCGGTCAGCGGCTGGGCCAGTCGCCGCTTCGGCGCCAAGAACGTGTGGCTGTTCTCGGTGCTGATGTTCACGCTCGGATCGGCGCTGTGCGGACTTGCCACCTCGACTCCTGAGCTGATCGCGTTCCGGGTGCTGCAGGGCGTCGGCGGCGGCATGATCCTGCCCGTCGGCCAGATGATGATGGCCTCCGCCGCCGGCCCGAAGAACATGGCCAGGGTCACCGCCATCACCGGTGTGCCGACGATGCTGGCACCGATCCTCGGCCCCACGATCGGCGGCGCCATCCTGCAGGTCACGACCTGGCGGTGGATCTTCTTCGTCAACGTGCCGATCGGCGTGATCGCGATCGTCGCCGGCTTGAAACTGATCCACCGCTCCAGCCGTGACCGCTCGGCGGAGCCGCTCGATTTCATCGGCCTCGTGCTGATGTCCACCGGCCTGCCGCTGCTGACCTACGGGTTGGCTGAGATCGGCACCGTCGGCACCGTGGACAGCACCAGGGTGATCATCCCGGCGATTGCAGGGCTGGCGCTGATCGCTGCTTTCGTCTGGCATGCGCTGCGGGCCAAGCGTCCGCTGCTGCAACTGCATCTCTACTCGCGTCCGACCTTCTCGAGTGCCTCGGCGTCGATGTTCCTGCTGGGTGCGGCATGTTCGGCTCGATGATCCTGTTCCCGCTCTACTGGCAGGAGGTCCGCGGCTTCGACGTGATCAAGACCGGCCTGCTGTCGGCTCCGCAGGGCCTTGGCATGGCGATCATGATGCCCTTCGCCGCCAGACTCGTGGGTCAGTACGGAGGCGGCCTGCTGGCACTGATCGGAGTCGGGATCACAACCCTGTTCACGGTGCCGCTTGCGATGATCGGCGCGCACACCTCGATCGTGTTCGTCTCCGCGACGATGTTCCTGCGCGGTTCCGGGATGGCGCTGGCGTTCGTTCCGATCATGACGGCTGCGTTCGCGTCCCTGCACCGCAGCGAACTGTCGGACGCAACGCCACAGCTGAACGTGCTGATGCGAGTCGGCGGCTCGATCGGCACCGCTGCGCTGGCTGTCGTGCTCGAACAGGCGACGATCGGCGCCCACACACCCGCGGCTGTCGCCGCCGGGTTCGGCACCGCGTTCTGGTGGGCGCTGGCAATGACCGCGCTGGCGATGATCCCCTGCTACATCCTGATGTTGGCCGAACGCAGGGCCCGCCAGGTCGGACATGGCGACGAACACGAGCACGACGCGCTCGAATCCGGCGCAGTGACCCAGTCGCTCGAGTCCGGCGTCCCGCCACCGAGGCACTCGCATGAACGAGGCCCAGCAGCAGCTGGCCCGTGCATTCAAGGCGGTGAACGTCGCGATGCGTCGCATGCGCGGCCGTGAGACGCACCGCCAGGACGGCCTCAGCTACGCCCAGTACGGGTTGCTGTTCGCGCTCGAAGAGGGCTGCGCGCTATCGGCGCGCAGCCTGGGAGAGGCTGCCGAGCTCTCACCCGCGTCGGTTGCTCAGATGCTCGACGGCCTCGAGTCGGGCGGCTTCGTGGCGCGGACCCGCTCCGGCCAGGACAAGCGCGTGGTGATGACTCAGATCACCGGCGAGGGCCTTGCGGCGATCGCGGAGATGCGCGCTCGGACCGAGCCGGCGTGGCGCGCGGCACTCGCGGAGTTCAGTGACGACGACCTGCACAACGCCGCCGCGGGCCGACCGGCTGGCCGCGTACTTCAACGAGATGGCGACGCACTCAGACGCTGTTGGTATTGGTGGTGACGACCGGGCTTGATGCCCACCGCCTCACAAGGTCGGGCGCGATCAACCGCAACAGCGCTCCGAGCCAGTAATACCGGGGCACGTAGCGCTCAGGCTGCCCGCCCGGCCCAGCCTCCAGAATCGCCTCGGCGACGAGTTCCGGCTCAGAGACCAGCAGGCGAGTGAGCGCCCGCGCCATCAGCTCCGACTGTGGGAATCCCTCAGTCGAGACGAACCCGGGCAGCACGTTGCCAACATGGACGCCGTGCCGGCGCTCCTCCAGATACAGGGAGTCGCCCCAGGCGGCCAGCGCGTTCTTGCTCGCGCTGTAGCTCCCGGTGCTTATCCGCGAGATCCGTGCCGCGGTGCTGGTGACGTTGACGATCGCGACAGGCGCCTTCAGCGGCTGACCGGCGAAGCCGCCGCCGCCAGGCGAGCCGGTGGCGGCAGCCGTACGCCGCAGCACTGGCAGCAGCGCCTCGACACGCACCGGGGCCTCGAAATCTAGCCGCATGTGGCGCTCGAGGTTCTCCCAGCCGCCGTCGGCGAAGTCGATCGCCCAGCGTGCGCCGGCATTGTTGACGAGCAGGTTCAGGGCGCCGTACTCGCGTTCGACGAGCTCTGCGATCCGATCGGGTGTCCCGGGGGTCGACGAGGTCCGCGGTGATCACCCGCGTGCCGCCGGTCGCGGCGGCCAACGCCTGCAGTCGTTCCTCACGGCGCGCCACCAGGATCAGCTGCACATCGGGCTCGGCGGGCGAGGCGGCGTGCGACCGCCTCGCCGATTCCGCTCGACGCGCCTGTGATGAGTGCGACGTAGCCGGGCACGGCCGAGATAAGCCGAGGACGGGGGGTGTTGTTGAAGCGATGCAGGGCGAGCGGGATGAAGATCGCCAGCATCAGCAGCGACCAGATCACCATCGCCAGCTCTCCGTGCGAGAGCAGCCACGAGCCGTGCGCCTGGTAGGCCCCCCCGTCCGCGAGCTTTTGCGAGGTGGCGACCAGGGCGCTGGTATCGGATCCCACTCGCCGATCGCGCGCGGGATCGGGGTCCATGATTGCGATCGGCACAAACACGCCTCCAGGAAGCGAGCGGAAAGACGATGATGAAGCCGATCCCCTGCATCGCCTCGGGCGAGCGCACGAGCATCCCGAAGTAGGCGCCGACCCAGGTGAACGCGAGCAGCGCAGCATCACCGCCCCAGCGCCACCAGCATCGGGCCCGCCCCCGAGCGCGGACGCAAGCCGAAGATGAATCCGAGCGGGTACATCGGCAGCCCAGCAGCTCCCCGAGAACTGGCCGAGCGCCTGCCCGGTCACGATCGAGAGGCGGCTCGACCGGCATCGAGCGGAAACGGTCGAGCACGCCCTCGGCCATGTCATGGCTGATCGCCGCGCCGGAGCCGATCATTCCGAACGCGAGACCCTGGGCGATCAGGCCGGGCATCAGGGTCCGAGTAGCTGATTCCGCGCACATGGATCCGCGCCGAAGACGGAGCGAAACAGCAGGACGAAGACGATCGGCTGGAGCGTCACATCGAGGATCCGCTCGGGAACGCGCGGAATCGCGCCAGGCTGCGGAAGTCAGAGCCGTCACTCACGACAAAGGCGGTCATGTCAAAACCTCCTCCTCGGTTCCGCTTCCGATCGGCGGGGTGACCGGTCAGAGTGATGAAGGCGTCGTCCAGCGTGGGGCGCCGGAGCGCGATCTCGTCGATCGGGATCCTGGTGGCACCGACCGGCGGACCCGGTTCAGGTCGTTGACTCGTCGGGCGCCGGGATCGAGATCCGCCGCTCCTCAGGTTGAGGCTCAGCTCGAACCCGGCCGGCCGAGGCTCCCATGAGTCCGTGGAAGCCCGCGGTGTCCTCGGCGACGATGTCCACGCGCAGGTCGCCGACGAGCGCCTTGAACTGGGAGGGGTCCCCTTCGCGATCTCACGGCCGGGTCGATCAGCACGATGCCGTCGGCGAGTGCGTCGGCCTCCTCGAGGAACTGCGTGGTCAGCAGCAGGGTGATCCCCTCGCGACGAGCTCGCGCACGGTCGACCAGACAAGTTGGCGGCTGTGGGGGTCGAGGCCCGTCGTCGGCTCGTCGAGTACCAGCAGCTGCGGTCTCTCGATCAGCCCGGCTGCGAGATCGATGCGGCGGCGCTGGCCGCGGAGAGCTGCTTGACGAGCCGGTCCGCGAACTCCTCCGAATCGAAACGCACGACAGCTCGTCGTGATCCGCGCCGCCTCGCGGCGACCCCCCGCGCAGGCGCGCCATCAGCTGCAGATTCTCCCTCGCGGTGAGATTCGGGTCGAGCGCGGCGACTGGCCCGTCAGGGGATCGACTGCGGACCCTCAAGCCCTGTGTTTGACGTCATAGCCATTCACGTTGGCGTTGCCACTGTCAGGCCTGAGCAGGGTCGCGAGCATCTCACGGTCGTGGTCTTGCCGGAGCCGTTCGGTCCGAGCAGCGAGAACACCGTTCCGGCTGGGACCGTCAGGTCGAGTCCGTCGACGGCGAGGACCTCCTTGAAGTGCTTCGTCAGGCCCTTAGCCTCAATGCGAGGGACATGCCAGCGGGCCGGCGATCCGCCGCTGATGTCGTTGTTCGAGTCATGGACGGCGATCTGACAGTCATGTAAAAATACTGCAAGTGTAATATTCTCGACAGCTTCGCTGGCCATGATCGATTGCCTGCGCGAGCACAAGAGCGGGAGACTCGCCGCGGATCTCCGACGTGGCAACCGGGCTGTTCATGACTCGCGGATTCGAGGCGGTCAGGTCACGGAGATCGAGCCGCCGCCACGTTCCGAGAAGACGGTATACAACTACTTCCCCACCAAGGAGTCGCTGGTCCACGACCAGGTCGATGACCTGATCGAGCGGTTGTGACGGCCGTGCGTGACTGCCCGCGCGGGACGGATCCGACGGCGGCGCTCGTCGCGGCGCTCAAGCAGGATGGCGCTCTTCTCCGAGATGTCGGGGATAACCGACCTCGCGGATCGGTGAGTTCGGCGAGATGGTGCGCTTGACTCCGGCCCTGCGCGCCGCCTGGGGCGAGCACCGGTACCGGATCGTGGACAGTCTGACGCGGTGCTCGCAGACGAGCTGGGGGTCGATCTCGAGGACCCCGAGCCGGCCGTCGCTGCGCGCGCGCTGGTCAGCCTGCTCAGCTCTCCTACGACTCACGTCTTCATCACTGCGCGGCGGACGAGGTCGGCGTGCTGCAGGACTGGTCGAGGCTGACATCGACCGCGGCGCTCGGCTGCTCGAAACCGGCATGTGGTCGTTGCACCTGATGGTCGAGGGGCGTCAAACCAAGGACCAGATCCGCGAGGCCGCGGGGTCGCCAGCAGGCGCGCCAGCAGGTCACGGCGGCGATGCGGAGGCCAGGCGGGCTGGAAACAGCATGCGACGAGCTCCGCGAGCAGGCACGCCAGCGCCCATGAGCAGCGCGAAGCCGCGAGGCACGCGCGCGAAGCAACGCGAGCAGGCGCCCGTGCGGCGCGCGAACAGGCCAGACAGCCCGCCGCGGGCGGTCTGAGCCCTCTACGATGAACCTGTGACCAGGATGTGGGTGTGCGAGCTCGGCGAGATCGGCTACCGCGACGCGCTGGCGCTGCAGGAGCAGGTGCGCGCGCCCGCCAGCGGAGCTGGTCCTCGACACACTGCTGTTGCTCGAGCACAGCCCGGCCGTCTACACGCGCGGCCGCCGCTCGCCCGGGCGAGCTGAGCATGGGCCAGGCCTGGTACGCGGAGCGCGGGATCGAGATCATCGAGACCGACCGCGGCGGCAAGGTCACATACCATGGGCCCGGACAGCTCGTCGGATACCCGATCGTGCGGTCGATGACGTCGTCGCCTACGTGCGCCTGCTCGAGCAGGCGCTGGTCGGGCGCTGGCCACGATCGAGATCCCGCGCGCGCGCGCGACGACGAGGGTCCCGACTACACCGGCGTCTGGGTCGAGACCGCAAGATCGCGTCGATCGGCGTGCACGTCGCGGGCGGCGTCACGACCCACGGATTCGCGATCAACGTGGAGGCGCGGGCGATCGAGCCGTTCACTTGGGTGGTCGCCTGTGGCCTGCCGGACGTGCAGATGACCTCGATCGAGAGCGAGCGGGCGACGCCGAGGTGTCGTGTCTGACTTCGGCGAGCTCGCCGCTGCTTCGCTCGCCGGCGCGCTCGGGCACGCGCCGCTCGCGGTCACTCGCGCGGAGCTCGACTCGGCGGTCGCACGGGCGCGGCCGGAGCAGCCGCCGAGCAGCGGCGCAGGCGGCGAGACGGCGTAAATATCCTTCAGATAGATGGGTGCGACTGTTCACGCTCGAATCCCGGCGGGATCGCTGACGTCCTGACCGTGCTCGGACCGGAGGTCGAGCCCTACAGGGGCCGCAAACCCCCTGGTTCAAGGTCCGGCGCCTGGCGGCCCGCGCTACCGCGAGCTGCAAGCGCTGATCGAGGCGAGAACCTGAACACGGTCTGCCAGGAGGCCGCCTGCCCAAACATCGGCGAGTGCTGGCAGCGCGGCACGGCGACATTCATGATCCTCGGCGACACCTGCACGCGCCGCTGCGGCTTCTGCAACGTGCGCAGCGGCAGGCCGACCTGGAACGATCCGCTCGAGCCGGCGCGGGTCGCGCGCTCGGTCGCGCGCATGGGTCTGCGCCACGCGGTGATCACGAGCGTCGATCGCGACGACATGTATGACTACGGGGCGCACGCCTTCGTGGGCGTGATCCGCCAGATCCGGCAGCAGTCGCGGGGACCAAGATCGAGGTGCTGACCCCGGATTTCCGCGGCCAGGAGATGCCCCTGGCGAAGGTCATCGCCGAGCGCCCCGACGTCTTCAACCACAACGTCGAGGTGGTCCCGCGGCTGTACACGGTCGCGCGCCGCGGGTCGACATGGGAGCGCTCGAACCGCGTGCTGCGCACCGCCAAGGAGATGGGCGGCGACGAGGTCGTGACGAGGTCGGGGTTGATGGTCGGACTCGGGGAGAGCTTCGAGGAGATGCTCGATGCGCTGGGACGCTGCGTCGAACGACGTCCAGGTGATGACCGTCGGGCAGTACCTGCGTCCGACCGAGAACCACCTGCCGATCGTGCGTTACTGGCATCCGGATGAGTTCAGGGCGCTCGAGGAGGCCGCGTACGAGCCGGCTTCGAGCATGTCGCCGCCGGCCCGCTGGTGCGATCGAGCTACCACGCGGAACAGCACATCGCCCAGACGGAACCCGGAGTCGGGCCGCTGAAGGCAGCGCCGCCTGAGGAGCGTGATGAGATCACGCCGCCGAACGCTCCTGATCGTGTGGCGCTGGTCGGATCGCGCTGCTGGCGCTCGCTCCGGCGGCCCGCCGCGCGGCGGCGGCACGCTGGCTTCAGTGGAGGCGGTGGCGGTGGCGGTGGCTTCGGCGGCGGTGGCGGCGGCGGGGGCGGCGCGCGTTCTCCGTTTCCTGATCTTCCGCCTGCTGTTCGACATCGCGGTGCTCGGACACGGACTTGGTCTGCTGGTGTGCTCGCGCTGGCCGCTGCCTGGTGGATCATGACCCGCGGCTTCCCGTCGATCCTGCGCTTCTGGGCCGCGCGCGCCAGCAGGGCCGCGCGCACCGGCGTGAGAGTCGCAAGCGCGAGCGCCGGTCGAGCTGGCGGCGGCTGAGGCCGCGGACGAGAATCCGATCTTCGGGCCGACCGCGGTCCGCGGCGCGGGAACGCAACTGTTCGCCGATATCCAGAGCGCCTGGTCGATGGACAACCGCATCGCGCTGCGCGGCCTGATCACACCGGAGCTGCTCGTCGAGTGGGAGCGGCGCCTCGACGACTTCGAGCGCAACGGCTGGCGAACATGGTCGAGCCGGTCGGCCCACCGAACGTCGAGTACATCGGCATCCTGCGGCGCGACCGCGGCGAGCAGGAACTCGACCGAGTCGTCGTGCGGATCGAGGCCAAGCTGCGGGACTACGTGGTCGACGCGAGCGGACGCCACATCAAGCGCGAGGGCCAGTTCACGGAATCGGTGCGGATGCGCGAGTACTGGACGCTGTAGCGGCGCGGCGATCACTGGGTCCTGGCCTCGATCGAGTCGGCGCCGAGGGCGAACACTCGCTCAAGGACCGGATCGTGCAGACGCACTGGGCCGATCAGCAGTCGCTGCGAGACGAGGCGCTGGTCGAGGGCGCCTTGCCGAACGGGCCCCCGATGGTTTCAAGATCGGAGAGCTCGCCGACGTGCAGTTCAGCGACGATGCTCGCGCCGCCGCGCTCGACCTCAGTCTCGCGGACGCGCGCTTCGGGCCGGACATCCTCGAGGTTGCCGCCCGGCGAGCTGTCGACGCCTGGGCGGAGGCCGTCGACGGCTCGGTATGTCCGCTGCTGGCTTTCTCCGCCGCGCCCGAGGCGGTGCGGGAGATGCTGCATCCCGGCGATCCCAGCGGCCGCAGCAGGCTCGTCGTTCGCGGCCCGCAGGTGCAGCGGATCCGAATCGTCGCTCTCGACGCCGCTGCGCAGCCGGCGACGATGACGATCGACGTCGACCTGCGGGGCCGCCGTTACATCGAGGACCGCGACACGACCCGCGTGCTGAGCGGCAGCTCGACGCGCCTGGTCGGGTTCACGGAGCGCTGGATGCTCGCGATCACAGATGGACCCGACGAGCCCTGGCGGGTCATCAGCGTGCAGACGCCAGCGGTTCCGGCGTAGTTGACGCGGCCGTCGCGCGAGCGCGCAGCGAGCGCAGCGCCAGCGACCCGCCGAATGCGACCACGAAGCAGGCAATAGCCCCCAGCCCAAGCCCGGCGCGGGCGCCGAAGGCTCTCATCGCGGCGCCCACGATCGGGCCGCCGATCGGCGTCGAGCCCTGGAATGAGACGAACCAGAGCGCCATCACGCGGCCCCGCATCTCCGGCGCCGCGCGCATCTGCAGGGTTGCGTTGCTCTG
>CAVXIA010000005.1:0-19273 GCA_963761675.1 uncultured Conexibacteraceae bacterium
GCCCGGTGCTGGAGGCGCTGGGTCTGGTGATGCTGGCGCTGTTCGCGTTCACGTGGGTCGGGACCTACTTCGGGATGCTGGTGCGCTCGCCGGAGGCGATGCAGGGCATCGGCTTCAGCATCGTCTTCCCCTTCAGCTTCATGGCAGGAGTGTTTGTGCCGATGACGCACTCATCGAGCCCGTCCTCCCGCTGATCGGCGATTGAGATGCGGTGTCGGCGCTGGTGCGCGCGGCGTACGCGGACTGACTGAGAACTACCCCTCGCACGGATCCTGGCTGCTCGACCACGGAGCCCTGGCGATGCTGCTGTGGTCGCTGTTGCTGCTGGCGATCTTCATCCCGCTGGCGTTGCGACGCTTGGACCAAAAACTGGCAGCGTAGTACCGCCGTCACTAGCCTCTGCGGCTATGCCCGGGCCATACGTCGCACTGATCACAGGAGCGTCCAGTGGGATTGGCGAGGCGGCGGCACGCCGCCTCGCCGCAGAGCCGGACACCCGGCTGATCCTCATCGCCCGTCGCGAGCAGCGCCTGCAGGAGCTGGCGGCCGAACTCAGCGGTGAACCGAGAGTGGTCGCCCTGGACCTGACCGACCCGCAGGCGCCGGCTCGGATCGCTGCGGTGGTGGAGCGCGAGTACGGCGCGCTCAACCTGCTGTGAACAACGCCGGAGCCCGCTGGTCGATGGAGTTCAGCGCAGGGCGGTTGGGAAAACGTCGAGCGGCACATGCGGCTCGACTTCGAGGCCCCGGTGAGATTGGTCGAGGCGCTGCTGCCAGTGCTGCGGCGTACGGCTGCCGCCACCGGCTCGCCTGGCGGCGGCGGCTTCGCCGGTCAGCCGCTGAAGGCGCCTGTCGCGATCGTCAACGTCACCAGCACCGCGGCACGGATCTCGCGGATAAGCACCGGGAGCTACAGCGCGAGCAAGAACGCGCTGGCCGCCTGGGGCGACTCCCTGTATCTGGAGGAGCGCCGGCACGGCGTCCATGTTGGCAACGTGCTGCCCGGGTTCGTCTCGACTGAGGGATTCCCACAGTCGGAGCTGATGGCGCGGGCGCTCACTCGCCTGCTGGTCTCTGAGCCGGAACTCGTCGCCGAGGCGATTCTGGAGGCTGGGCCGGGCGGGCGGCCTGAGCGCTACGTGCCCCGGTATTACTGGCTCGGAGCGCTGTTGCGGTTGATCGCGCCCGACCTTGTGAGGCGGTGGGCATCAAGCCCGGTCGTCACCACCAATACCAACAGCGTCTGAGTGCGTCGCCATCTCGTTGAAGTACGCGGCCAGCCGGTCGAGCACCGCGGCGGCGTTGTGCAGGTCGTCGTCACTGAACTCCGCGAGTGCCGCGCGCCACGCCGGCTCGGTGCGAGCGCGCATCTCCGCGATCGCCGCAAGGCCCTCGCCGGTGATCTGAGTCATCACCACGCGCTTGTCCTGGCCGGAGCGGGTCCGCGCCACGAAGCCGCCCGACTCGAGGCCGTCGAGCATCTGAGCGACCGACGCGGGTGAGAGCTCGGCAGCCTCTCCCAGGCTGCGCGCCGATAGCGCGCAGCCCTCTTCGAGCGCGAACAGCAACCCGTACTGGGCGTAGCTGAGGCCGTCCTGGCGGTGCGTCTCACGGCCGCGCATGCGACGCATCGCGACGTTCACCGCCTTGAATGCACGGGCCAGCTGCTGCTGGGCCTCGTTGATGCGAGTGCCTCGGTGGGCGCGCCGGACTCGAGCGACTGGGTCACTGCGCCGGATTCGAGCGCGTCGTGCTCGTGTTCGTCGCCATGTCCGACCTGGCGGGCCCTGCGTTCGGCCAACATCAGGATGTAGCAGGGGATCATCGCCAGCGCGGTCATTGCCAGCGCCCACCAGAACGCGGTGCCGAACCCGGCGGCGACAGCCGCGGGTGTGTGGGCGCCGATCGTCGCCTGTTCGAGCACGACAGCCAGCGCAGCGGTGCCGATCGAGCCGCCGACTCGCATCAGCACGTTCAGCTGTGGCGTTGCGTCCGACAGTTCGCTGCGGTGCAGGGACGCGAACGCAGCCGTCATGATCGGAACGAACGCCAGCGCCATCCCGGAACCGCGCAGGAACATCGTCGCGGAGACGAACACGATCGAGGTGTGCGCGCCGATCATCGCAAGCGGCACCGTGAACAGGGTTGTGATCCCGACTCCGATCAGTGCCAGCAGGCCGCCTCCGTATCGACCCGCGAGTCTGGCGGCGAAGGGCATCATGATCGCCATGCCAAGGCCCTGCGGAGCCGACAGCAGGCCGGTCTTGATCACGTCGAAGCCGCGGACCTCCTGCCAGTAGAGCGGGAACAGGATCATCGAGCCGAACATGCCCGCACCCAGCAGGAACATCGACGCCGAGGCACTCGAGAAGGTCGGACGCGAGTAGAGATGCAGTTGCAGCAGCGGACGCTTGGCCCGCAGCGCATGCCAGACGAAAGCAGCGATCAGCGCCAGCCCTGCAATCGCCGGGATGATCACCCTGGTGCTGTCCACGGTGCCGACGGTGCCGATCTCAGCCAACCCGTAGGTCAGCAGCGGCAGGCCGGTGGACATCAGCACGAGGCCGATGAAATCGAGCGGCTCCGCCGAGCGGTCACGGCTGGAGCGGTGGATCAGTTTCAAGCCGGCGACGATCGCGATCACGCCGATCGGCACGTTGACGAAGAAGATCCACCGCCAGGTCGTGACCTGCAGGATGGCGCCGCCGATCGTGGGGCCGAGGATCGGTGCCAGCATCGTCGGCACACCGGTGATGGCGGTGACCCTGGCCATGTTCTTCGGGCCGGCGGCGGAGGCCATCATCATCTGGCCGACGGGCAGGATCATGCCGCCGCCGACGCCCTGCAGCACCCGGAACGCGATCAGCTCAGGAGTCGAGGTGGCAAGTCCGCACAGCGCCGATCCGAGCGTGAACATCAGCACCGAGAACAGCCACACGTTCTTGGCGCCGAAGCGGCGACTGGCCCAGCCGCTGACCGGAATCACAGCGGCCAGCGACAGCATGTAGCCGGTCACCACCCACTGAATCGAGCTCAGGGTTGCGTGAAGCTCGCGCGCGAGCGTGTCGAGGGCGACGTTGACGATCGTCGTGTCGAGGATCGACATGATCGATCCGAGCACGATCACCGGCGCGATCCGCCACACGTAGGGGTTGAGCCGGCCTGCCTGTGCCCCTGTGGGCGCCGCCGTCGCTGCCATCGGCCTGCCTTTCGAAGGTGCTGAGCTCATAAGGTACCAAATGATTTGGTACTGAACAGGTTGGTACCGAAGAATCACTGCGCCGACGTCTCGGCGGGGTGGCGTCTATGGTGAGACGTCGATGACCACCTTCACAGACCTCGGCCTGTCCGAGCCCGTGCTCGAGGCGCTCAAGGATGTCGGCTACCAGGAGCCCAGCCCGATCCAGGCGCAGGCGATCCCCTACCTGCTGCAGGGTTTCGACGTGATCGGGCAGGCGCAGACGGGCTCGGGTAAGACCGCGGCGTTCGGATTGCCGCTCCTCAACTACGTCGATCCGGAGGAGCGTGAGGTCCAGGGACTGGTCCTGACCCCGACCCGCGAGCTCTGCATTCAGGTCACACAGGCTCTGCGCACATACGGGCTGCGCAAGGGTGTCGACGTCGTCGCCGTCTTCGGCGGCGCGCCGATCCGCACCCAACAGGCCCAGCTGCGGGCTGGGGGCCACGTGGTGGTCGGGACCGTCGGGCGTGTCAAGGATCTGATCAGCCGCCACTCGCTGATGCTGCACTCGTGCCGGTTCGTCGTACTGGATGAGGCCGACGAGATGCTCGACCTCGGCTTCCTCGAGGACGTCGAGAAGATCCTGTCACTGACGCCGTCGAGTCGCCAGACGGCGCTGTTCAGCGCGACGATGCCACCGGAGATCCGGCGCCTGGCCGACCAGTACCTCTATAACCCGGTCGTCGTCAAGGTCAAGACGGCCACGCTCACGGTCGACAGCGTCGAGCAGTTCGGGCTGGAGGTCTCGAGCAGGGACAAGGTGGCCGCTCTGGTCGAGGTGCTGGAGGCGGAGAGGCCGACGCAGGCGATCGTCTTCTGCCGCACCAAGGTTCGCTGCGACCAGCTCTACCGAACGCTGCGCGACAAGGGCATGAACGTCAAGGCGCTGCACGGCGACATGTCCCAGGGGCAGCGCGACGGCGTGATGATCAGCTTCAAGGATGGCCGCACCCCGCTTCTGGTCGCCACGGATGTGGCCGCGCGAGGGCTCGACATCTCGACCGTCTCGCACGTGATCAACTTCGACGTGCCGACCTCGCCGGATGTGTACATCCATCGCATCGGCCGGACCGGCCGCGTCGGGCGCACCGGCCGCGCGATCACCTTCTACGAGTCGCGGCAGAAGCGTGAGGTCGAGGCGATCGAGGCCCACTCGGGCGTCAAGCTGGCGCCGTGGGTCAAGGACGCCCACGTGGCCGCGATCAGCGTGGAGTCGCGCCCCAGACGCCACTCCAAGCCCCACGACCCAGGTCCTGACGGTGCCGAGGTGCCGCTGCGAAAGCTGATAATCGCCGGCGGCCGCGCCGACGGGATCGAGCCCAAGGACGTCGTTCACGCGCTCACCAGTGCCGCTGATCTCGACGGCGAGGCCGTGCGGAACGTGCGCGTGCTCGAACGCTTCTCGTTTGTCGATGTCCCTGATGGGGACGCCGATCGGATCATCGCGGCGGCCTCCGGGGCGGAGGTCGGCGGGCGGCCGCTGCGGCTCGAGCGCGCTCGCGCCTGACGCGCAGCGACCTCCGCGCCGGAGAGTGCGAAAGACGTTCTAAGGCTGGGTTTTCCCCGTCTGATGTCAGTTATCAACCTCCCTGGAGCCCTGCCGCGACTTTGACGCGCCTGGCCGTGTTCCGGTTGATGAAGGCCGGACAACAACACTGGAGGGCTCAATGCTCAATTCAGGTTCAGGGTTGCGCCGGGCGATTCGGGGCGGCCTACGCAGAAGGCCGTCAGGGGCAATGGCCGTGGCGCTGGTGGCGCTGTTCGTGGCACTCTCCGGAGGTGCCGCATACGCAGCAACCACGCTGGGCAAGAACGCCGTTCGCACGGTGAACATCCACGGGTCGGCGGTCACCAACCCGAAGATCGCCAACAACGCGGTCACCTACAACAAGATCAAGCCGAGTTCCGTCGGCACGGTGCGCATCGTCAAGAGTGAGGTTCAGGCGCGTCTGACGAGCTCTTGCTCGAACGGCCAGGCGATCAGCGCCGTCGATGTCAACGGCAAGGTCACCTGCACGTCGGCGATGTCCGCTGGGACCAGCAGCGCTGCCGCTGACGCGGTTGCACTGACCAGCCCCACGACTGCCGCGACGGTCTCCACCCTGGCGCTGGGCGCGGGCTCCGCGTATGAGGTGCAGGCCAACCCCTACATCTCGGTCACCCCGAGCACGGACGGCAGCGCGGCGGACCAGCATGTCGTCGTGACGTGCACTCTCAAGGTCGGGACGACCACGTCATCGGCGGCACAGCGGAGCGCCAGCTTCGACCTCCCGGCGGCCGCCGACACGCCTGCGCCTCAGGTGCAGACGGCGTCGATCCCGCTGCTCGTGATGGTTCCGACCAGCACCGCCGCGCAGGCCTCAGACGTGTCCTGCTTGAGCAGCGTGATGGACACATCGGGCGCTGACTCGGGCAAGGCGTCGGCGCATCCGGCGACGGCCACCGCGGCGGGTCAGATCTACGCAACCCAGCTGGCGTCCGCGACGACTCCGACCACCACCACCACCACCCCAACGACCACCACCACGACCACGACGAGCACAACCCCCGCTCCGTAGCGGGGTCGCAGTTCGAGATGGCGGGTACGTCCTTCAAGGGCGTGCCCGCCACCTCGCCGGGTGCCTGCGGACGGGACCGACAGTCGCTGCCACGGGCAAATCCGGGCGGGGGCCCGCCCGCCCGTCGCGTGGTCGCCGGCTGGGGTAGGGTCATGTGCATGAGCACAGCCAAGATGCACACGAACCACGGCACGATCGCGATCGAGTTCTTCGACGACGATGCCCCCAAGACGGTCGAGAACTTCCGCAAGCTCGCGGGAGACAACTTCTACGACGGCCTCAGCTTCCACCGGGTGATCCCGGACTTCATGGTTCAGGGCGGGTGCCCGCTCGGAACCGGCACCGGCGGCCCCGGTTACACGTTCGAGGACGAGTTCAACCAGCACAAGGTGGTGCGCGGTGCTCTGGCGATGGCCAACTCCGGGCCCGACACCAACGGCTCGCAGTTCTTCATCGTCACGACCGCGGCGGCGCCGTGGCTCGACGGCAAGCACACCGTCTTCGGTCAGGTGACCGAGGGGATGGATGCCGTGGACGCGATCGAGGCGGTGCCGACCGACGGCCGCGACCGGCCGCAGGAGCCGGCGGTCATCGAGTCGGTCGAACTCGCGGACTGAGGACATGGACCTCCCGGTGGAGAATCCGGCCACCGGTGCGGTGATCACGACCGTGCCCGTGGCAGGGGCCGTGGAGGTGGCTGAAATGACGGCCCGAGCGCGAGCCGCCCAGCGGGGCTGGCTCGCGCTCGGTTTCGACGGGCGCGCCGCGGTGATGCGACGCGCACAGCGGTGGATGGCGGACAACGCGGACCGCCTGATCGGCGCTGTGATCGAGGAGACCGGCAAGACCTACGAGGACGCGCAGCTGACCGACTTCGGCTATGTCCTCCAGGCACTCGGGTTCTGGGCCAAGGCGGCTGAGCGGTACCTGGCGGATGAGCGGCTTCACTATTGGGGCAACCCGATCGTGGCCGGGAGGAAGCTCGTGCTGCGTTATCAGCCGGTGGGTCTCGTTGGTGTGATCGGCCCGTGGAATTTCCCTCTGGTCAACGGCTTCGGCGACTGCATCCCGGCGCTGATGGCCGGTAACAGCGTGATCCTCAAGCCGAGCGAGGTGACGCCGCTCAGCTCTCTGCTGATGGCGGAGATGTTCGTCGCGTGCGGGATGCCTGAGGACGTCTTCCAGGTCGCGACCGGAGACGGCGACACCGGTGCGAGGTTGGTGGCGGCGGTCGACTGCGTGATGTTCACCGGCTCGACTCGTACGGGACGACTCGTCGCGCGGGCGGCGGCGGAGGCGCTGACCCCGTGCCACCTGGAGTTGGGGGGCAACGATCCGATGATCGTGTGCGCCGACGCCGACCTCGAGCGCGCTGCCAATGCCGCCGCCTACTACTCGATGAACAATGCCGGCCAGGTCTGCATCTCGATCGAGCGGGCCTATGTCGAGGCGCCGGTCTACGACGACTTCGTGCGGCGTGTCACCGAGAAGGTGAGCAGGCTTCGCCAGGGCCCGCCTGCAGGCCCCGGCAGCGTCGACGTCGGCGCCGTGATCTTCGGACCGCAGCTTGAGATCGTCGATCGGCACGTACAGGACGCCGTGGACAAGGGCGCGCGAGTTCTCACGGGCGGGCACGCGCGGACCGAGGACGGCGGGCGCTTCTACGAGCCGACGGTGCTCGTCGACGTCGATCACACGATGGAGATCATGCGCGAGGAGACATTCGGCCCGACGCTGCCGATCATGCGCGTCGAGGGAGTGGATGAGGCGGTGCGGCTCGCCAACGATTCCCCCTACGGCCTGCAGGCCAGCGTCTGGACGCGCGACGGCGGCCGCGGTGAGACGATCGCGCGACGACTGGAAGCGGGCGTCGTCTGCGTCAACGCCGCGCAGGTCAACTATTACGCGTTGACGCTGCCGATGGGCGGCTGGAAGGCGTCCGGTCACAGCTCCCGCCACGGCGCCGCCGGGATCCGCAAGTACTGCAGGAGCCAGTCGCTGTTCGTGGGCGGTGTCGGCCTCAGGCGGGAGCTGTTCATGTTCCCCTACAGCGCGCGCACGACGCGGTTGTTCGGACGGCTGCTGCGGGCGCTCTACGGGGGGCGCAGGCGCCGCTGAGAGGCCGCTCCGAGCGGCGTCTGAGTACGGTCGCCGAACGCGGCCTTTCCGACGGCTCACTTGTTACCAACTTGTGACAGTCGTGCCCAACTTGTTAATCGTTTGTGACTCCTGAGTCCTGAAGTCCCGGAACTCGGCGTACAACGCGCAAAGCCAACAAACGCCGAGCTTTGGCGGTGCTAGTTTTGCCGCGCCTCAGGGTATGAGACCGTTGGAAACCGTGCGCGTCTGGCAGTGGTCGGATACGTGCGTTTCGGGCGCTCTCCGGCCCTGCGCAGGCGGCCGGATTGAAAGTTTGACGATTACGATTACCGTCGCTTGACCGTGTTCGGCGCAGGTGCCTGCACATCAGTGGCGATCAACTACAGGAGGAAAAGAAATTGGCGAGTAAGTTCTCCCGCGCAGCCCTGGTCGCAGGTATTGCGATCGCTGCCAGCGGGCTCGTCGCGGTTCCGGCCGAAGCCGCTAACGGCATCTCCACGGCCAACTACTACGTGAATAATCCGGCGATCGGCGGGGCGTCGAACGTAACACCTGAGTCGGCCACCGTCGCCGCCGCGATCGATACGGGCGGTAGCCCCGAGTCGATTCTGCCGATCCCAAGCACCGGACTGACCTGGAGCGCTACCGCCAGTATCGCGATCACGGCCGGCGAGAAGTGGAATGACGGCACGGATACGACCGATGCGGGCACCGGCAACTTCGTGCCGATTGACGGTATTCCCGTCAGCGGTTCGAACTCGGACGTCAGCGTTACGATCACCGATGCGGCGATCAGTAACGGTGGTGTGAACGACCCGGGTATCGGAGCGAACAGCGGAAAGCCGCAGCCGGTCTCCAACGCCGGCGCCCCCAGCTACTCGGACGTCACATTCGAGTATGACCCCGTCTCTGACTACGCCGCCAATGGCGATCAGCCTGGTCCCGAGACGAACTTCGCTCAGGACATCCAGGTTCCGACGGTTGCAGGTGTCTCGAGCGTTCGGTCGCAGATCGGTGCGTTTGGCCAGGCCGCTCAGAACAACACCGGGAACACCCCGCTGACCCCGGGCACCGAGTACTACTTCTGGGTCATCCAGGAGCCGGGTGCCACGACTGCGGCCAGCAACATCAACGTATCCGCATGGACGGGCGCCACCTCCGGAAGTCCGGCCGTGGCTGCCAACAACAGCTACAAGTGCTACCCGAATGCCGCGATCGCTGCTGATCCGACGCTCGAGAGCTATACGGCACCGGGCGCGGTCGTCAGTTACGGTGGCACCTCGCTGCCGGCTGACCAGGGTCCGTGCATCTACTACTTCGGCGACACCGGCGGCGCGCTGTATTACCAGAGCCCCAACGGCACGTTCACCACGCCGAAGCTGGGCGCGGTGAAGATCGCCAGCAAGGCGGCGGTCAAGGGCAAGATCGTCGCACTTGGCGTCGTCAACGCCAGCGCGTTCAAGGCCTCCGGCACGCTCGACCTGACGCTCGGCAGGAAGCTCGTCGGGACCGCCAGGTTCAACGTGGGCCCGAAGGGCAAGGGTCTCGCTCTGGTCAAGCTGAACGCCAAGGGCAAGGTCGCCCTGACGAAGGGTGCGAGGGTCAAGATCGCACCTGTCTCTCAGACTGCAGTCGTGGCATCGGTCTCCAATTGGGACCAGCCCCTCGTCGGCAAGTCCGTCAAGCTCTGATCCGGAGCGCGACAAGGCTGTGAGCGTTGGGGGCGGCCAAGCGGCCGCCCCCAACAGCCGTTCTTGCCAGTCGCTTGCGCAGGTCTGCCGGCCGTCGACAGACAGACGGGCTCGGCTCAGCCGAACTGACCGGTGATGTAGGCCTCGGTGCGCTTGTCGCTCGGGCGCGAGAACAGCTTCGCGGTGTCCTCGTACTCGATCAGCGTCCCGGTCCGAGCCTCGTCGAGGCTGAAGAAGGCCGTCCGGTCGGCCACGCGCATCGCCTGCTGCATGTTGTGCGTGACGATCACGATCGTGTACTCGGACTTGAGGACGTGAATGAGATCCTCGATCGCGGCGGTGGCGATCGGGTCGAGTGCGGAGGCGGGCTCGTCGAGCAGGACGACGTCGGGCTCAATCGCGATCGCCCGCGCGATGCACAGACGCTGCTGCTGCCCGCCTGAGAGCCCCAGGGCGCTTGACTTGAGCCGGTCCTTGACCTCGTCCCAGATGGCGGCGCTTCGTAGCGCACGCTCGACGCGCTCGTCGAGCTTGTCCTTCAGCCCGAGGTTCCGGGCGGCCCAGGCGACGTTGTCGTAGATCGACTTCGGGAACGGGTTCGGCTTCTGGAAGACCATTCCGATCCGGCGGCGCACCTCGACGCGATTGGCGTTTGAGGCGTAGAGGTCGTGGCCGTGGTAGGTCAGATTGCCGCCGACCTTGAACCCCGGAATCGAGTCGTTCATCCGGTTCAGGCAGCGCAGGAACGTGCTCTTGCCACAGCCCGACGGGCCGATGAAGGCCGTCGCCTCGTTGGAGCGGATGTCCATCGATACCGCATCGATTGCGCGCTTCGCGCCGTAGTTGACGGAGACCTCGCGAGCCTGGAAGACGATCTTTTGATCGATCCTGGGTGCCGCGCCGGGAGCCGACCCGTCCTGAACGGTGGCCTTGTCGGCCAGTGCCGAGGAGCCGGGAAGCTGCAGCCGCGCTTCGTCCTGAGCGCCCTCTGAGGGTCCGCTGATGCTCATAGTCCGCGTTTCCTTTCGCCCCGGCGCAGCCACACCCGCGCCCCGATGTTGACAGCCAAGATAACGATCATCAACAGGAACGCTGCTCCCCATGCCATGGGAAGCGCTCCCGGCTGTCCTGAATTGAGCAGAACCAGAATCTCAACCGGCACGGTGGGGACGGCGTGCAGCGGGTTCAGTTGGTAGGTCTGCTGGAAGGCGTTGGAGAGGATCAGCGCCGGCGCTGTCTCGCCGGCCGCACGCGCGACCGCCAGGATCGTCGCGGTCACGATGCCGTTGGCGGCGGTCGGCACGATCACGCCCAGGACCGTGCGCCAATGCGCGACACCGAGCGCCTCCGCGGCCTCGCGCAGAGTGCCCGGCACCCGCCTGAGCGCTTCAATGCTCGCGCGCGCGATCAGCGGCACCTCGACGATCGCCAGTGCGATCCCGACGCCAAGGCCCGACTGTTGCTGGGACATCAGGCCGTAGACGAACACGCCGGCGAGGATCGTCGGTATGCCCGCCATCTGCTCGAGCGCCGTGGTCAGCACCCTGCCGATCCGCGGGTTTGCGAACTCCGACAGGTAGATCGCCGTCAGCAGGCCGACGGGGAAGGCGATCAGCGTCCCGATCAGCACCACCTCGACCGTCCCGACAATCGCCGGTCCCATGCCCCCTCCGCCCTGCCCATAGGCGGGCAGGTCGTTGGTGATGAAACCGAGGCTGAGCTGGCTCGCGCCGTTATGGGCGGCGTAGTAGACGAGGATGAAGAGGACGATCACGGCCAGCGCCGCGGCGCTGACGGTGGCGACCACGAATGAGCGGCTGATCAGCAGCCTGCGGCGAAGGTTGCCGCTGGGCTTCAGCGAGTGATTGGGATCCGGCGTCAGCCGGCCCGCGAGCGCGCTCATATCGCCACGTTTCCGCCGAAGCGTCGGGAGATCCACTGCGCCGTCATGTTCGTGACGACGCCCAGCACCAGCAGGATCGCCGCAAGGTAGTACAGCGCCGAGGTCTCCATCGAGCTCACGGCGCCGATCCACTGATTGGCGATCCCGGCACCCAGGGTGTAGCCCCCGGAGAACAGGTTGAGCGGCGCGACCGGCACGCCGCCGACCACCTGGGCCACGGCGATCGCCTCACCGATCGCCCGGCCGAAGCCGAGCACGCAGGCTGCGGTGATTCCGGAGCGCGTCGTCGGCAGGACCACGGCGCGGATCATCTCGAAGCGGGTCGCGCCCAGTGCCTCCGCTCCGTCGCGCAGATCCTGGGGGACCGTCAGGAACAGGTCGCGGGTCAGTGCGGCGATGATCGGAACGACCATGATCGTCAGCACCAGGATCGCGGCGAACAGCGAGTTGCCGACGGTACCGGGCTCGCCGAAGATCGGGATCCAGCCAAACACCGAGTGCAGCCACGGCTCGATGTGC
The DNA here is from genome assembly GCA_963761675.1 of uncultured Conexibacteraceae bacterium. Lineage (GTDB taxonomy): Bacteria > Actinomycetota > Thermoleophilia > Solirubrobacterales > Solirubrobacteraceae > Palsa-465. Next base: position 12,013 of record CAVXIA010000005.1, read on the forward strand.
TTGACGATGAACGGGCAGATCAGGTAGATGCCGATCAGGCCGATCACGACGCTCGGGATCGCCGCCAGCATCTCGACCAGCGGACCGATCACCGCGGCGAGCCGCCTGGGTGCCATCAGAGCCAGAAACAGCCCGATCGCCACGCCCAGGAGCGTCGCGAGGATGACGCTGCCGAAACCGGTCACGAGCGTGCCGTAGATGAAGGTCCAGGCACCGAACTCGTTTTCGGCTGGGACCCATGGCCGATGGACGATGAACGCGAGCCCGTACTTGTCGAAGGCCATCGAGGCCCCGCTGAAGATCTGGAACGCGATCGCGAACAGCGTGATGAAGACGAGCACGCCGGCGCCGAGCGCCAGCCACTTCATCGCCCGGTTGGCCCGCGCATCGACCCTCTGCTGGCCCGACCGCTGGGACGGGTCCGGGCCAGTCGAGCGGATTCAGTTCTGGGGCGACGAGCGAGGACACCGGCGGCGGAGCGTAGAGAAGCTCGAGCAGCTTCGCGCGGAAGCATCGCGCGCTAGTCACAAGCTTTCCAAATCTCGGTAACAGGTCGGTAACAAGTCGGGGTCGCCCCTGGCACATGCTTCCTGGGACGCGTGGTTGGCCGGACACGCTCTACTCGCCACGTTCCGATCGGCGAGCCTGAATCCTACTTATCAGTCCGAAAGGAACCTCACCTTGCATCTCAAGAGGCTCATCTGTGTGGGCGCCGCCTCGTTAGGCGTCGCGGCCACCGCAGGCGTCGCGAGCGCGTCGGCCGCGACCGTAACCGAGGCCGGCTCGTCGCTGGCCTATCCGCTGGTCTACAAGTGGAGCAACGTCTACCACGTCGCGACCGTCAAGGCCGCGGCAGGCGGCTCGGGCGTCGGAATCTCCGACATCCAGAGCAACTCGGTGAACATCGGTGCCTCCGATGCGCCGATGTCGCCGTCGCAGGCGAGCGGCGACCACAACAACCCGACGGAGATCCCGTGGGCACTCAGCGCGACTGAGGTCGTCTACAACATCCCCGGCATTCACGCCGGCCTGCGGCTCAACGCCACGATCGTCGCCGAGATCTACACCGGCAAGATCACGAGCTGGGGCAGCTCCGCGATCACCAAGCTCAACCCGAAGCTGAAGAGCAAGCTCAAGAAGGGCGGCAAGATCACGCCGGTGTTCCGCTCAGATGGCTCTGGTGACTCGTTCGTGTTCCAGAACTTCATGTACAAGGGTGCCAGCGCCGAAGGTCATGGACAGAATCACGCCGTCCACCTCGCTTCCCGGGCACCGTCGGCCAGGGCGAGAACGGCAACTACGGCGTTGCCGGCGAGGTTGGCAAGAACGCCGGGCGCGATCGGTTACGTCTCCGCGTACTACGCGCTGAGCCAGCACGGCATCTATGGCGCGGCGCTCGAGAATGCCGCCGGCAGGTTTGAGACGGCGTCCGGTCCGACGATCGAGGCGGCCGCCGCATCGAACTCGACGATCCCGTCGCAGAGCTCGTTCCCCGGCGTGGGCGTTTCGATCCAGTATCCGTCCAAGAAGTACAAGACCGCGTACCCGATCTCGACCTACACCTACGCGATCGTGAACAAGGGTGAGAGCAATGCCAGCGATGTGAAGGCGTTCCTCAGCTGGGCGGTCACGACCGGCCAGAAATACGGCGCGGCGCTGAAGTTCTACCCGCTGCCCAAGAAGATCGTCAGTGCCGATCAGAGCCTGATCAACAGCATCTAGTCGATACTCGACAGTCATACCTCGGGCCTCGGTCACATGACCGGGGCCCGAGTCGTTTAACGGCTGCGTCCGGCGGCCCGCTTGGCCGGCAGACACTCAGTGAGCCGCGATCGGACCGCTGCTGCCGACGATCCGATCGAAGCGCCATCCGCGAAGCTGCTCGCGGCTTCCGGCGAGTCCCACGACCGCCGCGCCGGTGCGTTGCTCGATCTTGGCCAGCAGCTGCGCCAGCCGGTCCCGGCGGGCGCGACCGCGCGGCGAATCGTCAAGACTCGAGTCGGCCATGCCGTCCTCCAGCAGCACCGTCACCTTGTCCGGGTGCCGCTTCGCTATCTCTTCGACGAGCTGGTCGTCGGCGTTGTTCTGGTCGACGATTGCGAGGATGTCACTCATGCGACGCAGCATCCTACCCGTCCGTTAAACGAGTCTTAACACCAGGTACGAACTCGTCAATACCCTGGTCGGCATGCCCGAGCTGCCTGAGGTCGAGATCACCGCGACGACTGATCGCCGCCGCCACGAGCGGGGCGGAGATCGAGTCGGTGCTGGCACCCGGGCTCAACGCGGTCAAGACCTTCGACCCGCCGCTGCAGGCGCTGGCCGGTGCCGGCTTCTCCGGTATCCGCCGCCGCGGCAAGCTCTTTCTGATCGATCTGGACGCCGCTGGTCCAGCGGGACCGGCGGCGGCGTGGACGCTCGTCGTGCACCTCATGTCAGCCGGGCGCCTGCAGCTGTTCGACAGGCGCGCGTCACTGCGGGACCGGACCTCGCGCGTGCTGCTGCGGCTCGGCCGGCGACGAGCGCGAGCTGCGCCTGCGGGAGTTCGGGACCAAGCAGCGAGCGTGGGTGAAGCTGCTGCGCCGCGATGCGGTCGACACGGAGGAGACGCTGAGCGCGCTCGGGCCCGACGCGTGGCCGCAGACGCCCGACGCAGAGGCCCTGCGCGCGCTGCTCGACCAGGCCGCGGCCGCTGTACACGCTGCTGCGCGACCAGCACGTGATCGCCGGGATCGGCCGGTCCTGGGTCGACGAGATCCTGCACACGGCCAAGCTCTCGCCGTTCAAGCGGGGCGTCCGACCTGGACGCGGTCGAGGCCGGCGCCCTGCGGGAGGCGATCCATCGAGCGGCTTGGCGACGCGATCGCCCACTACGAGCAGGCGCTGGCGTTGCCGCTTCCCGACAAGCTGCCGTTGCCGCTGACCGTGCATCGCCACAACGGTGAGCCCTGCCCGCGCTGCGGGACGACGCTCGAAGCCGTCTTCTATGAGGACTACGTCATGTGTTACTGCCCGGTCTGCCAGACCGACGGCAAGGTGCTCAAGGACCGGCGCCTGAGCCGGCTGCTGAAGTAGCGACGCCGGCCGGTGACCGGGCGATGTCACGCAGACGGCTCTGAATCCAACAGCGACTCGCTCCAGCGGTCCTCGATCCGGCCGAACCTCCACACGGCGAGTGCGATCACCCAGGTGGCGAGGAACAGGGCCACGACGATGAAACCCAGCAGGTTGCTGTTGATGTGCTCGAACCATTGCCAGAAGCCGCCTGAAAGGTTCAGCTGAGACATCACGGTCCCGCCCAACTCGATCGTTCCGATCACGACCGCAACTGCGACCGAAAGGCCAGTGATCGTGATGTTGTAAAAGACCTTGCGCACGGGCTTGGCGAACGCCCAGCCGTAGGCGTAGTTCATGAATGCTCCGTCGATCGTGTCGAGCAGGCTCATGCCGGCGGCGAACAGGACCGGGAGACACAGGACCGCGTACCAGGGCAGCCCGGCCGCGCCGGCGCTGCCTGCGATCACCAGCAGAGCAACCTCGGTGGCCGTGTCGAACCCGAGCCCGAACAGCAGGCCGATCGGGTACATCTGCCGAGGCTTGTCGACACGTCTGGTGAGCCCGCCCAGCAAGCGGTTCATGAACCCGCGCTTCTCCAATTGTTCCTGGAGCTGGGCCTCGCTGAAGCGACCGCGCTTGAGGTCGCGGAAGACCCTGATGATCCCGAGCAGGATCACGACATTGATCGCGGCGATGAGGTACAGGAAGCAGCCGGATACGCCGGTGCCGATCGATCCGGTGATCGTGTGCAACTCGGAGTTGCCGTTCCTGACCGGCGCGTCGACCGAGCGGACGCCGAGCGCGATCAGGAAAGCGAGCGCGAACACGATTGTCGAGTGCCCGAGTGAGAACCAGAAGCCGACGCTGAGCGGCCGCTTGCCCTCGTGCATCAGCTTCCGTGTGGTGTTGTCGATGGCGGCTATGTGGTCGGCGTCGAACGCGTGTCGCAGTCCGAGCGAGTAGGCGGTCACGCCAATCCCGATCGTGAACACACCCGATGTGCCGAGGCTGTACCTGTTCGGGGCGACACGCGCGATCAGGGTCAAGAACCCGATCACATGGAGGCCGCCGACCACCGCGATCATCATGAACAGCGTGCGCCGCTGGCCGCGATCCAGTGACCGCCAGAACGATCTGATCCCGGGGCGGGCGAGCCCCGCCGAGGTGCCTTCCTTGATCATGCCGTGCACATTCCTGGTTCGTTCGACCGTTGATCGCTGAGCCTACGTCGTTTCTTGCAGGTGGGTCTGGGCCGGTTGATTTCGAAGTTGATTTCGACCTGCCGTCGTTTCTTCGGCATCATCCACCCCATGACTCTCGACATTGGCGCAATCGCCCCAGATTTCACACTGCCGGACCAGGATGGCAATCCCGTCACACTCTCCGACCTCCGTGGCAAGCCCGTGGTGGTCTACTTCTATCCAAAGGCAAACACACCGGGTTGCACGACCCAGGCCTGCGGTGTGCGTGACCACCACGCCGACTACACCAAGCTTGGCGCGACGGTGCTGGGCGTCTCGCCCGACCCGGTCAAGCCGATCGCGAAGTTCGCGGATAAGTTCGACCTGGGCTTCACCCTGCTCTCCGACGAGGACCACGCCGTTGCCGAGGCCTATGGCGTCTGGGTGGAGAAGTCGATGTACGGCCGCGCCTACATGGGCAACGAGCGCACCACATTCGTCATTGGCCCCGATGGTGTCGTCACGCATGTCTTCCGGAAGGTCAAGCCGGCGGAGCACGACGCCAAGGTGCTCGCCGCGTTGGCGGGCTAGCGACAGTTCGGCTCGTCTGTTGGGGGGACCACGGAGTCGCGCCGCGCGGTCCGCAGCTGACGGCCGACGATCCAGTGCGAGCGACTGCCCGCTGTGTTTCGAGATGCGCGGTTCTGGCGAATAGGAGGGCGCCTTCGTCGACGGAGGGGAGCCCTGCTTTCGCTCCGGCTCGCGACACCGACTCTTCAGACCGGCCCGAGCGTACGGTGAGCCCTGGCCTCGTGCGGAAGCGGCAGGGGTCCCACCGTCACGAGCAGTTGCGGGGGATGCGATCAGAGAGTTATTACTAAGCGCGTGCCCGCATCTCGAACAGTTGCGCGTAGAGGTCTCCGGCCTGCATGAGCTGTTCGTGGCTTCCGTGTCCGGTGATGCGACCTTGATCAAGCACGACGATCAAGTCGGCCGTCCGCACCGTGAGCGGTGGGAGACGAGGACCTTGATCGCGCCGGTGGCGCGAGCGCTCGCTCGGGCCGCGAGGTAGCGCTCGAACAGCGCGGCCTCTGTGAGTGCATCGAGGCTGGCAGTGGGCTCGTCGAGGATCAGCAGCAGCGGTGACGGCCGCATCACGCCGCGGGCGAGTGCCAGCCTCTGCCACTGTCCGCCCGAGAGTTGTTGACCGGCCTCGAAGGAGCTGCCGAGTGGAGTGCTCAGCCCGTCCCGCAGCTCGTCGACGACAGCTTGCGCGTTGGCCCTGTCGACTGCCGCGGCGATGGCCCGGCTCGTGAGGGATCTGCTGGATGTCGCCGATGCCGACGACCTCGTGTGCGATCAGCTCGAACTGGATGAAGTCCTGTTCATGGGCCGTGTCTTGCTTCAAGACATAAGATGTATTATGAAAGGATCTTAGTCCTAGTCGCTCGGGGCGCGACCAATAACGGTCAAAAAGGGGGAAAGATGTCGCGTATCTCGCAATGGATGTCACGCATCTGTCAATGCGTGACGCTGTCAGCGCGGCGCCCAATGCGGAGTCGGCGGCTTGCGACGGCCTTGGCGCTCCTGCTTTCAGCAATTACGCTTCTTCCGGCAGCTGCCCGCGCGGCAGACACCGACGTACCAGCATCCTGTACGACAACCGCCGGGTTCAACGAGGACACTGCCACGGCTGGGCAACTCTCCACCTGCGGCATTCTCAAGGTGCCCCTGAGTTCGACAACGAGCCTTCCTGGAGGTGGCACGTTGTACACGTTCGATGTCGCTGCGGGCCTGGTCGTGTCTCTCCCAGCGACACCACCTGGTTTCAATGGTCTAACCGCCACGCCCGCCGAGCAAGCCGCGTATGGGATTCCCCCTGCGCCGCCGTCTAGTGCAGCGTTTCTGAAGTGTCTTGTTTTTTGATGGCCTTGGCGAGAACTTGCTCGGCGGTCTTGGTCCAGACGAACGGTTGTGCACGCTCGTTGTAGCCCTCGATGAAGTGCTCGATCGCTGCGATCAGTTCCGGGACGTCGTGGTAGACGCCGCGGCGGACGTGTTGTTTGGTGAGGATCGAGAACCAGATCTCGACCATGTTCATCCAGGACGCGCTGGTTGGGGTGAAGTGGAACTGCACCCGTTTGTGCCTGTCGAGCCAGGCCTTGACGGCTGGGGTGGAGTGCGTCGAGCTGTTGTCCAGCACGACGTGCAATGGCACCTTGGGGTAGGCGCGCACGATCTGGTTGAGGAACGCGAGGAACTCTTGCTGGGTGTGACGCGGGTAGCAGCTGCCGGTCACCTCGCCGGTCGCGATCTCCAACGCGGCGTAAAGGCTTGTGGTCCCGTTGCGCTTGTAATCATGGGTCATCCGTTGCGCTTTGCCCGGCTTCATCGGCAACGTCGGCTGGGTGCGATCCAAAGCTTGGATCTGCGTTTTCTCATCCACTGACAGGACGATCGCGCCGTCCGGCGGATCCAAGTACAGACCGACGACGTCGACCACCTTCTCGGCCAACTGCGGGTCCTTGGAGAACTTGAACGACCGAACCTGATGGGGTTTGAGTTTGTGATCGCGCCAGATCCGGTGCACCGTCGAGGATGAGATCCCCGTCACGGCCGCGAGCCGCCGGACACTCCAGTGGGTGCTGCCGTCCGGCGGCAGCTCCAACGTCATCGCCAGCACCCGCTGAACCTCCGCGTCATCGATCTCCCGAGGCCGTCCCGACCTGGGCGCGTCTGAAAGACCATCCAGACGCCGCTCACAGAAGTTCCGACGCCACAACCCAACCGTCGGCAACGACACCCCAACCTCACCAGCGATCTGTGTGTTCGTCGCACCCTCGGCCGCACGCAAGACGATCCGCGCGCGCATCGCGTCCTGCTGCGACGCAGACGGTGTCCGCAACACCGCTCTGAGCGTCCGCTCCTCTTCCTCGGTCAGCTCGATCGTCGCCGCAGCACGCGCCACAACACGACCGTACTACAAGTCCCTTCTAATTACAAGAGACTAATGGGACACTGCA
>CAVXIA010000006.1:0-9220 GCA_963761675.1 uncultured Conexibacteraceae bacterium
CGCCTAGATGAGTAGTTCCACGGCCTGGGGTCGGGTTGTGGTGTCGAAGGGAACATAAGGCAGCGGGTCGAAGTCGGCGGTGCGTTCCGTCATCGCCGACCCATTGAAGGAGCCTCGATGCTCGCCGACCTCGACCTGCTGCTGACCTACGTGTTCTGCGTAGCCGACGATCTCCTGCCTGAGAAGCCCGCCAACCATCGCCGAAGTCTCTCTGACGCGGAGGTCGTCACATTGGCGGTCGCGCAATCGATCATGGGAATCCCCAGCGACTACCGGTTCATACGCACCGCGATCAAACAACTCCACCACCTGTTCCCCGGCCTCACGAAACGCTCGGGGTACTTCAAACGCCGTGACCGGCTGGCGGACACGATCGAGTGGCTGATCCCAATGTTCGCGAGCCAAAGCCCCGGCTGGGACGACAACCTGTTGCTGGCCGATTCGACCCCGGTGGAATGCGCACGTTACGAGCAATTGTCAAATGTTGTGGATGAGAAGGTGAAGCATCAGGCGGCGACCTTCTCGTCCGTTGTCGTGGTTTCGTCGTCTGTGACCTTGATACCGTCCTTGAACTTCACGTCGTCGAGCACGTCGGCGACGAGCTCGTGGCCGTTGACCCGTCGCCAGCGTTCCTGGGCGGCGTCGAGCAGCTTGTAGGCCATCGCGAGCGCGGCCTTCTTGGAGCCGGCGCCCTTGGTGACCTTGGTGCGCAGCTTGACGGTCGCGAAGCTCGACTCGATCGGGTTTGTCGTCCGTAGGTGCCGCCAGTGCTCAGCGGGGAAGTCGTAGAACGTGGTGAGCGCGTCCCAGTCCTTGTCGAGCTTGGAGACGGCCTTGGGGTACTTCGCGTCGAACTCGTCCCGGAAGCGCTCCAGTGCCTTGCGAGCGTCCGCTCTGGTGGACGCCTCGGCCATCTCGTGCAGCAAGCTCTTCGCCCGCGATTGCAGCCGCTTCGGTAGCGCGTCGAGGACGTTCGCTGTCTTGTGAACCCAGCAGCGTTGCTCTCGCGTGCCGGGGAACACGTTGCGCAGCGCCGCCCACGCGCCGAGCGCCCCGTCGCCGGTCACGAGCTTCGGCTTCGTTGAGCCCACGGTCGCGGAGATCGCGGAACACCGCGCTCCAAGAGTCCTCTGACTCGCGGTAGCCATCCTCGACCGCGAGCAGCTCCTTGCAGCCGTCCTCACGGACGCCGATCACGACCAGCAGGCACAGCTTCGGGTCCTCGCCGAGGCGAACAGCTGTTGACGGACACGCTGGATGGTGATGACGACGTCATCGTGGATGGTGATCGGGGAGACGAACGACCGAACGACCGAAGGGGTCGGGGGCCGGTAATGACTGGCAATGAAGGCGGCCGGGTGCGGGGAGCGCGCGGTGGTGCGTCGCGCGTTTGAGACCGCTTCGCTCTCGCTGTTGATCGCTCGCCACGAAGGTGGTGACGGCATGCAAGGCGTTGTCGTGGCGCGAGCGTGATCGGGCGAGCGATGCGACCCACTCGCGCGTAGCGGCGGTGGCTCAGACGCCGGCGGGCTGGGTGGCGGTCCAGAGCTCGGCGGGGCGACCGCTGGTGAGGGCTCGTTGTTGATGAGCGCGGCCGGCGCCGGCGAGCGCTTGGAGTGCTTGCTCGATGCGGTCGGCGGGGAGGTTGCGTTGGCAGAGGTCGCGGATCTGGGTGCGGGTTAGCCCGGCGGGCGAGCGGGCGAGCGCGGCGTGGATCTGCTCGGCGAGCGGGTCGCCGGTTGCTTGTTCGAGTGCCCAGGCGGCGGAGCGTTGGGCGTAGTCCCAGAGCGCGAGCGCAGCTTGGAGATGCTCGGGTGCGATGATCTTCTGTCCGTTGAGCAGTGTGTAGAGCAGCGAGAGCCGGATCGTGTGCGCTTCGGCGCGGGCGGTGAGCTGGCCCAGGAGACCGTCGGCGGGTTGGGTGAGCTGCGGGTAGAGCTGCCACCACAGCTCACGTGCGTCTGGGGAGAATGTGACTCTTCCGACGGCGCGGGCGTGAGCGAGCACGGTGGTGAGGTAGCGACTCAGGCCGGTGCCTTTCAGCGGGTCGGGGTCGCCGCCTTCGGGCAGCAGCCGGACTCGGCGGACGGCCGCGAAGATGAAGCGGTTGAGGAATCCGTTGGCGATCTCGACGGTCGTGGTGTGGCGGCGTAGCTCGGTCTGGGTGATGTGTCCGATGATCGAGATGTGCGCCTCGGTGGCGCGTGCGGGTGCGGTGCGGGTCAGCAGCGCGAGCGGCCGGCCATCCCACGCAGATCTCAGAGTTGGTGAGAGCGTCGAGAGTTCGCGGCCGGTGGACTTCAGGACGGTCGCGAACTCGGGTTCGATAACGAGCAGTCGCTTGTCGAGGGCGCCTGGGTCGGAGCCGGCGGGGTCGCGAACTGTCCAGATCAGTCCCTCGCCACTGGATAGCCCGGTGCTCAGACGTGAGGTGAACGCCGGATCGGCCTGTGCGAGCAGGCGGGCGACGTGATCGAACGAGCTGCCCTTCCGGGCCTTGGCGCTGTCCCCGACGAGCACCAGGAACTCGTTGGGGTGATGTCGGGTGGCTTCGACCTGGAAGTACGCGTCGCGGCCGATCAGCGCGCCGCAGCAGACCAGCAGTTGGGTGAGGATCGCGGCTGGGTCGGCTTCGGTGTGTGGCGCGATCCTGCCCACGATCTGGCCGGGCAGGCCGTGGTAGGCGGCCTGCCCGGGTGCCACGGGCCAATCAGCCGGTGGTGGCGGCAGCGGAAGCGCCCGCGGCCGGCCGTCCCCGGTCGGCTGGTCGAACAGGGAGACCAGCTCGTCGGTCATTCGGCGGTGATCTCAGCCAGCGCCGCGCGGGCGGAGCTCTCGTCGCAGATCGACTTGTTGGCCGCGTAGGCGGCGATCAGCGTCTGCGTCGCGAGGTTGTTCACCGCGCGGGGCAACCCGCGGGACGCGTCATGGATCAACGCGACCGCATCGTCGGAGAACAAGGTGTCGCTGCGGCCGGCGAGCTTTATGTGGTGGGCGATGTATTCGCCGGTCTCCTTGCGGTCCATCCCGTCGATCGTGCACCGCAATGCGATCCGCTGATCCAACGCGGCGAACGTGCCCTGGCGGAGCTTGCGCCGCAGGGTCGGCTGGCCGAGCAGCAGGCACGCGAACGTCGCGCGCGAGTCCATCTCTTGGTTGGTCAACATCCGAAGCTCCTCCAATTGCTCGGCCGACAGGAGGTGAGCCTCGTCGAGGATCAGCACGACGGTCTTGCCACGCTCAGCCGATTCGGCAGCCAAGAGGTCGGTCGCCTGTGGGATCAGCGTCGCCCGGTAGAAGCGGGGTGTCGCGCCGAGCGCGGTGACGATCTGGGTGTAGATCCCGCGCGCCCCGACGGCCGGGTTGGGGAGGTAGATGATCGAGTAGCGACTCGAATCCAGACTGCTGGTCGCGGCCCGAGCGGCGACCGTCTTGCCGGCGCCGACCTCGCCACAAACCACCCCAAGCGACCGCTCCGAGATGATCCAGTCGATCCGGGCGACCGCTTCCTGGTGAGCGGCGGAGGCGAACAGCATCGAGGTCTGAAGCTCCTTGGTGAACGGGGTGCGAGACAGCCCCCAATGCGCCCGCAGGCGGTCGATGCTCATGCCGTCATCTCCCTGTTGTCGTCGTGGTTTTCGTCGCCCGCGGTGGGTAGGTTGCGGTAGTCGATCCGCCGCTGAAGTTCCTGCTCACGGCGCTTCTGGATCAGACCGAGGTAGTCGATCCCGGTCGGCGCCACCGGCTTCTCAGGCTCTGGCTGGGCACGCGGATGGACGTGCCGCTTGATCGCACGCGGGATCGCCATCCCGCGTTGGCGGCCGTCGAGCCTGACCTGCACCTCGGTCAGCTCGAGCGGATCGAACACGAGATCGACTTGGCGGCCGGCGAGCTCAGGATCGACCTCGTAGGTGTTGCCATGCATCCCGACCGTCCCCGTCCTCGAAACGGTTCGCCGCTCTGACCAGCGAAACGCCTCGCGCAGCATCGCTTCGGCCGGTCGCGGCGGCACACCCGGGGCGAGGAACCGCTCAAGCGGCGCCTGCTGAGTCTCCGTGTGCACGCGGCGGTGATAGACCTGCTCGGCCCAGCTCTGAAACATCCGGTTGAGATCCTCAAGGCTCGCGGGTGAGCGGTCCTCAAGCTCGACCAGCAACTGATCGCGGACCGTCCTGAAGACCCGCTCGATCTTCCCGCGCCCTTCCGGCCGCCCGGGCGTGGAGTGGATCAGCCGGATCCCGAGCACCGCGCACGCGCGCAGCAGTTGCCCCGAGACGAACGGTGAGCCGTTGTCGACATAGACCGCCTTCGGGACACCGCGCGCGGCGATCCCGGCCCGCAACGCGGCCGAAGCGTTCAGCACGTCCTCGCGCATCGCCCACCGGTAACCAACCAGCAGCCGGCTGTGATCGTCCAGGAAGCAGAACAGGAACGTGCGGCGACCGTCGATCAGCGGGCCGTGCAACGCGTCCCCGGTCCACAACTCATTCGGCGCCTCCGCCTCGAAGCGACCCAACGCACGCGCCACGCCGCTGCTCTTCCACGGCAGCCCAACCGCTTTCAAGTGCCGCTGGATCGTCCGCGCCGACGGTGCCGCATCCTGTGACTCCAGAATGATCCGGTGGATCTGCGCCGCCGTGCGAGCGGGCTGCTCGCGCCTGAGCGCAACCGCCAACTCCAGACCCTCCGGCGTGCCCTCCGCGAGCCGCCGCGGCGCCGGGACCAGCGCATCGAACCCGCCCACGCGATACGCGCGGATCCAGCGGTCCAACGTGTTGCGCCCGACACGCACCCAGCGTCCGTCCGGGCCCAGATGCTCACGCTCGGCCAACGCACGAACCAGCCTGCCGCGCTCACGCGCCGACAACGAGACGTCCGTCGCCTCACCAACGATCTTCCATCGGAACAACCCAATCTCCTGCGCCCTGTCCACATCGCCTCCTGACCTGTCGTTGAACAGCAACGACCGGTCAGGATCACGGTCACTCAGGCACAGGCCAAGGCGTGACCGTGTTGATCTCCAACAGCCCGCCCGCGGTCAATGCCGACGCCCACGACCACGGCGAACGACGCCCCAACAACAGCGACGCCACCCGCGTGCACACGCCAATCGCCTCGACGGCGCCAGCGATCGGCGACCCTGGCCAGGCAGGCGGATCAAACGACGCGTCCAACGCCCACGACCACCGCAGGAAGTGCGCGGCGATCAACTCCGCCAGCAAGCAGAACCGGCGCCGCCACTCACGCACCGTCTCGCCCGGCACCCCGAGCCGCTCCCCCGCCCGCCGATACCCCTCCCGGCCAGCCGACAGCAGCGCCGCACCGATCACCTCCACGACATACCGCCGGCGCGACAGGCACACATCCGGCAACAGCACATGCGTCGCGCGGCACGACCGCTCGCGGCAACGACCACGACGCGGCCGCAACCGCCGCACCCCCGTGCTCGTCCGGACCGTCCGCAACCGCGAACACCCCCAGCCTCCCAGCCGGCCCGCCCGGCAGCGCGGACACAGCAGCCGGCCGGCAGCCAAATCCGCCTCGACCACAGCACGATCGTCTGAGACGATCAGCATGACGACCTCCAACGGCGTCACGGGCTCCCTCGCCTCACCGCATCAAGGTTTCGGCGAGGGAGCCCAACATGAACAGGAACACCAACATCCTGTCGCCGGACCGCCCACCGCGCGTTACCTCATCACCACGCCCGCTGTCGCTGACCGCCCCCGCCGCCACCACCCAGCGTGTCGCTCAACAGTGATCGCGGCCATGCCCTACGTCCTTGAAGACCTAGATCAGGCCGATGGGCAACGGATCGTTGAGTTGTCGTTGTTCTCAGCCACTCGGCGCCACGAGGTGTTCGACCCACTAAAAGAGCGCAGCCGATACCCCTACTGGCGGTGATCGGTCACACCGTCCAGCCATGCCGAAGGCGCAGCCCTGTCGCCCATGCTTTGCTGCGCACGGGGCAAGTCGGCCGTCGACCTGAGAGCGCCGCTGTGCGCGGGATTCGAACGCGTGGCCACGTGCTCTCGGCCCTTCGGTGTCAGCTGCTCGGAAAAGCGTCCCACGAGATGTGCTTCTGGCGACGAGGAAGGGCGTCGTCCTTGGGCGCTGCTGGTGAGGTTTCATCGGGCCCGCGTGCCTTTCCAGCGTCTGACCGCAGCCAGCAGTCTGATCGTTAGGTGCTTGCCGCGTGAGGCGCCTACCGGGGTCGGGCTATCCGCCCGGGTCTCGGCGATGGGTCGAGCGTCGGCCGGGTCGGCATCCTCCTCGGGTCTCGGCGATGGGTCGAGCGTCAGCCGGGTCGGCATCCTCCTCGGGAGTGGCGGGCCCTAGCAGGGCACGCAGCTTCTCTCGGGCTCGGTGCGCCCTGATCCTGACCGCGTTGGGTAATAGCCCGAGGATCGTCGCGATCTCACGTGGGGGCAGTCCGTCGGCCGCGATCATCGTGATGATCTCTTGGTCGACGGGCGAGAGTTCTGACAGTGCGGCGGCAAGTGCGCTGTCCTCGGGGCGCGAGGGCGTGTACCAGCGCTCGGCTGCTGTCGCGAGCGCGCTTGTGGTGGCGGTTCGCCGCGTCTGGGTTTTGTGTGCCTGCCGGGCGATGTTGCGGGCGACACCGAAGAGCCAGGGCCGAGCCTGGGGTCCGGCGGGAATGCGTGAGCGCGTCTCCCAGGCGATCCGGTAGCTCTCCGCCAGGCAGTCGGCGGCGTCCTCGGCCGTTGCGCAGCGCCGCATCAAAAATGCGAGCAGGTCACGGCTGGTGTCTTCGTAGAGTCGCGTGAACCGCTCGTCGTCTCCATTCGACGGACGGCCCGGCCGCTTGAACAGGCCGCTCATCGGGTCTGCGTGTTCGCGCTGATTGGCTCGTTGCCGCCGCCCGGGATGGCGGTCTCGGAATCGACCACACGGGTCTGCTGATAGACCCAACAAATCACGGCCGTCCCGGCCTGGTCGCCGCCGTAGGTGTGGCCCTGGATCAGATCTGTCTCGAGCAGGTTGCCGGTAGTGGGCGAGATGATGTAAGTGAAACCGTTGCCCGGAAATGGCGGCATCCACGAGACGGCAATTCCGGTGCGGCCAAGCTCGTCGGTCGCGTTGCCCACCACCTTGCTGCCGGGCACATAGCTGAGGGCGGCGTAGGCGGTCGCTAGCAGCCTGGCGATCGGCGAGTTCAACAAGTCGCCCAAGGCCATCCACAAATCGTCGTTCTTATGCCCAAGGTAAGCCTTCACGTTGGCCGCGCTCTTGATTCCCAGCGAGGCGAGGTCTCTCTGCCACAGCTCGGCCAGCAGCGTCTGAGGGTCGCTCGGGGGCGAGGTCTCATAGACCGCCGGTGAGCCGCTGCCCTTTTGGATCTGGTCCATCTGGAGGCCGGCCTTCGTCGCCGGGTATTGCGGATCCTTGGCATCGATCGCGGCGTCGAACGCCGACTGGTTGGCGAGGTAACGTCGCCCTGTCCTGCACCGTCGGGAATGAGATTGCCATCTTGCGTTTGCAGCTCCCTGGAAGCTCCAGTACTCGGCGAATACCACGTCTGTCTGGGTGTCCACCGTCGTGTACGCGAGAGTCGGGCCGTCCGGAAGCGTTATGTGCTGCAGCCCCTCGAGCCTGACATCCTGGTATTGCCACTGTCCATCGCCGGGTGTTGGCTGTCCGGCTGCCGCACGGGCGGCCCTGTTCAGCTGAGCGGCCGCCGCAGGCGAGACCGCCAAAGGCAGCGACAGGCCAGCCCCGCCGCCACCAGCACCAAAGCTCTCGACCCCGACCAGCGACGCCAGACCGGCAACCACTACCGTCACACCGACCGTGACCCAGCGCCGCCGCCGTACGCGCCCCCAGGGCATGGCTCGTCGCAACGCCGGCTGACCGAAGCGCAGCGACGTTGGCTCGCCAGAGCCCGACGAGGCCGGCCCACCGCTCTCAATACTGCGAAGCATGTCTGCAAGCGCAACAGAAACACGCTCGTCGTCAGCCACGGAAGGATCGACCGGCTGCGTGCGGCCGATCCGGCTGAGCAGCAGATCTAGCCCCTCCTCAGACAACGTCTGTCTCTCCACGGTGGTCTCCTTTACTCGGGTCTCACCAACACATGGCAAACGAGGGCCGTTTCATTTCACCCAAGCGGGCTATCTATTTGAGTCAGGTAGCCTTTGGGATGCGCCTGTGGTCGGACGTGACTATCCGGGCTCCTATGCGGAACTGCTCTCCTGGTTCCCGGACGATCGGGCGTGCCTGGACTACCTGGAGTGGCTGCGCTGGCCGGACGGGTTCCGCTGTCCTCGCTGCGCGGGGCGGGATGGCTGGCGGTTGGGTAGCGGCCGGTGGGAGTGTGCGGTCTGCGGCCACCAGGCGTCGGTGACCGCGGGGACGATCTTTCATCGCACGCGCACGCCGTTGCGACTGTGGTTTGAGGCCGGCTGGCAGATGACCAGCCAGAAGCACGGGGTCTCGGCGTTGGGGGTGCAGCGGTCGCTTGGGCTGGGGTCCTATCAGACGGCGTGGGCGATGCTGCACCGTTATCGGGCGGCGATGGTCCGTCTTGGCCGCGAGCGACTGTCCGGGCATGTTGAGGTCGATGAGAGCTACGTCGGCGGGGTCGAGGACAAGGTCCACGGACGCGAGACCGAGACCAAGGCGATCGTCGCAATCGCCGTGGAAATCGAGAATCCCAGAGGGTTCGGGCGGATCCGGCTCGGGCAGGTGCCGGACGTCAGCAAGGACAGCCTGCTGCCGTTCATCGACGTTGCGGTAGAGCCGGGTGCGACTGTCCACACCGACGGCTGGCAGGCCTACTGGACTCTGGCCGACCGCGGCTACGTGCACGAGCGGACGATCATGAGCAAACAAAGCGACCCAGCGCACGTGGTGATGCCTGGTGTGCATCGCGTCGCCAGCCTGCTGCAGCGTTGGCTGCTGGGCACCCACCAGGGCGCGGTCAGCACCGAGCACCTCGACGCCTACCTCAACGAGTTCACCTCCGCTTCAACCGGCGTGGCTCGCGGCGCCGCGGCCTGCTGTTCTACCGCCTGCTCGAGCAGGCGCTCGCCGCCGAGCCGATCACCTACGGCAGCCTAATCGCGAAGCCCGGCCCGACCGGCCGCAGACCGTCGCTCGCGTCCCGGCCAGGTCGCGTCAACACACCGTCGACTATTCAGCGTCCGTGGCGCCAATCGTCCGGAAACACTGCGCTCCCTGACTCAAATAGATAGCCCGC
>CAVXIA010000007.1:0-233992 GCA_963761675.1 uncultured Conexibacteraceae bacterium
CTAGCGAGGCTGCAGCGTACAGTGCTTGGGAAACACGCGTGGCAGACTGGTCACTCAACCCTGGAGGCTCTAGTGGGGTGCCTCTCTATGCGTACGGCAACCGCAATATGGTATATACGCACGGCGGCACAGGGTGCGGGTGTTGGTCTGGCTACGGCAACACGCCCACCGGCTGGACGCTTGCCGAGGCGAGCTATTCCGAGCCTGGCGATACTGGCAGCTGCGGTGGTGGCCAGGTCGGGATCTGGTCTGGCATCGGCGGCCTCACCGACAATAATTTCGGCCAGACGGGCACGGAGGAAGGGCGACCGGGATGGCCCAACGGCACGCTGTGGTATGAGACCGATCCGTCACAGTCGAGTCCCCCGATGCAATTCAACGGCGCCCCGTCGGCGCCACCAGGATCGCTCGTGGTTGCGATCACACAATGGACCGGCGGCCGGTACGTGTTCACCGACTATGTCAATGCCTCCGAGTATGTTGCGTATGCGAGCGGCTCAAATGCCACATGGTCGAGTGCGGACTCGACTGCTGAAGAGGTCGTGGAGAACTTGCAAGGCCAGGAGATCACGAACTTCGGCAGGTTCACGCTGAGCGGCTACAACGGACTGGGCGGCAGCCCAGTCGGCAGCCACGCCACCGACACGTTCACGGTCAGCCCGGGGATCACGCTCGGGTCACTGCCAAACGGTGCGGCAAGCTTTTCGGAAGCGTGGAACAACTGCGTCGGTTACGCGACCTGACCGAGAGGCTCTCCGGCCGGTGTCTCCCGGATTGCGCGGAATAGCATAGACAGTGATACCCATGAGTCGGCTGCCACGACCGAGATCAATAGTGTTCTTGCTCGCTACAGTGTGTGCCTGCGCCCTCGCCGGCTGTGGCACCGGCAACACGCTGGATGCCGCACGACGCGTTGAAGTCATCAGTGCGCTTCCAGGAGTTCACCCAGTGGTCGCGGTCACGGTCACGAGAGCGTCAACGACGCGGCGGATCGCGAGCTGGATCAATCGGCTGCCACCAGCACGCTACCAGTTCAGCTGTCCGGCGCTGAGCGCGGTCGAACCGGTGGAGACCCTGACCTTTCGCGCCAGCGCGACGGGATCTACGTTAGCGACAGCTACCGTAACCGACTTCGGTGGCTCGAGCGACTGCAACCCGCTGATCCTCAGCGTGCCGGGACACAAGGACCGCCGGCTCGTCGGCGGACAGATCGTCGAGCGCGTGGAGCGGCTGCTGGGAGTCAACTTCGGCATCGGTATCGGCGTCCTCAAAGGTCACATCTACATGGTCGGCGCCCCCGCCGCCTCGAAGGCGAGAGCTATCCCCGGACAGATCCTGCTGTACCTGGACAGCAAACTCCCCCAGTACGCTCGCCAACCCGTTTCAGTCGAGAGCATCCCGTTTGCCAGGCAGACTTTTCTCTTCGAGGAAGGACCCGGCCGCTACTACCTGCGCGCAACAAGCCCGAACGGACAGCCTTCCCATTGCCCGCCGGTCATAGTGACGGTCAGGCTGCGAAGGACTACCCGCGTCGCAGTTCCGTGGGGCTGCGCCACCCGGTAACCACGCTCCCTCGTGTGACCGACGGACCATGGCAGGGGAAACCGACTCAGTCTCCCAGATGCGGACGGGCTGCGGCTTGCTTGCCTGGATCAGTGCTCGATCAGTGACGACGGCAGCTGCGCCAGGCCTGGTTGCACGAAGTCACGCTCATGGCAGCTGGCAAGGACCACGCCAAGCCTGCGCCGCGGCGGCGTAGCACCCGGTTGTGGCGGCTGGTGCATCATCACGTCGAGGCTGTGCTCGCTGCCCAGGAGCTCTCGACGGTTGAGCGTCCCGCGGTCGATGAGTCGAGCTTTCGTCGCGGCCAGGATTACGTGTCGGTGTTCGCTGACATCGACTAGGCACGCGTCGTGTTCGCCACCCCTGGCCGTGACAGCGGCGCCTACGCCGGTTTTGCCGAGGATCTTGTCGCTCACGGCGGCCGAGCCGAACAGGTCCGGGAGGTCTGCCAGGACATGTCCGAGGCCCTACCTCGCCGGCGCGCTCAAGCACCTCCCCGCTGCAGAGATTATGTTCGATCGCTACCACGTCAAAGCGCAGCTCAGCAAGGCTGTCGACGAGGTCCGCAAAGCCGAGCGAGGCGATCACGCAGACCTGCTGCGTCACAGCCGCTACCTGTGGCTGCGCAACCCAAGATCTCACCGACGGCCAGGACAGCTACCGGCTCGCCCAGGCAACCGCAGGCAAGGGGGTCACGCCACTGATCTGAGCACTCTCAACAAACCTGTGACGGTGGGGAGATTCGTGGCCACCAGCGGGGAGAAAACATGGCCGTCAATGGGGAGAAAAGATGGCCGCGAATGGGGAGAAACCGACGGCCGTTGACACTGATCGAGGACGAGACGGGTCAGCGGCTGCTGGGCGAGACGTTTCGCCATGACGAGCCGGGGATCACGTCGCTGTGTGACGCGCTCAAATGCTTCGAGGTCGAGCTGGTCGCGATCGAGCGTGGCGACGGGGTGCTGGTCGAGCGGTTGCTCGAGGCGGGGCACACGGGCGCGAGGTGCAACCCAGGGCGAGCTCGCTCCTGTGTCTGGCCTCGACCGCAACCCTGAGACCGATCGGCCGCCGGCTTTGATTGAGCCCCCGGGAACCGCACGACACACTGGTCCGCCACGCGCGACCGAATGGATGACTGGAACCTCCACCCACGCCGCAACGCAGCCAGCGAAACGGCACCAAACAACAAGAGGCCTCTAGAACAAACCAAACTTGACACCCGCGTGAGCCCTTCATGGATGACACAGGACGTCTTTTGTCGGTCTTGAATGCCGCAGTCCGGGTCAACGCCGGCGAGCTTTGCACGCACGCGATCACACGTCCGGACTCGCATTCATCACGGCAGAGGCATCTTCGGTCGCCGCCTGAGATGCCTGCTTGGCGCGGATTGCGTGCATCTCATTGAGTGTGTCCACGTACGTGGGCGCCCGCCTAGGCAGGTGCTGTCAATCGTCATCCGCATGTTGGTCGGGATGGTGCATCACATCACGGGTGCGCTGACGCCTTTGCGCTCCAAGGGCGGTCTGCAGGGCGCAGTCCGTTTAGCGATAGGACGCGAGCTTGAAGCTGTCGCTTGCCCGGACCGCTGCCGAGGCGACGGGAGTGAAGACCACTCGATCGGTCACCCGGAGTGTGCGGCTGGCCCTGAGGAGCGCGGCGCCGGCCTTCGTGACCCGGATATGCAGCTTGGTCGTGGTTGGCTTCGCGATCTTCGCGCCCGCCTGAGCCACGAGGACACTGCTTCGACCCACCCTGGCGGTCCAGCGCACGGCAATCCTTCCAGGCTCAAGGGCGGTGAACGAGCGCACCGCGCCCGTGAACCGCTTGTGCCCGCGTGACGCCGCGGCGCCGCGGTCGGCCGAAAGCAGCGAGCGGATCGTCGCCAGTACCTGCGCGCGTGTCGCAGCGGGCGGCGTGAGCTCCACCGCTCGCGACCAGCCACTCGAGGTACGCCTCACCACGTAGGGCTCCATCCCACCGCTCGCCGCAGCCGATCCGCCACCGGCAGCTGCCGCAACGGTCGCGCTTGCCGCAGCGTCGTAGGTACCGGCGGCAATGCAGCCGCTGGAGATCGAACAAGAGACAGCACCAACCACAGCAGGTGCTGCCTGAGTGGCGTTGGCCGGGAGCTGCGGCACGCTACCCGGGCCCCACGTGCCACTGGTTTCTGAGAACAGCAGCCCGGTGTCGGCGCTCGCGCCGATACCGCCAAGACCTCCGTTGCTCACCACGACCTGCGTTTCCTGGCCGGTTGCCGCGCACCCACCAGCGGCGGCACATGACAGCTGGGTTAGGGAGATGGTGTTGTAATTGCCCGGATTGGCTGGCTGTTGTGCCTGCACACCGGTGAGCCAGGTGCCGCCGATCTCGTTGACGAACAGACCCTGCGGAATCCCGTTCGCGTCCGCATAGTCGCCAGCTGCGGTGCAGTTTCCAGCAGACGGGCACGAGAGTAGGTCCAGCACGCTCTCGACTCCGACATCGGGCAGCTGCCCCGCCGTCAACGGCCAAGCGTTCGCCGGAACGTTAATGGTTGTTGCGGGCGACCAGACTCCGTTGGTCTCCGACACCGCGAGTGGCTCCGGATAATCGGTCGATGGCGTCGTGGCAACGTTCAGGCCGCCAACCACGGTGCAGTCCCCGACCTGGGCACAGGCCACGGCGTCAAGGACCATTCCCCAGGAGCCACTGGGTTCGGATGGCGGGGTGACCGTCGTCCCCGGCGCCCATACACCGCCCGACTCGGTTGCCACAAAGGGGCCGTTCGAGCTGGACGCCACGGCCACGCAGTCGCCAGCGTCGGGACATGACAATGACGCGACGCTCGTGTAGGTGGGGGCCGTGCCTGCGCCTACCGGCGGCGTTAGCTCCTCACCCTCCGACCACACACCGTTGGTCTCTGTAAACACCAGGGCCGTCTCGCCTCCCACGAGCATCCACATGCCGTTTGGGAAGGCTCCCCCGGAGAAGCTAAAGCCACTGAGATTGGCCACGGCGGTGCAATTCCCGGCTGACGCGCATTGAACGGACACGAATCGCAGTTGCGTGTTGGCTCCTTTAGGGACATTCGTAACAGTCGCCGCAACCTGTGCCTGCACTCCGGTAGCCCACAGCCCGTCGGTCTCCGTAAACATCACGCCGTCCATGTTCCCGGCGGTGTCGGTGTACGTGCCGACCGCGGTGCAGTTCCCGGCCGATTGGCACGAGATGTTGCTGATCGGCGGCACGTCGATCACCCCGGTCGGCAGGCACATGATGCCGACGCCGAAATTGCAGTCCTCAGTTCCGAACCCGACCCATGGGTCAGTCGGACTCGCGTTAGCCGGCAGCGTTGCCGTGACCAAGGCGGCCGCCTTGCCCCCCACGACGGTAGTCATCAGACCGCCGTACGAGTTGGAGCGGGCCAGCGGAATCGACCCTGCGGTTGTGCAGCTGTCATCAGGTGCGCACGAGACCGTTTCCGGAACATAACCTTGCAGCTGAAAGGACGAAGGTGTGGCGGCGGATGCTGTGCCCCACGACGCCAACGCCAGAGCGAAGCTGACGACGGACACCAAGACGCCTAGCGTGGCGGCCACCCTAGCCAACCGCGAAGTATCTCCGCTCATCGAGCCCATTATCCCTATATCTGGTGCAGCCAGCAACCGGGCAGACGCTCACGATCGCGACTCCCACAGATAACGGGTCGCACCGTCACGCGACCCCGGTCGCGTCTCCGATACCCCGCCGCCATGAAAGCAAGGCTGGACCATCGTGGATGGGCACCTGCTCCTCTCCAAACGCAGAAGTCTCGCGACGCCTCTGCTTCGTGAATGGACCGGGCTAGCACCGGCTGCCGCAACCGATCGAACCATCACTCTCGCTGCCGCACGCTCGGGTTCTGATTTTGCGTAGCGCTCGTGTGCCGGAATGCGGCCGATGTGGGTGCTTTGGCGACCAGGTGCTCATACGACGCGTTTGGGCAAGGTGGCGAGGCTGAACGTTGGGCAATAAGGTCCCGGCATGCCTCGTTTGGCCGAGCGGGAGTGGCGTCGACAGAAGATCAGGTCAGCGATTGCGATCGGGAGTGTGATTGCAGCCGTCGCGATCATCGTGGTCATAACTAACGATGGCCACGGTCCGGATGTGAGTACCTTCAGCGCGTGCGTCAGCCACAGGCCGTTCCTAACCGCGACTGTGAGACGCTCTGACGGCTTCGTAATTGACACCATCAGGGACCGGGCCTCCGGGGTCGTAGTCGGCGAGTTCGCGATGCTGCCGACGTCACGACGAGCCGCCGCGACGTTCACCAGCACGATCGGTCCAGCGAGCGGCGGCTCGGGCTCGGCAAACGGCCGATTCCTCCTTTACACGCGATCACCCGACGGTCGCGATACCCAGGCCATGTTCACCTGCAGCGAGCCAGAGATTCCCGGACCCTGAGGTCGGGGCGTTCGCTTCACCGACTAACCGTTTCACCGCGCTAGGGAGCCGGTCGACGATCGCTATGCCGCGAAGCGGTCCTCGCCCCGCGTCAGCAGAGTGCTGGTGATCGATCAGACCGGAAGCAAGGCTCTCCACCTGGCTTACGACCGTGGCCTATTCGCGGGTGAGTGAGCCAAACTCTATGGTCAAACCCGCATCCTCGGACCACAGCATCATTTCCAGGGCGGATCGTCCGCCCCCGATGGGTTTGGATCGGATCTCGGTGACGTCGGCGTATTCCCAACGCCCAGGAATCGCGTTACGGAAGCGAATGTCGGTTACGTCGAACAGAACAAGACGGTGCAGCGTCTCGCGGCCAGCGTCAAGGACCCGCAGCGAGAGTGTGACTCGGGGTCCCACTGGGTCGAGGTGGACGTCTGTGAGCGATGCTCCCCACAGGTCGTCGAGATCGTTCGGCATATGCGCGAGATTACCCGCCAAGCCGCCGATCACCGCGCCTTCCACAACGGGCTAGCACCGGCTGCCGCAAGTCGATCAAGGCGGCAGTCCACATCCGTCGATTTGGGACATAAACTTCGCGTGACTCAATGAGTGACCGTGCTGAAACCATTTGGGCGGCAGTGACCGGCCTGCTCTGCGTGCTGGTGATGCTCGGCCTCGCGTTTACGGGTCCGGTCGCGCTGGCCGGGGTTCTAATCGTCCTGGCGCTGAGCTTCAGCTTCCGCTGGCTCGCCAGGTTGGTAACACGGCACCGGTAGACGTCGCGCTAGCGCATCGGGTTAGCAGCAGCTGCTCCTCGTCGATCATTGCGGCAGCCGCGCTTCGACTGGATGCTCAGTCGTCGTGAACGTCTCGATCGACCAGACCGAGCCTGGCGCGGATCTCTTCAGCGACCGCTGCGCGATCGCTCCTGAGCTTGCGAATAAGGCTTCGCTCTTCGTCACGCAGGCGGTCGGCCAATTCGAGATCCTCAGATTCCAGTGCTGCTTCCTTGCGCTGCCGAATCTTCTCTATCCGCGCGTCGAGGTCAGTCACGGCGTGTCCACGCCTCGCTTGTTCGAGGCTGTTGCCCAGACGATCTACAGCGAGACCCAGCTGGCCCAACACCTCGTTTGCGACCGTGTCAGATGCGAACGCAAGGACGATCAGAAGGTCGCCAGTGTCCGGTTCGCGACCGTGTCTCTCTCGGATCTCGGCGGGTAGCTCGGCCAGCAGGTTTGCCGTCCACTCGAACCATGCAGGGTCTAACGAGCGCATCCCTGGATCAGAGTTCACGCAGCGAGGCTACCTGGAGATTCGCGCCACCTGCCGCTAATCGATCGTTGCGACACTCTCGGTCGTGCGGCCGGAGCGTTGTTCCCGTGGCAGTGTCGGTCCCGGCGGTGCGCCAGATCACTCGTTGCATGGGCTGCCATCGGCTGGCGGTTTGATTGTGACCGCGGCGCCGAAATCTCCAAGCTCGATAGCTGGGCGCGAACGGTCGAGCGACGCTCGTCTGATCAGACCGTTCGTGTCCAGCAACGCAGCGAACCGCATCCTTCCCGCATCATCCTGCGGCGGTGATGCCACTCTGCCTAGAGATCGGCCGAAGGCACGGGACGCTGTTTGAGGATCGGATAAGCCTGCATAGCTGGTCCAACCTGGCGGTGCGTGCTCGTCCTCGACTCGCGTTGCCGACACGGCCCGGCCATTGCCGCCAGCAGCCAAAGCGGGTCCAACCGCATGATCTCCCCGGATCAGCCGCAAGACGTCCCAGCGACCATCTGCCCGATCATCGTGACCTCTGCAGCGAACACCAGCAGCCCTGGCCGTCGTCGTAACGGCAAGACCGCCGAGACCCAAAGTCACAGGCACCGAGCCGCCACTGGTGACGGGCGACCTTCTTCACCGACAATCCTCCACCCCAGATCTCGCTGAGGTCAGCTAAACGTGGTTCGCCCGCCTCAAAATAATCCTTGGTCCATCGCTCCCCAAGTTCAAGGCGGCCCCTTGAGTCCGATCACGGCACCGATATAGGGATCGAAGTGCCGCGGATCACGGTATGACGGCAGTGCCGTGCTGAAAGGTTGCCTGCACGGCCGCCCTGATAACCTCCCCGCCAGCATCCATGGCGTCAACCTACTGGTAGACCGATAACGCCGGGTGACAAGGTTGCACCCGCCGACGGTACGCCACGAGTCGTGATGGCACGCATGCTCGTATTACGGATCGATGGGCAGCCCGGCTTGGCTCCTGCTGCTCGATCAAACCTGGAGGGGAGCGTCTCTCTGGTTATGTGCGGGGTGCACGAGCCGGTTCATGAGCAGCGCAGCTCGTATGGCGCGGCCAGGTTGAGAACGACGAGGTGAACGATCTTCACACCGAGGCTTCGGCGGCGCTTCGTTGCTCAAGACTGGGTGTCTTGCCTCACGACCCACTGCCTCGGATGGGTGACAGCACGGCAGGACGCGGCGCTGTGGGTTCGTCACGTGGCCTGGGACGGCATGGCTCACGCGTTTGTCTTGGACCTTATTGTCGCGGAGCGAGTACGACGACGCGGCGTTGGAAGCGGACTGATCGAAGTTGCACGCGAGCATGCCGCAGCGGCAGGCTGCGAGTGGCTCCACGTGGACTTCGAGGCACGCTGTCCGAGTTCTACTTCGGGGCCTGTGGGTTTCGCCCCACGAGCGCCGGGGTCATCGCCCTCGAAGCGACAAAGCCCTAATCGCGTCGGCGGACTGCTGGTCATCGATCGAAGCAGAAGGCAGAGCGTCTGAAGCGTGGCTGTGGGTTTGGTCGTCACTTCGGTCGGCCACCCGACCGGGAGATCCATGCTTCCTCGATCTCATTTTCGGGAATCCAGAGCGGAGGTCCCTGACCCTGGCGTTGCCCGACAACCAGGAACCACATCGCGTTACCGTCCGAGGCCATAGCGATCACGTGGACGGGAGCGCCGTCGAGCAGCTTCACCATCACCGGCTGGCTGACAGGAACGATGGTTGCCCCGCCTGCGGAATCGGCATGAGCCCTCCTTTGTTGGTTGCGGCGCGATCCTAATCACTCACGTGTCGGACAGCGCTTTCGATCAAGGCCGAAGCCACAGGTCGGGCCGGTAGTCGATCAGAGATCCGGTGACCCGAGTGTGATCGTGCCATGTGCCCCGTAGCCGCCGGGGCGGTCGAACATTGGAGTCTGAACGTCTTTGCCTCGCGCGACTGCTCCCAAGTACCTTGAGACGATCCCGAACGCCGTACGGCCGTGCTCGTCGTCATCGAGAATGCGCTTCAGTACCGGCCGCCGCTCTTTCAACGAGAGCTTCTCTCCGGCGCGCGCACGCGTCGCCAGGTCAACTAGTTCCGGGTAACTCGCAGCCAGCAGCTCGAACGCTTCAGAGAGCGGCAGACGGCCGAGTTTTTCCTCACGCTCGAACCGCTCGCGCTTTGACGAGTCCATCGAAGGCACCGCACCGTCCCGCACGCCGACGAGCAGCCGATAGGCCCGGTCGTTCAGGAAGTCATCGCGAGGATGCCAGCCCTGGATCTCGGCATCGAGCGCTGTCGGCGCGATGTCTCTGGCGTCGCTCGCGAGGGCAGCACAGGCCTCGGTGTCGCTCAACTCACTCCGCGCCCACTTCCTCGCGCCGTTCTGCAACTGACCAGACGGGTCCCGCCGAAACAGCATCTTCAACGTCTTGTCTAACACAGTGGCCTCGTTGTGAACACCCGTTGGAGCGCTAGCCATGATCCCCGCTGCTGTCGAAGGGCTAAACGCGGAAGGCAGTCGGCTGCCGCATCCCGATCAATTCATAACCCTCAGCCCGAAGCTAGCCAGACTGCTGTTAGCGACTGGAGCACCGGTGAGTTCGCCGGGACCGCAGCACGATCTCGATCTGTCACGGACACGCGCGGTTTGGACATTCGCCGTCTGGCGCACTCGCCTCGTTGCGCTCAAGCCGCAGTCGTCGTGTCATAAAGGAGCCACCGTACGGCGGCTCGTGAGACGAGGAGGGCTACGACGAGCAACGTCACCGATACAAAGCCGCCAAGGCTGACGGCATCGCCGAAGACGAGGTCAACGAGTGCGAGCACGACGAGCTTGCTGCCGGCCGCGACCACCCATAGCGAGCTTGCAGCCACAACCTTGGCGCGCCGCGTGTCGGCGGCATGGAGCCTCGTGATGATCAGACCCTTGAGGAGGATCACGAGCTCGAGGGTGATCTTGAGGAGCGCAGCAGTCAGGAGTGAGAGGGAAAAGCTTTCGCTAATGACCGATGGGACGTACTCGATGGCAAGGTTGAGCACGACGACGTAGACAAACAGGTCGATGACGTCGGCCGGGCGGGCTCGGGTCCAGCGACGGATTGGCCCCCGTGTGCTGCGAGACTCAGCGGAGGTGGTACGTCCGGTCTCCGTCGTCACCGCACCAGTTTGACGCATGTCACTCTGCCACCTGCTGAATTGGCGAACCCCAACGAATCGCCGTGCCGCGAAAGCGGAAGCCTGGAGTCACTTCGCATCGCAAATGCTCCGGGCTATAAGCGGAAGGCGGCTCGGTGATTGCATCCGTCGCAAAGTAGAAGCGCCAGGTCTTCTCGTGCCTGCGGTTGGAAAGCGTTCTGGATCGCGTCGGGCCGGCGGCTTGGCCGGCCAATGGATCTCGACCGGTGAACTTCGCCGCTGTCCTAGCTTGGTTGAGTCAAACTTGGGTCCGTGGAGTTCCTTTTCGCGCACCCCGCTCACTTAGGAACCGGCCGCGTTGGCACAGGTCAGCTCGCTGAGAGAGCCGGTCGCGAGGACCAAATTAGCCGGAACGTCCGTGATGCGCGGGAATGGGCCAACACCGTTTGGACGTGTTGATCGATGGGCCCCGGTGACCCCGATAGGGCCGAGCGGCAAGCGGCACGCGACGTGATCGGCCTCTACCACGAACAGGAGCTGCAAGCGCTGCTCGAGCATGTCCGTGCCGGCTTCGCGCAGCTCGACGCTGGCGAGATCGACGCGTTCGACCTCGACGACCTGATCCACCGGTACAAGCGCTCCGCGCGCGAGCTATGGAAATTCTGCGGCCAGACCAGCTCACAGACGGTGAGCGCGTGGCGGACGCTTGAGTACTCGCGTGAGCACGGGGAGCAACCGCGGGACTGGTGGGAGGCCGGCGAGCCACGCAGACGGCGCTAACCGGATGCCGGGTGCGGCTGGTGCGCGACCTCGCGCAGCCCCAGCGGAGGAAGGACAACCCAGAGTTCACCACCGCCGCTGATGTTCGGGATCATTGAACCTCCCGCAACAGCCCGCTCAGCTCCTCGCGCAACCCCGCCAACGCCTCAAGCTCCCGGCGTAGCCACCGCTCGGCGACGACCTGCTCCGCGATATTGGCCTGATGCGCGAGCTGATTGAGGTTGCCAGTCACATTCGCCAGCAGCCGGTTGACCCGCCACAACGCCGTGAGCACCGACCCGCGCAGGTCACGATCCCACGCCCCTGACAGAGCTGACTCCACCAGCAGCCGGCCGACGCTCACACCCTTCTCACCAGCCAACCGGTCCAGCTGATCCCGCTCGTCGGGAGAGAGCCTGACCGTGAACCGCGTCCGCCGCGAAGCCTCAAACGACCGCCGCGGCCGAGTCGTCCTTGAGGGCGGCTCGCTCATTCAAACCACCCCACGCCCAGCGCAGCGACCCACCGTTCACGGTGGGGCCCAAGGGCAGCCGCGCACCGGCACCCGTCTCCCGCGGTGCACTCAAACCCCCGGAGCAAGCGTAAATGGTCATGACCATTTACCCAGCTTGCTACCCGGGACGATGGCACTATTGAAGAGTATTGCTTTGAAGGCGCGGCACATGAAAGACGACCACTTGTGACCCAATCAGATCCAGCGCACCGTGATACCTTCACTCTCTTCGTGGCTGGCTGAAACCTGTCTGCCGTACGCGGATCGATCAGTATCCGTACACGCGGGCCGGCGACACTAACCGTTCTCCGGGCGTGACGTCAGGGGCCTCATCGACGACCGCGGTTTGCACCTGTCCTACCGGTCACCGCAGCAAAGATTAGGCTGACTTTCCGTGTGCTCTGTTCACAGGATTCGGCTGCTAATCAGTAGTTTTAGGAGCCGCACACACAAGCCAGAGTCGAGGGCCACCAGAAAACCGGTGGTACCTTGCGTCAATGAGCATTACCACGGAAGACGTGCTCACCGCCACGATCGTCACAGCACCACCGGGACCAAGATTCCACGGGCCACGGATGCGGTTGCCGCTGAGCAGGCGCGCCCGGTCCGCCTGGCCCGCGGAGGGTGCGTGATGCCTGCGCGCAGGCGGGTCGAGCGGCCGATCGCAGCCGTGGAGCGACTTCTCTACACACGTGAGGAGGCGGCGGCCGCCCTCGGGATGAGCGTCGACACGTTCGAACGGCGCGTCCAGCCGTTCATTCGGGTGGTCCCGTGCGGGGCTCTGGTTCAGGTTCCACCCGAAGAGCTACGCCGTTGGGTTAGAGCTAACCAGCAGTCGCTCTTCAGGTCGGGAGCGGATGCCGCCTGAGGTCGGCGTAGGCTCGGTTGCACTCGATCAGGAGACCGTCGTGTCCAGCTATCGGAAGACCAAGACCCCAGGTGTCTACATCCGTCATCAGCAGGCTTGCCCGGCTGCTGGCAGGAAGCCTGCTCGGTGTCGCTGCGCGGCTTCGTTCCGAGGCCATCGTTGGGACCCAGCAAGCGGGAGGATGGCCTGGTCGCAGACATTCGCTGATCGCGCCGAGGTCCTGAATTGGCTGTTGGCCAACGAGAAGGGGCAAGCTGCGGTACAGGAGACGCTGGAGGCTGGCCCAACCTTCACCTCTCTCGCCGACGAGTGGCTCGACGGCGTTCAAAGCGGAGCAGTCGGTCGCCGGCGCGGCAAGCGGAGCACGGGATACTCCGCCACCACGCTCGCCGGCTATAAGCGCTCGCTTCGCTATGTGCTCGAGCCCGAGTTCGGGCCACGACCGGCTTCCGGCATCGATCCGCGCGAATGGCAAATCTGGGTAGACCGCATGAGCCGCGAAGGGCTATCCCGCTCGCGGATCGCCAACCACCTCGCGGTCGTACGCGCGATCTATGGGTGGGCAGCCAGGCCAACCCGTCGCCTGGTCGAGGTCAATCCGCTGCTCGGGATCGAACTCCCGCCAAGCGACGAAAGGCCACGCGAACGGGTGGCTGACGCCGAGGAGGCAGCGGCTCTGCTGGCGGCGCTCGAGCCGGCGGACAGGGTGCCCTATGCACTGGCCTTCTATGCAGGCCTCCGTCGAGCTGAGATCCGGAGGCTTGACTGGCCGGACGTGGAGCTTGACGGCTACCGCCTGATCGTTAGGAAGGCGAAAAGCGAGGCCGGG
This sequence comes from uncultured Conexibacteraceae bacterium, assembly GCA_963761675.1. GTDB lineage: Bacteria > Actinomycetota > Thermoleophilia > Solirubrobacterales > Solirubrobacteraceae > Palsa-465. Next base: position 13,335 of record CAVXIA010000007.1, read on the forward strand.
ACGGGACGGCGGCCGCCGATCGCGGAGCCGCTCCGGCCAATCCTGCTGAGCGAGTTCATGCGGCAAGGTCGGCGCGACGTCGGCGGGGTCAGCGCCAAATCGGTGATGTCAGGCAAGATCGCTGAACGCGCACGCGCGCGATGGAGCGCCTCCGGTCTCGACCCAATCACGCTGCATGAGTGCCGGCACACCTACGCGAGCTTTCTGATGGCTGCGGGATACACACTCCGGGAACTCATGGAGTACATGGGACACAGCTCGCTGCAAGCGACCGAGCGCTACGTGAAGCTGCTGCCGCCACTGGACGAGAGCGATCCAGCCGATCGCCTCAACGCGTTCCTTCGCCGTCGCGCCCAAACCTGAGCGCCCGCGGCGCTCCCCCGAGCGGAGGAATCTGGGCGACAGTCTGACCCCAGAACGGCTCAGTCATTGGTCTCGACCTTTGGCTGATTTTGGCACGCCGCGTGACAAAACAGTCCAACCAGCAGTCCAATTTGGTCAATATCTGCTGTAAACATTGGAAAGCGCAGCGGAATCATAATCCGCGTGTCGGGGGTTCGAGTCCCTCCTCCGGCATCATACGATTTGCAGGAACTTCCTGTAGTTGCTGGGGTTTCTGCGGTTTCGGCTCGGGTCCTCGTAACCGCGACGGACCGCTATGAACCGCCTGGTTCGTAACAAAACAGTCCAACAGTCCAACAGTCCAGCGGATCGGAGGCGGTCGTCGCGGACGCTGAGCCGGGCAGTGTCTCCGGCTGCCTTGATAGACGGTCCGGCTTGGCTGGTTAGCTTGCGAGCGTGTCGCCTCCAGCCGCCCGTCGTCCGTCAGGTGATCGCCCGGCTCCTCGTCGGCGCTGGCGTGTGACTACCGCACCCCATCTGGTCGAGCCCTGTCGAGGAGCTCATCGATGAGTTCTCCGACTCAGACGCGGCCGCCGTACTCGCCGGTATGGGAGGGGTGCGCGATCGGGGTCTGTCGGGCGGCACGCCACCTCGACGGAGATATCTGGGAGGTCCGCGTGGACGGGGATCGCGTCATCTATCGGATCCTGTTCGCCGTGGAATCGGATCCTGTTCGCCGAGGAAGGTTCTCGCGGCCGGGTGCTACTCGCCTTGGAGGGCTTCAAGAAGAAGACGCAGAAGGCGCCGCCTGCGACGATCCAACTAGCCAAGCGGCGGCTGAGCGATTGGCGGCGTCGGGCGGTTGTTCGGCGCGCAGCTGAAGCGAAACGGGATCTCGGCCGATAGCTATATCTGGACTGAGATACCCAGGTTGGTCGGTCATCCGTTCGTCGGGTGTGAACGGCTTGTCCTTCTCGATCCCCAGGCTGAGAGGCACCTTCGGGCAGCTGGTGGTTTGATCGTCGAGCAGGAGAAGCCGGGGCTCGGCGTAGCCCAACCCATGCGCGAAGCGGGAGCGGCACGAGACTTTCGATTTCGTGGCTTAGCGATCGTGGGGCCCGGTGGGCTGGGCGGCAGATGGCCTGTAGGTCGCGGAAGCTGTCTGACACGGGCGCCGGACGGGACTAGCTCTCATATCCCCGCCGGTGATGATCGGTGTTACGTGTTGTCGATGGTCACCAGGCCGTGTTTCGCGGCGAATAAGCTTGCGAGCGCTCTGTTGCTCACGCCGAGCTTGGTGTAGATGTGCTCGACGTGGGTATTCGCGGTCTTGGGCGAGATCACCAACTCGGCCGCCATCTCCTTGTTGGACATCCCCTGGGCCAGAAGACGCAGGATGTCAACCTCGCGGGTTGTCAGACCGGCGGGCCACTCACGTCGTTTCCCAGCTTTGTGTCCCGCCGCGGCGAGCACGGCCTGGGCAGCGTCGCCGTCGATACGGCCCGCGTGCACGTCCGCATGGAGCTCTGAGGCTGCCTGCTCGGCGCTCTGCGCCGGCCGGTGTGGTCGTGGTTCTCGGCGTGCGTGATAGCTGTCGGCAGCGGCAAGGATGCGGCCAGCGGGGGTGATGTCACCGGCGGTCAGACCGCGCGGGTAGCCGCTGCCGTCAAGCCGCTCGTGATGCTGCGCGGCGACCGCGCCCAATCGAGCGAGATCAGGTGATGCTGAGAGCATGCGCTCAGACAGGTAGGCGTGCATGCGGGCCCGTTCGAGCTCGGCGGGGCTCAGCGGCCCCGGCTTGTCCCAGATGATGTTTGGCACGCCGAGCCTGCCGAGATCGTGAACTAGTGCGGCTCGCCGCAGCAGCGTGGTGTCATCCACGCCGAGTCCGTAGTGGGCAGCCGCGCGCTCGGCGAGGGCCGCCACGCCTCGGGAGTGTCCGATCGTGTACGGCGATTTGACATCGACGAAGTCAGCGACGGCCTCGAGTGCGTCGTCGATCTGAGCGTGTGTCAGGCGGTAGCGGGTGGCAGGCGATGCGGTTAGAGCGGCCTGCCATACCTCCACGCGCTCGATCTCGATAAAGAGCGACTCCGCGGCGTCAGCGAACGTCTCCACCAGATCCGGTGAGAACTGGGTGCCGGACCGTGCGCGCGCCATCGATACGGCCGCCTCCACGCCGCCTGTGCGTTGGAAGATCTCGACCACGTCCGCCAGGTTCACGAGCTGCGAGGTCAGCAGAATGTCCGCCCCCCTAGCTCCGTTTGGCACGCCGCGTCCGTCCCATCGCTCGAAGGTCTGTTCAACCGTGTTTCGAACGAGTCGGCTGAGGCCGACCCGTTCCATGAGCTCGTCGGCTGCGCGCCAATGGTTGTCGAGCATCGATTCGGCCGCGTGTCTGCCGTCACCGATGAACGCCGGGATTAATCCAACCCGTTGGCGCAGCGGCGCGTCGCCGCCCAGATGGCGGAGCATGAACAATGGCCCGGAGCTGACGCCTGCAAAATCAACCTGGCGGAAGTCATTCTTGAGGGCAGTTTCATCGCCGAACCACTTGGTCTGCTCGTAAGCGTCCACGTGGCACCCGATCCACGTCACCAGTGACGCGAAGTAGACGGCCTCGACCTCGTCCTCGGCCAAGCCGATCCGCTCGGCCAGTGCAAGGGCGATCAGACACTCGCGCAGCACGTGCTCCATCGGCTGGCCCATGCCGAGGTCCGCGCCGAACGACAGCACTGCTAACAGCTCGGAAAGTCTTAGCCCCGAGCTAGCGCCGGAATCACTCATCGGGCGGGAATGTACCCGCCCTGACAGCCATCACACGGTGACCACCACGTGCAGATAGGTCGCCGGGATCGAGGTGGAGCCATCAGTGGCGGTGTTCTGACCCTCAAACAGCGTTGTCAGCTCAGCATGCAGCTGATCGGCGCGGCCGTCGGCCGTCGCGGCAGCGTACGCGTTCATCGTCGGACCGTAGTAATCGCGGAAGTTCGCGAGCAGCTCACTCGGTGACCCCCCGTACACGAATGTCCACGTCTCACGGCTGAAAGAGACCCGATCCGCGGCGATGCCAGCGCCGTCGAACCGCTCCAGCACGTCAGCCTCGACACCCCAGGTGACGGGGCTGATGAACCCCTCCGGCGGCGGCGGCGAGTAGGCACCGCTGATCCGCAAGAGCTGAGCAACAAGCGTCGGGTCGCCAGGTATCCAGTTGCCCATCACGACACGACCGCCCGGCCGGGTCACCCGCACCATCTCCTTGGCGACGTCAAGCGGACGTGGGGCGAACATCGCGCCAAAGATCGACACAACCAGGTCAAACGAGTCGTCACCCAAATCGCTCAGGTTCGAGGCGTCCCCTTCCTCGAAGCGCAGGTTGTCGAGTCCCGCGGCCGTCGCACGCTTGTTGCCAGCAGCGACAAGGTTGGCCGCGATATCAACCCCCAGCACGTCAGCGCCGAGCCGCGCCGCAGGCAACGCCGTGGTCCCGTCACCGCAGCCAAGATCCAGCACCTGCAACCCCACCGTGATACCCAAATCCGCGACTAGCGCCTCACCGCTCTCACGCATGGCCTCCGCTATACGCGTGAAGTCGCCCTTCTGCCACAGGACCCTATTCGGGTTGATCGTCTGCTCAGCCATGTCCCCTCGATCTGATTGCGATTCACCATATACCGAGCAGGCTACGCCGCCCCGACCGGACTGACATCGGGCATACACCCGATCTTCCGCCTACCTTTCTAACCCATCCGCTTCTCACCCGAGAGCCTGAGACGACCCCCAGAGCCGTGAAATTCGACGAAGCTCACAGAGCGAACGCATGAGCGGGTGATGAGCAGACGAGATAACGGCATCCACTCCACGTGGCTTCACAGACGACTCCTGTGCCACGAATCCAGCACGCGCATCGGGGCAGTCGCAGAGTAGGTTTCGAGCAATTCGACAGCGGCCGGTGACCTGGGCTTGGCGATTTCTGGATGGTCGTCTTGCCACGGCGAGATGCGTTGGGTTAGGGTCCGTCGGGGGGCGATTCGGGGACCGAGAGGAGCCGTGGGAATTTGGCGGATGAGGCGCAGAATCAATCAGGCGCGACGCCGGGGATCACTCAGGTGACACCCGACGAGCGCCCGTACGTGACCGAACTATTCACACTTGCCTTCGAAAACGATCCGACGTGGGCATGGGCCTTCCCAAATGCAGCTAAGCGTTTGGCGGACCAGCGCATCTGGTGGGGGCTCTACATGCACAGCGCGCTCCCATACGGGCACGTTTGGATGACTGATGACCGTGGCGCTGCATCACTGTGGATCCCCCCAGATCAGCCCGAACTCAGCGATCAGGACGAGGCCCGGGTCGAGCCGCTGCTGCGCGAACTTGTCGGCGCCCATGCTGATCAAGTGTTGCTGCTGCTTGACCGTTTCGACGCCAACCATCCACGCGACACGCCGCACTACTACCTCAGCCTCCTGGGAACCCATCCTGACCACCGCGGACAAGGCAAGGGCATGCGCCTGTTGGCAGCAAACCTCGCACTGATCGACCAACAACGGTTCCCTGCCTACCTCGAATCCAGCAACCGCGACAACGACCACCGCTACGAGCAGCACGGCTTTGTGCAGATCGGCGAATTCGCAGCCCCAGGCGGCGAACCGACCATCTCGTGCATGTGGCGCGAGCCCCACTGATCCGGTCTCGTTCCTCAGCTACCCAGCAACCATCAGCGGCGCCCGACTGCTGACCTTCGAAGCATGAAACTGCCTTTCGGATGCTCTGTCCGGGTCCGGTCCTCGGTTCCGGTTCATCCGAGACAGGGGCTTCGCGGTGGTGTCTTGGTTGTAACGGTGCGGGCGGTTGTTGGCTGCGGGTCTTGAACGGCGGGGAAATACGGATCCGCGTTTGTCGTGCGGCCGGGAAGGTTTGGTGGTGTCCGGGGTGGATGACGCGACGGCAGGGGCCTCCAGCGAGGCGAATGGGACCACGCGTCTGGCGCTGCTGCTGGCGATGGCGATGTTCGTGCTGGTGGTTGACACGTCGCTGATGAACGTGTCGATCTCAAAGGTTGTTCACGACCTCGGAACGACGGTCAGTGCGGTCCAGTCCGCGATCGCACTTGAGGCGCTCGTGTCGGCGTCGTTCATCCTGATCAATAGCAAGGTTGGGGATCTGATCGGCCGCAAGCGGGCGTACGTGCTGGGCCTTTTGGGCTACGCAGTCGGTGCGCTGGCGATGACCTTGGCGCAGAGCATCACGGCGGTCGTGATCTTCTGGGCGATCATCGGTGGCCTTGGCGCCTCGCTGTTGCTGCCCGCGATGCAGTCACTGATCCACGGCAACTTTGAGGGAGCCGCCCAGAAGAAGACCTATGCGCTGGTCGGAGCTGCGGCAGCGATCGCTGCGGCGGTCGGTCCGTTGTTGGGTGGGTTCTTGACGACGTATCTGTCCTGGCGTGTCGGGTTCCTGCTTGAGTTGATCGTGATCGCGATCGTGCTGTCGCAGATCCGGCTCGTCAAGGACATCCCCTACACGGGCGACCGTCACGTCGACGTCCTTGGATCGATCCTCTCCGTCCTGGGAATGGGAGGTGTGGTGCTCGGAATCTTGGTGTGGCAGGAGGGAGGCGACTATGTGATCCTGCTGATCGCGCTCGGGTCAGTTGCACTGTTCGCGTTTGCCCGCTGGCTCGTGCGACGCCACCGCGAGGGCAAGGTCACCGTGCTCGACCCAGACCTGTTCCGGCTTCCCAACTTCCGGCTGGGGATCTCCGGGCAGACGATGCAGAACGTCACGCTCGGCGGCGCGATGATTGCTCTGCCGATCTTCCTGCAGATCAAGCTGGAGTACTCCGCGATGCAGACAGGACTGTCCCTGGCCCCGCTATCGCTGACGATGTTCGCGGCGGCGATCCTCGCCGGAAAAAGCCGCAAGCACCGACGGTCCGCGAGCGTTATCCGCATCGGGTTCGCGCTCAGCACGGTCGGCATGGCATTGCTGATCCCGATCGTTCCGAGAGCGACCTCGGGCTGGTACCTGGTCGCGCCGCTGATGATCGCCGGCGCGGGGCTCGGTCTGCTCGTCTCCCAACTCAACAACTACACGCTCGCCCCGATCGACGAGGAGCGGGTCAGCGAGGCAGCTGGAGTCAACTCTGCGGCCGGCTCGTTCGGGCTGTCATTCGGGCTGGCGATGGCGGGCGGGATCCTGCTCGCGACCCTCTCGCTCGCGTTCACGAACATGGTGAACTCCAGCCCTGTGATCCCGTCCTCCCAGAAGCAACAGATCTCACACACCATGGAGCACGACGCGGAGGTAGTGAGCAACACGCAGCTCGAAAGGATCGTTGCGCATGAGCCGCGCGCGGTCCAGGCAGAGATTCTGAAGATCAACACGCACGCGACAAACATCGCACTGCAGGTCGCGTTACTCATCCCGATCCTGGCTGGGCTGCTGGGGTTCTTCAACTCCTTCCGCATGATGCGCCTGCCTGAAATAGAGCCCTCGGCGGCAGTCGACTCGGCGGCGCTCGGGTGAGTCCCATCAAGCCTGGCGGATGTCGCCAGTGGTGGAATAGGTTTCAGATCCGACGACCAGCCTGGCTGCTGCGGTTCGATCAATTCACAACTCTCAGCTGAAGCTAGCCAGACTGCTGATTTGCGACAACACCAATCGTGAGGCAGACCGGTGGCAGCCGCGACGGAGTGGCTATTCGGCGCTGAGCGCGGTGGCGAAGCGTTCAACAATGGCGCCCGCCGGTTCTACGGCGGCTATCGCGCCGACGCTCTGGCCGGCATACATCGCCATCGCCTCGATATCGCCCTCCATGCCCGCGAGCGGCAGGTTGGCTGCGTAACGCGGAATGCCGTTGGCGACCTCTTCATCCTCGTCCGGGCGCTTGCCTGACGGTGGGCTGGCAGCGGACTCCCAGCGGCTGTAGGTGCTGTTGCGAAGAACACGATGCGGTGAGCGCGGCCAGCCAACATCAAACAGTTCAGTCAAGACAGTGTCGCGAGCGTCGGCTTTCAACAATCGCGCCTTGTACCGCGGATGGGCGTCTGATTCGTCGCTGGCAACAAACCTGGTACCCATAACGACGGCCACGGCGCCGGCAGCCAGTGCCGCACGCGCTGATGCCGGCTCGCCGATCCCGCCCGCCGCCATCAGCGGCAGCGACACTGCCCGTCTCACCTCGGCCAACAACGGGAGCAGTCCCACGACACCTTGCACATGACCGCCAGCCTCCACACCCTGGACGATCAGTACGTCAGCACCGGCATCGGCGGCCGCTCGCGCCGCGTCCGTAGAGCCGACCTGGACGAACACTCGCGCGCCTCCGGCTCGCGCCCGCGTGATCAGCTCCGGGCGAAGCCCGAAAGAGAACGACACGATTGGCGCGCCCTCCTCAACAGCCACCTCAAGACGCTCGTCCTGTTCAAAATCAAGAACGAGATTCACGCAAAACGGCCGATCGCTGGCGCGCTGGATGGATCGAATCCGCTCCCGCAGGACCTCAGGCTCGGTCCAAGACGCCCCGAGCGAGCCAAGGCCTCCAGCCCGCGACACCTCGCTAGCGAGTTCAGCCGTGGCGGCACCCGCGACAGGCGCCTGCATGATCGGCACCTTCAACCCTATGGCACTCACGGCGCGAGCCTACAACGCGTCCACGAGCCTATGTGAACAACCACAGAGCGAGCATCAAGCCGGAAGAAAGGATGACGTCAAGACCGTCGCTCCCGCTTAGGCGGCTAAACCCGACGCTCTCGGACGACGCCTGAATCAGGCCCGAGGTATTCGCCAGCGGGCTACGTGGCCGAAGCGACCGTCGGTTCCCATGGTTTGGCTCGCCTTGCCCGGATTCGCCGACGGCCGAGGGGTGAGCTCGAGCTTGACCGCCGCCGTGTTCTCTTGGATTCGGGCTTGTAGGTCGTTGATGGGGATCGTGATGTCGCGGCGTTCCTGGAGCGCGATCGCGCCGCCACGCCGGGCGGGAATGTATTTCAGGCCGGCGTCAGCCAGCTGCCGGCCATCGCTGACGTCCCCGCCGAGCTTTTCGTGAACACGTTTGGCGATCTCATGGCGGATGCCCTGTGTGATGCGGCGTGGCGCGATCTGCCGCCTGTCGGGTTTGGGTAGGTGACGTTGCTGCCCGGCTAGTGTCTCGCGTCTGAAGTTGGTTGACGGGTGGCGCGCGGCAGGATGTCCTCGGGGGTTTTGGTCCAGATGAACGGTTGGCAGCGGTTGTTGTAAGCGTCGATGAACGCGCGGATCGCGGCGACGAGTTGTTTGACGTTGTCAAACGATCCGCGGCGGATCGCTTGGCGGGTGATGATCCCGAAGAACACCTCGACGAGGTTCAGCCACGAGCCCGAGGTTGGGGTGAAGTGCAGGGTGACCCGAGGGTTCTTGGCCAGCCACCTGTTGAAGTCGTCGTGTTTGTGGGGGTGGTAGTTGTCGACCACGACGTGCGGTAGGCGCGCCACGCCCTGGCGACGGTCGCATCAGAGATCCAGAGATGCCTGCCCAGCAGTCTGGTGGACCAATGCGTCACCGCCAGCGACCCGGGGGGTGGGTCCAGGGTCGCGGCGATGATCTGCGCATCATCGATCGTCCTGGGACGCCCACTAAGCGGCCGATCATCCAGGCCGGCCACACCAGCGGCTGTGAACCGAGCCGACACCAGCATGAGCTTCCGCGAATGTTCGTTACCGTTGGCCCAGAACTGAACTAAGTTAAGATCGGTGGCATCATGGCCCTAAAGACACAAGGCGCAGGCTGCGGTGAGATGAATGCAGACTGACTTCGCGCGCATGCATGCCGACCTGACCCGGGCTTGGCTGGCGGAGCTCGAGTTCGCTGGGCTCGCTGTGGCGGGCGCCATGGCGAGTCTGTTCGGTTCCATGCCGCTTCCGGGAGGGAGGCCGGAGCTGCATTGGGAACGGACCGGATCAGGAGAGCCGGTGTTGCTGATCACAGGGCTTGGGTTGAGCGCGGGCGCTTGGTGGCGGACCGTGCCGGTGCTCGCCGCCGGCCTCGAGGTCATCACCTTTGACAACCGTGGCGTCGGCCGCTCTCGCGCCCTCTGTCATGCGTACTGCACCGAGGTCATGGCCGACGACGCAGTCTCGGTCCTCGATGCAGCCGGCGTCGAGACGGCCCATGTGTACGGCATTTCGCTCGGAGGCATGGTCGCCCAGCAGGTTGCCCTGCGCCACCCGGACCGCGTCCGTTCGCTCGTGCTCGGGGCCACCCAGCCTGGCGGCCGCGACGCCACTCGTCCCGACGACGAGCTCATGAGCTTCCTGCGCCGGCGGCTGTGGATGGATCGAGATGAGGCAGCCCAAGCTTCGGTCCCGTTCAACTACAGCGAGCGAGCCCGCCGCGAGCACCCGGATCGAATTGCCGAGGACCTGCAGCAGCGTCTCTCTCACCCCTTCCCTGCACAGGCGTACCGAGCCCAGATGTGGGCAGCGATAACCCACGACACCTCGCGGAGACTGCATCGGATCACCGCACCGACCCTGGTGGTACACGGAACGGACGATCTGATGATCCCGGTCGCGAACGGACGCCTGCTTGCCGCGCGGATCGCCGGCGCCGAGCTGATCGAGCTACCAGAAACCGGTCATCTGTATGCGACCGAGTCTCCGGACGTGGACGCAGAGATAAGCGCCTTCATGGCCGGCCACTCAGCCTGACCGCTAAATTGAAGTCAGCTCAACTGGCTGGTATCTTCCCTGCGTGTCCCAGAGAACCCCGGGTTTGCTTAAGATCGTGCTAGGCGCCGAGCGAATGGTTGGGGCTCGCCTGGAGTCAGCTGTGCACAGCGACACCTACTTCGACGTCCTAACCCACGCGAAGCGGGTCAAGACACGCGTCGGAGACGCCGCAGAGGGCGTCTCCAAACGCATCCTCCATCTCGCCAATCTCCCCGCCGGGACCGACATACGCCGGGTCCGCGAGCAGCTCGCGCGCATGGAGCGCCGCCTGATAGACGTCTCCAAGGATGTTGACGACTTCCATCGGGAGCGACAGCTCGATCAAGAGAGCAACGGGCCCCAGGCGACGCCCGACGATGGCTCCGCCTGACCCCACCGAACTACGCACGCGCGTTACCCGCGACCTCGAGCGCTCGATTCTGCGCGCTCGCAACGGCATCCGCTACGTGCGCGGCAGCCATCGCCCCAAGCTCGGTGTCACCCCAAAGGACGTGATCTGGAAGCGCGACAAGGCTCAGCTGTGGCGCTATCGCTCAACCGCGGTCACCGTCCACCAGCCGGTCGTGATTGTGACCAGTCTTGTCAGCCGCAGCTACATCCTCGACCTTCTCCCCGGTTCCAGTTCGGTCGAGTTCCTGCGCGATGCCGGTTTTGACGTCTACATGATCGATTGGGGCATACCGGATGAGCTCGACGCGGCCAACACATTCGAGACCTACGTCGACGAGTACCTCCCGCGCGCGATCGACGCCGTACGCGATTCGAGCGGGGCCGACGAGGTCACCCTGCTCGGCTATTGCCTGGGCGGAGTGCTGTCGTTCCTCTATGCCAGCGGTCGTCATCCCGCCCCGGTTCGCAACCTGGCGCTGCTCGCCACGCCTCTTGACATGACCGCGATGGGCCCGATGGTGGCGGCTGTCAAAGAGGGCCGTCTCGAGCCCGACGAGCTGCTTGACGAGACCGGCAACGTCCCCGCCGACGTTCTCTACAACGGCTTCTACATGATGGCCCCGACCAGCGCCGTGGCTCAGCACGCGACTCTCCTGGAGAACCTCTGGAACGACGAGTTCGTCCGCGGCTTTCAGGCCGTCAACCAGTGGACGCGTGACCAGGTTCCGTTCCCCGGTGCCGCCTTCCGGCAGGTCGTCGAAGACCTGGTTCGTGGGAACGTCTTGATGAACGGGACGTGGCGAATCGGTGATCGCGACATCGACTTCACGATGACGGATGCGGCAGTGCTGAACGTCATGGCGAGCCGCGACAAAGTGGTTCCGCGCGCCGCATCCGAGCCCGCCGGGCGCCTCGTGGGCCGACCCGGACAGCGCGAGGAGCTGATCGTCAACGGCGGGCACGCCACGTTTGGCACCGGCCGCTCGGCCTTCGCTCATACGTTGCCGCGCCTGTCCGAATGGATCAGGGCACACAGCGACACCACGTTCGAGGAGAGGAACACAGATGGAGATCAGACCGCTCACGCACGATGACAGGGAGGCGCTCATCCGCTTCCTGACGCGGGTGTCGGACGCCGACCGAACCTTCTTCAAAGAGGATGTAGGCGACCCTGCAGCGTTGAACGCGATAGTGCGGCCGGGGCCCGCCCGGACGGTGGCAGTGGAGGCAGGTGAGGTGGTCGGCTGGCTCGACCTCGTCCCCCTGCATGGGTCCTCCGATCACGTGGGCGATGTGCGCCTGATCGTCGATCCCTCTTACCGCGGGCGGGGGATCGGCCGGATGCTTGCCCGTCAGGCCGTGCTCGAGGCGGTCACGCTGGGTCTGAGCAAGGTCGTAGTCGAAGTGATCGCGCAGCAGGAGGAGACGATTGGGATGTTTCGCGCCGTCGGTTTCGACCCCGAGGCGCTGCTCGCCGATCACGTCCGTGACGCCACCGGCGAGCTGCGTGACCTGATGATCCTGTCTCAGTCGGTCGACGCGCAGCTGTCCTCGATGCTGGCAGTCGGGCTCGCCGATGAGCTCTAGCGGGTCCGTCCTGTCCGAGATGGAAGCAGGCGCCGAAATCCGTGTCGCCGACGTGATCCGGCGGGCCGCAGCCTCCCATCCGCGGACGGTGGCGTTGCGCCATGGCACACGCGACGTCACCTACGCCGAGCTCGATCAGCGCTCCAACCGGCTCGCACACGCGCTCCGCGCGGCCGGGGCGACGGTTGGCACGCGCGTCGCCTACCTTGGTCGCTCGACCCCCGAGGTGATCGAGCTGCTCGGCGCAGTCAGCAAGATCGGCGCGGTGATCGTCCCGCTCAATTGGCGTCTCGCCGAACCCGAGCTCGCGACCGTCCTCAATGACGCGCGGACACCGCTGCTGATAGCCGACACCGCCTACAGTGCGTCGGCTCACCGCCTCGTCGCGGCCTCCGGGCGAGCGATCATGCTGCGGATCGTCGGAGATCACGGACCGCAGGCCTACGAGCCCTGGGTCGCAGCCCACGCCACGAGCGACCCCGGCGGCCGCGGCGAACCGGGCGACGTCGTCGTGCAGATGTACACCTCCGGCACGACCGGCGCGCCGAAGGGCGTGCTCAGCACGCATCGCAACCTGGCCGCAGCAGCGGCAACCTCTTCGCGCTGGGGCTTTGATGCGAGCACCGTCAGCCTGACTCCGCTCCCGCTCTTTCACATCGGCGGCATCGGCTGGGTCTACTGCGGGCTCTGGCACGCTGCGACTACCGTCCTCGTGAGCGAGTTCGAGCCGGCACGAGTGCTCGAGATGCTCGAGGAGTACCGCGTCACCAACCCCATCTTCGTGCCGACCATGCTTCAGATGATGACCGCCGTTCCCGGCGCGGCGGGCCACGACTTCTCGTCGCTGCGGACCATCGTCTACGGCGCCTCACCGATAACCACCATGGCCCTGCGAGCGGCACTCACCACGTTTCGCTGCGGGCTCCTGGGCCTCTATGGGCTGACCGAGACCACCGGTGGCGTTGTCCACCTCGATCCCGACGACCACAATGCCGACGGCCCCCGCCAACATCTTCTGCGTTCAGCCGGGCGGCCGTACGAATGGGTTGGCCTGCGGATCGTCGATCAAACCGGTGGCGAGGAGTGCGCGGTGGGCGAGGTGGGAGAGGTGTGGTTGCGAGCCCCGAACATCATGGCCGGTTACTTCAACCGGCCGTCGGACACGGCGGTGGCACTCACCGAGGACGGCTGGTTGCGCACCGGCGACGGCGGCTACGTCGACGACGAGGGTTATCTGTTTCTAACCGACCGGATCAAGGACATGATCGTGTCCGGGGGGGAGAACGTCTATCCGGTCGAGGTCGAGGAGGTGCTCGCCCGTCACCCGGCCGTCGCCGACGTATCGGTCATCGGCGTGCCCGACGCGCGCTGGGGCGAGGAGGTCTGCGCCCTCGTCGTCCAGCGGCCTGGAAGTGGTGTAGACAGCGAGGAGTTGGTCGCCTTCGCCCGAGAGCGTCTTGCCGGCTACAAGCTCCCGCGCAGGATCGAGTTCGTTGAGGAGTTCCCCCGGACGCCGACGGGCAAGGTGCTCAAACGCGAGCTCCGCAGCCGCTACGCATCCGAACACCGGCCGATGCCAGCCACGACAACAACTCCGTAGTCTCTGGCAGAGCAGGGGCTCGCGGGTGCACGCTCCGTTGCTCCCGGCGGCGTGTCACTTCTGTTGACAGGGCGACCTGCGTTGCTCTGCACTGGAAAGAGTTCGCTTCGCCGACCGGAATTTGCTCGGGGTGGCGGGCATGTCAGTGAGCAGGTGCCTGCCAGCCGGAACGACTCAGTGGTGAAATGACGACTCGTACTGGCTGTACGGGACCTGGCCGCTGGGGCTCTCCGCGATCGCAAGCACCACATTCGCGGGGATCGGCGCCCATCTGGCGGGCATTTTTGCTGCCAGCCTCGGGTTTAGCGTGTAGATCAGTGCGAAGTTGACGATCCAGAGCGGAGGAGCCATCGACATTCCCACGATCGAGCTCCTCGAGCCCTTCTGGTACGGAGCGAGCTGAGCGCCGCCCGATTGCGTCTGCGCCTTGTCGCCGTACACAGCTTCAGAGAAGTAGGCCGACCGATAAAGCATCTTTAGCGACGCACCGGCACCGTTCTGCTTCATCCAGGTGGGCATGTACCAGCCGGGTGCGATCACGAAGTTGACCTGCCTTGTTGGCGCATCGATGTTTGCGGGACTCTCAAGCATCCCGGCTTTGTTTACGAATAGCCCGTAGCTCCCGAGCACGGTCGGCGTCACCTTGCCGTCGATCTTTACGTACAGAGGCGTGCCGGTCGTGTTGGTCAGAATCCGGACGCTTTCGTCCACAAGCTTCGCTGGCCCCTTCTCACCGCCCACCCCTCCTCCACTGATGAATAACGCGTACTGCTTCGCCGTGAACACGTCCTGCTTATGGAGTCCGAGCTCGCGCGCGATCCGGTTCGCCGCGTTCGTGCCAAGCGGCCGGTTGACCTGGCCAGGCCCGGCTGCCTCTGTGGGCGCGTACTTCTCGTATTTCGGGTTTCCGGCAAACGGCTCCGAGAAACCAGGGGCCTGGGTGGCTCCCGCTGCGAGAGCCTGAGAAGCCGCCGCGGATCCCAGGGCCAACGCGGCTGCGCCGACCGCAAGGGCGAGCCGCAGCCTTGGCCTGACCTGGGTTGAGCCAGTGACGGTGCTGCCCGTACTTTTCAAGACTCTCAGTCTCCTCGCGAAGTGACCGTGTGAGCACAGAAATCTAGACCGTCCAGGCGGCCGCCCTGACGTCATAGGCGGGTTCCGACGACCCGTTCGTGCAGACGTGATCCGGGATACGCCACGGGATTCAGGATCCGAGGCTTCGTGGCAGTCGGGGCAGCGCCGGACCCCCAGGCGCTCGTGGGCGCACCGCCCGGGGTCCGTGGTATCGCCTGGATCTCGCGCGCTGCGTGGCCGCCGCGACGCTCGGGGGTGACTCGGCGTTCCGCGATCGTCACGACCTGTTGCGGTTGGCTCTGACCACGCCCGCGAGGATTAGCCGGTGCCTAAACGGGTTAGTAAACCCGTGGAGCGTCACACGGAGATCGGAGGCACATTGATCATTTTGGGAATCATCTTGCTGATAATCGGCGCCGTCGCGGCGATCCACATCCTGTGGGTCATCGGCGCCATTTTGCTGATCGTGGGCCTTGTCCTCCTCCTGTTGGGCGGCATGGGACGAGCGGTCGGTGGTCGCAGCCATTACTTTTAGTCGGAGCGGAGGGGAGCGCGGCTGGGCCGCTGCGCCTTAAAATTGAAAGGGTGATGAGCGGGGCGACAGCAGGCTTGGAGCGGTACGTCCCGCGCCTGCTCCTTTCACGGCTGAGTGCGGATCCGGGCCGCCGGGTGGAGGTGCTCGAGGGCACGTTCGTGTTCATCGACGTGTCTGGCTTCACAAGGCTCTCAGAGCGGCTCGCGAAGGTCGGCAAGGAGGGTGCGGAGCTGCTCGTGGATGCGATCAACTCCTGCTTCACCGCGCTGCTCGCCGACGTCCACCTACTCGGTGGCTCGCTGGTCAAGTTCGGCGGCGACGCGCTGCTGATCTGGTTCGAGGGCGACGCGCACCAGGCGCGGGGGTGTGAGGCGGCGGTGCAGATGCGCCGCCGGCTGCGCGACGTGGGTCGGTTGACGGCCGGATCGAGCACGGTGACACTGCGCATGTCGGTCGGTGTGCACTCGGGCGAGTTCCACTCGTTCCTGGTCGGCGACCGGTTCCACGACCTGGTCGTCGCCGGGCCGGGCGCGAGCACGGTCGTGGCGCTGGAGGGTGCGGCCGAGGCCTCGCAGATTCTGATCAGCGCAGCGACGGCGTCGCAGATCCCAGCGCGATGCGTGGGCGAGCCCACCGGGCCTGGCTTCCGGCTCGCACGCGCACCCGGAGTCGCCGGCGAGGCCGGGCTCCCCGACCTTCCCGAACTCGACCCGGCGGTGCTCGCGCGGTGTCTACCCCCCCAGGTCCGCCAACAGGTGCAGTCGAGCCCCGGCTCGGCGGAGCATCGAACGGCAACCGTCTCATTCGTTGAGTTCGGGCGTTTCGACGAGATGCTCGAGCGTGATGGCGCCGATGTGACCGGTGAGCGTCTGCACGAGCTGGTCGCCTACGCGCAGCTGGCTGCCGACGAGCAGGAGATCTGCATGATCGACTCCGACGTCTCAGGCGGCTCGGGCAAGCTGCGCTTCACGGCCGGCGCCCCAAGGGTCGCCGGCGACGATGAGGAGCGCATGCTCCTGACCATGCGCCGGGTGCTGCTCGCCGACACGCCCTTTCCGATCCGGATTGGCGTCAACCGCGGGCCGGTCTTCACCGGCGAGATCGGACCAACCTACCGGCGCACGTACGTGTGCATGGGCGACACCGTCAACCTGGCGGCGCGTCTGATGGGCAAGGCGCGGCCGGGGACGATCCTTGCGACCGACGGCGTGCTCGACCGGTCGCATACCAGGTTCGACAACGAGCGGCTCGAACCATTCATGGTCAAGGGCAAGACGAAGCCGGTCGAAGCATGGTCGGTCGGGGCGGCATTGCGCGCGGCGCCGGTACCGCAGACGACCAAGGTCCGCCCGCCGCTGATCGGTCGCGATCGCGAGCTCGGTGTTTTGCGCGATGCTGTTGCGGCAGCCCGCGCCGGCACCGGTTCGCTGGTGGAGATCGTCGGTGACGTCGGCACCGGCAAGTCGAGGCTGCTCACCGAGGTGCGGGAGCTGGCGCCGGAGATGCAATTCGTCCACTCCGCCTGCGAGCCGTACACACAGGGAATCCCTTATGTGGCCTGGCGTGACCCGCTGCGGCAGCTGCTAGGCCTGAGATGGGACGACACACCGCGGGAAGTCCTGGAGCACCTGCGCGCGAAGCTGACCGACTCACGCGCCGACCTGCTGCCGTGGCTGCCGCTGCTCTCGATCGCGGCCGACGGTGAGCCGACCACCAGCCCGGAGGTGGAGTTGCTGTCGCCGGAGGCGCACACGCGCGTGCTGCACGAGGCGGTGCTCGAGTTCCTTGGACCGGCGCTCGCCGTACCCACGCTCATCCACATCGAGCACGCACACCTGATGGATTCGGCGTCCGCGGCCCTGATCGGCACGCTCTGTGATGCCCTGGAGTCGGCGCCCTGGCTCGTCCTCGTGACGCGTCGTGAGAGCGTGGACGGGTTCGTCGCTCCCGATCACGGCGCCGTGACGCATCTCGAGCTCAGGCCGCTCTCGCGTGAGGACTCGCTCCGGCTCGCCGAGTCGACGCCGGCGGCCCACGTCGTGCCGCCGCACATGCTCGAGCTCGCGGTCGAACGGTCGGGTGGCAGCCCGGAGTTCCTCCTCGACCTGCTCGTCGCGGCGCAGTCGGGCGCGGTCGAGCTGCCGGCGAGCATGGACGCCGCGGCGATGGCGCGGATCGATCAGCTTGACCCCGGGGACCGCACACTGGTGCGCCGCGCGTCGGTTCTCGGCGTGAACTTCCACCCCGGGCGCCTTCGCGACGTCCTCCCGGAGGGAACCGATGCTCCGTCCGCCGAGACATGGTCGCGACTGTCCAGCGTCTTTGCGCTCGACCCGGACGGGCATGTGCGCTTCAAGCGCCCAGCCCTGCGTGAGGTCGCCTACGAGGGGCTGCCGTATCGCGAGCGGCGAGCTCTGCACGCCGCCGTCGGCGCCTCCCTGGAGCGCGATGCAGCCGACAACGTCGACGCTGAGCCGGCCGTGCTCTCGCTGCATTACTTCCTCGCCGCAGACTGGGAGCGGGCGTGGCTGAACGCGCTCAAGGGCGCTGAGCATGCGGCGCAGCGTTACGCGCACGCGGACGCATCTCGCCTCTACCGTCGGGCGCTGGAGGCCGGGCGCCGCCGCGGCGCCTCCTCCGCTGAGCTGGCGACATGCTGGGAGGCGCTCGGCGATGCACTGCAGCGAACCGGTGAGCTCGTGGCGGCGGCGGAGGCGCTCAGCGCGGCACGCGGGATGTCGGCCGGCGAGCCTCTGGCCCGGGCGCGACTGCTCCACAAGTCGATGATCATCGCTCACATGAGCGGAGAGCTGGCGGCGTCGGTGCGCCGCGGAAGCGCAGCGGTTCGGGCGCTCGAGCACGCGAATGGCCAGGAGGCGCGGGCGTTACGGGCGCAGTTGCTGGTCGAGTTGGCGTTTGTCAGGTGGAGGCAGGGCAGGTTCATGCTGGGCGAGCAGCTGTGTCTCGCCGCGATCGAGCAGGCCGGCGCCGGTGGGGCGGAGCGCGCGCTGGCGCAGGCGAGCTACGTGCTCGACTTCGTGCTGCTCGATCTGGGGCGCCTCGAGGAGGCAGTTCATTCGGGCCTGGCGCTCGCGATCTACGAGCAGCTGGGAGATCGCGAGCAGCAGGGGAACGTGCTCAACACGATGGGTTTCCTCTCCGGTTGCCGCTGGGAATGGGATGAGGCGATCAGCCTCTATCAGCGGGCGGCGGACTGCTGGGAGCAGGCCGGAGTCCAGGCTGGCGTCGCGACTGCAGCCTCGAATCTCGGCGAGATCCTTTCTGACCGCGGCCTTGGTGAGGAGGCGACGAAGCGGCTCGGAGATGCGCTCCGCGTGTGCAATGCGATGGGCGAGCGCACGATCGCGGCGAACACGAGGGCGCTGCTGGGCCGGGAAGCGGCGCGCTCAGGCCGGGTCGATGAGGCTCGCGAGCATCTGACTGAGGCCGCAGCGGAGTTGCGCAGGCTTGGCGAGGCTAACTATGTGGAGTTTGCAGAGACCGCGCTCGCCGAAGCAGAGGCGTTCGGGGGTGACCCCACGAGGGCGCTCGAGATGGTCGACCCGATGCTCGAAGCCGGCCGCCGCGACGTGGCCTGGCTGCACCGGGTCAGAGGCACTGCGCTGGCGCGGCTGGAGCGCCGTCAGGAAGCGCTCGACGCGCTCGAGACCTCGCTCTGCCTGGCTCGCGACCAGGGAGCGCTCTACGACGTCGCGTCAACGCTCGACGTCCTGCGCCTGATCGGCACCGACCGCGACCCGGCGGAGCTCGAACTGCTGCGGGCTCGTCTCGGAATCGAGCGGTTCCACACCATCGATCTGGACGCAGAGCTACGCACGGTGGCGACCGGCGCGTAGAAGGATGGGGTCGCGCCGGCGGGCGCGGCCCCATCCTCAGTCGCTGCAGACCGACGTCAGTTCCTCATCGACGCGTCGAACCCGGCCGGGAACGATGCCACGATCGTGTGGACGTTCCCGCTGGTGCTGCGGCTGACCACACACGGCTGGGTCGACGGGTCGACCGTCGCCTGCAGGACTCCGTCCGCAGCCACGACACCGGTGCAACTGGGCAACAGGCCGGCATACCCGGGTGTGCCGTCCGGCTGGGTCACCGGCACAGCCGCTTGGAGCACCCACTCATCGCCATCCGGCTCACCCGCCTGGTCCGGGGGGTTGTCGTCCGGGTCGCTGGTGTTGGGCACAGTTGCCAGGAACGGCTTCGACGTGGTGATGCAGAGCTGGGCCTGGTAGCCGGGATAGTCCGTGGTGTTGATCGTCACCGTGAAACTGCGGGCGTTCGTGCCCTGCAGCGCGGCGCCGCTGATGTATTCGTCATGCATGGAATCTACGCCCGAGCATTCGCTGGCAGCGTTGAGATGCGGGCCGTAGTCGATCGCCTCGTAGAAGCTCCCGGCGCTCGTCCCGGTTGCGTCAGTCGTGATGCTGACAGAGCCGGCTGAGCTCCCGGTGGCGCCACCGTTCGCCAGCGTGGTGCTGCAGCTGTTGGACTGGCTGGCCGACGTGCAGGTGACCTCGCTCGACGTGATCACCGCTAGCTGGCTCGAGCCCGCGTCGAGGGTGAAGTCGTTACCCGATCCGTTGAAGTCGTTGCACTGCTTGGCCACCGCGCTCCATTGGCACGGCGCCGCCTTGGTGCAGCCCGGGGGCGGCGGCGTATCGACGCTCATTGAGACCGCGAGCGAGCCGCCCGGCGAAATGTCGAGATTGCGCAGCTCGATCACACTGCCGGTGAGGCAGCTGGTGGCCTTGGGCGTCTTGGGCGTGCAGTTGCCGATCGCGGTTCCGCCGATTGAGGCCGACACCACCGTCACCCCCGCCGGTGCTGTCAGGTTGACGGCGCCAACCCGCAGCCCGGCGCCCTTGGCGGTCTCATTGCTGATGACCGCCGTGAGTGACGCGGGCGTCCGAGTCATGCCAGGCGCCGGGCCAGGGGCGACGATCGGCGGGCTGCCCGGCGAACACGACTGGCCCGGCGCACAGATGACCACCGCGAAAGGTTTGTTGGAGTTTGCTCCGGCGCTCCCCTGTCCGGTGACGAGGACCAGCACACTCCCCAGGCACGCGATTGATGCCACCAACCCGACCCGCCAGCGTCGCCGACCTTCGCCTCGTCTCTTCATAGCCCCCGTCCTAGTTTGCCTGAGTACACACGCCAGTATCCCGAGATGCCGCACCCCTTGCCGCCGCAGCAGCCTACCGGAGATAACCCGAAATCGGGCAAAACAAGATAGGAGGTCCTGGGCCCAGGCCCGGGCGCCTGGCCGCCCCGCCGGAGGCGTTGGGCCAGGCTAACCAGAGGTCGGGTCCGCTCGTCCGCCTCCTGCGCCGGTCGTGGTTTCCGCGTCGGTGATCTGCTCTCCGCTGAGTCGTTTGCGGAAGATGTAGTAGGTCCAGCCCTGGTAGAGCAGGATCAGTGGTGTGAAGATCGCGGCGGCGATGGTCATCACCTTCAGGGCGTAGTGGCCGGAGGCGGCGTTGGTGATCGTCAGGCTGTTGGCGAATGTCGGATTGGACACCAGGACACGCGGATACAGGCCGGTGAAGATCGTTGCGACCAGCCCGATCGCGCCGAGGCCGGTCATCGCGAACGCCCAACCGTTCCGGCGCCGGTAGGAGAGCGCGACCGCGAGGATCAGCACGGCCGCGGTCAGTGCGGCGGGCACAAGCGTCGGAAGGATTCCTCGGTTGTTGCGGTCGTGGGCCACCGCCACCGTCCATGCCGCGAACCCCACGGACAGGATCGCCGCCGGCAGCGACAGCCGTGTCGCCATGGATAGCGCTCGGTCACGGAAGTCGCCGGCGGTGCGGACGCTCAGGTACAGGGCACCGTGGGCCGCGAACAGGCACACGAAGGTCACACCTCCCAGGACGGTGTAGACGCTGAACAGATTCAGGATCGTGCCCGCGTAGGTATGGGAGGCGTCCAGCGGCACGCCGTGCACGAAGTTCGCCAGCGCGACTCCCCAGAGAAACGAGGCGCCGACGCTTGTGATCGTGTTCGCCCACATCCACCCCGTCCGCCATCGTGCGCTGTCGTGCCTCCCACGCCATTCGAACGAGACCACACGAACGATCAGGCAGACCAGGATCAGCAGCAGCGCCAGGTAGAAGCCTGAGAACAGCGTCGCATACCACGCGGGGAACGCGGCGAAGGTCCCGCCTCCGGCGATCACCAGCCACACCTCGTTGCCGTCCCAGACCGGGCCGATCGACTCGAACATCATGCTGCGCTCCCGCTCACTTCCGTTGCGCGGCAGGATCGGCAGCAGCATGCCGACACCGAAGTCGAACCCCTCGAGCAGGAAATAGCCGCTCCAGAGAACGCCGATGACGACAAACCAGATCGTGCCGAGACTCATGGCACTCTCAGTAGCCCGCCACTGCCGGCTGCTCGGATGCTCCGGCCGTGTCGATCAGCGGCGGGTCAGCCAGCGCGTAGCGGCGCATGAGAACGAAGTCGATCACGCCGAGCGCCGTGTAGAGCAGCAGGAACACGGCGAGGCTGACTGCGATCGTGGCGGTGCTCAGGTTCGTCGAGACCGCGCGAGCGGTCGTCAAGAGGCCCTGCACGATCCATGGCTGGCGGCCCATCTCCGTGAGGATCCATCCGAAGATTGCAGCGATATAGGGGGCGGCGAGCGTGATCGCCGCAGTTCGCAGGAACCATCGGGCCTTCTCGAGCCGGCGTTTGCGATACAGCCAGGCCCCGACTGCGGCTACCAGGAACATCCAGACACCGAGCATCGCCATGATCCGCATCGACCAATACATGAGCTCGATGCTCGGCATGTAATTCCCCGGCCCGTACTGCTTCTGCTCCTGCGCCTGGAGCTGATTGATGCCCTGGATCCTGCCGTCAAAGGACCCGGTGCCCATCCAGGACAGCAGCCGCGGGATCGTGATCGCGAAGGTCGGCGTCGGATCCTGCGCGGAGAAACCGCCGATCTGAAACAGCGAGAAGCCACACGGCTGGCATGTGTTCCACTGCGCCTCAGAGGCCGCGATCTTCATGCCCTGCTGCGCTGTGACGTCCTCACCGAAACGGTTGCCGACCGAGAGCTGCAAAAGCGTCGCCGGAACCGCGACGATCAATGCGAGCTTGGTCGCCTTGCGAAACAACTCGATGTTGTGACCACGCAACAGATGCAGACAGCAGATCCCGAGCATCACCATCGACCCGAAGATCAGTCCGGCCAGGATCGTGTGCAGATACGCGATCAGAGCGAACTCGTTGGACAGCAGCGCACCAACGCTCGTCAGCTGCGCCTTGCCGTCCACGAGCTTGTAACCGACGGGATGCTGCATCCAGGAGTTCGCGACGAGAATCAGATAGGCCGACAACCAGGTGCCGGCCGCAGCGATCCAGATCGTCGCAAGGTGAACGCGCGGCGACAGATGCTCCCAACCGAAGATCCACAACCCGAGGAATGTCGCCTCCAGCGCAAACGCGGCCATCCCCTCCAGCACCAGTGGCGCGCCAAACACACCACCCACGAAATTCGAGTACACCGACCAGCTCATCCCGAACTGGAACTCCTGCACCAGACCGGTCGCCACCCCGATCGCGAAATTGATCAACAACAGCGTTCCGAAGAACCGCGTCAGCCGCAGCCAATCCTCGTCACGCGTCCGGTACCAGACCGTCTGCATGATCGCCACGAGCGGACCGAGCCCGAGCGTGAGCGGTACGAACAGAAAATGGTAGATCGAAGTCGATGCGAACTGCAACCGCGCCAGGTTGACCGTCGCGGACGCAACGACCATCAGGCAGCCTCACACCCCGAGTGCGGCTCGTTCCGGCCGGGTCTCATAGATAAACGCTCGCCATTCGCCTTGAGGCCCTGAGATCAACGGTTCTCCGGCACCTCCACTGACCGCGCATCAAATCACACACGGAGCGCTCAGGTCGCGAGGCTACTCACCCGACTGCCAACGCCTGAAGATCTCACCGAACACGCGCTGCATCTCCGGCGACAGGTCCTCCGCCACCAGACGACCTGCGAGCCGGAGCAGACCGCAATCGTGTTGCCGGCGGTGTTGTCGTCTGGACGTAGACGTCCTCTCCTATGGGTCCACGGATGTCGTGGGGCCTGAACAGCGGGCGAGCCGCGGGCGATCCGCGGCCGATCCGGCTGTCATCGTGAACGCCGCGACGGCGCCTGCGGCAAGGGCCGCGCTGAGCCTGTGAGGATTGAGCATGTCTGCCTCCGGGTTGGTTGAGCTTCCATCCCCTTGGTCCTCGCAGGTTGCGAAGCGTTACGCGCCGCTCCGCTATCCGTCGGTTTCGAAGCAGCCGTAGATCGTGTAGAGCGGGTTGACCACCTCGTCGCCGTCCGCGTTGCGCATCGTCTGCTCACCGATGAAGATCGGCGGTCCGCTGGCCTTGTAACAGCCGTCGGATGAGACGCTCATGTCATATGTGACGGCCGTCTGCCGGAACGGCTCGATCCCGCGCTGCGGGATGAAGACCCCCAGCGAGCAGGTCCAGTCGTCACCTGGACCTGAGCTCGTGCCGCCGCGCCGCAGGCATCTGGGCATGACGCGGAGGTGCTCTCGGCCGGTCACCTCGCGGCCGAGTTCGCGCTGCTGCAGCAACGTCAGCCTGCTGAACGTGGGAGTGAGCGATGCCTGCAGGCGGGCAGATGTGATCGTCGCCGGGCCGAGCCCGGTACCGGTCGCGAGCACGGCCAGCGCTGCCACCGAGCCCAGCACGATCGCGACCGGGCGCGCCCAGCCTGAGCGAGCGCCGCGTGCTCCCGCGAAGTCCCGCTTGCGGAAGCTCGACCATGCGAACAGTGACACGGCAAGCGTCCAGCCGACACTCACGAGGCTGCCCACCAGAAGCGGCTGGAGGAAGACGTGGGAAACGAACAGCCCGTGCCAGTCGTTGAAGGCCGACGCGAGCAGCATCGCGTGGACGGCCGAGCCATTGCCCATCAGGTCGAGCAACTGCATGATCAGCGCCACCAGCACGGGCCCGAGGGCGCCGGCGATGCCATTGCGCGTCACCAGCGAGAACAGCGCCGCCAGGGCCACGAACCCGAGCATCGGCAGGATGCTGACCGCCCAGGCGACCAGCACCAGCTCAAGTGCGCGACTCGAGGGCAGCGCGACACCGCTGAGGCCGATCAACGGCGTTGCTCCGGCCGTCAGCAGGCCCGCCAGCAGGCTCGAGACGGCCGTGAGCGCGACCAGCGCGACGGCGAGCACGGCGACCGCGGCGAGCTTGCCGAGGAATACGTCCTGGCGCCGCGCGGAGCGCGACAGAACCATCTTCCAGGTGCCGTGCCTGTCCTCTGCCGCAAAGAGGTCTCCCGCGAGCGCTCCGGCCATCACCGGAAATCCCCACGACCCCGCGAACCCGAGCACGACCAGCGAGACGGCATAGCCGGACTGGTGCACCCAGACGCCGAACAGCGTGTCCGCGGGTACACCGCTCTGCAGCTTCAGCACCAGCGCGAATGCCAACGGTCCGAGCAGGCAGACAAGCGCCAGCACGCGCGTCGACAGCTGAGCGCTCAGCTTGCGGAGCTCAACGCGAAAGACACTTACGGCAAGCGATGAGCGTCGTGCGGCTCCAGCCGCCGCAGGCGCCGGCGGTTGCTCCTGGCGGGTAACACTCGGCTCGATGGTCGGTGTGCTCATCGAAGCGCCACAGCCGGCTCCGGCGCCTGACCGGCCGGATCGGGTGCATCGGTCAGGTAGAAGAACATCGACTCGAGCGGGCTTGCAGCCAGGTCGAGCCCCCTGACCGCGATACCGGATCGGCCGAGGTCGAGCACGAACCGGTCGATCGCATCCTGCGGCCCGCTCAACCTCAGGCCCGCGTCATCCTCGTGAACGATCGCGATCTCCGGATGACGCTGTGCGACGGCCAATGCCAGATCGTCGTCGCTGGTGCGCAAGCGGACGGCGGACGGTGGCGCCTGCGCCCGCAACTCCCCGATCGTGCCATCCCACAGGACGCGGCCCCGGCTCAGCACGGTCACGGTGTCGCAGACCTCCTCGACCTCGCCGATCTGATGGCTGCTCAACAGGATCGCGACGCCCTCTGCGGTCAGGTTCTGCAGGAGCATCGCCATCTCGCGCGCGCTCGCCGGGTCAAGTCCGCTGGTCGGCTCATCCAGCAGCAGAAGCCGTGGCGAGCGGATCAGCGCGGCCGCGATCCCCAGTCGCTGCCGCATACCGGTCGAGTAGCCGCCGACCCGGTCCCCGGCGCGCGATCCCAGGCCGACGCGCTCGAGCGCCGCGTCGATCCCGGATGCGCTGTCGCCGGAATCGAAGCCCGCCAGGACCTCGAGGTTCGCGCGGCCGCTGAGATAGGGGTAGAAGCACGGCATCTCCACAAATCCGGCCACACCGTCGCGGCCCCCATCACCGGAATCGCCAACCACCTGCCCGAACAGCTCGATCGACCCGTGATCGGGCGCGACGAGACCCAGCAGCATCCGCAGCAGCGTTGTCTTGCCGGCTCCGTTGGGCCCGAGCAACCCTCGCACCTCGCCGGCGGCCACGGTCAGGTCGACATCGTCCACCGCGACGCTCGCGTCGAATCGCTTGCGCAGCCCCCTGGCGCTGACCGCACTCACAGCTGGGCCTGAGCGGGCGTGGTCGCCGGTGGCGGCTTGGTGCAGCCGACGCACGGCCCCCGGCCCTTGAAGTAAGGGGGAATCGAGGGGGAGTCCGTCGGCGGGTTGGTCGGCAGCAGCACCGGCGCCCGCGGCTTCTGTTTGAAGTCGAACTCGCTGACGAGGTTGCCGAGCTCGGGTTCGTTCTCGCGCACGTCAGGGCGTGGATCCCAACGGCCGTCGGTCTTCGGGTTCAGGCGCGCACCCCCGAGGAAGTCGTCCTCGATGAACTTGAGGTACGCGTCGTGGCTGAGCGTCTGATGGTCGATGTATCCCTGACGTGCGTAGGGAGAGATCGTTATCGCCGGCACCCGCAGCCCGTATCCGTTCTTGTCCACGGTCGGCGGCACGACGCCGTCGTAGAAGCCTCCCCAGTCATCCCAGGTCAGGAAGATCGCCGTCGAGTCCCAGTCAGGGCTCTTCATAGCGGCGTTGATCAGAGCGGTGACGTACGCCTGACCCTGATGGACGCTCGCCGGCGGATGCTCGCTGTCTGGGTTCGACGGCGTGATCCAGCTGACCGCGGGCAACGTGCCGTCCCGGGCGGCCTTGAAGTAAGCCGAGAGACCACGGATGTCCGACAGCTGTTGGTCGTTCTGCACATCGCTGAACAGCGGCAGCGGGTTCCAGATGCCCGGAGTGCGTGAGCTCTGCGCCACTGCGCTGCATGTTTCGGCGCCGCTGTCGTCACAGTCAGGCTGGGTGCCCTTCTGGACATAGAAGGACCAGCCGACATGGTCCTTGTGGAGTAGGTAGGTGATGTCCGTCCATGAGAAGTGCACGCCGGCCGTGCCCGTGTCATACACGTTTTCCACGGCCGTGCTGACATGGCCCGGCTTGGCCGGGCCGTAGAGCGTGTTGTGGCAGCTGCGCGCCAGGCGCGTCTTGCACTTGGCCGCCCAGCCGGACACCAGATCGAGGTGGTCCACGAGTGACCATGCGGTCGCCGGCTCGAACATGTGGTCGTCAAGCACGAAGTCCTTGGCATAGGTCCAGTAGTTTGGGATCTCCGCTCCGGTGTGGTAACCCATGACGTCGGCAGGTCCGGTGTCGACACACGCCGGATCATCGATGTTCTGGCAGCTGCTGCGCGCCAGGTCGCGCTGGCCTATGAAGCCGTCCATGCGTCCACCATCGATATCCGCCTCAGCGTTGGCATGCGAATGCGGGCCCCCACCGTTGATATCTGCGGTGTCGTGGTAGGGCCGCGTGCAGCCCGCATCAGGATTTGGCACGCACACCGCCGGCCGTCCGCGTTTCATCGGGATCCCGTCAGCGCCTGCGAAGGTGCCGAAGTAGCTGTCGAACGATCGGTTCTCCTGCATGATCACGATCACGTGCTTGATCTTGTGGATCCCCTGCGGAACCACGTAGCTACCGTGCGGGCCGCCGTCCACCCGCTCGAGCCGCGCGGCGGTCGCGGTACCGCCGCCGTGGGTGGCTGTGACGGTGGCCGAAGAACCGCCGGCTCCGACCGCCATGACCAACGCAACCACAAGCGTCAGCGTCGCGAACAGTGTCAGGTGCAGCCGGCGCATAAGGGTGGAAGCACCCTAGGCGCGCCAAATAACTTACAGCTAATTGACAAACCTAATTCGACTAAGAACGTCGGCGGTTCAACCTGCCGCCAACCCGGAGCCAATCTGATCGCAGCAATCTGGTGGCTTCGTCGGCTCTCAGCCCGGGGCAGGTCCCGCTGGACCGCCCCGGGGGAACCGTCATCTCCAGCGATCTCGGAGCCGGGGCAGAACGTCGGCGGCGAACTGGGTGAGCGCACGCTCCTGATCCTCCCCGGGAAAATGAAAGACGAGAGTCTCGAACCCGAGGTCGACATAGAAGGCGATCTTCTCGACCACCTCGTCGGGATCGTCGGAGACGATGAAGCGGGTGTGAGCGCGATCAACGGCGGCCTCGGCCAGGCGCTCCATCTCGATCGGATCCTCCGTGCCACCCTTCTCCTCCGCTGTCAGCGCAAGCGCGGCCCATGGTGCGCACGCAGCCTTCGCGAACTCGGCGTCGTGGTCATAGGAGACCTTGACCTCGATGAACTTCTCGATCCCGTCGGGATCACGGCCGGCGCGCCGTGCCCCATCGGCAAGACCGCTCAGCAGGGTGTGGTAGAGATCCTCGCCCTTGCCGCTGGTGACGATGAAACCATCGCCGATCTCACCCGCCATCGCGGCGGCCTTGGGGCCCCCGGCCGCGACGTAAATCGGGACCGGCCGTTCGGGACGGTCATAGATGGTCGCGTTCACGGTCCGGTAGTAATCACCCTCGAAGGTGACCCGCTCCTCGCTCCAGAGCCTGCGCATCAACGCGACCGACTCCACAAGTCGCTGCGACCGCTCCTTGAACTTCGGCCACTGCACGCCGATCGCGGGCGTTTCGTTCATCGCCTCCCCGGTGCCGATACCCAGCACCACCCGGCCTGGATTCAGGCACGCCAGCGTCGCGAACGCATGCGCGACCACCGCCGGCTGGTAGCGCAGGGTCGGGGTCAGCACGCTCGTGGTCAGCGTCACCCGCTCCGTCAGCGCCCCCAAAGCCGAGAGGTACACGATCGAGTTCGGTGCGTGGCCGCCGTGGTGGCGCCACGGCTGGAAGTGGTCGGAAACGGCCACGATCTCGAAGCCGTGCCGCTCGGCGCTCACGCCATAGTCGATCAGCTGATTCGGGGGAAACTGCTCTGCCGATGCCTTGTATCCGTAATCGATCGTGCCGCGCGTGCTTGAGGTCATGCCCACATCATCGCAAGGCCTGGCTCCTGCGGTCTTCGCTGCGACCGCACGGGCGCCGAAGACACCGTAGGCTGAGTCGCTGATGAAGCTCGGGCTCCACATCGGCTACTGGGGTCTCTGGGGAGGCGCCGAAGAGCAGCGTGCAGCTGTACTGGCTGCCGAGAGTCTCGGCTATGACTCGGTCTGGACAGCGGAGGCCTACGGCTCCGATGCCGCGACCGTGCTGGCGTGGCTCGCGGGGCAGACCTCCCGGATCCGGCTCGGCGCCGGGATCTTCCAGATCCCCGGCCGCAGCGCTGCGATGACCGCGATGACCGCCGCAACCCTCGACCAACTCTCGGGCGGACGCATGATCCTTGGTCTCGGCAGCTCGGGGCCGCAGGTCTCCGAAGGCTGGCACGGGCAGCGCTTCGGGCAGCAGCTGCGGCGCACCCGCGAGTACGTTGACATCGTCCGCATGGCGCTCGCGCGCGAGCGTGTCGAATACCACGGGCAGACGCTCGAGCTGCCGCTGCCCAACGGACCCGGCCGGGCCCTGAAGCTCACGATCGCCCCGGTCCAGGAGCAGATCCCGATCTATCTGGCGGCGATCGGGCCCCGCAACACCGAACTCGCCGGTGAGATCGCCGACGGGTGGCTGCCGACGCTCTTCTCGCCTGAGCACGTCGGCGCGTTCCGCGACCGGCTGCGGGAGGGAGCTGCCCGCAGCGGCCGGTCGCTCGAGGGGTTCGAGATCGCACCCCAGGTGAGCGTCCACATCAGTGAGGACATCGTGGCCGCCCGCGACCTCGTGCGCCCGATGCTGGCGCTGTACGTAGGCGGCATGGGGTCGCGTGAGCAGAACTTCTACAACAGGCTGGTCAAGGAATACGGGTTCGAGCAGGCTGCCGCCGAGGTGCAGAATCTATACCTGGCCGGTGACCGGGACGCGGCCTGCCGCGCTCTGCCCGACGCGCTGATCGATCGCGTCTGTCTCGTCGGAGGGCGCGAACGGGTGGCCGACCGCCTGGCCGCCTATCGCGATGCCGGCGTCGGCACGCTGCTCGCCTCCCCGGTCGCCCCAACGCGCGATCAGCAGTTCCAGCAGATGCAGGTACTCGCGGAGCTGGCGGCCTGAGCCGGCCCCGGCGGATCTTCCTCGCCGCCTTCGGCCAGCCGGGCCATGCCTTTCCCATGCTGGCGCTGGGCAGGCGGCTCGTGGAGCGCGGCCACCGCGTCACGTTCGAGACGTGGTCGCGCTGGCGTGACCACGTGACCGCGGCCGGGATGGACTTCGTGCCGGCGCCGGAGTTCCCGGTCTTCCCCACCCTCGAGCTCCCGCTCAAGCCGTATCAGGCGGTGGCGCGCGCGACTGTTCCGACACGCGCCGCGATCGTCGCCGCGCGACCGGATGTCGTCGTACACGACATCCTCACGCTCGCTCCCGCCCTGGCAGCCGAACTCGAGGGGATCGCGAGAGCCACCCTGATCCCGCACCTGTATCCGGTTGCCGCGCCCGGATTTCCACCGTATTCGGTGGGTGCCCGGCTGCCGCGCACACAGTCCGGAGCCTGGTTCTGGAGTCGCTTCGAACGACCGCTCGAGCGTGGCCTGAGCCGGGGGCGCGACGAGCTCAACGAGACTCGCCGCCGGCTCGGGCTTCCTGCCCAGGAGCGACTGCACGGTGGCCTCAGCGCCGACCTCTGCCTGGTCGCCACGTTCCCGCAGCTGGAGTACCCGCGTGCTTGGCCAGCGGGCGTCCATGTCGTGGGTCCGCTGCGCTGGGAGCCTCAGGCGCCCGCGGTGACACTCCCGCCTGGCGATGCGCCGTTGGTGCTCGTCGCCCCCTCGACCTCTCATGACCCCGGCCAGCGGCTCCTGCGCGCCGTCCTGGAAGGGCTGCGCGGGCTGAACGTGCGCGTGCTCGCGTCGACCGACCGCCGCCCCGCCGCCCGCCCCATTCGCGCCGGCCGCGACGTCCGCCTGGTCAACTGGATGTCCTACAGCGACGGAATGCGCGAGGCTGCGCTGGTCATCTGTCACGCCGGTCACGGCACCGTGGTCCGCGCGCTCGAGCAGGGCGCGCCCGTCCTGGCTGTCCCCCACAGCGGCGATATGCCTGAGAATGCGGCTCGCCTGGATTGGGCGGGCGTCGGCGTGAGGCTTCCCTGGCGACTCGTATCGCCCCTGTCGCTGCGACTCGCGGTGAGCCACGCCTTCGATCAGCATGCCGCGCTGTCGGCGCGTACGCGCGAACTCGCACGGTGGTCACGCGACAACGACGCCGCCACGCGCGCCGCCGAGCTGATCGAGGGGCTCGCGAGCTCAAGGGCGTAGGCGGTCGCCGCTTCGCGCTCAAACCCGGCTTCCCGCGCCTACTCCTGCGTCCGCTCGACCCACGCCTCAGGGTCGCGCTGGCGCTGCTCTGCGTCCCGGCGCCGGTCGATCTCGACAGCCTGTCTCCCGAAGAACTCGATGAGCGCCGGCGCATGGTCACCAGCTTCCCGCCGTAGCTCCTCGTCGAGCAGCCGCCTGATCGCCTCGCCCTTCCCTACGCCCCACCGCTCCGCAAGCTGGCCCGCGTAGAAGTCCTGCCAGTCGCGCAACCTCAGCTGCAAGACCCGATTTAGACGGTCCCTCTCGGGGACCGGCGGCCGCCCAGGGCCTTTGCTCTGGTTGTTCAGATCGGCGTCAGCCATTTCCGTGGTCGCAAAATTAGCGCGCCGACGCCCGCTATGCCAAGCGATTACGGTCCGGGCGCATTTTCGTGGTTGGCGTTTTTCGTGGTGTTCTTTCGAGTCGAACTCGGCGCTTTGTGGTTGTGCGGAAGGCTGGCATGCGACCGCGCACATTGGCTCCTGGCCCGAATGCATCCATCCCTGGAGCTTGCTGGAGGCTGCTGCTGTTGTTGGCGCGATGGCGCTCCGCGCGGCGGGTTGGCGGCGGCTGGAAATTTCCCACTTCGCGGTGCGTTGATGTTACGTTCGCGCTCCATCCGGCAGTTCATAAAAGGAGCAACCATGGCTGAGGTCGTCGTCATCGAGTTCGCTGCGCCGAACGCGGTCGAGATCTACAACAAGGTGAACAAGGAGTTGGGCTGGCATGGCGTGCCGGACTCGGCAGCCTGGCCGGCAGGGATGTTGAGTCACGTATCCGCTGAAAAGGGCGACAAGCTGATTGTCGTCGAGGTTTGGGAGTCGCAGGCAGCCCAGGACGAGTTCATGAGCTCCAAGCTCGGCCCGGCATTCGCCGCCGTCGGCGCCCCCCAGCCAGCGCGGATCGAATGGTTCGACTCAGTTATGGACGTCCACTCGCATTCGCACTGAGCCTCACGCGGGTCAGCTAGCTCCGAGCAGATCAGCGGCGACGCGGGCGAAAGGGGTCGGGGTCAGTCTGCGTAAGGATCGCTGTGAAAGTCCGCCCGCTCCGATGGCGATAGGCCGTCTCAAACATCAAGCTGGCCACCAGCGTGACGCCGAGGCCAATTGGCTGGACCCGTCGGGTGTTGTCGCTTCAGGCCGCTTGAGTGGTTGGTCGTAATCGTTCCAGGTTGCCGCGACCTCGTGCGGCGTTCGGTTTTGAGCCCTGAGTGCGGCCGGGGTGGTAGCGCTCGATGTAGCCGGCGATCACGGCGCGGGTCTGCTCGAGCCCCTCACACATCCTGGACGCGGTCGCCTTCGACAGCTTCCCGAGCCCGGCCCCCTCACACAGCGACTCGGGATCTGAACCTCGAGCTCACCGTCGGCGGTCTGCAACCTCCGAGCCGGCCGCCGTCGTCGGAGGCACAGATCGCCACAAAGGCAGCATTCAGGCCGAGCCACCCGCCACTGCCGCGAGGCGCAGCCGCATTCCACGTCCGCAACCTTGGCTGTTCCGCTTCGGCCCGCCGTAGACGATCGCAAACCGCCGTCTGTTGGGACACGCTGCGAGCCTTGCCACCCATTGCCGACCTGTCAAGCCCGGAATCTGCTTCTGAGCGGGCACTTCCTGAGCTGGGGAGGTGGGACTCGAACCCACAACCCTTCGGTTAACAGCCGAATGCTCTGCCGATTGAGCTACTCCCCAAGGACGCGATCGAACGACGACACCGAAGTCCGACTGCTGCGTGGAGTCTATCGGCACGAACGCGGAGCCGTCCTCAGGCCAGCGTTTACACAGGCCGCTCGAGCCGCCCCACGACCGTCTGAATCGTCGTGATCACATCCTGGTACTCGGCCGACAGCGGCGCAAGACCGCCACCGCCGTGCTCGCGTAGGTACTTGATCTCCCGGGCGAGGCGGTCGCGCTCCAGGAGCAGCCGCGCATGCTCGAGCTCATCAGCGCTGACCCGGCCGCCCCGCGCCGCCCGGGAGATCAGATCGTCGAGCACGACCGTGAGCTCAGGATCGTCGCCGGGAGCCTCAGGGAGAGCGTCCGGGAGGTGACCGATGAGGAAGCGGGCGGCGCGACGCAAACGGTCCTCGCGCAACAGGGCCTCGGGGTCGATCCGCGCCAGCGCCGCGGCGCCAAGATCCGGCGAGGCGACGCACATCGCCAGGAACGACCGCTCCGCCTGAGGCCCGCTCGCAACAGCCGACCGCAGCCCAGCGCGAGCCTCGGGCCCGCCCTCTGGCCGCCGGGAATCCGCGCCTGCGCCCGGCTCGAAGGAAGCCACGAGCTGGCCCTGTCCCAACAGCGTCACAAGTCGTGCCTCCGGCAACTCCAGCGCGGCGGCGGCCGTGCGCACCAACTCGTCACGCAGCACGCTCGCCGGCACCGGTGCAAGCACCGGCCGCAGGGCCGCGATCGCCTGGTCCTTTCCCTCGGCGCTGCCGAGGTCCGCGCCGTCGAGCACCCTCCCGACCTGGAACACCACATACGGGACCGACGCCGCGATCAGGCTGCGCAGCGCGTCGGCGCCCTGCTGTGCGATCAGCTCACCAGGGTCGGTCCCGGCGGGCAGCGGCACGACCCGCAGCGTCAGCCCGGAGTCGGCGCATACGCGCTCGGCGCGCTCCATCGCCCGCTGCCCCGCGTTGTCGGCGTCGAGGCAGAGCTCGAGCACGGTCACGACCCGTGCCAGTTCGGCGACCTGCTCGTCGGTCAGCGATGTACCCATGATCCCCACCGTGTTTCGCACACCCGCCTGATGAAGAGCGAGCACATCCGTGTATCCCTCGCAGAGGATCATCCGGTCCTCGCGCGCGGCGACCGCGCGCGCCTGCGCGATCCCGTAGAGGACCTCTCGCTTGCGGTAGACCTCGCCCTCGGCCGTGTTGAGGTACTTGGGTCCGTCGTCGGTCCCCATCGTGCGCGCGCCGAAACCGCGCACGCGCCCCCGCGCGTCAGCGGCCGGAAACATGATCCGCCCGCGAAAGCGGTCGATCAGCTCGTCGGGACGGTTCTTCTTGCGGCGGCCGAGGTCGGCGGCGACGAGCTCGTCGCCGCGATACCCGACCTTCAGCGACGCGCCGGCCAGCCGATCCCACGAATCCGGCGCGTAGCCGACGCGGAACTCCCGAAGGATCGCCTCGCTGAAACCGCGCGAGCTGAGATAGTCGCGAGCGGCTGCGGCCTCGGCTGACTCCCAGAGCACGCGCTCGTAGTAGGTGGCCGCACGGTCAAGCAGCGCATACAGCCGCTCGCGGCGGTCGCGCGCGGCCGCAGCCTCCGGCGACTCGGCTTCGGTCTCGAGCTTGACCCCGAAGCGATCGGCGAGCGACTCCAGGGCTCCCTTGAAGTCGAGCCCCTCGGTCAGCATCATGAAGGTGAACGGATCGCCCGACTCCGAGCACCCGAAGCAGTGGTAATGCTTCTCATCGGGGCGTACGTGGAACGAGGGCGTGCGCTCGTCGTGGAACGGGCAGCAGCCGAAGTAGCTGTCGTGTCCCCGACGTGTCAGCTCGACCTTGGAGCCGACGAGCGCCAACATGTCGACGGCGTCGCGCACACGATCGCGAGAGTCGGCCGTGTAGCGGCTCACGGCATGAACGCCGTCGGAACGGCGAGCGCCTCGAACACCGCGACCGCATAGCGATCGGTCATCCCGGCGACGTAGTCCGTGACGCGACGCGAGAGCTCGCCCGGCGGGATCGAGTCGGGTATCAGCTCGGGGTTCTCGCAGAGATGATCGAACAGCACGCGTACCGCACCCAGAACCTTCTCGCGCTCATGCGTGACCGCGGACGCCGTGTAGACGCGGTCGAACATGAACTGGCGCAGGTCCGCCATCGCCCCGCCGACGAGCTCGCTCTGCACGATCGCGCCGGCCTGCGCAGAGCGCTCGACGAGGTCATGCACGAGTGTGTCGATCCGCTGCGATCCGGTGGCGCCGAGCACCACCAGCGGCTCGCTTGGCAGATCCTCGGTTTTGAGCACGCCGCCCCGCACCGCGTCGTCGATGTCGTGGTTGATGTAGGCGATGCGGTCGACGAGCCGCACGATCTGGCCCTCGAGCGTCGCCGGCGGCTGCGCCCGGCCCGAATGCCCGAGGATGCCGTCGCGGACCTGTGCGGTCAGGTTCAGCCCGCGCCCGTCGCGCTCCAGCACCTCGACCACTCGCAGCGAATGGACGTTGTGCCAGAACTGTCCCCCGAACCGCTCGGCCAGGCACTCGTCAAGTGCCTGCTCGCCGATGTGCCCGAACGGCGGATGACCGAGGTCGTGGCCAAGGCCGATCGCCTCGACCAGATCCTCGTTGAGCGCGAGTGCCCGCGCGACGGTGCGCGAGATCTGCGTGACCTCGAGCGTGTGCGTGAGCCGTGTTCGATAGTGATCGCCGGCCGGCAGCACGAACACCTGTGTCTTGTGCTTGAGCCGCCTGAACGCCTTGCAGTGAACGATCCGGTCGCGGTCTCGCTGGAAGGGCGTCCGCAACCCGCACCCGGGCTCGTCGAACTCCCTGTCCGCCGGATACGAGCGGGTCGCCAGCGGCGACAGGTCGAAATTCTCACGTGCCTGCATGCGCTCGTCGAATGCGTCGGCGACCGGGCCCCGAGGGTGCTCGTAGAGCTTGTTCACATAACCATTCTGCCAGGGACCGACGATGCTCAGGCCGCGCGAGGCAACGGTCGCAGCCGAACCTGGGCATGATGCTCGGCCGTCTCGCGGATCGCGCGCTCGGCGAGCTGCAGCGCCCGCGCCGTGGCCTCCGGCGCGCTCGCGAGCGGCGCCCCGAGCGCGCCGACCAGGAACTCATACGCCTCCGCGCCTAGCGGGAAGGACGCGGACTCGCATGAGCTGCAGACGACACCGCCCGCGGCCGCAGAGAAGCCGATCAGGTGCTCGCGCTCCCCGCAGCTGGCGCACGAGCTGAGTTGTGGAACGATCCCGGCGGCAAGCAGCAGCTTGAGCCGAAAGGCAACGGCATTCTGAGGTCGTTCCGCTGCAGGCCCGCTGGCCAGCAGCGTCAGCTCGTTGGCCAGCAGCGCGAAGACCTCGGGGTGCGGTTCGTCGGTCTCGAACAGCCGCGCCACAGCGTCACAGGCGCGAGCGGCGGCATCGAGCGCGCCTGCGCTCTCACGCAGCCGCGGACGAGCATCTACGGTGTCGACGGCGGTGACGGTATGCAGGTCGCCGCGGCCCTCGTGGAGCACAAGACGGATCTGAAAGAACGGTTCCAGTCGCGCCCCGAAGCGGCTGCGGGCACGCCTGGCGCCCTTGGCGATCGCGCCGACACGGCCATGCTCAGGGGTGTACAGATGCAGGATCCGATCGGCCTCCCCGTACCGGATCGAGCGCAGCACGATCGCCTCTGTTTTCAGTGAACCGGGCACGTCCCACCCGCAGGCCCAACAGCTACACTTTTTGAAGTCATGAAATCGGTCATCGTGTACACCACGGACTACTGCTCATTCTGCCGCAGCGCCAAGGCGCTTCTCGAGAAGCGCGGGGTCAGCTACGAGGAGATCAATCTCGCACGCGACCCGGACGCTCGCCGACAGCTCGAGGAAATCACGGGCATGATCACGTTTCCGCAGATCGTGATCGGCGAGAGGTCGATCGGTGGCTTTGACCAACTGCTGGCGGCTGACCGCGCCGGTCAGCTGCCGGAGCTGCTTGCGGCATAGAGCGTGCGCCGGCTCGCGCTTCTTGTCGCGCTGCTCATGTGCGCCTGCGCGGCGGCCTGCGCGTCAGCGGTCGCGGCTGCCCCCCGCGGGACGCTGACCGCGACCGAGTACCAGCAGCTCAAGACCGTTCAGACACGCACCAACGCGCTCGGTGCCGGCGCTCAGAGCGTGCTCACACGCAGTCGTCGGATCTGCGCGCGGATGCGCCAGTCAACAGAGCTTCTCCAGGCGCTGAGGGCTGACTGCCTCGCTCTCGACGGATTCGGCCTCGCTGGGCTCAAGGCTGATGCAGCCGCCAATCGGTGCACGATCAACGGTCCGACCGTGAACAAGATGGAGCGGTGCATGCTGCCCAGCTTCCGCGACTACCACAGCAGCGCCCGTGCCTACTACCTGGCCGACAGGCATGTTAACCACGTCGCCCACGCGCGCGGCTTCAGCAACGGCTGTGTCGCGGTGCTCGGCGATCCCCAGCGAACACTAGACGCGGAGAACAAGCTCACCAATGACCTCGCCGCCATGGTCAGCGCGTTGTTTCATGCCAACCCGTCCGCGATGCAGACGGCAGCCAAGCGCGTCGCCTCAGACAATGGCGCCCTGCGCAGCGGCAGCGGATCCCTGGCCCTCTGCCCGCATCAGTGAGCCAGCGGTCAATCGGGACCGCTGGCGAAGGGCTCAGCGCCGCCGGGGCTTCGGTTGGCAGTGCTCGCAGACGTATGTGCCGCGCCCGCCGACGACGAGCTTGCGGATCTCACGGCCGCAGGTGAGACACGGCTCGCCCGCGCGGGTGTGGATCACGAACCGGTCCTGGAAGCTGCCGCGCGCGCCGTCGACGTGACGGAAGTCGTCGATCGAGGCCCCCTTTGCGTCGATCCCGGCGGCGAGTGCAACCTCGATCGCGTCCTTCAGTGCCAGCCACTGCGAGCGCGTTAGTGACCCGGCTGGGCGCAGCGGATGCACGCCCGCGCGGTGGAGCGCTTCATCGGCGTAGATGTTGCCGACACCGGCGATGCGCCGCTGGTCGAGGATGAATGACTTCACCGGAGCGGTCCGGCCTCGCGCCTGCTCGCGCAGGTATTCGGCGGTGAAGGCCGGGGTCAGCGGCTCTGGACCGAGTCGACCGTCCAGATAGGCGTCGCGGGCGGCGGTCGAGAGCATCAGGTGGCCGGTGCCGAAGCGCCGCGGATCGACATAGGTGAGCAGGTGGCCGTCGTCGAGCTCGAAGCGCACGCGCGTGTGAGCGCTCTCAGGGTCCGGGTCGAGGAGCAGCGCACCGGTCATCCGCAGGTGCACGAGCAGGTGCCGGTCGTCGTCGAGCTCCCAGATCATGTACTTGCCGCGGCGGCCAAGGCGCTGCACCCTCGCCCCCGTCAACTCGCCTGCGATCAGCTCCGGCGGCGCCGGCCGCGTCCAGCGGAAGTCTCTGATCTCGACCGTCTCAAGCGTTCGCCCCTCCAGGTGGGGGGCGAGCTGGCGTCTTATCGTCTCGACCTCGGGAAGCTCAGGCATCAAGCCCGATCATAGGAATGGCGCGGCGTTCAGCGTCTCCCGACTCAGTGAGACAGCCTCGGTCCAGCGATCCTGGCACGAGGGTGCGCGTCGAAGTAGACGTCACGCAGCTGCTCGGACGAGAGGTGCGTATAGATCTGGGTGGTGCCGATGTCAGCGTGCCCGAGCATCTCCTGCAGCGATCGAAGATCGCATCCGCCGGCGAGCAGATGCGTGGCGAACGTGTGGCGAAGCGTATGCGGGCTCATGCGCGAGTCGAGGCCGGCGGTCCGGGCATGGCGCTGAACGATCTTGTACAGCCCCTGGCGCGAAAGAGCCTGGCCGCGCATGTTGACGAACACGTGCGGCTCATCTCCGATCCCGACGAGTGCCGGGCGCGCCTTGGCGAGGTAGATGCGCAGCGTCTCGAGTGCCTTGGAGCCGATCGGGACCAGGCGCTCCTTCGACCCCTTTCCGTGTGCGATCAGCACACCCGCCTCAAGGTCGAGCTCGGAGAGCTCGAGCGTTATCGCCTCGGACGCGCGCAACCCGCACGCGTACATGGTCTCGAGCAGAGCGCGGTCTCGCAGGGCCGCATTGCCGGTGCCCCGCGGCTGCGCCAGCAGACGGTTGACCTGGTCGCGGCTGAGCACTCGCGGCAGACGAGCGCTGGAGCGGGGCGAACGGAGGTCCTTGGTGGGGTCGTTGTCGATCAGATCCTCACGCCGCAGATGCCGATAGAAGGACCGTAGACACGCCACCTTCCGCTGCAGCGTCGCCGCGGCGGCGGGCGGGCGCCCGTCACGACCCTCGGCCAGTTCGCTCACGAACGCGGCGAGCTGCGTGCCTTGGACCGCGAGCGGGTCGGTCCGCTGACGGCCGAGGAACTCACCGAACTGCTGCAGATCCGACCGGTACGCCTCCAGCGTGTTCCGCGACAGCCCACGCTCGAGCTCGAGATAGGCCAGGAAGTCGAGCGTGAGATCGCTGAGGCGCTGAGTCGGACCGGCGGCGACCGTTGCCATAACGCTGATTTCGCCGTTGGCCGCGCCAGTCCTCCGTCCCCCGCCTCGCCGGAGGCCGCGTAACTGCTCCGCCGGCCGGCTACAGGCGGTCGTGAGACTCGGCCAAGTGGCGCACGAGCCAGAGCAACCCGATCAGCGTCTTCGCGTCAGAGCTGGTGGAGATTGCGCGATCGAGGTCGGCGAGTGGCCACGGCACGATCTCGATGTGCTCGTCCTCCTCGGGCGCCGGGCCTCCCTTCGCATCGCTCAGCCCCGTCGCGGCGAACAACGTCATGTACTCATCGCAGAACCCTGGGGTGGGGAAGAATCCGAAGAGCTCCTGCCAGTCGCGCGCCTGCTTGCCAACCTCCTCGATCAGCTCTCGCTGGGCGAGCGCCAATCGGCTCTCGCCCGAGCGGTCGCGCTTACCGGCCGGAAGCTCCAGACAGGCCGTGAGACCGGCCGCTTCGCGTGGTTGGCGCACGAGCCAGACGTGCTGGGTGTCGAACGGAACCACGACTACGGCGCCCGGGTGCCAGACCTTGTCGAAGGTGTTCTCGGAACCGTCCGGATACCGGTAGGTCTCGCGGCCGGCTCGCAGAAGCCGCCCCCGCCACTCAACTGAGTGGCTCAGCAGTTCGAACTCCGTCACGCCGCCTCCTCGAGCAACGCGAGCATCAGGTCGAGGTTGCCGTCGAGCGCGGCAAAGCTGACCCGCTCGCTGCGCTGGTGGGCACGCTCCGTTCCGTTCGCCAGGTTCGTACACGCAAACCCGTTCAGGCGCAGTGCGTTCGCGTCCGAGCCGCCACCGCTCGAGCGCGGGCTGGGCTTATACCCGAGCCGCTTCAACGCCCTCGTGGCGAGGACGACCGAAGGCTCTCGTGAGCCGAGCCGGTAACCCGAAAACAGCTGCCGGACGTTGAGATCGAGGTCGCAACCGGCGGTGTCGGCCGCGTCCTGGAGCGCATCGATCGCCTCCGTCACGTAGCGGTCGACCTGGGCCTGCTCGACGGCGCGCACCTCGGCGCCGACCGTGCACAGGTCGGCGACGACGTTGGTTGCCGTGCCACCGTTCACGATCCCGACGTTGGCAGTCGTCTCCTGGTCCAGACGCCCCTGCGGCATGTTCACGATCGCATGCGCAGCGGCAACGATCGCGTTGACCCCCTCTTCGGGCTCGAGGCCGGCATGCGCGGCGCGCCCGCGGACCGTCGCCTCGATCCCCACATGCGTGGGAGAGGCACACATGATCTCCCCGATCGGCGAGGCGTGGTCAAACACGTAGCCGAAGGCACTTTCGAGGCGGGTCACGTCAAACTCCCGGGCCCCGTTGAGCCCGGTCTCCTCCGCGACGGTGAACAGCAGCTCGACCCCGACCTCCGACCTCACCGGGCCTCTGGTGAGCATCCGTGCCACCTCCAGAATCGCCGCAACTGTCGCCTTGTTATCAGCGCCGAGGATCCCATCATTCGCGTTCTCCCAACCGCCGTCACGTCGGATCGGCTCAACCGGCGCCGTCAGCGGCACGGTGTCCATGTGCGCGCACAGGAGCAGCGTGCGGGTGCCACGCCCCTCGATCCTCGCCAACAGGTTGCCGGCGTCGGATCCGACCGACGAGCCTGCGCCATCCTCCTCGACGGCGAGACCGAGGTCGCTCAGTTCCCTTGTGATCCAGTCAGCGACGGCTCGTTCACCACCGGTGGCGCTGGGAATGCGGCAAAGTGACTCGAAGCTCGCGTGCAGGTGGTGCCGCTCGGCTTCACCAGCCGCGAGCGCCATGCCTCAGCCTCCATCGCCGGCTCCGGGGGACCTCCGGGAAGCTGCAACCGCTAGCCAACTCGGTCTCTAACCGGCGAGTCGCGCCGCCGTGACCTCGCCCTCCATGCGCGACTCCACCATCGACCCGGGTCCGGAGTGCACACAGGCCGCGCCGACGAACTCCCTGAAGAGCGGTGCGGGCCGATCGGGCCTGGACTTGAACTCGGGGTGGAACTGCGAGGCCACGTAGAACGGGTGAATGTCACGCGGCAACTCGGTGATCTCGACCAGCCGCTCGTCCGGTGTAGTCCCGGAGAATACGAGACCGGCCGACTCAAGCTGCTTGCGGAGGTGGTTGTTGACCTCGTAGCGGTGGCGGTGGCGCTCGTAGACGACGCTCTCACCGTATGCGTCCGATGCCCACGTGTCGGGATGAACCTTGACGGGATCCGCACCCAGCCGCATCGTCCCCCCCATGTCGGCGATCTCCCGCTGCTCGGGCAGCAGGTCGATCACCGGGAACGGGGTTTCCGGGTCCATCTCGGTCGAATTGGCGCCCGGCATGCCGGCCATGTGCCGCGCGTATTCGCTCACCGCGACATGCATACCGAGGCACACGCCGAGGTACGGGATCTCTGACTCGCGCGCGATCCGCGCGGCTGCGATCTTGCCTTCGAAGCCGCGGCCCCCGAAGCCACCGGGGATCAGGATCCCGTCGATGCCCCTCAACTGCGCATCGACGTCAGGCTCCCCGACGCTCTCCGAATCGATCCACTCGATCTTCACCCGGCGACCATGATGGACGCCACTGTGTCGCAGCGCCTCGGCGACCGACAGGTACGCGTCCTCCAGCTGGACGTATTTGCCGACCAGGGCGATCCGGACCTCGTCGGTGAGCGAGGCGGCACGGTCGATGATCGCCTTCCAGGAATCGAGGTCAGGATGCGGCGCATCGACGCCGAAGTGATCCCGCAGTATGAAGTCGTCGACGCCCTGTTCGTGGAAGGTCAGCGGGCAGCTGTAGACGTCCTGGACGTCGTAGGCGGAGATGACCGCGTCCACCGGCAGGCTGGCGAACAGCGCGATCTTCTTGCGGATATCGGTCGAGAGCATCGATTCAGACCGGCACAGCACCATGTCCGGGTTGATGCCGATACGCCGCAGCTCGTTGACCGAGTGCTGGGTCGGCTTGGTCTTGAGTTCACCCGCGTGGCCGATGTAGGGCACCAGCGTCAGATGGATGAACATGCATCGCCGACGGCCGACCTCGACCGGGAACTGACGGATCGCCTCCAGGAACGGCAGCGACTCGATGTCACCGACGGTGCCGCCGATCTCTGTGATCACGAAGTCGACATCGGAAGAGTCGGCCACGACGCGGATGCGCTGCTTGATCTCGTCGGTGATGTGCGGCACGACCTGTACGGTCGCGCCGAGATAGTCACCGCGCCGCTCACGCCTGATGACGGTGTTGTAGATACCGCCGGCCGTGACATTCGATGCACGACTCGTGTTGGCGTCTGTGAAGCGCTCGTAGTGCCCGAGGTCCAGATCGGTCTCGGCCCCGTCCTCGGTGACGAACACCTCGCCGTGCTGGTACGGCGACATCGTGCCCGGGTCCACGTTGATGTACGGGTCGAACTTCTGGATCTGGACCGACAGCCCCCGGGAGCGCAACAGCCGCCCGATCGAGGCGGCTGCAATGCCCTTGCCGAGTGACGAGACCACGCCGCCCGTGATGAAGATAAATCGCGTTTCAGCCTGGCTCATCTGCTGGTTCCTTGCTCCCGTGCTCGCCTGTTGTCGAAGGTAGCGACCGGGGCGGACGCACGCGGACCTAGTACCAACCATGCGGCGCCCTGATCCAGCGTAGCGGGCGGGTGGGCCCTTCGAGGCCCTTCAGCAGGATGGAATCCAGGCTCCGGCGAACCTTTCACGCCAAATAGCGGCAAGCACGATTCGACGCCGCTGGTTCGAAGCTGTGGGAGTTTGGGGTCATTCCTGCCCCCAAACTCCCCGAGCTCCGGGTGCCGCCGGCGAGCCTCTCGATCGTCACCTGTTTGCGGGACAGACCACTACGCGGCCTTCAGCAGTTCCCGCGCGTGACCGCGCGCGGCACGGTCACCCTCGTCGGCGCCCAGCATCCTCACGAGCTCCCCGACGACCCCTCCGGAGTCGAGCTGGGACACGGTGGTGCGCGCCGGCGTCTGCGAGCCGTCCTTGACGATCGTGAAGTGACGGTTGGCGGCCGCGGCGACCTGTGGAAGGTGCGTGATGCACAGGATCTGCCGTCCCTCTGCCAGATCGTGCAGGTGCTTGCCGACCGCGCGGGCGGTGTGCCCGCCGATCCCGGCATCGACCTCATCGAACACGAGCAGCGGCCCGTCTCCGGCCGCGGTCGCAACCTCGTCGGGCTCGTCGACGGACCCGACCCCATCGTGGGCGGCGCTGAGCAGCGCCAGCATCACTCGCGACAACTCGCCCCCGGAAGCGACCTCGCGCAATGGACCGAACGGCAGCCCGGGGTTGGGCGCGATCAGAAACTCGACCGTGTCCCCTCCCCTCGCGCCGTACCCTTGTTCGCGATCGGTGAGCGCGACCTCGAACCGCGCATCGCCCATCGCCAGCTCGTGCAAACGCTCGAGGACCGCGGACGCGAGTCTGGGGGCTGCCCGCTCCCGCTGTGAGCGAAGCTCGTGGCCGACCCGCTCCCGCTCCGCAAGGGCAGCCTCGAGCTCGCCCGACAATCCATCGAAGCTCACATCGGCGGCCTCCAGAGCATCGCGACGGATGCGGCACGCCTGTGCATGGGCGATCACCCCCGCGATCCCGCCGCCGTGCTTGCGGGCCAACCTCGCAAACGCCGCCAGCCGCTCGTCGACGACCTCGAGCCGCCCCGGCTCGTTCTCGAGCCGGTCAAGATACCCGCGAAGCTCGCCGGCAACGTCCTCGGCCTCGTACCGCAGT
This sequence comes from uncultured Conexibacteraceae bacterium, assembly GCA_963761675.1. Taxonomy (GTDB): domain Bacteria; phylum Actinomycetota; class Thermoleophilia; order Solirubrobacterales; family Solirubrobacteraceae; genus Palsa-465. Next base: position 57,203 of record CAVXIA010000007.1, read on the forward strand.
GTCGCCAGGCGCTCTGCCAACGGTGCAAGCGCCTGATCGAACTCCGCAGCCGCCTCAAGCTCAGAGGCGGCCCGGGTCAGCAGCACACAGGCGCCGTCTCCGTCCTCTGGCAGCAGCGCCTCCGCACCAACCGCGGCCCCACGCCGCAGAACCTCCTGATGGCGCAGCCGGTCACGCTCCGTCACGAGCTCAGCCTCCTCCGGCACGCTCGGCTCGAGCTCGTCGATCTCACGCAACTCGAACCCGATCAGGTCGAGCTCGCGTTCGCGTGCGCCGACCAGGCCTTCCAGCTCCGCGAGCTGCGCCTCCAGCGTGCGTACGCGCTCATGTGCCTGCGCCATTGCAGCACGTCGACCCACCTGATCGCCACCGCAGAACGCGTCGAGGACGTCCAGCTGCGCGGCCGTGAGCATCAGCTTGCGGTGCTCGTGCTGTCCGTAGAACGAGAGCATGCGACTACCCAGTTCCCGTAGATCGGCGACCGTCGCTGCGCGCCCGCAGACGTAGGCACGGGTGCGCCCGTCGGGCCAGACCCGACGGGCGAGCACCAGTTCCTCGGCGTCGGCCGGGATCCGCTGGTCACCGCCCTGTTGGTCGGGATGGTGGGTGCCATCCCAATCAGGCGGCAGCTCGAACACGCCCTCCACGTACGCCTCAGCCGCGCCTTCTCTGACGATTCCGGCGCGGGCCTTGCCTCCCAGCAAGAGGTCGAGCGCGTGGGCGAGCAGCGTCTTCCCAGCACCGGTTTCACCGGTGAGAACGTTGAGACCGGCGGCCAGCCGCAGCTCGGCCCGCTCCATCAGCAACAGATTCTCGACGCGAAGCTCGTACAGCACGGACCCAGTTCTACGCCGCCCCTCGGACGGAACGAGACGAACAGGCGTTCGTGCCGATTACACCGGCTGCCGAAGGGTCGCCAACCGACCGAAGCGCTCCTGGAGGCGCTTGTAGAAGTTGCTGCCGGCCAACTGCGCCAGCGATCCCTGGTTGTCCACGAATCGCGCCTCCAGGCGGCTGCCGGCGTCGAGAACCCCGACCGGGCGGCCATCGAGGACCACGTCAACCGGCTCCTCATCCGAGCGGTTGTCGATCGTCAGGGTGTCCCCCGGCGCGACCACCAGTGCCCGTGCCGTCAACGAGTGTGGGGCGATGAACGAGACGACCATGCCCTCCACACCCCAGGCCATCACAGGACCGCCGTTGGCCAGGTTGTACCCCGTCGATCCCGCCGGCGTGGCGACCACCAGGCCGTCGCACCGGACGTTGCCGATCTCGTCCTCGCCCACGGAGTAGGCGAGCGTCGCGACGCGCTGTCCATGCTGACGCTCGACTGATGTGTCGTTGATCGCGATCCAGTCCTCATCCCCCATGCGCACGGCGATGCCCGGCAGTGCCAGCACGTCGAACTCGCGCATCAGCGCGTGCTCGAACGCCGACCGAGCCTCCTCACGCTCAACCGTCGCCAGGAACCCGACCTCTCCGAAGTTGACCCCGAACACCGGAACGCCGGTGCCGGCATACCTGCGCAGTCCATAGAGGATCGTCCCATCGCCTCCGAGCGCGAAGCAGAGATCGACGTCGCTGGGAACCCCAGCGCAGACCTCAACGCCATCTCCGGGACGAACGCGGTGCTTCTCGGCCTCCTGCTGATCGAAGACCAGACGCGCACCGGCCGCGCGCGCCACCTCGATCAGAGCCGCAACCGCCGGCCCCGTCTGTTCCCGCCGCCTGTGCGTGACGACCGTGGCACGCATCGGACTCAAGGCTCGACCGCCAGGGCCGCCGCCTCGAGATCATCAACGCCACCCCCGCGCGCGGGCTCTGCGAGCCACACGAACGTCTCGCGGTTGCCCTTCGGCCCTGGCAGCCCCGAGCTCGCGTAGCCCGCGACCGCGGCGCCCAGTTCGCCGGCATATGCGCCGACCGAGACCAGTGCGTCGCGCCGGTCGACGACCGAGCGCACCACTCCGCCTTTGCCGATCCGGTCACGACCCACCTCGAATTGGGGCTTGATCATCGCCAGGCAGTCGTAGCGCGCAGCAGCGCATGCCAGCACCGCCGGCAGCACCTTCGTCAGCGAGATGAAGGAGACATCGATCACGACTAGACCGGGAGCGTACGGGAGCGCGGAAACATCCAGGGTCCGTGCATTCATCCTTTCAATCACGGTCACTCGCGGATCCTCGCGCAGCCTCCAGCTGAGCTCCCCGTATGCCACGTCGACACAGGCCACGTGAGCCGCTCCGCGTTGCAGCAGACAGTCGGTGAAGCCGCCTGTGGATGCCCCCACATCGAGTGCCAGCGCGCCGCCGACATCGAGCCCGAACGAGTCCAGCGCGTTCGACAGCTTCACTCCTCCGCGCGACACGAACGGCAACCGGCCGGCGACCTCGAGCTCCACATCAGCGGCCACCATCTGCCCCGCCTTCAGCGCCCGCGAGCGCCCCGGCAGCAGTTGCACATCGCCGGCCAGCACCGCCGCGGCGGCTCGCGCTCGCGACTCGAACAGGCCGCGCTCCACGAGCAGCACGTCGAGCCTGACCTTCGAACTCACGAACCCCACCCGCGAACGCCCGTCAAAGAGCCTCAGGGGGCGACGCTCGAGCGCTCGCCGACCGCCGCGAGCACCCGTTCGGCGATGCGCTCGGCGGTGAACTCGACCTCGCCGTGCAGAAGCGCGGGAGAGCCGTGCGTGACGAACCGGTCAGGCAGACCAACCCGCAGGATCCGGCCCGCCAGACCGGCATCGGACAGCGTCTCCAGGACCGCCGACCCGAACCCGCCCATCAGCACGCCCTCCTCGACCGTCACCAGCAGTTCGTGCTCGGCGGCCAGCTGCGCAACCAGGCCGGCGTCGAGCGGTTTGGCGAAGCGAGCGTCGGCGACCGTCACCGGCAATCCGGCGGAGGCCAACAGATCCGCGGCCGCCAGCGCCTTGCTGACACCGACCCCGTATCCGAGCAACGCCACCCGCGGCGCGCCAGAGCTTCCGGAGGCCTCGCGCAGGATCTCCCCCCGCCCGATCGGGATCACCGACGGCTCGTCCGGCAGCGGCACCCCGACACCCTCGCCACGCGGATACCGCAGCGCCACGGGCCCGCCGTCGAACGTGATCGCGGTGCGCAGCATGTGCACGAGCATCGCCTCGTCGCGAGGGGCCATCAGCACCATGTTCGGCAGGCATCGCAGATACGCGATATCGAAGACCCCGTGATGCGTGGGCCCATCGTCGCCGACCAGCCCTGCGCGGTCCATGGCGAAGACGACCGGCAGCTGCTGCAGACAGACGTCGTGGACGATCTGGTCGTAGCCACGTTGCAGGAACGTCGAATAGATCGCCACGACCGGCCGGCAGCCCTGCAACGCCAGCCCGGACGCCAGCAGCACCGCCTGCTGTTCGGCGATGCCGACATCGAAATAACGGTCGGGCAGTTCTTCCTGTAACAGGTTCAGCCCCGTTCCGGAGTTCATCGCAGCCGTGATACCGAGGACCCGGTCGTCGCGGCGAGCCTCGCGCACAAGCGCCTCGCCGAACACCTTCGTGTAGGCCGGCGGCGGCGTCGCCGCTCCAGCGGGAGCGGCGGCGGCAGGAGCAGGAACCCCACCTGAGATCGACTTGGGCTTGGCGGCATGCCACTTCTCCATGCCCTCGAGCCCGCCATCCTCGGCCGGGGAAAAGCCCTTGCCCTTGATCGTGGCGCAGTGCACGACGACAGGGCGCTGGGCGGCGAGCGCCTCGCGCACAGCGCGGCGCACGGCGCGAACGTCGTGACCGTCGATGACACCCATGTAGGCCCAGTCGAGCTCCTCCCACCACAGGCCCGGCGCCCAGAAGGCCTTGAGCGACTCCTTGAAGTGCGGGCCGAAGCGCTCGAACGTGTGACCGAGGGCGGGCAGCTTGATCAACCCGCTCTCCACATCCTCGCGGGCGTGCCAGAGCTTCGGGTTCAGTCGCACGCGGTTGAAGTACCGCGAGAGCGCCCCGACGTTCGGTGCTATCGACATCCCGTTGTCGTTGAGGACGACCACGATCGGCGTCCCGAGTCCGCCCGCCTCGGTGACCGCCTCCAACGCGACCCCGCCGGTCATCGCGCCGTCACCGATGACCGCTACGACATTCCCGTCCTCACCGTGTCCGCGGCGCATGGCCTCCTTGATCCCCACGGCGTAGCCGATCGAGGTGGACGCGTGGCCGGCGCCCATGATGTCGTGCTCCGACTCGAGGATCGAGCAGAACGGCGCCAGACCCTCGTACTTGCGGATCGTCGGCAACTGGTCGCGACGGCCGGTGAGGATCTTGTGGGGGTAGGCCTGATGGCCGACGTCCCAGAGGATCTTGTCGCGCGGCGAATCCAGCAGCGAATGCAGCGCGACTGTGATCTCCACGGCGCCGAGGTTCGCCCCAAAGTGCCCGCCGATCTCACCGACCGTGTCGATGATGTACTCGCGCACCTCGTCGGCGACCTGCTGCAACTCATCTTCGCTCAGGCCGTGCAGATCCTGTGGCTTGTTGATATGTGAGAGTAGGTCTGACATTCAGTAGCTGCGTTGCGCGATGAAATCGGTGATCTGCTGAAGTTGCGCCGGGTCCCCGGGGGCGGCGCTGGTCAGCGCCCGTGAGGCGTTGCGGTGAGCCTCCTGCGCCAGCTCGCGGGAGCCGTCGAGGCCGAACTCGGTCACATACGTGCGTTTGCCCAAGCGCTGATCGCTTCCACTCGGCTTACCCAGCGCCTCATCCGACCCGGTCACGTCGAGGATGTCGTCAACGATCTGGAAGAGCACGCCCAGTTCACCTGCAAATTCTCGGAACTGCATGATTGTGCCAGGTTCGCGCCAACCCTCGATCAACAGCACGCATTCGACGCTGGCGCGGATCAGCCGCCCGGTCTTCAGTTCATGAACGTGCCGCAGGCCTCCCGCGCCCGCTGGCGCGGAGGCCGCCACATCGAGGTACTGCCCACCGACCATGCCGTTGACGCCGGTAGCCTCCGCGAGCTCGGCAGCGGCCCGCAGGATGTTGACCGGTTCGCCGCGCTGTTCGGCGAGCAGGTGGCGGAAGGCCTCCGCGTACAGGCCGTCCCCGGCCAGGATCGCCACGTCCTCGCCGTAGACGACGTGACATGTGGGGCGGCCGCGGCGCAGCTCGTCGTCGTCCATCGACGGCAGGTCGTCGTGGATCAGCGAGTAGGTGTGGATCAGCTCGAGCGCAGCCGCCAGCGGCAGTATCTCTTTCGGCGCAATGCCAATCGCCGATGCAGTGGCGAGCGCGAGCACAGGTCGGATCCGCTTGCCGCCGGCCAGGAGGGAGTAGCGCATCGCCTCCTCGAGGCCGTCCGTGCCGGTGCCGTCGGCGAAGCGCAGGCGCTCGAGGTAGGAGTCGACCTGCGTGCGCAGGTCGTCGGGGTATGTCGGGACGGCGGCGGTCACGCCTGCGAAGCCGCGAGCGGCAGCTGACCCGGCAGGTCCGGCAGCGGCTCGAGCGCGGCGCGCACGTGACCGTCCACCTGCGATGCAGCTTCACCGGCAAGCCTCGCGCATTCCTCTATCAGCGCCAGGGTCTCGGCCGGTTCGAGCGATCCGGAACGCAGCTCCACAACCGCTCGCTGCAGACTCAGGCTCAGCTCTTCAAGCACGTCGGTCACAGCTGCAGCCTACCGGTCCAGCGCCTCGTTGACGAGCGCGTCGGCCTGAGCGTTCTCCGCGCGCGGCACCGAGCGGATACTCCATCGCTCGAAGCCTGACAGAGCGGCGAGCGCCTGCTCGTGCAGCTGCCGCATCGCCGGATGCTTGACCTTGTAGGCCCCGGTGAGCTGCTTGGCGACGAGCTCCGAGTCGTTGATCAGCTCCACCTCGCGGGCCCCTCGCTCGAGTGCCAGCTCTACACCGCGAAGCAGCGCGCGATACTCGGCGACGTTGTTGGTCGCCTCTCCGATCGTCTCACCGACCATCGCCACCTGCTCGCCGTCAGGATCGGAGGCGACCACTCCGATAGCCGCGGGACCCGGGTTTCCGCGCGCACCGCCGTCGACGTGCAGCACCAGCTTGGAATGGTCTCCCGACATCTCGCGGTCAGATCAGGCTCAGCGCGCCGCTGTCGTCGGAGCTGGCGTTTGCAACCTGTTCAGTGTCGCTCAGCTCATCGAGCTCGTAGCCTTGGCCGTCGACGCGGGTGCTGCCACGGGCCGAGGACAGGTCAACCTCATACCGGTACCAGCAGAGCTCCCACGAGACCACGATCCATACGAGGCCGGCGTGTGTCTCGTCAGGGCTCACGTTGACCGTCGGAGCGCCGAGCGAGCGCCCGACACCGGCGACCGTCCGACGGTGCTCGCTCGCGTTGAAGGCCTCGACAGCGGCCGCGATCTTGTGATCGCCGCTGCTCGGGATCGCGTGAACCTGGCGTGGCTCGCTGTGCCCGGCCGGTGTCACCGGCACCGGCTCAGACGCGACCGGCACGGGCGTCGGAGACTCGCGGAGCGATCCCCAGCTGCCGTAGGAGAGCTCGTCGTCGAGGGTTCGTGGCTCCTGTGGGACGCCGAGTTCGATCCCCTGATCAGATCCGGGCGAACGGCCACGCCGTCGGCCGAACAGCGTGCGCCGGCGCTGCGACCGCTCGGTCGCACCCTGAAACTCCGGGATCGCGCCCTCGCGGATCCAGCCCTCATGCAGCGCGTGCGGCTTGCACAGCTCGCAGACGTTGTAACGGCGTCCGCCGCCCACGAACGCGTCCGTGTGCTCGCCGCGCAACAGCGTCCGCGAGCAGACGTCACAGACGTCGTGCTCATGCATGGTCGTGATGCTGCGAGGCTGGTTCATGGGTATTTGTTCAGGGGGCCGATGCGCCGGTCCGCATCCTCGCGCCGCACGCGGTACGGCGAAGAGACGAGCGTAGCGGACCGGCCGCCGGGGTCCGGCAGCTGCCGGACCCCACGTTGGGGCCGGCTCACCCGCCGGCAAGCGGGCCTCACGCCTTGACCGGTTCCTGCTGTGCCTGGGCGACCACCTTGCCGGCCAGGTGCGCCGGAACCTCCTCGTAGTGAAGGAACTCCATCGTGTACTCCCCCTGCCCGCCGGTGATGGCTCGCAGATCGGGGGCGTAGGAGAGCATCTCCGCCATCGGCACCTCGACCTTGACATCGGTCATGCCACCACCCGCCGGCTCCATGCCGTGCGGATGTCCGCGTCGTGAGTTGAGATCGCCGATCACGTCCCCCACCGACTCCTCGGGCACGCTGACCGTCACCAGCATGATCGGCTCGAGCAGAACCGGGCCGGCATTGGTCATCGCCTCACGCATCGCGTGACCCGCCGCCAGCTTGAACGCCATCTCCGAGGAGTCGACGGTGTGATAGGAGCCGTCGAACACCGTCACCTTGACATCCTTGACCGGGTATCCGGCGACGACGCCGGCCTGCATCGCCTCGATCACGCCCTTCTCGACCGCAGGGATGAATCCGTTCGGGATCACACCGCCCTTGATCGCGTCGACGAACTGGAAGCCCTCTCCGGCAGCCAGCGGCTCGATCGCGATCTGGCAGTCACCGAACTGTCCGCGTCCGCCGGTCTGCTTCTTGTGGCGCCCATGAGCCTTCGCACCCCGCCGGATCGTCTCCTGGTAGGGCACCCGCGGCGTATGCAGCTCGACCTCGACGCCAAAGCGCTCGCGCAGGCGGTCGACGATCACCTCCACGTGGATCTGCGACAGCCCGGCCACGATCTGCTCGCCCGTCTGTGCGTCACGGTGCAGGTCGATCGTCGGGTCCTCCTCCTGCAGGCGCCTCAAACCCGCGAACATCTTCTCCTCGTCGCCCTTGGCTCGCGGCTCGACGGCAAAAGCCATCACCGCCGCCGGGAGCTTGATCGTCGGCATCTCCAGCGGCTCGTCACGCTCCGCCAGCCAGTCGCCGGCACGCGTCTCCTTGAGCTTTGCCACCGCACCGATGTCGCCGGGGCCGAACTCTTCGACGTGGCCCGTGTGCGAGCCGTCGAAGCTGAGCAGCTGGCCGATCCGCTCCTTCGTGTGCGCGCGGGTGTTGAGCAGGTGCGAGTCGTGCCTGATCACACCCTGGTAGACGCGAAAGAGGTTGACACGCCCCGCGAACGGGTCGGCCCGAGTCTTGAAGACGTAGGCAAACAGCTCCTTGGACTCATCGGCCTCCAGCAACTGCTCACCGGCCTCCAGCCCACCGTGCTTAACCGGCGAGGGCAGATCCTCGACGATCGCATCCAGCAGTCGGTTGGTGGCGAGGTTGGCGGTCGCGACGCCGCAGGTGACCGGGAACAGAGAGCCGTGGTTGGTGCCGTCCTTGAGCGCGGCCACGATCTCCTCGTGAGAGATCTCCTCGCCCTCGAGGTAGCGTTCCATCAGCGCGTCTGAGTTTTCGGCAACCTCGTCCATCAGCTTCTCCCGGTACTCCTCTGCCTGCGCCTGCTGATCCTCGGGAATCGGGATCTCCTTGCAGTTGTCCTGGCCGGCCCCGCTGTACTGATAGGCGCGCATGTCGATCAGGTCGATGACGCCTGTCACCTCGTGCTCGGACCCGATCGGGATCTCGGTTGCGACGACGTGCGGGCCGAAGGCCGCCTTCAGCCCATCAAGCGCCCGGAAGAACTCGGCACGCTCACGATCGAGCATGTTGACGAACACGAGCCGCGCCAGATCGAGCTCCGCTGCGCGGCTCCACAGGCGCGTCGTCTGCACCTCGACTCCCATCACCGCGTTCACGACGAACACGGCGGACTCGCAGACGCGCAGCGCCGCGAGCGCATCGGCCACGAAACTGGGGTCACCGGGAGTGTCAACCAGGTTCACCCTTCGCTTGAGCCACTCAAACGAACTGACCGTGGCCTGCAGCGACATCTGCCGCGCCTTCTCGTCGGGCTCTGCGTCGGACAGCGTCGTGCCCTCGGTGACGCTGCCGAGGCGGTTCACGGCACCGGCCTGAAACAACAGCGCCTCGTGCAGCGAGGTCTTACCGCTTCCGCGGTGGCCGACGAGCGCCACGTTGCGAATGCGATCCGCGGCCTTGTGCATGCTGCCTCCTCTCACTCGGGATGAGTCTCCCCGCGGCGAGCATGGGGAGCGCTCGTGGCGGCTGACACTAGCACCCCCATCCGCACGTCCTGCCGGCATTCGAGCGCCTCCGGTGGCACCTGGCGGCGCTGGCCGGCAGGCTCTCGGGTTCAAGCAGGCGCTTGAGTTCAGTCCATCTCGGATGCGAGCTTCGACCGCAGCCGCAGGACGGCCTTGGTGTGCAGCTGCGACACGCGCGACTCGGTCACGCCGAGCACCTCCCCGACCTCGCGCAGCGTCAGATTCTCGTAGTAGTACAGGGCGATCACGAGCTTCTCTCGCTCGGGTAGCGCAGCGATGGCGTCCGCGATCCGGTCACGCAGCTCGCCCTGGTCGACGATCGTCTCAGGGTCAGCCGCGCCGCGGTCGGCGAGCGTGTCCAGCAGTGAGACTTGATCGCCACCGCTGTCGTTGTTGGTCCACAGCTCGTCGAGCGCCACCAGCGTCGAGGTCGAGATCTGCGCCAGCGCTTCATTGAAGTCGGCGACGCTCATCTCGAGCTCTGACGCCATCTCCTCGTCGGTCGGCGCCCGCTGTAGCTTGGCCTCCAGCTTCTGGTTGGCGCGCTCAATCTCGCGGGCACGGGCGCGGACGGAGCGCGGAACCCAGTCGAGCGTGCGCAGCTCGTCGATGATCGCGCCGCGGATCCGGGTGATCGCGTAGGTCTCGAACTTGATCTCCCGGGCGATGTCGAAGCGCTGGATCGCCGAGATAAGGCCCGTCAGGCCGTAGGAGACGAGGTCGGCCTCATCAACATGCGCCGGCAGCCCCGAGCCCATCCGTCCAGCGACGTATTTGACCAGCGGAGCATAGGCAACAACGAGGCGCTCCCGCGCACGCTCATCGCCCGAGGTCTTGTAGCGCTTCCAGAGGTCCTTGAGCTCGATTGATTTGACGTTGGTTTCCATTCAACCAGCTGCTTCGTGCGGCTAGGCGCGCGGATGCGCGCGGGCGTAGGCTGCTCTGAGGCGCACGGACTCTACCCGAGTGTAAACCTGTGTGGTTGAGATCGTGGCGTGCCCGAGCAGTTCCTGGATCGAGCGCAGGTCGGCTCCGCCCTCCAGCAGATGCGTCGCGAATGAATGCCTGAGCGTGTGCGGATGCGCTTGCGCCAATGCCGGTGCCCGCCCCTGGCCCGCGCGGGTCCAGGTCCGCAACCGCCTGCGTATGTCCGAGGTGCTGAGCCGGCGGCCGTTCTTTGACAGGAACACTGGCTCCTGAGCGTCGGGCGCCCGGCCCGGCCGTTGCGCTCGCAGCGCCGGCCGCGCGCGCTCAAGGTAACGCGCGATGGCTGCCATCGCGTGTTCCCCCACCGGCACGATTCGGGTCTTGCCGCCCTTGCCCTCGACTCGCACGGATTCGCTGTCGAAGTCAATCGCCCCCAACTCGAGGCCCACCAGCTCCTCCGCTCGCAGCCCCGACGCGTAGGCGAGTTCGAACAGTGCTCGGTCACGTTGCTCGAGCGGGGTGTTCGCCGGGACACGGTCGAGCAGCATCTCGACCTCCGCGGGCCTCAGCACGCGCGGAAGCGTCTTCGGACGCTTGGGCGCGGTGACCAGATCGGCCGGGTTCTGCTCCAGCCGGCCGTGCTGCATCTCCACGCGAAACAGGGCCCGCGCCGCGGCGAGCTTTCGCGCGACTGTGCTCGGCGCCTGCCCCAACTCGGAAAGACCTGCGACGTAGCGTCGCAGCGAGCGCAGGTCGATGCTCGTTGGCTCGAGCCCGTGCTCGGTGGCCCATGTCGCCAGCTGCGCGCAGTCGTTCATGTACGCGGCGATCGTGTTGGCCGAGACGGCGCGGCGTCGCATGTCTGCGTGCAGGTCGGACAGAGCTAGCTCCCACTCAGCTGAGCGCAGTCGATCCGATCTATCGGCAACTGGTACCACGGCAGCTAATTCGCCGCCGCGAAGCTCTGACCTTCCGCCGGCTAGGCGGTCAGGTGGACGATCGTGCCGATCGGCGTGTACGGATATACGTCGCCGGCCTGCGAGTACGGCATCTCGACGCAGCCGAGGCTCTGCGGGAACCCGTATGAGGAGCGGATGAAACCGTGCAGCGCGTCGCCGCCGTTGAAGTAGCTGACCCAGGGGATCCCAGGATCATGATACGGCGTGCCATCCGGGTTGGTGCCGCTCATGGTCGTGACCGAGAGGTGCTCATACACGGCGTAGGTGCCGGTTGCCGTCGGCGCCGCGGCGATCCCCGTGTTGACCAGGCCTTGGACGACGATCTTGCCGTCGTGCCAGACGTGGATGCTCTCGGGCTCGGTCTCCGAGACCATCACGAACGAGTACCCGAAGGTCGAGTTCTGGCCCTTCACGACGGCGTTGACCAGCGCCTTCCACACCGCAGGTCCGGGAATCCCGTCGGTGGCGAGGCCCTGGCCGTCCTCGAATGCCATCACGGCACCCTTGGTCAGCTCTGTGTAGTCGGTTGGTGACCACAGCGCCTTGAGCTGTGGCGGCGTATTCGGGTAGCGCCAGCTGAACGCACCGTGCGGCGGGTTGACGATCGCCGCCTCCTCCGCCGCCGGCGTCGCGGCCACGTCGCTGGTCCCGTTCGATGGCGTGAATCTGACCGGCAGGTACCCGAGCTGGGCCAGCAGTTGCTGCAGCGCCAGCGTCGAGCCGTCCGGGACGGTCCATTGGCCGACCGGATCCGAGCCCGCCTCCTGGCCTCCGACCAGGTTCACATCGGACGGAAGCGAGACCTTGACGTCCGCGCCGAGCCCGTAGCCGTACCCCTCTGGGATGAACTCGATCGTGTGCGTGTTCAGTTGATGCCAGGTGCCCGCGGTGCGTGGCGAGACAGGTGGCAGATCGTTCCCGAGCACCCTGCTGACGGGCTTGGAGAAGGTCAGCTTGATCCGCGTGTTGGGGGTGATCTTGGTGCCGGGATCGGGGGTGGCGACGGCGGTCGCATGACTGCCTGCGGGGAACCAGGTGATCTCGGTCCGCGTCGGATCCTCCCAGGCCCGCGCCGCCGCGACGACGTATGCCGTTCCGGCGACGGCGGACTCGCGAAGCTCAAGCGTCTGCTGCGGCTTCGAGAGGGTCTGCGCGCTGACCTGGGTGCCCGCGCCGTGACCGGCGGTCGCGACCGGTGAATCGAAGCTCACGGTGACCGGTTGGCCGCGGTGGCGAGTCAGGAAATCCGAGGTCAGGTGCGCGACGGGCGTGGTCTCGGTCAGCTTCAGCGTCTCCCGCTTGCCCGTAAGCCAGGAGTTCCAGCCGGGACGCCGGACGGTGACCTCGACCGTCAGTTGCTCGCCGGCGGGGATCTTCTGCGCTGGGACGATCTGGTGCCCCTCGAGCCGAACCGGCACGACGTGCTGCTCTCGGCCTCCCGTCGCGACGACCTGGGTGACCCTGCCCCCACCGAAGGGCAGCGAGATCTCGGCCAATGAGGTTGGGCTTGCCTCGATCTTCGGTGTGGACGTCAGGAGCAGGAGGGCGAGCGCCGCGATCGCCAGGAAGGGCACGGCGACCAGCACCGGCACCACGTAGCGGAGCCGGCTGCGTCCTGCGGTTGACTGGTTTTGCGTGGGATCCCCCTGCATATTCACCGCTTCCATGGCTAGGGCCCACCCCTTGGGCGTGCGTCAAATCGCACGCTGCGCCAACGACAATGGTATCGCCCCGGCTGGCGGTACCCGCAAGTGCGCATCCAGGCCGGACCGCCGTCGGAAGCGGCTAATGCGTGACCGCGCCGCGCGAGGCGCTCGAGACCAGCTTCGCGTACTTGCTGAGCGCCGGCCCGGGATAGGGGCGCTCGGGTGGCTGGTAGGCGGACACCCGTCTGGCGATCTCCTCGTCGGCGAGCGCAACGTCCAGCCGTCGCGCCCCGACGTCGACCGTGATCTGGTCGCCGCTCTGCACGGCTACGATCGGGCCGCCCTGAACGGCCTCGGGCGCCACATGGGCGATCATGAAACCGTGCGTGGCCCCGGAGAAGCGCCCGTCCGTGATCAGCACGACCTCCTCACCCAGGCCGGCACCGTTGATCGCAGCGGTCACAGCGAGCATCTCGCGCATGCCAGGCCCGCCGGCGGGTCCCTCGTTGCGGATCACGACCACGTCACCTGGCTCGATCTGTCCATGCGTGACGGCCGCCATCGCGTCCTCCTCCATCTCGAAGACCTTCGCCGGGCCCACGTGCAGGCGCCGGGCATGGCCGGCAAGCTTGACGACACAACCCTCCGGCGCGATGTTACCGCGGAGTATCGCGAGCCCACCCTCGTTGGCCAGCGGGTCGCTGATCGGGCGCACGACCATCTGGCCGTCGGTCTCAGTCGCGGCGTCGGCGATCTCGCCGATCGTCTGACCGGTGACCGTGATCGCACCCTCGTTCAGCATGCCGACCTGCTTGAGGCGACTCAGCAGCAGCGGAACCCCGCCGGCGCGCCAGAGGTCGGGCGCGACATACCGGCCGAATGGAACGAGATCACACAACAGTGGCGTGCGCGCGCTGATCACGTCGAAGTCGTCAATCGAGAGCTCCACGCCCATCTCGGTGGCGATCGCCAGCAGGTGCAGGACGCCGTTGGTGGAGCCGCCGCTCATCGCGATCGCTGCGATTGCGTTGGCCAGGCTGTCCTTGGTGATCAGATCGCTCGGGAGCAGCCCACGCCGGAGGACGTCCATGATGATCTCGCCGGCCTGCTCGGCTGCCTTGCTCTTCTCGCCGGCGACCGCGGGAATCAGTGAGAAACCGATAGGCGAAAGGCCGAGCACCTCGAGCGCCATCGCCATCGTGTTGGCCGTGAACTGGCCGCCACAGGCGCCGGCGCCGGGTGACGCCACGTTCTCGATCGCGAGCAGCTCGTCGTCGCTGATCCTGCCGACGGCATGGGCGCCGATCGCCTCGAAGACCTCCTGGATCGTGATGTCCCGGCCCTTGTAGTGCCCCGGCAGAATCGAGCCGCCGTAGAGCACCAGGCTGGGAATGTTCAGACGCGCGAGCGCCATCACGGCACCCGGCTCGGTCTTGTCGCAGCCGACGATCGCGATCACCGCGTCGAACTGGTGCGCGTCGGTCACAAGCTCCATCGAGTCGGCGATCAGCTCACGGCTGACCAGGGACGCGCGCATCCCCGGCAGCCCCATCGTGATGCCGTCGGAGATCGCGATCGTGTTGAACTCCATCGGCGTCCCGCCGGCAGCACGGATCCCGTCCTTCACCTTCGCGGCCAGGGCGCGCAGGTGGAAGTTGCACGGCATCGTCTCGATCCAGGTGTTGGCGACAGCGATCAGTGGCTTGGCGAGCGCCTCGTCGTCGTAGCCGATGCCCTTCAGGTAGGCGCGCGCGGCAGCGCGCGAAGGACCGTCCGTGAGGATCCGACTGCGATGCTTGGTGTCGAACCCGTTTGAGCCGTCGAGCTGAGCCATGGCGGTCGCGAACTCTAGATGGTTGTTTCCACGGCCGCGTCAACCGGCGACTGCGCGGCCGGGGCCAGCGGGCCCCGGCCGGACAGACAGTGCTACTTCTTTGCGGGGGGGTGTGCGATCGGGAGCTTCACGCCCTTGGTCACCACCGTTGCCGCAGCGGGTGTGATCTGCGTGTCGCCGGAGCCGATCACGCTCGGCGTGAACGATGCCTGCACCGTGACGGTTGCGGTCCTGCCCTTGGTCGCCGTCAGCATCCTCCTGCCCGCGGCAGTGGGCTTGATCGTCACGATGACGGTCTTGCGCGAGGGCACCGTGACCTTCGTGGTGGCGATCACCTTTTTGCCGTCGATCACCTCGGCCACCAGCTTGCCGGCGGGCACCAGAGTCTTGAACGAGACCTGGTCGGTCTTCTTCGCGGCCTTCACTGAGCCGAGTGTGTAGGACCCGACCCTGTAGTTGACCGTCTGCGTGACGTCGCCGCCGCCGGCGGCGCTGTAGCAGTCGACCTGCAGCGAGTGGCTGCCCGGATCGACGGTGTCGATCGGCGCTCCGGACTCGATCTGATTGCCCTCGTCGTCGGTCCCGAAGAAGCTATCGATCGAGTCGAGCGGGTCGGTTGCGGCGCAGGCGAAGTTCGCGTCGAACACTTGCCCGAGCGTGAACGACTGGCCGTTGGTGGGCGCCGCGAAGGTGAGTGTCGGATTGGTGAGGACCACCAAGCCACTGCCTGTGTTCGTACTCGCGACGTTGGAGGAGAGCCCGCTGTAGGAGTCCTTGATCGGGAGGTCGTCCACGCTGGGGATCGAGGCGACGATCCCGAACGAAATCGTGCACACGGTGGTGGAGCCCGTCCCGATTGGGACGGTCACCGTGACCGATACCGAACTGGCTCCGGGTGCTCCGGTGACGCTCAGTCCCGTGCAGGCACCGCTGCCGTTGGTGTTGGTGGTGCCGATCGGGTTATCGAGCGACACCCCTGCGGGCAACGTGTCGGTGAACGTGACGGTCTGCTGCGAGCCCGTGGTATTGGTCAACGCGTAACCGATAGCGTCAGTCTGATCGACGCTGATCGGGCTTGTCTCGAAGCTCGTCTTGATGCCCACGGTGCCCGCGGCCAACGCCGATTGCGCGCCCAGCGCTGCGACCGTCGTCAGGGTGGCCAGCACGGCCACTGCTGCTGCGGCCACCCGCCTTCCGACCGCCATGCGTGTGAGGCGGCGCCTCTGTGTGATGTCTCTCAAGTCAGATCCCCTTGACAGGCGACGGCATGCGTCGCGTCGATTCCACTTGCCTCAGCAATTCTACAATGTTTACTGACTTGGTGATCTTTGCCGGGCAGCGCGCCCACGATTGCCGCGTCCGTCAGGCCGATGCCGGTCGGGGATATGAGTACCTGTGACCACACCCGCTAGAACACGGATGCTGGCCGAACGTCGCGGTGTCTCAGCCTCGGATCAGTCGCGGCCGACAGCGGTCGGCTCGGCGACAGCGGTCTGCTCGGCGACAGCGTGCCGTTCGAGCCTCTGGTCGATCTCGCGCAGCTCGCCCTCCAGCCGCTGAAGCTCTGCCGCACGCACCAGCAGCAGCTCAAGCTCGAGGTGGTCACGGATCGCCATCTCGTAGAACAGCCCGCCCAGCTCCGATTGCATCAGTACGAACCGCTCGGTCAGACGCTCACGTTCGGCGACCAGCTCGGCGTTCCGTCCCGCCAGCTCGCTCATGGCGACACCGTGTTGGGCAGATTCCGCTCCTGCTTGAGGTAATTGGAGCCCGTCTCGCTCTTGACTGCCGACGGCTTATGCGTCGTCGGGGTCTGCTGACCCGTGGTCGACGTCGCCGGAGCTGAGTTGCCGGCTGTCGCATTGCCGATCGCAATCCCGATGACCAATGCCAACATGACCAGCAGGCCAACGACTCGCGCTCCCAGCTTCGGCATCCGGTGCCGACGCGTTGCCAGCAGCGCATCGGCGGCCGCAACCCGCGCGCGCGCGGCGCTCGCCTCGCTCAGGTATCGCGAGACCGGATCCGGTGCGTTACGTCGATGGAAACCGCAGTTGAGGCAGTAGCGCTGGTCGTGGGCGGCTGGCGTGCCGCACTGGCCACAGCGCTCGGCGGCCGCCTCGGTTGTGCTCGTGGTGTCGCCGGCAGTCACGGTCATTGCAGGATCGTCGGAATCGCCTTGACGAGAAGCTTTGCAGACGGTGCGCCGGTCAGCTCAAGTCTGACGCGCTGCTGGGAGCCTGCCCCCAGGTCGGCGACGGTCGCGTTGCCGGCCGCGACGTATCGACTGTCCCGGCGCCCATAGGCGTATAGCTGCAACTGATACTGCGGCACGCTCGTGGGGTTGTTGAGGTCGACGATCACCGATGAGCTCCGCGGTGAGTAGCCGTATTTGACTCCGATTCGGACATCCGTGTCGGTCCGCTGGGCAGGTGGCGTCGGCCGGATGCCGATCCTCGCGAATGGGCTCGTGCCGTGCGGTAGAGACCTCGTCGCCGTGTAGACCCACATGAGTTGGTGATGCGCCGCGATCGCCGGCAGATGCGCCTCGAAGTAGTTCAGGTTCGTCGACGCGTTCAGGTATACGAGCGAACCGTTCGCGTTCCCGTAGCCGACTGAGATCGGAAGATCCGTGACGGCCTCGCTGCCGCTGTTGCGGATCGTGACCACGAACGCCGTCCTGCCGTTGGCGACCACTGTCGCGACCTTCGTCGCAGCCACCGCGGGGTTCGCGACGGTGACCCGCGTCGGCCGCAGCGCCGCGCGCTGGCGTGCGGACTCGAGCTGCACGCGCTGTGCCTCATGCTGGGTCGAGGTGCATCCGGCAAGCGGAATCGCCAGTGCCGCCGCAGTGAGCGCGAGCCCGGTCAGGCGTGTATGCCACCCACGGGTCAGATCTCCACTGATCCGATCAGTCGGTGATCTACCTACTGAGGTCGCCCGGGTCCTAGCCGAATGCACCACCGATGTACTCCCGGGTTCGTTGCTCCTGGGGGCTGCCGAACAGCGCATGTGCGGGCGCGTACTCGATCAGCTCGCCGAGATACATGAACGCCACGTGGTCGGCGACGCGGTGGGCCTGCTGCAGGTTGTGCGTGACGATCACGACCGCGACCTCTTCGCGCAGCTTCACGATCAGGTCCTCGATCACCTTCGTCGACTGCGGGTCCAGCGCAGAGCACGGCTCGTCCAGGAGCAATACCTCCGGATTTGCAGCCAACGCTCGCGCGATGCACAACCGCTGCTGCTGGCCGCCGGAGAGCCGCAGCGCCGGGTGGTCGAGGTTGTCCCGGACCTCCTCGAGCAGCCCGGCCCGCGCCAGCGCCTCCTCGACCTGGGGCCGCAGTGACGACTTGCGCGGCTTGCGCTTTGCCTGCTCGCGCAGCACGTACGCGACGTTGTCAAAGATGCTCATCGGAAACGGATTGGGCTGCTGGAAGACCATCGTCACGCGCCTGCGCAGCGCCGTCGGCTCCAGCCCGGCGATCTCGACGCCGTCCAGCGTCACCCGCCCGGTCAGCGACGCGGACTTGGTCAGCTCCGTCAGGCGGTTGAGCGAACGCAGGAGCGTGGTCTTGCCGCAGCCGGAGGGGCCGATCAGCGCCAGCACCTCCCCCTGCCGGATCGGCAGCGAGACAGAACGCACCGCCTGCCTCTGGCCATAGCTGATCGAGAGCTCCTCGACCCGCATCCGCTCGAGCGTGGGTACGACCGCTCGGCGTTCGCTCGGAGTGCTCACGAACGCGGGCTCGAGCAGCGCAGCCTCGAGCGCGTCAACCTCGGGATGGCCTCGTGAAGGACGGATCGTAAGCGTCGACCCCGGCTCCAGCTTGCGGACGGGCAGCGGTTGCGTACTCAGGCCCATTTCACTTTCCTCGCTTTTCGGCCGAAGACGTCGACGATCGCGTTGATGATCAGGACCAGCACGATCAGCACGAACGCCGCGGCAAACGCCTTGTTCGGTTGGTTGAGGTCGCCCGTTGGCGCGTTGTCGTAGATGAAGGCGGTGAGCGTGGTTCCGGTTCCGCGCAGGGTGCTCAGCACCGGCACGCCGCCGGAACCGGCCAGCAGATAGGTGTCACCGAGCAGAAACACGATGATCGCCGTGTCGCCGATCGCGTGCCCGGCGCCGATCATCGAACCGGTGATGATGTCCGGCCGGACTGCCGGAAGCAGAACACGGCGAATCGTCGCGATCTTGGTCTTGCCGACCGCGTAGGAGGCCTCCCGCACGTGGTTGGGGATTGCTTGAAGGCCCTCTCTGACGCTGGTGACAACCAGCGGCAGTGCGAGCAACGAGAGCATCGCTGCAGCCGGGAAAAAGCCCTTGCCGTAGACGACATCGCCTGTCTTGCTGGTCAGGAAGCCGAGGATCCCGGCGCGGAAGATGATCACGCCAAACAGCGCGAGCACGATCGACGGAGCGCCGGCGAACATCTCGACGGTCGACTCGACGACCCGAGCCAGCGGTCGCGGTCGCGCGTACTCGCTCAGCCAGACGGCCACGCCAATCCCGATCGGGGTCGCCAGCAACATCGCGAGGGTTGTCACGATCAGCGTGCCGAGCAACGGCGCCAGGATGCCACCGGTCTCGTTCTGGTTGTCGCCGACCCGTGGGTTCGTCCAGAGGAAGCTCGGCTCCAGGTATCGGATTCCCTCGATCAGGAGGTAGATCACGATCGCCGCGCAGATCGCGCAGAAGAGCAGCCCGAGGGCCCAGGCGAGCGCCAGACCCGCCCGATCGGTGCGGCGCCAGGACGAGCTCGATTCGACCGCGGCTTCACGACTCATGCAAACACCCCCACCTGCGTCACGCCTCGGCTCCCCCGACCTGGAAGTAGCGCTTCATCGGCTGCTTTGCCGCCCAGCCGGCGAGCGACAGCATCAGCGACGAGAACAGCAGCAGTGCGGCGATCGCGAACAGGGTGTGCTGCATCGGCGGCGAGCTGAGCTGGTCGGTGTTGTGAAGGATGGTCGCGGCGAGGCCGCGCGAGGGCTCGAAGAAGAAGATCAGCCCGTCGACCGGGTTGGGCGCGAAGGCGATCGATCCCGAGACCATGCTCAACATCACCGACTCTCCGAGCGCGCGCGCCGTGGCCAGGACCGTCCCCGCGATCAGCGCGGGCCTCGCGCTCAGCACCGCGACCTTCCAGAACGTGCGCCAACGGTTCACGCCGAGAGCCAGTGAGCCCTCGAGCCAGTTCCGTGGCACGGCACGAAACCCGTCAGCGAAGATCGAGATCATGATCGGCGCGATCATCACGGTCAGAACCACGATCGCGGCCAGCAGGCTGGCGCCGCTCAGCTGGATCACGGGCGCCACCGAGGCCTGTTCGTTCGCGGTGATCATGTGATTGGTGATGAATGGCACCAGCACGAGCACAGCGATCAGGCCGTAGACCACGGACGGCACCGACGCCAACAGGCGCACCACCGGCTCGAGCACGCGTTGGATCGGCACTGGCGCGAACTCGACCAGGAAGATCGCGATGAACAGCGAGCAGACGAACCCCAGCACGGCCGCCCCGAAGGTGGTCAGGAAGGTACTCCAGATCAGCGGCCATGCATGGAACGTGTAAATCGGCCTGTGGAGGTCGTTGCCCGAGGTGAAGATCGCCTCGATCTGTTGATCGACGCTGCCGCCGGGGCCAAACCAGCTCAGGCCGTTGTGGGCGAACGAGGGCCATGCCTGTACGACGATGAACACGACCATCGCGAGAAGCACCGCGATCACACCGCAGACCAGCGCGCCGAGCCAAAGCTCGGCGCGCTGGTCCTGGCTGAGACCCTCCTGCTCTGCGAGGAGCAGAAGGGGATCATCTACGGCCGTCTGCACGTGCGAGTCACCGCCAAGAGTTCAGCGTCGAGCACGCTATTTCTTGTTGAACGCGGGAACCGCGCCTGCAGCGGTGAGCACCTTTCCCGCTGCCGCGCTGGTGCGCGCCCAGGTGAAGAATGCCTCCACCGCCGGATTCGGACTGGTCTGCGGCAGCACCTCCCAGTCGTACCGCCACAGCGGGTACGTCTGTTTCCTCACGTTGGCGGGAGAGCAGGCGACGCCGTTGACCTTGAGCGCCTTCTCGCCGGTCGCCTTGGCCTCGCCCTTGACACCTGAGTTGGCGAGTCCGACGTACCCGATCGCGTTCTTCGTCTTCTCGATCATCGTCTTCACGAGACCGTCGGAGGTCTCCTGCGTGGTCGACGAGTTCTCAGCACCGCCGTTGAGCACTGCAGCCTGGAAGAACGTGAACTGGCCTGCGGCGCTGTTGCGACCCTCTGTGGCGATCGTGGCGCCGCCGAGGTTCCCGCCGACCTGCCCCCATGTGGTGTATGTGGGTGGCTGCTTGAAGACGCCGGCAAGAGTGCTCAGCGGCAGATTGCTCAACTTGTTCTTGGAGTTGACGTCGATGCAGAGCCCATCCAGGAACAGCTTCGTGAATGTGACCTTGGTCTGCGACAGCAGCGGTGCCGCGGTCTGCACCGCGAATTGCGAGATCCCGTTCTGAACGTCCTTGACGCCGGCGTTGCCGCCGTCCGGGTTGTACTTGATAACCACATGTTTGTGGAGCTTGTGGTAGGCGTTGAACAGAGCCACCATGTAGGGCTGAGCGGCGCTCGACCCCGACCCCACCAGGATCGTGTTGGCCGAGGCGGAGGCCGGAATCGCCAACGCTGGCACGACGGCAGCCAGACCCAGCAGGGTCCGCGAGCGTCTGCGAGTGAGCCTTACTGCCTTGAGGCCGCCGAAGCGACTGCGGTTGGGTCTCAAACCAGTTCCTTTCAAATCGTCGAATGAGGATCCGGCGCATCAATTTGATCATTTCGATCAAGTCCACAAGGTTGATGCACTTACGAAGTAGAGGTTAGCAGCAACCCCGCCCGCCCAACACACTCACCCGATTCGCCCCTTGGCGCCATGCGGCTGTGGCGCCGCCCCATGCTGGTCGGGGCACGCTGCGGCGCCGTGGCGCGACGCCGAACCGCACCCGTCGGTGATCCGCGGCGAGCGCGCCCGGAACGGGCGCGCTCGCCGGCAGACGGTCAGCTCATGCGTTGGTGGGCTGGTACTGGAAGAGGCCGGAGACGATCCATAGCGACAGGACGAAGACCGCCAGCGACCAGAATGGGTAGGCGGGGATCGAGAACAGCGCATCGAGCGCCGCGAACGATCCGACGAATATGGCGAACCATCGTCCGTATTCGTGTCCCACGAACAGCGACGCGGCCGCGGTCAGCTCCAACACGCCGATGATCAGCGTTATCCATCCCCAGCCGTGAAGGGTGGAGAATATGTAATGCGTGTCGGCGACGAAGAAGTGGGAGTTGCCGATCGCGGCGATGCCCCACACAACATTCAGCACGCCGGCGATGGTGAGAAGCACGGCCGCCAGTTGGGCTCTTCCATGTCCTCGATCCTGATCCACTACGACCTCCTCTGAGAGCTGTTGCTGTATCTGCCAGTCATTGGGGATGCGACTCTCGACAGTCAGTGGGTGCGCTCGCCGTCAGCGAGAATCGGGCTCTGCAGGCCTAACCCTGGCTTGGCCCGGACGCGCGATCCGGTTTAGCAGATCATAAAGGTCGCTGGACGGCGCTGGGAATCTCGGTCACTCGGCTTTTCGCCGCGGTTGCCCTGCGTGATTCGATCGGTTGAGGAGCATCCGCTGATAGGCTGCCGCGCACCCGAGACATGCTCGACAACCAGAACATCCCAGCGGGTCCCGACTCCGCCAGTACCGGGTCCCCACCTACGGGGTCCGCACCTACGGGGTCCGCACGTACCGGCCCGGGGCGCAGGGCCGCGAGCCACTGCAGCGCGAGTAGAGGGATTCGTGCAGCCGCGGCGGATGGGCGACGTTGACCGACGTCATCCTGCTTGCCCTGTTGGCGTCGCTGAATCCGACGCTCGTCGCGGCGTCCACGGTGATGATGCTCCTCGACAAGCCGGTGCGACTGATGACCGGGTACCTGCTCGGCGCATACCTCACCAGCATCACACTCGGATTGGTGATCGTCTTCGCGCTGTCCGAATCGGGCGCGAACAATACGACCAAGCGAACGCTCAGTCCGGCCGTGGACATCGCGCTCGGCGCACTGCTACTGACGGTCGCGTTCGTTCTGCACACCGGTAGGCAGGAGAGATTCACGGAACGACGACGAGCTCGTAAGGAAGCTGCACCCGATAAGGGTCCTCCCCGCTGGCAGCGTGAGCTCAACAAGGGGTCTCCGAAGATCACCTTCGTGGTCGGGGCGCTGTTGACCCTTCCCGGCGGCTCCTATCTGGCCGGTCTCGACCGGATTCACAAGCTGGAGTACTCAACGCCACTCACGATCTTGATCGTGGTCGGCTTCAACATCGTCATGCTTTGGCTGTTGGAGCTTCCACTGGCATGCTTCCTGGCGGCCCCGGAGTGGACGCCTCGGGCTGTCGCGCGGGCTCGAGCCTGGGTCGGCCGGCATGCGTTGGTCTTCGCCGTCAGAGGGTCGGCGCTCATCGGCTCGCTGCTGCTGATCAAGGGAATTGTTGGCTTGATCAACTGAGTGGGTTCGCGGCCACACGTCGGGAACCAGCTCGAACCTGACCCCGAAACCCAAGCGTCCGCATGACCCCGCCCGACGACCCACCCCCGCCCGACGACCCACCGTTTCGATAGGAGTCCTGACTCTCTCGGAGGTCGAAGCCCATGACACAGAGCACCCCGAAGACCCCGGCGTCGCTGTCCGTTGCGGAGCGAGCCGCATTGGGCAAGGCGGCGCGTTCAGGGGTGCCGCGGTCTTCGCACGCGGCGTACGAGCCCGCGCCATCCCGCACGAGTCCGATTGAGATACTGGAACGTCAGGCGGAGACTCGCATCCCGGAGCTGGGCCCGATCCGGTACGGCCGGATGCTGGTCTCACCGTTCACGTTCTATCGCGGGGCGGCGGCGATCATGGCGGAAGATCTCGCACCGCTACCGCGCACCGGCCTGACGGTTCAGTGCTGCGGCGATGCACACCTATCGAACTTCGGCCTGTTCGCGTCGCCGGAGCGGCGGCTTGTGTTTGACCTCAACGACTTTGACGAGACGCTCCGCGGACCATGGGAATGGGACGTGAAGCGTCTCGCTGTGAGCATGCTGATCGCCGCTCGTGACAATGGCTTCAGCGCGGCGCGGCAGGACAAGATAGTGCTTGCGACGGTCGGCGCCTACCGGGCGGCGATCCGCGAGTTCGCACGGATGGCGATGCTGGATGTGTGGTACGCGCACCTGGACCTGGACGCCGTCCAGGCTCTTGTCGCCCGGGTCAAGGGCATGAGGCCGACAGCGGAGCAACTCGAGCGTACGGACCGGACGCTGGCAAAGGCCCGAACGCGTGACAGCATGTCGGCGTTTCGCAAGCTGACGGAGGTCGTGGACGGCAGAGCTCGAATCGTTGATCAGTCGCCGTTGGTCGTCCCGTTGGGCACGCTTGCGTCGGGCATCGATCCCGAGATACTCCGCGAGGAGTTGCAGCGTTTGTTCGGGTTCTACCGCGACACCTTGCCCGTCGATCGTCGGGTGCTTCTGGACGAATACGAGCTCTGTGATTTCGCACGCAAGGTCGTCGGTGTCGGCAGCGTCGGCACCCGAGCCTGGATCGCGTTGCTGATGGCGCGCGATAACCGCGACCCGCTGTTCCTGCAGATCAAGGAGGCCCAGCCCTCGGTGTTCGAGCCGCATGTCGGATCCAGCGGTTTCCCCAACCATGGTCAGCGGGTGGTCGTGGGCCAGCGGGTGATGCAGGCGCAGAGCGACATCTTCCTCGGCTGGGTTACCGTCGGGGCCGGCTTTGACGGCGCCAGGCACGACTACTACGTGCGCCAGCTCAAGGATTGGAAGGGGTCCGCCGCGATCGAGCAGATGCTGCCGACTGGGCTGACCATGTACGGGCAGCTTTGCGGTTGGACGCTTGCGCGCGCCCACGCGCGCAGTGGCGATCGGATTGCGCTCGCCGCCTACCTGGGCGGAGGCGACCCGTTTGACCGCGCATTGCTCGAGTTCTGCAGGAGCTACGCCGAACAGAACGAGCGCGACTACGCCGCCCTGAGCGGCGCCGTGGAAGAAGGTCGCATCCCGGTCCAATACGGCCTTTGACGAGGCCTCAGGTGGCAAAGACGCTCTGAGGGACCAGCGGTATCTGTCGCCGCCTACAGGCGGCGAGGCTGTGGGGCGCCGCTGATCGTGGCAGCAGCGTTCCGCATGCGGGCCTGCTCCCAGCGTGACAACCGCGAGAGGTCATTGGCCACGTCGTCCTTGCTGATCTGCCGGCCCGGCATGTGCAGGTTGGCCTGATCGAGTAGGCGCTGCTCGTCACCCGTGAGCGCCATCCATTTCGCCAGGACGTCATCGGAATCCGGCAGTCGCGCACTCCCGTACGGACGGGTCTGGTCTGGGAACTCCACGCAGTACTCGCCCAGCAGCCTCCGAGTCTGAGGCTCGTAGGCGACGATCGGCCGGTGCGGATAGATCAGGTAGGCGTACTCGGCGCCACCGGCTCGTCTGACCGAATCCGAGCCCCACACTCGGATGAAACCCAGCTGCCGGTACATCGCCCACTCCTCCTCGCCGACGCAGGACCGAAGCAGCTCCCGCGCCGTCTGCTCGGCCCGTCGTTCGCGACCTGGATCGAGCGCCGCCGACGCAGCCGCCAGGCCTTCGCCATGCGCCCATGAAGCACGGCAGCGCACCCACAGCTGCGATGCCCGCGGCGCGAGGATGTCTGACAGCAGCACAACCGCCACCAACGCCGACACGCCCAGTGCAAGCACCATCGCAGGCGTTCAGCCTCCTGCTGCGCGAGGGAAGAAGATCACCCGTTGCGCGTCACGAGGAACCTCGTCGAAGGACCTCACCATGACCGCCTGCCGGCGACCTTCTCCCTGCCCCACGGGTACGGCCGCCCACAGGCCAGCGTCGAGCTGGTGGCGAAACTCCTCCACCAGCCGCCGCTCATCCTGCGGAAGCTCGACGTCCCCTTCCGCGATGAGAACCTCGCCGTGACCAGGTTTCATACGCAGAAAACGCACCGGCAGAGTATGCCAGATCGACGCCCTGCCACCGACTACTTCTTTGTCTGGGAGACGCGCGTCCTGGAATCAGCCTTCTTCGCCTTCTTCTTCTTCTTCTTTGGCTCCGGGACGACTGCCGGGACCCTCGGGCACTTGCCGGCGCGGCTCAGTTCGAACGGCCCCTCAGTAACGCCATTGGTGTCCGTCACGATCAACTCAACCGTCGCCCGTGGCACCGCGGGGGTGCCACGCTTCGCGCCCCTGGGCAGGTATGAGCAGTAGCCATGTGTCAGCGCAAATCCGCCCGTCACCTGCTCTCCCGCCGGGATGTACTGCAGGTAGTGGGGGTTTGATCCGTTTGCCAGATCGGAGGAGGTGCTGGCACCGGGGCCGGGAGCGGCGCAGGTGAAGCCGTCGCTCGGTACGAAACTTGAGCAGTTCACGTATTGCGTGCCGTCCACGGCACCCGAGGAGGCCAGAACGTTGGCCGTCGGCGCTCCGTAGCTGAGGTTGTCGCCGTCGTCGTTGCGGCGCGTGACGACGATTACATACGACCAGATGTTGCCGGTGAAGTTCCACGTGTAGCCGGGCGGATCCGTCGCCCCCGCGATCGCCGGTGTGCAGCTGAACCGATAGTCGTACGCATTGGCATTGCCCGCTGCGGGACCGCCGGCGTCCGGTGTGATCGAGCCGCTGCAACTCGTCGTGGATGGCGGCGTCGTCGGCGCCGCCACGGCGCTTGCCGGCAACTCCACCATCGCGACGGCCGCGGCTGCGCTTGCCGCTGTCAACAACAGCGCAACGCCTGGTCGCATTGAGCCGCGCTTCACAAACGAGACCAGCGACAGAAATCGACGTTTCAGATCTGACACATCTACCTCCAAGGTCATTTCACCGAGCGCAGGCCGGCAGTCGGTGAACAGGAAATATCTCATTAATCTCGATAGAGCATATCGAGAAAGTTTCCTTTGGCGCACTACCGCCATCACGGCGCGGCTACGGGGCCACCGCGTCGCGACAGCATGCTCACGCGGTCGCCGTCCCGGCCTGTTCAGACGACCACCGTGTATCGGCCGCCGGTGGTCCTGCGGATGAAGCCGGTGAGTTCGAGACCGGCCAGGGTAGCCATGAGGAACTCGCCACCCGCTGCCCCCCGATTGGGCGGCAACAGGTCGAGACGCGCCAGGGCTGCGACCGTGTCGGCGCCGCCGGCTACGGCATCGAGCACAGCCAGTTGCACCCGATCGAGCTTGCCCCGAATCTGCTCCCGCGCAGCCCGGACTCCGGCGCCGAAGACCACGTCAAGCACATCCTGCGGCCCGCGGATCACGGTCGCACCCTCGGCAAGCAGTGAGTTCGGGCCGTCGGATAGGCCCGAGAGCACCGAGCCGGGTACCGCGCCCACCACGCGACCCAACGCGCGGGCGACCCTGACTGTGCTCTCGGTTCCCGACCGGTCGCGTGCCTGGACGACGACAGTTACCTTCGAGAGCGCCGCGATGATCCGATTGCGAGCCACGAACGACCACTTTCGCGCTGTCGCGTGCGGACCCGACTCACTGACGACGACACCGTCGCGCCGGATCCTGGTGTAGACGTGGCGATTGGCCTTGGGGCTGGCCTCCGCCGCGGAGCCCGCGAGCACGGCGATCGTGCGGCCACCCGCCTCGAGCGCCCCCAGATGCGCAGCGACGTCGACGCCCATTGCCAACCCACTGACGACGGTGAGGCCGCTTGCGCTCAGGCCCCTGCCCAGCATCTGCGCGACACCAGTTCCATACTCCGTGGCCCGTCGCGCGCCCACGATCGATACCGGATCGGCGTTCGCGAGCTCCAGGAACCTGCTCATTCCTCCGGCGACGTGCAGTACGGCCGGGCGCGCGGGGCCCAGCTCGAGCAGCGAGTACGGGTATGCGGAGTCGCAGGCGCACACCAGCTCGAGGCCAGCAGCTCTGGCTCGGTTTCGCTCACGGTCCGCCTCGTCTCCTCCGAACGCGAGGTATTCGTCTTGGACGCCGACGTGCAGTCGCCGCTCCGCGAGTTCGATCAATCCCAGATCGGCGATCCCGAGAATGGCGTCAGCCCGGCGTCGCTGGAACTCGAGGTACGAGCTGACCCGGTCCAGCAACCAGGTTCTGCGCACACAGGCGTCGCAGGCCCACATCTCAGGCCGCGATCGACTCGATCGACGCACGCTGGCGCAGGCTCAGCGCGAGCATCACGTCAGCCAGGCCGACGCACTCGCGCCCGTGCAGGTCGGCCGCGGTCTGCGCGACACGCAATACGCGATGTCTTCCGCGGGCGGACAGGGCCCCGCCCATGTAGGCGTTCCCGAGCGCAGCCAGGGCATCCTCGGTCAGCCGCACACGAGAATGGATCAGACCGGCATCGAGCTCGCCATTGCACATCGCGTAGGTGCCCTCAAGTCGTCGCCGCTGCAGCTCTCGCGCGTTCGACACCCGTTCCCGGGCGGTGGCGGAGTCGATGATCGGGTCGGCCTCCAACTCCTCTGTGCTTGGCCGCTCGACGTTGACGAGCATGTCCATGCGGTCGAGCAGGGGCCCGCTGAGTCGACGTTGGTGGCGCCGAATGTCGAGCTCCGAACACGTGCACCTCTCCTCGACTCCCGCGTAGCCACAGGGACAGGGATTCGTGGCGGCCACCAGCATGAACCGCGTGGGGAACACGAGCGCCCGCTGCCCGCGAACGATTGTCACGCGACCATCCTCCAGCGGTTGCCTCAACGCCTCGAGCGTTGTGCGCTGAAATTCAGAGAGCTCATCGAGAAAGAGAATTCCTCCGCTCGCAAGGCTCGCCTCGCCCGGACGGGGCGGGTTTCCGCCCCCGACGAGACCGGCAGCCGAGATCGTATGGTGCGGCGCCCGGAACGGCCGCTCGGCAACCAGGCCACCGCTGTGGAGTCCCGTGATGCTCTGAATCCGGGTCACCTCAAGAGCTTCAGTCCTCGTCATCGGAGGCAGGATCGAGGGGAGGCGACGGGCGAGCATGGTCTTGCCGGTGCCCGGCGGACCCTCGAGCAGAAGGTTGTGGCCACCGGCGGCGGCGATCTGCAACGCGATCAGCGGCACCCCGTGTCCGCGGACGTCGGCAAGGTCGAGCTGGAAACCGCCGATCCCGATGGCGGACGGTGCCGGTTGCGGAGGCAGATTGCGCCCGGTGACGGCGTCGACTGCCGCCGCCAGTCCGCTGACCGCCATGATTCGCAGGCCGTCGATCAACGCGGCCTCCTGGGCCTGTTCAGCTGGCACCACGAGCCCAGCGAGACGGTGCCGGCGCGCGCCCTCGGCGACGACGAGCGTCCCGGCCGCCGGCCTCAGCTCGCCACTGAGCGACAGTTCACCGAACACGGCCACGTTGGCCAGCGCGGACGCGTCGAGTTGGCCGCTCGCGGCCAACACCGCCAGGGCCATCGCCACGTCGAAGCCGGGGCCGGCCTTCCGCAACGATGCCGGCGCCAGATTCGCCGTGATCCGGCGCTGGGGGAACTCGTAGCCGGAGTTCTGGATCGCAGAGCGCACACGCTCCCGCGATTCACGGACGGCGGTGTCGCCGAGGCCGACAACCGTGAACGCTGGAAGCC
This sequence comes from uncultured Conexibacteraceae bacterium, assembly GCA_963761675.1. Lineage (GTDB taxonomy): Bacteria > Actinomycetota > Thermoleophilia > Solirubrobacterales > Solirubrobacteraceae > Palsa-465. The sequence goes on from CAVXIA010000007.1 coordinate 86,293, forward strand.
CGGGACGAATATCGACCTCAACCGAGATCCACCGCGGCTCCACCCCATCGATGGCAAACGTCGTGACGCGAGCAAGCATGTGTCGGAACCTACGGTCACATGTGTGCCGGAAGTGTCACGCCATGTCACGCCTTTGTGACAACAAGTCCACTTTTCACAGATTCGACACGCCACGACACAGTTCCGTCACACATGCGGGCATAGGTTTCGGACATGCCCGACCAACGGAGAATCGAGCTCGGCCAGGCCGGCGAGCAGATCGCAGCCGACCACCTGGAGCGGTGCGGGTATCGGATCGTGGAACGCAACTACCGCACCCGCTGGGGTGAGCTGGACATCATCGCGAGTGACGGGCGCGCCCTGGTTTTCTGCGAGGTGAAGACGCGGGTCGCGCCACGCGCCGGACGCGACCCGCTCGAGTCGGTTCACCATCGCAAGCAGATTCAGCTGCGACGACTCGCCGGCCGCTGGCTCGCCGAGCGCCCCGATCATCCCCGGGTCGGTGATCTACGATTCGACGCGATCGGCATCACCCTCACGCCGGACGGCCGACTGCTGCGCCTGGATCACCTCGAGGCGGCCTTCTGAGCAGGGATCTGGATCTCAGCCGAGGGTGAGCTGCTGGTAGGCGGCGGACTGGAACGAGAGTCGATGCAGCGGGGTCACGCCGAGTCGTTTGATCGCGCTTCGATGTTCCGGAGAGGCGTAGCCAACGTGTTGGGCGAAGCCCCAGCCGGGATTACGCTCACCGACGCGGCGCATGTATCGGTCGCGCGTCTCCTTGGCGAGCACGGACGCGGCTGCGATCGCGGCGCTCGTCGCATCGCCCTTGATGACGGCGTGGTGCTCGTAGCCGAGCTCGCCCACGCTGAAGCCATCGCTGAGGCAGATCGCGCCTGCGCAGGCGACGTTGGCGAGCGATTCCCGCAACGCCGCCAGGTTGGTCACATGCAGCCCGCGTGAGTCGATCCCAGGGGCGCAGCGGGAGACGATGGAGACCCTGACAGCCACGCGGAGAATCACCGGATACAGCTCAGCGCGGGAGGCCGGTGTCTGACGCTTGGAGTCATCCAGCGTGGCCAGCGCGCGCGCATCCGCCCTGGTCAGCCGTTGCTGGTCGAACAGCACGGCGGCAGCCACCAGGGGACCGGCGAGGCAACCCCGCCCCGCCTCGTCAGCGCCGGCGACGAACCGGACGCCGAGCGAGCGGTCGTGCGCGAACAACTTCGGTCCGGGTTGCGGGCGCCTCATCCTGCTGAGGCTACCCTCGCCGGTACTCGCCACCGGGCGAGTACCGGCCGCGACTCGCGACGAGTCCTGCGCTGCGCCGATCAGAAGAAGCCGATGCGGTCGATCGGCCAATACGTGGCGAAGGCCTCGCCGACGATCCACTTCTGCGGAACCGGACCCCAGAACCGGCTGTCGTCTGAGTCACCACGGTTGTCACCCATCATGTAGTACTCGCCGGTCGGAACCGTGATGGACCGCGGAAAGGTGCACGTGCCGACAATTGTGCCGCACGCCTGGACGTATGAACCGGTCTCTTCGACCCCGTTCCGCCAGACCTTGCCGTCCTTGATCGTCAGGTGATCGCCCGGCACCCCCACCACGCGTTTGACGAAGGTCTGGTTGGACTCAGCCGGGGTGCCCCTGTCGCAGGGTTGCTGCTTGCCTGACCCCTGAGCGGGATTCCCGCACACAGGGCTGATTGGATCGGCGCCGGCTGGGGGATGGAAGACCACCACGTCGCCTACGCCCGGGTTGGTGCTCAGCCGGTTGACGAGTATCCGCTGGCCCACGACCAGCGTCGGAACCATTGACCTGCTCGGAATCTTGTAGGGCTTGACGAGAAATGCCTGAATAAGCAGCGCCAGGCCGATCGCGACCGCGACGGTCACGACCAGCTCGACGATGTTGGCGACCGGGCCCTTGGGCCGCTTGGTTCTGGCGGCCATCAGGAAGTACCCGAACGCCCTGGCCGGGTTCTAGCCCTCGTCGCCCGGCGCGCCTGCGCCGGCGTCAGCAGCTGCTTCGGGCTCGGCGCCGGAGACCTCAGCGTCGGCGGGCTCCAGGATCTCTTCGACGGCCTCCGGTGCCGTCTCCGGCGACTCGGCTTCGGGGAAGGCCTCGCCGTAGAGCAGGCCTCGCTCCACCAGCTCCTCGGGACGGGTGTTGCGGCGCTCGCGGACGCGGGCACGCTTGCCGACGCGGTCGCGCAGGTAGTAGAGCTTGGCGCGGCGCACGTCACCGCGCGCGGCCACCTCGATCTTCTCGATCTTCGGTGAGTGCACCGGGAACGTCCGCTCCACGCCGACACCGAACGACTGCTTGCGAACCGTGAACGTCTCACGTGCGCCGTGACCCTGACGCTTGATGACGACGCCCTCGAACACCTGGGTGCGGCGGCGCGTACCCTCGATCACCTGGAAGTGGACGCGCAGGCGATCGCCAGCGTCGAACTGCGGGACTCGGCGGAGCTGGGCGCGCTCCAGACTTTCGATGACGGTGCTCATGGTTCGTGCTCGTCTCGCCGGCAGCACCGGCCTCGGGGACAAACGGACGGAAGGAAGTGCGCGGCTGAAGAGCGCGCGGCGGCCTATGGTAGCGAACCCCGTGTCAAGCGTTGGCCGATCGTCAGCGGGCCGCGTTGGCGCCTGTGGGCAGGCACCTGCAGTTGCCGTCCTACAGGTCCTGTCCGCGCAGGCGTGACTGCTCCAGGCGCCACTCGCGAATGTTCGCGTGGTGACCGGAGAGCAGGACCTCAGGCACCGGCCACCCGCGATAATCGGCCGGCCGCGAATAGTGAGGGTATTCCGGAGCGCCGTCAAGAGCCGCGCTGAAGGACTCCTCGACCGCCGATTCGGCATGTCCCAGCGCTCCGGGCTGCTTGCGCATCACCGCGTCGCAGACGACCATCGCTGCCAGCTCGCCTCCGGCAAGCACATAGCGACCGATCGACAGGCGGTCGGTGGCGAAATGCTCGAGAATCCGCTCGTCGAAGCCTTCGTAGCGACCGCAGAGCAGCGTCAGTGCCGGCTCGGCTGACAGCTCATCGACAAGCTCGTCGTCCAACACGCGCCCGCCCGGCGTCAACGCCAACACACGGCGACAGTTACGAATCTCGGTCGGATCGCCGCCGTAGCGCGCGCGCAATGCGGCGTCGACGACGTCCACCCGCAGGACCATGCCGGCCCCTCCGCCGAACGGCGTGTCGTCCACCTGCCCGCCCGTCAGAGGCGTGTGGTCGCGGTAGTTCACGTAGTCCAGTCGATGCCCCTCAAGGACCGCGTTCTGCACGTGCCGCTGGGATTCGAACCACGCAAACGCCTCGGGGAACAGCGTGAACACGTCGATCTCCATCTCAATCCTCCCCCAGAAAGGCGAGGTCGACGTCGATCTCACGCTTTTCCAGGTCCACCCTGCGTACGGCGTCTGACACAAGCGGCACGAGCAGCGCGTCCCCTCCGCCGGTCCGCTCCACCTCGAGTACCTCGCACGACGGTAGCGCCAGCAGCTGCCGGACCGTGCCGACCCTCCGTGCGCCATCGGTGACCGCACAACCCTGCAGGTCCTCGGCCCACCACTCATCCGCTTCGAGTTCGGGGGCATGATCGCGACTCACCAGCAGGTCAGTCCCACGAAGCGCCTCAGCGTCAGCGCGGTTGCTGCACCCTGCGAGCCTGAGAATCAGATGTCCGTCGTGGCCGGCCCGGCGGTCTATCTCGCGGACGGCCCCCGCCACGGCCAACCGCTCGGCGGCTCGCAGAAGTTGGGCGTTGGCCCCTGTGACATGGAAGCTCCCGTCCAGTCCGTGCGGTTTGCCCACGCGGCCCGCATGAAGCCAACGACGATCGTGCTCGGCGTCGGACACGCCGCCCTCGTCAGTCGACGATGTCGACGAAGACTCGGTGGCCGTGCTGCGATGCCGCGCTCCGGACCACCGTCCGCAGTGCCGTGGCCGTGCGCCCGCCCCGGCCGATCACGTTGCCGTAGTCGTCCTGAGCGACGGAGAGCTCGAGGACGACGCTTCCGTCGTCCTCACGCACCTCGTTGATCTTGACCTCGTCAGGGTCATCCACGAGCCCTCGAGCGAGATACTCGAGTAGGTCACGCGGCGAGGAGGTGTCGTTGCTCAACCGGCGATGCCCTGCGTGCGCAGGAGCTTCTTGACCGTGTCGGTCGGCTGGGCGCCTCGGGCGAGCCAGTCCTTGACCCTGACCTCGTCAAGCACAATCGTCGACGGTTCGGTCTGTGCGTTGTAGTGCCCGACGGTCTCGATCACGCGGCCGTCGCGCTTGGAGCGCTGATCGGCGATGACAACCCTCCAGATGGGGTTCTTGCGTCCGCCGACGCGCGTTAGTCTGATCCTCACTGCCATAGACGCCTCAGGTTAGCGTGCCTGGCGCATAAGCGCCTGCAGGTCCGGTGTCTTGCCGGAGGCGACGACCTTCATCAGCTTGCGCATCTGCTCGAACTGTTTGATCAACGCCTTCACGGCCTGGACGTTGGTGCCTGATCCCTTCGCGATGCGCAGGCGCCGCGACCCCTTGATCAGCTCCGGGTGGCGCCGCTCCTGTGGAGTCATCGCGAGGATGATCGCTTGGATACGGTCAAACTCGCGCTCGTCGACCTTCACCCCTCGCAACTCCTTGCCCATCCCGGGGATCATCCCGAGCAGGCTCTGTAGCGGCCCCATCTTGCGGATCTGGCCCAGCTGCTGGAGAAAGTCCTCGAGGTCGAACTCCTGCTTGCGAAACTTGCGCTCGAGCTCGCGGGCCTGATCCTCGTCGTAGGTATCCGTCGCGCGCTCGATCAGCGTGAGCACATCCCCCATGCCGAGAATCCGCTGTGCCATGCGATCCGGATGGAAGCGCTCGAACTGATCGAGCTTCTCCCCGGTCGAGGCGTACATGATCGGCCTGCCGGTCATCGCCTTGACCGAGAGCGCCGCGCCACCTCTCGCGTCGCCATCGAGCTTGCTCATGATCACACCGTCGAAGCCGACGGCCTCACCGAACTTCTCGGCGACCTGAACGGCGTCCTGGCCGGTCATCGCGTCCACGACCAGCAGAACGGCGTCGGGTCGGATCGCCCTGCGGATGTCTGCCAACTCCTTCATCAGCTCCGCGTCGACGTGAAGACGGCCACTCGTGTCGACGATCAGCACGTCCTTGCCCTCGGCCTGCGCGCGGTCTCGGGCCCACGCCGCGATCTGAACCGGATTGCGATCGGTGCCCTGCTCATAGACATCCGCTCCGGCACGGCCGCCGACCTGGATCAGCTGCTCGACGGCGGCCGGTCGATAGACGTCGCAGGCGGCGACAGCGACGGACGATCCGTGCTCCTGCTTGAGGTAACGGGCGAGCTTGGCCGTCGCGGTGGTCTTGCCGGAACCCTGCAGCCCCGCCATCAGGATCACGGTGGGCGGCCGCGAGGCGAACTTGACCTCCTCGGACTCCCCACCCATCAACGCGGTCAGTTCGTCGTTGACGATCTTGATCACCTGCTGGCCGGGGTTCAGCTGCCCGATCACGTCGGCTCCGAGCGCGCGTTCCTTGACGGCGGTGGTGAAGCTCTTGACAACCTGGAAGTTGACGTCGGCCTCCAGCAACGCCAGGCGGATCTCCCGCATGGCGCTGTTGATGTCGGCCTCCGTCAGCGTGCCATGACCGCGGACGTCGGCAAGCGTCTCCTGAAGGCGTTCAGCCAGTGAGTCGAACATCTGCAGTCACAGGGTAGCCCCGTCCGGAACCGGTCAGCTGGCCCGCACATCCACGTCGGTCGTCGGCCCTGCGGGGCCGGCGCCTATATCTGCTCAGCCCCCTCGAACTCGTGCGCGATATCCACGCGTCCGAGCGTCGGCTTCTCGTGCAGATATGGGCTATCACCCTTCATTGCGTAGTAGCCGAGTGGGATCAGGCCGATCAGGATCGCGCCGATCCCGATCCAGATGTCAGCGCTGCTCAGCGAGCCGCTCGTGAGCGACTCGATGAAGATCCACAGCATGAACAGTCCACCGAGCAGCGGGAACAGGAACATGTACACAAGGTTCGCCAGCGACTTGAACGCGACCCGCCGGAAGGCGACCACGGCGGCGAACCCAGCCAGGCTGTAGTAGATCGCGATCTGTAGCCCGATCGCGCTGATCGCATAGGACAGCACCGTGTTTACGGAATGGGCGAAACTCGAGACGACGAACAGGACCAATGAGATCACGGCGACCACGCCGGTCGCGAAGGCCGGCGTCCGCCACTGCGGATGCAGGTTTCCCAGGCGGTGCGGCAGCGTCTTCTCCTGAGCCATCGACCAGAGCGAGCGCGTGACCTGGATCAGTGTCGTCTCGAGTGTGGCGATCGTCGACAGCGCAACCGCGACGATCATCAGCTTCGCGCCGAAGCTCCCGCCCACCACCTGCCCGAGGCTCTGGAGCACGTTGGTGCTCGACCCGATCTGCTTCGGTGTCAGGTTCATGTTGATGATCACCGTGAACAGCTCGAACAGCACGAAGCAGATGCCGACCCCGATCAGACCACCGGCCCCGGAGTTCTTCTCGCTGTTCTCGGTCTCCTCCCCGAGGTTGGATGAGACGTCCCACCCCCAGTAGTAGAAGGCCGCGATCAGCGCGCCGGCGACAAAGCTCGCGCCCGAGCCGGTGAATCCCGTGAAGTGACTGAACCCGAGCCAGCTGAGCGAGAAGCTGATGTGCGGGTGACCGGCTGCATGGATGAAGCCGAGGATCACGAAGACGATCAGCAGTCCGATCTCGATCGACGACATGATCCACTGCGCGTTGGCGGTGATGCGCACGCCGCGAGCGACGAAATAGGCCATCACCATGAACCAGATCGATCCGACCAGCGCGACCCAGCCGGCGTGCGATGCCGCGGTCGCGCTGAACAACGACAGAGTCACCTGACCGGCCGGGAACGAGCCGGCGACCATGAAGATCAGCGCGGACACGACCAGACACCAGCCGGTCAGCCACCCGAGGTAAGGGTGCAGAACGCGGCCAACCCAGGCGTACGCCGCCCCGGCACTGGCGCCCATCTTGTTGAGCTGGTGGTAGGCCATGGCGATGCCGAACATCGGGATCCCACACCACAGCAGCGCCGCTGGGCCGGCGAAGCCGACCGTGCCGACGAGCAGCGCGGTCGTAGCCGCGATCGAGTAGGCCGGCGCGCTGCCGGCGACGGCCATGACGATCGCGTCGAGGAACCCGAGCGCGCCCTTGTCGAGGCCCTGCTGCTCTCCGCCGGTCCCTGCCGGCTCTCCGGGTTGCGGCCCACCCGGCCCTGCCTCACTGATAGCCGACATACGTATTCCTCTCGCGGTTGCTCATGCCGACCAAGCCGCGACCACACGCCTCTGGCCGTCGCTCAGACTGTTGGCCGGAGAGAGTACCCGCTGGCAGGACGAGGGGTGTCAATTCGCTACGAGTCGTCGTCACCGCTCCCGGTCTTCTGGTCATTCTGTCCAAACAGCCGTCCGATGTTCCCTGCCGCCTGGCTGAACTCCGACGGGATCACGAACACCTTGTTGGAATCACCCTGCGCGAGCCTCGGCAGCATCTGCAGGTATTGGTAGCTGAGCAGCTTCGGGTCGGGGTCGCCGGCGTGGATCGCGCCGAACACCGTCCCGATCGCCTGCGCCTCACCCTCGGCCCGCAGGATCGCAGCCTGCTTCTCACCTTCCGCGGTCAGAATCGCCGCCCGCTGTGCGCCCTCGGCGGTGAGGATCGCGGCCTGCTTGACGCCCTCGGCGTTCAGGATCGCGGCGCGGCGATCGCGTTCGGCGCGCATCTGCTTCTCCATCGCCTCCTGGATGGTGCTGGGCGGATCGATTGACTTGATCTCCACCCGGTTGACGCGGATGCCCCACTTGTTGGTGGCCTCGTCGAGCACACCTCTCAACTGGGCGTTGATGTGGTCTCGGCTGGTCAGCGCAGCCTCGAGCGAGAGTGAGCCGATCACGTTTCGCAGCGTGGTGACGGTGATCTGCTCGATCGCCTGCAGCGGGTTGGCGACCTCGTAAGTGACCGAGCGCGGATCGTTGACGGTGAAGTAGAGGACCGTGTCGATCTGGACGACCAGGTTGTCCTCGGTGATCACGGGCTGTGGCTCGAAGGACACAACCTGTTCGCGCAGGTCGATGAGGGGTCGGAGCCGGTCGACGAACGGCACAACGAGCGTCAGTCCCGGGCTCAGCGTGCGGTGGTAGCGCCCCAGACGCTCGACGATTCCAGCCTTGGCCTGCGGAACGATTCTCACTGTTCGCGCGAATGCGATCAGCAGGAAGATGACAATGACAGCCGCAACGATCGCCTCAACCATGTCCAGCTCCCTCTCTCACTCCATTACGAGCGCCGTCGCGCCCTTGATGTCGACGACCTCGACGCTCGTACCCGGCTCTAACACGCGATCGTCGTCGAGCGATCGAGCAGTCCAGACCTCATTGTCGATCCGCACCTGGCCGACGCCCTCGTGGTTGACGATGCGCTCGAGGACCACCGCTCGCTTACCCACGAGCGCCGCCCCGCCCGTTCGCAGCGTCGGGCCCTTGAAGAGCCGATGCTGGACGAGCGGCCTGATCGTGAACAGCGTCAGGATCGAGGCGAGCACGAACACTGTCCACGCCGCGATGCCGCCAAGTGCCGCGTCGGCGCCGGCGGCAAGCACGGCGCCCACTGCGAACGGCGCCAGGTAGAAGCCCGAGCCGCTGAGGATCTCTCCCGCTCCGAAGACACAGGCCACGACCAGCCAGGCGATCCAACCCGTCATTTGCAGCGAGCTTACTCTCAGGTGACCAGAGCGCGCGCGAAGTCCGTTGCGTCGAACGGCCGCAGGTCATCGAGCTGCTCGCCTATCCCTATCAGCTTCACCGGAATTCCGAGCTCGGTTGCGATGGCCAGAGCGATCCCGCCCTTGGCCGTGCCGTCGAGCTTGGTCAGAACAAGACCGGTCACGTCGATCGCCGCAGAGAAGAGCTGCGCCTGCCGCAGGCCGTTCTGCCCGGTCGTGGCATCGACGGTCAGCAGCGTCTCATGTGGCGCAGCTGGGATCTGCTTGGCGATGACGCGCCTGATCTTCGCAAGCTCGCCCATCAGGTCCTCCTGCGTGTGCAGTCGTCCCGCTGTGTCAACAATGAGTACATCCGCCTGCTGCTCGATCGCCACCATGACGCCGTCAAACGCGACCGACCCCGGATCGGTGCCGTCGGGTCCGCGGACGAAGTGCGCGCCAGCGCGATCTGACCACGTTTCGAGCTGCTCGACGGCCGCAGCTCGAAACGTGTCGGCGGCGGCGAGCACGACCGTATGGCCGAGCTCGCGACTCAGATGGTGAGCGAGCTTGCCGGTGGTCGTGGTCTTGCCTGTGCCGTTGACGCCTGCCATCAGGATCACAGTCGGCTTCGCCCGCAGGTCGATGTGGTCATCACCGACCCGCGCGGCTTCAGCCAGGAGCTCGGTGAGGCGCGCCGTCAGCGCCTCGCCCCCGGTGATGTCGCCGGCGGTCGCCGTGCGCTCAAGCTCGCCGACGACCTTGGCGGTGGTGTGGGCGCCCACGTCGGCACAGATCAGCGCCTCCTCGAGCCGCTCCCAGGTCTCATCGTTCAGCTCCTCAAACAGCGTCGCCTGGAGCTCGGCGCCAAGCGCCTGTCGCGTCTTCCGCAGGTTCTCGCGCAGCCGGGAGAACATCCCACGGCGCCGCTCCGCAACCGCTGCCTCAGGCTCGGCGCCGAGCCGACCGTCGTCGACGAGGAACAGATCCGACCAGTCACGCGTCATCAGCGCTTCTGAGCCGTTGGCGAGTCAACCATCTCAGGCCGCCTCGCGCAGCGGCAGGCGCCGCGAGACGACCTTTGAGATGCCGTCTGCGCCCATCGAGACGCCGTAGAGCGACGCGGCCGCCTCCATCGTGCGCTTCTGATGGGTCACGACGATGAACTGGGCGCGATCGCTGTAGGTGTCGAGCAGATCGAGGAAGCGGGAGATATTGAGGTCGTCGAGCGCCGCCTCGACCTCGTCCATGATGTAGAAGGGGCACGGGCGCGCAAGGAAGACTGCAAACAGGAAGGCGAGCGCGGTCATCGACTTCTCCCCCCCGGAAAGCAGCGTCAGTCGTTTCATGGCCTTGCCGCCCGGCGTGATCTCAATTTCAACACCGAGCAGATCCTCGTCCGCGGATACCTCCCCCTCATCCGGCGGGCTATCGGCGACATCTTCCTCGCCGGCATCCGCAGATTCGTCTGCGCCGTCCAGCTGCTGCCCGCCGAGCACGGTTGCCCGTCCCTCTGATTCCGCGACCAGGCGCAGCCGGCCGCTGCCGCCGGGGAAGACCCGCTCGGCAAGCTCCTCGAAGTTCCGCGCCGCCGCCTCGAAGGTCTGCTCGAACGTCTCCCGGATCTGCCTGTCCGTATCCCGGATCAGCCCCTCGAGCTCGCGCAGTGCGGTCTCAAGGTCGGTGCGCTGGGCCTCGAGCTCCTCGACATGCGCCAACGCCTCCGCATACTCATCCTGCGCGAGCGGATTGACCGGTCCCAGCTGTTCACGCCGCTTCGCGAGCCGCTCCAGCCTCATCATCAACTCGTCCCGACGCTCTGCCGCCAACGGCTCCTCGGCTTCGGCCGGTTCCAGTTGAAGTTCGGTGGCCAGCGCCAGTAACGCCTGCTCCGCGTCCGCGGTCTGATCGCGAGAGCGCTGCAGGCGAACCTCCGCCCCGGTCAACGCCTCGCCCGCGGCGTGCAGCCGTGCCTGGATACCCGCCTCCTCACGCGCGCACTCGCGGAGCTGCGCGGCGATGCTCTCCCCCGCCTCGCGGTCGTTTGCGAGCTCGGCGTCAAACCGCGCCTTGCACCCGGCGATCGCGTCGCCGAGCGCGACGAGCTCGCTGTGCACCGCGGTGATCTCGGGAACGAGCTCCCGGTCGCGGGCGATTCCCGCCTGCAGACGCTGAGTCTGAGCCGCCCGACGCGCACGCTCACGCTCAGCGTGCTCGAGACCGGCGCGCTCGGCCTTGAGCTGAGCGTGAACCTGCGCCCGCCGATCTGCCCCTGGACCCTGATCCGGTGCGGTGCGTCGCCGGGTCACGGCCGCCTCCAGGCGGCGCTGCTCCTCGACCGCCTCATCAAAGCTGTCCGTGGCCGTGCGCTGGGCCGCGATCGCCTCCTCGCGTGCGGCTTCCAGCTCAGCCACCCGCGCCGCGGCCGCTTCGACCCCCACCCGCGTCACGTGTTCGGCCTGCGCCGCCGCCTCGGTGGCCTTGATCAGCTCGTCGCGGCGGTTCCGTTCAGCCAACACCCGTTCCTCGCCTACTTTCGCCGCCTGTCTCAACTCGCCACTGAGGCCTGAATACACCCTCCCGGCCGCGGTCACCGCGACGCCGGCGAAGCTGTCGGGAACCGAGGACACCTCCTCGACGATCCAGACGTCGCGCAGCAGATCCCGGGCAATCGCCGCAGCCTGGCTGTCACCTGAGATGTGTTCGCATAGCAGAGCGGATCCGGGGACCGGGGGTGTCGGCGCGGCCCTGCCGGGGTCACCTGGCTCACGGAGCACCAGCACACGCCCGCCGTCGCGTCCGGCCCTGTCAAGCAGCACACCTGCAGCGGCGCGGTCGTCCAGGACCGCCGCTCCGAGCCGCCCGTCGAGTGCGGCGGCCACGGCCAGCTCATACCCAGGCGCGACCGTCAACGCGTCCGCCAGCGAGCCGACGCCACCAGGCGCCGCCTGGTGGCTGCGCAGGAACTGGTTCACGGCGGCCAGTTCGCCGCCGGCACGTGCGGTCTCGCGTCGGGCCGCATCGACCGCGCGCTCGGCCTCGCGCAGCTGGACGCGCGCACCCTCGTGGGCTGCGTCGGCGGCGTCACGCGCCAGCTGAGCTGCCTCCACCGCTGTGATCCTCTGCTGTTCCACCCCGGCCACCGCGGCGAGTTGCCGCTCTAAGTCCGCCAGTTGCCGTGCCAGCTCGGACTCACGATCCCGTTCCAGTCCCTCAAGCTCGGTGCTGAGCGCGGCGATCCGCCCCTCGGCCTCGGGATCAGACCGATCGTCCTGCGCATCCTCCAGCAACTGCTGGAGTTCCGACTCTGCCCGAGCAAGCCGGGCGGACACGGTCTGCCCGGCGACGCGCACCGAGTCGGCGCGGAAGCCGACGCCGTCGGCCGCAGACTGCGCGGCGAAGCTGCGACGCGAGAGCTCCTCGCGCTGGCTGGAGCGAGCGGCAAGCGCCTCCTCCGTCTCCCGCCGACGTGCCGCCACCGCCTCGAGCTCGCGCTCGATGCCTGCGCGCTGCGCCCGAGCCTGGGCGGCCTGCTCGGTCGCCAGCTCGAGCTCTGCGCGCCGCGAGCGCAGCTCGTCACGCGCCAGCTCCCAGCGCACCTCCAGCGTCTGCCGATGGATCCGCTCGTGCAGCTCGGCCGCCTCGGCCTGACGCTTCAGCGGCTTCAGCCGCGAGCGCGCCTCGCGCTCGACGTCGAGCGCTCGATCGAGATTGTCCTGCGTGTGGCCGAGCTTGAGCTGGGCGCGGCGACGACGTTTGCGATGCTTGCCCAGGCCGGCCGCCTCCTCGATCAGCAGCCGTCGATCGCGCGGCTTGGATGTCACGATCGCCTCGACCCGGCCCTGCGAGATGACCGAATGCATCTCCTTGCCAAGGCCGGTGTCCGAGAGCACCTCGATAACGTCGATCAGCCGGCACCTGGCGCCGCCGATGCGGTACTCACCCTCGCCGTTGCGCTCCAGCCGCCGGAGGATCGAAACCTCGGAGCCAAGCCCCAGCACGCCCTCGGAATCATCCAGCACGAGCTCAACCGTCGCGCTGCCGGCCGCCTGTCGGCCGGGCGCGCCGCCGAAGATCACGTCCTGCATCGAGTGTCCTCGCACCGCCATCGGCGACTGCTCGCCGAGCGCCCAGAGCACCGCGTCGGTCACGTTCGACTTACCGGAGCCGTTGGGGCCCACGATCACGCTCGTGCCCGGCCCGAACTCGAGCCTGGTGCGCTCGGGGAACGACTTGAAGCCCTTCATCGTGATGCTCTTCAGATACATCGTCCCACCGTTCATTGCCCCTTGCCGGCAACCGACATGTGCTCAAGCGCCTGCTGTGCGGCCGCCTGCTCGGCGTCCTTCTTGCTGCGTCCGATGCCGCGCCCGATCTCATCCTCGCCGATCCGTGCTGCGATTGTGAAGGTACGGTCATGCGGCGGCCCTGCCTCCTCCACGACCGCGTAGCGCACCAGCGCGCCGCGCCGTGCCAGCCGCTCCTGCAGCGCCGATTTGAAGTCGACGGGATTCTCGAGCGCCTCAGCCAGTTCCTGCTGGAACGCCGCGACCACCGCGTCAGCCACGGGCTGGTAGCCGAACTGCAGATAGCAGGCGCCGATCACCGCCTCGGTCACCGATGCCAGCACCCGCTCAGTGGAGACGAGATTCGGCAGGCCGGCTGCCGCGCCGGGAGGTGCGGCGGCGCTGAGTCGCTCAGGCACGCCGAGGCGCTCGGCGACCGCCCGGCACGAGCGCCCGGAGACGGTCTGGGCGCGGATCTTGGTGAGCTCGCCGGCACCGTAGCGTTGCGGGTCGAGGAGCGGGAAGATGTGGGAGGTGATGGCGAGCGACAGCACGCTGTCTCCGAGGAATGCCAGCCGTTCGTAGGACGCTGACCGCGTCGGCGTCCATGAGGCGTGCGTGAACACCGTCTCCGCAAGGTCCGGCGAAAGCCCGTCGAGCAGGTCCCGGAGCCGGGCGACGGGCTCGCTTTGTGCGTCCGCGTCAGTTGTCACCGGCTGCGTCGCCCGTGGTTGTGACCCCACTCGCGAGCACGAACTCGACCGCCTGCCCGACTGTGAGGATCTTCATGGCCTCCTCGTCGGAGATCCTCACGCCGTAGCTGTCCTCGAGCTCCTGCACGAGCGTGTACAGGTCGAGTGAGTCGGCTTCCAGGTCCTCCCGGAAGCGTGTCGTCTCGCTGATCGACGCCGGGTCGAGCTCCAGCTCATCGGCGAGATGCGTGCGGACCACGCTGAGTACCTGCTCACGAGTCATGGGCCAGCAACCGTAGCCCCCTGCCCGGACGTGGAAAGCCCTTCCCCGTCCTTTGCAGCGCCTTCGTCCTGGGAGCCCCTGCCGGACTGGCGCAGGGCACCGGCCTCCTCCAGCGCCGCGCGCGTCCGTGCGATCACGTTCTCCTCGACCCCGCGTGCCGCCACCTCGGTTGCGCGCGCAAACCCATGGCGGGTGAAGCGGCCGTGGCAGACGATGCCGATCTGACGGAGCCCGAGCATGTACGCGCCGCCCGTCACCTCCGGGTCGATCTCCTCACGCAGCCCCTGGATCGAGGGCTTCAGCAGGAAGCCGCCAACCTTCGCACGAAGTGAGCGCCCGGCCGCGTCGCGGAGCAGCTTCAGCGTCTCCGAGGAGACCCCCTCGATCAGCTTCAGCGCGATGTTGCCGGTGAAGCCATCGGCCACGAGAACGTCGGCGACGTCCCCGAGCACATGCGTTCCCTCGATATTTCCCACGAACCGCAGTCCGGCTCCACCGCTCCCGCTGAGCCGGTCGTGCACCTCCTTCAGGTCGGGTGTCCCCTTTGCGGCCTCCTCCCCGTTGGAGAGCAGAGCCACACGCGGCGAGTCGATCCCGAGCACCGCCTGGGCGAACGCTGAGCCCATGTGCGCGAACTGAACAAGGTGCTCGGGCCGGCAGATGACATTGGCGCCGACGTCCAGCAGCAGCAACGGGCCCACGCGGGGTCGCGGCAGCGGCAGCGCCAGCGCGGGCCGATAGATGCCTCGGTCCCGCTTGAGGTGGAACAGCCCGGCGGCGAGGGCGGGGCCCGTCGAGCCACCGGACACAAGAGCCTGCGCGCGCCCTTCGGCGACCGCTCTGGTGGCCTGCACGATCGACGCTTCGGGCGTCGATCGCACCGCGTATGCGGGGTCGGTGGTCTTGGCTATCGAGACGGGCGCGTCGATCACCTCGACACCCTCCGCGACGCCGGAGATGCGCGCGGCGTCTGCGAACAGCAGCACGCGCACACCGCGGGCTGCCGCCAGCGACGCCCCCTGCGCGACCTCGTCGGGACCGAGATCGGCCCCGTTGCCGTCAACGGCAACCGTCACCATCGGTGACTGAGGCCTCAGTCCAGCGAGGAGTCGGTGTTGACCACGGTGCGCCCCTTGTAGCTACCGCAGACCGGGCACACGCGGTGCGGCAGACGGGGGCTGTGGCACTGGGGGCACGCGTTCGTCGCGGCGGCGCTGACCTTGTGGGTCGAGCGGCGCTTGGTCGTGCGTGAGTGAGACTGCTTCTGCTTGGGAACGGCCATGGCGCGTCAGGCTAGCAGGCTACCCGGAGCGTCGCGATGCTTCGGCCTCAACCCTGCGGAATGTCAGATGTCGAACTTGATCTCTGAGAGTTTCGCCCAGCGGGAGTCCGGTCCGGCGTCGTGATGATGCTCGGGCCCCGCGTGGTTGAGATCTGCGCCACAGACCGCGCACAGGCCAGCACAATCCTCGCGGCATAGGATCGCCCGTGGGAGGTTCAGGGCGAGGGCATCGCGAACCCAGGCTGCCAGCTCCAGCACCCCGTGCTCGACATAGGGGGAGTCGAGCTCGTCACCGGCACCGGGCTGTGAGACCTCGCGCGCGTCGACCATGTGGACGGCCGAGGCCGACTCCAGGCAGCGCATGCACGCTCCGCGCATGGTCGCGTCGAAGCGCAGCCGCAGAGCGTAGCCCGCTCCGGTCGTGCGCGATATATCGAGCCGAACAGGTACGACGGAAGGCTCGACCGCGTATCTGCCGGCGCCGAGCTCGAACGGCTCGATGCGCACGTCCAGATCCAAGCGCCTGCCCTCGCCTGAGGTCAGCCGCAGCCCGCTGAGATCAAAGCTGTCAACCGTCGTCGCCATGCCGCTCAGCTTAGGCTCCGCAGGAGATTACCTGCGGCTTTGACGGTGTCTGGACGCGCGGGTGCTAATCGGCGGCCCGCAGGCGACGCGGCGCAGGTGGCTGGTCGAACAGCGCCCGCGGGCGCGCGGCCTCGTCGAGCACCGCGGCAGCAAGCTCATCGTCAGGCGCGACACGCACGTCACGCGCAGCCTGCGTGATCTGCTCGACACGCTCGAGCTCGGCCCCGCTCGGCACGGCGCCATGCTCCGCGAACCGCCGGGCGCTGGGCAGGACGCGCGACTCGTACGAGCCGACAGCCTCGTTGTAGGCCTTCACGGAGCTGTTGAGTCGGCTCCCGAGCGTCGCGATCAGGCCCGAGAGCTTCGCCAGCCGTCCGTGCAGCTCGCGTCCGAGCTCGGAGATCGCCTGCGCAGACTCGGTCACACGCTCCTGCTGCCAGCCATAGGCCACCGAGTGCAGCAGCGCCAGCAGCGTCGTCGGCGTCGCGATCAGTACCCGACGCGCCATCGCGTCCTCGATCAGCTCAGGGTCGGCGTCGAGCGCAGCACCATAAAGATGCTCGCCGGGCAGGAACAGCACGACGAAGTCCGGCGCCGACTCCATACCATCCCAGTAGGCCTTGTCCGAGAGCTGCTTGACGTGCTTGCGCAGCAGGCGAGCGTGTGCCTGCAGATGCCGGGCACGGGTCTCCTCGTCCGGTGCCTCATAGGCGTCGAGGATCCCCTGCAACGGCGCCTTGGCATCGACCACCACATGCTTGCCCCCCGGGAGGTTGACGACCATGTCGGGCCGGAGCGTGCGCTCGTCGCCTTCGAAGCTCGCCTGCTCGTTGAAGTCGCAGTGCGGAACCATGCCGGCGAGTTCGACGACCTTGCGCAGCTGCATCTGGCCCCATTGGCCGCGTGTGTTCGGCTTGCGCAGCGCCGTGACCAGCGCGCCGGTCTCGCTCCGCAGGCGCTCGTTGGCCTCGGCCAGCTGGCGCATCTGCTGGGCGAGCATCCCGCGAGACTCGTGGCGCTCCCTGTTGAGCGCCAACAGCTGCTGGTCGACACGCTGCAACTGGTCTGACAGCGGCCTCACCATCTGCTCGACGGCAAGCCGGCGCTTGTCGATGTCTCCCCTGGCCTCAGCCTGACTGGCCTGGAGTTGCGTACGGTTGAGTTCCGTGAGCTGCTTGACGCTGGCGTCGAGCGCCTCTGTACTCATCGCTCTGAACGACGAGGACATCTGCTCCTGTCCCTCGCGCAGCGCACGTATGCGCTCGCGCATGATCAGCGCGGTCACAGCCGCGCCGACGGCGATACCCACGACCAGCCAGACGGCACTCATACCGTCAGGATCGCGCCCACCCCGGACGGAACCGGCGAACGGAGGTTCGGGTCAGGCGCCGAGCGCCCCGCCCTCAGGCGACTTCGGCGTGCTCGTCCTTGCCGGCGAGGCGGTCGCGTCCGCGCTGCACGGCAGCAATGAACTTCGAGAGGTTCACCTCGAGCGTGTTCAGGATCTCGTCGGCGTAATCCTCGGCGCCAAGCCGGATCTCGCGTTCGCGGGCGCGGGCATCCTCGATGATGTCCTCCGCCGCGCGTTCTGCCTGCTTGGTGATCTCCTCTTCGGAGACGAGCCGCTCCTGGCGCTCGCGCGCCTCCTTGACGATGCGCTCGGCCTCGCGCTTGGCCTCGGCGAGCATCTCCTGGCGCTCCTTGACGATCCAGCGCGCCTGCTTGATCTCCTCGGGGATCGTCGCGCGCATCTGGTCGAGGATGTCGTAGATCTCCTCCTTGTCCACGCGCACCTGGTCCGTGAGCGGCATCGGCTTTGCGTTGTGCACGAGATCGTCGAGCTTGTCGATCAGTACGAGTACGTCCATCGCGATCCTCTGTTTCGTCAGCGGCTGATTCGTTCCTTCAAGGCCTCGGCGACCGCTGCCGGCACCAGACCCTCGATCCGCCCACCGAATGTCGCCAGCTCCTTGACCCCGCTGGACCTGATGAAACTGTACTTTGCCGACGCCATCAAGTAAACGGACTCGATGTCCGGCGCCTGATCACGGTTCAGCTGGTTGAGCTCGAGCTCATACTCGAAGTCGGAGATGGCACGCAGTCCGCGGACGATCGTCTTGGCGCCGCGGGACCGCGCGTACTCGACCGTGAGCACGCTGAATGGTTCAACCTCGACGTTGCCGAGGTCAGCTGTCGCCTGCTCGATGAAGCCCACACGCTCCTCGGCGGTGAACAACGTCGAGCCCTTGCGCATCGGCAGGTTGACGACCGCCACGATCACCCTGTCGAACATCGCCGAGGCCCGCGAGATCACGTCCAGATGGCCGTTGGTGACCGGATCGTAGGAGCCGGGACAGACTGCGATTCGGTTATCGGGCACCATGGATTCTGATCAGCGTGTCTCCGTAGCGCCGCTCCCGCAGGAGCGGCAGCTCGAGCTCCAACGGCGAACGGCGATCGCTCTCAGCGACCACCCGGGCCTGATCGGACAGGACGGGCGGCAGCGCGCGCGACAGCTCATCACCGAGAGAGCTCGCCAGGCGATATGGGGGGTCGAGGAAGACCAGATCGTATTGACGATCGGCGATCGGCGTGCAAGCGAGCGCCCGCACCGCCGAGAGCTGGATGACATCAGCCGCGACGCCGAGCTCCGAGAGGTTGCGCCTGATGACCGTCGCAGCGGTGGCATCGGAGTCGACGAACGTCACCTGCGCCGCGCCCCTCGACAGCGCCTCGATTCCGAGCGCACCGGAGCCCGCGAACAGATCCAGGACCGCCAACCCCTCGACCGAGGCCAACATCGAGAACAACGCCTCACGCACCCGGTCGGAGGTCGGACGCGTGTTGGCACCGCGCGGCGCCCGTAGCAGGCGTCCCCGGTATGCGCCGGCAACCACCCTCATGCCAGGATCCGTGGCAGCGCAAAGGCCAGCAGCGCCTGCTCGGGCCACTGGAGTTCCGGATCTGAGTCGAGCATGGAGCGGCCGTAGAGCGCAGCACGTTCCAGCAGTTCTGCGTCCTCTGGAAACTGCGCGAAACGGTACTGCGCCTCGTGTCCCGATTGACGCGTCCCGGCGAGCTCACCATGACCGCGCAGCTCGAGGTCCACCTCCGCCAGTCGGAACCCATCCGATTCCCGCTCGAGCGCCTGCAGTCGCCGTGAATCACGACGCCCGAACAGCAGGCAGAGCGAGTCATGCTCACCGCGACCGATGCGACCGCGCAGCTGGTGCAGTTGCGAGAGCCCGTAGCGATCGGCGTCCTCAATCAGCATCACGGTCGCGTTGGGGATGTCGATACCGACCTCGATCACGGTCGTCGCCACCAGAATCTGCGCGCTGCCCGCGGCGAAGCGCGCCATCGCCTCCTGCTTCTCCGCCGGCCGCATCTGGCCGTGCATCAGCACCACCTCGTAGTCGGCAAACGGACCCTGCCGCAACCGCTCATACTCCGACTTCGCCGCCCGTGCCTGCAGCAGTTCCGACTCCTCGACCAGCGGGCACACGACGAACGCCTGGCGTCCGCCGTCCAGCTCCTCGCGGATCCGCGCGTAGGCACGCGAGCGCTCGACATCGCTCGAGCACAGGTGAGTGGCGATCGGGCGGCGGCCCTTCGGCAGCTCACGCAGCACGGTCATATCCAGATCCGCGTAGTGGCTGAGTGCCAGCGTGCGCGGGATCGGCGTGGCCGTCATATGGAGCTCGTGAGCGCTCGGCCGCGCTGCGCCGGCAGCGGCGAGCGCCGCCCGCTGACCAACGCCGAAGCGGTGCTGCTCGTCGATCACGACCACGGCGAGCCGGTCGAACACGACCGCATCCTCAATCAGAGCGTGGGTGCCGACGATCAGCGAGAGCTCGCCGCTCGCCAGCTTCCCGAGCAGGTCCGCGCGACGACGCCCCGGAGTCGAGCCGGTGAGCAGACCGAGAGTCACCGTCTCAGCGCCCAGCAGTCCCTGGAGCGTCTGGAAATGCTGCTCTGCGAGCGTCTCGGTCGGCGCCATCAGCGCCGCCTGATAACCGTGCTCGACCGCACGCAGCATCGCGTGAAGGGCGACGACCGTCTTGCCGGAGCCGACCTCGCCCATCAGCAATCGTCGCATCGGCGTGCTCAGCGCCAGATCCGCGTCGATCGCCTCCAGCGCAGCCAGCTGATCGCCGGTGAGCGGGAACGGCAGCTGATGCCCGAGCCAGCGCGCGGTCAGCTCGCGCGGGCGCGCCAGCGGCTGTGCCGTGGCGATCGCGGCGCGATTGCGGCGGCGCCGCTGCAACGCGAGCTGTTCGAGCAGGAGCTCCTCGAACGCGAGTCGTCGGCGTGCCTGCTCCTGGTCGCCCTCGCGCACCGGGAAGTGCGCGGCCCGAAGCGCCCCGGGACGGTCCAGCAGACGCTCGCGCAGCCGCAGCGACGCCGGCAGCGGCTCGATGAAGTCATCGAAGCCAGCCGCGTGCTCGTGGACCAGCGCCAGGATCTGGGTCGAGGAGAGTCCGTCGGTGGCCGGATAGTGGGCGACTCCGGGGTTGCCGGGGTGCCGGTTGGGAAGCAATTCGGCGTCGCCCGGCAGCTGGTCGGTCGGTGCGTGTCCCTGGACCGTGAAACGGCCGCGGCCGTCGGCTTTGCCGTGGAGCATCAGCTTCGTTCCTGCGGGGTAGCGCTCCACCAGCCACGGCTGGTTGAAAAAGGTCACCCGCTGGCTGCCGCTGGCGTCGGCCACGGTCGCCTCGACCAGTGGCCGCATGCCGCGTCGTCGCACCGGCCTTGCCGCGATGCGTCTGACCTCGACCACGATCGTCGCCGTCTCGCCCTCGACCAGGTCACTGACCGAGCGCGCCTCACGGCGGTCGCGCGGCAGGTGCTCGAGCAGGTCGCCAACCGTCCTGAGACCGAGCGCCGCAGCGCCGTGCGCAGCCTTGGCGCCCTGAACGCGCAGCAGTTGCTCGAGCTGCCTTGGCGACGGGTAGCGCACAGGTGCAGCCAGGAGCTCGTCGGGCGTCAGGGGCTCGGTGGTGGCAAACGCTCTCAACATCGTGTCACGATCCCGTTGCACAGCTTGACCATCACGCCGGTCGGCCTACGATCTAGAGCATGAGCGACCGGATCGTCTATGTCTCGAGGGTGACACGGCTGCCGCTGCTGGCGGCGGACGGGTCCGACGTCGGCCATGTGGTAGACGTCGTGCTCGACATGGGCGGGCGTCCACCGCGGGTGAACGGCTTCGTGATCGGCAGCATTCAGCGCCGGCGCGTATTTATCGGAGCGGGGCGCGTGGGTGAGATCGACACCCGCGGCATGCGACTGCGCAGGGGCGCTATCAACCTGCGTCAGTTCGAGCTGCGCGACGGTGAGAAGCTGGCTGCGGGCGAACTGCTGGGACGACGGCTGAACGGCCGCCGCGTGGTGGACATCGGCCTGCAACCGGCCCCGGAGCCGTTCGCCTGGGAGGTCGCGACCGTTGCGCTTGGCGCCGGCCGTCGCATGCCCGGCCGCAAGCGCACTCCCGACGTGATCGACTGGAGCGAGGCCGGCGAGCTCTTCAGCGAGCAGCGCCCCGTTGACCGCCAGGCAGCGACGCTCGGAAGCCTGCACCCCGCGGAGATGGCGAATGAGATCCGCAACATGCCGCTCAGCCGCCGGCGGCTGCTGGCGGCCGCGCTCGAGGATGACCGCCTGGCCGACCTGCTCGAGGAGATGCCGGAGGACGAGCAGGTGCGGCTGATCGAGGGCCTTGACCCGGAGCGTGTCGGGCGCGTGCTCGACGAGATGGAGGCCGATGACGCCGCCGACCTGCTTGGTGAGCTGTCGCTGAGCGAGCAGGAGCAACTGCTCGCCGCGATGGACCCCGAGGAGGCTGACAGCGTGCGGCGCCTGCTGGTCTACAAACCGGATACCGCCGGCGGGCTGATGACGCCGGAGCCGATCATTCTCGCGCCGGGTGCCACGGTGTCGGATGCGCTGGCGCACGTGCGCAACCCGGACCTGCCGGTGCCCCTGGCCACGCAGGTTTTCGTGTGCCAGCCGCCGCTGGAGACGCCGACGGGCCGGTTCATCGGCGTCGTCGGCATGCAAAGGCTGCTGCGCGAAGCGCCATCGAAGCCCCTGGGGCGCTGCATCGACGAGGACTGGGATCCGGTCAGGGCCGATGTCTCCGACCGGGAGGTCGCCGGCAGGCTCGCTGCATACAACGTCGTCGCGCTGCCCGTCACCGACGATTCAGGCCGCCTCCTCGGAGCCGTTACGATCGACGATGTGCTGGATCGCGTCCTGCCGCGTGGCTGGCGCATCACGCATGCGAGTATCTGACCAGAACGAAAGCTTCCGCTGATGCCAGACGACACCCAGAGCGACGATGGCCCGCAAGAACGACCTCAGCACCCCGCGTGGCTCCGGCGGCGGCAGCGGCTACGACGCTGACGCCTTCGCGCGCTTCGCGGAGTCGGTGGCGCGGTTCTTCGGGACCGGCCGCTACCTGGCAATGCAGTCGATCTTCGTGGTGGTCTGGATCGGTCTCAACGCCTTCCTGGCCCTGAACCAGGGCAAGAGGCACGCGTTTGATCCGTATCCGTTCATCCTTCTGAACCTCGTGTTCTCGACCCAGGCCGCGTATGCCGCGCCGTTGATTCTGCTCGCGCAGAACCGGCAGGCCGACCGCGACAAGGAGGAGATCGAGCGCGACCGCGAGACGAACGGGCGCTCGCTGGCGGAGGCCGAGTTCCTCGCCCGCGAGATCGCCGAGGTGCGGCTGCTGCTGGAGCAGAAGGCCGACCGAGAGGACCTGATCACTCCGATCGAGCAGCTCACGCACGCGATCGAGCAACTGCAGGGAGTCAGCTTCTCCGACGACGAGTCGGACCCTGAGTCATTCGGCTGACAGCAGCCACCAGTAACCAGGCTGGCCGCCGTCGGCCAGCTCGAGGTCTACAGCGCCATCGACCAGTGCGCGAACGGCATCATCGTCCAGTGGCGCATCCGTACCGCGCAGACAGCTGACCAGCTCTGCGTCATCGGCCAGCTGGCCGATGACCTCGTGGAGCGCGTGCCCCGCGTCGCCCCAGACGACGAGCTCGTCATCGACGAAGCCGATTGCATCGCCGCTGCGGAAGCGGCCCTGGGTGTCGTCGCGCGCCGCCCGTGCCACCGCGCCGGTTCGAAGCTCTGAGAGGATCTCGGTCATGGCGGCGGCGTTGTCCGTGCTGCTGCGGAACTGATCGAGCGCGACGGCCGCAGCCAGGCCTGCCTGCAGCGAACGCGAGGGGACCACCGCCACATGCTTGTCGGAGAGCTCAGCGGCGCGCTCAGCGGCCATGAAGACATTCGCGCTGTTGGGCAGCAGCACGACGTGCTCGGCCGGGACCGCGTGGATCGCGACCAGCAGATCGTTGGTCGAGGGGTTGAGCGTGGCTCCGCCGTCGAGGCCCGCGACGCCGAGGCCGTTGAACAGCTCTCGGAAGCCGTCGCCGCTGACGACCGCCACGGCGCCGCAGACCGCCGCCGCGGACAGGCCGGCGCCGAACACGGCCGCCGGCCCGGCAAGACGGGCGTCTCGCTCGGCGACCTGCTCGCGCATGTCCGCGATGTCGATGCGCGAAACCTGGTGGTGCGCGAACACGGCCATCGCGGCGTCAGGCGTGTCGGTGTGGACGTGGACCTTGAGCGTCGAGCGGTCGCCGACCACCAGCACGGAGTCGCCAAGCTGCTCGAGCTGCGGGAGGTAGGCACGCTGGTCGAGCACGTCGCCGGTGACCGCGAAGTTCGTGCAATAGCGGTAGATCGCCGATGCGTGTTGAGGATGGGACACCCTCGCCGGAGCGTGGTGCTCGATATGCACCGTCTCGCTCCCGCGCAGTGACCCGACCATGCCTGCCAGCACGACCATCAGGCCGTAGCCACCGGCATCCACGACTCCGGATTCGCGAAGCACCGGCAACAGGTCCGGACCGCGCTTGACAGATTGCTGCCCGGCCTCGAGTGCATGCTCCATCACATCGGCGGCGAGCGCATCCTGCTCAGCGTCGGTCGCATCAGGACCAAGGCGCGCGTCCGGCATGTGTGCAAGCTCGCTGGCCACGCGGCTGGCCATCTCACGCACCACCGTCAGGATCGTGCCCTCGGCCGGGTCTCGCACCGATCCGTATGCCTGATCAGCCGCACGCGCGAGCGCGGCCCCGATCAGCACGGGATCGATCAGCTCTCCCGGCCGGCTGATCAGCTCCTCAGCGGCACCGCGGATCAGCTGCGAGAGGATCACACCGGAGTTCCCGCGCGCGCCCAGCAGCGCCGCGCGCGCGACCGACCCGACGATCTCATCGCGCCCGAGCTCGTCCAGCGTTTGCTGCTCGGAGGCTGCCAGCAGCCGGTCGAGCTCCTCCAGGACGGCGCGCATCGTCAGCACCATGTTGTCGCCGGTGTCGCCATCGGCGACCGGGAACACGTTGAGGTCGTTCACCTCCTGGCGGCGCGCTTCCAGCCCGACAAGGCCCGCCTCCACGAGCGCGCGGAAGCGAAGAATCGCGGGGTCGCTCATCGGCGGCCTTGCGCGGGGCGCCTAGATGGTTGATTCCGCGGTCGCGCGGAGGCCGGGGGATTCGGGGATCAAGTCGGACGGAGGACGCAGGGCGCGCCGATACTGGTGGTATTGGCGAGCCCGAGGACGCCGGCCTCCGGCGCCGATCATCCGGATCCATCCGGCACACGGGATCGTGGAATCAACCATCTAGCGAGCCTTGACGACTTTGCCCGCCTTGAGGCAGCGGGTGCAGACGTACACGCGACGCGGCGTGCCACCGTCGTCGATACGGATGCGCTGCAGGTTCGGATCGAACCGGCGATTGGTGGCAACCATCGAGTGGCTGCGGGAGTGGCCGAAGGAGGGACCCTTGGCGCAGACGTGACAGACCTTTGACATACGGCGGTCGAGTATACCCGGCGCGTGAGCGATCGGCGTGAACCGTGTTTGCGCTCGGCCGCCGGGGGCGTCAACGCTTCTCGATCACCACATTGGTCGCCTTGACGACGGCGGTGGCGATCACTCCGGGTTCGAGACCAAGGTCGTCCGCCGCCTCGCGGGACATAAGCGAGACGATCCGATAGGGGCCGCACACCATCTCGACCTGAGCCATAATCTCGTCACGCTTGACGGCCACGACCACGCCTGCCATGTGGTTACGCGCACTCGAACGGCCGCTGCCCCCGCGGTCGTGCAGTAGCCGCGAGAGCTCCTGTGAGGACATGAAGCGGCGGTTGCCGCGTCGCTCGAAGCTCACGCGTCCTGCACGCTCCCAGCGTCTGAGCGTGTCAACGCTGACGCCGAGGGCTGCCGCAGCCGCGCCGATCCCGATCAGGTCGATCTTCGCAGCCGCGGGCTCAGCGCTCATGAGCACAGGTCCAACATCAGACCGAGAAGCCCGCCCTGCGGGGCCGCTCTGAGAGTTCCCGCTTGACCGCGAGCGAGGCCAGCGCCGCCTCGACGGCATGGCGGCCGCTGTCGCGCTTGCCTCCCCCCTTCACACGGGCGCGGGCCTGAGCAGCCGTGTCAACCGTCAGCACGCCGAAACCGACCGGGACGCCGCTGCGGAGCTGCACCTCCTGCAGCCCGCGCGCGGTCTCGGCGCAGACGTAGTCATAGTGATCGGTTTCCCCTCGGATCACGGCGCCCAGCGCGATCACGGCGGCGTAGCGGCCGCTCTCGGCGGCGTAGCGGCTGACCAGCGGAAGCTCGAATGAGCCCGGCACCTCGAAGCGATCGATCTCCGTGATCCCGGCCTCCTGCAGGGCGTCGCGTGCACCCTGCTCCAGGGCGTCGGCGAGGTCGACGTAGAACCGCGCCACACACAGGGCAACCCGATCGTCACTGGCCATCGCGAGTCTCCTCGCGATCCCGATCACGTTGCGCGGTCTCCAGCCGCTCACGCTCGCGCGCAGCGTCGAGCTCGTGTTCGACGTGGATCATCTCTTCGTCGAGGGCCAGCGCCTGATGATGGAGCATGTGGTCGAGCTTGTCGCGTTTGGCCCGCAGGTAAGCCTGATTGTGCGGGTTGGCGGGGTGCACGATCGGGATCTGGTCGGTGACCATCAGCCCGTGCCCCGACAGCCCCGAGATCTTCTTGGGGTTGTTGGTCAGGATGCGGACGCTCGTGAGCCCGAGGTCGACAAGGATCTGCGCGCCGATCCCATAGTCACGAAGGTCTGCCGGAAGTCCGAGCTGCAGGTTCGCCTCGACCGTGTCCAGACCCTCCTCCTGCAGTTTGTAGGCGCGCAGCTTGTTGAGCAGGCCGATGCCCCGGCCCTCCTGGCTCAGGTACAGCAGGACGCCGGTTCCCGCCTCCTCGATCATCGCCAGCGCCGACTCGAGCTGCTCCCCGCAGTCGCAGCGCAGCGAGTGGAATACATCGCCGGTCAGGCACTCCGAATGCACGCGCACGAGCACGTCCTCCGCGCCCTCGAGGTCGCCCTTGACGAGCGCCACGTGGTGCTTGCCGTCGAGCAGCTGCCGATAGCCGTAGGCGACGAAGTCCCCGAACGCCGTCGGCAACCGTGTCGCGACGACACGCTCGACCAGCTTCTCGGTCCGGCGGCGGTAGGCGATGAGGTCGGCGATCGTGACCATCTTCAGCCCGTGCTTCCAGCAGTAGGCCTCGAGGTCGGCCCCGCGTGCCATCGAACCGTCCTCGTTCTGGATCTCACAGATCACTCCGGCCGGGTTGAGACCGGCCAGACGGGTCAGATCGACCGACGCCTCGGTGTGGCCGGTACGCTCCAGCACCCCACCGTCCTTGGCGCGCAGCGGCCGCACATGGCCCGGTTTGACGATGTCGGCAGGCCCCTTGGTCGGGTCGATCGCGACCTGCATGGTGTGAGCCTGGTCCTGCACGGAGATGCCGGTGGTGACGCCCTCGCGGGCTTCGATAGTGACCGTGAACGGGGTCTCGTGAGCCGACTCGTTCTTGAGCGTCATCAGCTCAAGACCCAGAGCCTCGCAGCGTTCGGCGGTGAGCGTAAGACAGATCCAGCCGCCCGCCTGGCGCTGCATGAAGTTGATCGCATCGGGCGTGACGAACTGGGCGGACATCACCAGATCGCCCTCGTTCTCACGGTCCTCGTCGTCGACGACGACGATCATCTTGCCCTCGGCTATCTCCTCGAGGGCTTCCTCGATTGTCGCGAACGGGCTCCTGACGGTGCTCACGCTCCGGTCCCTCTCGACATCCGTCGCTCAACGTATTTGACCGGCAACTCAACCTCCAGGTTCACCATCTGCCCCGGCTGCGCCGCACCCAGTTTGGCGCACCCCAGCGTTTCTGGATCACTGAAACGGTAAAGGATCACCGTCACCACTCCCTGATCCGCGCGGTCACGAGCAGGTCCTCGTCGATCCGTTCGCAGTTGAGTGTCAGCAGCCGCACCGCGTCGGAGATCGCCTCCACGCCCTCGCTCTCGAGCGGATCGCGCGCCGTGCGCCCACCGAGCACGAGCGGCGCGATGAACAGTCTCATCTCGTCGATCTCGCCGGCGTCGAGGAACGCCCCGGCGAGCTTCGGACCGCCCTCGAGGAGAATCGACGTCACGCCGTCGCCACCGAGTTGGTCGAGCGCTGCGCGCACCCGCGCCGGCTCGTTCTCGCCGCTGGCGCAGATCACATCGACGCCGCGGGCCGTCAGCGCGTCTGTGTCGGCGCGGGGTGCGGCGCGTGAGACGACGATCGTCAGCGGAGCCGTCGCGGTGTCGTCGAGCAGCCGCGAACTCAGTGGCAGCTGGGCCAGCGAATCGAACACCACGCGCCGGGGTTGTCGCCCGGCGAGCATGGTCGACTCCGAGCCGCCGATCCTGGCGGTGAGCACCGGATCGTCGGCCAGAGCTGTGCCGATTCCGACGGCCACCGCGTCGCTGGCGGCACGCCACTCGTGCGCCAGCATGCGGCTTCGTTCGCCCGAGATCCATTTCGAGTCCCCACCGCGAGTGGCGACCTTGCCGTCCAGCGACATCGCCGACTTGAAGAGCACCCAGGGCCTGCCGGTGCGGGCGTGTTTACGAAACGGCTGGTTCTGAAGTCTCGCGCGGGCCGCCAGATCACCACCCGCGACGTCGACCTCGATACCGTCATCGCGCAGGATCCCGAGGCCGCGCCCGGAAGCATGCTCAGACGGGTCGTCGGACGCGACGACCACCCGACCGATTCCGGCCTGCTTTATCGCGTCGGTGCACGGGGGGGTGCGGCCGTGGTGGCAACACGGCTCGAGCGAAACGTAGATCGTCGCACCGCTGAGATCCTGATCTCCGGCGGATCTGATCGCTTCGACCTCCGCGTGAGCACCTCCGACCTCACGGTGAAAACCCTCGCCGACGACCTTCCCGTCCCGCACGATCACCGCGCCCACATGCGGATTCGGGCTGACGCGGTTGCCCCCGAGCGCGGCCAGATCGATCGCGCGTTGCAGGTGACGGCTATCAGCTTGTGTGGTCACTGGCACCCATACGAGGATAGGTCGGATCTTCTCGGCGATCGCGGTCAGGCATCCGCCCACGCGGCCGCGGCGACCTGCTGGAATGCGGCCCCCGGGTCACCACCGCCGAACACGGCCGAGCCGGCCACGAGCAGGTTCGCGCCCGCCTGCGCGACGCTGCGTGCGGTGCTGGCGTTCACGCCCCCATCCACCTCGACGGCGATCTGGCCGGCCAGCATCGCGCGCAGTTCGCGAAGCTTCTCGAATGAGTGCGGGATCAGCCGCTGATGGCCCCAGCCAGGGTTCACGCTCATGCACAGCGCCAGATCGAGCACGCCGTCCGCGGCGGCGTCCGCCAATGCGCCGATCGGGGTCGCCGGGGAGATCGCGGCGCCGGCCGTGCAACCGCCGTCACGCACCGCCTGCAGCGCATAGTGCACGTGCGGCGTCGCCTCGACGTGGATCGTGATGCTGTCGGCGCCGGCGCTGACGAACTCGGCGACCTGCCGCTCGGGACGTTCGATCATCAGGTGGACGTCGACCACCCCATCCACAGCGCGGATCCGCTCGGCCAACGCGGCGACCGCGTTCGGACCGAAGGTGATCGGCGGCACGAAGTGGCCGTCCATCACATCGACGTGAATCACTCGCGCACCGGCGGCCAGCACCTCGTCAACCTGCGAGCCGAGCCGCGCGAGGTCTGCGGAGAGAATCGAGGGCACAACCTGGCGCGACTGGAGCAGATCCACAGCGCTCACGACCCGAGACCTCCCATGCGCGGGAGGCCCCACATGCAGAAAAGATCGCTCATAGAACCTTGAGCATGCTGCCCTTGCAGTGATTGCACTGCACGATCGCGGTCGTCGACATGCGCACGATCGTCGAGTGCTCACCGCAGTTGGGGCATACCGACTGCAGCTCATAGCGGCTCATGCAGTAAAGGCAGCGATAGCGCCCCGGTGACGCGCTCGGCCGCAACCATGGCTCGTGGCAGTTCGGGCACTCCGGCCCCATGATCGCCTGCACATCATCCACTTTTCCAACTGTAAACGACCTCACTCCGAACGCCGAAGCAATGCGACGAAGAAGCCGTCCGTCCCGTCGCTGCTCGGCGTCAGTTGCCAGCGGTCCGCACACCTGAAATCGGGGTGCTCGCCCAGAAAGCGCTCGAGGACCCCGGCTCCCTCGCGTCGGCTGATCGTGCAGACCGAGTACACCAGCGTTCCGCCGTTGCGGAGTTGCGCCGCGCCGATTCGCAGCAGCTCCTCCTGCTTCGCCGCGAGCGTTTCGATGTCGCCGCGACGAGGCTGCCAGCGCAGATCCGGGCGCGCCTGCAGGGTGCCAAGGCCGCTGCACGGCGGGTCGACCAGGACCCGGTCGAACGGGCGTGCGTCGCTGAATTCGCGGGCGTCGGCATGCACGACACGGACGCTCCGTGCTCCCATCTGCCGGCACGTCTTCGCGAGCGCGCGCGCACGACCCGGATGAACCTCGACTGCCACAACCTCGCCCTCATCTTCCATGAGCGCCGCCAGATGCGTGGTCTTGCCACCCGGAGCGGCGCACAGGTCGAGCACCCGTTCAGCCGGCTTCGGCGCCAGCACCCGTGCCACGACGGCCGACGCCCGCGACTGCGGCATCAACGCCCCCTGGCCGAAGAGCTCGGATCCGAATGCATCGAACGCTCCGCCCACCACCAGCACCTCCGGGAGCTCCGGCAGCCCGGGATGGCCCTGCCACGGTGGCGCCGAACGGACCGTGACCGCCCGCGCCCCACTCGCTGAAGGTGCCGGCTGGGCCGAGAGCAGCGCAGCGCGCACCTGGTCTGGCCCGGACCGCAGCAGGTTGACACGAATAGCGGACTCCGCCGGTGTGTTGACGCTCTCGAGCAGGTCGCGAGCAGGCTGCGGCCCGAGCTCGCGCCACCACATCTCGGCCAGCCAGTCCGGAACCGAATGCAGTACAGCCGCGTGCGCCGGTGTTTTGTCGTCGAGCTCTACGAGTCGCCCCGCTGCCTCCCTGCTGGCCCGCCGGAGCACCGCGTTGACCATCTGAGCACCGCCCCGGCTGGACTCCTTGGCGAGCTCGACGCTCTCGTTGACGGCCGCGTAGTCACTGACGCCGCCCAGGTAGAGCAGCTGGTAGAGACCGACCTCCAGCGCGGCGAGCACAGCTGGCTCGAGCTGGTCGAGCGGCCGCGACACGAACCCGGCGAGCAGGTGCTCGAGCGTTCGCCTGCGCTGAACGGTGCCGTAGGCGATCGTGGTCGCCAGCGCCCGGTCGCGCTGACCGAGGTCGGCGGCAGCCGTGTGCAGAGCGCGATCTGCGAACGCGCCCTGCTCGAACACGCGCCGCACCACGGTGTAAGCGGCCCGCCGTGACGGCGTGACACTCACCGGCGGATCACTCCCCGATTCACCGACGGATCACCGTCTGACTCCCCGCTGATACTCGGCCCATGACATCCGTCGCTTGCCGGGCGGCTGCACGGTCAGTGGCAGCAGCGCTTCACCGTCGACCCGCGCTTTCCACACGCCCAGCCGGGTACCGTCAGGCTCCTCGAGATAGGCCCCTATGTGCGGGCTCAGGGCCCGCACACGCCGCTCCTGCGCGACAGCCGATTCCCGCGGGCCGAGGCGCCGGTCCTCGGGCGTGATCTTCTCGGCGTAGCTCACGCCGGCCTCGTCCTGCTCATGGCATTTCGGGTCTTCGTCAAGCGCCCGAATCAGCAGATCACCGCCGAGCCGCTCGAGTTTCGCGGCGAGTGCCCCGTAGTCGTCCTCTGGCTCGATCGCAACGGCGGCCTGCAGGCAGATCGGGCCGCTGTCGAGCCCTGCCGTCAGCCTGATGATGGAGACGCCGGTCTCCGCGTCACCGGCGAGGATCGCGCGCTCGATCGGGGCCGCCCCGCGCCAGCGCGGAAGCAGCGACGGATGGACGTTCAGGGTCCTGTTGGCGGACAGCAGCGGCTCCGTGAGCAGTGCGCCGAACGCGCAGACGCACAATACGTGGGGGTTCGCTTCTGCGATCCGGGCGCGCGCCGCCTCCGAGTTGACAGATTCCGGCTGGTAGACGTCGAGTCCCAGCTCCCGGGCCATCTCCACGGTCGGAGGTGCTGTCAGCCTGCGTCCACGGCCCCGGTGGCTGTCAGGACGGCTGACCACGAGCGTCGGCCGATGCCGAGAGTCATACAGACGCCTGAGCACTGCGCCCGCAAAGGCGGAGGTACCGAGATAAACGGTCCTCACCGGTGGGGTCGCTGCTGTTCCTGCCATTCGCGCAGGACTCGCATGGCCTCCCTGCGCTGGTCCCGCGTCGTGCGATCCAGAATCAGCACGCCGTCGAGGTGATCCATCTCATGCTGGATAACCCGTGCCTCCAGGCCGGAGGCCTCGACCACGATCGGTTCGCCGTATTCATCCTGAGCGCGGACGCGCACGTGCACCGGTCGTTCAACCTCGACCTGGACCGACGGAAGGCTCAGGCAACCTTCGTCCGCGATCTCATCCTCCTTTGAGGACCATTCGATCACGGGATTCGCCAGCGCGGCGAGCGGCGCGTCGCCACTGACGCGATACACCAGCAGGCGGTGCAGAACTCCAACCTGAGTGGCCGCAAGGCCGATCCCTAGGGCGTCGTCCATGAGCATGCCCATACGCCGAACCTCATCGTGCAGCGCCTCGTCGAAATGCTCCAAGGGCCGCGCCTTGGTCTTGAGGACCGGATCCCCGAACTTGCGCACCTGCGCAAGCGCCGCATCGCGCCGCGCCGCCACCTCGGGATCGAGCACGAGCTCAGCGTCGTCCTGCGGCTCGACCTCGGTGTCCGCCGCTGCTGCTGCCCCGGCTGAGGGCCCGCAGCCGTCACGTTCCTCGGCGTCCTCCTCAGACGAGAGCGGGCTCTGCTGTTCGATCTCGTCGAGCGCTTCGGTCACGGTGGTCAGTCTAATCGGAGCAGCCCCGGCTCAACGCTCCCGCGCGCGTCCCCTTCGGTCGGCGTCTGTGTCGAAAATGGTCGCATATCGACGGAGCTACTGGGGGTCGACGTCGACGCTCAGCGCGACCTCGCGAAACACCCGATCTGTGCTCAGCGCATCGACCGCGGTGCCGACAGCGCTGATCGAGGCAGCGCGATCGGGCGACTTGACGACCAGCTGAGCACGGGCCCTGCCGCGCAGCATGAACAGTGCGGCGGGCCCCAGCACCGCGACCCCCGGGATCGCCGCCGCCGTGATCCGCTCCCGCACCGCGGCGGCGGCCGCGTGTGCATCGGCGCCATCGATGGCGGCACAAACGACCCGGACGAGTGTCGTGAACGGCGGGTACGCAAGCGCCTTGCGACGGCGCAGCTCCCCTCGCAGAAACGTCTCGGAGTCGTGCGCCGCGGCAAGTACGATCGGGCGAGCGGACGGATCCGCCGTCTGCACCAGCACCCGCCCAACTCCCCCGCCCACGCCGGCACGCCCGCCGCTCGCGCCACCCCCGGCCACGCCGGCAGCGCGACTGCTCGCGCCACTTCCGCCGCGGCCCGTACGGCCGGCCAGCTGCGTGATCAGTGCGAAGGTGCGCTCCTCCGCGCGGAAGTCGGGGAACCGCAGCGTCTGATCTGCATCGATCACCACGCCGAGCCCGACGTCGGCAAAATCGTGGCCCTTGGCGATCATCTGCGTGCCGACCAGGACGCCGCTGGCGGCCACGTGGAAGCGCTCGAGGATCTGCGCCCGCGCGTCCAATCCGGCGGCATCGGCATCGAGCCGCAGCACCGGGAATCCTGGGGCGGCAAGTGCCTGCGCCAATTCGTGCTCGACCCGCTCGGTTCCGGCGCCATGGCGCGCGACGGAGACCGATCCGCAATCGGGGCACCTTGACGGGATCCGCTCACGGTGGCCACAGTGATGGCAGGCCACCGCGCCACCGGAGCGGTGCAGTACCAGCGCCACCTCGCAGTTGGGGCACATCCATACCCGCCCGCAGGAGCCACAGGAGAGAAAGTTCGACCAGCCACGGCGATTGAGCAGGACGATCGCCTTGCCGCCCTCGCGCTTGCAGTCGGCAAGCGCGAGCCGTACGTCCGGGTGCAGGGGGTTGTGAAGACCGCGCATGTCGAGGATCTCGACCCGAGGCAGCGGCCGGCCGTCCACTCGTTGGGTGAGCCGCAGCCGCTTGACGCCCAACACCCCCTCGGGGCGCGGCGTGGCACTGCCTGACAGCAGCACTGCACCGTGGTCCTCCGCCCGACGGTGCGCGATCATCCGGGCGTCGTAGCGCGGGTCGCTCTCGTGCTTGTAGGAGCTCTCATGCTCCTCGTCGACGACGATCAGCCCGACATCGGGCAACGGTGCGAACACCGCCGACCGAGGGCCGACACAGACCCTCGCCTCGCCCCGTGCGAGGCGCAGCCATTCGTCGTATCGCCTGCCCACGCTCATCCCCGAGTGCATCACTGCCACGATGTCGCCGAACCGCGCCTGGAACCGCCCCAGGGCCTGGGGGGTCAGCGCGATCTCCGGGACCAGGATGATCACGCCGCGCCCCCGGCTCAGGGTCGCCTCCGCAGCCTGGAGATAGACCTCCGTCTTGCCTGAGCCGGTCACTCCGTGGAGGAGGAACTCCTGGAGCCCGCGATTGGCGCCGCGCCGCTCGGCACCAGCGATGGCCTCCAGGATCGGCACCAGCGCGGACTCCTGTTCAACCGTCAATCGTGGAGGCGAAGCGAGGCTGGATGAAACCTCGTGGGTCGCCGGGCGGCGCCGTTGGGCGGTCAGGCCGAGCGTGACCAGGCCCCGTGTCTCCAGGCGCCGGAGTAGCTGTGTGCCGAGCTGGGAAGCCAGGACCGGCTGGTGAGCGACCGCGACGAGAGCATCGCGTTGCCCCGGGGTCAAGCGGGCGTGATCCTCAAGAGCTGAGCGGCCGGCGCCGGTGATCGAGGCCACCAGAACCTGCTTCTCCGTGATGCCCCTGGTCGCCCCGGAGGGCAACAGAACCTGGAGCGCGCGGGCCGGCGTCGAGCAGTACTCGTCTGCCATCCAGACGGCGAGCGTCACCAGGTCCGGCGGGAGCCTGGTCGGTAGGAGCTCAGCGACAGTCGCAATCCGCTCAGCCGAGACCTCCGAGGTCTGCCCACGCTCGGCGATCACCGCCAGGATCTGGCGACCGGCGAACGGCACCCGCAGCAGCGACCCGACCTCCGCGTCCGCCAGCGAGGCGGGCAGCTCGTAGTCGAACAGTCCTCGGATCGCACGCGTCTGCGTCAACGGGATGACGCGCGCGATCACCTGCCACGTCGCTCGTTGCGCTCGACGAAATCGATCATCAGCGGAATGCCCTCCATCCGATAGCGCTCGCGCATGCGGTTCTCGACGTAATAGGCGTAGTCGCGCGTGACCAGCGCGTGAGAGTTGACCTGGATCGAGAAGCGCGGCGGCCGCTCGCCGGTCTGCGTCATATAGATCAGCTTGAGCCGCTGGTTGCCGTGCCGACGGTCGTGCGATGACGGCGGTTGGCGGCGGGCCACGACATCTGAGATGAAGCGGTTCAGCTGTGATGTCGGAATTCGCCCGCGGCTGCGGTCGGCGAGGCCGACCGCCTCGACCAGGATCCGGTCGACGTGGCGGCCGGTCCTGGCGCTGGCGGTCAGGATCCGGGGTCTGAGCCGCAGCTTGCGATTCACGCGAGCGCGCTCGCTGTCGAGCTGGTCGGGGCCGATCGCATCGTGTGATCCGGACACCTCGTCCTGCAGGTCCCACTTGTTGAGCACCAGCGCGGTCGCGCAGCCGGTCTTCATCGCCATCTCCGCGACCCTGAAGTCCTGCGAGGTCACGCCATCGGTGGCGTCACACACGACCAGAGCGACGTCGGCGCGCTGCGCCGCGCGTTCGGAGCGCAGCGTGGTGTAGTACTCGAGCGACTCCCCCACCTTCGACTGGCGCCGGATGCCGGCCGTGTCGACGAGCACGATCGCGCGTTCCTCGAAGGTCAGCGGCAGGTCGATCGCGTCACGGGTGGTGCCGGCAAGCTCCGAGACGATCACGCGATCCGAGCCGAGGAAGCGGTTCACAAGCGAGGACTTGCCGACGTTCGGTCGTCCGATCAGCGCCAGCCGGATCGGATCGTCCGGCGACGGCTCGGGGTCGTGGTCGGGCCCGACCTCGACGACGCGGTCGAGCAGATCTCCGGTTCCCAGACCCTGCGCGGCCGAGACCGCGACCGGCTCTCCGAGGCCCAGCCGGTGGAACTCGTAGGCAAGCGAGAGGTCGCGTACGGAGTCGACCTTGTTGGCCGCGAGGACCACGGGGATCGTCACCTTGCGCAGCAGATCGGCCATGTCCAGGTCGCCCGGGCGAACGCCGGCCTTGGCATCGACCACCAGCACTGCCACGTCGGCCTCCGCCAGCGCCTCCCGTGACTGCTGCTGGATCTTACGTGCGAGATCATCGCGGTCGTCGAGGTCGACGCCACCGGTGTCGATCAGCGTGAGACTGCGTCCGTTCCACTCGGTCTCGAGCTCCTTGCGGTCGCGGGTGACCCCAGACTGCTCGTGCACGACCGCCTCACGCGACTCCGTGAGACGGTTGACCAGCGACGACTTGCCGACATTCGGGTATCCGACGATCGCTACCTTCATAACGCTTCGAGGCTAGCGGCCAGGTACGAGTGCGACCACGCAGGCGACCACCTGCGCGAGCGTGAGTCCCGTCGAGTCCAGTTCGACGGCGTCGTCAGCGGGCCGCAACGGCGAGTCGGCGCGGCTGCTGTCACGTTGATCTCGGATCGTCTGCTCGGCGAGCACGGTGGCCGGCTCCGCTCCTATCTGAGCAGCCCGGCGGCTGGCCCGCTCCTCGGGCGCTGCGGTGAGGAAGACCTTCAGCTCCGCGTCGGGCTTCACCACTGTGCCGATGTCCCGCCCCTCCGCGACCCAATCGCCATGAGCCATCAGGCGCTGCTGCTGCGCGACCATCGCCCGGCGTACCGCAGGTTCGGCGGCGACCTGGGATGCGAGCTCCGAGACCTCGGGCGCGCGGATCGCGTCGGTCACGTCCTCGCCCGCCAGCAGTATCCGTTCGCCCACCGACAGCATCAGGCCGGCGGCGACAGCCGCGGCGTCGCCGCCGGAGCGAAGGCTTTCGAGGGCCACGCTCCGGTACATCGCGCCCGTGTCCAGGTAGGTGAAGCCGAGCTCGGCCGCGACCGCGCGGGCGACCGTCGACTTGCCCGATCCGGCAGGTCCGTCGATCGCAATCACCATCAGCCGGCCGTCTCGATCAGCTTCACGTCCGCCCCGGTGACGGGCCAGACCTCGAAGAACTCGGGGAAGGTCTTGCCCACGCACTCAGGCTCCTCGAGCAGCACCGGCACGTGCGTCCCGATCACCGAGAACGCCATCGCGACGCGGTGGTCCTCGTAGGTCGGGAGCTGGACCTCCGCCCGCGGGTCTCCCGGATGCACCCGCACATAGTCGGGCCCCTCGTCGACGTCGATTCCGAGCCGCCGCAGGTTTCCGGCGCAGGCGGCGATCCGGTCGGACTCCTTCACGCGTGCGTGACCGATGCCCGTGATCGTAGTCGGGCCCTCCGCGAACACCGCGGCGCAGGCGAGCGTCATGAAGACGTCGGAGCTGTCGCCCATGTCGACATCGACGCCGCGCAGGCGCGCCGGACCGGTCAGCTCGAGTGCCTCGCCATCGCGGACCTCGCAGCCCATCTGCTCGAGGAAGCCGACGAGCGCGATGTCTCCCTGGGCGGTCCTGCGGCGATCCAGCCCGGGCACGCTGACCGTCGTGCCCGTGACCGCCGCGGCTGCCAGGAAGTAGGAGGCCGTCGACGCATCCGGCTCGACCGCGAACTCGGTCGCGCAGTAGCCGCCGCGCGCGACCGCCACCGAGCCCGGTCCGACGTCCGCTTCCACGCCGAAGGCTCGCATCGCGTTGAGCGTGAGATCGAGAAACGGACGGCTGACGACGCTGTCGAACCGCAGGCGGGTGTCGCCGCGGGCAAACGGCGCAGCCATCAGCAGGCCTGACAGGAACTGGCTGGAGACCGAGGCGTCGACCTCGACCTCGCCACCGGCAAGGCCGCCGGCTTCGACCCGGAGCGGAAAGGCGTCACCGGCGATGCCGGCCCCCTGAGCTCGCAGCGCGTCGAGCACAGGGCCCAGCGGGCGGCGCCGCAATTGCGGGTGCGCGTCGAGCGTGAAGTGGCCCTCGCCCGCCGCCACCATCGGCACGAGGAAGCGACCGACTGTCGCCCCCATGCCGCAGTAGACGTCGGCATCGCCTCGTGGCGGACCTCCGAGACCGTCGATTGCCCACGCGCGGGATCGATCGTCACCGGGGCGTTCGTCGACAGCGGCGCCGAGCCTCCGCAGCGCCGTGGCCATCGCCAGCGTGTCATCTGCGACCAGCGGTTCCAGCAGCGTGGTGCGGCCGGTGGCGACGCCGGCCAGAAGTAGCGCGCGGTTGGTGATGCTCTTGGAGCCGGGCACCCGCGCCCTCCAGTTCGCGGGCCTCGGCCCGGGAGATACCCGGGCGAGCACGGTCATCGTACGAGGCCGGCGCGGTCGGCTGCGGCCTGTTCGCTCCAGCGCACGAGCGCCTCGCGGTCACCGGCCCTGAGATTGTCGCGCACACCTATGAGCGCGGTGATCGCATCGTCGACCGCTCCCGCGAGCAGGTCATGGTTGGCCATGTAGATCCCGCTCCAGACCGCGGTGTTTGAGCCGGCGACGCGGGTGGCGTCGCGGAAGCTCGGCCCGAGCGACGGCTCGCCGCCGAGCGCAGTCAGCTGAGAGACGAGCACGTTCGCAAGAACGTGCGGCAGCTGCGATACAACGGCCATCAGCCGGTCGTGGGCGCTGGCGTCGATCTCCACCGGGACTGCGCCCAGAGCGCTCACCAGCGAACTCACTCCGTCCAGAGTCGCGGCTGAGGTGACCGGCGATGGTGTCAGGTACCAGGTCGCGCCATCGAACAGCTCGGCGCGCGCCCGTTCGACGCCGCTGGCCTCCGAGCCCGCGAGGGGGTGACCCCCAACGAACCGGGGATCTGAGCAGGCCGCCACGACCGCGCGCTTGGTCGAGCCCACGTCGCTCACGAGACAGTCGGCGCCCGCCGCGGCCAGGACAGCGCCGACGAGCTCAGGAAGTGCATCGACGGGCGCGGCCACGAACGCCGCCTCGGCACCGTCGAGCGCCGCCTCGATCGAGCGAGCGGCGGTATCGATCGCGCCTGATGTCCGCGCCTGCGAGGAGGCAGCCGGGTTGTAATCCCAGCCGCTGACCTCGGCTCCCAGCCGCTCCCTTGCCGCCAGCGCAACCGAGCCTCCGATCAACCCGACCCCGATCACCGCCACGCGCATGCCGTCCACCGCTCGCCGAGCCGAGCACGCGCGTCAGGCGCGGAGCGCCCGCCGCGCGCGGACGGAGGTCGCAAGCGCGTCGAGAACGCTCACGGTCGTGTCCCATCCGATGCAGCCGTCGGTGATCGACTGCCCGTAGGTGAGCGTGTCCGCCGAACCGGGTGGCTGGTTGCCGGCGACCAGAAACGATTCGATCATCACTCCCGTGATCGTCGGGTCGCCGGCGGTGAGTTGCTCGGCGACCACGGCCCCGACCGTCGGCTGGCGCTCTGGCTGCTTCTCGCTGTTGCCGTGTGAGAGATCGATCACCACCCGCTCGCGCAGGCTCGACTTGCGCAGCAGCGCGTTGGCCGCTGCAACCGAGTCAGCGTCGTAGTTCGTGCCGGCGCTGCCGCCGCGCAGGATGATGTGGCAGTCGGTGTTGCCGCGCGTGTGCAGGATCGCGGAGCGCCCGTCGGCGTCGATCCCGGCGAACGCGTGCCGCGCAGCGGCGGCACGCACCGCGTCCACGGCGACCTGAACGTTGCCGTCGGTCGCGTTTTTGAAGCCAACCGGCATCGACAGTCCGGAGCCCAGCTGCCGGTGGATCTGGCTCTCGGTGGTGCGCGCTCCGATCGCTCCCCAGGAGACCAGGTCGGAGATGTACTGCGGCGTGATCGGATCGAGGAACTCGCAGCCGACGGGCAGGCCGAGGCTCAGCACCTCGAGCAGGAAGCGACGGGCGAGCCGCAGACCGGTGTTGACATCGCCGGAACCGTCCAGATGCGGGTCGTTTATCAGGCCCTTCCAGCCGATCGTGGTCCGCGGCTTCTCGAAGTAGACCCGCATAACCACGAGCAGGTCGTCGCCCAGCCGCTTGGATTCGGCGCTGAGCCGCTCCGCGTACTCGCGTGCGGCGGCGACGTCGTGAACGCTGCACGGTCCGACGACCACCAACAGGCGGTCATCGACGCCGTCCAATACCGCGTGCGCAGCACTGCGGCCCTGGAGCAGCACCGCGACCCGCTCGTCGTCCAGCGGCAGTTCGTCGAACAGCTCCTGCGGGGTGATCAGCGGCACCAGGCGCTCGATCCGCTGATCGCGGACCGCATCTCCCTGGCTCGCTCGGATCACGGTCATCATCGCTGTTTCTGTTGGTGGCGGGTCATCGTCTTCGATCCTCTCACTCCTGAAGGACTGTACGGAAACTGCCGTCGCGGGTTACGTCCGCGCGGCTGGGCGCCTCGAGCTCTTTGCGGCGCCCGGCTCCGTGGTCTGTCCGCGCGCCTGAAACGGACAGCAGAGGTGTGACAGCCGAGCGCCTAGCTAAATCGCCAGGCGTAATAGGGCGCGTAGAAGGACCAGCCGAGTTTGTTGGGGCGATGGTCGTTCATACGCGTCCTGCGAGATTCTAGACCAGCTCGTCAAGCGCGGACAGGAAGCGTGCGTTCTCGGCGTCGGTGCCGAGCGTCACGCGCGCAAAGCCGGGACCGCCGAGCGCGGTGCCGGCGCGAACGAGCACGCCCCGCTCACGCAGGGCGTCCACAACCGGTCCGTCCTCGCCGTCATCGGCAAGCCGGACCCAGACGAAATTCGCGTCGCTCTCGGCCACCCACAGCTCGCGCTCGCGCAGGCCCTCGGTCACGACCGTCCGCGCGGCCACCGTGGCGATCACACGGCGCTCGACCTCGTACTGGTGCCTCAGCGCCTCGACCGCGGCGGCCTGCGCGGCGCTGGACAGGTAAAACGGCTGGCGGACCTGGTCGACCGCCACCCGGAACGAGTTGCTCCCGCAGAGGCCGTAGCCGACCCGCAGCCCGGCCAATCCGTACACCTTCGAGAAGGTGCGAAGGATCACCAGGTTGGGGTGCCTGTCCAGCAGCGGCAGCGACGCGAATGGATCGCCGATCGTCAGCGAGTACTCGACGTAGGCCTCGTCGAGGATCACGCAGACGTGGTCGGGGACCTGCTCGAGGAAAGCCGCTATCCGTTCCAGCGGCAGCGCCGTGCTGGTCGGGTTGTTGGGGTTGCAGATCAGAACCAGGCGCGTCGCGACGGTCACCTCAGCCGCGATCGCATCGAGGTCGTGCACCGCCTCAGCGGTCAGCGGGACTTCGATCGCGCGTGCTCCCGAGGCCGCCGCCAGGTGCGGGTAGACGCTGAACGCCGGCCACGCGTAGATCACCTCCGCGCCGGGCTCAAGGAGCGCCTCGCCGGCTGCGAGGATCAGGTCGCAGGAGCCCTGGCCGAGCGCGATCCGTTCCCATGGCACCGAGTATCGGTCCGCCAGCGCCCGGCGCAGCTGCATGTAGGAGGGATCCGGGTAGCGGTGGGCGCCGATCACGGCCAGGCGCGCGGCCTCGACCACGGGCTCCAGCGGCCCGTATGAGGCCTCGTTGGAGGCGAGCATGGCCACGTCGGCGCCGAGGTCGTACCCAGCCGCCACCGGGTAAACGGGAATCCGGCGCGTCTTCTCGGCGAACTCGAGTGCCACCGGCTCAGCCTACTGCGCGGAATCGAGGTCCGAGCGCAGCACACTGGCCGCGCCGAGGTATATATGCCGGGGGGTGTGGTCCTCCGGCGCGTAATAGTGCAGGAGCGTGCGCACGACCCGCGGCAGCGAGCCCGGTACCGGAACCTCCCGCGTACAGAGCAGCGGCACCCGGTTGAGCCCGAGCTGGCGTGCGGCGACGGCCGGGAACTCGGCGTCAAGGTCCTCGGTCAGCGTGAAGATCCAGCTGACCATCGCCTCGGGTACCAGCCGGTTGCGAGCGATCAGCTCGCGCATGAGCTCGTCGGTCGCGGCGAGAATCGACGCCGCGTCATTGCGCGCCACGCTGTTTGCGCCTCTGAGTGCGAACAACCGCTGCATCGCGGCGGGATTCTGCCAGACAGGCTTTATCCCGGCATGGCATCCTGCCGCGCGTGCCCATCGTCCTGATCACGCTGCTGGGTGCCGCGCTGCGCTTTGTCGGGATCGGTCACCAGGGCTTCTGGTACGACGAGTCCTACACGGTCGAGCTCGTGCGCCACGGCCCCGGACGGATGCTCGGGCAGCTACCGCACGTCGAGTCGACGCCGCCGCTCTACTACTGTGTCGCCTGGGTCTGGGCGCGGATCTTCGGGTTCGGGCCGGCGGGGCTGAAGTCGCTGTCGGCCGTGTGCGGGACGCTGACGATCCCGGTCGCCTACGCTACGGCCGACAGGCTGCTTCGCAACCGACGCGCGGCGCTGATCGTCGCCGCGCTTACGGCCTTCAACCCGTTCCTGGTCTGGTACTCGCAGGAGGCACGCGCATATTCGATGCTGGTGCTGTTGTCGGCCTGCAGCCTGTGGGCGTTCGCTCACGCCCGCGAGCGGCCGCAGCCGCGGCCGCTCGCC
The DNA here is from genome assembly GCA_963761675.1 of uncultured Conexibacteraceae bacterium. Taxonomy (GTDB): domain Bacteria; phylum Actinomycetota; class Thermoleophilia; order Solirubrobacterales; family Solirubrobacteraceae; genus Palsa-465. The sequence goes on from CAVXIA010000007.1 coordinate 128,340, forward strand.
CTCTGGGCGCTGGCGTCCGCGCTGGCGCTGTTGACCCACTACTACGCCGCGATCCTGATTGTCCCAGAGGCGGTCTGGCTGCTCTACGAGCATCGCCGCAGCCGCGCTGTCCAACTTGCGATCGCGTCCGTCGTGCTGGTCGGAATCGCACTGCTGCCGCTGCTGCTCACCCAGGACGCAACCCACAACAATCGCTGGATTGCGCAGTCCTCCTACCTGCGTCGGCTCGCACAGCTGCTGCCGATGGCGGTGCTCGGACCGGAGACCCACCTGCGCACGTTGCTGAAGCTCCTGGGCTTCGCGATGGTCGCGATCGGGGTCGGGCTGCTGCTCTGGCGCTCCGGCCGCGAGGAGCGCCGCGCCGCGCTGGTGCCTGGCGGCATCGCGCTGGTGGGCGTGATCCTCAGCGTCGGCCCAGGCCACAACACGCTGCTGGCGCGCAATCTGCTGCCCGTGTGGCTGCCGGCGGTGATCTTCCTCGCGGCAGGGCTGGGCGTGGCGAGAGCGCGCGCCGCGGGACTGCTCGCGACCGTGGTGCTGTGCGCGATCGGTCTCACCGCTGTGGTCAGCGTCGCCACCACCTACGCGTTCCAACGCCCGAACTGGCAGCTGCTCGCCGACCTGCTGGGGCCGTGGCCACCGCACGGCGCCGCCACCGGCGACGCGCGCATCGTGGTGATCCAGGCAAACCCCGGCGGCATGCCACTCGGGCTCTACTTCGACGACCTCCGCTACATCGAGACGCCGAGCATCCGCAAGGTGACTGCGATCGACGTGATCGCGATAGCCGAAACCCACACCAATGAGAGCTTCTGCTGGTGGGGCTCGGCCTGCAACCTGGTGCCCTCACGACTCGACCGCAGCGATTCGATCCCCGGCTTTCACATCGTCGGCCGCCGGCGAGTGAGGCAGTTCCGTGTGCTGGAGCTGCGTGCCGCCCACCCCACGACCGTTCGACGCGCATCGCTGCCGACGGGAACCAGGAGCCGGCACAGCCGGCTCGTCGCATCCGGCGATGCGCAGGGCAACGACGCGCAACTGGTCCAGCAGCGCTGACGGCTCTCTGACAGTCTCCCGCCGGTGGAGCAGACCACGAAACTCGAGTTCTCTGAGCAGCAGTGGGCCTCGCGGCTGCTGTGGACGCTGGTTGGCGCGTCGCTGCTGAGCTGGGCGTTCGAGCTCGAGAACGGCGCCCCACGCTATGAGTGGGCGGCATTGCTGGCGATCGTGGCCGGATTCTGGGGTCTCGGCACAGCGGTCGCGAGCTGGCTGCCCGAGCCGGCGGCAGGCGGCAGGCGTTTGCGCGAGGCCCTGGCGTGGACCACCGCCCTGCTGACCGTGGTCTCGTTCGGCGCCTGGGTGGTGCTCCAGCTCCACAACATGCCGAGCTACGGCACCGACGAACTCGCCTTCGACCAGTACGCCGGCGAGCTGGTCCGGCAGGGCCTGAATCCCTACACACACACCCTGGCGCCCGCGCTGCCGCTGTTCCGCGTCTCATCGGGCGGCTACACCTACACGCTGGCCGGCCACGGCATCACCCAGCTCTCCTATCCGGCCCTGTCCTTCCTGGTCTACGTGCCGTTCCTGGCCCTCGGCTGGACACTCGATCTGGCACCCGGGCTCGAGCTGCTGGGCTGGGCTCTGGCTGTGCTGTTGATGTTCAAGCTGCTGCCGCGGACCCTGCGCCCGGCGGCGCTTGTGCTCGGCAGCATCGGTGCCTACGTCAGCCTGTCGGCGATCGGGCTCACCGACATGGTCTTCATGCCGCTCCTGGTGCTCGCGGCCTGGCGCTGGGACCGCTTCGACGGCCGCGACTGGCGGACGTACCTGGGCCCGGTCGCGTTCGGGCTGGCGATGGCGGCCAAGCAGACGCCCTGGCCGATCCTGCCGTTCATCCTCGCCGGGCTGGTCTGCGATGACCTCACGAGCGCGCGAGCCGGTGTGGGTGCCGGTGCCGAGCGCGCAGCCGGTGTGGCACGGGCGGCCTCGGCACGCGCCGGCCGGTACCTCGCGGCCGCGTTGGCCGCCTTCCTGCTTCCCAACCTGCCGTTCATGGTGACCTCGCCGTCGGCGTGGGTGCACGGCACATTGGGGCCGCTGGTCAACAGCCTCGTGCCGGCAGGCCAGGGCGCGATCGGCTTCAGCGTGTTCCTGCGCATCGGCGGCGGCTCACTGCTGGCATTCTCGCTGCTCTCGTTGCTCGTGCTGCTCCTGCTGCTGGCCACCTACCTCGGCACCTACCCGCTGCTGAAGCCGGCGACCTTCCTGCTCCCCGCCTTCGCCTACTTCTTCGCCGTTCGCTCGTACGCGATCTACCTGGTCGCGCTGGTGCCACCGGCGCTGATCGCCGCCAGCACGACATCGATGCCGCCACTGCGCGCCCGCCGCACGCGTGGGCTTCTGCGTTGGGCCCGTTCGACCCGATGGGCGGCCGCGATCGCCGGCACGGGCCTGGTGTCGGCCGCGCTCGCTGCGTATGCGCTGGCCGCGGGCTCGCCGCTGTCCGTGCGGATCATCGGCACGCCGCAGATGGCAGGCGGCTCAGACCTGGCGCAGAAGGTCACGGTTCGCGTCACCAACCACACCGACCGATCGGTGTCGCCGGCCTTCACGATGCAGACGTCATCGGGCGTCACCAGCTTCTGGAACATCTGGAGCGGACCGCATGCATTGGGCCCGAACGCGTCGGCCACCTACACGCTGCTGTCGCCGAACACGGCTTCCGAGCCGTCGGTGAGCGACGGCCTCACGGTCCTCGCGTTCCTCGCGCATCCCAACTCCGTCAGCGTCAGCCCGCTCTTCGCGCCACCGACGTGGCACATCGGCTTCGATCCCCACTCCTTCAACCAGATCCTGCCGCCGGGAACAACCGTCAGGGTGCACCTGCATCTGCTCGATCAGTGGGACGGACCGATCCGGCAGGCCGGAGTGCCGGTCACGGTCACCCAGACCCCCACCGGAAGTCACGCCGTCGCCGCGCTCGACCACGGCCGCCCGGGGGGCCCGGCCACCGTCTCGACCAACGCCGCGGGCATCGCAACTGTCACCGTCACCGGAGTGCGCAGCAGCCTGACCCCGGTCATGATCTCCGCTCACCCGCCCCCGCCAAGCGCCACCCGCGACCACCTCACGGTGCCGTCAGGATCGCTCGAGCTTCGGTTCGCCTCGCCCGGCACCTCGTAGCAGGCTGACCTCGTTCGCGGTCAGCCGCCGATTCGCGCCCAGCTCCAGATCACCGAGACGCAGCGGCCCGAAACGCACGCGCTGCAGCTCGACCACCCTGTGCCCGACGTGCTCGCACATTCGCTTGACCTGACGCTTGCGCCCCTCATGAATCGTGATCTCGAGCGTGGCGGAGTTGACCCGCGTGACGCGCGCCGGCGCGGTCACCCCGTCATCGAGCTCGACCCCGCGCCGGAGCGCGCTCAACGTGTGCTCCCTGACCGGCGGATTGCGGACCACGACGCGATAGGTCTTGTCGACCTCGAAGCTTGGATGGGTCAGCCGGTACGCGAGGTCGCCGTCGTTGGTCAGCAGGATCAGGCCGGTCGTGTCGGCGTCGAGCCGCCCCACGGGGTATAGCCGCTCAGGCGAGTCGACCAGCGAGACGACGGTCCGCCGGCCGTGCGTGTCGCTGACCGTCGAGACGACGCCGGCAGGCTTGTTGACCGCGTACACGACCGACTCCTGCGGCGAGGAGCCGACCGCCACCCCGTCGAGCGCGACGCCGGACTCGGCATCGACGTCGCGGGCCGGATCGGTGACGGTCTCCCCCGCCACGCTCACACGGCCCGAGCGGATGATCTGCTCCGACGCTCGCCGCGAGGCCACGCCAGAGGTCGCGAGGAACTTGGCCAGACGCATCGGCGTGTCACCATAGCCCGGATGGATCTGAACCTGCTCGCAGACGCGCTCGCGGACTTGGGCCAGCCCCGGTACCGGCTCGAGCAGATCTGGAGGTGGACGGCCGCCGGGGCCGGCTCTTACGAGGAGATGACCAACCTGCCGCGGACGCTGCGCGACGCGCTGACCCAGACCGTCCCGTTTTCGACGCTGACCGTGGAGCATGAGGCGCGCGCCACCGACGGCACGATCAAGGCGCTGATGCGGACCGTCGACGGCCGCCCGCTTGAGGCGGTGCTGATGCGCTACCGCGACGGCCGCCGCTCGCTGTGCGTCTCCTCCCAGTCCGGTTGCCCGCTGACGTGCGCGTTCTGCGCCACCGGCCAGATGAGGTTCGGCCGCAACCTCACCGCCTTCGAGATCCTCGACCAGGCGCTCCACTTCCGCCGCGTCACCGAGGTGGACCACTGCGTGTTCATGGGCATGGGCGAGCCGCTGATGAACCTCGACAACGTGCTCGCCGCCTGCCGGCGGCTGCGCGATCTGGGCATCACCAATCGACGCACCGCCGTGTCCACGGTCGGCTGGATCCCGGGAATAGCGCGTCTCACCGCCGACCCGATGCCGCTGCGGCTCGCGCTCTCGCTTCACGCCGCCGAGCCGGCGCTGCGGTCCGAGCTGATGCCCATCAACGACCGCTACCCGTTGGCCGATGTCCTGGCCGCCTGCGAACGCTTCTACGAGCGCAAGCGGCGAATGGTGTTCGTCGAGTACGTGATGCTCGGCGCCGTCAACGACGCGGTCGGCCAGGCGCGCGAGCTGGCGGCGATCCTCGATCCCAAGATCTACAAGGTCAACCTGATCCCCTACAACCCGACCGGCGTCGGCATGCGGGGCTCCACGCCGAGGGCAATCGAGGCGTTCCGCGCCGAACTCGAGCGACACGGCCTCGGCGCGACCGTGCGACTCACCCGCGGACGTGACATCGCGGCGGCCTGCGGCCAGCTCGCGGCGGGCGCGCTCAGCAACGACGCAGCCGTCGCGATCGGCGTCGGAAGCTGACGCTTCGGCCGGCGCGCCGCTGCTGCGCCGGGCCTCGCTGCAGCGTTCAGTCCGGCGTCCTGGCCTCGCCGGCCCGCAACAGCCGCTCGCGCAGCTCCTCCTCGAGCTCCGGTGAGGGGTCGAAGGCGGTGATCGGCGGCAGCTCACCGAGTGCCTGCAGCCCGAACAGCCTCAGGAACAGATCTGTCGTGCGGTAGAGGACGGCGCCGAACTGCGAGCGCCCGGATTCCTCGACGAGCCCGCGTTCGAGCAGGGTCGCGGCTGCCGATTCCGCGTTGACGCCGCGGATGCGGGCGATCTCCGGGCGCGAGACCGGCTGCAGATACGCGATGATCGCGAGCGTCTCGGCCTGTGCCGGCGTCAGCGGCGGCGTGCGCGGGCGTGCCAGCAGGCGCCGGGCCGCGTCCTCGGCCTCGGGATGCGAATTCAGCGTCCAGCCACCGGCGAGCTGGCGGAGCACGAGGCCGCGCCGATCCCGGTCCAGTCGGGCGCTGAGCTCTGCAAGCGCCTCGGCCACCTCCGCTGGCTCAGCCTCGACGACCTCCGCGAGCGCATCGGTGCCGACCGGCTCCGAGGAGAGGAACAGCAGCGCCTCGAGCGTACCGTCGAGCGCGATGCTCATGGCCTGTGGGCGGTCATGCCGGGCGCCCGATCATGCGCTGCGCTCCACCAGGGCGGGGCTGGCCGCGGCATTGATCTGAATATCGCCGAATGGCTGTTCCTGTGACCAGGTCAGCTCGCCCTGTTTGTAGAGCTCGAGCAGCGAGAACAGCGTGACCGCCACGGTCACGCGATCGGCGCCGGCGACAGCCTCGTCGAAGTTGAAGGATCCGCGTCGCAGCAGCCTGCGCAGGAGCGTCAGCCGCTCCGCGACGGTCACCTTCGAAACCGGTATGTGGCGGACGTCGACCTCCGGCGGCAGCACGAGCAGCTGGCCGATCGCCTTTGCGAGGCGGTCGGGGTCGTACACTGCGGTGGCCTCCGGCAGCGCCGCCCTGCGCAGGTGAACCGGGAGCGGCGCCGAGCGAAAGCGGTGTCCGGCCTGATCGCGCAGCAACTCCGACAGATGCTGGGCGGCAGAGCGGTAGCGGTGAGCGTCGAGCAGGCGTTCGAGCAGCTCGGTCGCGGCCTCACCGGGGTCGAGCTCGATCTCCTCGATCTCCTCGCCCGGCAGCATCAGCCGTGATTTGAGCTCGAGCAGTGCGGTGATCAGCACCAGGAACTCGGTGGCTGCCTCGAGGTCGAGCTCCCCTCGCGACTCGAGGTGGTCGATGTAGGAGATCACGACATCGGCGAGGTCGACCTCGAGCAGGTCGACCTCCTCACGCAGGATCAGCGTCAGCAGCAGGTCGAACGGTCCAGCGAAGACCTCGAGGTCGAGCTCCAGATCAACGAGTCGCAATGGCCTTCCGGTGGCGGGGGCGAGACTCACTTCGCGGCGAATTTAGCGGGCCGGTCGGACTGGTCCGACGCCCATCGCGCTGCGTACGTCGAGCATCGTTCCGGCTGCGATCGTCCGCGCCTTCTCGGCACCAAGCGTGAGGATCGACTCGAGCGCGCCCTCGTCCTCGCGCAGCGCCCCGTAGCGCTCGCGTACGGCCGCAAGGTAGTCGGCGACGGCCTCGCCGACGGCGAGCTTGAAGTCGCCGTAGCCGGAGCCCTCGAACTCGTGCTCGAGCTGCGCGATCGAGCTGCCACGAACGACCGCGAGGATCTCGAGCAGGTTGCTGACTCCGGGCTTCTCGGCGCTGTGCCTGATCTCGCGGCCGGAGTCGGTCACCGCCGAGCGGAACTTCTTGACTATCACCTCCGGTTCGTCCAGCACGTAGACGGTTCCCTGCTCGCTGCCACCGGTCGTCGACATCTTCTTCTCGGGGTTCTGCAGGTCCATGATCCTCGCGCCCACCTCCAGGTAGACACCCTCGGGAACCACCATGATCTCCCCGTAACGCGAGTTGAATCGAGTCCCGACATCCCGCATCAGCTCCACATGCTGACGCTGATCATCGCCGACCGGAACCGTGTCAGCCCGGTACAGCAGCACGTCGGCGGCCATCAGCACCGGGTAGTTGAAGATCCCCGCGGACACCAGCTCCTGCTGTGCGCCGGACTTGTCCTTGAACTGCGTCATCCGCTGAAGTTCGCCGTAGGCGGTCACGCTCATCAGCAGCCACTGCAGCTCGCAGTGCTCGAGCACGTCGCTCTGGCGGAAGAGGATGCAACGATCGGGATCGAGTCCTGCGGCCAGCATCAGCGCCGCGAGGTCGTAGACGCCGGTGCGCAGGGCCGGGGGCTCGTAGGCGACCGTGGTCGCATGCAGATCGACGATGCAGTAGATCGCATCGCCGCGGTCCTGGAAGGCGACGTACTGGGCGATCGCGCCGATGTGGTTGCCCAGGTGCTTGCGGCCGGTGGGCTGAATTCCGGAGACGATGCGCATCGCGTCCGCAGGCTAGCGAGCAGCGCCGCAGGGTGGAAGCTGCATCAGCGCGGCACAGCCTGCCCGCCAGCATCGAGCTGGTTCTGCGGCCGGCGCTGGTCAGTGCGCGAGAGCCGCCAGGCTGCGATCACACCCGCGACCCCGCCGAAGAGATGCGCCTGCCAGGAGACGCCGGTGTGCGGGATCAGGCTCGAGACCAGCACCGCACCCCAGACGATCCCGACCAGCAGCCCCACGGCCAGTTCCCAGATGCTGCGATCGAAGAAGCCTCGCGCCAGGAGGTAGGTCGCGTACCCGAAAACGATGCTGCTGGCGCCGACCTCCTGCCCGCTGCCGAAGATCCAGGTACCGAGTCCGCCGACAACGATCACAAAGCCGGTCACCAACGCCAGGCGTCTGGCGCCGTGGAGCGCGATGATCGCCCCCAGGAACAGCAGCGGGATCGTGTTGGCGAACAGATGCTGGAAGCTCTCGTGGATGAACGGCGCCGTCAGGATTCCCCAGAACCGCCCGAAGTTGCGCGCATAGAGCCCGTCGCTGTCGAGCCGGTTGGAGTCGAGCGTGTTGATCACCTCGAGCCCCCACATCAGAGCCACGATCGCCGCCAGCAGCAGCAGTCCCTCGCGCTGGGGCCGCGTGCGCGCGTGCAGCTGATCGGCGTTCGAGCGCAGCCGCTCGCCGCGCGAGCCCGCCTGCGGGCGCTCCGGCGTCGGGACGTTGAGGTTCGGGACGCTCATGCACAGAGGATGGCAGCGCGAGCGAGCGCCAGCGCGACGGCGATCCGGTCCGGCAGCGAGCGCAGGTCCACAAACTCATCCGGCGTGTGCGCGCCGCCGCCGCGCGGGCCGAGGCCGTCGATCGTGAGCGGGATCGACGGCGCGAAATGGCTGGCGTCGCTGGCGCCGCCGCGCGCCCGCGCGACGATCGGGCGCCCGAGCAGGTCAGATGCGGCCGCAAGCAGCGGCGCGGCCGCCTCCTCCGAGTCCATCGCCGGCCACACGCGCTCCATGATCGGCTCGAGCGTGACCCCGCCGATCTGCGCCGGAACCGCCTCGAGCACCCTGCTGAAGGCGGCGGTGTCGGTCGAGCGCATGTCGAACACGAGCTCGCCGGCCGACGGGACGACGTTGAACGCCTCGCCCGAGCGGACCACGGTCGGCACGACCGTGAGCTGCGTCTCGCCCTGCGGCTCGTTCGTCGCCTCGACCGCGATCGCGGTGTGGGCGAGCGCCAGCAGCGCGTTGCGCCCATTCTGCGGCGCCGAGCCGGAGTGCGACGCGCGGCCCGTCGCCCTGACTCGCATCGTGCCGGCGCCCTTGCGGCGCACGATCACGCCCTCCTCTCCCGACCTGCTGATCTCACCGGCCTCGAAGCACAGGCAGGCGTCGAAGCCCGCGAAGCGCTCGACGTGCCGGAACTGGGCGATCCGCCACTCCTCGTCGCAGACGAACAGGAGGCCGATCTGTCCAAACGCCTCCGGCTGCTCGGACAGTGCCCGCGCCACCGCCAGCGCAATCGCGTCCCCGCCCTTCATGTCAGCGGTGCCGGACCCGTAGATCCTGTCTCCCTGCTCGCTCGGCGGCCTGTGGTCGGCATGCGAGACGACCGTGTCGAGATGTCCGAGCAGCAGCGTCCGGCCGCTGCCGGTGCCCTCCAGCGTCGCCAGCAGGTCGGGCGCGCAGCCCTCGGTCGAGCATGGCAGTCGCTCGAAGCGCCAGGCCGCGTGCGTTTGACCCTCCTCGAGGAAGCGACGGCACAGCACGATCGCCTGCTCGGTCGCCTCCACCTCACCCGAGGGCGTTGAGATCGCAACCAGCTGTCGCATCTCGTCGAGCACCCGCGGCGCCACCGTCGCGGCGAGGGCGCTCAGTCCGCGATCCACGTCACAGCCTTCGGAGTGGCACCGGCGCTCCCAGCTCCTGGCGCAGCACGGGATGGCGGGCGGCTCCGGCCTCGTCGAGCCGGCGAACGGGTGTCGAATACGGTGCGCCGTGGGCGATCCCGGGGTCCTCGGCCGCCTCCCGCAGGATCACGGCCACGATCTCCGCGAAGCGGTCGAGCGTCTCCCGCGTCTCGGTCTCGGTCGGTTCGACCAGCAGCGCCTCTTCGACGATCAGCGGGAAGTACACGGTCGGTGGGTGCACACCGTGGTCAAGCAGCCGCTTGGCGAGGTCGAGCGTCCTGATCCCGAGCTCGCGCTTCATCGGCGCACCGGAGAGCACGAACTCATGCATGCAGAGCCGCTCATAGGCAGCCGGCAGATGCTCGAACACGCCCTCCCTGCGGAGCCTGGCCATCAGATAGTTGGCGTTGAGCACCGCCACCTCGGAGACCTCGCGCAGGCCGGCCGCGCCGAGCGAGCGGATGTAGGCGTAGGAGCGCACGAACACGCCGTAGTTGCCCTGGAACCCGCGCATGCGTCCGATCGATTGGGGGCGCTCGTGATCGAGGTCGAAGCTGCCGTCATCGCGCCGCACAACCTGCGGCCGCGGCAGGTATGGCGCCATCGCCTCGGTGACGGCTATCGGTCCTGCGCCCGGGCCGCCGCCCCCATGCGGCTGCGTGAACGACTTGTGCAGGTTGAAGTGGACGATGTCGAAGCCCATGTCGCCGGGGCGGCAGATGCCCATGATCGCGTTGAGGTTGGCGCCGTCGTAGTAGAGCGTCGCACCGACCCCGTGCACTATCTGCGCGAGCTCCTCGATCTGCGGCTCGAACAGGCCCAGGGTCGATGGGTTGGTGAGCATCAGGCAGGCGACCTCCGCGGTCGCCTTCGCGCGCAGATCGTCGATGTCGACGTTGCCGTTTGCGTCGGTGGCGACCTTGATCAGCTCGTAGCCCGCCATCGTCACCGTTGCGGGATTCGTTCCGTGAGCCGTGTCGGGCGTCAGCACCTTGGTGCGCTGCTCACCCCGATCCTCGTGGTAGGCGCGCGTCAGCAGCACACCGGTGAGCTCACCGTGAGAGCCGGCGCTCGGCTGCAGCGACACGTGCGGCAGGCCGGAGATCTCCCCAAGGGAATCCTGGAGCCGCCACATCAGCTCGAGCGCGCCCTGGGCCCGCTCCGGACGCTGCAGTGGATGCAGCCTGGCATTACCCGGCAACGCAGCGACACGCTCGTGCAGCTTCGGGTTGTGCTTCATCGTGCACGACCCGAGCGGGTAGAAGCCCATGTCGAGGTCGAAGTTGCGCTTGGACAGCCGGTTGAAATGGCGCACGATCTCCGGCTCGGAGATCTCAGGCAGGTGCGCCGGCTGCGCTCGCCGCATCGCGGCCGGGATCAGCTCGTCGAGCGGTCGCCGCGGCACATCCAGGGGCGGCGCCACGAACGCCCTGCGACCCGGCCGTGAACGCTCGAAGATCGTGAGCTCGTCGTCGGCCGCCTCAATGAACGAGCGTGCCCGGCCCTGCTCAGCGGCGCTCATGTCAAAGCCTGCGCGATCGTGTCGGCCAGCAGGTCGACGTGGGCACGCGTGCGCTGCTCGGTGATCGCCACCAGCAGCTCGTCCGCCGAGAGTTGATACCCGGGGTTGATGCCCGCGGACCGGCATCGCTCGATCACCGCCTCAAGGTCGCCATCAACCCGGATCGGGAACTCACGCACCACAGGTTGGGTGTGAGCGAGCGATACACCCGGGATCGCCGCCAGTCGCTCGCGCGCGTAGGCGGTTCGGTGCACCAGCAGCTCGGCCAGCTCAACCAGGCCCTGACGGCCCAGCCAGCTCAGGTAGACGATCCCTGCCAGCGCGTTCAGTGCCTGCGCGGTGCAGATGTTCGACGTCGCCTTCTCACGACGGATGTGCTGCTCGCGCGTCTGCAGCGTCAGCACATAGCCGCGCCTGCCGTCCAGATCGCTCGTCTGGCCCGCGATCCGGCCGGGCACACGCCGCACAAGCGCGTCGCTGACGGCGAAGAAGCCGAACGACGGCCCGCCATAGTCGAGCCGGTTCCCCAGCGTCTGGCCCTCTCCGACGACAATGTCGGTCCCCTGCGCACCCGGTGCCGCGAGCAGCCCGAGCGGTATCGGATCGGCCGCGCAGATCGCCAGTGCACCGACCTCGTGCGCTGCCCGCGCGACCTGATCGAGCCGCTCGACAGCGCCCAAGAAGTTGGGCTGCGCGACGATCACGGCGCTGACGTCCTGATCGAGTCCGGCAAGCTCGGTGACGCCGTCGACCAATGGCACCACCTCCACATCCATCTCCCAGCCGTGCGCCAGCGTCTCGAGCGCCTCGATCGCATGCGGATGAACTCCGCCTGAGACGACGAATCGGCTGCGCCCGTTCTCGAGCCTCGCGAGATAACCGGCGGCGGCCACCGCGCTTGGCCCGTCGTACACGGACGCGTTCGATACCGGCAGCCCGGTCAACTCGCTGATCGCCGTCTGGTACTCGAACATCGCCTGCAGCCCCCCCTGCGACACCTCCGGCTGGTATGGGGTGTAGGGCGTCAGAAACTCAGACCTCGAGATGATCGCGTCGACCAGTGCCGGCACATAGTGGTCATACATGCCGGCGCCGAGAAATGTGATCTCGTCCTCGGCGCTGACGTTGCGGGCCGCGAGCGCACGCAGCTCGCCGTAGACCTCCTGCTCGGAGAGGCCCTCGTCGAGCGCGAGTGGCTGCCTCAACCGAAGCCCTGCGGGCACGTCCTCGAACAGATCGTCGACCGAGCGCACGCCGATCGTCGCGAGCATCTCGCGTCGATCGTCATCGGTGACGGAGGTGTAACGGCTCAAGTCAGTGTCCCGATTCGCGGAGCCGCGTCACGACACCAGTGTCGCGATGTAGGCCGCGGCGTCCATCAGAGCTTCGGCCTCACTGGGATCCGACAGCTTCACGCGAACCAACCAACCCTCCCCGTAGGGATCCTCGTTGATCGTCTCCGGGCTATCGACGAGCGCCGCGTTGCTCTCGATCACCTCGCCCGACAGCGGCGCGATCACGTCCGAGACGGCCTTCACCGACTCGACCTCGGTGTACTGCTCATCCTTGGTCAACACCGACCCCACGGCCGGTGGCGTGAAGAACACCAGCTCGCCCAGCGTGTCCTGTGCGTACCAGGTGATCCCGAACGTCGCTTCATCGCCTTCGATCCGCGCCCAGTCGTGCTCGGCGTGGTAGGAGAGATCGTCGGGATAGTGCGGGTCAGACATCTATTGGTTCTCCTTCCGGTAAAGGGGCTTTGTCTCGACAACCGCCTCGCGGATCCTGCCGCGAACATCGATCTCGAGTCTCGCTCCCGGCACAGCTCGATCGGCTGAAACGTACGCCATTCCGATTCCACGCTCCAGACTAGGCGAGAAGCTGCCGCTCGTGACCACCTCGCCGGCCGGCTGGAACGCGCCCGCAGCCGGCAGCACAGCATTGCCCTGGCGCGCGATCCCGGGACCGTCGATCACGAACGGAACCAGCTTCAGCTGGGGCTTGCCTGCCCGAACTGAGGAGATCGCCGCGGCGCCGATGAAGTCGGTCGCCTCCGCGCAGGCCCATCCGAGCCCGGCGGAGATCGGATCATGGTCCTGATCGAGGTCGTTGCCGTAGAGGTGAAAACACGCCTCGAGCCGCAACGTGTCGCGGGCGCCGAGTCCGATCGGCTGCGCACCCGCGCCGAGCAGCGCCGACCACAGCTGTGCGGCGTCCTGCGGATCGACCAGCAGCTCGACCCCGTCCTCGCCGGTGTAGCCGGTTCCGCAGACCAGGGCCGAGGTCCCGGCGACCGTGCGCTCACAGCAGTGCATCCGCGGCGGCAGCGATCCATCGGCAAGTGCCTGAACCAGCGCACGTGCCTCCGGCCCCTGAACCGCGAGCATCGCGAAGTCACCCAGACGGTCCTCGATGTCGGCGTCGAACTCCGTGCCGCGGGTGCGCATCCAATCGAGGTCGCGCTCATGGTTGGCAGCGTTGGTGATGGTGAGAAAGCAGGCCTCGCCGAGCCGGTAGATGAAGAGATCATCGAGCACGCCGCCCTGTTGGTTGCACAGCAGCGAGTACTGAGCGCCGCCCTCGGGAATCCGACGCACGTCGTTTGAGACCAGGCGCTGCATGCACCGCAGCGCGTCAGGTCCGGTCGTCCGGACCTGACCCATGTGGGAGACGTCGAACACGCCCGCGCCGTTGCGTACGGCGAGATGCTCCTCGCGGATGCCGGCGTACTGGATCGGCATCTCCCAGCCGGCGAACGGCATCAGCTTGGCGCCCGCCGCGACGTGCGCGGCGTGCAGCGGGGTGCGCCTCAGGCCATGCGTCTCTGCCATCCACGGTCAGCGTATAGCGATCCGTGGATATGTGGCCAGGGCTCGCTCGGCGAGCCCTGGCATGCCGCCCGAGGTCGACTCAACGATCCTTCAGGAACGACGGAATGTCGATCTCGTCGTCCCGGAGCTCCAGCGACGAGCGCTGCCCCTCATCGAAGGTCACATCGCGCCTGGACTGCCGCTGGCGGGGCGAATCCGCCGGTGGCTGAGTGCGCCCCACCCGACCGCGGAAGCCTCGCCCGTGATCGAAGCCGGTCGCGATCACGGTCACGCGAACCTCGTCGGTCATCGCGTCATCGATCACGGCGCCGAAGATGATGTTGGCGTTGGCGTCGGCGGCGCCCTGAACGATCTCCGCCGCCTCGTTGACCTCGAACAGGCCGAGCTCGTTGCCACCGGTGATGTTCAGCAGGATGCCGTTGGCGCCCTCGACCGACTCCTCCAGCAGCGGTGAGGAGATCGCCTCCTTGGCCGCCTCGGCCGCGCGGTTCTCGCCAGTCGCGGCGCCGACGCCCATAAGCGCCGAACCGGCGTCATGCATGATCGTGCGCACGTCGGCGAAGTCGAGGTTGATCAGGCCGGGGATCGTGATCAGGTCGGTGATGCCCTGCACGCCATGACGCAGTACGTTGTCCGCCTCCTTGAGCGCGTCGGTCAGCGACGCGCGCCGCTCGACCACCGACAGCAGCTTCTCGTTCGGGATCACGATCAGCGTGTCGACGAACTCGCGCAGCTTGTCGATCCCCTCCTGAGCCTGCCGCGCGCGCTGCGTACCCTCGAACCCGAACGGCCGCGTGACCACGCCGACGGTGAGCGCGCCGATCTCGTTCTTGGCGATGTCCGCGATCACCGGGGCTGCGCCGGTGCCGGTGCCACCGCCCTCGCCGGCGGTGACGAAGACCATGTCAGCGCCCTTGAGCGCCTCCTTGATGTCGTCACGCGACTCGGCCGCCGCACCCTGCCCGATCTCCGGGTTGGCGCCGGCGCCCAGGCCCTTGGTGAGCTCGGTGCCGATGTTGAGCTTGATGTCGGCGTCACACATCTGCAGCGCCTGTGCATCGGTGTTGGCCGCGATGAACTCGACGCCGCGAAGTCCTGCGTCCACCATCCGGTTGACGGCGTTGGTGCCGCCACCTCCGACGCCTACGACCTTGATGACTGCCAGATAACTGCCGCTTTCCATGATGACCGTCCGACCCTCGATTCAGGCTTGAGCGTTTGTACCGCTCCTGCGGCACTGCGCTTGAGCGTTATACCCGCTCCTGCGTCCGTGCGGGAGTTTCGCACGTTACGTTCTTATCTTCGGCCACGTCAACGCGAACTCGCCTCGCGCAATAATCTTTGCAGATCGGCCAACTCTCGATCGCTCACGCAGAGTCGTGATTTTGCCAGCCTCAGCCTCAACTCGAGGTCGAGACTGAGGCCGCGCCGGACCTCGCGGTCAGCCGGTGGTTGCGGCTCCTGAGGTGAGACCGAGCGCCGCAGCCTGCGTGGCTGTCACGGCGGCGCCCGCGGCCGGGCGGTTGGGATCGCTGACATCGATGTACGCTGCGCCGGCCGACTGGCTGTTCTGGAGCACGGCCACCGCTGCATCCCACTTGCGGCGCAGCTGCGTGGAGGGCCCGAAGTAGATCTGCGGACCGTTTCGCACCTGCACGATCACGCCGTGTGCGGCGCTCGGTGCGACCCCGACGATGTGCGAGAGCAGCGCATACGGCGCGGCCGCGAGCGTGGCGACCGCGGCGCGCTCACCAGGCTGCGTGATCCTGTCCCCGGCCGGCACCGACGCAAGTGAGATCTTCGGGAGCGTCCCGTGGACGACCGTCGTCGTGGGCAGGACGTCGGCGGCGCCGTCGATGACCCGGTCCTGGCCGTCGATCTTCGTCAGCGCAACCGGAACCTGCTCGACGACGTCGATCCGTACCGCATGGGCCCCCTCTCGCTCGACGGTCAGCGACCGCACGTACGAGTAGGGCTCGACGGCCGCCTCGAGCTTCGAGATCTGGATGTGCAGGGTCGTCATCCCGAGCGCCGCCTGCGAGAGCGCACGCGTGATCTGGGGGACGTCCGGTCCGCTCAGCCCGACGACGGTCACTCGGTGGACCTTGACGAACGAGGATGACCGGTACCACATCCACCCGAGCCATCCGAGCATCACGAGCACGACGACCAGCGCCAGCGTGTGCAGCGAACGCAGCCTGCGCGGCAGGATGCGCGGCATCGCCATGTGGCCGTCGGGGCGCCGGTCCCTGACCCAACTGCCGCTGCTCACGAGCGCCACCAGTCTGCCGGGAACCCAACCGGTCCGAGGCCCTGGACCTCCGGCTCGAGCTCAACACCGAACGCCCGCCTCACTCGCTCACGCCCGGCGGCCATCAGCGCGATCACATCCGCGGTTGTCGCGCCCCCGAAGTTCTGGACGAAGTTGGCGTGCTTGGCGCTGAAGCCGGCGCCTCCGACCCGCAGGCCGCGACAGCCCGCGGCGTCGAGCAGCTGACCGGCGCTGCGGCCCTCGGCGCGCGGGTCCGCGGGGTTCTTGAAGGTCGAACCGAAGGTCTTGATTCCAGCTGGCTGCGCCTCCCTGCGGCGCTCCCGCAGACCGGCCAGCGTCGCCCTCACATCGACCTGATCAGCCGGCTGCAGCCGGAATCGAGCGCGGGCCACGACCTCACCAGCGGCAAGGTTGGAACACCGATACTCGAAGCCCAGCTGTTCCGGCGCGCGCCGGTCCGTACCCGCGCCAGAGGAAACGTCGACCCATTCGAGCACGTCGGCCAGAGCGCCGCCATATGCGTTCGCGTTCATGCGCACGGCGCCGCCGACCGTCCCAGGGATGCTGACGCCGAACTCGATCCCCGACAGGCCCGCGCGCGCGGCTGCTGCTGAGACCGCGGGCAGGCGTGCACCGCCACCGCACACGAGCCGGGCTCCGGCGATGCCGTCGAGTTCGATTGTGGTCAGTTCGCCATCCAGTTTCAAAACCAGCCCCCGCACGCCGGCGTCCGCTACCAGGAGATTCGACCCCGAACCCACGACCCCTACCTCGAGGTCCTCGTTTGCGGCCCAGGCGAGCAGCCGCTCGAGCTCGCCGACATCGGCCGGGCGTGCGAAGAACTCGGCAGCGCCGCCGGTCCGGATCGTCGTCAACCTCGCGAGCGGAACGTCCCGCTCCACACCGGGAGGTGCCTCACTCATCGGGGCTCAGATTAGATGCCGCTGAGGACGCCCGGCCGGGCGTTGGTGACCAATGGCGCTCTGGTACGCAGAACGGACACCGCATTGCCATTCCTCGCGAGCGGCGCGGACGTGTTCACCCGGCCCGGGCGCCGGTGGCCAGCAGTTCGCGGCCCAGCGAATCGATGTCGCCGGCTCCCATCACCAGGCACAGGTCGCCCTCGCGCAGCGTTGACTCCAGCCAGCGCCGCGCGTCAGCCCTGGTCGGCACCCAGGCCACGGGGCGGCCATCGGCCGCGTCGGCTGCCGCTGCGGCGACCAGGCGTCCGTCAACGCCCGGGAAATTGTCGGCGAGCTCCCGCGCCGGGTAGACGTCGAGAACGCCGCACAGATCGGCACCGGCAAGCGCGACCCCGAATTCGCGCGCGAGCGCGCGTGTTCGGGAGTACAGGTGTGGCTGGAATATGACGACCAGCCTTCGGGGCGCAAGCGTGCGAGCGGCCGCGATCGCCGCGGCGACCTTCATCGGGTGGTGGGCGTAGTCGTCGTAGACCCAGGCGCCGACCGGCGTCTCTCCGAGGCGCTCCATGCGCCGGCGCGCGCCCTGGAAGTGGCCGATCGCTGCGACCGCGGTCTCCGGGTCGACCCCGGCGGCGGCGGCGGCGCTGAGCGCGCCGGCGGCGTTGACGGCGTTGTGCAGTCCGGGGACCGCCAGCCTGACGTCCAGCCCGCGCCAGGTGAAGCGCGCGCCGGCGGGTGTCAGCTGCGGCTGCTCGGCGTCGTACGGGACCAGCTCCTCGGCCCCGGCCGCGATCGTCAGCAGCTCCGGCCGATCCCAGACCACAGCCACCCGCGCGCGGCCCGTGAACTGCGCGAACGTGCGCTCGAGGTCCAGGCGCGAGGAATACGTGGCGTGGTGGTCGAGCTCGCAGTTGGTTAGCACGGCGATCTCCGGCGTGTAGTTGAGCAGCGAGCGGTCGGACTCGTCGGCCTCGATCACGATCCACTCCCCGCTCCCCCAGTCCGCGTTCAGGCCGGTTGCCCGCAGCTCGGCTCCGACCGCGTAGGCGGGGTCCATGCCGGCGCCGCGCAGGATCTCGACGACCATCGCCGTGGTCGTGGTCTTGCCGGCGGCGCCGGATACAGCCACGCAGCGCTTGAGCGCCGCGATCTCCGCCAGCAGCTCCGAGCGATGCAGGAGCTGCCCGGCGGCTGCCAGCTCCGGGTTATCAGGCCCGATCGCGCTCGAGTAGACGACCTCGGCGCCCGGCGGGACGTTGGCCGCAGCGTGGCCGATCGTGGGCTCGACTCCCAGCCCGCGTAGCGGCTTCAGATACGGCGAATCACCTCGATCCGAACCGGTCACCGAAGCGCCGAGTCTGCGGGCGATCAGCGCCAGGCCGCTCATGCCGGCTCCGCCGATCCCGACGAAGTGCAGCCGCCGGCCGCTCCAGTCCTGCGCCGCGGCCACGATCAGGCCTCGAGCTCGCCGACGTGGCTGCCGCCCGCGACGCTCGTGGCACCGGCGGCATGAAGCACCTCGGATGCGATCACCGCCGCGGCATGCGGCCGGGCCAGGCCGAGAGCGGCTCGGCCCATCGCCTCCAGGCGCCGCGGATCGGCCAGCAGTTCATCGACCTCGTCGCGCAGACGCTGGGGGTTCAGCTCCGCGTCCGGGATCAGCACGGCTGCGCCGGCGTCGGCCAGGTAGCGGGCGTTGACGGTCTGATGGTCGGCGGTGGCGTGCGGGTATGGGATCAGCACCGATGGACGGCCGGCCGCGGCAAGTTCCCAGATCGAGCCGCCGGAGCGCGCCACGGCGAGGTCGCAGGCGACGATCGCATCCATCAGCCCGTCGATGTACCCGCGCAGGTCGTAGCCCGCGCGTGGAACCCGAAGCCCCGGCAGGTCGCGATCCCCGGCCGCGTGCAGAACGCGGAACGAGCGGTCGCAGAAGGCGTCGATCGCGGCCTCGTTGATCGACCGCGCGCCGAGCGAGCCACCGAAAACCAGCACGAGAGTCTCGTCCCGGGCGATGCCGAAGCGTGCCCGGGCAGCCTCGCGGTCGTTGGGCACGGGCGGGATCGGCCGGCCGGTTATCACGAACTTGGAACCATGGTGGCCCGGGAGTGGCAGCGCCGTGCAGACGCGTCGTGCGAACGGCGTCAGCAGGCGGTTCGTCAGGCCCAGGTGACCATCGATCTCGGCGATCACCAGCGGCACGCGTGTGAATGCGGCAGCGATACCGACCGGCCCCGCGATATAGCCGCCGCCGCCGAACACGGCCCGTGGTCGCAGGCGCCCGAGCAGCGAGGTCGCCGCGGCGAGCGCGGTCGCATCGATCGCTGCCGCCCGCGCTGCTCCCAGCGGGGAGCTGCGCGGGAGCGAAACGATCCTGAGCCTGTGGAACTCGTATCCGGCCTGCGGGACCAGCGTCGACTCCGCGCGATCGCCGCCGACAAACTGGACCTCGGCGCCGCTAGCCTTCAGCTGCTCGGCGACGGCCAGCGCCGGCACCACGTGACCCGCGGTGCCGCCGGTCGCGATCAGGATCAGCGGAGCCTTCACGCGCAACCGCCGCGGCGCGCCGCTGCTCGCGTCGATCTACGAGCCGCAGCTCGCGCGTGGCGGGGCGTGCGATGCCCATCAGCAACCCCACCGAGACCAGCATCACGACCAGGTTGGTCGGCGCATATGAGATGAACGGCAGCGGCACGCCGGTCAGCGGCGCGATCCCGAGTACGACGAAGATGTTGAGGATCCCTTGACACAGAATCAGCGCGGTCAGGCCGCTGGCCAGCAGCTTGGTGTAGCGGGTGGCGGCGCGGCGCGCGGTCCGCATCCCAGCGTAGGCGATCATCCCATACAGGGACACGACCACGAGGATGCCGAGCAGGCCCAGCTCCTCCCCCACGATCGCGAGAATGAAGTCGGTCTGGGCCTCGGGCAGCCAGAGCGCCTTCTCCGTGCCCTGGCCGAGGCCGACACCGGAGAAACCGCCTGACCCGACCGCGATCTGACCCTGAGCCGACTGATAGCCGTTGCCCGACTCCTGCGCGAACGGATGCAGGAATGAGGTCAGCCGTGCGGCCTCGTACGGGTGCACCAGCAGCATCGCGCCGACGCACAGCGCGCCGATGAAGCCAATGCGGGTCAGGTAGCCACCGGGCACGCCGGCCACGACCAGCATCGAGACCACGGTGAAGAATACGACCAGGGTGGTGCCGAGGTCAGGCTCGACTGCGATCAGCAGACAGGCGGGGCCGGCGACGACGGCGATCGGCGCGATCGCCTGCTTGAAGCCACGCTCCATGCGGCGCGGATGATCGGCGACGTAGCGCGCCACATAGAGGATCAGCGCCAGCTTCATGAGCTCGGAGGGCTGGAACTGGATCGGACCTGCGGCGAACCAGCGGCGCGCGTCCAGGACCTGGATCCCGACGCCGGGGATCAGCACTGCCACGAGCAGCCCGAACGAGCCCAGCAGCATCATCCGCGTCAGCCGCTCGCTGAGCAGGTTCAGTCCGAACCGCTCGCAGAACCGCATCGCGACCAGGCCGATGCCCGCGGCGAACAGGTACATGAGAAACTCGCCGGTGCCGTAGCCACCGCCGTTGATGACGCCCTGCGGCGAGGATGCGCTGTACACCATCACCGCGCCGAAGGCGATCAGGCACAGCGTCGCGGTCATCAGGATGCGATGCTCGAGCGGTGGCGCGACCCGGCGCGTTGCACGTGCTTGAGCGGGACGCTGACGCATCCCGCACTATTTCTACGCGGGAAGGCTGATGCCTGCAGTTATCGAGTGGACTTATGTATCCGAAGGTGCGCCGCGGCAGCGGCGGCGCTCGCGGTCGGCGCGATGCTTCGAACGGAGGCGGCGACCCGAGCCGGAGCGGCCTTCGGCTCGGCCGGGCTGTCGGAGATCTGGTAGAGCGTGAACCCGATCGCGCCGCAGGCCGCCGCGACGATCCAGAAGCGCAGCATGATCTTGGTCTCCGACCACGCCTCGAGTTCGAAGTGGTGATGAATCGGCGCCATCTTGAAGACGCGCTTGCGCCAGAAGCGGAACGAGAACACCTGGATCAGTACCGACAGCGCCTCGATCACGAAGATGCCGCCGATCACGATCAGCAGGATCTCCGTGTTGGTCATCACCGCCAGTGCCGCAATCGCGCCGCCGATCGCAAGCGAGCCGGTGTCGCCCATGAACACGCTGGCGGGGAAGCTGTTGAACCACAGAAAGCCGATCAGGGCGCCGCACAGACAGCCCGCGGCGAGCTCGAGGTCATGGTCGCGCGGAGTCACGAAGGTGATCCCGATGTAGGCCAACAGGGCGATCGCGGCGCAGCCGGCGGCGAGGCCGTCGAGACCGTCGGTGAGGTTCACGGCGTTGGTCGTGCCGGCGAACACCAGGTAGATGAAGAGGATGTAGGCCGGGCCGAGGTCGATGTGCGCATGGAAGGGCCGCAGCGAGACGGACTCGGACATGTGGGCCTTGTGCGTGGCGATCCACCAGAGCCCCACCGAGATCAGCAGCAGCACGACCATCTTGGTGCGGCCGCGAAGCCCGAGCGAGCGCCGCTTGACGATCTGTGTGTAGTCATCGGCGAACCCGAGCAGCCCGCAGGCGATGGTTGCGCCGAATACCCCCATGGATGCCCAGTCGCGCGTCGACAGGCAGAGGTACGGCACCGCGAACGAGATGATGATGATGATCCCGCCCATGATCGGCGTGCCGGCCTTCACCTTGTGGCCCTCGGGACCCTCCTCGCGAATGTTCTTGCCAAGCCCGTGGTCGCGCAGGAACTCGATGAACCGCGGGCTGAGGAACAGGCACATCAGCAGCGCAGCGGAGCTCGAGAGCAGCACCCGGCCCGCCTCTGAGGTCAGCGTGTGCGAGCCGTTGACCGTACACGCGAGCCTGTGGAGCTCGGTGACCGTGCAGGTCAGTGTCTTCCCGACCTCGGCTCCAGCCGGGAGGGAGTGCGCGGGGGTGGCGCTGATCATGCCGGCATCACCGCCATCAACGCCTCGCATACGTGCTTCAGGCCAACCCCGTTCGAGGCCTTCACGAGCACGACGTCACCGTCGCCGATCAACTCCGGCAGCAGCGTGCTGGCGGCCTCGGCGTCCGCCGCGTGATGGTGCTCGCCGTGGAAGCTCGCAGCCATCGCGGTGGCGAGGGGCCCGACGGTTACGAGGATGTCGGCGATCCCGTCCGCATGGGCGCCGATCTGCTCGTGGAAGCCGATCGCGCCCGGGCCGAGTTCGAGCATGTCTCCGAGTACCGCGATTCGGCGTCCGTCGGCCTCGGTCGCCGCCAGCGCGTCGAGCGCTGCTCGCATCGACACCGGGTTGGCGTTGTAGGCGTCGTCGAGCAGGGTGATGCCGTTGGGCAGCAGGCGACTCTGGCCGCGGCCGGGCGAGAGCGCGAGCTCGAGCCGACCTGCGGGCTGGACGCCGACCGCGAGGGCGGCGGCCACGGCCGCGAGCAGGTCCTGGCGCAGGTGCGCCTCCGTGAAGTTGACGTCGAGGTGGATCCGGCCGCCACCCGCTCGCTGGGCATCGATCTCGACGCTGGTGGCGTCCTGCGAGGCGAACGTCACGTCCGCTTCGGACCCGAACGTGACCGTGTTGAGGTCCTCGCGCAGATGTGGTTGCAGCAGCGCCTCGCCGGCAGGCACGATCGCCGTCGCGCCCACCGGCAGGGCGGCGATCAATTCGGCCTTGGCAGCGGCGATCGCCTCGACCGTGCCCATCAGCTCGAGGTGCACCGGACCGACGCTGACAATCACGCCGACGTCGGGCTCGGCGATCTGGGCCAGCTCGGCGATCTGACCCGCGCCGCGCATGCCCATCTCGAGCACCAGCACCTCGGTGCCGGACGGCGCCGACAGGATCTCGAGCGGAAGGCCGATCTCGGTGTTGAAGTTTGCGCGCGAGGCGACCGTCATCCGGTGCGGGCAGAGCAGTCCGTAGAGGAGGTCCTTGGTCGAGGTCTTGCCGGTCGATCCGGTTACCCCGATCACCTGTGCGCCCAGCTCCCGGCGCCACGCCGTCGCAAGGCGCTGGAGCGCCGCAAGCGGGTCCTCTGAGACCAGTACCGCTCCCGCCCCTGGCGGCTCAGCGCAGGCGCCCGCAGCTGGGAGGCCCGCAGCCGGAAGGCCCGCGACATGCTCGGGCGAGGTAAGGACTCCCCAGGCACCGCTGTCCAGCGACTGCTTCGCGAAGGCGCCGCCGTGGGTGTGCTCCCCGGGCAGACCGACGAACAACACCCCGGGTCCGGCATCGCGCGAGTCGATCGAAACGCGACCCGGCCCGTGGTGGCCAGACGTCGAGTTGGTGCCCGCGGCGGCGCCCCCTACCAGCTCAGCCCCGGAGGCACGCGCGACCTGATGAGCATCCCAGCGCCTCATCTGCTCAGGCTAGGGTACTTGCGTCGCTGGACGCCCGAAGTCGTCTCAGCGCGATCCCGCGCAGCGCCTCGCGCGCGACCGCCACGTCGTCGAACGGGATCTTGTATCCGGCGGCGAACTCCTGGCCCTGCTCATGCCCCTTGCCGGCGATCACGACCACATCCCCTGCTTCCGCGCCGGCGATCGCCGCCGCGATCGCTGCACGCCGGTCGGCATCGTGGTCGACTTCGAGGTCGGCCGGTTCGTCGATCCCCGCCAGGATCTCGGTGATGATCGCCTCGGGCTCCTCCGAGCGTGGATTGTCGGAGGTGACGATCACCCGGTCCGCGAGCCGAGCGGCGATCTCCCCCATCAGCGGGCGCTTGCCGCGATCGCGGTCGCCCCCGGCGCCGAACACCACATGCAGACGCGTGTCCGTCAGGCTGCGGGCGGCCGTCAGCACGTTCTCCAGCGAGTCGGGCGTATGGGCATAATCGACGAGCACGGCGAAGGACTGACCCTCGTCGACGGTCTCAAACCTCCCCGGCACCTGTCCAGCCTGCTCGATCGCAGCCACCGCGGTGTCGAATGGCACGTTGCTCGCACGCGCAGCGGCCAGCGCGCCGAGCACGTTGTAGACGTTGAAGCGGCCACGCAGGGGCGAGCGCAGCTCGGCGACACCATCCGGCGAGTGCAGCGTGAAGACCGAGCCCGAAAGGTCAGTCCGCAGATCGTCGGCGCGATAGGTGGCGCCGGGGTGATCGAGCGCGAACGTGATCGGCGCTTCGATCTCCGGGTCTGTGGCCAGCCGGGCTCCGTAGGCGTCGTCGAGGTTGATCACGGGGCGCCGGACCGCCAGGTCCGTGAACAGCCGCCGTTTGGCCAGGAAGTAATCCTCCATCGTCGGATGGAAGTCGAGGTGATCCTGCGTCAGGTTCGTGAACACGCCCACCGAAAAGTGCGAGCGGTCGACACGCGCCAGCTCGAGCGCGTGCGAGGAGACCTCCATCACGCAGGCCACATCGCCGCCGTCGAGCATCGCTCGGAACATGCGCTGCAGGTCGATCGCCTCCGGCGTGGTCCGCGCCAGCTCCGACTCGACTCCACCGATGACGCTCTTGACGGTGCCCAACAGGCCGGTCTGGCGGCCTGTTGCCTCGAGCAGCGAGCGGATCAGGTAAGCCGTGGTGGTCTTGCCGTTGGTACCGGTCACACCCACGAGTTCGATCACGGCAGTCGGATCGCCGTAGAACGTCGCGGCGGCCGGGGCCATCGCACGGCGGACGTTTGTGACCAGGACCTGCGGGACATCGAGGTCGAGCTGATGGTCGACCACCAGCGCAGCCGCGCCACGGGCCACGGCATCAGCGGCGAACTCATGGCCGTCGCGAGTGAGTCCGCGAACGCAGAAGAACAGCTCGCGCGGGCCGACGGCACGGTTGTCGTACGCAAGGCCGGCAACATCGACCGCGGGGGCGCCCGGAAACAGAACGTCCAGTTGCATCGGCGCCAGAGGGTAGCCGCGGTCGTGGCCGGCCGTTACGGCGTGCTCGGCGTCGGCTGCCTATTTGCCGTCGACGGACACGGCTTCGGACACGGGTTGATGCCGAAGTGCGGCACCGCCCAGCCGACGATCTTCTGGAACGCCGGAGCAGCGACCGAGCCGCCGTAGATGGTCCCCTTCGGGTAGTTGACGACGACGGCAACGACCAGCTTCGGGTCGCTGGCCGGGACCATGCCGATGAACGACGCTATGTAGTCCGTGTTCGAATACTTGCCGTTGACGACCACCTGGGCGGTGCCTGTCTTGCCGGCCATGTCATAGCCGGGGATGGCGGCGCCGGAAGCGGTGCCGTTATCGGCCAGGACGCCGCGAAGCATGCCGCGCAACTGCGAGGCGACCCCTGCGGAGATGATGCGCTTGCCTGTCGGCTCCGCAAGCTTGCGGTTGCCGACCGACTCCGCGATCTGCGGGGTGCGCAGGATGCCGCCGTTGGCGATCGCGTCGTAAGCCTGAACCATCTGCATCGGCGTCACCGACTCTCCCTGACCGAACGGCAGGTTATACATCGAAACGCCCGAATAGCCTCCGACCGGGCGCACGATGCCGGTCTGTTCACCCGGGAGCGCGACGCCGCTCGGCTTTCCGAATCCGAAACGATCGACCCAATATCCGAAGCGCTTGGCGCCGAGTTTCTGGCCAATCTCGACCGCACCGATGTTGCTCGAGACTTGGAGAATCTGACCGACGCTGAGCGTCTCGTAGCCGTGGTACTCCGCGTCGCTGATCTTCTTTCCGTACGCCTCGAGGTAGGGCGGGATGTTGAATTCGGTGGAGGGTGTCACGACATGGTCCTGCAGGGCGCCGGCAACGGTGATCGCCTTGAAGGTCGAGCCGGGCTCATACGACATGTCGACGGCCTGGTCCTCAGCCGCAGGCACCTGGCCGTTGACCGCGCTCCACGATGATGCCGGGACGTTGTTGGGGTTCACCGTCGGCCAGTTCGCCAGCGCCAGGATCTGGTCCGTCTGAGGATCGGTCACGATCGCGGTTGCTCCCTGCGGCCTGTACTGCTCCCCGACGCCCGCCAGGACCTGTTCCACCTCGGATTGCAACGGGGCTGAGACCGTCAATTTCAGATTCTGGCCGGCGACCATCGCCTTTGTGGTGTCCACGGAGATCGCGTTGCCCTTCGCGTCGATCACGGTGCGCCGCTCACCGGTCGTCCCCGCCAGCTGTTTGTTGAACAGGTATTCGAGTCCGTCGCCGCGGC
This sequence comes from uncultured Conexibacteraceae bacterium, assembly GCA_963761675.1. Taxonomy (GTDB): domain Bacteria; phylum Actinomycetota; class Thermoleophilia; order Solirubrobacterales; family Solirubrobacteraceae; genus Palsa-465. The sequence goes on from CAVXIA010000007.1 coordinate 154,290, forward strand.
TGCCCGACCCGACCCAGCCGAGCACCTGACCGAGCTCGGTGCCGAGCGGGTAGGAGCGGCGCTCGACCGGAACCGGCTGCGAGATCCCGTTGTACTTGAGAGCCATGATCGTGTTGGCCGCCTTCGGGGACACCGTTCCGAGCTTGATGTAGCCGGTCCCGGGCTTGGTGAGGTCAGACAGCGTCGCAGCCTCGGTCATCCCCACCAGGGGCGCGAGCTTTGCGGCCACCGTCTGCGGGCGCTTGTAGGTCTGGACGATCAGATAGGGGTCGGCGATGATCTGTTCGGCCGGCTCGCTGAGCGCGAACGCAACGCCGTTGCGGTCGGTGATTTCACCCCGGGGCGCCGGGATCGGCGTGGTCTGAACCTGCTGGTCGTTGGCCGCGGCGGAGAGCGCCGCGCCGCGAAACAACCCGAGGTAGCCGGCACGTGCGACGGCGATGACCAGCAGCAGCACGAAAACGCCGAACAGCACGCCGACACGTCGATCGATGACGTCGACTGTCCTGCGAGGGGTGCTCGTGGACATGATCAGCCCGCGAGTCCACTGCCGCCGGTTGTAGAGCCCGTGTCGCCCGGCGTGGCCGTATTGCCGGTGCTGCCGGTGCTGCCGGTGCTGCCGGTGCTGCCGACGCTCTGAGAGGACGCTGGGATCGATGTGCCGGTTGCCGCCGGTGGGCTGATGCCCGATGAAGTGGCGCCCGTTGTCGCCGCGCTCGGATTCGAGGCGCCCGCCGTGCCAGTCGCGGTCGCGCCCGTGTCAGACACTGCCGCCGTGCCGGCGGCGGTCGCGCTGGTGCCCGCCGTTGCGGTGCTGCCGGCGGGCGTCAAGCCCGCGCCGGACGTCCCCCCGGTGCCCGTCGGGCTCGCACCTGCGGTCGACGCCGACGTCGCACCCGGGGAGACCGTGCCGGCTGAGCTGGTGCTGGGGGCGGGAGCCGTGTCGCCATTCGCCTGATGCTCGCTGGCCAGTCCGGCCAGGAACGTACTGGCGGCCGGCGCTTGGATGTTGTTGATCGCCGCACCCACGTGGGTCCCCACCTGAGCGGTGACGAAATGGATGTCCTCCGGGCCCGGCATTGCCATACCCAGCTTGGCCGCGAGGCCCTCGATCCGCTCGTTGCCCGCCAGCTCCGAGACCTGTGACCGCAGGAGCTGGTTGCTGCTCTCGAGTGCGGTCGCCTGCTGCAGCTCGCGCCCGACGCTCGAGCCGAGCTTGAGAACCTCGACTCTCAGACCGACGATCGTGACCAGGATCACCCCCAGCACCGGGATCCACGCGCGGCCACGCACCAGACGGTCCAGCCGCGGCAGCTCGCGCGGGCGGATCATCCGCAGTGGCATCGCTCGCAGATGCGCCACGCCCCTGCGACGTGTCGGCGCCGCTCGACGACCCGGCGTCGTCTCCCGCACGCTGGTGGCGCGCCGCGTCGTCTCCCGCGCGCTGCTGGCACGTTGCGTCGTCTCCCGCACGCTGGTGGCGCGGGCGGCTGCCCTAGCCGTGCGGCTGGCGGTCGCCGTACGGCTGGAAGCGCGAGTTGCGGGCTTCGCGGGCCGTGTCGCCGCGGCAGCTTTGGGTCTGACGGTGCGGCGTCCGGCCGCGGTGGCGGCTGCTGGTGGCATCGATTACCTCGTCTGGAGCTTCCGGGCGACGCGCAGATGCGCTGACTTCGAACGTGGGTTGGACGCCACCTCTCCGGGGGTCGGCGCGATCGCGCGGCGCGTGAGGATCTCCGCCTCCGGGTCGTGGCCGCATACGCAGATCGGAATGTCCGGCGGGCAGAGGCAGCCGCGCGCCTTACCGGCCAGGAAGCGCTTCACACGCCTGTCCTCGAGCGAGTGGAACGAGATCGCCGCGAGTCGACCGTCGACGGCGAGCACGTCCCACGCCAGCGGCAGCGCGTCGTCGATCTGGGCGAGCTCGTCGTTGACGGCGATCCGGAGCGCCTGGAAGGTGCGCTTGGCTGGGTGGCCGCCGGCGAACTGGGCGGGAATCGGAACCGCCGCCTTGATGACGTCAACCAGATCCTGGGTCGTCTCGAGCTGCGAGCGGGCCCGTTCGCGCATGATCGTCCGCGCGATCTGCGAAGCGAAGCGCTCCTCGCCGTACTCACGCAGCAGCCGGGCGATCCGGCGCTCGTCCCAGCCGTTGACGACATCGGACGCGGTCAGTTCCTGCGAAGGATCCATCCGCATGTCCAGCGGCGCGTCATAGGAATAGGAGAAGCCTCGCTCCCACGTGTCGATCTGCATCGAGGACATCCCGAGGTCCATGTAGACCAGGTCGGCTACCACGCCCTCATCGCGCAGCAGCGTGAGGCCGGAGACGAAGTCGGCCCGGATGAAGCGCGTGTCGCACGCGATCTCAGCCGCGAGGTCGGCGAAACGCTCCTCCGCGATCGGGTCGCGGTCGATTCCGATCAGCGTGCCAGCTGAGCCGATGCGCTCGGCGATCAGCCGGGCGTGACCGGCACCACCGACGGTGCAGTCGATCGCCACCGCCCCGGGGGCAGGGTCGAGGAACTCGATCAGCTCGCCGGCCAGCACCGGCACGTGCGGAGTGGTCATGTCAATCAGTGTGGTCAAAGCTCGCCGCAATCTCGGGGAAGCGAGCGAGGACGCTCGCGTTGTAGTCCGCGTATACCGCGCTGTTCCAGACCTGAAGGCTTGTGCCGGCCCCGGTGATCACCACGTCCCTGTCGAGCCCGGCGAAGGTTCGTGCCTGCGGAGGCATCATCAGACGGTTGGCCGAGTCGAGCTCCATGTCCCAAGAGTTCGCATAGAGCCCGGTCCTCAGTAACTCGGCGCGCGGCGAGAGTGGGTGCAGGCCCGCCAGCGATGACGCGGCGAACTGGTCGAAGGCTTCGGCCGGCCAGATCGACAACGAGCGCGGACTGCTCTCCCCGGTAGGCGGGGTGATCGCGACGATCACACCGCCCGCCAGTCCCGCACGGAACTTGGCCGGGACGGTCAGCCGGTGCTTCGCGTCGAGCGCGTGTTCGAAGGTTCCGCGGAAGATCAAGGTTTCTCATGCGTCTGGCCGAAATTTGAGGCCCGGGTGGCTGGGTGGGAGGAGCCCTGCCACCCGGGTCTCTGCATGCGTGGCCCACCATAACCCACTCTCCCCCACATTGCAACTCAACCTGACACAAATTTCCCACTAACACCCCCAGCGGACCCACCACGGACCTCAGGCCGCCAACTGCTCGGCATCAGTTGCGATGGTGGCCTTGAGGTCGATCAACCTGTACCCCACCGCCCATACGTTGATCACGTAGCTGACTCCATGCGCCGCGAGCTTGCGACGCAGCCGCGACGCGTGAGAGTCGAGGGTGCGCGTCTGGTGCGCCGCGTGGCTGCCGTCGCTCCAGCCCCAGATCATCTCCATCAGCTCAGCTCGCTTGAAGACCCTGCCGGGCTCCCGGGCGAGCGCGTGCAACAGGCTGAACTCCTTGCTCGACAGCAGCACCTGCTCACCATCGACCCAGGCCTGACGGGAGAGGGCGTCGACCTCGAGTGATCCGACTCGGATCCGCGACCTGGTGGCCAGCCGATGGCGGCGCCGCAGCAGAGCCGCGATCCGCGCTCGGAGCTCGGTGTAGGCGTAGGGCCTTGGCAGGTAATCATCGCAGCCGCGCTCCAGGCCACGTACCCGATCCAGCAGTGAAGCGTTCTGGGACGTGAGGATCAGGGGGAGGTTCGGGTCGACACGCGACGCGCCGTTGCCGGCCTCGCGCACGAACTCCAGGAGCTCGAGGCCATCGCCGTCGGGCAGCTCCATGTCGACGACCATCAGGTCGACGAACGATTGGGCCAGCAGATGCCGCGCACCTTCGGCCGAGCCGGCCTCGAGCGCCTCGTAACCATCAGCGGTGAGGTTGCTCGCCAGGAATCTGCGCGCGTCGCGATCGGGCCCGATCAGCAGGATCGTCTCCGGCTGTGAAACCATCTTCTCCACCAGTTGCATGACAGCCTCCATCGTCGGTCGCGGGTTGTGACCAATAGAGGCTTTGGCGTGGTCGGATGAACCCCCCCACCCAGGTTTGCCGCTCTCTGGAAAGCCGCAAATTCCGGGGTTCAATGCAACATCACGTTCAGCGGATGCGCCGCGGCAGGAAAGCTAAATAAGATCCCGACGGCATGTACCGCCGCGCAAACTACTCGTCCGGTGAGGACTTCGTCCTGGAGTACGGAGACCTCAGGTTCACCTTCAACGAGCGTGACTTCAGCGAGCGGTGCGAGCAGGCAGCCAGGCGACTGGGCTTCATCGGCGACTCGATCGCCGAGAACGAGTCAGAGGATCTGATCAACCTGGTCGTCAACGGCGAGGTCACAGATCCCGCCTCCGCGCTCGGCGAGCATGTCAACGAGTGCTGGCCCGAGCTCGTCGGCCCGTCCGACCGCTCGCTCGTCCACTGGCTGCGACGGCTGATCTTCCGAAGCGCGTGGCTTGATCAGCGCGTCAAGGAATGCGAGCTCGACGTCATCTTCGACGACGACAACGGCACCTTCGTCTACATCCAGCCCGACCGTGGCGGCGAGCCGATCGAGCTCGCACCGGAGCCGAGCTGGGACCGCGTCGCGTACGTCCGCCGCTGAGCGCGCCCGACGGTCCGGCGTTCAGCCGACCTTGATCAGCGCGATCGTATTGGCCACGAACAGGAGCCCGAACACAACCGTCCAGCGGTTCAGGTTGCGCTCGACGGTCGAGCCTCCTCCGAAGGGGTTGCTGCCGCCGCCACCGCCGCCACCGCCGCCCATGCCGAAGCCGGACAGGCCGGCATCCTTGCCCGAGTGCATGAGCACCAGGAAGATCAACATCACGGAGATGAAGACCTGCAGCACGTCGAGTACGAAAGTCATGTCGGGCGATGATGGTAGCTACTCGTCGCCCGGGGCCGGGTACTCGGGCTCCGGCCCGCTCTCGGCAACGCCCTCCGGCACGTCGAGCGCGTCGAGCTGATGAAGAACTTCGATCGCCTCAGACCGGAGCGTCGAATCGATCGCCTCGAAGTCGGCGTCTGAGAGCTTGCCGGTCTGGTGGTCGAGCTCGGCGTCGCGGATCTCGCGGTATTTCGCGTCACGCGCGGCCTCGAGATCGATCCGCTTGATCGACTCGAAGGCCGGGTCTACCGAGCTCCCCGGCGTCAGCGCAGCAGCGCGCAGCGGGGCGCTGACGAACCAGACAACCCCCAACAGCAGCAGCAGCAGGATCAGGTAGGCCATCGCGTGCGTCAATTCAGGCCAGCTCTCGTACCGCGACGCGAGAATGCTCAGGAGCCGGGCGGCGACGTCGTGTGAACAGCGACGACGGGATCAGCGAGATCAGCCCGCCGATCGCCACGATCGTGGCGCCCGTCCACAGCCAGGTCACCATCGGCGAGACGATCAGCAGGAATGCGACCACGTGCGGCTCCGTCAGGTAACGCGCGGTGATGTCGCGGACGACGGCGTCACGGGCCTGCCAGAAGTTCAAGCCATCGATGTTCATCGAGTCCAGCTCAGCGTTCAGGCGGGCGTTGAACTCGGCGTTCGTCATATTCGGGTAGCGCTTGATCAGCGCCGTGGAAACCGAGTTGTAGAGGCCTGCGAACTTATGGTCCCCCTGTCTGATCAGGCTCTGCAGTGGCTCGGTGTTCGCAGACGCAACGGTCCAGATGTCGCGCAGCGGGCCGGCATCGAGGCCGATCGTGCTGTCCGCGTTGTTCTGATCGAAGAAGCGGCTGATGAAACCGTCGGATGCGCTGGTCGACGGGTAGAAGCTCTGGATCGGGGTGAGGCGCGTGACCTGTTTGCCGTCCTTGGTGACAGCGAGGACCGCCCCGAACGACACCCGCTCCGAGGTGGCCGATGCGGTCGGCCGCACGTAGTGGAAGTCATAGCCGCCGGCATAGACGCTCTGTCCGGGGGTGAGCGTGGCATTGCGCGAATGCTGGAACGACGAGGAGGCCGCCACCCCGATGAGCATCACGGCGAATCCGAAGTGGGCGATGTAGCCGCCATAGCGGCGGCGATTGCGTCGCACCAGGCCGAACACCGCGACCGGCCAGCTGTCGCGCGTTGTTCTCCGGCGGGCGGCAGCACCCCGATAGAACTCTTGGAGCACGGTGCCGATCACGAACGCGCCGAACCCGAACATCGTCACCGCAAGCGGTTTTCGACCCGCATCCGTGAGCGCCAGCACCAGAACGGTGACCGACAGGCCGAACGCGACCGGGAACACGAACTGCCCCCGCAGGTTGGCCACGGTGGCCCGACGCCAGGAGATGAGCGGGCCGATCCCGGTCAGCAGTACCAGCACGAGTGCCAGCGGCACCACGAACGGCGTGAACGCCGGCGGCCCGACAGAGATCCTGGTACCGGTGATCGCCTGTGAGATCAGCGGGAACAACGTGATCCAGAAGATCACGAACGTCATCGCGACCAGCACGACGTTCTGCAGCAGGAACATCGCCTCACGCGACACCAGCGAGTCGATCCGATGTTCGGTGCTGAGCAGGTCGCGGCGCCACGCCACCAACCCGACAGAACTCAGGAACATCACGCCGAGCAGCACCACAAAGGGGACGCCGAGCGTCGAGGCGCCGAAGGCGTGGATCGAGTCGAGCACACCCGACCGGACCAGGAACGTGCCGAAGATCGCGAGCGTGCCGAAGGTAAGCACCAGCGACACGTTCCAGACCTTCAGCATCCCCCGCTTCTCCTGGATCTGGATCGAGTGGATGAACGCGGTGGCGATCAGCCACGGCATCAGCGCTGCGTCCTCGACCGCATCCCAGCCCCAGTAGCCACCCCAGCCGAGTTCGGTGTAGGACCAGCGCGCACCCAGCACGACGCCGAAGCCAAGGCACAGCCATGCGGCGAGCGCAAACCGCCGGGTATCGCGGATCCACTCGGGGCCGAGGTTGCCCGTGATCAGCGCGCCCACCGCGAACGCGAAGGGGATCGCCATCAGCGTGTAGCCCGAGTAGAGCATCGGCGGGTGGAACATCATGCTCGGGTGCATCAGCAGCGGATCGAGTCCGGCGCCGTTTGTGGGCGTCTGCGCAGTGGTTTGGAACGGGTTGGCGGCAAAGCAGGCCAGCGCCGCGAAGAAGCCCTGCATCCCGAAGAGAACCGCGGCCGCATAGGGCGCGATCGCACGCAGGCGCCGGCGTGTCAGGTAGAGCGCCAGGCTCCCCCAGATCGCTGACAGCGTGACCCAGAGCAGCAGAGACCCCTGTTGCGATGACCACGGCGCTGTCAGCTTGTAGAAGATCGGGATCGTCGTCGCTGACGTGTCCGCGACCACCTTGAAGCTGAACTCGTTGCGCAGAAACGCGATTTCCAGCAGTCCGAACGCGACCACGGCCAGCGTCGCCAGCGCGTACATCGCGCGCCGGCCCGAGTCGACCCACTCAGCCCGCCGCCTCCTGGCCCCGTGGAGCGACGCCACGATCCCGTACAGGCATACTCCGAGGCTGAGGAGCAGGATCGCGCGCCCGAGCTGCGCCATCAGCTTCTGACCGCCGCCGCCTCAGTCGCCGGGACGCCCGAGTTGTTGGCGATCGACCCCGATGCGGCCTGATATTTCGACGGGCACTTGGTCGTCAGCGAGTTCTCCTGGCCGATGAACCTGCCGTCGTTGTCGGTCACATTGACCATCACGGCGCGCCCCTGCGCGAACGGATCCGGGACCACGCCCGTATAGGTGACAGGGACGGAGACCTTCCGGTTCGGGCTCAGCACGCTGAACTGGAGCGTGGTCCCGGCGCGGCGGATCGAGCCGTTCTCAACGGTTCCTGCCAGGATGTACTGCCCGCCGGGCTTGGCTTTGTTCATGAGTTGCGCGGCGTCGAGTTCGTCGCGACCGGCGCTGAAGCTGACGTAGATCAGAGCGCTTGCGAGCAGCAGTGCTGCAGTCAGTGCGACCGTCAACCGGACCGCGCGCTTGCGATTCGGGTCCATGCGAGACGCGATTGTCCCACAATCACATAAGACGTTCGCTCACTTCAGGCGTTCACGCGCCGCCTTGGCCCAGCTGTCGGCGACCTCCCGCATCGACTTCGCCTGCGAGGCCGCGAGGTGAGTGATCCATTCGAACTCCTCCTTGGCCCGGCCCTTCGAGGCGGCGGCGCTGATCGCCTTCAGCGCCTTCTCGTAATTGGCCAGAGTGCTCTCGCCCGCCTCCCGGCTCATCTCGATCAGCTTCTCGTTGAGCTTGCGCGCACGTTCGGCGATCGCCTCGACCTGGGCGGAGTCGGCGTTCACATGAACACGAACGGAGGACTTGGCCTTCGAGCCGGCTGCTGAGGCGGTGCTCGCCTTGGCAGCGGTTGCCTTGGCAGCGGTTGCCTTGGCAGCGGTTGCCTTGGCAGCGGTTGCCTTGGCAGCGGTTGCCTTGGCAGCGTGCTCGCCTTGGCGCCTGCCGGTCGCCTTGGCCGTGCTCGCCTTGGCGGCGGTCGCCTTGCTCGTGCTGCGCTTGGCGGCGGTCGCCTTGGCCGCCGCCGGCTTCGCGGTGGTCGACTTGGAGGTCGTCGACTTGGAGGTCGCCGACCTGGAGGTGCTGGTCCTCGCGGTCGTGGCCTTCGCGGCGGCCGGCTTCGCGGCGGCCGGCTTCGCGGCGGCCGGCTTGCTCGTACCGGAACTGGCAGAACGGGGCTGCGGCATCTCTGCTCCTTCTATTTGCGCTTGGTGGACTCAGGCAGATCGTCGGGGTGCGGCTCTGACCCTACACGCCCCGAAGGGCAGACTGCGCCCAGAGGGCCCGCCCCGCCATCATCGTGCTCAATGTTCGAGATCCGTACGCGCGCGACCGATAGCCGCGCCCGCACCGGCACTCTGCACCTCGCCCACGGCGACGTGCAGACACCGGCATTCGTCCCGCTCGCCACCCGCGGCGCGGTCAAGACGCTCGAGCCCCGCGACGTCGAGGCGCTCGGCTACGAGATGGTGCTCGGAAACACCTTTCACCTGTACCTCTCCCCGGGGGCCGAGGCGCTCGACGACTACGGCGGTCTCAATGAATTCATGCGCTGGCACCGCCCGATCATCACCGACTCCGGCGGGTTCCAGGTGTTCTCGATGGGCCACGGCAGCGTCGCCGACGAGATCAAGGGCCGCGGCCGCGGGGGCGCTGCAGCGGGCTCCAGCGGCTCGATCCTCTCGATCTCTGAGGAGGGCGTGCGCTTCCGCTCATACATCGACGGCGGCGAGCGCTTCATGGCACCTGAGACCTCGATGGCCGTCCAGGCCGCCCTGCGCTCCGATATCGCGCTCGTGTTCGACGAATGCACGCCGTTTCACGTGACCCGCGACTACACGGCTCGCTCGACCGAGCGCACCCACCGCTGGCTCGAGCGATGTCTTGATTGGCATGCCGCCAACGGTCCTCGTGACCAGCTCGTCTACGGCATCGTGCAGGGGGGCGTCGAATTCGACCTGCGTACCGAGTCGGCGCAGACCGTCGCGGCGAGCCGCTGCGGCGGCGTCGCGATCGGCGGCTCGCTCGGCCAGGACAAGCCCCAGATGCACACGGTCGTCGACTGGAGCACCGCAGCGCTCGAGCAGACCGCGCCCGAGCGCCCACGCCACCTGCTGGGGATCGGGGATATCGACGACCTGCTCGTGAACGTCGGGCTCGGCATCGACACGTTCGACTGCGCGATGCCGACGCGGCTCGCCCGCCACGGCGTGGCGATCGTCCCCGAGCCCGATGCGCGCTGGCGCGTCGATCTCGCCAAGTCGAGATTCAGGAACTCCCCCGAGCCGATCATGCACGGCTGTCCCTGCCCCGCCTGCGCGGCTGGCTTCACGCGCGGATACATCCATTACGCAGTCAAGGCCGGTGAGACCACCGGCCCGCGCCTGCTGACACTCCACAACCTCAGCTTCATCCAGCGACTGATGGCGGACCTGCGTGACGCGATCGACGCCGGCACCCTGGCCGAGGCGACCGCCGCCGTCTTCGGCGGGGCACCACCGTCGGTGCGTGACGCTCCACCCTCGGCGCGCTAGACTTGACATCAAGCGACTTAGATTTTATTCTTCTAGTCGCAGTCGATTCTTAGATTCCCAGGAGGCAACAATGGCATTGGTTCGCAGTCTTCCGGCGCGCCCGGTGTACTCACCCCAGAGTGACATCACGCGTCTTTTCAACAGCTTCTTCGACACGGCCACACCGGTCGGGGCCTCGCTGACCCGTCAGTCTCGCGGCTTCACACCGGCGATCGACATCGTCGAGAAGGACGATCAGTTCGTCCTGACCGCCGACCTGCCGGGCCTGGCGGAGACCGACGTCAAGCTCGAGATTCTCGATGGCGTCCTCACGATCTCAGGCGAGCGCACGTCGGAGCATGACCACAGCGGCGAGGGCTATCGCCGCATCGAGCGTTCCTTCGGGAGCTTCTCGCGCAGGCTCAGCCTGCCAAAGGGCGTCGACGCCGACAGCGTCAAGGCCGGCTTCACCAACGGCGTGCTCGAGGTCCGGGTTCCCAAGCCCGCCGAGAGCCAGCCCAAGCAGGTCGAGATCGCGACCGCGGCCTAGTCCAACCGGGTTTCGGCGCTCGCGGGACCGCGTCGAATGACAACGCGCAGCGGGGGCGGGGCCAAGCGGGGCCCCGCCCCTCAGCGGTCGGCACTCACTTCGTGTACTGGTCGATCAGCTGCTGCACCTGATCGACGGCGCGGTGCCAGTCGCGGGTGCCGACCCGCTCAATGCGAATCGTGGCCTGATGGTTCTGGTGCATCGCCACGACACCCACGACCACGGCGATCGCCGCGATCACCAGCAGCGACAGGAACATCCAGGCGAGCCTGCGACCGGTGCGGCGAGCGGCTCGGGGCGGACTCGGATCCCGGGGCTGCTCCCGCGTCGGTGGCCGCTGGGCAGGCACCGTGCGCGGCGCCGCGCGCGTCACGGCCGTCTCGGCGGTGTGCCGGTCGCGCGCCGGCGACCGGTCGCTGACGGGACGGGGTTCACGTGCGGGCAGCACCCGCGTCGGGGCCTGGCTGCCGGCGAGATGGCTGGTCGGCGCCTCGTCCTCCCACGGCGAGATCCCGTCGGCCCCGTCCTCGATCAGCTCGGACAGCTCGATCGCCGTGCGCGGGCGCTCGTCCGGAACGACCGAGATCGAGACCGCGATCGCCTCCGACAGCGTCGGCGGCACCTTCGGGTTCAGGCGCCGCAATGGGATCGGCGACTCGCGCTGCTGCTTGAGCGCGAGCTCTGAGAGAGAGTTCGCCTCGTAGGGCAGGCGCCCGGACAGCAACTGGTAGGCGACGACGCCGAGCGAGTAGAGGTCGGCAGCGGGACCCGCATCCTCCCCGCGCGCCTGCTCGGGTGAGAGGTACGCGGCGGTTCCGAGCACCGAGCCGACCTGCGTGATGCTGGTCTGCCCGGTCGCGCGCGCGATCCCGAAGTCCGCCAGCTTGACCAGGCCACTCTCGGAGACGAGCAGGTTGCCTGGCTTGACGTCGCGGTGCACGACGCCGTTGCGATGAGCGTAGTCGAGGCCACGGCAGGCCTGAGCGACGATGTCGACGCCCTGCGACACGTCGAGATGGCCGCGCTCGCGAAGGATCTCGGCGCAGGAGAGGCCAGGCACGTACTCCATCACGATGAAATGCTGCTGTGCCGACTCATCGAAGCCCGAATCGAACACCTGGACGATGTTGGGATGCACAAGCCGGGCGGCTGCAAGCGCCTCGCGGCGGAAGCGCGAGACGAACGTGGGGTCATCCGCGAGGTGCTCGGCCAGCAGCTTGACGGCGACGTGGCGCTCGAGCCGCTCGTCAACGGCCAGCAGCACCGTGGACATGCCGCCGACGCCGAGTCGGCCCTCGACGCGGTAACGGCCCGCGATCATCGACGTGATACCCATCAGAAGCCGCTCGCCCTGCCGGCGTTCTGCGGCGAGCCGCCGCCGGCGCCGGACGTCGCGTCGGTCGTACTCGGCGTCTGGGTTGTGTCACCGCCGGCGCTTGAGAGCCCGACCGCGCCGGCGAGTCCGGTACCGCCGCTCGGCGGTGCTGCGGTGGTCGTTGACTCAGGCGCCACCGGCGTGCCGCCGGTGGTCGAGGTGAAGCTCTGCGTCGGATAGGTGGTCGTCGTCACGGTCGGCTGTGTATAGGTTGTCGTCGAATAGGTGTCGGTGGTTGCGGTCGTCGTCGTTGCGGTGTGCGTGGCCGTTGTCTGGGTTCGCGTGTTCGTCTTGGCCGGGTGCGTGGCGACGGCGCAGGTGGTGGTCGTCAGGTTCTGGATCGTGCTGGCGCCCTGGTAGAGGTTCGATACGAGTGTCGCGTTGACGCCGGTGAACTGGTTGAGGTCGGCCTGGAAGGTGTACAGAGCGCTGTGCGCGGTCGCGCACTGGTGGTCGGCGAGCGCCAGCCTGAAAGTGTCGAGTTGCCCCGTCAGTTGCTGAGACTGCGCCGTGGACAGCAGACCGCTGCTGCCGTTGCCGCTGCTGCCGCAGCCCGCCAGTGCCGCGGCGGCGATGCCAGCAGCTGCCGCCAGGAATGCCCTCGTTGCGAACCCCATCTTGGTTCGACTGTAGCCGCTGGTTCGGTGAAAACCTGGTGATTTCCCCGGTCAGCGCGGCAAATTGCAGCTACTGTCCGAAGCTCAAACGCTCCGCCAGCACGTCCGGCAGCCGCGCCGCGCGGATCGCCCAGGCGGCACCTTCGATGTCGTAATCGACACGGCGATAGGAGGCCGTCCACGCGTCGGTGTCGAGCAGCATCCACGCCGCTCGGGGATTTCCATCGCGCGGCTGTCCGACGCTGCCGGGGTTCAGAAGCCAGTGGCCACCCGACAGGTCCAGCTCGTCTCCTTCGCGCCGTGTCTCTCCCGTCGTCGCCTCTCCGTCCAGGCGGTGGAACTCGAGCGCGACGTGCGTATGCCCGACAACGCCGATCCGCTCCGGTTGCAGGTCGAATCCGAGCTCGGCCTGCAGCGGCGAGAGCACGTACTCCCACACCGGGTCGCGCGGACTTCCGTGGTAGAGGCTGACGACCTGATCCTCGTCCTTGGGCGCGAGGCCCTCCAGGAAGCTGCGCGTGTCGTCAGCGATCCGCTGCTGGGTCCATTCGGCGGCTCGGCGCGCGGCGTCTGAGAAATCGGCGACTGACAGCGCGCCGGTCACCGCCAGGTCGTGGTTGCCGGCCAAACAAATCTGTGCGCGCTCACGCACGATCGCGACACAGGCGTCGGGATCGGCACCGTAACCGACGACGTCACCGAGGCACCACAGCGCATCGCACTGCTCAGCGTCCACCTGCTCGAGCACGGCCTCGAGCGCCTGCAGGTTCGCGTGTATGTCAGAGACGATCGCTGTCCGCACGGCATTCCTCGTCGCGGGGACGGGTCCGCTGAAACGCTGCTCGCTACTCCCCGCCGTCCAGCGGATCGTCGTCGTCGTCGGAGCCGAGCCGGTCGCCGCCGTACTCGGGCAGGCTCTTGATGTTCTCGCGCGTCTGCCACTTGCCGTAGTTGTCCTGCATCGCGTCGATCAGTTCGCGCATGAACTTCGGCGACAGGTTGACCCGCGTGACGACCACGCCGGGAACCTCCTCGTCCTCGATCTCGTGATCGACCCGCGCAAACGTGATCGTGAACTCGTAGTCGGAGTGGCTGACGTTCGCGAAGTTCGAGTAGTTGCCGGCCATCATCTCCGGCGAGAAATGGATGTTGATGTGTCGTTCTGGCTGATTCTGGTCGCTCATATGCGCCTAGTATCCCATCGGTGCGAATCATCGTCGTCGCTGTCGGTCGCCTGCGCCCGCCGTTCGCCGATGACATCGCCCATTACGCCAAGCTGCTGGGCCGTTACGCACGCCTCGAACTGGTCGAGGTGCGCGAGGACCCGCAGGTCGCCGCACGCATCCCGGAACGGGCATTCGTATCGTTGCTGGACGCCGGCGGCCAGGAGTTCGACTCGATCGTTTTCAGCGAGTTCCTCGAACAGCGTCGAGCGAGCGGCCGCGACCTCTGCTTCGTGATCGGTGGGCCGTTCGGCGGGCTGATACTCGACCGCGTCGACCACCGCCTTTCGTTGGGCCGGATCACGCTGCCTCACCAACTGGCTCGTGTCGTGCTGCTCGAGCAGGTCTACCGCGGCCACAAGATCATCGCCGGCGAGCCCTACCACCACTAGGCTCAACGGCGCCCGAGAGCGGCTTCAGTCACGATTAGCAACAGATGGCGGCCGCGCGCGAACCCCAGCAACGACATTCGAGCGTCGAGCGGCGGGTGACCCAGGCCGACATGGCGGAACGGACGGTGCTCGCGCGTCGTCGTCAGCAGCAGCTGGAACTGCGGCAGTTCACGAGGCGGCTCGGCATGCTGCTGGCGGTGCTCGCGACCGTAATGGTCACAGGCGCGGTCGTCTTCTCGATCGTCGAGCGCACGTCTGTCCCCTACGGCTTCTACTGGACCCTCGATGCCGTCACGACACTGGGATCGCTGCCGGCCCCGAACGACTTCGGCGGGCGAATCATCCTGGTGGGCCTCGAGCTGTTCGGGATAGCTACGCTCTTCTATGGCCTGGCGACGGTCGCGGAGTTCTTCGTCTCCGGGCAGCTCAGTGGCGTGCTCAATGCCCGCCGCACACAGAAGATGATCGACTCCTACACAGAGCACTACATAGTCTGCGGATATGGGCGTGTCGGCCGGCAGGTGGCACGTGACCTGCGCGCGCGCGACGCCCGGATCGTCGTGATCGACCACGACCCGCTGCATCGCGATGCGGCGGGCGTGGACGGTGTCGCCTACATCGAGGGCCATGCCTCGGACGACGAGATCCTGATCCAGGCCGGAATCCGCCGCGCGACCGCCGTCATTGCGTGCGTCGACTCCGATGCCGAGAACATCTTCATCGCACTCAGCGCCCGCGAGCTCTCGAGCGACGTGAAGGTGATCGCCCGGGCATCTGCCGATGACGCCGAGCGCAAGCTGATCCGCGCCGGCGCCGACGAGGTGATCTCGCCCTACAAGATGACCGGGTCCGAGATGGCCCGCCTGGCGCTGGACCCGGCTGCGCGGACATGATCGACCCGGTCTCCCAACTGCGGCAGACGCTCGGTGCTGCCACCACTGCCTTGCGTGGCAGTGGTGGCGAGATGGACGCTCAACCGAGCGCGAAGCTCGAACGGCCTAAGCGCGCCGGGCAGGGCGATTACGCGACCAACGCCGCGATGCTGCTCGCTCCGGCGCTCGGTGCCGCCCCACGTGAGATCGCCGGCCAACTCGGCGAGCAGCTGGCCCGCAGTCTTGGGAGCACGCTGAGCGGCTACGAGGTGGCCGGGCCCGGCTTCCTGAACCTCGTCCTGTCCGACGAGTGGCATCGCGACGCGCTGCGTGCTGTGCTCGCCGGCGGCGAGGCGTTCAGCGCCGGCGGAGCGGCGCGGCCGGAGCGGATCCTGCTCGAGTTCGTATCCGCCAACCCAACCGCGGTGCTGGTCGCCGCCGGCGGCCGCCACGCCGCCTACGGTGACTCGCTCGCCCGGATCCTGCTCCACCACGGTCACACCGTGTGGCGCGAGTACTACTTCAATGACGCCGGCTCGCAGGTCCGGCGCCTGGGCGAGTCCGTCCGGGCCCGCGCGCTCGGGCAGGAGCCGCCGACGGACGGCTACCAGGGCGCTTACGTTGCTGACCTCGCCGCCCGGATCGACGGCGCCGCCGATGGGTCGGTTGACATCGATGTGATCGCCCGGCGCGCGGTCGAGATGCTGCTTGAGAACATCAAGGCAACGCTTGTCCGCTACGGAGTCACCTTCGACCGGTTCTTCAGCGAGCGCACGCTCCATCAGGGTTCACCGAGTGCGCTGGACCGCGCGACCGAGCAGGTCCGCGAGGCCGGTCACGTCTACGAGCACGACGGCGCGGTCTGGCTGCGAACCACGACCTTCGGCGACGACAAGGATCGTGTGCTGATGCGGTCGGGCGGCGAGCCGACCTACTTCGCGGCGGATGTCGCCTACATGCTCGACAAGCGTGACCGCGGTTACCAACGGCAGCTGCTGCCGGTCGGTGCCGACCATCATGGCTATCTGGCACGACTCAAGGCTGCGTTCCAGGCACTGGGCAACGACCCGGAGCTGCTGGAGGTTCTGATCCTCCAGTTCGTGCACCTCGTCGAGGGCGACACCCGCGCCGCCATGTCCAAGCGCCGCGGTGAGTTCGTGACACTCGACGAGCTGCTCGACGAGATCGGCGTCGACGCGACGCGCTTCTTCATGCTGCAGAGCTCACACGACCGCACACTCGATCTGAACCTCGATCTGGCGCGCTCGCACTCGGCCGAGAACCCGGTCTACTACATCCAGTACGCGCATGCCCGGATCGCCTCGATGCTCACGCGGCTCGGGCCTGAGCGCATCGGTGTCGCCGTGGCGGCCGGGGCTGATTGGAATTCGCCGGCGGGCGAGCTCCACCCCTCCGAGCGCGAGCTGATCAAGAAGCTGCTGGCCCTGCCCGAGGACATCGCCGACGCGGCCGAGCGCCGGGCGCCGCACCGGATCGCGGCCTACGCGCTCGAGCTTGCGCAGGACTTCACAGCCTTCTACCGCGACTGCAAGGTCGTCGGCGCTGAACCGGAGACGACCAAGTCGTTCCGGATCGCCCTGTGCGTGGCAAGCCAGACGCAGCTCGCACTTGTGCTTGGGCTGCTCGGCGTCAGCGCGCCCGACGCGATGTGAGCCGGCGGTGATGCCAGGCCGCTGCCCCACGGGCAGCGTCGAGACTCTTGACTCCGGGTTCTGACCTCAGATGAAGTTCGTCAGCTCGTCATCGAGCCGCCGCGCGTCCTCAGGCGGCAGGGGCGAGGTCGCCTCCAGCGGCCTGGTCGCCCGCGCGCGAGCGCGCCACCTGGGCAGCGTGTAGACGAGCAGCGCCAACCCGGCAATGAAGACCGCCGGCGGCAGGATGTAGATCGTCAGGTTGAAGCCGCTGGCCTGCGGCCGCGCCAGCACCTGCGACCCGTATTGGTCGACCATCGCGTTTTTGATCTCGCTTGCGGTCAGACCCCTGTCGATCAGCCCCTGGAGCGTCTGCTTCTCCGAGATCGCCTGCGGCGAGTTGACCTGGTTGAGCGGCTCGTGGCAGGTCGTGCACATGAACTGCCCGACGATCGAGGAGAAGCCCACCTGCGGCGAGGCGGACGCGCTCGCCGCCAGTGCTGTGCCAGCGCCGCTGAGGGCGAGCGTGACTGCGATCACCGTCAGATGCGGGCGGAGTCTCATTCCTGCGTCATTCCTGTGTCCCGAGAGCCCGGCTGAGCGCCCGGTCGAGCCACGCCTTCGTCATCTCGTTCGGGTCTGCCGCGATGACATCGCCGCGGCGATCGATGATGAATGTCTCAGGTACGCCGGTGAGGCCGTAGGGCCCGGCGAAATCGCCCGCCGGATCAAGCAGCACCGGATAGCGCAGGCCGTACTTCTGCATGTAGCCCTGGGCATCGCTGCTCGAGTCGTCGAAGGTGACGCCCACCAGCTGGCCTCCATGCAGCGCCAGTGTCTGCTGCGCCTGCTTGAGCAAACCGACCTCGCCCTGGCACGTGGTGCACCACCCGGCGAAGAAGTTGACCATGACCACCTTGCCGTGCAGCGCCTTGAGGCTCTCTCGCTGCGAGGAGCCCAGCAGTTGAAGTGGCATCTCCGAGTTGGGGGCGACCGGCCGCTGACCCCGCCGCACCTGCGCCGATAGCGCGTTCCCGGGTCCGCTGTGCGACACGCCGAAGGCCAGCACCGCCAGCAACCCCACCACCACCAGCGTTATCAGCCCTGGGATCATGAACCTGCGCATCGCCCTCAGAGACTAGTGGGTGCAACTCGCCATAGAATGCCGTTCGTCGCGAACGTAGCTCAGTTGGTAGAGCGTCGGCTTCCCAAGCCGAAGGTCGCGGGTTCGAAGCCCGTCGTTCGCTTAGCAAAAGCCCAGGTATTCTGGGCTTTTGTCGTTCTCGGGATTGCTCGGAGTCTCAAATATGTCCCGAATGTGTCCCGAACGACTGCTAGCTTTTCGGCTATGACCGCTCTTGCCAGCCCCCTTCGGGCCATGTGTTCCGCGTTGACCGCAAGCGCGGCCCGGTCTTCTACGCGAAGTACCGGTTGCCTGACGGACGTCAGGTCCAGAAGCGGCTCGGGCCGGCGTGGACCGAGCGCGGCCGTCCGCCAGCCGGCTACTTCACCAAGCGCCTGGCGGAGGACTGGCTGCGCGAGACGCTCGACCGACGCACGACGCGGGACGCTGCCGGGTTTGGTCCGCACCGGCGCGACGTTTGCCGACGCCGCCGCCGAATGGCTCCGCTACGTCGAGCACGACCGCGCCGTCAAGCCGTCGACGATGGTCGACTACCGTTCAACGGCGAGCAGCTGGTGGCGGAGTTCGGGGAGCTGCGGATCGAGGACAGTGACGGCCGCGCCGGATCGAGGCAGTGGCGCGCCGGGCCTGGGCGCAGGACGCGAGCAGCCGCTGACCAACCGCACGCGCAACAAGATGCTCGACGGTGCTCGGCGGGATCATGGAGCGAGCGCGCAAGGTGTATGGCCTGCCGTCGAACCCGGTGCGCGATGTCGAGAAGCTGCGCGAGCGCTACGACGCGACCCGGTTCGCCTTCTACTCGCCCGAGGAGGTTCATCGCACTCGTCCGCTGCGGCGGCTTCCGAGCAGGACGGCGCCATCTTCCTGACCGCAGCGTTCACCGGGCTGCGACGCGGCGAGCTGATCGCGCTGCGCTGGCGTGACGTGGACTTCGAGCGCTCAGCGATCCGCGTGTCGCGGCAGCTACGCGAACGGCAGGCTGACCACACCGAAGTCCGGCCGCGGACGGGTCGTGCCGATGGTGCCGGAGGTCGCAGCGGTCCTGGCCCAGCTTGGCACAGCGGGGCGATTTCGTTGGTGATGACGAGCTCGTGTTCCCTGGCGAGCTTGGGTCGGCTACCTCGACGGCTCAGCTTTACGGCGGCGCTTCGTCGCCGCCATGTGACGTCGCGCCGGCCTCCGCCCTCTCCGCTTCCACGATCTGCGCCACACCTTCGGCACGCTCGCCGTGCGTGGCGCCGAGTCGATCGTCGAGCTGCAGAACTGGCTGGGCCACGCCGAGGTACGCACGACGATGCGCTACACGCACTATCGCGAGCAGGCAGACGCGGCCGCTCGGCTCGCGCGAGCGTTCGACACGGAGGCCGAGCCGACCGACGGCCGTGCTGAAGTGCCGAACTCCGTCGGTGCCTGAGCGAGAGCCCAAGCTAGCTCCGCGAGTCGATGAAGCACTGATCCCGGAGGAGAAGCTCCGGGGTGTCTGAGGAGAAGTTGGAGCCTGCGCAGGCTGGCCGGCGCGCGGGATCTCGATCCGAGCCGACGCAATCGCGTCTGTCAGCGTGGTGCATTTCCCGGAGGGGCCAGCGCTAGTGACGTGATGAGCTGCAGGCGAAATCACGGCAGTAGCTATAGCTGGCTCCTCCGGGGATTCTCCGTCCCTACGCCCCACCAATCCCCGCGCTACGGGATCAGTGGCAGCGCTCTGACACGGATTCGGTCAGGCTGTATGACCACGATGCTCCCGCTTTCAAGGGCGTCGGCGAGTTGCGGGAGGTTGGCTTCAAGGAGCGCCACCTGCTCGGCGGGTCGATGCTGGCTGCCGTGCGAAACAGGATTACAGACGGCGACGGCTGCTTGCGGATTGCAAGCAGCGTGCCGAAATCGGTATCGGCCGAAACCACGACGCGTTGTTCTCGCGCCGCGAGGTCGAAGATCTCTTCGTCGGAGGCAGCGTGCATGTCGAGCGTACGGACATGCACGGCATCGTGACCGAGTTGGATCAACGCTTCACCCACCGCGGGCGAGAGCGCGTTATCGATCAAGAACCTCACCCCACGAGCGGAAGCTCACGCTCGCGGACCGCTTCGGCGGCATAACGCAGCGCTTCCTGGACGTCGGCAGGCTCGAGGTCCGGGTAGGCATTCACGATCTCGGCCTCGGTCATCCGTCCGCGACCATCCCTAGGACCGTCGCGACCGGAATCCGCAGACCACGGATGCATGGGACGCCGTCCATCTGGTCGGTTGAACAGTGATCCGCGCGAATGTCATAGACGGAGCGTACCCCCAACCGCGGGAACTTCGGACGATCTCGCGCAAGCCGCGTAAACCAGAGGCAGTCGCGTGATTGCTCCGCGACAAATGCCATAGCGAAGGGCAGACAGCCATTCGCCGGATTCGTGGCATTGCGAATCGTCCTATCGGTCGTGGGCGCGGCGAGTGCGTCAGCCCTTTGCGACATCTCTCAGCATGGGTTTGGTGCGTCCTCGCTTTCACGATTGCATTACCTCGGGGGGCGATCTCAGCGGCCCGTCAAATAGGGCGATCTGATCGAGCCGCGCGCTTCGTGGCGGCAAGCTGTGTGAGCCATTGAGCGAGGCTCACGTCGAAACGGAGTTCGGCGTCCTCAGTGGAGATAACCTCGACGATCGCACGCCCCTCTCGTGCGAAGACGTAGTCGAGGTAGCCTCGGGCCACTCGGCCTTTGTACGTGAACGGGACCATGATTTCGGCTGCGCGGGCTTCGGTCCCAGCGTGAACAGACTTGAGGGCCTTCAGTTCAGCTGTTCCGGACCGATGACTCTTCTGCACCGAGGCCGCCGCAAACTGCTCGAAGCATGCCGCGGTGCTCTTGCTTCCGAGGCCTCGTAACGCTCGTTTTGCTGCTGGAGCATCCGAATACAGGTAGTCCTCAACACGGAGTTGCGAGTAGTTGTCGTAGATGTCGGGCGAACTAGCATCGGCTGTGAGGTTCAGCAGAGCGGAAGCGCTCGCCGCACATCTCACGGTGAACTGCGTTTCTGTTCTGCCACGAATGTGGGCCCGAAGCCCGCTCCGCACCGCGGGCACCTGTTCAGCGAGCAGTCGGCGAACCAGTCGCCCGTCAGCCTTGTTCCACGCCGTGGTCACCGGAGACGACGTCGGAACACCGCCGCATGCCGACACGGTGACTGCGACAACAATCGAAGCAACGGCCACAACGAACCTCTTCACAGCGCGATTATCGGCAAACAGGTCGGCGACTGGAGTGTTCCTTGCCACGATCCAGCCTTCAGTCGTGCTCCGGGCCGGTGACTGCTTCGGCGAGAGGCCGTCGGAAAATTCTGAGCGGCTGTACGAAAATGACAAAGGCGCCTTAGGCTGAGCTCACAGGAGCGCGCCTGGCGGCCAGAGCGGGACACCGTGAGCCGAAATGACCTGGCGCAGAATCGGCCCTTTGTCACGGATGTACAAGAACTGGTTGACGCCGAAGCATTTTCCGACAGCCTGTCGCCAAAGCGCAGGTCTGCGTCAGGCGTGTATTGCGATCCCGATACAGATGATCACGGCGAAGCTAAAGATCGCGGTCGCATTGGGTGTTTGATCCATGAGGACACTGCCAGGACGAGATGAGACCCGGATAGACGACACGTGCGGCATCTGTCAATGGCCATCGGTTTCTCCCCACTGGCGGCCACGAAATTCCCCACTGGTGGCCATCATTTCTCCCCGCTGGTGGCCATCGGATGTCCCCACTGGTGGCCATCGATTTCTCCCCACCGGGGAGTGGGTTCGGGGTCAGGTCAGGGGCATCACCCCTTTGCCGGCGGTTGCTTGCGCGAGTCGGTAGCTGTCCTGCCCGTCGGTGATCAGGACGTGCGCGTGATGCAGGAGCCGTTCGACGGTCGCGGTCGCGAGGCTCTTGGGCATAAGCTCGTCGAAGCCGGACGGGTGGATGTTCGACGCTGATCGCGATCGAGCGTTTCTCGTAGGCGGCATCGACGACGCGGAACAGCGCCTCGGCGGCGTCGGCGGAGATCGGAAGGAGGCCGACGTCATCAACCACCACCAGATCGACGCGGATCAGCTTGCCGATCGCCTTGTTGACGCTGTCATCGACGCGGTGGCGGCGCAGGAGTTGCGCGAGCGTCTCCGGGCGTGTGCCAGGCGACGGTGCGGCCCTTGTCGATCGCGAGGTGCCCGAGCGCTTCGATGAGGTGGCTCTTGCCGGTCCCGGACGGTCCACAGACGCACAAGCACCTCGTGGCGGTCGATCCATTCCAGCGTGCGGAGCGCCTGCTGGGTCTGGGCGGGGATCACGGACCGCTCGGGTTCCCAGGCGTCAAACGTCTTGCCGGCCGGCAGCCCGGACGCGCGGCGTCGGGTCCGGATCGTCGCGTGGTCACGGCCGGCGGCCTCCTCGGCGAGCAGGACCTTGAGGACTTCGGCGTGTTCCCAGCGCTGGCTGGTCGCGGTCGCGATCACGTCCGGCGCGGCCCGGCGGACGTAGGGCAGGCGCAAGCGGTGCAGCAGCCGCTCGAGCTCGGCGGGGAGCGGCGGCGCGGCGGGGGTCTTGACCGTCATGGATGTGCTCCTCTCGCGGTCGGCCTGTTCGGCGAGCTCGAGCAGTTCGAACGCGAGCTCGCGTGCCCTGGCAGGCCAGCAGCGCGATCGCCGACCGGCTCACCGCCGCGAGGCGGGCTCGTCGACGAGGATCACCGAGACGTCCTGCAGGCGGCCGCCGCCGCGGAGCGGGTCAGACTGCTCGGGGTCGATCAGCGCCGCGGATGTGCGCGGTAGTAGACGGTCATCGCCCCAGCCCCTCCCAGCTACTGGGTGGAGCGTTGCAGCGAGTGGTCCTCGGAGCGGGCGGGGAACGGGATCAGCTCCCCGCCGGCCTGCTGGTGGTGCGCGAGAACCGACGCGAGGTCGCCGTCGCCGAACCGGCCGTAGCTGGCGCATCGCTCCAATGCCTCGTTGACCGGTCCGGTGCCGTGCAGCTTGGCGAGGTCGACCGCCTCGGCCATCTTGCGCCGGATCCGCGAGGTTCCCTCCGCGGCGGCCCGCTTGAGCCACCGCTCCGCGCCATCGCCGATCTGAAGGAACTCCCGCTCCTCGCGCTGAGCGGGCGCGCGGACGTGCGCTCGAGCGCGCCGGCCGGCCGCGGCGGGTAGTGCGCGTCGTTGATGCTCGGGCGCCCCGGCGTCGTCAGCGGGTGGCGGGCGACCTCCCGCGGCCCCTGGTCGGATCGATGTGCACGACGACGAGCTGCTCGGCCTCGGCGCGGACCCAGACGCGCTCGCCGATCAGCTGCGTGCGGGACCGAGTAGATCGCATCACCGACGCTGCACGGTCGCTTGGCGGTCGACCTTGCGGGTCTGCCCGAAGCACAGCGTGTGCGGCTGACGCGGCAGCCGGTGCATGTGCTCGTGCTCCTGCGCCAGCAGGAACAGCGGCGGCTGCGCGGGTCGCGCGGTGCGGTCGCGTGTTGACATCGGCCATGAACTCCTGGCACGCCCGCTCCAGCGCCTGCCAATCCGCATACTCGCTCGCGGAGGTTGTGATCGGTCGGGACCAGATCCGCCTTCGCGATCTTGACGGTCGCCTCGCTGCCGCCCTTGCTCTGCGGGTCCGCCGGCTCGCACGTCGCGATCGTCAGCCCGTAATGGCGCGAGACCTCAACGATCGTCGCGTTACGCACCGCGATCCCGCACACGTGCTCGACCGTCACCGTCTTCTCGTTATCGGTCAACGCGTACGTCGGAACCGCGCCCACGAGCCGCAGCGTGCGGTCCAGCCCGATCACCACGCTCGCGCAGCGTCTTATCGCGCAACGGCACCACCACCCGAAACCGCGCTCCAGGCCAGCCACGCGCAGAACAACACCGCCCGCGTGCCCGCCACCGCCGGCCCGTCGCCGTAATCCCACTGCAGCCACAGCCCCGGCTGCGGGATCCACGGCCGCGTGCGCCGCCCGTGCTTCTGCCGCCACCGGCGCTTGGCCTCCGCGACCGCCCGGCGCGTCGTGCGATAGGACCCCTGATACCCCATCGCGACCAGCACCCCGTGCGCCTTATCCGCCCGGATCTGCGCGCGGGAGCGATCGACCAGCTCATCGATCTTCTCCGCGAACGGGTCCACCAACGGCCGGCTGCGCGCCCGCACCGGCAGCCCGCCACCCGCCGCCTCCCGCGCAGCGACCAGCCGCGCGACCGTCTTGTGATCACACCCCGCCAACGCCGCCGCGCCACGCAGCGAGCCGGTCACGTCATACGCCTCAAGAATCTCCATCGCTTCCTCGCCTTTCTTCACAGCCGCCCTCCTCAGACTCGCGCGTTGAACAACAACGCGCGCCCGAGTACCGGCGCCTCAGGACAGAAACGTGGGGAGAAACCGTGGCCACCCATGGGGAGAAACGGTGGCCACCAGCGGGGCGATTCAGTGGCCGCCTACGGGGAGCTTTTCATGGCCACCGTCAGGCTTCCCAAGCCGAAGGTCGCGGGTTCGAAGCCCGTCGTTCGCTTCACTCGAAGCCCTCCAAACGGAGGGCTTTGTGGCGAGGCGCGGTCACCCGACCACAGAATCAGGAGCTATGGGCAGCCGAGGATGACCACGCTCCCTCGATCGTTCAACTCGGCGAGCTCCCCGATGAGATCGCCGTGTCCGTGATCACCGCAGCGGAACTCGAGCTCTGCGTCCTGCGTGCCGAAGATCCGACCGCCCGCGCGGAGTTCCTGCTGCCGGGCTGGCTGTCGGCGTTCCGACACCTGTCTCCGGAGGTGCACCCGCAACTGGAGGTCATCAACTCGCCGCGCGCGATCACCGCCGTGCCCGAGGGACACAGCGCGATCGGCTTCGTCGAGGGCCGCGACTCGCTCACCGCGCTGGAGCGCATGACCGTCGCCGGAGATGAACTGGTGGTCGTGGTCGGCTCCGCTCACCCCTGGGCGCGGCGCCGGACGCGGACGATCGCCGATCTCGCCAACGACGCGTACCTCACTCGAGAGGCCGCCTCCGGTACCCGAGCGGTGGCCACCGCCGCGCTCGCCGCGGCCGGCATCGAACTGGACCTGCAATGCAAGCCGCGAGCACCCAAAGCCTGAAACGAGCGCTGATCAACGGCGGATTCACGATCATCTCGCAGCTCGCGATCGTCGAGGAGCATCGCGCGGGCACGCTCGTCGGCCTGCCCGTCCGCGGCGTCAACCTCTCGAGAGACCTCGTGGCTAAGCGGCTTCCACGCCGATCCCAGACCGGCGGGACCCGAGCGTTCTGGCGATGGCTCGCGCAGGCGAACGCCGACAGCTCGTTGGGCGGGCAGCACGATCGCGTCGGCACCGTAGGTCTCGGCCGCCTGCGCGATGATCCGCGGAGCTGACGTGGCGCGCTGAACGCTCAAAGCACACCGGCATCCCACTCGCCGGTCCGACGGCTGGAGCTTCGGGCACGGGATTGCCGACCCGTTCCGGCGCTGACACGTCTGGAGTCATTCGATCACCTCCATCGGACCGTACGACGGAGCGCTGACGGCCGTATCCTTCACCTTTGACGAGATCACCCGGGCCGAGCGCCGCGCTCAGCGATCGGCCTGGCACGGCGTGATGTTCCGACGCTCACACGAGGGAGGCGCCAGATCATGAGATTGCCCGCCACGATCGAGGATTTCCTCCGTGAACCGCGGATCGCCGTCCTCGCGACTGTCAACGCGGAGGGAGCGCCGGCGAGCACCGCCTGCTGGTATGACGTCCGCGACGGGAAGATCCTGATCACGATGTACACCGACGCGCACCGCCTCGCAAACATCAGACGCAACCCCAACATCGCGATGACCGTCATCGGGGATGACCCGTATCAGCACGTCTCCGTCGCCGGGCCGGTCATCGAGAGCTGGCCGGATCCCGACCTTCAGGTGATGGACCGCCTCTCGATGCGATACATGGGAGAGCCGTGGGCTGAGCGCAAGCCGTGCGTCAGCTTCCTCGTCGAGATCGAACGCTGGCACACCTACGGGCTGCTGTCCGACGCCTCGGACTACAGCACCTCCACCGTCTCGTGACGATCCGTTCGCCACCTCCCTCACCCCGGCAGAGCCTGCGTCAGGTCGCACACCACGAGTAAACGATGCTGGTTCGAGGCTGGAGAACTGCTCAGCTGCGACCTGATCGAGACGTCGCCCACCCGCTCGGCTTCCGCGGCGTCGGCAGAGCCGCATCCGGAGATCGCGGAGCTGACGGCCGAGCCTACTCTTGCAGGTCCGCCGTCCGCATCGGTCGCGGATTGGACGTGACGACGAGGAGAGGGCGCAGCGTGGTCGTGTGTATTTTGAGTCAGGTGGGTTGACCATGTGACAAGGGGGAGCCGATTATCTCGGAGGGATCGGTGAGGTCAGGGGGGGGGGAGGGGGGGAGTCGCTCGATCAGACCGTGCCTCTCCATCCGCGCCACGAGGTCGACGATCGTCGAGCGGTCCAGATCGAGCTCGGCACCGAGGTCACTCTGGCGGGCGCCGGGGCGCGCTCGAGGACCGTCAGCGCGGCGTACTGCACGCTGGAGACCTCGGTTGAGACGCGCGCCTGCCACAACGCCAGATGGCGTTGCTGAGCCCGCCTGATCAGGTGTCCGGTGTGGCGCTGAGGCTCTGGTTCCTTGACTCCCGCGGCGATAAGACCAATTGCGCCAGGATCCGCCGAAGAAGGCGGCGAGCTCACCGAAGGCGTCGAGCGGCAGCACCTGGGCCACATACTGATAGGGCCTGACGACGACCAGCGCGCCTGCGCACAGGTAGATAGAGCGCAGATCGAAGATGACAGCGCCGTACAGGGCGCACGGGAGAACGCCTTTTCGTAGTCACGCAGACACAGCGGACCTTCTGCGGATGCAGTACCTGGGGCAGATCGCTTACCTCAAGCTCACAGTGGTTCTGTTGAAAAACAGCGAGGACGTCAAAGATAGAGTCAGGATCAGCAGCTTACGGAGTGAAGCGCGGCGCCAGCACGTCTGGAGGTGACTGAGCATCTACAAGGCGAGCCTCTAGTTGCATAGGCGAACACGTACAGCGCCAGCGGCCATGACCTAGTGGACATGACGAACTGCAGCAGCTTCGCGTAGGCTATCCGCGCCACCGGTGCAGAGTGGAAGCGCATGCCACCGAAAAACCTTTGCAAGCGCCTGGTGCTCGCGAGCCGGTCGCGGCGACCGCGTGTACTGCGTGGCGAGCCGGCGGTGTACTGGCCGAACGGGTGAATGCCGACTGCAGATCTGACGGATCGATACCACTCTGCTCGGGATGCCTGCGTACAGCGGACGCTGCGCGATCGTCGCCGACCACTCCCTGTCAAAGTCGATCAGATCCTTGGCGACCGCCTGGCGCTCGGCCGAGTAAGTGTGCAGAAGATTAGGCTCGCTGCGCCTTTCCAACACCGCAGCGAACTTCAGGGCGAAATTGAACGTGTACTGCATGGACACGTTCATCCACTGTACGGCTTTGGCGCTGTGCGTATGGCCAGCATCCACGGCTATGAACACCCGCGGCGTACGCAGATGCTCCGCGCAGGCTGGCACGTAGTCGAACTTGTAGGTCAGGCGTTGCCCAACCTCATAGACCGAGAACCACGCGACCTCACGCACATCAAGTACGTACGGGTGGAGAATCAGACGCGACGTGGCGAGCGCCTGCTCGGCCTCAATACGCTGCAGAGCTACGCAATCCCCTGGCTACCCAGGATAAGCGGAAACAGGACAAGGTGGCCGCTCTCACGCGGAATCAGCAACAGGTTCCCCTCCTGCGACTCGATCAGCGCCTTCTTGCGCCAGTGCGGATAGTCCGTGACGGCGAGCAGATCGAGCAACCCCCAGGCGTGGTTGGCGCTGTCACCTGGGGTTTGTCGGCGAATAGACTGGCGCACCAGACTCAGGGCTCCGTCGCAGCCGACCACGTACTTCGCACGCAGCTGGAGCTCGACGATCCTGACGCAGCGTTACGCGACCGGGTGGTCGCCGATGGCTCTCAACAGCCAGACAGACGAACTCGACGCGGTGGGTGCGCTCCAAACGAGTCGGTGATTTACCATCTTCTCCAACAGGTAGTCCTGCAGGCGCGCCTGGTTGACTGTAGAGATAGGCGTCTCGGACAAGCCAATCCTCCACATCGCGGATGCGCTCACGGCGCACGATCACAGACAGATCGGCGGCGGCGGGCTCCCAAAACGCCGCCTCGATAACCCAGTAGCTCTCAGCGAGCATCGCGTGGGCAGGGCCAAACGCCTGGAACATCTCAACATTACAGCCAGCGACCCCGTGGCTTGTCCCCTGGACAGCAGACCGTCCCGGCGCTCGATGATGCGGGTGCAGATAAAAGGGACAAACGACAGCTGGGCCGCTGACGCGCAACCAGGCTAGGCCGGTCCCCGCCGCCGGCAGTCCACCTAATTGCGATCTGACCGGGACGCGTAGGAATCCGGCGCCGGGGAGGACGGCAGGGTCGCCCGTGGTAACCGTCCAAATCAAACTGCATCCAGAATTTCCTCCACTAGTGGCAAGGGCACCAACGTTCATACCACAACGATATTGAGGGCGCTACTCAAAAGTCAACAGCGTTCAGAGGTGCAAGAGCTGCGACCTGCACATGGCGAACATGACCGGGGGCGGCGAGCTCAGAAGGGCTCGGCTAAACTCTCACAGCGGCGCAGCTCAGCTCCGAGCCAGGATCTCAATCATCTGGCAGTGCTCAGACCACAGGATGGGACGGCCGTGTCGCGCTGTGTAATCGAACTGCGTCATTGCGAGTGTCGCTCGGTAACGGCGGGTGACTGGGTCGAAGCGATCGGCTCTCTGAGGCTTGGGAGATTTAGGCAATGGCCTCATAGAGCCAGGCGTGGAGCCGGGCAGTGCGCTGGGGTCCACGACTGCGGCCTCTCGCGCGACCGCGAGATCGGCTGGAGCCTCGGCGATTCCGTGGGGATTGACGCGATCCGTCAGCTATGCGCTCCTCGAAGCTATCACGACGACCTCAACCAGTTGTGGCGCGGTGGATCTGTGATCCGAGGTCGTCGTGGTCCGCTCGGTCTCCACGTCAGCTTCTCGTTGATCAGCGCCCACGTGATGACGCTGCGAGAAGCGAAGTGTGCATAAAAGGTGACGCAGTCATTCCGCCTTACGCCGATCTCGTCGATCGTCGTGGGGCTGTATCCACCAGCTTGAGAACAGCTGAAGCGCTGCGTCCAGCGGAGCTGGCGGGTCAGGGCCTTGTGACTAGAGCGGAGCGTAGTCGCTATGCGCTCACTTACGGGTCGCGCTCCCGGCACAAGCTCAGCACTCCCCGCCGGGTCGCCGCGACGGCGCGGGAGTCGAGGCTGACTCCAAAACCGGCTTGACGGACTGTAAAGTTATCTGACATAGTGTAGCTACGCTCAGCGAGAGATGACCACGCGAGCGGCTGCAACAGGAGAGCGGAGAGAGTGGACCAATGGCGGAAGAGCAGGCTGTGAGCCAGAACACGGTGAACACAGTCCTTGGACCTGTGGCGGCGGAGGAGCTCGGGGTCGTCTAGGTACACAGAGCAGGCTCCTATCCGTTCTGCGCGGCGCGGAGTACGCCTACGACCTGCGCATTGACCGGGCCGAGGTCTTTGAGGTGCTTGCCGCCAAGCTCGCCGCTGAAACGCGCCAGGGGACACGATCGTCGACAGCATCGGCATGTTCCACGGACGCGATCTGCCGCTGCTCAAGGCACTGGCGCGGTCAACCGGAGTCCACATCGTCGCCTCGACCGGCCTGGGCCCTGAGGGCCTGCTGGGCGGCTACTTCCTCACCCCGCAGACCAACCCACCGACACCCTGGCCGGCGGAGAAGTTCTCCGAGCTTTTCACCAAGGAGGTGACGGAGGGCATGGCTGTGCCGCGCGTGGAGCGCCGCAGCGCGGCCGGGATCGTGACGGTCACCGTCACCACGGACGGGATGACCGCGACCGATAAGAGCCTCGTCCGTGGCAGCGCGCGCACAGCGCTCGCGACGGGCGTACCAGCCTCAATTCGATCCGGGGCAGAGGCCGTCCACGACCTTGAGGTCGCGCTGGAAGAACAGCTCGACGCAGATGGCGTGGTCATCGGCGGGCTTGATCGCAGGGCCGCCGTCGGGGCCCGGGCGCCACTGGCGGTCGCGAGCCGCGGCGCCTATGTCGCGATTGATCACGTCGGCTCCACAGATGACCTCGATATCAGCGACAACCAGCGCGTGGCTGTAATCGCCGAGCTGATCGCCACCGGACACGCCGACGGGATGCTGATATCGAGCGACGCAACTGGCTACGCCGTGGGTCAGAGCGTCGGCGACCTGCCGTATGACAACCTGCTCTCGGATTTCGTTCCTCGCCTGCGCGCAGCGGGAGTCGACGAGCCGGACGTTCAGCGCGTGCTGATCGAGAACCCTCGGAATCTGCTGACTGTCCGCTGAGCGCCCGAGCCACCCAGTCTTCCATTTCAGGTTGAGGAGAGCCTCATGTCACGAGTGAACACAGTCCTCGGGCCGATCGCCACCCGAGGAGCTCGGGTTCGTCGCCGTCCATGAACACGTCGGTTACGGCATGCCGGGGTGCGAGCTCGACACCAGGTGGTGGAAGAGCCAGGAGGAGCGCTACGAGGAGATCGTCCCGAAGCTCCGCAAGTACCACGAGTATGGCGGCGGGACCTTCGTCGACGCCACAGGCATCTGTAACGGCCGTGATGTGGACTACTTCAAGACGCTGTCCGCCAAGACGGGAGTGCATTTCGTGGCCTGCACGGGCTTCGTGGCCGGTGACAGCGCGCTGGCGTTCTTCGCCCGTGCGACCGTGGATTACCTGACGCAGCAGTTCATCCACGAGATCACCGTGGGTATCGGTGACACCGGCAGCAAGGCCGGGATCATCAAAGTCGGCGTCAGCCGTGGCTTCCGGATGAGCGACCTCGACAAGCGCATCTACCGTGCGGCCGCGCGGGCCGCGGTGACCACGGGTGTGCCGATCTTCACGCATCTGGCCGTCGACCCCGAACCGGCGATTGAGATCTTCAATCAGGAGGGGCTTGACGCTTGACCGCGTGCTCTTCGGGCACGTCGATGACGGCGTCAAGCCAAGGGAGGGTTCCGGACACAGGACATCGCCGACCGGGGCGGGCGCATTGGCTTTGACACCTTCGGCTATGACCTCGACCTGCCCGATCCGCCCTATTGGGGCCGCTTCCGCACAGAGAGGCTCAATCACTTCCTGAGGTTCATCCGCGGCGGCTACATCGACCGCGTGCTCGCGTCGGCGGATGCCAACTGCAGTCCCTTGGGCTGGCCCGGCGTGGAGGGACACACCGTGAACTACCTCTTTGAAGACGTAATTCCGGACCTCCGAGAACGAGGGCGTTGACGACGCTTCGATCCACAGGATCTTCGTCGAGAACCCGGCCGACTTTCTGACCATCAAGAACTGACCAAACGGAGCCGCCACCATGCAGACCTCAGACCTAGAGAACCTCAGCGTCGCGATCATCGGCGCGGGTTACGCCGGCGCGGCGGCCGGGAAGGCGATCAGCCTACTTGGCTGCAACGTCAACGTGTACGAACAGGCCGCCGAGATCCGGGCAGTCGGCGCCGGAATCGGGCTGCGGCCATCGACGATGGATCAGTTCCGTCGCTGGGGCATCCTCGATGCGATCACGAGCGTGAGTTCGCCGAGTGACTTCTTCCAGGCGCGCACCGCCACCGGTGAGCTGATGCTGCAGGAGGCATGGCCGGAAATCGACACCTACGGCATCACCACACACCTGATCCACCGCGGCGACTTCATCGACGCGCTGCTCGAAGTTCTGCCCGTTGGCATGCTCCATCTTGGCCACCAGGCGCGGGCGGTCCGTGACGCCGGTGACGGCGCAACTGTCACGTTCAGCAACGGGGAACAGGTCACAGCCGACCTCGTGATCGGCGCGGACGGCATCAGACCGTCATCCGGCATGAGCTTTTCAGCGACAAGGAGCCCGTGTTCTCCGGTGAGCACGCCTACCGCACAGTGATCTCGGTCGACGACTGTCAGGGCATGGCGATCGACGACAACTTCCAGATGTTGTCGGCCACGGGACAAAGGTCTACTTCCTGCCGCTGCGCCAGCGCAGCGGGGTGTGCTTCGACGTGACGACCCTTTCCGCCGACAGCAACTGGTCACCTGCGGTCAGCAGGGACGACCTACTGACCGCGGTGGAGGGCTTTGACGAGCGGATAGTCGCTATCGCACGCAACCTGGACGCGGGCAAGGTGAACGTGCGCGCGGTCTACGACATCGACCCGGTGGACAGGTGGCACTCAGACAGCGTCGTCCTGATCGGGGACGCGGCTGACTCGATGCTCCACCACCAGGGCCAGGGCGCCGACTCAGGGATCCTGAACGTCGGCGCGCTGGCCGACTGCCTGCGCGACGCGAGTTCGGTCAAGGAGGCGCTCGGGCGCTTCCAGGCGACACGCAAGCCCATCACCGACGAGCTGCAGAGAATCTCACGCCAGGGCTGGCGCGAGGATGAGATCAACGACGCCTTCCCGGGTCAGCGGCCGGCGGCGATGAGCGCTCAGGGCTGAAGCGATGCCGCTGCACCCTGAGATCGCGAAGGTCATCGCGAGCCTGTGCGAGCACCCTGAAGGGCCGCTTGACCCGCTGGCGATGCGCGCGGCCGATGAGGCGATGGTGGTGCCGATCGAGGATCGCCTGCCTCTCCACAACGTCGAGGATGCCGCCGTGCCCAGCGGGGCCGGCGGCAGCGCCGATGCGGATCTACACGGCCGTCGATGAGGCGTCGTATGGCCTGATCGTCTACTTCCACGGCGGCGCGTTCTTCCTGGGCAGCCTCGACACGCACGATCACGTGGCGCGGTCCTGGCCAAAGAGACGGAATGCAGGGTCGTTTCGGTCGGTTACCGACTGGCGCCCGAGCACGCTTTCCCCGCCGGCCTTGAGGACTGCTAGGAGGTGGTTCGGTGGGTCGCGCAGGACGCACGTCGCTAGCTTGGGCTGGAACCAGCGGACACTGGCGGTCGCCGGTGACAGCTGCCGGCGGGACACTTCGTGGCCGCCGTGGCCGCGATGGCTCGACGATGAGGGACTTGACGCATCACCACCAGATCCTCTACTACCCTCGCTCGATCTCGACTTCGACGTCGACCGCTACGCCTCGCTGCGGGAGAACGCCGTCGGCTATGGGCTGGAGACGGCGGGATGAGCGCCTGACAACGCCTTCTACTACGATAGCGGCGCGGACCCCGATGATCCGCTGGTCTCGCCGATCAAGCGCACCGATCTGACGGACTGTCGCCCGCGCTGATCCTCACCGGGGAGTTCGATCCGCTGCGTGATGAGGGCGAGCTGCTACGGTCAGCGGCTCAGAGAGGCCGGCGTTGCGGCGACGGTGACCCGCTACGCAGGGCGCGGGACACGGCTTCGTGCAGCACTTCTCCTGGATGCCGGAGTACCACCGTGCGTTCACCGAAACCGCGGAGTTCCTGCGGTGAGCGTGTCGATACCACACGTGCTTGCCTCCTGGGGACGTTTCGGGCTCTACAGCTTCTTCATCGATGCACCCGAGCCGGCGATCGTCGATACCGGCATCGCCTCATCGCCCGCCGAGAGCATCGCCCCCGCTCTTGAGGCGATGGGGCGCCGGATCGAGGATCTCCGCTGGATCCCTCTGACCCACGGCCATATCGACCACGTCGGCGGTGCGCACGCGCTGTGGGAACTGACCGGCCGAAGAGCGACAAGTGGTGATCCACGAGGCGGATGCGCCGATGCTGCGGTCGCGCCGCACGCACGTCGAGGAGTACCTGGATGGCGCGTGCGCTGTATCTGAACGACCCGGAGGGCGAGGCCAAGCTGATGGCGGTCACGGAGGCCGCGATCTCCGGCGAGCTGGAGCCGACGATGGTGCTTCACGGCGGCGAGACGCTTCTCTCGGTGGCGATGTCACCGTCACCGGCACATCCGGTCCCGGGTCACAGCGCGGGTTCGGTGGCCTACGTCAGTGGACGGCCAGAGCGACGTGTTCGTCGGCGACTCCGGTGCGAGATGCACGGCGCCGCCAACGGCTTCCCGAGCTATGAGGATCCAGATGCCTACCGTGCCAGCCTGATCCATCTGCGCGACGAGATCCGGCCGCAGCGGATGTTCCTGGGCACCCCTACCGTCGCGCAGACGGTGCAGAGTCGTGGCGTGGAGCTCGATCGCGACCATGCGCAGGACCGCGCTTCAGGAGAGCCTCGACATCGAGGCTCGGATCCGCGAGCCGCCGACACGCTATCTGACGACGGCCTGTGGCAGTCGGACTCCCCCTGCTCGCCGTTCGAGCCGGTCGCCCAGGAGCTCGGCTACAGCGGCGACCCCGCGCTCGAACCGTCCCCGTTCTTCACGACGATGCACGGCTACCGCAGGCACCGGGAGACTGATGGATTGAGGCTCGAAGACGATCAGGGCAGGCCGAGCAGACGATCGCCGTGCGCAAAGACCTGCGGGTGCCGATGCGCGATGGCGTGACCTGGTGGCGGACGCCTACCACGGCACCGATGACGCGCCGCGGCCGGCGCTGGTCGCACTGAGCCCTTACGGCAAGGAGCTGCAGGCGCTGGCGCTGACGATGCCACCCCAGCGCCGTCCCAGCCCGATGTGGGACGGCTGCATCGAGGCCGGTGACATCGCCCGCGTGGTCGGTGAGGGTTACGTGCATGTGATCGGTGACCTGCGTGGGTCGGGAGGTTCTGAGGGGGAGCACATCGGCAACTACAACGCGGGTGGCGTGCCGCTGGGACAGGACGCTTACGATTTCATCGAGTGGGTCGCGGAGCAACCATGGTGCGACGGACGCGTGGGGATGATCGGCATCTCCTACTTCGGCTCGATGCAGATCTACGCAGCCTCCGAGCGGCCGCCGCACCTGAAGGCGATCTTCATCTCCGGCGGCCACTTCGACTTCTACGAGACGACCTATCACGGCGGTGTGATGTGGTTCATGCCGCGCGCGCGCGCGTGAGGGCCGCGGTGGTGACTCCGGCTGGGCCTACACCGACCGAGTCAAATCGCGCATGCTCGAGACCTACTCCCCGGAGGAGCTTAAACGCCTCGTGGAGGCACGGCTGGCCGACCCGGACATCCAGGCGTGGCCGAATCTTGTGCACACGCTGCATTACCCCAAGCACCACGAATCCTGGTTCGACATCGTCATGAACCATCTCGACGGCGAGTGGTATGAGGAGCAGAACCCGGTCAACCTCGCCAGCGACATCGAGATCCCGGTGTACCTGCAGATCGACCACGGCCGCGGCTGGACGGTCGACGGCACGATCGAGCTGTTCCACATGCTGAAGGGACCGAAGCGGCTGGACATCGGGCCGTACCCGCCGATGCAGACACGCCCCTGGGTGGATGAGCACGACAGATGTTCCGCTGGTATGACTGCTGGATCAAGGGCATCGACAACGGCGTGATGGACGAGCCAGCGGTCAACGTCTATGTCGAGGGCTCGCGCAGGCGGATGGGCGGGAGCCATTGGCCGCCCAAGGAGATCGACTACCGGGCGCTCTACCTGCGACCGCGCGGCAGGCTGTCGTTGGAGCCGGAGCCCCTGGGCCTAGACCACGCCATCTATGACGGCTTCTTTCAAGCTCCGCTGACGGTCACCGACAAGATCGAGATGCTGACATGGAGCAGCGAGCCGTTCACGCAGGAGACCGCAGATGATCGGCACCGGGGCGGCGCACATCTTCGCTGAGATCGATCAGAACGACACCAACTTCATCCTGCGCGTCTGGGATGAGAGCGCCGGCGGGCGACGCCAGCTGATCACGACCGGCTTTCTCAAGGCCTCGCATCGTGAGCTCGACGAGCGCACCACCGACGGTAACCCGTACCACCCGCACACGCGTGTGGTGCCGGTGGAGCCAGGCAGGATCGAGGAGTACGTACTGCGGCTGTATCCGTTCGCGGCGTGCTTCATGCCCGGCCACCGGCTCGTGGTCGAACTGTCAAACAGCGAGCCGTTGGTTGACGACCACAACTCACTGCTGCCGCCCGACGCCTTCCATCTGCCGGTCGGGCGGCCAGTGACGCACAAGATCTACCGGGACGCCCTGCACACATCGCGGCTAGTGCTGCCGTTCACGCGGGCCTGAGGACCGCGCCCCGTAAATCCAGAGAGAAGAGGAGAAGACAATGGGTGTTGCGACTTTTGAGAGGTCCGATCTGGACCTGTTTTCGCTCGAGGTGATGGCGGATCCCTATCCGCACTTCGCGCAGCTCCGCGAGCGGGCGTCGGTGGTGTGGTTGGAGAAGCTGAGCGCGTTTGCGATCACGCGCTACGAGCCGATCCGCGAGGTCCTGGGTGATTGGGAGCACTTCTCATCGAAGCGGGTCGCGTTCAACGACACCTGGAACGACGTGCTCAAGGGAACCAGCCTCACGGCGGACCCCCCGGAGCACACCGCACTGCGCGCAGCGCTGACCGAGAACCTCTCGCCGCGCGCGCTGCGGGGCATGAAGGAACGGATCGATCAGCAGGCCGACGAGATCGTCGCCGGCCTCGTGGAGCGCGGCTCGTTCGATGCGATCAACGACTTGGCGCGGGCAGTGCCGCTGGCCGTCGTGGTCGACTTGATTGGCGTCCAGGGCGAGACGCGCGAAAAGCTGCTGGTCTGGGGAGAGCGAGCCTTTGACTGCCTCGGCCCGATGAACGAGCGGGCCGGCGCCGCCCTCCCGATCGCCGGCGAACTGTACCAATGGTCCGTGGACCTGACCGCCGACCAACTGGCCGAAGGAAGCATGGGTCACAGCATCTTCCTCGCCGGACAGCGCGGCGACATCCCGATGGAGAACTGCGGCAAGATCATCCACCAGTACGTGGCCGCCGGCATGGAGACGACGATCGGAGCGATCGGCAACGCCGTCAGGCAGCTGGCCGCACACCCCGATCAGTTCGACCTGCTCCGCGCCGATCCGTCACTCGTTCCATCAGCCTTCAACGAGGTGCTGCGCTTTGAGTCGTTGATGATCGCCCAGGGCCGCCACGCCAACGAGGACGTGGAGCTCGACGGCACTGTGATCCCGGGCGGCTCGCAGGTGGCACTGCTGTTCGGCTCGGGCAACCGCGACCCGCGGCACTACGACGATCCAGACGCGTTCCTGGTCCAGCGCAACCCGGTCGACCACCTCTCACTCGGCTACGGAGTACACACCTGCGCCGGTCAGGGGCTGGCCCGGTTGGAGGTGCACGCCACGCTCGCCTCGCTCGCCAAACGCATCAAGCGCTTCACAGTGGGAGAGGGCGTGCGGCGGATCACGAACATGACGCTGGCGCTCGACAAGCTGCCGGTGGTGGAGATCGAGCCGGCCGAGCGCCGGGACTAAGGGGAAGGATCATATGACCAGGATCATTGTGGATAGGGCGCGGTGTGAGGGTCACGGCCTCTGTGAGCAGGCCGCACCGGATCTCCTCCACCTCGATGACGACGCTGAGGTCGTGATCGACAAGGAAGAGCTGGACGCCGGCGACCTCGACGCCGCCAACGCCGCCGTGCGGGCTTGCCCGGTGGCGGCAATGCGCCTCGTGTGACCTGACAGCGACCGGCGGCTGCGGCTGAGCTTACGCCGCAGCGGCCGGCTTGGTGTTGGCGAAGGTCGCCTCGATGATCTCATCCTCGCTGATCTGTCCGGTGAGTTCGCGGACGACGACGCCGTCGTGGAAAACCATCACGCGGCCGCAGATCATCGCCAGTTCATCCGCGTAGCTGGAGGCGATCACCACAGCGCACCCGCCGGCCGCCGCCTCGGTGATCGCGGTCAGGATGTCCTGCCTGGCGCCGACGTCAACCGCCTGTGTCGGCTCGTCCATCAACAGCAGCGACGGCTTGCCCGCCAACCACTTCGCGAGCAGCACCTTCTGCTGGTTGCCCCCGGAGAGCGCGGAGACGAGCATGCTCGGCTCGCCTGGGCTGATGCCGAGTTGGTCGATCATCGTCGCCACCTCCCGCTCCTGCCAGCGCGTGTCGACCTTCAGCGGTGAGCTGTAGTGCGCGACCCGAGGCAGCGTGATGTTGTCGCGGATCGATTGGTCCATCAGCAACCCCTGCACGTCGCGGTCACGGGGGATCAGGACGACGCCCGCGTTGACGTAGGAGGGCGAGCCGCCAGGCGAACCCGCCAGATCGATCTCGGCGTCGCCCACGGACAGCTTTCCCTGGAACGCTCGGTGCGCGCCGCTGAGCAGATACGGGCACTCTGAGAATCCGGAACCGTCGAGTCCGGTCAGGCCGACGATCTCACCTGGCGCGATCGAGAGATCGATCGGTTCACTCAGCCGTGCGCCCAGCACCTGCACCGCGCGCACGCCGGCCTCGGGGGCCACGACGTCTGCCTGGACTCCGTGCACCCGCGGTGAGACGTAGTCACCGAGCTGATAGCCGAGCATCGTCCGGGTCAGGTCGGCCTCACTGACCTCTTTGGTAACCAGGCCTGCGGCCGCGACCCTGCCGTCCCGGAACACGGTCACACGGTCGGTGTGCTCGAGCACCTCCTCGAGCCGGTGGCAGATCAAGAGGACCGACGCTCCCTCGGCGAGCACGCCCCGCAGGATCCGGTAGAAGTTCTGCAGCGAGTCGCGGTTGAGCGCCCGCGTGGACTCGTCGAATATGATCAGGCCGCGCCCGGGCTCGTGGGACTGGATCGCGCGCGCGATCGCGAGTGTTGCCTTGGCCTCGGCCGAGAGCGACGCGACGCGCGCGTTCAGATCGACGTCACATTTGAGCCGCTCGAGCACGCCCGCCACAGCGGCGCGCTCGGCGTTCCAGTCGATCGAACGAGAGAAGCGGCGGCGCCCGAAGCGACCGAGCCGCAGGTTCTCAAGCACCGTCAGGTCGGGCAATAGCCCGAGCGACTGGTGCACAACCGCCACTCCATGGCGAGTGAGGTCCGCTGGGTGCAGAGGCATGCGCAGAACTTCACCGTCGACCTTCGCCACGCCACCTGGATCAGGCGCGTGGTAGCCCGACAGGATCTTGGCGAGGGTCGATTTGCCCGAGCCGTTCTGTCCGATGAGACCGTGCAACTCACCCGGCTTCACATCGAAGCTGACACGGTCGAGCGCGCGGTACCTGCCGTATGTCTTGCTGATCTCCTTCAGCGAAAGACGTGGCTGTTCTGCACCCAGCGGAGGGGTCACTACTTCACGCCCCAGAGCTTCTTGAAGGACGCCACAAACACCGTCGGCCCAAACCATGAGCCGTTGTCCTGGGCCTTCTGTGTGAGCTTCACGGTTCCGATGTTCTGCCTCGTGAACAGGCGCATCGGGACGACCACCTTCACCGACGGCATCCCGAGTATCTGACGGAATGCGAGGTCAGCTTCGGCCCAAGCCTGGTAGGTGAAGTCGTCGCCCGCATCGGCATACAGATACTGCTTGTTTTTGATCAGCTCGAGTCCGGCGACCAAGGCGGTAGTGGAGACGCCCCTGACCTTGGAGAGGTCATTGGCGCTCTGGACACTTTGCTCGGTGGTCTGCAGGAACTGATCGAACTCCGAGTACGCGTAGTCGATACTCGGGTTCTTGAGCAGGGCCGAGCTCGTCTGGCTGGAGACCTGATTGATGTTCGCGGTGCTGACTGTCTGGATCGTCGTCATGCACGTAGGGCAGTACTTCTTGAACGTCGGCGCCGCGTAGCCGTTGATGTAGAGCGGCGGTGACGGACCGTCGGTGTCCTCATTGATCAGTACCTGCGCTTTGCCACCCGAATCCTTGATGATCCAGTCGGCGACGGCGGTCTGCATGATGCCCGAAGCGCCGAAAACCCAACCGGTACCCGGGATCGTCGACTTCACCTGATCATCGACCTGCACCTTGACGCCGGCCTTCAGCGCCGCCGGGATCTGGCTGGCCACAACCTGCCACGGCGCCGCATCCAGAATGATCGCCGCATCATGCTGCTTGACCGCCTGCCCGAAGCAGGCATTCCACTCGGTTGGGCTCGCATCCGGATCCGAACAGATGCTCACCTTGGCGCCAACTGCCGCCGCCGCGTTCTTTAGGGCCGGAGCCACGATCTGGGAGAACTCGGGAACAGCGCTCGAGACAGGGATGTACTCGATCGTCTTGCCCTTGAGCTTGGCCGGATGCTTGAGGCTTCGATTCGGCATCTGATAAGAGGTGACGGGCGCCTCAAACTTGGCGAGCTGACTCGTCACTGCGCTGGCCACAGCCGCGTGCGAAACACGCACCTGCGCCACAGCACCCGCCGCCGTCGAAAGCGCTACCGCCGCGACCGAGGCGATCGCGACACCGGTGGCGCCAGCGCGCCGCCAATACCGACCTCGACGCAGGCCCCTACGGGCCGAAACTTCAGTCTTCATGGGTTTTCCCTCCCCGGGGTGTTGTTGGTTTCGATTTCTCGTGCCGCCGTGACATGCCCTCACGACCGTCGTGAGCGAATGACTGTTGTCAGCGCCACTGCGATCACAAGCACTCCGCCGTAGAAGACGTCGCTGACCCAACTGGCGGCGCCCAACAGCTCAAGACCGATGATTCCCGTCTCCAGGAAGTAGACGGCGATCCACGTGCCAAGCGGGTTGAACCGTCCGGGTTGCAACACCGCAGTGCCCAAGAACACCGCAGCGAACGTCGGCAACAGATACGTCTGAGACGAGTTCGGATCAAACCCACCAATGCTCGCGGTCGTGACAACACCGGCGACGGCCGCCAGCAGCCCGGCCACGACGAACGCGCCGAATCTGATACGGGTGACCCTCACACCGGCCAGCCGGCTGACCTCCTGATTGGAGCCGACCGCCCGCACATGCCGCCCCAGCGGTGTGAAACCCAGCACATACGCGAAGATCAACGTTGCCACGAGCCCGTAGAAGAACTCGAGCGGCAGGCCGAGGACGGTGTGGTTGACCCAGCCCTGGAACGAGGTTGGAAGCCCGGTGACCTCGCTCATATTCGTCATCCACAACGCGATCCCGAGCAGGAACGTGCTCATCCCGAGCGTGACGACGATTGCACTGATGCCCATGAACACGACGAGCAGTCCGTTGATCGCTCCGGCCAGCGTGCCCCCGGCCAGCGCAACGGCCGTCGCCGCCCAGACGTTCCAACCGTGGTTGACCGCGAGCACGGGGATGATCACCGCGCAGAGCCCGAAGATCGAAGCGACTGACAGGTCGACGAACTCCCCTACGCACAGGGTGCAGAGCAGCGCGAGCGCCAGGAATACGAGGTCGGTCTGTGAGTCGAAGATCGTCTGCAGCGTGTTGACGCTGAAGAAGAGCTTGCCGTCGAGAATCACGTAGAGGCCAGAGATGAGTACCCAGACGCCGATCACCGCCAGACGCGAGCCGAGGTCGCGCGCCGTGGCCTGACCCCTGGCCCTGTCGTCCGGGAGCCGCGGCGCCGAACGCACCGCCTGCTGATCCGTCTGGGCGTGGGCCTCGATCTCACTCACAGCTGCATTTCCTCCTCAGATCCAGTTGTCTCAAAGGCGCTTTCCACACCCTCGATCACGTGCGTCAGCATCCCGTAGAGCTCTTCGAGCTCCTCCTCGCCGATGCACGCGACGAGCCCTCGATAGATCCGAACAGACTCGGCAGCGATGACCCTGAACAGCTCCATGCCGTCATCGGTGAGTGCCACCAGCGTCCGCCGGCGGTCGCTTGGATGCTCTTCACGGAACACGAGGCCACGCTCGACGAGGGCCGGCACCGTACGGGAGAGGCTTGGCGGCTGGATCATGCAGCGTCGAGAGAGCTCGAGCAGCTCCACCTGCCCCATATCCGCGAGCGCTCGCAGAATCCGCCACTGCTGATCGGTCACACCGTGATCGCGCAGGTGCGGACGGAAGGCACGCGTGACCGCCTCGCGAGCCCGCAGCAGCATCATCGGCAACGACCGGTCAAACGGCCGATCCATGGTCGTGCGCAACCCACTTGGTGCGCCAGGCGACGCAACGCCGTCACGGCGAGCCTCCCAGGCGAATTTTTTGGCTGACGGCACGCTCCCCGCCTGAACTGCACCCAATGCGATTC
This sequence comes from uncultured Conexibacteraceae bacterium, assembly GCA_963761675.1. GTDB lineage: Bacteria > Actinomycetota > Thermoleophilia > Solirubrobacterales > Solirubrobacteraceae > Palsa-465. The sequence goes on from CAVXIA010000007.1 coordinate 196,127, forward strand.
CTCTCGGTCCCTTTGTTCCCTCAACACGACGACCGCTCGACTATCACAGCGTCAGGATACTTTACATGCCATAAGTTACCTTATCAAGTACTACACCGGGCGCGCAGGGTCCGTCCCTCCGACCTTCAATGTCGAGCAGACGGGTCCGGCCGTCGGCCGTCAAGCGCCACGCCCCGGCACACCGGCGGCGCGACTGGTGGACCAGTACTGGGTCAGAGTGGTTTGACCATCTCCTCGAGCACCTTTTGGGTCTCGCCCTGGTGGTCGAACTCGATTGAGTTGTCCATCTCCCAGCGGCCGATGGCGACGCAGGTGTCGACGATCAGCTTGCAGCGGTCGTAGCGACGGGCGGTGTAGGCCGCACAGGCTGACTCGATGTCGCTCTGGTTGTCCAATTCCTCGGCGAGCACGACGCCGTCCTCGATGGCCTGGGCGGCCCCTTGGCCGAGGTGCGGCGTGACCGCGTGGACGGCATCGCCGATCAGCACGATCCGGCCTTTGTGCCACGGCTTGTCGGCGATCAGCCAGTCCTCCGGGCGAAAGACGATCTCATCCGCGTGTTCTTCGGTCAGGTACCTATCACGGACCCGGGCGGTCAGTCCGCCGTAGGGTTCGAGCAGGTCGCGAAGGTGCTGCATCAGCCCCTGCGGGGTCATCCGCCGGTTTCGCTCCGGCCAGCTGATGTTCATGAACAGGTATGCGAGGTCCTTGCCGATCGGGACGTAACCACACATGCCGTTGGGGCCCCCCTGCAGGATGATCCTGTCGATCTCTGGCTCCAGCGGAACGTTGATGCGGAAGGCTGACTGTCCGAGATACACCGGTTCGACGTCAAGCACGTATCTGCGAACGTCCGAGAGTGCGCCGTCGGCGCCGATGACGATGTCGTAGCGGCTCGCGCTGCCGTCGGTCCGCTCCACGGTGACGCCGTTCTCATCGCTTCGCAGGGCGGAGAAGGTGCTGCTGTACTCAATCTGGGCGCCCGACTCGACCGTGCGCGCGGTCATGATCTCGTGCAGCTTCGGTCGCGTGATGCCGTTCATCGTGGGCAGGCGCGATCCTGGGATCTGTGCGCCCGGCGCCTCGCCGATCCGTTTGCCGTCGAGGTCCAGAAACGTTGACCATCCCGTGCTCGCGTAGCCCTGCTCCAGACATGCGTCGGCGCAGCCGATCATGTCCAGCGCACGCAGCGCATTGATCGGCTGAATGATCCCGACCCCGTAGATCGAGGAATGCAGGTCCGGCTGCTTCTCCAGCACAGTCACGTCCCAGTTCCGCTGCCGCAGCGCCGTCGCGGTGGCAAGCCCACCGAGGCCGCCACCCACGACAAGTGCCCTTCTGATCATCATCTCCCTTTCCTAGTGGACCTGCCGGTCAAACGTATAGGTGCCATTCACGTTTATGCCAGCATATTAGATTGACGCGATGGCTCGTCAACCACAGCAGGCACGCAGTCGGCTGACGCTCGATCGGGTAATCGCAGCGGCCGAGGAACTGTTCGCCGAACGCGGGGAGATCGGCTTCACCCTGCCAGAGGTCGCCCGTCGTGCCAACGTCTCAGTCGGAACGGTCTACCGCCGATTCAGGGACCGAGAGGAGCTGCTGATGGCGGTCTTTGACCGTGTCCGCAGACACGAGGACGAGGATCTCCTATCCCGCTGGCAGGAGGTTGCCTGGTCGACACTGAGCATTCGCGAAATCACCGATCGACTCGTGCGTGATGTCGCCATGCTGCTGCGCGAGCGCGAGGATTTGATGCGGGCGATCATGGCACGTCGACTGACCGTGACCGAGGACGATCCGGTGTTCCAGCATGGACTCCATGATGTGATCCGCGGCGCCAGTAAGTTCGAACAGGCGCTTCGCGCGAGCAACCGAACCATCACTCACGCAGACCCAGCTGCGGCCAGCGAGTTCGCATACCGCATGATCGTGTCGCTTGCCCACCGGTGGGCGGCGCGTGAGATCGAGGTCATGGCCCCAGATCCGATGGGCTGGGACACGATGCTGGACAACCTCAGCGAGGTTGTCGCGCGGTACCTATTCGGGACCCGCGATGAACAGTAGTTGCGCGACCACCGCGGCGGAGTCAGGCACCCCTTCCAAGGTCGGGTCCGGGGCATATGCACGTGCGCCTCGTTGGCCAGCGCCTTCGGCTGGTTTGTGTTCGAGCGTGAGTGGTCTGGCCACCGGGCGCCGCCAAGCTACGCCGGTTGGCGTTCGGCCCGCGACACCAGATCGCTCGATTCGGAAGACTGTAAGACCCACGCCGCCGCAATCCGAATAGGTCCCGCGAGAACACAGACCCGCGACCCGCTTTTGCACGGCGGCTCATGCGGAATGAGCGAAGCGGATTCCGTTACTCGCCAATTCGCTTCCGTCCGGGCCGATCACGTAAGCGTCGTAACCGGCGAGCGCGGTGACGAACCCGATCTCATCCGCCCCCGCGATTACGAGCGCCGTGGCGAGGGCGTCGGCGATCGCCAGGCTCGGCCCGGTCACCGTTGCCGAGGCTGCCCTCGTGATCGGCTGTCCAGTGTGAGGGTCGATCAGATGCTCGCCCCGTTCGTAGGCCCCCGAGGTCGCGACCGCCGCGTCCGCCTCGATGATGCAGGCGAGCGCGTCCACCCGCCACGGATGGCGGATCCCGACGCGCCACGGCTCTGCTGGTGACGGCCGGTCGTGTACTGCTAGGTCGCCGCCCGCGCTGACCATCGCCGCGGGCATACCGGCCAGCACGAGTTCGCCAAGGGCCCGCTCGGCCGCCCACCCCTTGACCAGGCCCGTCGGATCAATGCCTCCCGGCATCGCCCACGGGTCGAACCAGCCCCTCGATGCCGCCTTCGCACGCTCGCACAGACCCAGTACGGTCGCCACTTCCCCTGGCAGCTCCGCGACCGGCGCTTCGCCGCGCCTCAGGCGGCTCACAGGGCTCTGTGGCTTCCAGGTGCTGAAGGTTTCGTCCGCCTCATGGAGCGTTCGGCAGGCCCGCGCGAGCGCCGCGTGAGTCGCGGCATCGCTGCGCGCCCCGGGGTGCACGACGAACGACACGACCGTCCCCATCACGTGCTCGGCACGGCCTATCGTCCGGCTCTGCGAGACACCGGCGGTCATACGTGCAACTTGTCGAGCGCCGATTGCACCGAGAGCGCGTAAGCCTGGCTCGTGTAGCTGGCGCCAGAGATGCCGTTGATCCGGGCGCTCTGCGCGGCGAGCACCTCCGAGCGCAGCACGGGAATGACCTGCGCGGCGAGTTGCTGTGAGTACTGTTCAGCGGTCTGCAGGCCGTTGACCCTGACGTCCTCGATCCGGTTTCCGCGGACCCTGACCGCCACAGACAGGACCCCGTAGCCGTACTGCTCGCTTGAGCCGACGGCGGAGCGGGCGATCGAAACAACGGGTGCGCTGGAACCACTGCGGCTTGCGGATATAGAGGCGCCGTTTTGCTGCTGCTTGCGCGACGAGGCTGACTGACCGGCCGTGGGTAGAGCCGGTTGCGGCGCGCTCGTATGGAAGCTGAGGACTCCGACAAGGCCGACCGCCGCGGCGGCGATGAGGAGCGCAACACGTCCGATGGGTTTCATGATGTCCTCTCGTCGCCGGATTGACGGCCTACAGGCTGTACGCCTCGTGGTGAACTGCGTCGGCGGGTACCCCGACCCCCCGGACGACGGCGACCATCTCGCGCACGAACTCCTCGGGCCCGCATACGTACACATCCTGCTCGGCGATCCCCGGCACCAGCTGCCGCAGCCGGTCCGCATCGAGGCGGGCAATGTCCCGAGAGCCGACGATCACATGCAGCCTTCCCCCGGCCCTGCGCGTAAGTTCGACGAGTTCCTCCCTGAGGACCGCATCCTCGTCGCGCGACACACGCAGAACCACGGCAGGCCGCGTCGAGCGAGGCAGGTCCTCGAGCAGCGCGCGCATCGCAGTCACACCGATACCCCCGGCTATCAGGACCGCGCGTTCACGACGTTGAACGTGAGAGGTGAACGCTCCATATGGCCCCTCAATCGCCACCCGCGTCCCCGGCTTCAGCGTCGCAAGCTGTGCGGAATGGTCACCGCGGTTCTTGACCGTCAGCCGCAGGTGGGTCGCAGTGGGCCGGGCCGAGACCGAGTACGGATGCGCCTGCCACCAAAGTCCCTGCTGAAGGAACCGCCAACAGAGGAACTGCCCGCCAGAGACCGGCAGGCGCTCCAGCCGCCGGCCCTCGCAGATCACCGACACCACGCCGTCGGTCTCAGCGCGAACCTCGACGACCCGCAGGCGATGCCGCACACTCCGGAACGCCGGAACCCCAAAGCGGAACGCGATCACCACACCTGCCGTCGCTGCCCACACCACAGACCAGACCAGCTGCGTCAGCGGGTGTTCGACGAACGAGGGTCCGAGTGCGATCACGTGCGAGAACGACAGGGCGAGTGCGAGGTACATGACGAGATGCAGCGTCCACCAGGTCTCACGCCGCAACCTTGTGCGGATCGCGCGAATCGAGGCGATGCCGGCCATCATCATCAGACCCAGCGCCAACGTGGCGGTCACCATGCCCGGGTAGCCGCTCAGCAACGATCCGATCTCATGGCCGACACCTGTTCCAGCGGCCTGGGCGTATCCGATCGTGGTGAAGATGGCGTGCAAGGCGATCAGCGACAACGGCCATGGCGCCAGCCACCGGTGCCAGCGCAGGAGGCCGCCGAGGCCCAGGACACGTTCGACAGCCGGGATGCGGCTGACAAGCAACACCATCACCAGGGCGAGGTACATGCCCGCCAAGCCGGTGACGCTGCCGATGAAGGTGACCATTCCACCTGGCGCCACCAACTCGGACTGGGTTTCCGCGCTGATCGCCAGTCCGACCGTCGCGCCGAAGCCCAACCCGACGACTGCCAGGGCAGCGTCCGCCACCCAAGGCCGAGGACGCGCCGAGCGCAACGCCCTGGGGCGTCGGCGTCTCGATCCGCCGAGCGGGGAAACCGGCTCGGCGGTCACCGACATGACGAACGTGGCGTCATTGCCCGCCGGGGGGTCGCATGACACGGTCGGCGTGACTGGCGCACAGCTACCGGTTCCCGGTCATAGGCCATTCTCGTAGTCTCGAGCCACCCAATTAGAGTCCAGTAAGAGCAACATGAGAATTCACCCATCAACCGCGGCCAATGCTCGGGGCCCGTTGGTGCCCCGACGATGACCTCCGTGTGGGCGCAATCTGGTTGCCGGCGGCAGCCTCAGCCGGAACTCGGACTTGCAAGCCGGAGCGGTGCCTTCAGCAGGTCCGCTCCAGCCGGCCACGTCTGAGCGACCACCTACGAATCCGGGTGTTACCCCGTCGCCGGGTGCGTTGGGGTCGAGCCGTTGGCCGTCAACAGGTCGAACCCGTCGGGTGTGTTCAACATCCCCGCGGTCTTGCCGGGGCGGTCGGTGATGCCGTACTGCCAGACGAGTGCCTTCGTGACGAGATCGATCGCGACCATTCGGTCCCGGTAATCATCGTTGGCCATGAACACCCCGCTGGGTAACCGCTCGACAAGTGAAGGGTGGTTCAACATCCCTGGGCCGCTGGTGGGCGCATACCGGTAGAGGATCCTGCCGGCCCGGTTGAACTCGAGGATCTCTCCGGGGTTTGAGTAGTCAGCGATCAGATACAGATCAGGACCGAGCTGCTGAGGGTCGGATGGGTAGGCGATCGGAAGCTGAACGCTCCATACCTCGCGGCCGCTGGGTGTGTACTCAGTGACCCATGAGCCATTGACCTCGGACACGAGCAGGTTGCCGTCTGCAAGCGGAGTATCGCCGTTGGGAGACCCCATCGAGGTCGGCGGATTGTGCACGCAGGCGCCGTCAGTACCGATCTGGTGGGCCACGGTGTGGTCATGATTGATGATCAAGACGCGGCAGTTCTGCGCGTCGGCAACCGTTACCTGCCCATTCTTCAGCAAATAGGCATCATCGGGCTCGTGCAGGTAACCGACCGCGGTGCCGGGGGTTTTCGGGTGCCCGTATGACCACAGCACCGTTCCAGACGGGTAGCTGATCTTCTGGATCGTCTCGTTCTCCTCCTGGTTGGTGAGGATTGCGGTGCCGTGGTCGACGAAGAACGCGTCGTCGGGGAAAAAGAAGCCCAACGGATCGGGTGGCGATGAGGGAGAGGGGAACTTCCAGTCGACGTGCAGGGCCGGATCGAGCAGCAGCAGGTGGTTGTTAGCGCGATCGGCCACAAGCAGCTTGTCGCCGAAGAAGGGAGAGCCGGCGCCTGCGGCGCCGGCTCTCCCGAACGCCACGTTCGGTGTGATCATCTCAACGGTTGCCAGTTGCGTGCCGCCGGATTCTCCGCCCACCAGCCATGCTCGCGAGCCCAGCACTGCGACACCGGCATGCGACACGGGCACCTGCAAGCGACCTGCAACCAGAGTCCTCTTTGTGACGGGGTCAAACGCCCAGATCGTCGAGACGGTGGTCAGGCCTCCCGCGCCGGCCGCTCCCACCGGCGGCGAGAGCTGAGTGGTGCCGACACCCGGCACCGACGACTGGGCACTGGTGCTGTCGCCCCCCGCGAGATATATGTGACCGCCCAGGACGATGGCGGCCGCAGCTTGCAGCGGCTCGGGTAGATGGGCGACAACCGATGCTTTGTGGTCGGCCGGGTCGATCATCTGGACATCGTCAACCGGGCGGCCAGCCCCCGCCCCCGCGATTGCCTCGCCGCCGAACACATAGAGCCTCCCGCCAGCCGCAGCCACGGCCGGGTACCTGACCGGCACCGGCAGCGAGCCCGCCGTCTGGAAGCTCTGCCCATCATTCGTCGAGAGCACGGTCGGGTCCGGGCTCGTACCGTCGTAGCCGCCCACGATGTATGTGAGTCGACCGATCGTGGCGATGCCGGCGTCAGATCTCGGCGCGGGGAGCGCGCCAGAGGTTCCCGCAGGCGCTACCGGAAACGATTCAACGGTCCCAACGGTGGTCGGCGAGCCGCCGCCGAACACCACATCACGCCCCGCCACCGCCGCGCCGGTCCCGTCGTGGATCCCGACTCGCAGATGCCCAATCAACCGAAGCGCACCACTGGTCGTGTCAAGCGAAAACACCCCACTCGCAGACGTCGACCCGTTGAGACCACCGAGCAGCACAAGCGTCTTACCGTGGCCAGGCACAATCACCTCGCGGCTGATCGGTGCGGCAAGCCGCCAGGGCAACAACCCCGACTCAACCGCCGGCGGCGCGAGACGCATCCGCGAATGGGCCTTCGCGAGAACCCGGCGAGGCCCAGCCGTCCCGGAATCAGCGGCGCCTGCGATCACCGCCACCAAGGCAGCGAGCAGCACCACTCCGATCGCTGCCACGGACCATCTGACATGCCTTGACCGGCGGCGCTCGATCCGTGCTCTGGGAGGTCGATCGGTCATCGCTTGCAATGGCAGACGTTAGTGGCGGTCGACGGACGAGGACCGCCCGGCAGTTGGCACGGCCGATCACCCCGACAGCGGCCAGGCTAGGGCAAGCAGTCCGAAACCCGCAACGAACCCTTGACCATCGCCCGTCCTCGAAAGACGCGGCGCATGATCACCCCCCTGTGACGTCACGCCGCAGGAAGATCAGAAACGCCGCGACCAAGGCTGGGACGCCATACAGCGCACACACCCAGAGCGCCTGGATGATTGGCGCCCAGTCGGTGGGCGTGCGCAGGAAACCCTGCCACGCGTTGAACTGAGTGCTGAGCAGATAGGGTTGGATGGCGCCGAGTCCGGGGAGCACCCCGAGCAGCTGGATCAACAACGAGATCATCAGCGTGCCGACCACGGCCGCGGCGCTGTTACGAGTCAGCGTCGAGAGCAGCAGCCCGATGCAGACGATCGCGGCGATCGGAACGAGGTACACGACCAAGCTCGCGTAAACGAGCTCGAGCCCTTTGGGGGCAGAGACGATCGTGCCAGAAAGGCTCTGGAGGCTGTTGAACCCCGATTGCAGACAGCCGGCCACGACCGCCACCGTGCCGTCGAGCAGGATCGCGACCACGGCATAGGTTGCGGCTACGAGTGCCTTGCCGGCGAAGATCTGGTGGCGCTCGAGCGAACGCGTGAGCACGGTCTTGAGCGTGCCGTTCTGATCCTCGGAGGCGAAGATGTCGCCGGCCACGAGCGCGACGATCAGCGGGAACATCCATACGGCGCCGAACAGCAGGATCACGAGCGGCATCGCCAGCCCGCTGCGCGTCAGATAGTCCGAGAACGCAAAGTCGTTGTGGTGGTGGTGCATCGGCTGGACCTGAATCGCGACCACGAACAGCAGTGGCACCAACACGGCCGCGCCCAATCCGAGGTAGGTCCGCTTCTGATAGCGCAGCTTGACGAGCTCCCAGCGGTAGACGTCCCAAATCCCGGGGCGCTGCGACACCGTGGGGGCCGCAACCCCGGCACTGTTAGGCGTGTGCGCGAGGGTGCTCACAGCGCCGTCTCCACGGCGGCGGGCTCAGGGTCGGCGGCTGGCGCTGCGCCGTCGCCCTCGGTCAGCGAGAAGAAGAGGTCCTCCAGCGTGACCGTCTGCGGCGCCAGCTCATGGATCAGCACGCCTGCCTCCACGAGTGAACGGGACAGCTCCGCGACCGCCGCCTCGTCCGCCACGAACGTGAGCCGGCCGTGCTCCACCTTCGGCTCGCCGATGCCCGACTGCGCGGCGCAGATCACGCGGGCGCGGTCATCATCGGTGCTGGCAAGACGATAAACCGTCCCCGCGCCACGGGCGAGTGCCACGATCGTGCCCTCGTAAACGATCCGGCCAGAGCGCAAGATCGCAACGCGGCTGCAGAGCTCCTCCACCTCCGCAAGAAGGTGGCTTGAGAGCAGTACGGTGATGCCGTCGTCGGCCAGGCGGCGGATCAGCAGACGCATGTCACGCATCCCGGCCGGGTCGAGGCCGGTCGCGGGCTCGTCGAGCAGGAGCAGCTTCGGGGTCCGTAGCAGCGCGGCCGCGATCCCGAGGCGCTGGCGCATGCCGTGCGAGAAACCGCCAACACGGTCGCCCGCCCGCCCCGCCAGCTCGACAGTGTCGAGTACCGAGCCGATCCGCTGCGTCGCGTTGTCGCCGTCGAACGCCGCGAGCAGCTCAAGGTTGCGGCGTGCGCTCATGTACGGGTAGAAAGTGGGGGCTTCGACGAACCCGGCCACCCCGTCGAGCGCAGCCGCCGTCGCATTTGGATCGCGCCCGAACAGGCGCACCGTGCCGGCAGTCGGCCTGATCAGGCCGAGCATCATTCGGAGCGACGTGGTCTTGCCGGCACCGTTCGGGCCAAGATAGCCGTAGACGTCGCCGGCCTCGACCGTCAGGTCAACGCCGTCCACGGCGGTCAGCTCGCCGTAGCGCTTGACGAGGCCACGCACCTCGATCGGAGGCGGCCCGCCTGTCACAGACCGTGCGCGACCGAGCTCAGCGTGGCTGGCGTCACCGAGCCCGCCAGCAGATAGCTGGTGCCGTCCCGCGTGAACTCGAGCACAGCGCCGAGCGAGGTCGAGAGCTGCTTCCCGGTGGCACCGTCGATCGTGACGGTCTGCAGCGGCAGCGGTCCCGCTGGACCGCTGCCGGGCTGAGCGCTCGAGCTACCCGCGTGCTTGAGCACGACCACGCTGCCGAGACCCTTGCCGAACACCTGTACGTCGCGGCCGTGCTGGCCGGAGGGGCCGTCCGCAGCGTGGTGCTGCGGAAGCGTCACGCGCACGACCCGGGCCCCCGCCGGCGGCGAGATCTGGAAGACCGATAGCGGCACCGTCCCGTAGGTCACACTCGTTGCCTTCAGCTCCAGCGCCGGCGTGGTGTCACCGCGCGGGAACACGGCGAAGTTCAGCGGGACCGCGTTGTTCGCGTCAAACGAGAGCTGCGCCGAGCCGATCAGCCCGGCGCTGGTCTTGGGGCTGAGCGACACGGTGTAGGCGGGCTGCCCACCGACATCGGTGGGTGTCGCGTCCGAGACGTCGACGTGCCGGCTGAGGCGGTTCAGATGGTGCTGGACCTCGGCAACGGTTGGTGGAGCGGCACCCCTGTCCGCTGCGCCGGAGCGGGAGGACCGCAGCGGCAGGACAGCCTTGTAGACGGTGTTCGACGTTGGGTCATAAGCCCAGAAGCTGCGGCCGTCAAGGACGATCTGGCCGTCGCCATTGTCGGTCTGGAGCTCGATCCGCAGATGCCCGTCGGTGGCCCAGAGCCGCCCGGTCGCGCCCGTGATCAGCGGATCGGAGGTCCCGATCGAGCTGGCGGCGAAAAGGTTGTTGGTGAAGCTGACGTTCGCGCTCACACCGGTGACTGGCTTGCCCTCGAGCCCGCCGTGAATCGCGTCAGCAAGCGATACGGGAGGCGGAACCGGGCCGTTGCCGATCGCCGCGACCGCGATCGCGGTGCCAAGAACGCAGGTGGAGACGACTCCGAAGACCAGCGCCAGCAGACGGCGGGTTGAAATCGAGCGCAGGAATGTCATTCGTCATCCATCCAGTTCAGCCCAAATTACTCGCAGCCAATAAGGCTAGCTGCTCGGACACGGGTGCCCTGCCGGATCGCCGCGCGGCGGGTCGTCGCCGGTCGCCTTCAGCGCATCGAGCCCGGCACGCAGGAACAGCAGGCCGTTGGAGCACTCCTCGATCGGATCGAAGCTGTCCGGGCGCTCGACCGCCTTGCCCGCCATCGTGACGAACAGACCGGTGATCGCCGCAGCGAAGACGCGCGGTCCGGAATCTCCGGCCGGCAGGCTCAGCTCGTTGCCGAGCTGCTCGGCGATCAGCCGCTCGACCTCATCCAGCTTGCCGCGCAGCACCCGGCGCAGGTAGGGGTCGGTCCACACAGCGCGCATCTTCAGGCGTCGCAGGTCGGCACTCTCGGCGTCGGCCGCGACCCTCGCCTGAACGAACGCCGGCAGGCGATCGACGAGGTCGCCATCCTCCCCTCCGATCCATGCACGGAAGGACATGCCGTCGCCTTCGCTGAACAGGATCGACTCCTTGGTCGGGTAACGCCCGTACACCGTTCGCGGCGCAACCTCGGCGCGGTCGGCGATCTGGTCGACGGTCGTGTGGTCGAACCCCTGCTCGAGCGCCAGCTCGGCAGCGGCACGCTCGATCGCATCGCGCGTGCGCGCGTTCTTGCGCTCGCGCAGTCCTGGGCTGTCGTCCGCCATCGGACCATCATAGGCACAATCCGCACTATCCTGCAATTTTGCAGCCCTCTGCATTTTTCGCTACTCTGCCGGAAGCATGAGAGCGATCGCAACCTGGTGTGTCCGCCACCGCGGCACCGTCCTGCTCGGCTGGCTCGCCGGTCTGGTGTTGCTCGCAGGTCTCGTCTCCCAGGTCGGCACCGGCTACGAGAACAGCTTCAGCCTGAAGGGCACGCAGAGCTTCGAGGCCCAGCAGCTGCTGCAGAAGGCGGCACCTAAGGCCTCGGGCGACCGCGAGCAGATCGTGCTCGGCGTCGATCACGGCAGCGTCAGCGACCCGGCGGTCAGACAACGCGCCGAGAAGATGCTCGCCAACGTCGCAAGCCTGCCGGAGGTCGCCTCGGTCAGCTCTCCCTTCACGTCCGAGGGCGCCGGTCAGATCTCCAAGACCGGACAGGTCGCGTTCGCCGCGGTCACGATGACCAAGCTCGCCACCGCGTTCAGCCCCGAGCAGGCGGAGAGGTTCGTCAACACCGCTCGCGCAGGCGCCGGAGACGGTCTTCAGGTCGAGGTGGCAGGTCAGGTGGCCGAGCAGAGCGAACGTCCGAATGACTCGAGCGCGGGGCTCGGTGCGTTCGCCGCATTGATCGTGCTGCTGATCGTGTTCGGCTCCGTCCTCGCGGCGCTCCTGCCCCTGATCACCGCCGGTGTGGCGCTCGGCGTCGGCGTGTCCGTGATCGGTCTGCTCTCGAACGTGCTCACGATGGCGGACTTCAGTTCGGAGCTCTCGGTTCTGATCGGCCTCGGTGTCGGCGTCGATTACGCCCTCTTCATCGTCACCCGCTACCGCCAGGGGCTCGAGCAGGGCAAGACGGTCGAGGACGCGATCGTCGACGCCCTGGACACCTCGGGCCGTGCCGTGATGTTCGCGGGGATCACAGTCTGCATCGCGTTGCTCGGCATGTTCGCGCTCGGCGTCAGCTTCCTCTACGGCGTCGCCATCGCCGCCACGATCGTGGTGGCCTTCACCGTGCTGTCGGCGTTGACGCTGCTGCCCGCGCTGCTGGCGTTCATGGGCACCCGCGTACTGGGCCGGAGTCGGCGTCGCAAGCTCGCCGCGGGCCTGGTCGACCCGCCCTCCGAGAGCGGTTTCTGGAAGCGCTGGACCGGCGCCCTGCAGGCGCGGCCGGCCGTGTTTGCGCTCGGCGCGGTCGTTCTCATGGGTGCGCTCGCGATCCCGTTCTTCTCGATGCGCCTGGGCTCATCGGACGCCGGCGCCGATCCGGCTGGGACCACCACCCACAACGCCTACGAGCTGCTCGTGAAGGGCTTCGGCCCTGGTTACAACGGACCGCTGCAGCTGGTCGCGGAGGTCGATTCCGCCGCCCAGAAGGCCGCATTCACCAAGACCCTGCGGGCCGCCTCCAACACGGCCGGCGTCGCCGCCGTCACACCCGCCACCACGCTGCCGGGCACAAGCGGCGGCCGGCAAGTGATGTTCGCGAACGTCTATCCGTCCAGCTCGCCGCAGGCCGCGTCGACCAGTACGCTGCTCAGCCAGCTGCGCGATGACGTGGTGCCGCACACGACCGCCGGAACAGGTCTGCATGTGCTGATCGGAGGCCAGACCGCGATCTTCACGGACTTCGCCGCGGTCCTCTCGGCCAAGCTGCCGCTGTTCATCGGCGTCGTGGTGCTGCTCTCGTTCCTGCTGTTGGCTGCCGTCTTCCGCAGCATCGCGATCCCGTTGATGGCTGCCGCCATGAACATGCTCTCGGCCGCGGCGGCCTTCGGCGTGCTCGTCGCGGTTTTCCAGTGGGGCTGGGCGGGCTCGCTGCTCGGCGTGACCGAGACCGGCCCGATCGAGGCTTTCATCCCGGTGATGATGTTCGCGATCCTGTTCGGCCTATCGATGGACTACGAGGTCTTCCTCGTCAGCCGCATCTACGAGGAGTGGCACCGCACCGGAGACAACACCCTCGCCGTCACGCGCGGGCTTCAGGCCACCGGCCGCACAATCACGGCGGCAGCCGTGATCATGGTGCTCGTCTTCGGGTCGTTCATGCTCGGCGGCCAGGTTGTGATCAAGATGTTCGGCCTCGGCCTTGCCGGCGCCGTGCTCCTCGATGCTCTGGTGGTGAGGATGGCGCTCGTCCCAGCGTTGATGCTGCTGCTGGGCGAGCTCAACTGGAAGCTGCCGCGCGTGCTCGACCGTATCCTGCCCCACCTCAACGTCGAGGGCTCGGCTGATGTTCCCGCGGAGCATCACCGCCCGCACCTGCATCCGCATCTGCTCCCGCACGCGAACCCACAGACGGCGGAGGGCTGACCGGACGCGAACCTTTCGGCCGCCCGTCCCGCTGGACGGCAGCCGACCCCGGCACCGCGCACGGCGCCCTGTCGAGACCCGCGTCTACGATGGTCCAGTGGATTTCGGTCTGACGCTCATCGACGGAAGGTCATCGGAGAGCGGGACGATCAACGGCCGGGCGATGCCTCCCCCGACGGCGTTGAGCCCACGGTAACCAGAATCGACAACCGCCTGCGCAACCATCTATCTGACCTGAGGGAGGGAGAATGACCACACCCAGAGCAGTGGTGATCGGAGGGGTCCCGGACGCGGTCGGGGCAAAGCGTGCGTTCTGGGGTCCGGGTGACACGTACACATTCCTGGTGACCGGCGCGGAATCGGGCGGGGCGCTGTTCGCCATGGATTGCGTGCTCGGACCGGGAGGCGGCCCGCCACCCCACCGCCATCTGCGTGAGGACGAGCTGTTTCATGTCTATGAGGGCGAGGTGGCGTTCACCGTCGAGGCGGACACGCATGTGATCGGGGCGGGCCAATCTGCCTTCATTCCGAAGGGCGCCGCGCACTCCTACGTGAACGCCACCGATGTCGAGGCGCGGATGCTGACGGTCTACACGCCGGCGGGAATGGAAGGGTGGTTCCTGGAGGTTTGCACCCCCGTCAGCGATCCGTCGCTTACCGCGCCTGCGGCTACGCCGGAACTGATCGAACGCATGCTCGAAGCTGGACCGCGTTACAACGTCGAGTGGCTGATGTGAGAGGGGCGGTCTACGACTTCGAGCTTCCGTCGCAGGTTCACTCTTGCTAAACGGGTGATAAAGCAGCATTAGCCCGAGCCCGACGGTCTCTAGAGTCCGCGTCAGATGATCGAGGTCAGCGGGCTCAGCAAGCAGTATGACGAGAAGCTCGCGGTCGACGACCTCAGCTTTGAAATCAAGCCGGGGGTAGTCACGGGGTTTCTGGGACCGAACGGCGCGGGCAAGTCGACGACGATGCGGCTGATCCTGGGCCTCGATGCGCCGACGCGAGGGACCGCGACGGTCAACGGCAGGCAATACCGGGATCTGCGTGCGCCGCTGCATGAGGTCGGTGCGCTGCTCGAAGCGCGGGCGGTTCACACCGGCCGGTCCGGCTACAACCACCTGCTCGCGCTCGCCCAGACGCACGGAATTCCTCGGCGCCGGATTGATGAGGTGATCGACCTCGTCGGCCTCGGCGCGGTCGCACGCAAGCGCGTCGGCGGATTCTCGCTCGGGATGGGTCAGCGTCTGGGCGTGGCCGCCGCGTTGCTCGGGGACCCCGCCACGGTGATCCTCGACGAGCCCGCGAACGGCCTGGATCCCGAGGGCATCCGCTGGATCCGCAATCTGCTCAAGGGGCTTGCCGGCGAGGGTCGTACGGTGTTCCTGTCCTCGCATCTGATGAGCGAGATGGAACAGACCGCCGAGCACCTGATCGTGATCGGCCGCGGTCGCCTGATCGCCGACACCAGCGTTGCCGATTTCGTCGCGCAGGCGTCCTTCGGTGCACCCGTGCGGGTGCGCTCGCCACAGCCGAGCGCGCTGGCAGACGCCCTCGCTGCCGAGGGTGGACGCGCCGACGCGCTCGAGGACGGCGCGCTGCAGGTCTACGGCCTCACACAGGAGCGGGTCGGCGAGATCGCCGCGGCACGGCAACTCGTGCTGCACGAGCTGACACCGGTTCAGGTCTCGCTCGAGGACGCGTTCATGAGCCTGACGCGGGATGCAGTCGAGTACCAGCAGTCCGACACGGCTGAGGCGCCGGTCGGCACGGGAGCCGGCAGATGAATCCGATGACGAGCACAGGGCGAGTGCAGTCGTGAGCGCGACCACGGTTCCGACACTCCCGGTCCAGGAGGGGCGCGCAGATGAGCGCGTCACGCTGCCGCGCGTGATCCGCTCCGAATGGACGAAGCTGTGGTCGCTGCGCTCGACGCGGTGGTCGCTGCTGCTGGCCTTCATCGCGCAGGCGGGCCTGGGGCCGCTGATCGCGCTGATCACGATGGCCCGCTGGTCCCACCTCAGCCCACTGGACCGCGCAACGATCAACCCGATCGACCGCAGCCTCGGCGGGTGGCACCTCGCACAGCTCGCAATCGCGGTGCTCGGCGTGATGACGATCACCGGTGAGTATGCGACCGGCATGATCCGCTCGAGCCTGTTGGCGGTCCCCAGGCGTCTGCCGGTGCTGTGGGCAAAGCTGCTGGTGTTCTCGTCGGTGACGTTCGTGCTGATGCTGATCGCCGCCTTCATCGGCTTCCTCGGCGGCCAGGCGATCTTCACCGCGCATCACGTCAACGCGAGCCTGAGCACCCCGCATGCTCTACGCACGATCTTTGGAGCGGTGCTGTTCATGACCGCAACCGGCGCCCTGTCCGTCGCGCTCGGCACGATCGTCCGCCGCACCGCCGGCGGCATCTCGCTGTTCGTCGGCATCTTCTTCGTCCTGCCGGGCCTGGTGGAGGCGCTCCCGTCAAGCACCGCCGACGCCATCCATCCGTATCTGCCATCCAACGCCGGCGGCGCGATCGCGCAGGCGCTGCCGGACCCGCACATGTTCTCCGCCCGGGGCGGGTTCGCCCTGTTCTGCGGCTACACCGCCGCAGCGATCTTGGCCGCCGCCTGGCTGCTGCTCAAACGCGACGCGTAGGCGCTGCCACGCAGGCCTTTCGACCGCCGCCGCGGGTCACCCTGCGAGCCCGTGCGTGTAGGCGTAGTGGACGGCCTGCGCGCGGTCGCGGGCACCGATCTTCGAAAACACGTGGTTGATATGCGTCTTCACCGTCGCCCCGCTGACGAACAGCTCTGCGGCGATCTCCCGGTTCGAGAGCCCGCGCGCGATCAGCGTCAGCACCTCGACCTCCCGGGGCGTGAGGTCATCGGGAAGCGATGCCACCTCCGTTGCCGGCGATGCCGCGACCTGTGAGGTCGCGGCTGCGAGCAGTTGCTGTTGCACCACCGGATCCAAAAGCGCCTGGTGGGCAGCGGCCGCCTGCACAGCTCGAGCAATCTCGGCGATCCCGGCATCCTTGGTGAGGTAGCCGCGAGCGCCCGCAGACAGGGCGTCGAGGATCGACGCCTCGTCGGCGTGCGTGGTGAGCACAACAACCTCCACGCCCGGATGCTCGGCACGTATCCGGCGCGTCGCCTCGACTCCGTCCATGTTCGGCATCCGCAGGTCCATCAGAACCACGTCGGGAAGGTGCCTCGCCGTCAGCCCGACGGCCTCCTGCCCGTCGCGAGCCGCGGCCACCGGCGTGATCCCATCCGAGGCCTCGAGCAGTGTCGTGAGGCCCTCGCGGACGAGCGCCTGGTCGTCCGCGACGAGCACCCGGATGTCGCTCATAGGTCCTCCTCCACCGGCAGTCGCAGCTCGACCCGCCAGCCTCCGTCGTCTGGGCCGACGGCGAGCGTGCCGCCCAACTGGGCGGCACGCTCGCGCATTCCGATCAGACCGTAACCGCCTCCCAGGCCGGCCAGCCCAACCGGACGCTGACTATCAGCCCCAGCCACCGGAGCCATCGCATGGTCCGCGATGACCAACCGCAGCTCATCGGCGCCCAGCTGCGCGCTCACATCGACGCGGGCCCCCCGAGCGTGTTTGCGCACGTTCGTCAGCGCCTCCTGAACCGTCCGGATGGCGGTCTCAGCGGCAGCGTCTGAAAGCCGGGCGAGGTCGCCCTCCTGGACGTAGTCGATCGGGCCATCGTAGGCGGCCACCAGCGCCCGGATCGCCTCGCTGGGGATGACCGGCGTGCCGCTCCGCAATGCCCCCACCGCGCGCCGCGCCTCGCTCAGCCCCTCACGAGCGAGCGCGTGCGCGCTGCGCACGCGCTCGCGGATCACATCGGTGTCAGCGCCCTGAGCCAGCAACGCACCGGTCGCCTCGAGCTGGATGGCCAGCCCCGCGAGCGAGTGAGCGAGGACATCATGGATATCACGTGCTATTCGCGTCGATTCCTCGAGGCGCGCGGACCGTAGCTGCTCTTCATGCGAGCGCTGCGTCTGCGCCAGCAGCAGTTGCGCCTGCTCGATCCGCAGCTGCGACTGCCTGATGTTGGACCCCGTCAGGGCTGCGGCCGCAAACCCCAGGGTGTACGCGAGAACGCCCAGCGCGCTGTGGTCGTAGATGATCGCGCACGCACCCAGCGTGGCCGCGCCGAGCGCCGCCACGACCAGTCCGCTCGGCAGCCCGACACGAGCCGCCGTCGCTGTGATCGCCACGAACGTGAAGGCGCTGCCGGCGCTTCCCGGCGATGCGGCGGCGACAAGCCCGCCGCAGACCGCCAACACGTACAGGTCGGGTGTGATCCTGTCCAGGCGGCAGGACCAGAATGTCCACACGAGCCAGGCGCCGAACCCGGCCACGAATCCGATCAGGACAACGAGCCCGCGCCCACCGGTGGCGGGCGCGGGGTTGGCGGCGATGACCGCCCAGCTGATCAGTCCCAACCCGATCAGCCGGATCAGGGTGGCGTTGCGATAGCTGAGCGAACCGAGCAGCATCTCCGAGACGTTACGGCCTGGCGTGGTCAGCCGGAAGCACAGACGCCCGAGGCCGAAGACGTTCTAAGCCAGGGCTGCAACGGGGCTGGCGTCGATCCCGCGCCAGCGCAGCGCCATCGTCGCCGTGCGGCCGCAGACCTCGAACACCGCCATCGCGAGCAGGGCAGCCGTCCATGCCTCGGCACTCGTGATCTGATGACTGCCACTGAAGCGTGAAATCGCATGAACACCGCCATGCGTCATCCATACGACGAAGGCGAAGCGCGAGCCCATGCCCAGGACCCAGAAGAGGCCGGAGCGCCAGCCGCTGCGGAAGGTGACGGCGCCGTCAGGGCTGCGGTTCATGATCACAGTGACACCGCTGGCGACGCCGATCAGCCCGCCGACAACCGCGAATACGCCGACCAGCGGCAGGTCGTTTCCCTGCGTCGGGATGCCGTGCAGGTATGTGGCGACGGCGACACCCAGGATCACCAACGGACGGATCAGCTGACGACTTGTCAGCTTGCGCTCCTTGATCTGGAGCAGGACGAGAAGGACGAGCAGTGAGTCGATGAGGTAATCGGTATTGGTCATGGGAGGATCATCGATCCCCACAGCCGATCGCACATCGGCTTCCGAGTTGATTCACGGGTTGATTCGAGCGGGCGGGTCTCCACCCCCGGATGGAGACCCGCCTCCGCTCAGTGCTGCTGAATCAGTGAGAGCCCGGTCATGGCGACCGGCTGCTCATACCCCAGCAGCTGCAGGATCGTCGGTGCGACGTCCGCCAGCACGCCGCCGGCGCGCAGGTGCACGCCCGCCACCGTCACGATCACCGGCACCGGGTTCATCGAGTGCGCGGTGTTGGGGCTGCCATCGGGCTCCAGCATGTGATCGGAGTTGCCGTGGTCGGCGGTGATCAGCAGCACGCCACCACTCTCCTGAACGGCGCGCACGACCTCGCCGAGGCAGTGGTCCACCGTCTCCACCGCCTTCACCGCGGCGGGAATCACGCCCGTGTGACCGACCATGTCCGAGTTGGCGAAGTTGATGATCCCGAAGGCCGGCCGCTCCTCCCGCCAGGCGGACACGAACAGGCCGGCCGCCTCCGAAGCGCTCATCTCCGGCCTCAGGTCGTAGGTGGCGACGTCCCGCGGCGATGGAGCCATCTCGCGGCGCTCCCCCACCTGCGGGCTCTCCTCGCCGCCGCCGAAGAAGTACGTGACGTGCGGATACTTCTCGGTCTCGGCGACATGCAGCTGGCGGCCGCCGTGAGCGGCGACCACCCGCGAAAGGGTGATCTCCGGGTGCGCCGGCGCAAACGCGACCGGATATACCCAGTCCTCCTCATACTCGGCCATCGTCGTGTAGCGCTCGACCGCAGGCGCTCCGCCCCGGTCGATGTCGCCGAAACCGGGCTCCGCCAGCGCGCGTGTGATCTCGCGCATCCGGTCCGGCCGGAAGTTGAAGCCGACGACGCTGTCTCCAGGCCGGATCCGGGCTTCGGCGCCGACCGTGATCGGCCTGACGAACTCGTCGGTCTCCTCGCGCGCGTACGCGTCGCGAAGCGCCTGCGCGGCGCTTTCGGAGTGATGCTCGGAGCTGCCGTGAACGAGCAGGTCGTAGGCCAGCTGAACCCGCTCCCAGCGTCTGTCGCGGTCCATCGCGTAATAGCGGCCGATCACCGACCCGACGCGACCCACGCCTGACTCAGCGGTCCAAGCCTCGACCTGTGCGAGGAAGCCGGCCCCGGAGTGCGGGAGCGTGTCACGCCCGTCGGTGAAGGCGTGGATCACCAGATCCTCGACCTCGAGCTCCTTTGCGAGCCGGATCAGAGCGTGCAGGTGCTCGATGCTCGAGTGCACGCCACCGTCGGATACCAGCCCGATCAGATGCAGACGCGCACCCGATCCCAGCCCCGTGAACGCCGCGCGCAGAACGTCGTTGGCGTCAAGCTCACCCTCGGTCACAGCACGGTCGATCCGCGTCAGATCCTGCATGATCACCGCGCCGGCGCCAAGGTTCATGTGACCGACCTCGGAGTTGCCCATCTGGCCGCCCGGCAGGCCGACCGCGAGCCCGCAGGCCTCGAGCGTCGTGTGCGGATAGCGATCCCAGAGATCGTCGAACACGGGTGTGCTGGCGAGCGAGATCGCGTTCCCCGGACCGGCCGGCGCAATTCCCCAACCGTCAAGGACTACCAGCACGCACGACGGTGCCGGCAGATCCGCTCCCTCGCGCCCGTTGCCCGACTGCGTGTCAGCCGCGGTGCTCATGACGGCTCAGCCCGCCGCGGCGACGATCGTCGCGAACGACTCGGCGTCCAGGCTCGCCCCGCCCACCAACGCGCCGTCGACGTCCGGGAGCGCCAGCAGCTCGCTCGCGTTCTCGGGGTTGACGCTGCCGCCATACAGGATGCGGGTCACATCGGCCTGCTCCGGCGAGCGCCCGGCGATCAGCGCACGGATGAACGCGGCTGCCTCCTGCGCCTGCTCGGGCTCGGCGACCTTGCCCGTGCCGATCGCCCAGATCGGCTCATACGCGATCACGACCGCACCCAGCTGCTCGGTGGAGAGCTTCGACAGGCCCTCCTGGATCTGGTGGCGGAGCTTGCGCTCGGTGTCTCCATTCTCGCGCTCGGCGTCGGTCTCGCCGACGCACAGCAGGGGCGTCAGAGCCGCCCCCAGCGCAGCCGGAACCTTGAGTGCCAGCGCCTTGTCGGTCTCCGCGTAGAGCTCGCGCCGCTCCGAGTGCCCCAGGATCACACCGTGCACATCGAGCTCGCTGAGCATCGCGGGAGAGACCTCGCCCGTGAAGGCGCCCGCGTCAGCCTGGTGCATCGTCTGCGCGAACACCTCCACGCGAGACCCACGGGTTGAGTCGACCATCGGCGTCAGCGCGGTGAACGGCGGGCAGATCGCCACCTCGACCCGACCCGCCGTGGAGATTTGCGGCAGCAGGGCCTGGATGAACTCCTCGGCCTCGAGAATCGTCTTGTTCATCTTCCAGTTGCCCGCGACCAGTGCTGTTCTCGTGCTCACTCGCTCCTCCACGCGCTCATCCGAGCACTTCGACTCCCGGCAGCCTCCTGCCCTCGATCAGCTCCAGCGCCGCGCCACCACCGGTCGAGACGTGCGTCATCTTGTGCGTAAGTCCGAACTTCTGCACCGCAGCGGCCGAGTCTCCACCGCCGACGACCGTGATCCCGCCGGCGTTCGCGAGCGCTTCGGCCACCGACTTCGTACCGGCGGCGAACGGCTCGAGCTCGAATGCGCCCATCGGGCCGTTCCAGAAGATGGTGCCGGCGCTGGCGATACGGTCCGCGTATTCGGCGACCGTACGCGGGCCGATGTCGAGCCCCATCAGCCCGTCGTCGAGGTCGACGCCGTCCACCTCCAGTGGCGACGCGTCCGCCGCGAAGTGATCGGCGGCCACCAGATCGGTTGGCAGCAGCAGACTCGCCCTTGCGCCGGCCTCGAGTGCGAGCAGCGTCCGCGCATGCTCGATGTCCTCGCTCGCGCAGAGGGACGAGCCAACCCTGTGGCCCTGCGCCGCCAGGAACGGGAACGCCATCGCCCCACCGATCAGGATCTCGTCGGCGATCTCGAGGAAGCGTTCGATCACGCGGATCTTGTCGCTGACCTTCGCTCCGCCGAGGATCGCGACCAGTGGCCGCTCGGGCGTCTCGATCAGTGCGCTCAGGGTCCTCACCTCGCGCTCCAGCAGCAGCCCGGCCGCTCGCTCGTCGAGCAGCTCAGCGGCGCCGACGGTCGAAGCGTGCGCGCGATGGGCGGCGCCAAATGCGTCGTCGACGTACACGTCGGCGAGCGCGGCCAGAGCTGCTGCCAGCGCCGGATCGTTGCTGGTCTCCCCCGGCTCGTAGCGGACGTTCTCGAGCAGCAGGATCTCACCGGGCGCGAGCGCGTCGGCCATCTTCGTGACCTCGTCACCCACGACCGCGGGCGCGAACTTGACCGGAGTCGCCAGCAGGGCGCTCAGATGCTCGGCGACCGGCCCCAGCGAGAGCTGGGGCTCACGGTCCCGGGGCCTGCCCAGATGCGATACCAGGATCAGCCGTGCTCCGCGCTCACGCAGCGCGCGCAACGTTGGCAGGGTCTCGCGGATGCGAGTGTCGTCGGCGATGCCGCCGTGATCGTCGAGCGGGACGTTGAAGTCAACCCGCACAAGCGCCCGCCGCCCGCTCAGGTCACCGAGGTCCTTGAGTGTTCGCATCGCGTTCAGCGTCTCCTCACTCGCGTCATCCCGTACGCCACCGGCAAGCTACAGCTGCTGGACCAGGTCGACAACGCGATTCGAGTAACCCCACTCGTTGTCGTACCACGCGACGACCTTGACGAGCGTGCCGTCGAGCACTGAAGTCAGCGCCGAGTCGACGATCGAGGATGCGGGGTTCTTGACGATGTCCGCCGAAACGATCGGATCCTCGGTGTATTCCAGGTAGCCCACGAGCGGACCGTCGCTCGCCGCCGCCTTCAGCGCCCCGTTGACCTCCTCGACGGTGGTCTCGCGCTCGGCCTCGATCGTGAGATCCACGACGCTGCCGGTTGGCACGGGGGCTCGCATCGCGAACCCGTTCAGCTTCCCGTTCAGCGCCGGAATCACCAAGCCGATCGCCTTGGCGGCACCGGTCGTCGCCGGGATCAGGCTGACAGCGGCCGCTCGCGCACGGCGGAGATCCTTGTGCGGCATGTCCTGGAGACGCTGGTCGGCGGTATACGCGTGGATCGTGGTCATCAGGCCGTGCTTGATACCGACCGTGTCGTTCAGCACCTTCGCCACCGGCGCCAGGCAGTTGGTCGTGCAGGAGGCGTTCGAGATGATCGTGTGCGCGGAGGGGTCGTAGGCCGAATCGAAGTTCACGCCCAGCACTACGGTCACGTCCGGACTGGTCGCCGGGGCCGAGATGACCACCTTCCCAGCGCCTGCCTCCAGGTGCTTGGCGGCGTTCTCGCGGTCGGTGAAGAAGCCGGTGGACTCGATCACCACGTCGGCGCCAAGCTCTCCCCACGGCAGCGCGGCCGGGTCACGCTCGGCCAGAACGCGGATCTCCCTGCCGTTGACCGCGATGCCGGCGTCGGTCACCTCGACGGTCCCCTGGAACGGGCCGTAGTTCGAGTCGTACTTGAGCAGGTGCGCGATCGTCGCACGATCGACCAGGTCGTTGAGCGCCAGCCACTCGATGTCGGCGTCGCGCTCGGTCGCCGCCCGGAAGACGTTGCGGCCGATCCGCCCAAACCCGTTGATCCCGATTCGAACCGCCATTGAACCTCCGCTGGTTGAAGTGCGCACACGTTCCGGCCCCGGCTCGTGCGAACCGGCGCCGAAGGCTAACGCGTGACTGGTCCCACCGACATGATGACGGTCCGCGGCCGGCGACGGCTTGCCGGGGCCCGGCGCTGATGTCCAGCGGGACAATCAGCGCCGCGACACGATCTCCAGCTTGTAGCCGTCCGGGTCGAGCAGGTAGGCGGCGTAATAGCGCCGGCCGTAGCGCGGCCGCGGGCCCGGGGCCCCCTCGTCGCTCCCGCCCGCGGACAGTCCCGCGCGGTGGGCGGCATCGACCGCAGCCTTGCCCGCCGCCGCCAGCGCCACGTGGCCGTACGCGGGGGCCGGCGCGGCGCCGCCTGCCGCGAGCCAGAACCGGGGCCCGGAGACGCCGTATGCCACCGCGCGTTCGAGCTCGACGACCCGTCGAAGCCCCAGCGGAAAGCACACGGCGTCATAGAAGCGCGTCGACCGTTCCAGGTCGCTGACGTGCAGCCCGACGTGGTCGATCACGCCGGTCTGTCGGTGTCGCGATGGATCACCTGAACGATGTACTCCGGCGCCTGCTGATAGCGCTGCGCGAGGTGCTGGGCGATCGCGACTGAGCGGTGCCGGCCGCCGGTGCAGCCGATCGCCACCACCAGGTGCGCCTTGCCCTCAGCCAGATACTGCGGCAGCAGGTAGTCGATCAGCGGATGCAGACGGCTGTAGAACTCGTCGAGCGAGCCGTCACGGTCGATGAACTCGACGACTCTCGGATCCAGGCCGGTCAGCGGACGCAGCGTCGGCTCGTAGTGCGGGTTGGGCAGAAAACGGACGTCGAACATCAGGTCCGGATCGCGCGCCGGGCCGTACTTGAAGCCGAAGCTCTCGAAGGTGACAGCAAGCCGGCCCGGCGTGTGCGAGGGCAGCATCTCGTCACCGAGCTTGCGGCGCAGCTGCGCGGCCGTGAGGCCGGTGGTGTCGATCACCGTGTCCGCGCGTCGGCGCAGCGGCGCGAGTGCCGAGCGCTCACGGGCGATACCGGCCGCCACGCTGCCGTCGGGCGAGAGCGGATGGCGACGGCGCGTCTCCTTGTAGCGGGTCTGGAGCGTGCCCTCGCTCGCCTCCAGGAACAGCACGCGATGGTGGACGCCGAGCGACTCGAGGCGATCGATCACCTCCGCGAGGCCCTCGAAGTAGCTGCCCGCACGGACGTCGGAGACAACGGCGGCGTACTCGACCTTCGAGCCGCTGTGGGCGAACAGATCCACCAGCGAGCCGATCATCTCCGATGGCAGGTTGTCGACGCAGAAGTAGCCCTCGTCTTCGAACGCTGCCATCGCGGTCGACTTGCCGGCGCCGGAGAAGCCGGTGATCACGACCAGATCGCGGAGGGCAAACTGTTGATCTTCCGGAGGGGTGGACACCTGCGTCAGCTTTGTAACGGAATCGTGTCGAGTGTGTCGAAAGTGTGTCGCCCCATGGCCCCCCAACATAGGGTTTACCAGGCAGCGCAGATGAACCGGGCAGCCATCTTGTGAACTGCGGCGAGGCCGGCACCGCCAGGAGACCCCGTCAGACTCCCGTCTTGTGGAGCTCGCGGTGCAGTTCGCGGGCCAGCTTCCCCGAGATACCCGGGACCGCCTCGAGTTCGTCGCGGGAGGCCTCGAGCACCGCCTCCGGTGATCCGAAGTGCGTCAGCAGCGCGCGCTTGCGCGCCGGACCCACCCCCGGCAGGCCGTCGAGGATCGACGTTGTCATCTGACGGTCGCGCCGCTGCCGGTGGTGTGTGATCGCGAATCGGTGCGCCTCGTCCCGCAACCGTTGCAGCAGTTGCAGCTCCGGCGTGTCGTGCCCCATCACCAGCGACTCGGAGCGTCCAGGGATGAAGACCTCCTCGATCCGCTTGGCCAGCGAGACCACGGCCACGCCCCGGTCACAGAATCCCTGCAGCGCCCGCAGACCCGCGGCCAGCTGCCCCTTGCCGCCATCGATCACGATCAGGTTCGGTAGCGCCGCGAAGCTCGGATCGTAGTCACTGTCGTGCGGCGAGCGGTCCTCCTGCGCCTCGTATTGCGCCATCCTGCGCCCCAGGATCTCCTCCATCGAGGCGAAGTCGTCAGGCCCGTACTCGCCGTTCTGACCTCCGCCGGCGGAGGTTTGGGGGTCGGCGCGCGAGACCGATCTGGCCGGCGCCGCCACAGCGCCATCCCCGACGGTCCGCACCTTGAAGCGCCGGTAGTCGGACTTCTTCGGTGCGGCGCCCTCGAACACGACCATCGATGCGACCGTGTTGGTGCCCATCAGCGTCGAGATGTCGTAGCACTCGATCCGCAGTGGCAGCGTGTCGAGGCCGAGTGCCTGTTGCAGGCGGTCCATCGCCTCGGTGCGCTGCTGGCGACGCCGCTCCGAGCGCAACCTCTCCTGGTCAAGCGCGAGGCGGGCATTGCGCTGGGCGAGTTCGAGGATCCGGCGCTTGTCGCCGCGTTCGGGCTCGCGCACCTCGACCTGCGAGCCGCGGCGCTCGGACAGAGCGGTGGAGAGCGGCCCCACCCGCCCGCTGCCGGTCCCACCCCCCCCGGTCACCCCGGGCTCGACCACCACCAGGGGCGGAATCATCATCGCTGAGGCGTAGTACTGGATGATGAACGCCTCAGTGACGTCGGCCGGATCGGCGCCGGCGGCATTCTCGAGATAGAAGCTCTGGCGATCCGAGAGCACTCCGTCGCGCACCTGCAGCACCTGCGCGTTGGCCTCGCCGTCGGCCACCGCGATCGCGATCGCGTCGAATGTCCCTCCCTGATCGACCGCGACCCGCTGGCGCTCCAGTAGCCGGCGCACGGCCTCCAGGCGGTTGCGCTCCCGCGCCGCATCCTCGTAGCGCTGCTCAGCGGCCGCCTGGCGCATCTCGAACTCGAGGCGCTGCTCGATCTCCCGGTAGCGACCGGACAGGAACGCCATCACGCCCTCGATGCCGGCGCGATAATCCTCACGACTGACGTAACCGACGCACGGCGCCTCACAGCGCTTTATGTAGTAATCGAGGCAGGGCGAGCCGCTGCGCCGGCCGGGCTGCGGGCCATCGCATGTCCGAAACAGGAAGACCTTGCCGAGCACCTCGAGCGTCGCGCGCGTGCGTTTGGCGCTTGAGAAGGGACCGAAGTAGGCGCGGTCGCGACGGTGACGCTCGCGTGTGAAATAGACCCGCGGGAACTCCTCGTCGAGACTGATCGCGATGTACGGGTAGGACTTGTCGTCGCGCAGCCGGATGTTGAACTTCGGCTGGTATTGCCTGATGAAGTTCTGCTCGACGAGCAGCGCCTCGGACTCGGTGTGCACCACCAGCGCCTCGATCTGGTCGATCATCGGCAGCAGGTCGCCGCCCGCACGCGTCGACGGGTTCGAGAAATGTGAAGCCACGCGCTTGCGGATCGAGACCGCCTTGCCGACGTAGATGACCTTCCCCCTGGCGTCGTGGAACAGGTAGACGCCCGGTTCGTCCGGGAGCTCGCGGCGGCGGTCGGCGGGGACGATCGACATGAGCTGACGAGTCTATGTACCGACCCGTGTCGCGCCAACCGGCTCGCGGTCAGCTGGCGGCCGCAGTCAGCCCGCCGGCCCAGCCGGCGCGGTGCGTAACTAGCGCCGCGGCACCCCACGATGCGGGATCGCGTCCAGCGCAGCCATGTCCTCATCGTCGAACTCGAGCTCGATCGCCGCGTAATTCTCCTCGAGGTGAGCCACCGAAGAGGTTCCGGGTATGAGGAGCATCCGCTCGTAGCGGGCCAGCAGCCAGGCGAGCGCGACCTGTGACGTGCTGGCATCGTGCTTCTGCGCAACGCGGATCAGCGTCGGCTCCTCCGCGATCTTCTGAAAGCCCCCGTCGAACGCCGACCCCAGAGGGAAGAACGGGACGAATGCCACCCGGTGCTGAGCGCATAGCTCGACGAGCTCCTCGTCGGCGCGGTCGATCACGCTGTACGGGTTCTGGACCTCGCCGACAGTGACCAGCGCAAGCGCCTGCTGAAGCTGTTCCCGGCTCACGTTGGAGACACCGATCAGGTCAAGCTTTCCATCCTGACGGAGTTCCTCGAGCGCGCCCAGCTGATCCTCGATCGCCACGCTCGGCCGGCCATGTTCGGAACCCATGAGGCGAAGGTTCACGAGATCCAGACGCTCCAGCCTGAGCGAACGCAGATTGTCCTCCACGCCCCTGCGAAGCTCCGCGGGCGTCTGTGCCGGCAGCCAGCCCCCCGTGGCGGTGCGGGCACCGCCCACCTTCGTCACGAGCCTGAGGTTGTCCGGGTAGGGATGGAGCGCCTCGCGAATCAGGTCATTGACCACATCGGGCCCGTAGTACTGGCTGGTGTCGATGTGGTCGACGCCGAGTTGGATCGCCCGGCGCAGAACCGCGCGCGCGGCGTCAGGATCTCTCGGCGGTCCGAATACACCCGGTCCCGCGAGCTGCATGGCGCCGTAGCCCATCCGGTTGATGGGCCTGTCGCCGAGTGTCGTGGTCCGATTTGAGGCGATTATCGAGGTCATGGGGTCAGTCTGACGAAATGCTCGAAGACTCGCGACGCGACCGGCTCGCGCTGCATCGCCGGCGCTGGGGCCGGCGCCAGCGCCGGCGCTCACAAGACTTGACTGATTCAAGAAAAGCGTCCAGACTCTCGAGTCGGTGCCCACCCCGGATGAGATCGAGCGCAGCCTGCGCGAGGCAGACCTACGCGTGACGCGCCCTCGGATTGCGGTGCTCAGAGCAGTTCACAGCCATCCCCATGCCGATACGAACTCGATCATCGACGCGGTGCGCCTGCAGTTGGGAGACGTCTCTCACCAGGCGGTCTACGACGTATTGCAGGCATTGACCATCGCCGGGCTGGTTCGACGGATCCAGCCGTCCGGCTCGGTCGCGCGCTATGAGGCCCGCGTTGCCGACAATCACCACCACATAGTCTGCCGGTCATGCGGCGCGGTGGCCGATGTCGACTGCCCGGTTGGCGAGACGCCGTGCCTGACCCCCGCTCAACAGCACGGTTACACCGTCGATGAAGCCGAGGTGATCTACTGGGGCCTGTGCCCAGCCTGCTCGCACGCGAGCCCTCGCCACACGGTCACCCAGTGATGCAACACCAAACATTGATGTGAAAGGAACCCAGTGCCTGAGCACCCAGACGTTATCTCCGACCTGAACCAGGGACACACCGAGGACACCGCCGCGACCGCGGGTGGCTGCCCGGTCGCGCACGGCGGCCTCACGCATCCGCTTCACGGCGACGCCAACACCGAGTGGTGGCCACACCGGCTCAACCTCAAGATCCTCGCCAAGAACCCGGCAGTCGCAAACCCGCTGGGCGAATCGTTCGACTATGCGACCGCCTTCAACAGCCTCGACCTCGCAGCCGTCAAGCAGGACATCGCCGAGGTCCTCACGACCTCCAAGGACTGGTGGCCCGCTGACTTCGGCCACTACGGGCCGCTGATGATCCGCATGGCCTGGCACAGCGCCGGCACCTACCGGATCCACGACGGCCGCGGCGGCGCCGGCTCGGGTCAACAGCGCTTCGCGCCGCTCAACAGCTGGCCCGACAACGTCAGCCTCGACAAGGCACGTCGTCTGCTGTGGCCTGTGAAACAGCGATACGGCCAGAGCCTCTCCTGGGCAGACCTGATCGTCCTCGCCGGTAATGTCGCGCTGGAGACGATGGGCTTCAGGACGTTTGGCTTCGCGGGCGGCCGTGTCGACGCCTGGGAGCCGGACGATGATGTCTACTGGGGCTCGGAGACCACCTGGCTCGGCGACGAGCGCTACAGCGGCGATCGCGACCTCGAGAACCCGCTGGCGGCCGTTCAGATGGGCCTGATCTACGTCAACCCCGAGGGCCCCAACGGCAACCCGGATCCACTCGCCTCAGCACACGACATCCGCGAGACGTTCCGACGCATGGCGATGGACGACGAGGAGACCGTGGCGCTGATCGCCGGCGGCCACAGCTTCGGCAAGACCCACGGAGCCGGCCCCGCTGAGAGCGTCGGCCCCGAGCCCGAGTCGGCGCCGATGGAGCTCCAGGGTCTCGGCTGGAAGAGCACCTACGGCACCGGTTTGGGCGCGGATGCGATCACCTCCGGGATCGAGGTGACGTGGACGACGACCCCGACCAGATGGGGCAACAACTTCCTGGAGAACCTGTTCGGATACGAATGGGAGCTCGAACAGAGCCCCGCCGGCGCCCACCAGTGGGTCGCCAAAGACTCCGAGGCTGTGATCCCCGCCCCGGATGACGGTGGCGCCATGCGCAGGCCGACGATGCTCACCACCGATCTGGCGTTGCGTTTCGACCCCGTCTACGGGCCGATCTCCCTCCGCTTCAAGGACAACCCGGACGAGCTCGCCGACGCCTTCGCCCGCGCGTGGTTCAAGCTCACACACCGCGACATGGGCCCTGTGGCACGCTATCTCGGCCCCGAGGTTCCGAGCGAGGTGCAGCTGTGGCAGGACCCGCTGCCGGACCCACCCGCTGAGATGATCGGCGCTGAGGACATCGCGTGGCTCAAGCAGCGGATCCTGGCCTCGGGCCTGACCGTCTCCCAGCTGGTCCAGACCGCATGGGCCTCGGCCTCGACCTTCCGCGGCGGCGACAAGCGCGGCGGCGCCAACGGCGCCCGCATCCGTCTCGAGCCGCAGCGCAACTGGGAGGTCAACAACCCGAGCCAGCTTGCCTCGGTGCTCGGCACACTGGCGGGAATCCAGACGGCGTTCAACGACGCCGGCAAGCAGGTCTCGCTCGCCGATCTGATCGTGCTCGGCGGCTGCGCGGCGATCGAGCAGGCCGCCGGGGACGCCGGCGTCGAGATTGAGGTGCCGTTCACGCCTGGTCGCGTGGATGCGAGCCAGGAGCAGACCGATGTGGAGTCGTTCGAGGCGCTCGAGCCTCGCGCCGACGGCTTCCGCAACTACCTGACCGCCGCAGGCCGACTCCCGGCCGAGTACCTGCTGGTCGACAGGGCCAATCAGCTGACGCTGAGCGCCCCCGAGATGACCGTGTTGGTCGGCGGTCTGCGGGTGCTCGGCGGAAACTACGACAACTCGGCGACCGGCGTCCTCACCGCCACCCCGGGCCGCCTGACGAACGACTTCTTCGTCAACCTGCTCGACCTCGGCACCACCTGGACCTCGGCATCGCCGGATTCCTCGACGTTCAACGCCACCGGCCCGCGCGGAGAGCGGTGGACCGGCAGCCGCGCCGATCTCGTGTTCGGCTCAAACGCCGAGCTGCGCGCCGTCGCGGAGGTTTACGCCTTCGACGACGCCGCCGACAAGTTCGCGCATGACTTCGTCGCCGCGTGGGACAAGGTCATGAACCTCGACCGCTTCTGAGCGTCTCACGGTGGGGGTGGTCGCGCTTGACCACCCCCACCGCTGCAGCACTCAGTACTCGCGCGTGGAGCGGTACACGCTGTACAGCGCGAAGCCGCAACCACCGAGGACCAGCAGCCAGATGACCGTGCCGATGCCGGAAGCGAAGAGCCGGTCCAGCGCGGTGATCGCGAGCGCTGCCATGCCCAGCGCGATGTAGAGCACGGCGCGGCGGCGATCGCCCAGCGCGTAGATCTCGGTTCGGTGCTCGCGATACAGACGCGCGGCGATCCACGCGAGCGCCGCCAGGAATCCGAGTGAGATCGCCTGAACGACAAAAGCGAGCGCGAAATCACCGCTCGGGATCGCGTACACGATCGCCGCGATCACGAAAACGATGATGGCGTTGCGAATGTTTGTCTGGAGCTGCGGGGTCACGGTTGGCTCGCTGCGCGCAGGGCGTCAGAGCAAGCGTAACGCCGACTCAGCTGCTCGGCGGGCCCTGACCTCGTCGTCGCACCGCCAGGCGGCCCAGGACGACGATCGCGGCGGCACCCGCAACCGCGATTGCGAGCCGGACAACTGGTCGCTTGGCACGGTTCACCGCCGCGTCAGCCCGCGCCGCCGTCTCCAGCGCACGCTGCGCGTGGTCGA
Source organism: uncultured Conexibacteraceae bacterium (assembly GCA_963761675.1). Lineage (GTDB taxonomy): Bacteria > Actinomycetota > Thermoleophilia > Solirubrobacterales > Solirubrobacteraceae > Palsa-465. Next base: position 227,362 of record CAVXIA010000007.1, read on the forward strand.
GCATCGCCTGCACCTGCTCGACCTGACGTTCGGCTTCAGCGATCTGTTTGGAGAGCTTCGACATCACCGTCGCTCCGTGCGATCAGCACTTCGAGTCGGTTGCGCTGACAAAGTCACTCACCGAACTGACCGCACTCCCGGCCTGCACCGCAAGATTCACGTAGTCACTGGCGGTCGGGGACGACGGCAGCGCCTTGATTGCACTCTCGAGGGCGTTCACACTGGACTTCATCGCGCTCGTCTGCTGCGGGAAGTCGCTCTTGGCCGATGAGACCATCTTGTTGGCCTCGGTCTGGAGCGTCGTGCCCACCGACTCAAGGCCGCTCACGTCCTTGCTGGTGACCATCGACGGAATGCTCTTGACGGTCTTCTCGAGGCTCGATCGGTCCGAGCAGTATTGAGGCTTGGAGCCGCCACAACCGGCGATCACGATGACGGCCGCCACCGCGCAGAGCGCGACGACTAGCCGCGCGACGGTGGCGCCCCTGAGCGGCCTCTTGCGCGCGCCCGCGGTCAGTAGGTCATGTGCTCGGGTCATCGGGCCTTGCAACATACACGTTCGCGTCATCGAGCGGCTCGGCGATCGCAGGCTGGCGCATACGCAGCCCGATCTCAAAGCCGCCCCCCGGCAGCGCCGTGGGGTCGATCTGGGCACCGTGAGCCACCGCCACCGCACTGACGATCGAGAGCCCCAGTCCGAGACCGCCCTCAGCACCGGCCACACGATCGCCGCCGCCCCTGCGGAACGGCTCGAACAGCTCCTCGACCTGCTCCGGCTCGAGCTTTCGGCCCCCGTTGGCAATCCGCAGGCCGGGCGCACCGCCGAGGTCGCCGGTGACCACCGTGATCCAGGGCGCCTCGCCACCGTTGTGGACGATCGCGTTGTCCAACAGGTTTGCGACCAGCCGCTCGAGCAGCGCCTGATCGCCGGTCACGACTGCCGGCGCGAGCTCGCGCTCGACACGGATGCCGGTCAACTGCGGCTCACGAGCCAACAAGGCATCCTCCATCAAAGTCGCGAGGTCGACCTTCTCCCCCGCCGCCGCGCCCACCTCGCTTCGCGCGAGCGTCAGCAACGCGTCCAGGAGCCGTTCCTGCTGCTCCGTCGAGGCGACGACGCGCTCGCATACCCGGCGCAGCGACTCAGCCGACGCGTCGGGATCGGCGAGCGCCACCTCCGCCAGCGTACGCTCGAGCGTGATCGGCGTCCGCAGCTCGTGCGAGGCGTTGGCCGCAAACCGCCGCTGCGATTCGAACGCGCGCTCCAGCCGCGATAGGAGCGCATCGAAGGTCGTACCCAGCTCGCCGAGCTCGTCACGACGATCGTCGACGCCGAGCCGCTCGTGGAGGTTCTCCGCGCTGATCACACGGGCGCGCGCGTTCATCGTCCGCAGCGGCGCCAGCGCCCGTCCCGCCAGCCACCACGCCACGCCGATCGACAGCAGCGCCACCACGACGAACGCGATCACCGACCACTCGAGCAGCGACGAGGCGTCGGAGGCCTGCTGTGCCCTGACCGCGACTCTCGCCCGGCGAGCGTAGAGATGCGCCTGCGCCACCAGCTGCCGCTGGCCGAGTCGCCTGATTCGGTTCAGCACCTTCGCCGGCGGGACCCGCTGTTGGACCGGAGTCGACGTTGGATGCGGGGTGATGACGTACCTCGGCGGCGAGACGCTATGGGCAACCTCTCCGGACCGGACGCCGACGGGAAGCGCGAAGTTCACGCCGCTCACGGTGATCGCGGTGCCGCCGCGGTTCTGGTTGTGCTTGAACAGCCCGTAGGTGACGGCCAGGAGCGCCCCGCCCGCGGCGATGAACACGGCGCCGTAGAGCAGCGTCAGCCGCAGTCGCAGGGTCACGCCGCCATGGCGGCGAGCGTCCGGAGGGGAATCAGATCCGGTAGCCGCCACCGGGCACCGTCTCGATCATCTGCGGCTCACCGAGCTTGCGGCGCAGACGGCTGATCGTCACCTTGACGACGTTGCTGAACGGGTCGGCCGCCTCGTCCCAGGCGCGTGCAAGCAGATCCTCGGATGAGATCGCCGCTCCCTGCGCCGCCATCAGCAGCTCGAGTACCGCGAACTCCTTGGCGCTTAGCTCGAGCCGATGACCGCCTCGTGTAACGATCCTCCTTGCCGTGTCGAGGCGCACGTCGCCGGTCTCCAGCACGGGAGGCAGTGCCGGCTGTGCGCGTCTGGCGAGCGCGCGTACGCGCGCGACCAGCTCCGCGAACGCAAACGGCTTCGTCAGGTAGTCGTCGGCGCCGATGCTGAGCCCCTGGACACGGTCCTCGATCTCGCCCGAGGCGGTCAGCATCAGCACACGCGCGCGCCCGCCCTCAGCGGTGAGTCGCCTGCAGACCTCGTCACCATGGATCTTGGGAAGGTCACGGTCGAGCACGATCACCTCGTAGTCATAGACGTGGGCGTTGGCGAGCGCAGCCGCGCCGTCGGTGGCGATGTCGACGGCGAAGCCCTCGCGGCGGAGACCCGCAGCGACGACCTCGGACAGCTCAATGTGATCTTCGACTACCAGCACTCGCATACGTGTTCAGAGCATGCTTAGCAGGCGGTTACGTGGCAGTAACGGTGCCTTTGAGTCGGTGTGGTCTCTTCTGTGGGACATCCCACGGTTCCCTCCCAGATTCTTGGGGTTTTCTTAGGCTGGCTGTTCCCTGGGTGTAACCGTCGGCCGCGTACAACTGCGGTCATGCTTCGCACAACCCCCGTAATGGCAGCCATGCTCGCCACCGCGGCTGCCCTCGCCGCATGCGGTGGTTCGAATTCTCCAACCGGTGCCCCAGGCGGCCCAGACGGTCTGCATGCCGTTGCTTGGCGGGCCGAAGGGATTCCCGACGAAGAGGGTCGGTAGCTGACATGCAGATTTCCAAGCCCAGCATGACTCGGCGGCGGGGCCGTTCGCTGGCGATCCTGGCTCTGCTGATCGCCGCCGCCGTGGTCGTCGTGATCGTGGTCTCCAACAGCGGGCCCGCGAAGAGCGGCTCCGATGCGGGTACGACCGCGACCGGCGCGGCAACGGTTCAACGCCGCAACCTGGTCGCGACCGACACCGAGTCGGGCACGCTCAGTTATGCGAACGCGCAGACTGTCTACAACCGGCTCAGCGGCACGATCACCTGGGTGCCGCAGATCGGCGCGATCATCAAACCGGGGCACACGCTGTTCACCGTCGACAACCAACCGGTGCTGCTGATGAACGGCTCGACGCCGGCGTACCGCGACCTGACCGCCTCCGACCTGACGGGTCCCGACGTCTTCGAGCTCAACCGCAACCTCGTCGATCTTGGCTACAACCCCGACGGCATCGTGATCGACGGCACGTGGCAGCCCGCCACCACCGCCGGTGTTGAGGAATTGCAGGCTCACCTCGGCCAGACCCAGAACGGCACGCTCACCTTGGGGCAGGTCGTGTTCCTGCCCGGCCAACAGCTCGTCCAGGCAGTTGACACGACCGTTGGATCGACGGCCGCGAGCTACACCCCGGCGCAGGACTCGGCTGACACGGAGTTCGTCGACTATTCGAACTCGGACACAACCACCGGCACGACCACCGGCACGACCACCGGCACGACCACCGGCACGACCACCGGCCCGACCACCGACACAACCACCGGCACAACCGACACAACCCCCGGCACGACCACAACCGCGTCGACCAGGACGACGACGCCGAACACGGGCACCAGCAAGACGCCGAAGAGTTCGACCGGCGGGAGCGACAGCCTCAGCCAGCGCACATTGCAGGCGCTGCTCCGGCTGGTCCAGCAACAGCAGCAGGAGCTGCGTGCGGACAGAAACGGGTCTCACCCCTCGACCAAATCGTCATCCAAGAAGCCGTCGTCGAAGAAGCCGTCCTCGAAGAAGCCGTCCTCGAGCGACAAGGGAAGCTCCAGCGGCAAGAGCAGCAGGCGCAAGAGCAGCACGGCGGCAAGAGCAGCACCGGCGGCAAGAGCAGCACCGGCGGCAAGGGCGACACCGGCGCCGGTGGCGGCGGTGGTAGCGCGGTCGCGGTGCTCGGCACCTCCTCCACCAAGCTCGTCGTCACCGTTGACCTCAGCGCGAGCGTCCAGTCGGAGGCCACGATCGGCGAGCATGTCACGGTAGAGATGCCAGACGGCAGCACCCAGAACGGCAGGGTGACCGCGGTGAGCCCCGTGGCTCAGAGCTCGAGCTCGGCGGCGCAGGCAATGAGGGCGCGACTGGCAGCTCCGGCACCGGCAGCTCGACCGTGCCGGTCACGGTCGAGCTCGATAGGCCCGCGAAGGGCGGCGGCCTCGACCAGGCCTCCGTGAGTGTCAATTTCGTCCAGAGCAAGGCCAGAAACGTGCTGTCGGTTCCGGTTACAGCACTGCTTGCCACCTCCGGCAGCACCTTCGCGGTGCAGGAGGCGGCGAGCCCGCGCAAGCTGATCCCGGTCACCACCGGCCTGTTCGCGGCAGGCTATGTCGAGATCTCCGGTTCCGGCATCTACCCCGGGCTCAAGGTCACGGACTCGCAGGGATGAGCGTCGAGCTCAACGATGTCGTGAAGGAGTACCCCGGCGGGGTGATGGCGCTGCGTGATGTGAGCGTCGACATCCCCGCGGGCGCCCAGGTCGCAGTCGTCGGCCCGTCCGGCTCCGGCAAGACGACGATGCTGACGATCCTTGGCACGCTCGAACGGCCGACATCCGGTGAGGTCCATGTCGCCGGACACGACACCACGACCGCCACCGACGCCGAGCTGGCGGGCCTGCGCGCCTATCAGATCGGTTTCGTCTTTCAGGAATTCCACCTGCAGGAGTCGATGTCGGCGGTCGACAATGTCGCCACCGGCATGCTCTACACAGGCGCGCCGCTCCGCCGGCGGCGCGCGCTGGCTCGCGAGGCCCTCGAACGTGTCGGGTTGGGTCACCGGCTCGACTTCCGTCCCAAGCAGCTGTCCGGAGGCGAGCGCCAGCGCGTCGCGATCGCACGCGCGATCGCGAAGCGGCCCGCGATCCTGCTCGCCGACGAGCCGACCGGAAACCTCGATTCGAAGTCGGGTACGGGCGTGCTCGACGTCCTGCATGAGCTGGGCTCAGACGGCGCAACACTGGTGCTGATCACGCACGACGAGAGCATCGCCGGCGGCTTCCCACGTCGCCTGCACATGCGCGACGGCGAGATCGTGGAGGACGAGCGCGGATGACCGATGTGGTGATCGACGGCGGCGCCGGTCGGCCGGCACGACCGCCCGCAGACCCCGGCGATTCAGGACTCGAACGCGCGCGACTCCCGCCGCGCGAGCTGCTTGGTGTGGCGCTTCAGGGTCTGCGCACGCGCAAGTTGCGCGCAGCGCTCTCAGCACTCGGAATCGCGATCGGCATCGGTGCGATGGTCGCCGTCGTCGGCGTCTCCTCGTCGGCTCAGGCGAACCTGATCGCCGAGATCGATGCGCTCGGAACGAATCTGCTCACGGTCTCCCCCGGCACCGACTTCCTCGGCAACAGCGCGGTGCTCGCGCCGACCTCGGTGCCGATGATCGGGCACATGCGGGGCGTCGAGAGCGATGCCCCGATCTACCAGCTGACCAGCGCCAACGTGTACCGCACGCCGTACGTTCCGGCCGAGCAGACGGGCGGCATCGGCGTCGACGCCGCCAGCGACAACCTCCCGCGCGTGGTCGGCACCACGCTGGCCTCCGGGCGCTTTCTGAACCCGGTCAGCGACCGCTACCCCGAGGTCGTGCTCGGCGCTCAGGCCGCCGCGACACTGCAGATCATCAAGGCCGGTGGCCACGTGATGGTCTATCTGGGTAATCGCTGGTTCGTGGTGGTCGGGATTCTCAATCCGGTCAAGCTCGACTCCTCACTGGACTCGATCGCGTTCATCTCCCTGCCGGTCGCCGAGCGGCTGTTCCAGGCGCTCCCGGAACCGAGCGAGATCTACGTGCGCACGACTCAGGACGCGGTCACGCCCGTCGCGAACCTGCTGCCCGCGACCGCCAATCCGCAGGATCCGAGCGGTGTCAGCGTAGACCGCCCGTCCGACGCGCTCGAGGCGCGGGCGGCGGCCAAGGGCCAGTTCACCACGCTCCTACTGGGACTCGGTGCTGTCGCCCTGCTTGTCGGGGCGATCGGCATCGCCAACATCATGGTGATCTCCGTGTTGGAGCGCCGCGGTGAGATCGGCCTGCGTCGCGCGCTCGGCGCGACCCGCGGACACATCAGTGCCCAGTTCCTGGCGGAGTCGGCGCTGCTGGCGGCGATCGGCGGCGTCTTCGGTCTGTTGATCGGCGCGGGCGCGACGGAGGTCTACGCCGCCACCAAACACGAACCATTCGTGGTGCCGACGTACGCGCTGATCGCGGCGCCGTGCGCCGGATTCCTGATCGGCGCCCTTGCGGGTCTGTATCCGGCCGCCAAGGCGGCTCGGCTCAGCCCGACCGAGGCGCTGCGCGCGTGAAGTCAGCTTCCCATGCGGCTGCGTGCGCTGACCAGCGCTCGCAGCCGCGCCACTGTCGCGCCGGCCGCCGGCGATGTGGTGTCCTCGTAGGACAGGCGGATCGTCGGGATCCCGGTGGCGGCGAGAATCTCGGCGTCCTGACGTCGGTCGCGTTTGAACGCCTGTCGGGTCTTGTGTGTCGCCCAA
>CAVXIA010000008.1:0-269169 GCA_963761675.1 uncultured Conexibacteraceae bacterium
GACGCCCCAGCGCGGATGCACGAGCTGCTCGCATACTGTCGACGCCTCGATCAACCCTTCGACACTGCCTGGGACGAATGTCTCTGCATTCTCATTGACGAGGGTCTCCTCCAGCAGTCGTTCGACGTCCTCGAAGACACCCGCGAGGGCTGGGAACTCGGCTATCACCGTATGGGCCAATCGGCGAACTCCTGGCGCTTCGATCATCAGCCCCGCAACCGGCCCGCGATGGAATTCATCTGATGCCCTCGCGGGTCTGTGACATATGCCGCCGCGCTGGGATCAAGCCCTGGGTGATCCCGTCAGCGGCCTACGCGGCCCATCGTGAGCGCCACAAACGAGCCAACCGGCCCGACCATTGGGGCACAGAGGGCCGCAGGAACCGCGCTGAAGCCCTCCGACGTGACGGTCATCGGTGTAGACGCTGTTTCCGCACGCGAGCAGAGGTCGAGGCGACAGGTGGTCACCTCGAAGTCCATCATCGCGTGCCGGGCGACCACAGGGTCGAACTGCTGGTCACGTTGTGCTCCGATTGCCATCAGGAGGTCCCGGTGAAGCAGTCACGACCGTTGGGCGGGGTTCCGGGCAATAGCAGGTATTAATTTCACCGCTCGGCTCGGCTGGTCGGATAGTGTCCCTACTCAGCCTATTTGGAAAAGGGGGAAAAGCATGAAACGAATTAGGCCTACGTTCAGCGGTGTGCTAGCCAGCATCGCACTGTTCGTCGCTCTCAGTGGAGGAGCTGCGGTAGCTGCGACAAACCTGCTGGTCGGCACGAGCAACATCAAGGACGGCGCCGTCACGAAAGCAAAGCTCAGCGACGAGATTCGGAGTGCACTCAGGCAGCACGGTGCACAGGGTCCCATCGGACCACAGGGATTCCCCGGCTTGACTGGTCCGCAGGGGCCGCAGGGCGTCCCTGGCACGGACACGAACGGTGTCAAGGGCGACACCGGGGCGACCGGACCGGCGGGACCCGCTGGCCCAAAGGGTGACGCTGGAGCGCAGGGACCGCAGGGCAATACTGGCGCGACGGGCACCTTCGACGCCAGCGATGTGGTGTACGAGACGAGCAACTACAGCAGCGTCGCTGCGGGTGGATACACCGCTCCATCCGAGAGTTGCCCAAAGGGTGACACGATCCTCGGTGGCGGCTTCTCTGGTTACGGGATCGAGCTTCTTCAGAGCTACCCGTCGGGCAACACTTGGGAAGTCTATGCGTACAACACCAGCGGGTACACGGAGTCTGTCGAGGTCTACGCGATCTGCGCCACGTAGCGCTCGCAGGGAACTGGGGGAAGAAAGGTGGGCGTCCTTCGCGGCGCCCTACCGCTCTGCGCACAGCAAAGCCGGATGGTCGAGAGGGCCATAGCGCCCTTTTTTCCGAGAATTTTTCACGGCCCAAATCTGCGATAAAAAGGCCACTTTTCAGAACCTCTCGCGGTGAGCACCGGAGGTGTTGCGAGGAAAGCGCGGCTCGCGATGCTGAGGCCCCCCGGCCCCCGCTCGCTCGCCACGCCCGCCTCATTGCTCGGTCTCGTCCAGCTCGATCACTACGGCGACCTTCGGCGCGAGCCAGATGAGCCGCAGCTCGTGCTCGCCATGCTCGACCCGATCAGGGTCCGGTAAACCCGCGTCGCGGATGAGGCCGAGGCTTGCGCGCTCGGCCCGCTCCATCATTTCGCGATAGCTCATGCCTCGATCGCTTCGGGCTTCGGCTTGGGCTCGGCCTTGAGCTTGGGTTGGTTGAATAGCCGATCGCCCTTGACGCGCGGGCGCGTCCATGCGCTCGACGCGACGCCCGCGAGGAGCATGTCCCGCTTCTCCTCGCCGATGGCGGCGGCGCTCAGTGGCCGCGATCCCTGCGCATGAAAATGAACCGCTTTCGCGAAGCGCTCGTCTTTGAGGTCGGCCCCGCATGCCTTAGCCAGCTCGGCATAGGTGGTCGCGGTGGTGATCGCGGCGGCGAGAGCATTCCCCGTGAGCGATCGTGCGGGCCCCTGCGGCTTTGTGACGACCTTGGGTGTAGTTGTGGTCGATTTGCGACCGCGAGAGGCGGAGGAAGCCTTAGAAGTGGCCTTGGTCTGTGACTTCTGTGCTGTGGTGGACATTGAGTGTCTCCTTTGCCCTGTCGGGCGATTGATTTGACACCACTAATTCCACCACAGAGCGCTCAGAAAGTGTGGGATTTCCAGGGACTTTCTGATGCTTCACCATTACTCTGTCATGTAAGCCTGGACGCGCGCGCTAGACAGATGTTGGTGCCATGGGCACCGAGCGTCAGGCACCGAGCACCGAGCCCGAGGCTGAGGTAGCTGTCAAAGGTGGTCAGAAGTCGGACCCCTTTGACTTTTGGGCATGTTCGGCCAGGTGATCCCAGACAGGTGCTCAGGTGGTGAAGCCGGACGGCCCCGACGCTGGGTAAGGGCCATCCGGCTATCACCGACTCACGGCTTACGAGCGAGGGTCAGCCGTGAGGTCTGGTGCGGCCACCGGCACCGGCGGCGCCGCATTGACGTTGTGGTTGAAGCGCCACGCATGGCGCTGAACGATCTGGTGATCTTCGGGGAGCTGGTCCCCGGTTCTCACGTACCAAACCCGTCCATCGATCTGCACGGCGAATGTCTCAGTAGCGGTTTTCATGATCATGCCGCCAGGACCTGGAGGTAACGGAGGCTGGTGTTATCGGCCGACGCGATCATCGCCGCCGTGTTGCGCCAGAACGCATACATCCCTCTTTGCCCGGTCGGTCTGTGCGGACGCGCCGAAGAGCATCGGGACCAGCTCAACGTTCATGCCGAGTCGGTCGGCGATGACGTATTTGCTGAAGTCGCCAGCTATGACGATGTTCGCGTTGTCAGTCAGGCCCGTGGCCATCGTGGACCATTGGTGCAACGGCAGTTCGAGGAGGTGCTGGCGATCCGGCATCAGCACGTTATCCGTGGTCGAGGCCCTTGGGACTAGGTTCCAGAGAATGTCCTGGATCGCCGGGCTGACGCACACCTGGGCGTCACCGAGGAAGCGAGGCGGGATCGCGCCCCTGAGCGCGAAGATGTCGGCCACCGAAACGCTGTCAGCACTCGCGGTCGCAACCTTCTGACTTGAGGTCAGCGAGCCGGTCACCCCACCCAGGATTCCCGCTGGCTCATTCGAGCCATGCCCCGCACCACTGAGGAACTTCGTCGCCTCCAGCACGTCCTTTGCATCGGCGAACAACCGCATCAAATCCTGCTGAAGCTGCGGCCAGTCCTGGCCGATCTCGAAGCTGAACGGGACGAATGCCTGCGCCCGCTCGGTGAACAGATCGGGCTGGGCCAGCACGGGCGAGTTATCCGACGCCTCGGTGCCTTCAGCGGCGTAGGCAGCGGTCACGCCATCGGTCCCCAGAAGACGAAGCTCAAGGGTCGTGATCGTGCGAACTGTCGCCAGTTGCCGAACCGGATTGATCGCGCCATTGCTCATCAGGTTCAACGTCGGGTCCACCGTGATCGGCAGGGCGTAACCGCCCGCCGAGAGTGTGCCCTCCGCCATCGCCCTGAGCCGCTCCGCTTTGTAAACCTGCTCCATCGCCGCCCGCTCAGCGTCGTTCATATAAACGCTGGCCGACTCCCCGTGGGCGAGAATCTTGGTGAAACCGCTGGCGTAGTCCGGGTCCGACACCGCGCAGAGGTATTGAGTGTCGACGCCGAACGCTTCATCGCCTCGGAGGTGGGTGTCGAGCCGCTCGACCGCCGCCGTGCTCAGGTCAGCGTCGCGGTGCAGAACCTCAAGCCGACGTTGGACCTCGTTGAAAGCCGCGTCCATCCGCTCGGTGGCACCGTAGCGTCGACCGCCAAAGTCGGTACCGGCCTCCCGATTACCGGGGCGCTTGGCGATCTCCTGAAGCTTCCGGAGCTTCTCGGCGGCCTCCAACACACTCTCGACGGAACCGCGCGGAGCCTCACCGATCCCGTTCTCAAGATCGGCGATCCGGTTCCGCGACTTGTCAAGGCCCTTTTCGAGATTCGCGATCCTCTCCGAGACACCCGAGTCGTCTGGGTTCGCGCTCAGCCGCTGGCGCAGACATGTCCAAATCGAACTGAAGCGCCTTCTCACGCTTTCGCTCTTCGCGAAGTAGTGCGATGTAGTCGGGCATCCGACCACCTCCTCTTACGGACGTAATTTCCATGTCTCGCAAGCGGGTGGGCTCGTTGCCCGGCGCGCTCTTCTATGCGTTTGCTCGAACCGGCGTCGCCCGTGGTGCATCCGCAGCAGGGGCTCCGTGGCCTTGAGGCAAAGAGTAGCCCCGGCTGAGGTCAAGTTCCGAGGATCCTGTCGTTCTCATCCTCGCCATACGGGCCTTCCTCGATCACGACCGGGCCGGACTCGATATCCGACAGCTCAGCCAAGCGGCGTCGAATGTCGCGGTTGCGCCTTTTCAAGCGCTCGATCTCGTCTTTGTCGAATTCGCCGATGTGGGGGTCCAGCGGATGGCGGTTAGGTGATAGGTAGGCCATGAGGGTCCTCATTTCCGTTAATTGCCAATATTGGCATGACGTGCCGGTTCCGGGAAAGCCTGTAATGACGGGGAATCCACGCCTCCCGGATGACGTATCGGGGCCGGGCGGCGCGGCGTCGGCGCCGGATCGTCAAGAAACACGGGCGGAAACAATTGGCGAGACGGGCAACCGTCGAGCTCGACGATCAGGTCGTGATCGGGAAAGTGAGCGTCGACGCGGTAGCCGTGGACATGGACATTGATCCGGGGGATCGGCAGCTCATGGTCGTGGATGAGCCGCAGGAACGCATCCTCCAGCTCCGACCTGGTCGGCTCCCGCTGAGCGGTCTCAATCAGCGGGCGCAGCAGCGGCGCGCCCGCGTGGCGCGGGTTGCGAGCAACCACATCCTCCAGTTGCTCGTTTGTGAGCAGGCCGCGTAGGCGCAGGTCGTTGACCGCGCGCGTGCGCTGCCTGGCCGTCAGACGCCGCCCCGTATCGAGCATCGTGCGAGCGGCGCTCGTCACGCGCAGACCGTCGCGTTCGACGATGTCGCGGCGCAGCAGCGTGCTCGAGTGATGGACGGTCAGGCCGGTCGGACGGCGGTTCTCAGCGATCACGATCTCGTGCCGCTGCGGCCAGCGCTTCCACACGTCCCACAGGACCAGCGCACAGGTGCCGGCCAGGGCCGATCTGGGCCCGCCGGCAAGCAACGCCGCGTGTGCACGGTTGCGCGGGTCGGCCTGGAGGTGGCCGACGGCATAGACGCTGCGGTACACGCGTATCAGGCTGCCGCCCGCAACCCAGTCGTCGAACGTACGGCGCGGCAGACCCGCGGAGATCAGCTGAGCTCGCGTTACGTGCCCGCCCTGCGCCGCGGCGAAGCGATGCAGCTTTTCCACGGAATCTCGCGGAAAACGTGCATCGCTCACCTCTCATAGAGGCTTCGGCGGCTACGTGTTAACCCCCCCCGATCGCCAAATATTGCTCGTACAGCTGCTCGACGGCGCGCTTTGCAGCCTCGTGGCGCGCGCTGGACTCGGCCGAGCGCTCGGGTGAGGACCACGCCGCCGGATCGGCGAGTTCCTGCTCGACCGCCCGCAGCTCCGCCTCCGCCGCCTCGATCTCCCGCTCGAGTCTCTCGGCGCCGCTCTGGGTCACACGGCCGGCTGCCCGCTTGGCCACCGGCTTGGGCTTCGACTGAACCGCGGCCTGCTTCGCCGCGATGGCCTCTGCCGTCCGCTCGTCACGCACGCGCACGTACTCTGGCCACCCACCGACGTAGGAGCGCAGAGTCCCGTCCTCGAACGCGACCGTGCGAGTGCCGACTGCATCGAGCAGCGCCCGGTCGTGGGAGATCAACAGCAGCGAGCCGGCGAACTGGCCGAGAGCGTCCTCGAGCGCCTCCCGGCTTTCGATGTCAAGGTGGTTGGTCGGCTCGTCGAGGATCAGCACGTTCGAACCCGATTGCACGAGGATCGCGAGTGAGAGTCGCTGGCGCTCGCCGCCGGACAGCGCCTCGAGCGGTTTCTCCGCCTCCTCACCGCTGAACAGAAAGCGGCCCAGGAGTGCCCGGGCGTTGGCCGGCGTCAGCCCGGTCCGATGCTGGCAGGCCTCGAGCACCGTGCGCGCGTTGCCGGCGTGCAGGTCCTCTGAATGTTGCGAGAGAAAGCCGATCCTGACGTTGTGACCGGTGCTCAACTTGCCGGTGACGATCGGTCCGGGCCCTTCGCCCGCTGGCGAGGGCCCGGCCGCAGCGCCGCGCCTGATCGCCATCCCTGTTGCATCCCGCGCGTCATAGCCGTCGTCGGCGAACGGCCGCGCGCCCGCGAGCGTCTCGATCAACGTGGTCTTGCCGGCGCCGTTGGGTCCCACGACTGAGACGTGCTCGCCGCGTTCGAGCCACAGCTCGCCATCGTGCACCAGCACCCGCTCACCGATGCTGACGCGGCCATGCTCGAGTTCGAACACGACGCGGCCGCTGCGTTCTGGCGGCTTGAACGCGAACGCCAGCCCGTCGTGGTCGCGCTCACCTCGGTCGATCCGGTCGATCCGGTCGAGCCGCTTCTGGCGCGACTGTGCCTGGCGCGCGCGGGTGCCGGCGCGGAAGCGCGTGACGAACTTCTCGAGCCGCGCGATCTCCGCCTCCTGACGCTCGATTGCCCGCCCGAGCGCGAGTTCACGCTGGGCCTTCTCCGTCCTCCACTGATGCCAGGTGCCCGGGAAGAAGCGGCCCCGACCTGCCTCGAGCTCGAGCACCGCCGTCGCCACCGACTCCAGGAACCAACGGTCGTGAGCGATCAGGATCACGGCCGCGTCAAGCGCGGTCAGATGCGCCTCCAGCCATTCGAGCGAGGCGATGTCAAGATGGTTGGTCGGCTCATCGAGCAACAGCAGGTCAGGGTCGCCGGCGAGCGCCCGACCCAGTGAGGCGCGGGTCAGTTCGCCGCCAGAGAACGAATCGAGCGTCCGATCGAGCGCCTCGTCGTCGTTGAAGCCGAGCCCGTGCAGGGTCGCGAGGGCCCGCTCGCGCCAGGTGTAGCCGCCTGCGTGCTCGAGGGCGGCCTGCGCCTCGGCGTAGGCGGTCAGCGTCGGCTCTTCGTAGTCGCCGCCGGCCATGCGCTGCTCAAGCCGCTGCAGCTCACTCTCGAGCGCGATCAGCTCGGGCGCGCCCGACAGCACATAGTCGCGCAGCGTCATCTCGCGATCGCGTGGCGGACGCTGGTCGTGCAGGGCGATCTTCGTGCCCTTGGCAAGCACCAGCTCGCCCCCGTCGATCGACGCCTCGCCTGAGATCATCCTCAGCAGGGTCGTCTTTCCCGCCCCGTTGCGACCGGACAGCGACATCCGGTCGCGGCGCTCGAGCTTGAACGAGATCCCTCGCAGCAGCGGCTCGCCGGAGATGTCCTTACTGAGATCGGAGGCGATTAGTACCATTTAGCCATAATGGAGCGTGAGGACATGAGAGCCGTAGGCATCATCCGAGTATCGAAATTAGCGGACGGCGCAGCATCACCCGCAGCGCAACGCGACCGCATCGAAGCGCACTGCGAAGCGCAAGGCTGGACGCTCATCGACGTCTTCGAGGAACTCGACGTTTCCGGCGGCACACCACTCAACAAGCGCCGTGGCCTGTCGGACGCGCTCGAGCTCGTCGAGACCGGAAACGCGAACATCATCGTTGCGAGCTACTTCGACCGGCTCTTCCGGTCCCTGAAGGTGCAGGCCGAGGTCGTCGAACGAGTCGAGCAGGCCGGCGGTCGCGTTCTCGCGCTCGACATCGGGCACGTCAGCTCCGGGAGCGCCACCGAATGGCTGTCAGGCACGATGCTGGGTGCGGTCAGCGAATATCACCGCCGTTCCACAGGCGAGCGTCTGCGCGAAACAGCGGTCCGTGCCGCTGAACGGGGCGTTTACGCCGGGAAGATCCCAACCGGTTACAGGAAGCGTGATGACGGCCACCTAGAACCGGACCCCGAGCTGGGGCCTGTTGTCGCCGACCTGTTCGCTCGTCGTGCCGCCGGCGCGTCCCTGACGGAGCTGTGCACCATCCTGCAGAAGCATGGCGTGAACCGGTGGCCCGCTTCCATGTCCGGGATGCTTCGCAGCCGCATTTATCTCGGCGAGGTCACCTATGGCGACACCGTGACAGTCGCCGCGCACGAGCCGCTCGTCACCGCCGACGTGTGGCGCCGCGCACAAAAGCAGCAAGGCACGCCAGGACGGAAGCCGACAACACCAAGACTGCTGAACGGCACCGGCATATTGCGATGCTCAGGGTGCGGCCGTCCACTCGCGCTCGCGACCAGCAACGGTATGGGCGCGTCACCCCGCTACAGGTGCGCCAGCTCCGGCACGAAAGCGCTGTGCCCCGCGCCGGTCACGATCAATGCGGAGATCGCTGAGCAAGCGGTCGCGAACGCCGTCCGTAGGCAGCTGGCCCGGTTCACCGGCCATGCTGACCCATCCGAGCGACGGTGAAACCAAACGGGAAGCGCTGCAGACGGCACAGGAAGCCTTAGACGGGACACTTGCGACGTTCCAGCCGCCGGGTTGATTGCGGAGCCGAGCGCCGTAGAACGCCTCACAGAGCTTCGACAGATCCGGGATGAAGCCCAGGCTGAAGCCGACCGGATCACGGACACCGCGGCTGTGGTCATAAATGCCAATGTCGACTGGGAACGTCTCACCCTCGACGGGCAACGCGGCCTGGTCAGCGCGGTCGTGTCAGAAGCGGTCGTGATGCCGAACCTGGAGCGCTGGGCGCCGAGCAAACAGGCCCGGCGCATTCGCATCACCATCGAGCGTTGACAAACCGTTGACAAGCTGGGATAGGCTGGCCGGCTCATGGAAGCCCACGAGTTCATCTTTCACATCACGGGCGACGACCTGGACGCAGCGCTTGCGATTCTCCGCGGCAAGCAGATCGAAACCGAGGACAAGCTCGAGCCGGCCGTATCGACGTTGCGTGGCTCAGAACGGACCGAGCACGAACCCCGCCGGTACCTGGAAGTCAAGATCAAGGCACCCTCTGCGGAAATGGCTCGGACTCGCGTTAGCAGGCATCTCCCAAGCTACGAAGTGACCCTAGTTTCCTAGAAGCGCCAGTGCCGTGGCGTTGCCGTATGCCGGTATCAGCCATCAGACTGCAACCTCTTCGGCCACGCCCTCAGCGGCTGGCGTCATTGTCATTTCGACGTTATCGCCGGCAACGATGACCAACTCAGATGCGCCCACCTGCTTGGCGAGCTCGGGACGGAACCCCGTCCGGATAGCGAACGAGATCCCTGGTGTCAACAGGTCCAGATCCATAGTTCCCACCGTGTACATAGAGCCGAGGGTTCGTTGGAGCGCCATTCCAACGGAACCGGGCATCGGCGGGAACCGCTCGGAATTGTGCTGCAACTCGCCAACGCCCGACACTATCGACCGCATTGCGTCATCGCCGACAACGCGCACGTCGACCAGCAGCCGCTCGTGAAGGCGGTCGTTCAGCCACAACAGGGCCTCCTGCTGCGAGATGGTTCGAGTCTCAGCCATCACAGTCCTCCTCCCGCTTGATCGGATCTCGCTCTGGAAGTGCTGTCCCGAATCGACGCAGTAGCTCAGGCCATCGACCGACCTCAACGGCAGCCGCGGCCATGAGCGCCCTGCGCGCCACCTCTGTTGGATGCTCCATGTATGTACTCCGCCTGAGCATCCCCCTGATGCTGATGCAACGTCAGAGTCAGCGCCATCACGCCACCGCCCGAAACCGCTCGACAGCAGCCAGCGCCGCAAGATCGAGGTTGAGTGTCTGGGTGGCGCTCTCGAATCGCCCGTCGTTCGCGTCGAGATCCCTGAGGTAGAAGGCAAGGGAAGTGTCTCAGCAGAAGACGGCAACGAAAAACGGTGGCCGGTCTGTGGTGCTCTCCGCGCCCGTTGAGTCGTGGTAGAGAACGATCACCTTGTCAGGAGCATCATTACCGTAGGTGTTGCCTTCCAGGCCCTGATCATCATTGGTGTGGGCGGACAGCTCGCCGCTAGTCGAGCCTCCGGCGCGCACCGTGACGATCGGAACGCAAGCCGCCACAGACTGAGGGAACGTCACGTCACACCGGGCTGGGGCGTCAAGGTCGGCGCTTACACCCCCACTTGAACGATCCACCGATCCGCAATCCGCTCCGATCGCGGCAAAAAGCTTCGTGGCCGCATCGCCGGTAGTGCCCTTCGCTCCTTGCACGCCCTGAGGTCCCTGCACCCCTTGCGGCCCCTGGGAACCGGGCACTCCCCGCCGTCCCTGCGAATTCCATCTCAGCTTCGCGTCGTGCTTCGCGCAACTCTTGGCTTTGTAAAGCATGCCGCTCTTGTGATTGACGCAAACGGTGATCGTGTTGCCGCCTGCCGACGCAAGAGCGTAAGCGCCACCACCCGCCAGAACCACCAGCGCCGTACCCAAGACCAAAATGCCCTTCGGAAGGTGTCTCATCGAGACCCCCTTTCCAGTGTTTGTTTGGGACCTCGCCACTGTAATCAAGCACCCGGTCGTGACCAAGACGCCTCAACACATTGGCTGTGAGACAGACGCCGTGGCTGCCTCCGACGGTGCTCGCAGCACGGCTTGAGCAGCAACGCTAAGGACAGTCGGACGCTGCTGCGTTTAGCCCAATTAATGCGCGGAGCGGCAGCCCATCCAGACTGCCCCTTTCGTGGCAAGCACTCGCGACGGCTGCACGCTGGTGCAGGGTGAGTGCTTTCGGATTGAAGGCTCTAGTCGTGCAATAGGGGGCTGCGTGATACAGTGATCTGAGTGCCCCAGTAGACGATGCACGACCGCTGGGTTCGAGCCATGACGAAAGGCTAGCTCGTAGGGCAGGTCCTGCTATCGGACTACGCCTACGGATTCGAGTTCACTGAGACAGTCGAACGCGGGGCTCGACATCGACGATGCACCATTTGCGAATTCAGGCGGATGAGTTCGTATTTACCAGATATCGCCATTGGTCAGTTGCTGTGGCGGCGATCAGAGCTCGGCCGAAGGTGAAGCAGCCTCACCTTCGGCGACTCTGATCGCCCGCCGAGAATGACCGATGGCGATATCTGGGAAAACGAACGCATCCGGCTGGAGTTTGCGAATGGGTGCATGGTAGATGTCGGCCGCGCGATCGGGTGTCTGATGAAGCTTGAGTACTTAGGCATCCGACGATAGGACCGCCTACGACGAGCTCTGTCCGCATGGAAGAACCCGGTGAGCGGGTTCATGTCGACTAGGGGCACTTAGGCCACTGGTATCACCAGCGGACCTATTGAACGACTAGAGCTTGATCCGAATAGCGCTCACACGGCCGTTGATGAAGCCGTCGCGAGTTGCCACGAAACCAGCACTCCGGCCGAAGACGCTCTGCCTTCCGCTCAGATCGAACAGCAACACTCTGACGGTGGACTGCTTCACCTCGTAGGCGGGTGGCCTCGTGACGCGCCGCGGGCGCCCTTCTCCAGATTGCAGCGCGTGTGCGCGGGTGCGACGTCAAGCGGATGGCCGCCGCGCGAAACCGGCGCGATGTGATCAAGATGGAGGTCTCGGCGGCTCAGGATGAGGATGCCGGCATATAGTGGCACGTCCAGGGCGGACCGCTCGCCTGAACAGCGGCCTTCAGTCGCCGATAGGCCGGGTTCTGGGCCACGAGACTGGACGGGGAAGGTCGACGCGGCGCACGAGCCCGACGGGCCGCGCAATCTGGGCAGCGACTCGCACCATCCGTTAGTCGCAGACAGTCCAAGCACCGTTTCCGGAGCATCATCTGAACGCCACCAGCGGCACCATTGGCTCAGGCTGCGCCCTAGCAGCCGCCAACGCCATCACCGACGCCACCGCCGCGTCAATCCGGCGAGGCGAGCTCTTCGACGGCTTCGAGATCATGCCGCTCGGCTTCCTGACCGCATTCGCGACGTGTGCCGCCAGGTCCGGGTCGTCCGGGTGCGTCAACTCATGGTTCATGACCGCCTGGTAGAAGCCATTCGTCGCAGGAACCATCCGGGACGGACTCTGCGGAAACGCGACAACGGGAAGCCGATCACCAAGCGCCTGGAGGCTCTTGAGCCACAGCGCAGGGTCAGCACTGATCTCCAGAACGTCATATCGGCCGCAAGCCTCGAGAATCCTCGCCTCAACATCCGCGACGGCAACCGTTTGCCCGGTCTCATCGGGTTTCCAGATATTCAACAACTCGACGTGATGTGGCTCGTCGAGCGTGCAAGCGACAAGCACGGTTGAATCGCCGCTGTAGGAGCCGTCGAACGCGAGCACAACCTGCTCGCCATCCACCAACCGTCGATCGGCCGCGCAGCCAGCCCACGCACCATCCGGCAACCACGGTTCGACCTCAGCTTTGACCCACTGATTGCAATGGAACCGCCTGAACGCGGTCTCAGGAACCGCCTGGCGCTGCTCCTCGAGGCCCTCCGCAGTAATCCACGATGCAGGATTCGCCTCGACGGCCCGCTCGAGCGGCCAATCCGCCGGCAAGCTGTACTCAATCAACGCGATGTGCTCGCCCGTCGCGATGGTGAGCGGCCCATCACGGTGAATGTGGTCCTGGGACAGGCACCGTTCGCGGAGATTCCATAGAACACCCTCGCCATGAATCGCGGATGTGCTGATGGTCACCATCCGCGCGTGCGGCACCTTCAGCAACGACGTGCGTAACGCGTTGTACAGGTCATCGTTCGGGTGAGAGCCGAGCTCATCGACCAAAATCCTGGTCGGGATCAAACCGAGCTGCTTCTCAGAATCAGCCGAGATCACCTTCAGCATGCCGCCCTGAGTTCTCAGCTCCCGACGAGTGACTGTGACACGCGAAGCGATCCACGAGTCGTTCATCGCGATCTTGCGCGCCTCATCGAAGCAGATCTGTGCCTGATCGCGTGAGCTTGCAGCCAGGATGACATTTGCCGCCGGGTCACGCAGCAACTCAAACACGCACAATGCCGCCTGCAACGTCGTCTTACCGTTGCCGCGAGGCATCGAGACCAGCAGCTCGCGCCGCGAACCGAACGTCTCCTCGAGAATCAGATCCTGGAACGGCTCGAGCCGCAACCCAATCGAGTCACAGAACCCGTGGAAATCCTCTATCTGGCCCACGGCGGCACATCCTCACCAGTCGACGGCTGATCCGTGCGCAACGCCCGCTCCAACGCGATCACCGCCGGGACTTTGCCCGCCCGCGCCTGCTCCGACAGCAACGCAAGCGCCTCATTGCGATCAGCGACCGTCCCACGATCACCCTCCGCAGCCCTCCGGATCAACCCGCGCACAAAAGCCGACCGCGACGCGCTCCCACGAGCCGAATCAAGCAAATCGGACTCCTCCGAACTCAACCTCACCTGCAAGATGCTCAATTTTTCCATTGCATTACCTTCAAATCGCGGTGTACGTCAAAAACGCCGGTTTGCAACACAAACCCGGTACAAACGATCGGCGCGCGCGGGGGGCTGGCAAAGGGTCACGTGACCATGATCCAGACGCGATCGCGACCCGCCCCCCCCGGGTTTGCAGGTCGCATTTGAACATGACGTATGCCGTGCGGGTGTGCTCCGGGGTGCGGGAGGTTGCGAGCCGAGCGCCGCAGCTACTGATTGCGGGAGGAGACTGCGACGCTCGGGTCTCGCTGACGCGCGGGTGCCATTGCGCGTCGCGCGGCCAAGAATGGCTTGGGCCGCACGCTTGTGGAAGTATCATGATGCTTGCCTCTTGGGCCGTGCGCGCTGCGTCGATGCTGGTGCACCGGGGAACCACGGCTGACCGTTGTGCCGTAGTACCCACCGTCGCTGGTTTCGTTTGGCTGGTGGTGCTTTCCAACGGATCTGAAGTGGACGAAACGAGCTCGGACGCGTTTCTACCGGGAAACTTCCGCTCTCGGCGATGTCGCCAGCATGAATCAGCTCGCATTGGCCGTGGTGGTCAGCAGTGAATGATTCGACGGCGATGTACAGGCTCATGTCGTGTCCAATCGGCCTCGACCAACATGACGCCGTATTGATGCGGGTGACACGGCTGCTGATGAACTATCGGATCTCAGGAACTTGAGCCGGCGTGAGTTGGGTGCAAGCCAACGAATCTCTAGCGGCTGGAATGCGTCTGGGTAAACCGCAACTGGCCACGAGCCATTTTCCGCGACGTCGCCCGCATTGATCCATGTGTCACGACCGCGATGCGTCGATAGGAATGTTGTGGTCGCGATCAGCAACTCATTGTGATCGTCGGTCATTGTGTTAGGTCCACACTGCGAATGTCGAAGTCGTAGCCGTCGATGTCGCTTGTGGTCAGCATCCAGGCTGCTGGTACTGGATTCGCCCAACGTGATGTAAGGCTTGGCCGCGCGATCAACATGACTGGGTTCGGGATGCCCAGGACCTCGCGGTCAGCTATGAGCGATTCCAGATCTGTTTTGGACGGCTCACCTAGACCGTGTGGATGCGCATGCCACGAGCCGATCTCTGTCAGGTTGGCTTTTGAAGCGGCAATGACGGCGTCAATGTCAGCTTGAGTCACACGCGTGCGGACGCTCGTTGCGGTTTGCTCGGCGTCGGTCCCTGGCCCTGTTGCATGCACAACACGCACGGTGCCGCCGGTGACAGTGCCGATCAGTGCGCCGCCGGTTTCGCGGTCGCCATCCTCGATCTGTGTCAAGTGAACGATCGTGTTCAATGCCGCAGGTCCGATACTGAGCTTGACGTTGGCGAGCGCGCCTGGCCGGAATTTGTATGTGGATACCCGCTTGACCGGCTCGAGGCCGGTGTCGAGGTAGTCGCCGCGCGCATGGGCTAGCCGATGCTGCGCTTCACGGAATCGGCGCTTGCTGAACTCGAAATCGGCAGTGTTGCGCGGTACGCGTCGGCTGGATTGCGGTCGCGCCGTTGGTGCCTTATCAGCAGGCGTGCGTGTCGCCCTCGGCTTCGTCGCCGCGTGTGCCGGCTTCACCTTGCTGGCGGTGATCCGCGCTGCATGATGATCTACTGCACGTCTCCCATCGCTGCAACATGCGCCAGCCTCGGCGCGACAGGTCGGGCATGGATTCAGAGCGATTTCGGCGCGCCACTGTGCCGCTGAGCGGGCCGCGCGATCCTGGGCGGCGATGTCCGCCTTCTGAGATTCGCCTAACTCCGGAACATGCACAAACAGCGCCCCGCGGGTGCGTGGCCCGTCGCGCAGGATGCGCCCGGCAGCATCGATATGAGCATGTTGGTCGGCGAACTCGGGCAATGCCGCGATCATGCGTGTCTCGTTATCCCAATGAATCATCTCAAGCGATCGTGTGGGTACGGTGGTCATCGTGCGTGCTCCTGCTTCGTCGTCGCGGGTTCTGTGTTTGTGGTCGCTGTTGTTCGGCGTCGGCAGGCCCAGCAAAGGCCAGACGGCACGAGGCGGCGATGGACTTGTGCGGCGCACCCGCGGCACTCGCGCATTTCGTTGGGCTTGGTCTGGGTGGCGATCGCTGACTCAGGCATCACGGTTCACCCGTCCAAGCTCCGCCTCAGCTGCCCGGAGCTGACCCAACACGACCGTCAACTCGCTCAATACCATCCCGTCGTCACGATCGGGCCATAGCCGTCGTGCGACTGCACGTAGTTCTGCGACTCGCGTCTCGGCGTCGCTGACGATTGCTGTCTGTTCAGGTGCGAAGAAGGTCATCGGTCGTTGTCCAGGCGTGGAAGACGATCGGCCCGTGGGGCGTCACGCTCGAGCGCCTGCTTGATCAAGTCGCTCATCGCCACGCCCCGGCTGGCGGCGAGTGCTCGCAAGCGTTCGGCGTCGCTGTTTGTGACGCGGGCGGCGACAACGGTGGTTGGTGAAATGCGGGGTAAGGACATGTAAACAGTATGTGGCCGGGTGCGGCGTTTACGGTAAGGCTGTCACCCTCACCCCGACATACAACCGGGTGGCTTTGGTACGGCTTGTCGAGATCCCGCGAGCCTTCAACGCGCACGTCAACGCCATCGGCGTTAGCGCAACCTCACCATTGGCATTCGCCCAGGTCATGTAGGCCGCATGAGCGGCTTTTACCGTTGTGATGGCACCGGGCTCGAGTATGCAGACGGATCTCAGGAAGCGATCAACCGCAGGCTCAACCGGCGAGCCATTGGCGTTTCTGAGCACGATCTCGGCCGACCGGATTCGCGAAAACACCGATAGCAGCTCAGCCCGGACCTGGCCGTCATCGCCCTCGGGCAAGTCAGCCAACAGACGTGCCCCCACTTCACGCAACTCGCATACCAGCCGTTCAGCGTCCGCGACCGCCGCGGCCTGCTCCGAAGTCATGCCGCCACCCGCATCTGATTGCTACGCCAGTTCTCCACCCAGACAACACCTGCAGGACGTCCGAAGATGACCAGGGCGGATGGGAACGGTGCGCTTGTATCAGCGCCGCCGAACTTCAGGCGACCGCGAAGGAAACGAATCTCACCGTGCCGGCAGTAGTCAAACCACCAGCCAGTGTCTACGCGCGCGGGTACGAGACACACAACAGTGGCGCCGGCGCGACTGGATTCCCACGCCTTCCGGACCCAGCGGACTATCTCGTCGCCGTAGGGTGGGTTCATCCAACAGACGCCGGTCCATTCCTGCGCTAGACCGTCATCCTCGGGTGCGAAGTAGCGTTCACATTTTGCTGATGACGGCACTGCGCAGACATCGAGCTCGAACGGAAACTCGGCCGCGACGACATTGAAGAAATCCTGGGGTGTCGCCCAGTCGTCAGTGGCTGATGAGAAGTGAACCGCCGTGTTCTTGCCTCGTAGTATCCGCGCGCGACTGAGTTCGTCAGGATCGGTCGCGGTACGAATTAGGTCGACGACAACTTCGCGGTTGCCTGCAAGCTGTCGGAAGCGGTGACGATCCTGCTTGCGGAGTGGCGTTTCAAGTTCCACGTGTGGAACTTGATCCGACCGTCGATCACCGCCGCGCTCGGCGCTGCCGAGCAACTCACCCCACCGCACCTCAAGATACCGTCGTGCCTTCGTCAACTCGAGCGTGTCAGCGCCAAGCGTCTTGTACGCCTCGAGCAACCCGGCCACTTGCGCCGACGCGTTGGCGATTGTTGCCTGTTCGAGCTGTTCGTCAGCCCACGGCATCACGGTGCGTTCACACCAGCCGTCAGGCACCAGGTCAGTACCGGGGATTGGAACAAGGTCAGTGCCAATGTCGCTCATGACAACGCCCCGATTAGCTGCTCGACCGGTAGGTCAGCAACGTGCAACGGCTCGACATTGAGGAGCGTGGAGAACACATTCCGTCCAAGCTCGTCGTAGTGCTGCAGGCGGTCCATTCGCCGCACAGGGTCAGCATCGACACCGAGCAAAGTGAGCAGGTCGACTCGCGCGTCAGTCGAGCTGGGGTCGACTCGACTCGAACTACCCCTCCCTTAAGGGTCGGGGGGGTAGTCGAGTTGCCGTTTCCGACCCCTGAATTGGCAAGGTGGACTGAGGTGGACTCAGGGGTCAGTCGAGTTCTATAGAGCTTGGCTGTAGAGCTGCGCCCGAGCTTCCTCGCAGCCTCACCCGTAGCCATCTCAAACCGACTTTCATCCTCGAGCGCCTCCCTCACATGCTCCTTGCCGGCGCCGATCAGTTTCCGGATCTCGTCCTGTGTTCGCCATACGCGAGCTTCCTGCTCAATCTCGGTCACGTAGTCCCGGTCACCGTCGACCTGGAACGTCTCACCGGCTCCCCAGC
Source organism: uncultured Conexibacteraceae bacterium (assembly GCA_963761675.1). Lineage (GTDB taxonomy): Bacteria > Actinomycetota > Thermoleophilia > Solirubrobacterales > Solirubrobacteraceae > Palsa-465. Next base: position 17,685 of record CAVXIA010000008.1, read on the forward strand.
TCAGCCTCAGCGTCTTTCCGTGATACTCGGACGCCCACCTGGCCTTCTGGATGTGCACGACGGTTTGCCCGGGTCCTGCGGCCTGGACATGCAGCAGCGTGTCCCCAGCGCCTTCCCAAGCACCGGAGACGGCGCCACCCTTGTTCTCATGGTGAACGAGAAGCAACGTGAACCGCCGGCCGCAGCGACGTCGCACGTCAGCGATGAGCTCCATGAACGCGACAACCTCCTGAAGCGTCCCGGCGCTATCCATGCCAATCCGGGTGAGCGGGCCGGCGATCACCACGTCGATCTCCTGCTTCGCGATGATGCCCGCAAGCTCGTTCCGGCATGTCTCGTCGGCGAACGTGAAACTTGCCCACGGCGTTGCGCCAGATACGGACCTGGCCATCCAATGGTGGCCCTTCCCAGCTCTCGAGCTTCCGTCGCAGCTTCCGACGGAACAGCGGCCGTGGCCCTTCCGCCTCAATGATCAGGACACGGACCCGTTTGGCCTTGAATCCGAGCCAGTCAACGCCTGCGCCGAGGTGGAACCCGCCGTCGAGGGTGAACGTCGTCTTGCCTGCGCCTCCCTCGCCGTAGACCATCACGTCGCCGCCTTCGGGGATCAGGTTGGTATCTGCTCCACCGAGGATCGGTTCGGCTCCGGGTTCGTCTACTGCGGCGAACTCCTCGAGTGTGTTGACTTCGATCCGGTCCGGCTGTCCGAAGTCGAGGATCTCGAACTCGCGGCGGATGACTGCGGCCTCGAGTTCTGGGTTGGTCGTGACGCTCATCGCGCACCCCGCTCAGCGAGGATGCGTCGCGCTTCATGCATCGAGAATCCGCTTGACGCGAGCCTGCACGTCAAGCGGCAGATGATCTAAGCCCGGTTCGCCGGGCTCACTACCGCCAGGGTCGTCGCTACTGCTGCTCGAGCGGGCGCGGCGTACGCCTGCGCGTGTGCGTCCCGAGCGATGCTCGCGAACACGTGGTGCGCGACGTGCAACGGGTGAGGCTTGAGCACGATCCGTGTCTCGGACGAAGCGGCGCTGGACGGCGTGCCTGGCAGCGCTTCCTGCCGCCTCCCACTTCTGCGCGGTTCCTGTTCCGCCTGTCGACATGGCCCGGAATGCTTGGAGCTTCACGGCGTAATAGAAGGCACCGGCCTGCCGCTGACGCGGTGTACGGGCGACCTGTGCGCGCTCCTTGGCCGCCCAGAACTCGGCCGAGCGGCGCTCGGCTTCTTCTCCTGTGTAAACGACGCCATCATCGTCCTCGAACTGCACCAGCATGATCTGCTCCTTGGATTGGCCCGCTGTGCACGCGGGAACTGGACAGGCCCAAATTACTCGCAGGTCCGGTCGGAACCGGAAATGCACACGGCCCGCCACGCTCCAAGGGACGTGACGGGCCGGGAAGCTTGCGGTGGTGGGCAGCTTCATCCATGAGGATACCGACGGGTTCGGCAGCATTTCCATCCGGACGGACTATGGCTATACTCTTCTTATCGCTGAGGCGATGATGACGGCCACCCTGGTGATGGTAAGGCGGCGCTGCGAAAGTACGTGCGGCTACCCTCGGTCGATGCCCAGACGCGAGCATCCGCCCGTACCCCCGCGCGACTTTCCGCCGGCGCGAACCGTGATCGTGCCGGACCGCGGCGAATTCTTCCTGCGCGACAGTGGCGGCGATGACCCGGCCGTGCTGATGCTGCACGGCTGGACCGCGAGCGCCGACATCAACTTCGGCGGGCTCTACGACGACGTCATCTCAGCCGGGTACCGGGTGATCGCGATCGACCATCGCGGCCATGGGCGCGGCCTGCGGCCGCTGACGCCGTTCCGGCTGGTCGACTGCGCGGCTGATGCGGCCGCGCTGATCCGAACGCTCGGTGTTGGGTCGGCGATCGTCTACGGCTATTCGATGGGGGGGGCGATCGCGCAGCTGATCACCCGTGACCACCCGGACGTGGTCGACGGCGTGATCCTCAGCGGCACCGCACAGCACTGGCAGGAGCAGGAGCTGCGACGCTATTGGAAGGCGATGCCGCTGATCGGCATCGGACTCTCGCTCGCTCCCCGCCACGGCTGGCGGCTCGCGCTCGAGCGCAACGGGATCGCCCCGGGACCGAGCACCGCCTGGCTGTATGCGGAGATGAAGCGCCACAACGCGCGTGACCTGGCCGAAGCCGGTCGCGAGTTGGGTCGCTTCGATTCACGTCCCTGGCTTGCCCCGCTCCCGGTGCCCGCAGCGGTGGTGCTGACCACTGTCGATGACGCCGTCCCACCCGCCAAGCAGCACGAATTGGCTGCGGCGCTCGACGCGACGGTGTTCGAGGCGCCGGTTCGCCACATAGAGGTCGCCGCCATGGCCGACGCGGGGTCGGCCGAGCGCTACAACCCTGCGCTGTTGGCAGCGCTCGAGCATGTACGCGCAGCCGAGGCATCCGGTACGCTTGCCCGCGATGAGTCGTAAGCGAACTGCCGCCATCGCGCTGTCCGTCGTCGCGTCGATGCTCGTCTACGCGCCGTCGGCGCTGGCGGTATCCCACGGCGGCCAGGGCATCTGGGGCCCGACCACCAGCAAGCAGATCACGAACGTCATGTTCATCATCATGGGCCTGTTCATCGTTCTGATCATCGTCTTCTCGCTGCTGCAGAGCTGGCTCGAGCATCGCAAGCACGGTCGCGTCGACGCCGCCAAGCGTCGCGAGTCCTCGGCCCAGTGGAAGGGCGGCTGGTAGCGCTGACAGCGGCCGAGCGGTGCGAGGCTGCTGCCAGGCGTTAGTGTGGTCGCATGGCGTACTTCGTAACCGGGGCCACCGGCTTCATCGGCAGCAATCTCGTTCCGCTGCTGCTCAAGCGGACCGCGCGCAGGCGCGGCGCAGGCGGCGACATCCACCTGCTCGTACGGCGGAGCTCAACAGTTCGCCTGGAACGTCTGATCGACGGCTGGACAGCCGGTAGGCCGCAGGCCCGAGCCCGTCTGAAACCGGTGATCGGTGACCTCTACGAGCCGCTCCTCGGGTTGGACCAGGATGCGATCGCGCAGCTCCGCGAACAGGGCATCGCCCACTTCTTCCATCTCGCGGCCATGTACGACATGACCGCCAGTGCAGCCGTCAACGAGCTTGCGAACGTCGAGGGGACCGAGCACGCGCTGGCGCTGGCCGACGCGCTCGACGCCAGGCGGCTGCACCACGTCTCCTCGATCGCCGTCGCGGGCGAGTACAGCGGGACGTTCACCGAGGACATGTTCGATGCCGGCCAGCCGCTCGGCCACGCCTACCATCGCACGAAGTTCGAAGCGGAGCGGATCGTCCGCGAGACGGCCAGCATGGCGTGGCGGATCTACCGGCCGTCGATCGTGGTCGGTGACTCGCACAGCGGCCGGATCGACAAGGTCGACGGCCCCTACTACTTCTTCCCGCTGCTCAAGCGCGCGCACGTGCTGATGCCCGAGTGGCTGCCGCTGGTGGGCCCCGAACTCGGCGACACGAACATCGTTCCCGTTGACTTCGTCGCGGCGGCACTCGACCACATCGCGCACAAACCGGGGTTGGATGGCCAGGCCTTCCACCTCACAGACCCCAGCAACGAACGTGTGATCGACGTGCTCAACACGTTCGCGAGGGCTGCGGGCGCGCCGCGTTTCGCGGTGACGATCGAACCGGGACCACTGGCCGCAGTCCCGCGGCGCACGGCCGCGGCGCTGATGTCACTGCCCGGCGCGCAGGCGGCGCGCCGGACGCTGCTGGCCGAGGTGGGGCTCCCCGATGAGATCGTGAACCACGTGAACCTGACGGCTCACTTCGGCACCGAGCAGGCCCGGGCGGCGCTGGACGGCTCCGGGATCGTGGTGCCCGCGTTGGCGAGCTATGCCGACGCGCTCTGGGATTACTGGTCGCGCCATCTCGATCCGGAGCTGGCCCGGCGCCCCGACATCGCCGCCGCCGTCGGCGGCAAGACGGTGCTGATCACCGGAGCCTCGAGCGGCATCGGCCGGGCGACGGCGCTGCTGCTTGCTCGCCAGGGCGCGACCGTGCTGTTGGTCGCGCGCGGGCTCGAGCAACTCCAGCAGACACGAGATGAGATCGAGCGTGACGGCGGCTCTGCCTACATCTACCCGGCCGACCTGTCCGACCCGGAGTCTGTCGACGCCCTGATCGAACGCGTCCTGGCCGAGCACCCGCAGATTGACGTGCTGGTCAACAACGCCGGGCGCTCAATCCGCCGCTCGATCGAGCTCTCCTATGACCGGTTCCACGATTTCGAGCGCACGATGCAACTCAATTACCTCGGCACGATCCGCCTGATCATGGGCGTGCTGCCCGGGATGCGCGAGCGCCACGCGGGCCACGTCATCAACATTTCCTCGATCGGCGTGCAGACCAACCCACCGCGGTTCTCGGCCTACGTGGCGTCCAAGTCGGCGCTCGACGCATGGACACGCGTGGTCAGCTCCGAGTGCATCGCTGAGAACGTCCACTTCACGACGATCCACATGCCGCTGGTGAAGACGCCGATGATCGCGCCGACGAAGTTGTATGACCGTTTCCCGACGATCACCCCCGAGCAGGCCGCGGACATGATCGCCGAGGCGATCCGCACACGTCCCAAGACGATGGGAACGCACCTGGGCGTGCTAGGCGAGGTCGGCTACGCGCTCTTCCCGAAGCTGGTCGACCAGGTGCTCTCGACCGCCTATCGCGTGTTTCCCGATACAGCCGCGGCACGCGGCCAGGGCGACGCGGCTGAGCACGCCTCGACCGAGCAGGCTCTGTTCGCGCGGCTGATGCGCGGCGTTCACTGGTAGCCCTCGAGCAGCAGGCCCTCACGCAGGCCGCCCCGCCCGAGCTCCAGCGGCGCGCCGAACAGATCTGAGAGCGTGTCGAGGATCAGCAGCCCCCCGGCGAGCAGTCTCGCGCGCTGGATGTCGATGCCGAACCGCTGCGCGATCCCGACGGAATCGAGGCGAGCTACGGTCTCGAGCAGACGCTCGAATGCCTGCGCGTCGATGGTTGCCTCCGCCGGCGTCTGCGGCGAGGATGGGCTGCCACCTTCGGCGGTGGCGCCGGCCGCCGTCGCGCTGTCACTCGCGGCGACCGCGCGCAGCGAGGTCGCGCTGCCGCCGACTGCGATGACCCGCGCTGCCGGCCGCGGCCGCACGGCCACGAAGCTGGCCTGTATCTGCGCCCGAGCCTGGGTCAGCTGTGCCCTGGTCGGCGGATCTGAGCACAGCCATCTGGCCGTGACATCGCTTGAGCCGATCGGGACCGACACCCACCAGCGCACGCGAGCGGGCGCCTCGCCGACCGCCAGTTCGCATGAGCCGCCACCGGCATCGATGACCGCGAGCGTGCCCGTCATCGCACCGCCGGCCCAGGCGGCGCCGGTGAAGGCCAGCCTCGCCTCCTCAGCCCCGGTCAGAATCCTTGTCTCGAGGCCATCGCAGGCGCGCGCGATCAGTGCGACGAGCTCATCGCCGTTGCGCGCGCGCCGCACGCCGGCGGTCGCGACGCACTGAATCCGCTCGGCACCCAACTCCTGGGCGATCGCGAGCTGATCGCGCACCGTCGCCACGACCTCGCTCAGCTTGACCTCGGGAATCGCGCCGTCATCGTCCAGTGACCGGCCGATCTGCGTGAACGCCCGCTCCTGCCGGCACGCATGAAGGTGGCTGCCCACGCAGTCGGCGACGAGCAGCCGCGTCGTGTTGGAGCCGATATCGATGCATGCGCGGCGCAAGCCGCAAAAGCTACGCCGTGGCGGTGTCGGTGGACAATTTCTCGCCCTCGGTGACGGACATATCGCCGAGCGGTGCCCGTTGCTGGACCGCGGCCCGACGCGCCGCCGGAACCAGGAATCCGGACATGCCCGCCACCATCAGAAAGCCCGTCGCCATCCAGTAGGTCTGGGTGAAGCCTGTAACGGCCGGCAGCCCGCCGATCGTATGGGCGGCGATGAAGGTGGCGGAGATCTGACCGCCCAGCGCCCCTCCGAGTGTCCGCATCACCGTGTTCATGCCGCTTGCCACGCCGGTCTGCTGGGGGGCGACGGCGCCCACGATCAGGTTGCCCAACGCCGCGAACGCGAGGCCCATCCCGATCCCAAGCAACGCCGTGCTGATCAGGATGTCGTAGGTGTGGCTGTGCTGAAGCGCCGAGTAAAGGAACGAAGCGGCCGCCACGAAGGAGCCCACAATCAACGCCGCTCTCGACCCGAAGCGGCGCGAAACCCTACCGGCAAAGCTGCCGACCACGGTCATGCCGATTGCGGCAGGCAGCAGATAGAGGCTCGAGGCGACGACCGACGCCCCGAAGCCGAAGCCGGTGCTCTTCGGCAGCTGCGCGAACTCCGGGTAAACCGACGAACGCTGCATACATGCCGGCACCGATCAGGAAGGCGGCGAGGTTGGTCGTCCAGACGCCACGGATCCGCATCATCGCCATGTCCACCAGCGGGTGGTCGCTGCGGACCTCGATCAGCGACCCACAGCCCGATAACCAGCAGCCCGCCGATCATCAGCCCGAGCGACTTGACCGAGCCCCAACCCCACACCGACGTCTGGGCGATGCCGATCAGCAGGAGGCTCATGCCGACCGTCATCACCGCGGCCGCAAGCCAGTTCACGCGACCCGGTGCACGCACCGGCGATTCGGGGATCCAGCGCCACGTGCAGGCGGCCGCGATCACGATGACGATCAGTGGGATCCAGAACAGCCAATGCCAGCCCAGCTGCTCCGAGATGATCGCGCCGAGCACCAGCCCCAGGCCGCCACCCACGCCCAGGATCGAGGACATCAGGCCGATGCTGCCGGCGACACGCTCCGGCGGGAACTCGTCGCGCGCGATCGCGAACGCAAGCGGGAAGATGCCGCCGGCGACGCCCTGGATCACGCGGGCGACGATCAGCATTCCGAGTGAATTCGAGATCGCTGCCAGGAACGTCCCGAATGCGAGGATCACCAGCGTCCAAAGCAGCACCTTCTCCTTGCCGTACATGTCACCCATGCGACCGATCACGGAGGTGCCGACCGATGCCGATAGGAGGAACGCTGTCAACAGCCAGGTCGAGCCGGTCTCAGTTGTGTGCAGTTCGCGCTGGAAGGTCGGCAGCGCCGGGATCACCGCCGAGGACAGCACCGCGTAGGCAAGGCCTGCCGTGCACAACACCGCGAGGATCACGTTTGGGTGAACGTCGTGAGTGCGGTGCGGCGCGTGGGGATGCGGACCGTGGCTGTGCCCTGGGATTGCCCTGGCCGGCTGATCAGGCATTCGCTGGTACTGTACCGGAATGAGCATTCCGGCGCCTGCTGCGACCAACCCCAACTGGGCCGATGTCGAGCCCGAACGTGACTGGAACACGCTCACGCCCGAGGCCAAACACGAGCGCATCCTGTGCGCCGCGGGCCGGCTGTTCGCGAGCGAGGGCCTCGAAGCGTCGATGCCGGCGGTCGCGACGTTGGCGGGTGCCGGCGTCGGCAGCCTCTACCGCCAGTTTCCCTCCAAGCATGAACTGCTCGCCGCGCTCGTGGTTCGCCGCCTCGAGCAGATCTCCGATGCTGCCACCCAGGCGGCTGCACAGATCGACGATCACTGGCGGGCGCTGCGGGAGATGTTGTGGACCACGCTCGAGCGCCAGGCCGCCGATGATTTCCTCGGCGATGCCTGGAGCCAGGTCGAGGATCACGAGCGTGTTCGCATCGCCGCGAGCCTCGCATTCGAATCGATCGACCGGCTGCTCGACCTCGCTCGGGCCGAGGGCACGTTGCGAACGGACGCATCGGCGCTTGACATCCGCCTGGTGTTCGTGGCGGCGCGTGCCTCGCGTCAGGTCGAACCCGACGCCTGGCAGCGGCTGCTTGAGCTGATGCTCGACGGGTTGGCAGCACGTCGCGACTCGAATGGTCGGAGCGATGTCTGAAGAGTTCACGATCAGGGCCGCGGAGGAGCGCGACGGCGCGTTCGTCCGTCAGCAGAGCCGCTTTCGCGGCTGGGTGACAGCGGACGGCGCCACCGGCTTTGCTCCGGAGGCCGGTCGCTATCACCTGTACGTATCACGCGCATGCCCCTGGGCGCACCGCACGATCATCGGCAGACGGCTGATGGGTTTGGAGGAGGTGATCTCGATCTCATTCGTCGACCCGATCCGAGACCAGCGCAGCTGGGCCTTCACCACTCCTGGCCGCTACGAGGACCCCGTCAACGGCTTCGCCTTCCTGTCAGAGGCCTACCTCGGCAGCGACCCTGGGTTCCATGACCGTGTCACGGTGCCTGTCCTCTGGGACAAACAGCGGCGGACGATCGTCAACAACGAGTCACCGGAGATCCTGAGGATGCTCTCGACGGTGTTCGCACCGCTTGCCGCCCACCCGGTCGAGCTCTACCCCGAGGGGCTTGCGGTCGAGATCGACGAGCTCAACGATCACATCTACGAGTCGGTCAACAACGGGGTCTACCGGGCCGGATTCAGCACCAGCCAGAGGGTGTACGAGAGCGCGGTGAAGGAGCTGTTCTCGGTGCTCGACGAGCTCGACGCCCGCCTTGCGAGTTCCCGCTTCCTGTTCGGCCGCCGGCCGCTTGAGACAGACTGGCGGCTGTTCACGACGCTGATCCGTTTCGACGCCGTCTACCAGATCCACTTCAAATGCTCGCTGCGCAAGCTCGCGGAGTACCAGAACCTTTGGCCGTACGTGCGCGATCTCTACCAGTGGCCGGGCATAGCCGAGACAGTCTCATTCGATGAGATCCGCGCCCACTATTACATGACGCATCCGGGACTGAACCCGCATCGCATCGTCGCAGTGATGCCGGCGCTCAATTTCGACGCACCGCACCGCCGCGAGCGCCTCTGAGTTCCAGACGGACGGACGGCCCCGCCCTGGCGGCCGTCCGTCCTGTCCCGAGGCCCTCGGAAAAACCCCTCAGTCGAGCTCGAGCTGGTAGATCCAGCCGACCAGCACCCGCCGGCCCAGCGGCGCCCAACGGATCGAGCCGGAGCCCTCCGGCACCGAGGTCGTGAGCTTCAGGTTCAGGTGCTGACCCGGCTGCAGCTCGGCCGGCACCGCGCCGCCGCCCATGTCGGTGACCTTCGGATGCAGGATCTGGCCCGCGTCGGTCAGTAACGTGAACGCCGAGGCCGAGACCGGCACGCTGCCCCTGACCGACGCCAGCGTCACGACGCACGCGCCCGGCACCGGCTTGGCTGCCGGCCACACGCCGATGGCGGACTACATCACTCCTGTCGGCGGCGGCCACTTCTTCGCGGTTCCCGGGGTTCGCGATCAGCTGGACTGGTACGCGAGTCGTCTGTTCGCCTGACCGTGCTGCGGGCTCGCTGGCCCGCAGACACCAGGTCGCCCGCGCCCTGGTGTGACACGCCGGCGGTGGCGACGTCGCGCGGGTACGTGTGGCGAGCGCTCAGCAGTGAGACTCCCGCGAAGATCAACGCGAGCAGCATCACCAGGAACGTGACCTCGAGACCGCGCGCCTCGCTCGGGTTGATCGCGCCGACCTTGGTTCCGGGCGGCGCCTGCGACACGCGAGCGATGCCGGCGATCCCCGCAGCCAGCAGTCCAAAGAGGATCGGGGCGAGTGCCTGCGCCAGCGAGCGGATCACGGTACGCACGCTCTCGGCCCGGCCCCATAGGCCGGCGGGCATGATGTCCAGGCGAGCGGCGTCAAGGGGTGGGTTGGCGGCTGACAGCAGCGCCGCGCCGCCGACGTCGAACCACAGTGCCGGCGTCAGATGGTCGGAGATGAAGCCGGGGATCAGCAGACCAGCCGCGCCCAGGTAACAGACCGCCGGAACCCACACGCGGCTGTTGAGCGCCCCTCGTCGCAGCAGGCGGTCATCCAACCAGCCGCTGACGAGCGTGCCGATCAGCGCGCCGATCACCAGCAGCGCCAGCACCAGCTCTGATTCGGCCTGACCGACGTGGTAGTGACCGCGAACAAAAAGCAGCGCGAACGTCGACAGCCCCGCGAAGAAGAAGTAGCCGAGCGACGAGCTGATGATCATCAGCACGTTGGTCGGGATCGAGAGGATGTAGCGGACCGATTCGACCAGCGTCAGCGTTCGCGGATCCTCGTGCAGAACCAGATCCGGATCGGGCTCGACCCCGCGCCGCTCGGCCGCCTCGCGCGCGAGGTCGTCGCGGACCGCGTCGCGGACCGGCGCGGCAGCCTCGTCGTCCTCGAGCCAATCATCGGTCTGAGGCTTGGCCCGTGCCTTCGCCGCCGCCTCGACCAGATCCATCACACCCGGCTCGAGGTGGCTCTGGCCGCCGCGCAGCGGCTCCGGCACGGTCCGGTAGAGCTCACGCGCGAGGTAGAAACCGGGAAACGCCAGCAGCACGAATGAGACGCGCCAGCTGATCGCGCTGGCGACGCTGCCTGCGATGATGAAGCCGAAGGCGTTGCCGGCGATCTCACCGCCGAGGATGTATGCATAGATGCGGCCACGCTCCCGGGCGGGGAAATAATCGCCGGTCAGCGATGCGATCGCCGGTCCGGCGGTCGCCACCGCCACGCCGAGTAGCAGGCGCGTCAGCAGCAGCGAGGAGTAGCTGCCGGCGAAGGCGCTCATCAGCGTCGCGAAGCTCCACAGCACAATGCTGGCCGAGAGCATCGGGACGCGCTTGGTGCGGTCGACCAGCAGGCCGACCGGGATGGTGGCGGCGGCGCCGACCAGCAACGCGATCGAGGCGAGCAGCCCGATCTGGGTCGTCGTGATCGTGGTGCCGGGGAACGCGTGCTGGAGCTGTGGCGCCATCGCGCCGATGCTTGCCGTGTCGGCGCCGTTGAGCGCGAGCACCAGCCCAAATAGCACGACCACGCGGGCGCGCGCGGGGCCGCCGACGCGCCTCACCACCTCCCCGCGAATACGCCGGCCGGTCCAGCGTGACGCGCGTCCGACGCTCTGCGCGATCGATGCGCCTACGGAGCGCTCAGCCATTGCAACCGCGCGTGACCACGCTGGCAGTATGGCCGACGCCCTTCAGGAAGCAGCCGGCTTCAGAAAATGGCGGCCGGCTAATGCCGGTGCACCTGCGACCCCGGCGGCTCGGGCACGTAGGAGCCCTCGAACCACCAGTTCATGTCGTGCGTGAACGGTGGCAGCAATCGGTCGTAGAGCTCCGCACGCGACAGGTCGGGGGGCACGGGCACGAGCGGCTGTCCGTGCGAGAGCGCGGTCAGGAGCTGCGAAGCGTGCTGCTCGGCCAGGAGCGCCCGGAACACCGCCTCGCGCACGGTCGCGCCGACGATCACGGCCCCGTGCCAGCGCAGCAGACCGACAGCCTCGCCGCCGAGAATGCCGATCAGCCGCTGGGCGGTTTCACGGTCGCGGACCAGCTCTGGCTCGTCGAACACGGGCATGCGCTCCGGCCAGAACGCGGCGTGGAACATCAGCAGCTCCCCCGGAACCTCCCGCAAGGCGCTGAGCGCTGTCAGCGCCGGTGAGTGCACGTGGACCAGCGACTTGATCTGCGGCTTCAGCCGATGCACCTCCGAATGCATGTAGAGCTCGAGCGGGCGCCCCGGCTCGAACTCGTCGTCAAGGTGCAATTCGAGGATGTCGCAGGGGCGGCAGCGGTCCTTGCGCGTTCCGGCGCCGGGACACAGCAGGTAGCGCTCGGGATCATCGGTAAGCAGGCTGATGTGCCCGAACATCCCGATCATCTCGTGGCGCCCGAGGATCCGGGTCCCGGTCGCGAGCTCCTCGCGCAGCAACTGCCTGGTATCGGTCACCGCGCGGATGCTCCCGCCGGCCAGTGCCGCAGGACGACCCGCTCGGCTGAGCCGAGCGCGACGTTGATGAGGATGCCGATGATGCCGATCACGGCCAGCATCGCGAAGGCATCGGTCGAGTTGAAGGTCTGCTGATACTGGACGAGCAGGTAGCCGATACCACCGGTCGACAGGAGGAAGTCAACCAGCAGGGTGATGATCAGGCAGACCGTGGCGGCGATCCGCACGCCGATGACCACCTCCGGCAGCACAGACGGCAGCACGATCTTGCGCATCCGCTCCCACCACGAGAGTCCGAGCGCATGGGCGACCTCTAGTCGGAGCGGCGGCAGCGCCGCTCGCGCCGCAGCGGTGTTCAACAGCACCGGCCAGATCGAGCCGTAGACGACAACCCCGATCTGAGTGCGGGTGTTGACATGGAACAGCAGGATCGCGCCAGGCACGATCGCGGCTGCCGGCGTCGCGCGTATGAACTCGAGTATCGGCCCGAGCGCCTGTGTGAGGCGCCGCGACGCCCCCAGAGCGATCCCGAGCACGACTCCCAGAATGGTTGCCAGAACGAGGCCCTCGATGTACAGCAGCATCGTCTTCTCGAGCGCCGGCCAGAACGCACCGCTGTTCACGATGCCCCTGAATGCGGTCCACCACGTCGACGGCGGCGGTGCCGTGAGCGAACTGGTGTTGCCGACCAGCTGCCAGATGCCGAGCAGCACCGCGATCGGAATCAGCCCTCGCAACGAGCGCCAGGTCATGCCGCACTCTGCTCGGACGCAGCGGTGACACCCGGAAAGAGGATCCGAACGACTCGTACAAGGACGAAGTTCAGAAGGAGTCCCAGCGTGCCGATCACGAGGACATAGGCCCAGTACCGCGAGAACTGCCCCCCTTGCTGCTCCAGGTCCAGCTGATTGCCGACGCCGGCCTGCAACCCCAGAATCTCCGCGACCACGCAGATGACCAGGCTCGTCGAGAGAGCCAACCGCGCGCCAACGAGCATCGACTGTGCGGTCGACGGAATGATGACCTTGAACAGCGTTGCCGCGCGCGACAGCTGCATCGTCTTGGCAACCTCGAGCATGCGGGGTGGCACGTTGCGCGCGCCTCCTGCGGTGTTGACCAGCATCGGCCACATGCCCGCGTAGGCGCCGAGAATGACCTCGGTCTCGGTGCCGGTGCCCCAGATCAGGATCGCGATCGGGATCAGCGCGATCACCGGCAACGAGCGGAACAGATCGACGGTCGAGCTGGCCCACGAGGCCACTGTCGCGTTGAGCGCCACCAGCAGGCCGGCCACACCGCCGACGACAACTGCGATAGCCCACGCCAGCACCACCGACTTCATCGTGTGTCCGACTGCGGACCAGAGGCCGCCCTCGGAGCCGGCCAGGTACTTGAGACCCGACCAGATGCCGATTGGCCCGGGCAGCGGCGGGTAGTTGAGGATCTTGGTGCTGACCAGCAGCTGCCAGATGCCGAGGATTCCGACGATCGTCGCCAGGCCCAGCCAATTGAAACCGCGCAGCCTCTGCCTACGCCGCGTGGTCATGCCGCAGCACCCTCGCGAGCTCGTGCCGGACCTCCTGATAGCGAGGCTCGTCGCGTGTCGCGATCTGATCGCGCGGGCGTGGCAGTTCGGTGGCGACCTCATGGACGATTCGGCCGGGCAGGTCGTGGATTACCATCACGCGGTCGGAGAGGTACACGGCCTCCTCGACATCATGGGTGATGAAGATGATCGTGGCACCGGTAGTCGCCTGGACCTCGAGCAGCTGGTCGTGAAGAGCTGACTTCGTGATCGCGTCGAGCGCGCCGAACGGCTCGTCCATCAGCAGCACCTGTGGTTGCATCACGAGCGCTCGCGCGATCTGAACGCGCTGCTGCATGCCGCCGGAGAGCCGCCACGGATAATCGCCCGCGCGGTCGCCGAGACCGACGATCCCGAGCGCGCGCGCGACCCGCTCGGCGCGTTCGTTCTTGCTGGCACGACCCTCCAATGGAAGCGCGACGTTGCGCCCCACCGTGCGCCACGGCAGCAGGGCCGAGGAGTAGTCCTGGAAGACTGTCACCGCCTCACTTGTGGGCCCGGTCACGGGCTTGCCATCCAGCGTCACGGTGCCGGCGGTGGGGATCAGCAGGCCGCCGAGCACCCGCAGGAGCGTGGTCTTGCCGGTGCCGGACGGCCCGACGATCGCGACGATCTCACCAGCGCGGACCTCGAGGCTGATGCCGCTCAGGATCTGGCGCAGCTCACCGCCCGACGGCAGCGCCACCCCGACGTCGCGCAGCTCGAACAGTGCCGCACTCGCCGGCGCGCTGATGGGATTGCCGTGACCCTCGACCATCAATTCTCCGTTCATTATCCGTCTCTTCCCCAGAGGTCAGCTTGGAAAAGCCAGTGGGCCGGCAGCTGAAGCCTCTCAGCGCCGGCCCACTGTTCACGTCATGTGAGCGCTTGGCTCAGGCCTTGGCGTTATAAACGAGGGCCTTGACCTGCCTCTTGGTCAGCTTGTGCTTGAGCTGTCCGGAGTTCCACAGCGGACCGTTCCACGGGAGCAGGTAGTTCGGGGTGATCGCGAAGTCCGTGTAGTCCACGGCGTCATATGTTTTAGCCACGAACGGCGGCAACTGGAAGGCGCTCTCGAGAACGCTGGCCACGCCGGTGCTGTTGGCCTTCATCCACGCAAGCGCCTCGTTCTGCGCCTTCGCGAACTCCTTCAGGACCTTGCCATGGCTGGCAGCCCACGACTGCGTCGCGGCCCAGCCGGCGTCCATCGCGTTCTTCACGCCACCGACAACCGCGATCACGGGGTTGCCGAGATTGGTGAAGCCCTCGCCCAGCATCTGACCCTGGAACGGGTAGATCGTGACGACGGCCTGGACGGTACCGTTCTCCATGTCGGCGTTCATGTCGGCGAACGGGATCTGCACGAAGGTCACGTCGCTGGTCGTGAGACCTGCGCGGTGCAGGCGGATCAGCATCGATGAATACAGAACGCCGGCCAGTCCGACCACGCCGACCTTCTGGCCCTTTAGCTGCTTGACGCTGGTGATGTCCTTGGCGCCGATGATGTAGCTGCTCTGGTACTTGGTGTTCTCGATCGTCTCACCGCCGACGAGCTCAGTCTTGAAGCCGGCAGCCGCGGCTTGGAGAACACTTGTCGGGGTGATGGTGAGCAGATCGAACTGCTTACCCAGAGCCGGCACCAGCGCCGCAGTGTTGGCTGAGGTCATCAGCTTGACGTTGAGGCCGTTCTTCTTGAAGAAGCCCTGTTGCTGCGCAACCACGATCGACGTGTTAGTCGGGTTCGGGTTGTACATGATGCGAAGCGTTGACGCGGCGGAAGCCGAGCCGGCGGAAATCCCGGCGAACGCCATGCCGGCCACGGCGCCGGCTGATGCCAGCCCGAGCCTCGCACGGGTGAAACGACGAGCCATTGAAATGCTCCTCCCTCTCACTGGAAAAAACTACGTTCTCGCCCGGCGGGGTTTGATCCCCCGGACCTACCCAACAAGCTCGAACGTACTGTATGAACGCCCTCTGGTCAGCACGTCAAGCTTTGCTTGCGCGCTACGCAATTTGCGGTTCTGTCTGTCTGCTGCGGCAACCCTAGTCGGGCGTCTGTGCTGATCGTGCAGCGCTTGCCTTTGGACGCTGTTAGGGATGACCGCGGGGGTGGGCGCCGGCAGGCGCCCACCCCCGCGGAATCAGGACACTCAGGCGCTCAGCGGTCGTCGCCGACAAGCCGCCAGGCGATCGGCAACATGCCGGCCGCCAGCGCGCACTTGATCGCATCGCCGATCCAGAACGGCACGAAGCCGAGTGAGATCGCCTTGCCGATGCCGATGTGCAGAGCCGCGGCGAGCCACACCACGCCGAACACGTACATGACGAGCTCACCGAGAACCATCGCGGGTACCGCTGAGATCACCTTGCGATCAGCGCGCCTCTCAGCGAGGTAGCCGCAGACTCCGGCGGCCACGATGAAGCCGAGGACGTATCCGAAGTTGGCCCCGACGTACCCGCTCGCCCCGCCCGCGAACCACGGGACGCCGATCACGCCCGCGAGGGCGTACAGGCTCAGCGCGGTGACGCCCCGGCGAAAGCCGAGTGAGGTGCCGACCACGAGTACGCCCAGCGTCTGTCCGGTCATCGGAACCGGTGTGAAGCTGAGATGGATCGTGATCTGGGCCAACAGGCCGACGAAGCCGGCTCCCGCCACCACAAGCATCGCGTCTCGGACACGATCGCCGGGCAACGTGTCGCCGAGCACGCGTGCCCGCGGGAACGTCGTGGAAGTGAGTGCGGAGGTTGCGTAGTTGCTCATATGCGACGCGAGCCTACATGGCCAACCGCAGGGAGCCCGCGCCATACGGCAAAAACCAGACAGCTGTGGGGTTCCGGCCCCACAGCCTGCCCGATAGTGGAGACGGGGGGAATTGAACCCCCGTCCGCGGTCGCGTAAGAGATGGCGTCTACGAGCGTAGCCGGCGCTCTGATCTCACTCCCCACTCGCCTCGCCGGCCGGGTTGTGGGGAGCCAGCTCCCTGGGTGGTCCTCAGATCGGAGGGAGCAAATCCTCTCTGAGCAAGCCCACAGTTGATCCCGGATCCTCCGCCGTGGGCGAACGGAGGGCGAGATGATGCTTAGCTAGCTGAGATTAAGCAGCGAGGCCAAGATCAAAGTTGTGCGTGTCCGCACTTATGGTTTTCCCAGGTTTTTTACGAGGCCTCCCGGGAACCTCGACTCGCAACCACCCCCACGATCCGACCACGTCGAAGCCTGTCGTCCCCAGGGGTTATGCCCGCTCCACTTTAGCGGTCCCGGGCTCCGTCCGGAAGCCGGTGGCGGCGCGAGTGAACTCGTGCTCGCTGATTACGCGGTCCACGAGCCCGTAGTTGCATGCCTGCTCGGCCGTGAAGAAGTGGTCACGCTCCATGTCCTCGCGGACACGGTCCTGCGTCTGGCCGCTGTGCTCGGCGTAGATCGACTCCAGGTGGTCGCGCAGGGCGAGGGCCTCTCGCGCATGGATCTCGATATCGCTCGCCTGGCCCTGGAAGCCACCGGAGGGCTGGTGTATCAGGATGCGGCTGTTCGGCAACGCCATCCGCTTCCCGTGTGTCCCCGCCGCCAGCAGCAGCGAGCCCATGCTCATCGCGACCCCGAAGCAGATCGTCTGCACGTCGGGCTTGATGAAGCGCATCGTGTCGTAGATCGCCAGGCCGGAATAGACCACCCCCCCGGGCGAGTTGATGTAGAGCGAGATGTCCTTGCCCGGATCCTGGCTCTCGAGGTGCAGCAGCTGCGCCACCACCAGGTTGGCAACGTCGTCGTCGATCGCCGAGCCGATGAAGACGATGCGCTCGTTCAGCAGTCGCGAGTAGATGTCGAATGAGCGTTCTCCGCGTGCGCTCTGCTCGACCACCATCGGAACAAGTGGCATGGGTATATCCTTTCGACAACTGGTTGGTTGTCACCCAACGATAGCAACCATATGGTTGTCAAAGGAGATGCCATGACCGCACCGCAGCCCGACGCCGACGTCACCCACGAGATCACCATCGACGCACCGATTGAGGACGTCTGGGAGGCGTTCTCCACAGAGGCGGGCCGCGAACGCTGGCTCGAGGCCGACAACGACCGCAGGCTCGTCGTCGAGCAAGCACAGCCACCGTGCCGGATCAGCTGGTGGTGGTGGCAGGAGAGCGACACCGAGCCGGCCCGTTATGTCGACGTACGCATCGCAAGCGTCCCTGACGGAACCCAGGTGACCGTCACCGAATCGCAGCCGAGCCTGGTCCCGGTCGCGCGCCTGGCCGCAGATTTCGAGCTCCTGCACGCATGAACGACGACCTCGGTCTCGTGTTCGGGGCGCTGGCCGACGCGACTCGCCGGCACATGCTCGGGACGCTGATGCGCGACGGTTCGACCTCGGTGCCGGCGCTCACGGCTGAGCTGCCGATCACCCGCCAGGCCGTGGCCAAGCACCTCGCGACGCTGAGCGACGCGGGCCTGATCGAGCGTGCGCCGTCAGCCGGCGGGCGCGAGGTCCATTACCGGCTTGCGCCCGATGCCCTGGCACCTGCGGCCGGTTGGATGCGCGAGGCCGACGCTGCCTGGACCGGACGCCTGGATCGCCTCAGGACCACGCTGGAGCAACCGGCATCAGGGCGAGCATGATTGGCAATTTGGTGTCCATTCTGCGAACTGGATTGCCAAACGTCACCGTGAAACCGCCGTAACCGTGAAACCGCCGTAACCGTGAAACCGCAGCGCCAGACACCGCGGCGCCAGACACCGCAGCGCCAGACACCGCAGCGCCAGACACCGCGGCCTCAGCGCCCCGCCTCGCGCAGCTCCCGCTGGACGTCCCGTGCCATGTCCCGCTTCCTGATCGTCTCGCGCTTGTCGTAGAGGTCCTTGCCTCGAGCCAGCGCGATCTCCACCTTCGCGCGCGAGCGCTCCCCCGCGAAGTAGATCCGGGTCGGCACGAGCGTGAACCCGCGCTCGTTCAGGGAGCCTGTCAGCTTCTCGATCTGGTCGCGGTGCATCAGCAGCTTGCGCGTCCGCTCAGGGTCGTGGTTCTCCCGCGCCGCGGCCGGATAGGGCGCGATGTACGCACCGACGAGCCAGACCTCGCCGTCCTTGATCGTCGCGTATGAGTCCTTCAGCTGGACGTTTCCCTCGCGCAGCGACTTGACCTCGGTGCCGGTCAGTACGATCCCGCACTCGAAGCGCTCGATCAGGTTGTATCTGAAGCTCGCCTGACGGTTCGTCGCAACGTCCCCAGGCGCGGCCTTCTTCTTTCCGCCCTTTGCCATCTCTATCCCACAGGTAGCAGATCGACCCGCCCGCGTGGGGCGTCGACACCGCCGACCGTAACCGCCACCGCGTCCCCAAGCCGCAGCGCGCCGCCGTTCCGAGTCCCGACGAGCGCGGTCCGGTGCTCGTTGAGCTCCCACCAGTCATCGTGCAGCTGCCGCACCGCCAACAACCCCTCATACTCGCCGCCGGGCCCGAACGCGACGAACGCTCCGGCCCCGATCACGCCCACGATCTCGCCCTCGAACACCTGACCCGCGCCCGACTGCGCCAGCGTCGAGGCGAGCAGGAAGCAGCGCGCGATGTCATCCGCGTCGCGCTCGATAGCCATCGCCGCACGTTCGCGCTCGGACGTCCACGGTCCGGCCTGCCCGACCCACGCGGAGTCCGGGATGACCTCATCGCCACCCACGGCTGATAGCAGCGAGCGGTGGCAGATGATGTCCGGGTAGCGACGGATCGGCGAGGTGAAGTGGCAGTAGCTCGCCAACCCCAAGCCCGAATGTCCCCGGTTGTGGTCGTCGTAGTAGGCCTGTTTGAGCGATCTCAGCACGATCCGGTTCAGCGCCCGCGCACCGCGTCCGCCCCGGGCCGCGATCCACTCAGCGACCATCTGGGAAGCCTCCCCCGCGACCTCGGCGGCCTGCTGCGTCGTCAGCGGCCCGCCGGCAATCGCCGGCGTCGGCACACCGAGCGATGCGAGCTGGTCGAGCATGCGCTCGACCGCCATCGCCTCCGGGCGCTCATGCACCCGATACAGGGCCGGGAGCCTGCGTGCCTCCAGGAAGCGGGCGACCTGCTCGTTGGCGGCGATCATCAGCTGCTCGATCAACCGGTGCGACTCGGTCTGCACAACCGGCACCACTCCGACGACATCGCCGCGCCGATCGAACTCGAACTCCGGCTCGGAGGACTCCAGCACCAGTGCGGGAGAGCGCCTTTCCTCCAGCGCCCTTGCCGCTGCCCGGGCGCTGGCCAGACCCTTCCCCCACTCGCCCTCGGCCCGAGCCGCACCCGTGAGGATGCGGTCGACATGCTCGTAGGTCAACCGCCTGTCCGACCGGATCAGCGAGCGGTGGAAGGCGGCGCTGACGACGTCCGTGCCACGGATCAGCATCTCGACGGTGACGGCCAGCCGGTCCTGATCGGGAGCGAGCGAGCAGGCACCGTTCGAGAGCTCCTGCGGCAGCATCGGTTCGACCGCACCCGGCACATAGATGCTTGTCGCGCGCCGGTAGGCCTCGCGATCGATCGGCGAGCGGGGCGTCACATAGGCGCTGACGTCGGCGATGTGGACCCAGACGGTCCAGCCGCCGTCGTCCTCCTGGCAGGAGACCGCGTCGTCGTAGTCCCTGGCGGTGGTGGGATCGATCGTGAACGTCGGCAGGTGTCGGAGGTCGCGGCGGCCTGCGTCGATCGTGATCTGGGCCTGCGATGCGGCCTGCGCGGCCCGCGCCACCGGCGCTTCGAATCCGCGCGCCAGCCCGCGGTCGACCATCAGCGCCTCGATCACATCGCGCGCCACGTCCGGGCGGCCGATGCGTCGGTGAACGCGCGCGCGGGAACCCTTGCGAGCGCGACCGGAGACCCCTGGCGTAACGGCAACGAGGTCACCGACGTCATAGCGCGAGTCGCGGCTGATCGCCAGGCGCGGACCGGGCCCGAAGAACGGCTCTGCGACCAGGAATTTGCCGCGGCGCTCGATCAGCGCGACCTGAGCAGCCGGCGTCGGCGCTGCGGCGCGCTCAGCTGATCTGGTCGGCAACGGTCCGTTCCGCCGCGGCGATCGCGTGCGCCGGGGTCGCATGAACATTCGGCTCGATGCCGCCGCCACGCTTGACGCCGCCGCCGCCCAGGTTGTGGCCGTTTGGTGTGAAGTACTCGCCCACCGTCATGTCCAGGGCGGCGCCGCCCTGCAACGGAAACAGCTGCTGGAAGACGCCCTTGCCGTAGGTGTGCGAGCCGACGACGACCGCGCGCCTGTGATCCTTGAGTGCGCCGGTCACGATCTCGGCTGAGGAAGCCGTGCCGCCGTTGACGACGACCGCCATCGGGATCGTCGGCGCGATCGCATCGCCGAGCGCGTGATAGTGGGTCGTCGGCTGGTTGCGCCCCCTGGTCGTCACGATCCTTCCACGTTTGATGAACAGGCTGGCGACGCCCACCGCCTGCTCGAGCAGACCACCTGGGTTGTCTCTCAGATCGAGGACCAGGCCCCTGGCGCCCGCGTTGAGCATCCTGCGCACCTGCATCCGCAACTGCTCGGCGGAGCCCTCGGTGAACTGCGTGAACTGCAGGTAGCCGATCGGCTTGCCGTCGTAGTGGAGGAGCTTCGACGCGGCCACCGGAACCGTGACGTTGGCGCGCACGAGCTTCACGTCGTGGCGCCTGCCGTCGCGCTCGATCGTCAGCGTCACTTCGGTGCCGGCTCTGCCGCGGATCAGCTTCGAGCCGTCCGTGACGTTCTTGCCCTGGAGCGGGGAGCCGTCGACGGCGACGATTATGTCGCCGTGCTGCAGCCCTCCTTTTGCGGCCGGCGAGCCGGGGAACACCTCCTCGATCTCGATCCCGCCGTGAACCGGCTCGGCGGCGACCTGAACGCCGATTCCCACCACCTGCGGGTTGGTCTCATACTGGAACGAGCGATAGAGCACAGGCGGATAGAAGTGCGAGTAGGGGTCGTCGAGGCTGTTGACGGCTCCCTCCAGACCGGCGTTGACCAGCTTCTGCGTGCCTACCGGCCGGTAGTAGTCCTGTTTGATCAGGTCGAAGGTCGTCTGAACCAGTTGCTGATTCTCGGACCTGGCGACGAAAGCTCCGCGTAGCGGCTGGGGCAGCCAGCTCGGGTGGCCGCCGAACCAGACGCCGACCAGAAGCAGCATCGCGAGGCCGAATCCGATCAGCCAGCTGCGCCACATCGACCTCGGCTGCTTCGGGATCACAGTCCGGCAGATTAGTGGGTCGAACCCACCCACCCGCCGCGGTCACACACGCAGGAAGCGCCTCAGGGAGAGTCCCGAGCCGAACGCCGACACTGCGATGCCGGCCGCGACCAGGACGAGGACCAGCGGCACGAACGTAATCGTGCGCGGGGCGGCGATCAGCGTCCAGTTGGTGGCGAGCGGATCGAGCAGCGCCAGCTTGGTCACGCCGAGCACGATGATCGCCAGCGCAGCGCCTCCGGCGCCCACGATGATTCCCTCGATCACGAACGGCCAGCGGATGAACCAGTTGGTCGCGCCCACCAGCTTCATCACCTCGATCTCGCGTCTGCGTGCGTACAGCGAGAGCCGGATCGTGTTTGCGATCAGCACCACCGAGGCCAGGGTGAGCAGCGCCGCGAGCAGCGCCGCGGTGATCGTCACGAAGCGCGTCACCGTCAACAGCTTCTGCGTGTCCTCGGTGTGGTTGGAGACCTTTCCGATCGCAGGATCAATCATCTGGCCGGTGCCGCCGGCACCGCTGCCGTCGATCGCGGCCCGTACCTGGAGCGCGTCGGCGGGGTTCGCCGGGTGCACATGGAAGGTGTCCGGCAGCGGGTTGCCGCTCAGCAGCGTGAACGCGGCGCCGTTGCCTGACCTCTTCTCCTGCGCGAGTGCCTGTGCCTTGGACTCGAACGCGACGCTGCGGACGTTCGGGATCGCGCGCAGCTGCGTCAGCGTCCGCGCATCCTGAGCGTGGGTCGCGTCGCTCTTCATGTAGACGTCCACGAGCACGCGACTGCGGATGCCGTTGGCGGCGCCGCGGGTCGCCTGCACGATCGGAATGAAGACGCCGACGACGATCAGCGTCACGGTGATCGTCGCCAGCGCTGCGAAGCTGGGCGCCGCGTTGCGGCGCATCGCGCGCAGCGACTCACGGAGGAAGAAGCCGAGACTGTGCTTCATCGAGGATCAGAAGATGTCGGGAAGGTCGTCAGGACCGCGCAGCCGTTGCGCGAACTCGCGCGTGGATTCCTCGCGGGCGTAGAGGCCGGTCGCCTCATCACGCACGATCCGGCCGCTCGAGAGCTCGAGCACGCGACGCCGCATCTTGTCGACCATCGTGTTGTCGTGCGTAGCCACCAGCACCGTGGTGCCGGTGCGGTTGATCCTGTAGAGCAGTCGCATGATGTCGATGCTGGTCTCTGGATCGAGGTTGCCGGTCGGCTCATCCGCGAGCAGCAGCGGCGGGTGGTTGACGAAGGCGCGTGCTATCGAGACGCGCTGCTGCTCGCCGCCGGACAGCTGATCCGGGTAGTTGTGCAGCTTCGTCGAGAGCCCCGTCAGCCGCAGGATGTCCGGAACGCGCTCGCGGATCTCCTTGCGTGAGTGGCCTGTGACCTGAAGCGCGTAGGCGACGTTGTCGTAGACGGTGCGGTTCGGCAACAGCTTGAAGTCCTGAAAAACGACACCGATGTTGCGGCGGAAGTACGGCACCTGACGCCGTGGGATCGTCGAGACGTCCCGCCCGGCGACCCGGATCATGCCCTCGGTCGGCTCGAGCTCCTTGATCAGCAGGCGCATCACCGTGGATTTGCCAGACCCGGTGGAGCCGATCATGAACACGAAGTCCTCACGGTCGATCGCGAAGGTCGCCTGGTCGAGGCCGAACGCCCCGGTTGCGTATTCCATCGAGACGCCGCGGAACTCGATCACCGAGTTGGTCGCCTCGGCCAGCTGAATCGGTCGGTGCAACATCGGAGGCCTATATGTGGAGCGCGCGGCCTCGCGCCGGGTGACGCTGCGGCGGCTGCTGTTTCTTGAGTCTGAGTTCGCCATTGGGTGCGCCCCAGCGTAGCGGCAGGCGCTGGTGCGGCAGAAGGCCCGGAGGCATGTTGCAAGTGGATTTGCAGCCGGTTCGTCCACCGGACATCTCAGCTCCGGCCAAACCAACGCTGGGATTGGATCTCATCGCTCGCGCGCCGGAGTTCACCACCCACAGACTAGAGTGCCGGCGAGACTTCGTACGTGACGCTCGGCGTGACTCACGCGAGCGCTTCGCTACCGTGTTGCCATGGCCAACATCGAGCGTTCCGTCCTTGCCAACGGCCTGCCGCTCCACAGGATCGCGATGGAGGGCACACGTGCCGTGACGCTGCTCGTCGCCTTCGACTCCGGCGCCCGCACCGAGCGGCCCGAGGAGAACGGTATGGCCCACTTTCTCGAGCACCTGGTGTTCAAGGGCGGCGAGAAGTTCCCGACCTACCGCGACGTCAACGAGGCGGCCGAGCGCAATGGCGCCGTGCTCAACGCGTATACGAGCCATGACCTGGTCGCGTTTCACATTACCGCGCGCTCGACCAAGGGTCTCGACGCGGCCGATCTGCTGACGGACTTCGTCGCGCGCCCGACGCTCGACCCGGTCGAGCTCGACAGGGAGCGCGGCGTGGTCGTGCAGGAGATCGCCCGTTCCAACGACCAGCCCTCAGCGGTTGCTGAGAACCTGATCGATGAGGCGGTGTTCGGCGATCACCCGTTGGGCCGACCGGTCCTGGGACCAGCCGAGCACCTCGCTGAAAGCTTCACCCGGGAGGGCATCGTTGCCTTCCGCGACCGCCAGTGGGCGCCAGCTCAGGGAGCCGCCTTCGCGGTCGGCAACCTCGAGGCGCTCGGGCCGGGCTCCGGCCTGGAGCAGCTGTTCGAGCGCTTCCGCCCGTCAGAGCCCGCGGCGCCGTACGTGCCTGCGCCGGCGCTGACGCCACGGGTGCTCGTCGGCGAACGCGACTCAAACCAGTCGCACCTGCGCATGTCCTACAGGCCCGCGATAGATGTCACCGACCAGACGCAACGCGCGGCTCTTACGATCTACTCGACGCTGCTGGGCGGCTCGATGGGCTCACGTCTGTTCGACGAGATCCGCGAGCAGCGCGGCCTCTGCTATTCGGTCAGCTCCTACCCGCACGCCTACGCCGACGTTCCGGTGTTGCAGCTGAGCGCCGGACTGGAGAGCGGCAAGTGCGTGGAGGCGTTCCAGCGGATGGGTGAGATCGTCATCGAGCTTCGCGACCAGGGCCCCACCGAGGCGGAAGTCGAGCGCGCACGCGCATACGCCGCCGGCGCCCGGGCGATTGCGTTCGAGAACACCGGAACGATCGCCCGCACGGCCGCCGCGCAGGCGATCGTCTTCGCGCAGGACGTCGACCCGGACGCCACGATCGCTGCACTCGATGCGGTCACCTTCG
Source organism: uncultured Conexibacteraceae bacterium (assembly GCA_963761675.1). Classification (GTDB taxonomy): domain Bacteria; phylum Actinomycetota; class Thermoleophilia; order Solirubrobacterales; family Solirubrobacteraceae; genus Palsa-465. The sequence continues at coordinate 42,403 of CAVXIA010000008.1, forward strand.
ACCAGGTCCGTGAGGTCGCCGCCGGGATCTCGAACGACTACTCGGTCGCCTGCGTCGGCCCCCACAGCGTCGAGGAGTTTCAGCCTGCGTGATGGTTTCTAGGGCCCGCAGCATCGTCGCCGCCTGCGTCGCGGCGGCACTGCTCATGGGCCCTGGGGCGAGCAGTGGGCAGGCGCGGACCCCGAGGTCGCGAGCAGCACGCTCAGCACGCGGCAGCTCACCACACGGCAGCTCACCGCCCCGCAACTGCAGCAGCAGCTGCGGCGGCAACTGGCGCGCGCGCTGAAGGGCGCCGGCGGCCAGGTCGGCCTGCTGGTCGCGAACGTCACGAGCGGCGCCATTCTGGCCAGCAGGAACCCGACCGTGGCACGGCCGCCCGCGTCGGTCGAGAAGCTCTACACGACGGTCGCTGCGCTGAACCTGCTCAGCCCCGGCGCCCGCTTCGCGACCGCCGTGCTCGGTACGGGTGGTCTCGGCGCCGGCGGCGTGTGGCACGGCAACCTGTTCCTGCGGGGCGGCGGCGACCCCACGTTCGGCGACGGCTCCTGGAACCGCGAGTACGAGGACGGCTACGGACCGACCGCGGGAGAACTCGCCGCCCAGCTCCGCACGCGAGGCATCCGTCGCGTGACCGGCCGCATCTTCGCCGATGAATCGCTGTTCGACAGCGACCGAGGCGGCCCGCTGACTCACAACCAGCCCGACATCCCCGACTATGGCGGTGAACTTAGCGCTCTGGTCTATGACCACGGCATGACCCAGGCCGGCATGTCACCGGCCGTCTTCGCCGCACATGAGTTGGCGCTGACGCTCCGCGGCGGCGGCACGCATGTGGCTGCTGCCGGCCGCACCGCCCACACGCCGGCGAGCGCGGTCACGCTTGCACGTGTGGAGTCGCCGCCGCTTTCGGTTCTGATCCGCCTCATGGACGTTCCCTCGGATGACCTGATCGCCGACATGCTCGCCAAGCAGCTCGGAGCCCGCCTGCGGAACTCGGGCACGCTCAGCGCCGGGGCTGCGGTCATCACCCAGGCGATCGGCGAGGACTACGGCCTGCATCCGACACTGTTTGACGGATCCGGGCTGGACCGTGCCGACCGCACAACGCCCACCGACGTCGTCACGCTGCTCCAGCGAGTCTGGATGACCCCAACCGGCAACCTGTTGCACGCCGCCCTGCCGGTGGTGGGCGAACAGGGCACCGTTCAGCACATCGGCGTTGATACACCAGCTCAGGGCAGGTGCGTCGCCAAAACAGGCACGCTTGACGGTGTCACCAACCTCGCCGGTTACTGCATCGCCAAGGGCGGTCCGCCCCTCGCCTTCGCGCTGATGATCGACGGGCCCTCGAACACCACCGCGATCCCGATGTTGGGCCGCGCGGTAGCTGCGATTGCCCGTTACTGAACGGCTCGTTAGGGACGTGTTGTCCAGGGCTCTGAGGCCTTGCGCAGCGAGCACTCGGGTGGCGACAATCGCGGCATGCAGGCCACGATCGCGTTCGACCGCGCTGAGCTGCGTCGCTACCTGGACCGCATCAGCGACCGCTGGCGTCTGGACGGCGCTTACCTCGGTGGCCCGGCACTCACCGGTGAGGCGCCGAGCGGCTGGTTCGATGATCGCGCCGGGTTCACCGTTGTACTCGTCTCAGACGCCTTCGACGAGGTTCCCTGGCTTGAGCGCGTCTATGTCACGACCTCGCTGTGGGACGGACTCGAGATGGGCGCCCCCGCGGACGTGCACTGCTACACGCGCGCCGAGTTCCTGCGCAGACGCGACTCGACTCCAGCGGTCAGGGACGCCACCTGGCACGGCCTCGACCTCCTGGTTCTGATCTGATCACCGCGAGGCTTCCTCCTCGCTCCAGATCGTCAGCCGATTGCGATCATGCGCTCGATCGGGATCCGTGCCCGCTCGGCCGTCGCCGCGTCAACCTTGACCTCGTAGCGGCCGCCGCGCAGTGCGTCCCGCAGCTTCGGCAGCGTGATCATCTTCATGTACCGGCATGAGGCGGCCTCGTTGGCGGCCACGAAGTCGATGTCAGGCGCGGCCTTGCGCAACGGGTGAAGCATCCCGATCTCAGTCGCGACGATCGCGGTCCGGCGGTCGTGATCGTGGTCGTGCTGCCTGGCGTAGGAGAGCATGCCGCCGGTGGAGAGCATGTGAACCCCGTCGGCCCTGATGTCACCGGCTGCCACGTACTCCATCACGCTGGTGGAGCACCCGCACTCGGGGTGGATCAGGAAGTCCGCGCCGGGGTGCGCGGCGCGGACGGCGCTGATGTCATCCGGACGGATACCGGCGTGGACATGGCATTCGCCATCCCAGACCGTCAGCTCCCGACCGAGCGTCTTCTCGACATATGCGCCCAGAAACATGTCCGGGCCGAACAGGACCTCGGTGTCTTCGCCATATTCGCGCAGGATGTGGGCGACGACGTCGACCGCGTTGGCCGAGGTCACGCAGTAATCGGTCTCAGCCTTCACGGCCGCCGTTGTGTTGACATACATCACCACGATCGCGCCCGGATGCTCACGCTTCCACTGCCGCAACTGGTCGGCCGTGATCGAGTCGGCGAGTGAGCAACCGGCGTCGAGGTCTGGGATCAGCACGGTCTTCTCCGGCGACAGGATCGAGGCTGTCTCCGCCATGAAATGCACGCCGCAGAACACGATCGTGTCGGCGTCGGCCGCGGCGGCCTGGCGGCTCAAACCGAGCGAGTCACCGACATAGTCGGCGACGTCCTGGACCTCAGGCAGCTGGTAGTTGTGAGCGAGAATCACGGCGCCTCGCTCTCGGGCCAGCGCCCGGACCTCGTCCTGAAGGGCCGGAATGTTCTCAAGCATCAGTGGGGCGGCCGGCGGGCTCTCAGCCTGGCCGACCATCGGCAGCGTCATGGCAACGGTTCGAGTAGGAGTGAGAGGTCGAGCGCGGGAGCGCTGTGGGTCAGCGCCCCCACCGAGATGAAGTCTACGCCCGTCTCCGCCACCTCCCGGATCCGCTCGAGCGTGAACCCGCCGCTGGCCTCGAGCTCAGCCCGTCCGGCGGCCAGCGCCACCGCCTCGCGCAGCATCGCCGGGCCCATGTTGTCCAGGAGGATCCGGAAGCCCCCGGTCAGCCGCCCGGCCCGTGTCAGCTCCGCTTGGACCGTCAGCGACTCCTGGACCTCCGCCAGAGTGCCGCACTCGATCTCAAGCGAGAGCTCTGGTCCGCACTCGCTGGCCGCGCACATCGCCGGCCCCACCCCGCCGGCCATGGCCGCGTGGTTCTCCTTGATCAGGATCGCGTCGTACAGGCCGGCGCGATGGTTGGTTCCGCCACCGGCAAGCACCGCGTGCTTCTGCAGCAGGCGCATTCCGGGAATCGTCTTGCGGGTGTCGAGGATCCGCGCGCCGGTGCCGTCCACCGCGCGCACGTAGCGCGCCGTCAGCGTGGCCACGCCGGACAGCTGCTGGAGAAAGTTCAGGGCCGTGCGCTCGGCGGCCAGCAGCGATGCGGCGTGGCCGCTGATCTCCATGACCGGCCCGTTCTCGCGCCAGATCGCTTCGGGGCCGGTCTGGCTGACCACGACCTCCGGCTCAACAGCCCTGAACACGGCCGCCGCCACGTCGAGCCCGTAGACCACGCCCGGCGCCTTCTGGGTGATCCGGGCCAGTGCTCGGGTACCGGGGGCGACCGTGGCTGCAGTGGTGACGTCGCCGCTGCCGATGTCCTCCGCGAGCGATCGCGCGACAAGTCCCTCCAGGTCGAACCCGTCCAGATGCGCCGGCGTGATCATTCCCCGCTGCTGCTCCACCGCGGCAGAGAGTACGCGGCTACTTCCCCTTCGGCTTTACGGGGTCTGACGTCGACCTGGACGTCAGAGCGCGCCTTGAGGTCACCTCGGACCTCGAGCCGAGCCTGGACGCCATCCTTGCCTTGGACTTGGGCGGTGTCGGTCCCGTCATCGTGATCGTGTCGCCGGTGACGGTGCCAACCGTCGCGACGCTGGTGAGCGTCGCGCTCCAGCGGTGACCCACGACCTTCTCGAGCAGCCTGTAGGCGGAAGGGGCCAGCGTCAGTCTCGCGCGCACGCTCCTGCCGCCGCGCATGCTGTAGCTGAGCGTGCCAAGCGGCATCCGCCGCGTCCGCGTAACGGTCCGAAGGCGGTCGCGCGCGCCCTGACGGGCGGCGCGCACCTGTACCCGGACCTTGAGTTTGGCGATGATGCTGACAGTCAGACTGCCGGCGCATTGGGCGTCGGTGGCGCCGTTGCAGACCAGCGTCATTTTCGCAACCCGCTGTTTGGAGACCTTCACGGCCGAGCTGACTCCGAGCGTGCCGGGCGCGACCGGGAAGGGGATCCCGCTGACCTCGCCGATCTCGGCGTTGCCACTCCCGTCGTTGGCGGTCGAAGCGGTGAAGAAGACCTCGCCCGTGCCGGCGCCACTGGGCGCGTCTGGCCCGGGCGCGATCTTCCACGGTCCGCCGGCCGTGAGATAGGTGCCGGTCGGCAGCAGATATCTGGTCACCGCTGCCGTGCTGAGGTTGAGCTCATCGACCGAGCCGTTTCCCCCAGCGTCCAGGAACCAGAGGTTGCCGTCGGGTCCAAGCGTCATCGACACGACATTGCCGAGGTTCGAGATCGCGCCCTGATAGGCGCCCGTGGCGCTGTAGGCCAGGATCTGGGTATTCGGCCCGCCGGCGTAGGCGGCGCCCCCGGACACGTAGACCGAACCGTTCGGCGCCGCGACGATCGTTCCGGGGTCGATGTCGCCGGGATCGGCGAGCGGGCCGCTGAACGCGCTCGGATACGCGTAGGCGCCGATGTCGCCGCCCGCGTCGGTGAACCACACCGAGCCTCCGACGCTGCCGATCGCATAGGCCCCACCGTCGAACGACGCAGCCAGCCCGGTCGAGCCGCATACGGCGGACGGAGTGGCGGTGATCTGGCACCGCACGATGCTGCCGCTGTTGTCGCTGATGTAAATCGCGCCGTCGGCACCGAGGGTCATATCCTCGCCGAAGCCGTTGAAGCTTGCCACCGGGTGAAGGCCAGGATTGATCGAGTCAGCCGCGCCGACCGCGTAGAGGATGTTCTCAGGCTGGCCCTGATCGTTGTCGAGAATCCAGTCATAGCCATCGGCATCCACGCTCGCGTAGTTGTCCGGAATGCCCGAGTCCGAATCCAGCCCGGCGGCGACCTTGGTCTGGTGCCCCGCCGGCGTGATCGAGACCACGTTCTGACCGCGGCCGCTGACCACCGCCCACTCGGCGTCGGAACCGTCGGGCGCAGGCTGGATTGCCGGCTCGGCGACAGTGCCGTTCAGGGCCGGGAGGGCCACGAGTGAGGTCGGCACCGGATACGCGGAGACCGACAGCGCCGCGTCAGCGGCTGATGGCAGGATCAGGACCGTCGCACCGGTCAGCGCAACCAGAGCGGCGCGCGACCGCAACTTCCGGTGCATCCATCCTGTTCCGTGTCTCAGCCAGGGCCGGCTCATCTCACCCCGAAGGTTGACAGTGCCCCGAGCGAACACCTGCAAGACGCAGCGCAGTTGCAACCTGTGAGTCATTCCACCAATCAGCCGATGAGAGTTCACCATCACCCGTCCAACCCGTCACGCGCGCGAAGGTTGCGGCCTCTCACCGCGGCGCTGGCCGCTGTGGCGACAGCGACGGCGCTCCTGACCTGCTGTGGCTCTGCGCTCGCCCGCTCCAAGCGCGCGAGTCAGCCGGTCCCGACATCCCGGGTGACGGTCACCAGCACCGCGACGAGCGTGGTCCCGCAGTCGTTCCTGGGACTGTCGGTGAATGTCGACGAGATGGAGGACTTCACCGACCAGGCAGCGTTCCCAAACTTCGTGAACCTCATCAACCCCGATGGGGATGGCCCATTCGTACTGCGCGTCGGCGGAACGGAGGCCGACACCGCCTACTGGAATGACGAGCTGTCGACAATCATGCCTCAGTACGTGGCGCCCGCGCCTGACCGGGTGGTCCTCAACAGCGCGTGGCTGCACTCGCTCGCCGGCGCGGTGACCGCAACCGGCAGCGACGTGATCCTCAACGTCAACGCCGCCGCGCACGATCCCCTGATGGCCTACTACCTGACCAGAGCCGCCGAGCAGATCCTGCCGTCCGGGTCGCTCAACGCGATCGCGATCGGGAATGAGCCGAACCTGTACTCGGCCGGGTACCTCGGGATCAACAAGAGCACCACCAGCTGGGTCAGGAACTTCAGCGCCGTCCGCTACGACACGTTGTACTCGCTTTACGCCAACCTGCTCCGACGTCACTACCCGTCGCTGACCCTGGCCGGCCCCGAGCTCTCAGCGCCCACGGCCCCGTGGTTGACCTCACTTCTGCAGCACGACCCTGGACAGGTCGGGCTGGCAACCGAGCACTACTACGCGTACAGCGCCTGCGCCGGTCGCGGTTCGTCCGCGTACCCTGCGCTGCACCGCTACTTCCGCATCACCAACATCAACCAGCAGACGGCGCTGATGGCGCCCGCGATCAACGCCGCCCACAGCGCCGGCCTCGGGTACCGCCTGACGGAGCTCGGCTCCTCGACCTGCCTCGGCCTGCCGGCGGTGACCGACACCTTCGCGACCAGCCTCTGGGGGCTCGATCAGCTCTTCCAGTTCATCACGGCGGGCGTCGACGGGGTCAACTTCCACCTGCGCGCCAACGAGCCCAACTCGGCGATCCAGTCCACAGGCGCGGGCCTCAACGCCGAGCCGCTGCTCTACGGGATCGCCGCGTTCGCCAGTGCACTGGGGCCCAACGCGCAGCTCAACCAGGTCAGCGGAGTGCTTCCGAGCAACGTCCGGGTCTGGGCCGTGCAGTCCGACAACGGCTACAGCCTGGCGCTGATCAACGACACTACTCAGCGCGAGCGCGTCAGCGTCACGATGCCGATCTCCTTGCCGTTGAGCGTCAAGGCGCTGAGTTCCGCGACGCCTTGGTCAGGCTCGACGACCTTCGGCGGACAGACGATCAGCGCCAACGGAACCTGGCAGGGCACCACGCTGACGACGACGGTGACGCCCGTCACAGGCAGCTACACGTTCACAATCCCGCCCGACAGCGCGCAGATCGCGACCACCAAGCCATGACGCTTGCGACGGCGCCTCATGCGCGCGCCCCGCGTCAGTGCCTCTGCACCAGCACCCGCAGCGTCTGGAAACTCGGGTCGGCTGCCCCGTGCAGTCGGGCTCCGGTGGCCACGAGCTCACGCAGATAGTTGACGACCTCAGCGGTAACCCGCTCACCGGGCAGCAGCGTCGGGACTCCCGGCGGGTACCCCGCGACCGCTTCGGTGGAGATCCGTCCGACAGCCTCCATCACCGGCACCGCTTCGCTCTCGCCGAGAAAGGCATCGCGCGGCGGGACCGCCGGCTCGTCATCGAGCTGTGCCGGCGGGTGAGCCAGGACGCCATGGCCGGCTGCTGGTCCAGCAAGACCGGCAGCCGGAGTGATACGCCTGACCGTCTCCGCGAGATCGTGCGCGACGCGGTCGAGCGGCTCGACCGGCTGCCCGATGCCGAGCACCAGCACGATCGTGGCGTGCGTCGCGAGCTCGACGTGGATGTCGTAGGAGGCACGCAGCGCACTCGCGACCTGGTAGCCCGAGAGTCCGGTCTCGCGCACGTCGATCACGATCCGCAGCGGATCCCAAGCGGCGACCCCGGGGCGCCCCACCCACTCCTCGCCCACGAGCGCGCAGCCTGGGATCTCGTCGATCGCGGCTCGCGCCCGAGCAGCCGCCCTGATCGTTCGATCCAGCAGGAGCTCGCCATGCACCGCGAGCTGGCGCCGAGCAGCATCAAGTGAGGCCATCAGCAGTGAGCTCGGGCTCGTCGACCGCACCAGCCGCACCGCGCGTGAGACCGCGCCGACATCGATCCGCTCGCCGGACGCAAGCAGCATCGCCGACTGGGTGAGGCTGCCGACGATCTTGTGCGTCGACGCCAGCATCGCGTCGGCGCCGAGCTGCAGCGGCGAGCCGGGCAGCGCCGCGTGGAACCCGAAGTGTGAGCCCCAGGCACAGTCGACGATCAGCGGCACACCGGCGCCGTGGGCGACCTCGGCGCATGCGGCGACGTCGGCCGCCATGCCGTAATAGGTCGGTGAGACGATGAAAACCGCCTCGATCGAACCCCCGGCCGCCAGCGCCCGCTCCACTGCCGCGGGCGTGACCCCGTGGGCGATGCCCAGTTCGGCGTCGTACTCGGGGGCGACGAACCGCGGCTGTCCGCCCGAGAGCACCAACCCGTCGATCATGCTGGCGTGGGAGTTGCGCTGCAGCAGCACGCGCTTGCCCGGTCCCGCCAGCGCCAGGCAGAGAGCGTGGTTGCCCTGGGTGGCGCCGTTGGTCATGAACCAGCAGCGATCGGCGCCGTAGGCCTCGGCGGCGAGGCGCTCGGCACGCTCGTACGGTGTGGGACTGGGGCCGATGTCAATCCCCTCGATGTCCTGCGGCACATCGAGTAGCAACGCAGCCGGCCCGAGCGCGCTGCGCAGGCCGGGATCGGCGCCGCCACCGCCCTTGTGGCCGGGCACGTGAAACCGGGTCGAGCCGCGCAACCCGTACGCCGCTACGGCCTCCAGGTAGGGCGCGGTCGGCTGCTCGGCCGGGTGCTGGTAGTCCTGCGGGTCAGCGGCCACTGCGGTCCTCCTGATCAGGCCCCTTGGCCGGCGTTGGCCGCCCGCAGCAGGTACGCGCGCACAAAGCCGTCGAGGTCGCCGTCGAGCACCCGATTCGCGTCCCCCATCTCGAAGTCGGTGCGATGGTCCTTGACCATCGTGTAGGGGTGCAGCACGTATGAGCGGATCTGCGACCCGAAGTTGACATCCTGGGCGTCGCCGCGCTCCTTCGCGATCTCCTCGCGGCGCTCGCGCTCGGCCCGCTCAGCGATCTTCGAGCGCAGCATCGCCATCGCCTCGGCGCGGTTGGAGGACTGCGAGCGCTCGTTCTGGCACTGCACGACTATGCCCGTGGGCCTGTGTGTGATCCGCACCGCCGAATCGGTCTTGTTGACGTGCTGCCCGCCGGCGCCGCTGGCCCGGTACGTGTCGATCTGGAGGTCATCGTCGTCGATCTCGATCTCGCCCACATCCTCTACCACCGGCGAGACCTCGACCCCGGCGAAGCTCGTCTGGCGCCGGTTGGCGGAGTCGAACGGCGAAAGCCGCACGAGCCGATGCACGCCCTTCTCGCTGCCGTAGAGCCCGTAGGCGTTCTCGCCCTTGACCACGAACGTGGCCGATTTGATCCCGGCTTCCTCCCCTGGCGAGGCCTCCAGCAACTCGACCCCGAAACCGCGCTTCTCCGCCCAGCGCATCTCCATGCGCAGCACCATCTCGGCCCAATCCTGCGCGTCGGTGCCGCCGGCGCCGGCATTGACGGTCACAAACGCGTCGCCGCCGTCGTAGCGCCCCGAGAACAGCCGCTGCTCCTCGAGTGCGGCCAGCCGTGTCTCGACGTTCATCACCTGTTCCTCGAGTTCGACGGCCAGCGAATCGTCCTCCTCCGCCATCTCCGCGAGCGCGTCGAGGTCCTCGACATCACGCTCGAGCGTCCGGAATGTCTCGAGCCGCCGCGACGCGCGCGCATGCTCGGCGCTGACCTGCGCGGCCCGGTCCTGGTTGTCCCAGAACCCGGGAGCCCCCATCTCGGCCTCGAGCGCGGTCGTGCGCTCGGTCAGTGCAGCCGGGTCAAAGATAGTCCGAGAGCAGGATTAGCTGCTCGCGGATGGCCGCGAGGCGCTGGGACAGCGGCTCTGAGGGTGCGCTCGACATCGGTTCGCAACCGTAGCAGCGCCCGTCCCGGACGTCCCCTGTTGCCGCCAGCGGGCCTCGAATGGCCAGACGTTTCGAAGACACACCACTAGATTTCAAACCATGAGCGATCTCCAAAACCCTGAAGTGCAGGCGCTGTTGAGCGCCCCCAACCACGGCGTGCTCTCGACCCTCAACGGCGACGGCTCGATTCTCTCGACAGTCGTCTGGGTCGGCTTTGAGGACGGCGTCGTGTCGGTCAACAGCGCGCTCGGCCGCCGCTGGCCCGCCAACCTCGACGGCGACCCCCACGCGACGCTGGTCGTATATGCACCTGACAACCCCTACAGCTTCGTCGAGATCCGGGGCACCGTCTCGGGCACGGTCGACGGGGCGATCGACGACATCAACAAGCTGGCCCACAAGTACATCGGCAGCGACTACCCCTGGCTCGGCCCGGGCGAGCAGCGCATCAAGTTCACCTTCCAGCCCACACGCGTGCGGTTCGTCAAGCAGTAGCGCATCAATCCCCTTGGTGGCCGCGCTTGGCCACCAAGGGGTCCGCCGCCTGCCGGTCGGCGGCCTGCTGCTCAGCCTAGCCCTGCGGCCAGCGATGCCGGCCCGGGCCACGGCCGTAGCCGCGATAGCCTCCGTGGCGCCCGCTCCACCAGCTGTCGTTGAAGCCGGCGTTGCGCCGCGCGCGCCTGCGACCACCGCGCTGGATCTGGCGAGCGATGAACAGCAGCATGAACACGAGCACCAGGAGGCCGGCACCGGTCAGTGCCCAGCCGGCAACAGCCAGGGCGGTGATACCCAGCCAGCCGCCCGCCTCACGGCCGGTTTGAAGCGCCACCTGCCAACTCGACGGGGGCTCCGGCGGCAGTGCCGGGAGATCGGTGCTCACCGCGGCGAGCTCTCCTCTCGTGCGCGCGCTCAGCGTTGTCTGCAGACGCTCCTCGAACTCGCCGCTGGTCAGTCGTCCGGCGGCGTAATGCTCGCGAATCTCGGCCGCGGCCGCGTCTCGCTCCTGGTCGGACACGCGCAGATGTTGGTTCCTGGCCACAGACTGAGAGGTTAGGTCACTTCTCGACGATCCGGTAGACCGGCCCGGCCAGCGAGGCGATGTAAATACGTCCGGCGTCGTCCTCGCCGAATGCCGAGGTGGATGCCACGTCGAGGCCCGTCTGCCGCAGGCCGGTCGCGCGGCCGCGCCCAAGCCGCACGGACATGATCTGCTGGCGGCAATAGTCGCCGAACAGGTATCTGCCCGCGAGCGCCGGCACGGTCGGATCGCGCACCACGTAGCCGCCGATGATCGCGCAGTAGCCGGCGCTGTGCGGGAGCGTCAACACCGGGAACACGGCGTGCCGGGCGACGCCGGGCTTGTCCCTGTGCCTGCCCTCCCAGATGCTCCAGCCGTAGTTGGCGCCGGCGCCTGTGCCCTGCGGCGCGTAGTCGATCTCCTCCTCGAGGCTGCCACCGACGTCTCCGATGATCAGGGCGCCGGTCTTGCGATCGAATGAGAAACGCCACGGATTGCGCAGACCATAGGCCCAGATCCGAGGTTTGCCGCCGCCATGCTTGAACGGGTTGCCGGCCGGAATCGTGTAGCCGCCGTTCGGGTTCGGGTCGATCCGCAGCAACTTCCCGAGCAGCGTGTGCGTGTTCTGGCCGTTGTTGTCCGGGTCGCCCTCGCTGCCGCCATCGCCGACAACTATGTCGAGGTAGCCGTCGGGCCCGAAGTTGAGCTCACCGCCGTTGTGGTTCTCGAACTGACGGTGATCGATCGTCAGAACCGTCCGGCCGCTGGCCGGGCTGGCGAGGTTCGGATCGGTTCGCGAACGCCGGTACGCCTCGATCCGAATGTTGTGGTCGGGCAACGTGTAGTCGACATAGAACACACCGCTGGTCGCGTAGTCAGGCGAGAACGCGAGCCCGAGCAGTCCCTCCTCATCGAAGCCGCTGCCGACCTTTCTGCTGATGTTCAGGAACGGCTGCGCCAGCACACGACCATGGCGCAGGATCGCGATCTCGCCGAGCCGTTCGACGACGAACAGCCGGCTCGGGTCACCGGGCGCGCCGACGATCCCCACGGGCTGGGTGAAGTCACCGACCTTGACGAGGCGGACAGGGGCTGTAGCGCACGCGGCCGTCGCCGCCACCGAGCACAGGAGGCCGACCGTGGCGGTCAGCGACAGGAGCAGTCGGCCCCTAAATCAGGCGCCGTGGCACTTCTTGTACTTCTTGCCGGAGCCGCACCAGCACGGGTCGTTGCGCCCAGGCTCGTTCTCCGCGTGACGCTGCTGCACAACTGGTACAGCCTCGGCCTCGTGGCCCTCGAGGACGCCGGCGCCCGCCCCTGCCGCTGCCGCGGCCAGCGCCTGCGCGCCCGCCGGTGCCGCCCCGCCTGAGTAGCGGACACGGCCACCGCCGGTTGACGAGCTGGAGACGGGACTCGGCGTACGCGTCGGCATCGGCGGCGGCTCAGCCGCCGCAGCCGGATCCTCCTGAACGCTCACCTGAACGTGGTACACGAGCCGTGCGAAGTCAAACCAGACCAGGTTCATCAGGTCGCCGAACAGCGTGAATGCCTCATTCTTGTAAGCGACAAGCGGGTCGAGCTGGGCAAGACCGCGCAGGCCGATGCCCTCACGCAGGTAATCCATGTCGTGAAGGTGCTCGCGCCAGCGCTGGTCGATGATCTGCAGCAGCAGGAAGCGCTCGAGCGCGCGCATCAGCTCGTCACCCAGCTCCCGCTCGCGCGCGTCGTATTCCGCCAGCGCCTCCTCCTGAAGCCGCAGCGTCAGGTCCTCGCGGTCGACACGGTCGGGGTCGACGGACAGCAGCTCGTCGCTGGGCGTGAAGATCTCTCCAACCCGCGCGAGCAGACCGGAGATATCCCAGTCCTCGACGAAGTCGCTGGCGGTGTACTCGCCAACCAGCCGCTCGATCAGGTTGACGATCTCCTCGCGCGAGGCGTCGGCCATGTCACGGCCCTCGAGGATCTCGTCACGATAGGTGTAGATGACGTCGCGCTGCTGGTTGAGGACATCGTCGTACTCGAGCGTGTGCTTGCGCATCAGGAAGTACTGCTCCTCGACCTTGCGCTGCGCCTTCTCGATCTGCTTGGACAGCAACCCGGCCTGGATCGGCTCCTCGTTGCCCTCATCGTCGTAGGAGCCCAGCTTGTCGAGGATCTTGTAGATGCGGTCGCCGGCGAACAGCCGCACGAGGTCATCCTCGGCGGAGAGGAAGAAGCCAGACTCACCGGGATCGCCCTGGCGGCCGGCACGGCCGCGCAGCTGGTTGTCGATCCGGCGCGATTCGTGGCGCTCGGTGCCGAGGATGAACAGGCCGCCCGAGTCCATCACCTCGTTCCGCAGGTCCTCGACGCGGCGCTCGATCTCGGGCAGCACGCGCTGATGGTGCTCGTCGTAATCCGGGCCGTCGGGCTCGAGCCCGAGCTTTCGCAGCTCGAGCGCGGCCAGGTGCTCGGGGTTGCCGCCAAGCTTGATGTCGACCCCGCGCCCGGCCATGTTGGTCGCGATCGTGACGGCACCGGGCGCACCGGCCTCCGCCACCACCTCACCCTCGCGTTCAGCGTATTCGGGTTTGGCGTTCAGGACCGTGTGCGGGATGCCCCTCATGCGCAGTCGCTCCGAGAGCAGCTCGGAGACCTCGACCGAGATCGTCCCCACCAGCACCGGCTGGCGCTTGGTGTGCCGTGCCTCGATCTCCCTGACGACCGCCGTCCACTTGCCGTCCTTGGTCTTGTAGACCTGATCGTTGCGGTCGTCACGGACCATCGGCGCATTCGTCGGGACCTGGACCACCGGCAGCTTGTAGATCTTCATGAACTCGGTCGCCTCGGTCACCGCTGTGCCGGTCATGCCCGCGAGCTTGTCGTACTTGCGGAAGTAGTTCTGCAGCGTCACGGAGGCGAGCGTCTGGTTCTCCTCCTGGACGCGAACCCCCTCCTTGGCCTCGACCGCCTGATGCAGGCCCTCCGACCAGCGCCGCCCTTCGAGGATGCGTCCGGTGTGCTCGTCGATGATCTTGACCTCACCGTCGATCACGGCGTAATCCACGTCGCGCTTCTTCAGCGCCTCGGCCTTGATCGCCTGGTAGAGGTGGTTCACGAGATGGCCGTTCTCGGCACGGTAGAGATGGTCGATCGCGAGGAAGCGCTCTGCCTTGGCGACGCCCTGCTCTGTGACCGACACCGTCTCGTACTTCTCGTCGACCTCGTAGTCGAAATCGGCGACGAACTCCTTCTTGGTGCGCGGATCCATCCCATCCGGGGTCTTGCCCTCCTTCAGCTGCGGCGCCAGCTTGGCGAACTGCTCGTAGAGGTCGGCCGCCTGCTCGGGCGCTCCGGAGATGATCAGCGGCGTGCGTGCCTCGTCGATCAGGATGTTGTCCACCTCGTCGACCACCGCGAAGAAGTGATACGGCGAGCCCTCCTCGGGCTTCTCGCGACCGCCGTGCTGGACCTTCTCCTCGAGCGTCGTGGCCATGTTGTCGCGCAGGTAGTCAAAGCCGAACTCGGAGTTGGTGCCGTAGGTCACGTCTGCGGCGTAGGCCCCGCGCTTCTCCTCGTAGGGCTGCATGTTCTGGAGGATCCCGACGGTCATGCCGAGCATGTCGTAGAGCGGTTTCATCCACAGCGCGTCGCGGCGCGCCAGGTAGTCGTTGACGGTGACGAGGTGGACCCCGCGACCGGCCAGCGCGTTCAGGACCACGGCCGTGGTCGCCGTCAGCGTCTTGCCCTCGCCGGTCTTCATCTCGGCGATCGCACCGTCATGCAGGACCATGCCGCCGATCAACTGCACGTCGAAATGGCGCATCCCCATCGAACGGCGCCCGGCCTCCCGCACCAGCGCGAACGTCTCCGGCAGCAGCGCTTCGAGACTTTCGCCTCCCTGCGCGCGCTCGCGCAGCTCGTCGGCAAGCTCGCGCAGCTCCGCGTCGGTGGAGCTCTCCATCTCGGGCTCGTACGCGTTGATGCGCGCCACCCGCTGCTCATATGACTTGAACTTCTTTGCTTCGCCCATGCGAAGCGCCCGGTCGAGAAACGACATGTGCCTAGAGTACTAGCGCGAGCGTTAGCGGCTTGCTGAGATTTGAGTTGTGGCGGCCCATGTGTGCCGCCACACGATCGATCCGATGCGAAGCGCCCGCTGGGGACCCTAACCCACCTCGGGCGCTGGGTCCTGCTGGAGCAGCGCGGCGTCGATCTCGCGCGCCTCGCGCCGATGACGGCGCTTCTCGCGGTGCCGCTTGACCTGCACGGCGAGCTCCTCCGAGACGACGTTGATCGAGTGCTTCATGTCGCGGCTGGCGCTGGAGGCCCGAAGCGTCACGCCCTTGAGGTGCAACGTGGCGTGGGCCACCTGCGAGTCCGCGATCGACGGCTTCTGTTCCTCGAACACCTCGACCTCCAGCTCGGCCAACTCCGAGACCTGCTGGCCGATCACGCGGAACCTGCGCTCGATGTACTCCCGCAGATCCTCTGGGACGGGCGTCTTACGGCCCTTGACCTCGATCCTCATGGTGACCTCCTTTGCGTAGGAAGCTGTGTCCGTGGTCACCTCACCTTAATCCGCGAGCGGACGTTTGTCGACCCGCTCTTTGGAGACTCTTAACGCCAGCGGTGAGACAATGGCCGCGTGTCCCCCCCACTGATCTGGACGTTTTCGCCCAGCGTGATCGTCGGGATCGGCGCAGCCTGCGTCGCCTACGTCTGGGCATGGCGACGGGCGCGCCGTCCAGGCATGCCGCATCCACCGGGTTACGGGCGCCTGGCCCTGTTCATGGGGAGCATGCTGTGCGTGTTCGTGGCGCTGATCTCGCCGGTCGACGCGTTGGCGACCGACACCATGTTCGTCCATATGTTCCAGCACGTGCTGCTGCTGGACGGGCTGCCGATCCTGCTGATCCTGAGCCTGACCAAGGGCCTGCTGCGGCCGGTGACGCGGCGTGTGACCACGATCGAGGCTCGTGCCGGCATCTTCGCCCACCCCGCTTTCGCGGCCTTCTTCTACATCGCGATGATGGGTCTGTGGCATGTGCCGCGGATGTACGACCTGGCGCTCGCGCATGGCCAGATCCACATCCTCGAGCATGTCTGCTTCATCGTCGCGGGGTTGCTCTACTGGTGGCACCTGCTCTCGCCGATCAGGGCGCGGATGGCGCTCGGCGGGATGGGCCCGATCGTCTATATGTCGGTGACCAAGTTCTTCGTCGGCGTACTCGGCATCATCCTCGCGTTCTCGACCCACTCGCTCTACGCGTGGTACCAGGATCACCCGCACTACTGGGGACTCACCGCGCGGGTCGACCAGAATCTCGCCGGCGTGCTGATGGCGCTCGAGCAGTCGGTGATCATGGGCATCGCGCTCGTCTACATCGTCTACCGGATGCTCGGCGACAGCGAGAAGGAGGCTCTGCGACAGGAGCACCATGACGCCGCCTGGGCCTCATACCGCCGACAGCTCGCCGAGCACCGGGGGTCTTCACCCAGGCCTTGACTGTCCCGGCGCGGCCGTCACACCTCCGCCACCAGCAGCGCCGCGCCGATCGCGCCGCCGAGGTCCCCCAGACCGACCAGGCAGATCTCAGGCGGCTGATGCCCCGGGAACAGATGCGACATCGTCGCCTGACGGATCCTGCCTACGTAGTGATCGCCGAAGCGCACACCGAGCCCGCCGCCGATGATCACCGTCCGCACATCGAGCAGGTTGACCGCCGACGCGATCCCGGCGCCGAGCGCATCGACCGCCTTGTCGATCAGCTCGGTGGCAAGCTTGTCCTGGTGCTTCACCGCATGGGCCCAGACGGAGCTGGTGAAGCGGTTGTGGCCCTTGTCGGCCATGATCTCCAGCAGATCGGAGTGGTGCCCCCGCTCGATCTTGTCGCGAGCATGTGCCTCCATCGCGGCGCGGCCGGCGTAGGCCTCGACGCAGCCGTGGTTGCCGCAGGGGCAGCGGCGACCGCCGGCCTTGACGACCATGTGCCCGATCTCCCCGGCGCCGCCGCGCCCGCGCCAGGGCTCGCCGTTGAGCACCACCCCGCCGCCGACGCCGGTGCCCCAGAAGACGCCCAGCAGGGCATCGTGGCCGCGGCCGGCACCGAGCTGGAACTCGGCCCAGGTTGCCACCTGCACGTCGTTGCCGAGCACAACCCGAGTACCGAGCCGCTTGCCGAGATCGGCGCCAAGCGGATAGCTGCCGTCCCAGCCGGGAAGGTTACGAGCGCTCGTGACCGTGCCCTTGCCGGAGTCGACCGAACCCGGCGACCCGACCCCGACCCCGAGCAGGTCGCTGGTCCTGGTGGCGGCCGCCTGCGCCGCCTCCGTCATCGCCGCCGCCATGTGCTCGGCGACGTCCTCCGGCGTGCCGCCGGTTGGGGTCGGTTGCCGGGACGAGCCGAGCACCGCATTGTCCTCGTCCACCACGATCGCCTCGATCTTGGTTCCGCCGAGGTCGATCCCGCCCCGCAGGGCCGCCGCTGCCGTCGTGCTCATGGCTGCTCCCGTGTTGGCTACTGCGGAAAGCCTACCCGCCGTCCAGCGCGGACTTGAGCGATTCGGCCGCCTGTCTGGGCGCAGGATCGACCCCGCGGAGAGTCGCCAGATAGAGCGAGACCAGGTCTCCGAGCAGCACCATCGAGACCAGCCGCTGCAACCGCGTCTGACCGATCGTCTCGACCCGGAAGGTGGCCCCTCCGCGGCTCGCGATCAGTCCGCGCGTCAGCTCGATCCGCTGCCGTACGCGAGGGTGCAGGTCCGAGTCGTCGAGGAATACGGCGCTGAACTGCCCGACGTCCTTAGCGCCCTCCCACCCCACCAGCTCGTTGTGATCGAGCTCTGGGAGCTCAGCCGCAAAAGCGGGCGTCTTCGCGTTCTCATTGAGCTGTGTCTTCCAGCGGTAGGCCACGGGCGCCGTCAACGCCGCCCCGGCGATCTGCGGGATCGTCCCGTGGAGACCGCGAGCGAGCGTCTTTGGCAATGCGTCGTCGCCGGCGTCCGGCCCCCAGGACGCAGCCAGTGTTGCCGCGTGCTCCGCAGCGACGTCGACCTCGGCGTGCAGGCTCTGTCCGGCGCCGCAGAGACGTGCGATCTCGAGCGCCACAACCAGCCAGTACCCGATCGCTGAGCGCGACTGAAAGCCGCCCGGCAGTGGCACAACCGGAACACCGTCGGCCCGTGCCTGCTCAGCCAGCTTGCCGCCGGTCGTGACCACAATCGTGGCTGCACCCAGCGCCTGCGCGGCGTCATATGCGGCCAGGGTCTCCTCTGTGTCACCCGAGTAGCTTGCGCACAGCACGGTGGTGTCCGGCATCGTCCAGCCGGGCAGCGCGTAATCACGAGCGAGCGCGATCGGCCGCGAGGCGCCGTCGCCCAGGGCCGCTACGGCCAGCGCCCCGCCGGCGGCGGCACCGCCCATGCCCGCGATCACCAGTCCGCCGGCTGAGTCATGGGGCCGCAGGCTCGCGGATTCGACACGCCAGAGCGCGTCGCGGAGATGATCGGGAAGCCCGCGCACCGCTTCGAACTGGCCGGTCACGTCGACCTCGGCCACCGCCTCACGTGAGAGTGTTCGCCCGCTGGTCAAAACCTGATCGCTCCATCCGGTAGCGAGACGCCGGGAAACAGGCGCGCGCCGGCCGATAACACATTGTCGTCGCCGATCCGCACCCTCTCCCCGAGCACGGCGCCTCCGTCGATTTGGCAGCGCGCGCCGATCACGGCCTCCGGCCCGATGATCGCACCCCTGATGTGGGTGCGAGGCCCGACGGTGGCGCCGTCCAGCAGCACAGACGCTTCGACCACCGCTCCGGTGCCGATCTTGACGTCGCGACCGAGTACGACCCGCCCCCCAACCCTCGCGCTGGACGCGATCTCACAGCCTTCGCCGATGAGCGCCGGCGCGGCGATCCGCCCGCCAACGCCCCCCTTCGGCAGAAGCCGCATCCGCGCGGCGCTGAGCCGCTCGCCGACCTCGGTCGTGACACGCCCTTCGAGGATGTCGTAGGTGGCCTGCAGGTACCGGCCAGGCGTGCCGATGTCGAGCCAATAGCCGCTGGCCTCGTAACCGTAGAGCCCGTGATCGACCAGCTTGGGGAAGACGTCCCGCTCGATCGAGATGTTCGTGCCGGCCGGCGCCATCCCGTCGAGAACCTCGCGCTCCAGGATGTAGGCCCCGGCGTTGACGAGGTTCGTCGTGATCGCCTGCTCCGGGCCCGGTTTTTCAAGAAACTCGGTGACCGAGCCATCCTCGCGGCAATGCACCAGCCCGTAGGCCGAAGGATCGTCGACGCCGATCAGCGCCAGGGTCGCGCGGGCGCCCGTGCGCTCATGCTGCTCCAACTGCGCGGTGAGATCGATGTCCGTGAGCACGTCGCCATTGAGCATGAAGAAGCGCTCGTCCAGCAGTTCCTCCGCGTACTTGAGCGCGCCGCCCGTGCCCAGCGGCTTGGGCTCCTCCACGTAGCGCAGGCGAATACCGAAGCTGGAGCCTTCGCCGAGCACTGCCCGAACGCCGTCGGCGAGGAAGCCACAGGACATGATCACGTCGTCGACCCGGTGTCCGCGCAACCACTCGAACATGTAGCCGATGAACGGCTGGTCGACGAGCGGTACGACGGGCTTGGGCACGTTGGAGGTCAACGGACGCAGCCGAGTGCCCTCACCTCCCGCCAAGATCAGTGCCTGCATCGCCTCCTCCTAACTCGTGGGTCGTGAACCGCGAGCGGCCTCAGCGACCGACGCCCTCGTATGCGAACCCGGCCGCCTCGGCGGCCGCACCATCGATGAAGTTACGCCCATCGATGATCACACGTCCGCCGGTCACCGCTGCCACCGCCTGCCAGTCGAGGTTTGCGAACTCCGCCCACTCGGTCACCAACACGATCGCGTCGGCTCCAGCGACCGCTTTCAGCGCCGAGTCGGCCATCTCGACACCCGGCATCAGCCTCCGCGCCTGCTCCTTCGCCACCGGGTCATAGCCGCTGACGGTCGCGCCGTCGGCCTGCAGTCGCGCCGCCAGCACCAGCGACGACGCCTCCCTCATATCGTCGGTCTCCGCCTTGAACGCGAGGCCGAGAAGTGCAACGCGTTTGCCCACGAGCGACCCCAGGTGCTTCTGAAGCTTCGCGATCACACGCCGCTTCTGCAGCTCATTGACCTCGATCACCGCTGTCAGCAACTGGAAGTGGTACCCCGAGTTACCTGCCAGCTGCTTGAGCGCTGAGACATCCTTCGGGAAACAACTTCCACCGAAGCCGATGCCCGGCCGCAGGAAGTGATCGCCGATCCGGCGGTCGAGCCCCATGCCGCGGGCGACCTCGAGCACGTCGGCGCCGGTCTCCTCACAGACGTTTGCGATCTCGTTGATGAATGAGATCTTGGTCGCGAGGAAGGCATTGGCGGCGAGCTTGATCATCTCGGCGCTGGCGATGTCGGTGCGCACCAGCGGCGCGCCCAGCGGCGCATAGAGCGCCACGACCGCATCACCCGCCCAATCGCCGTCGTCTCCGACGACGATCCGATCCGGCCGGCGGAAGTCGTCGAGCGCCGCGCCCTCCTTCAGGAACTCCGGGCACGACACGTAGTCGAAGCCACCCTTGCCGGTGCGTTCGAGCTCGCGGCGAACCGCCGCGCCGGTGCCGACCGGCACGGTCGACTTCATCACGATCGCCTTGTCCCCCTCCCCAACCGGGATCGAATCGATCACCGCGTACACGGCGGAGAGGTCGGCGTCGCCGGAGTAGGTCGGCGGCGTCCCCACGGCCACGAACAGCAACCGTGCGTGTTCCAGCGCAACATCGAGGTCGGTCGTGAAGTGAAGCCGGTCGGCGCAGGCCGTGACCGAGTCGGCCAGACCTGGCTCATAGATCGGGATCTCCCCCTCCTTCAGGGTTCTGATCTTGGCTGCGTCGATGTCGACACACCAGACCTCGTTGCCCAGCTCCGCGAATCCCACCGCCGTGACGAGCCCCACATAGCCTGTGCCGATTACCGCGATCGGCTCGCGCTGCGGTTGATCCATCCGGCGGCGGAGGTTAGTGGCTTGAGCGGTCGGGCATCACCGGCCGCCTGCGCCCTTCGCCATCAGTTTGCGAGCGCGCTCAACCCTTCGCGCGCACGAACGATTCGGCCATCGAGACCATCTGATAGGCGGGAACTGCATTCTGAAGCGTGTTGGCGATCCAGTAGACGTCTCCGCCACGGTGCCAGGCGACGAGACTCACCTTCCCCGCCTGTCCGTAGATATCGAGCGTCTTGTGGCCGACCACGCGGACCGCATGCGTGCCGTTGAGGATCGGCGGATCGGTCCAGGTGGTGCCCTGCACGGTGAGGTACTGGCCGGTGCCAGTTTCGGTCTCACCACCGTAGCTCTCGACCAGCGTCATCACATAGGAGCGGTGCGGATGGTTGGAGGTGTCGCGCAACACGTAGGCACGCGGGTAGGAGCGGGTGTAGGAATCGGGCTCGACCTGCACCTCATAGCCGATGTCGCAGTTGCCAATCTCCGAGAAGCAATACGAGTAGTCATCGGGAATGTTGCGCGGGTAGTAGACCGGCAGTCCGACGATGTGGCCCAGCTGCGCCGCCTGCGAGTTGCCGTCGTCGGTGTCGGCGGCCATGGACCTGGGCACCGGTGGCGGTCCCGCGGTCTTCCCCTTCTTGGCCTTGCCGGTCCTGGTCGTGGTCGTCGGCGTCGTGGTAGTCACCGGTGCGCTGTTGTCCTGACCGGCCGCAAGTCGCGTCGGCGTCATCAGCGAGCGATAGGCCTGGCCAACGGCTGTCGGGCTGTAGGAGAGGTTGGTCGTGCCGGCGATCGAGCCGCTCACCGGGAAGGGAATCGATTTGAGCTCTGTGCCATCGGCGTGGTAGGCGAGGTTGAACAGATCGATCAAGCCGTCGGTCGAGTGGAAGTAGTGGTCGCTGGAGACATCGCGTCCGAACAGCGTCAGCAGCTTGTGCTCCTCCGACAGCAGCTTGCCGGCACCGAACTGGCCCTTGGCCCATTCGAGGAAGTCCTGCTGACGCGACTCGCGCACGAGGTCGGAGTCGTTGTGGCGGAACCTCACGAACGCGAGCGCGCTGTCCGCGCCGCCACCGTTACCGCAGAGCCTCTGATAGCCCGGCTGGATATCGATGCTCGAGTAGTCCGTGGTCGGATCGGCCAAGCCGACGCTGTGGTTGTAGTAGCGGTGATCAACCGGGACGTATACGCAGCCGATCGAGCTGATCAGCTTGGCGAAGCTCGAGAAGTCCGTGACGAAGATGTGCGTGAGGTTGAGGTGCGGGAACAGGTTCTTCTTCAGCGTCTCGACGAGCAGGGTCGACCCGTGAGCGCCTCCGTCGGCGTAGGCGGCGTTCAACTTCGACTCACCATAGCCCGGGATGTCGACCTGGAGATCGCGTGGGATCGATAGCGCGTTGATCGTCGAGGACTGGTCATCGACGCGCACCAGCATCATCGTGTCGGTGTTGCCGGGAGAGCTGCCCTCGCCGTAGCGGTGGTCAACGCCGACGAGCAGCAGCGTCTCAGGCTGCCCTGGCGCCGGTGGCTTCAGACCCTTCGTGGGCAGCGCCTTGCTACCCCCGATGGCGGTGACCGCGTCCGAGACCTGCAGCAGGCCCGCGGTCGCGGTCGCCCCGGCCGCGCATGCGACCACGATGAACCCGGCCAGCAGCCCGCGCCACGCCACACCCCAGCGTGTACGCGGCATCAGCTTCACTGCGTCCCCCAAAGACCGGCTCTAGGCATCGTCATCAGGATAGGAGGGTCGTCGGCCACATCGCGCATCATCAAACCCGCTCCTAACGGCCAGGCCAAGACTGCGCCGGCACCGTACCGGCGCACCACGAAAACGGGCGGCAAAGCGCGCCGCCCGTCCGTCCAGGCCGACGCTCGGGTCAGGAGCCCTCTGCAACCTTCAGGAAAGCCTGCCAGCGCTTGCGGTCGCGCAGCGCGTTGCGGCGGCGCTCGGTGTCCTCCCCGGCGGCTTCGAGCTCGTGCTCGGCCTCCGCCAGTCGCTCGCGCAACAGTCCGGCGTCCAACTGCTCGGGCGTCTGGATGTCCTGAACCAGAAGCATCGCGTGGTTGGCACCGATCTGCATGTAGCCCTCGGACTGAGCGAAGCGAAGCACCTCGTCGTCGGAGCGGTACACCCGCAGCTCGGTCGGCTCGAGCATCCCGAGCACCGGCGCATGGTTGGCCAGCACGCCGATCTCACCGACGGTCGTCCGCGTCGAGACCATCTCGACCTCGTCGTTGAAGACCTCGCCCTCGGGAGTGAGGATCTCGACCCTGAACTTGGTGTGTGGCATCAGTTGGACGCCCTGACGGCTAGCTGTCGGCCCTGGAGGCCTCGACGACGTCGTCGATGCCGCCCTTGAGGAAGAAGTGGCGCTCGGCGATCTCGTCGTGCTTGCCCTCGAGGATCTCCCTGAAGCCGCGGATCGACTCCGCGACCGGGACATACACGCCGGGCGTGCCGGTGAACTGCTCGGCGACGTGGAACGGCTGGGAGAGGAAGCGCTCGATCTTGCGTGCGCGGTTCACCGTCAGCCGGTCATCGTCGGAGAGCTCGT
Organism: uncultured Conexibacteraceae bacterium; assembly: GCA_963761675.1. Classification (GTDB taxonomy): domain Bacteria; phylum Actinomycetota; class Thermoleophilia; order Solirubrobacterales; family Solirubrobacteraceae; genus Palsa-465. The sequence goes on from CAVXIA010000008.1 coordinate 65,774, forward strand.
CGATCCCGAGGATCGCGATGATGTCCTGCAGCTCCTTGTACCGCTGCAGCACCTGCTTGACCTCGTTGGCGACGTTGAAATGCTCCTCACCCAGGATCTCGGGCTTGAGGATCGTCGATGTCGAGTCCAGCGGATCCACGGCCGGGTAGATGCCCTTCTCGGCGATCGACCGCGACAGCGTCGTGGTCGCGTTGAGGTGGGCGAATGCCGAGGCCGGTGCCGGGTCGGTGAGATCGTCGGCCGGGACGTAGATCGCCTGGATCGAGGTGACCGAGCCCTTGCGGGTGGAGGTGATGCGCTCCTGCAGGGCGCCCATCTCGGACGCGAGCGTCGGCTGGTAGCCCACCTGCGACGGCATCCGGCCGAGAAGCGCGGATACCTCCGAGCCCGCCTGCACGAAGCGGAAGATGTTGTCGATGAACAGCAGCACGTCCTGGCCCTCCTGATCGCGGAAGTACTCCGCCATCGTCAGGCCCGACAGAGCGACGCGCATACGCGCTCCCGGGGGCTCGTTCATCTGACCGAAGACGAGCATCGTCTTGTCGATCACGCCCGACTCCTTCATCTCGAGCCAGAGGTCGTTACCCTCGCGTGAGCGCTCGCCCACGCCGCAGAATGCGGACAGGCCGCCGTGCTCCTGGGCGAGGTTGTTGATCAGCTCCTGGATGATCACCGTCTTGCCGACCCCGGCGCCGCCGAACAGGCCGACCTTGCCGCCCTTCGCGTACGGGGCGAGCAGGTCGACGACCTTGATTCCAGTCTCGAACATCTCCGTGGTCGGGCTGAGATCCTCGACCTTCGGCGCCTGTCGGTGGATCGGCCAGCGCTCTGTATCGTCCGCGAGATCGGCGCCGAGATCGATCGCCTCGCCGAGTACGTTGAAGATCCGGCCGAGCGTCCCGCGGCCGACGGGAACCGTGATCGGCGAGCCGGTGTCCACGACCACGGTGCCGCGCGCGAGCCCGTCGGTGGTGTCCATCGCGACCGCGCGCACGCGATCATCACCCAGGTGCTGCTGCACCTCGAGAACCAGCAGGTCCACCACGATCTCCTCCTCGAGGTCGACCTCGGCCGCCGCCGCGGCGGGGCGCTTGATCGTGATCGCATGATTGATCTCGGGCAACTTGTCCGGGAACGTGGCCTCGACCACGACCCCCTGGATCGAATCGATCCGCCCTACGTTCTGCTCAGTTATGACTGCCATATCGCTCCAGTTCCAGTCTGTCCCAACGGTTCTGAGTCCGGGTGAGCCCGGTGTCGCTAGCTGACGCCCTCGGCGCCGGCCACGACCTCCATGATCTCCTGCGTGATCGCCGCCTGGCGGGCACGGTTCATCTCGAGTGTCAGGTCCTCGATCAGCACGCCGGCGTTGTCAGACGCGTTGCGCATCGCCGTCATGCGAGCGCCGTGCTCAGAGGCGGTCGACTCCAGCAGTGCCCGATAGATCGAGATCTCGACGTAATCAGGCACCAGCCGGCCCAGGATCTCGTCGGGATCGGGCTCATACTCGACCAGCGCCCGCGGGCCCTCATGCTCGCCCGTGAGCGCCTCCTCGAGGTCGTCGTGCTCGGTGCCGACGCCGGCGATCACCGCAGCCTCATGCACGGGCAGCAGCCGCTCACGGCGCACGACCTGCGAGATCGCCGAGACGTATCCGTTGTAGAACACGTCGACCCGGTCCACCTCGCCGTCGACGTAGGCCGCCATCAGCCGCTCGGCGATCCGGCGCGCGTCGGCGAAGCTCGGCCGATCCGAGAAACCGGTGAAGCTCTGCGCCGGCTCGAGCCCGCGGAACGCGAGCGACGAGGCCGGCCGCCGGCCGGCTGCGAAGAACACCGTGCCGATGCCCTCACCATCGTGGTCACGGCTGGCGGCCACGCCGGCCCGCACAATCTGCGAGTTGAACGCCCCGGCCAGCCCACGATCGCCGGCGACCAGCAGGAGCCCGACGCGCTGAACACCGTCGTGCGGCGTCAGGATCGGCAGGCTCGGCACGGATCCGGCCGCCTCAGCGGCCTGCCGCGTCAGCTTGCGGATCGCGTGGGCGTAAGGGCGCAGCGATTCGATCCGCTGCTCGGCGCGGCGCAGCCGCGCTGCGGCGACCATCTCCATCGCGCGGGTGATCGTGCGAATGTTCTGAACCGACGCGATGCGGTTTCGGACGTCTCGCTGCGAAGCCATCTTGCTCCCTGTTGCGGTCGCGACCGGCGCCTAGGCGGCGACGACCTCGATCGCTTCCTCGATCGGGTGGCCTTCCTCGTCCAGGTCGTAGCCGAAGTCCTCGGCGTACTGCCTGACGGCGCCGTCAAGCCCGGAGACGGTGTCATCCGACCAGTCGCCGCCGGCGATCTTCTCGAGCAGCGGTCCCTGCGTCGCCCTGACCGAATCGGACAGTCCGACGAGGAACCTCTCGACGCGATCGACGTTGATCCGGTCCAGATACCCGTTGGTGGCGGCATAGATCTGGACAACCTGGATCTCGACCAGCAGCGGCTGGCGCTCGCCCTGGTTGAGGGTCTTGACCAGGCGCTGGCCGCGAGCCAGCGTGCGCTGCGTGTCGGCGTCGAGCTCGGAGCCGAACTGGGCGAACGCCTCCAGCTCGCGGTACTGCGAGAGCTCGAGCTTTAGTCGGCCCGCGACCTTCTTCATCGGCCCGATCTGGGCACTGCCGCCGACCCGCGACACCGAGATGCCGACGTTGATCGCCGGCCGCACGCCCGAGTTGAACAGCTTCGGCTCGAGGAAGATCTGCCCGTCGGTGATCGAGATCACGTTGGTGGGGATGTAGGCGGACACATCGCCCGCCTGGGTCTCGATGATCGGCAGCGAGGTCAGCGAGCCGGCGCCGAGGTCGTCGTTGAGCTTGACCGCGCGCTCGAGAAGCCGCGAATGCAGGTAGAAGACGTCGCCCGGGTAGGCCTCGCGTCCCGGCGGGCGGCGCAGCAGCAGCGACATCTGCCGGTAGGCGTATGCGTGCTTGGTGAGATCGTCATAGATCGTCAGCGCGTGACCGCCCTTGTAAAGGAAGTACTCACCCATCGCGCAACCCGCGTACGGCGCCAGGAACGTGATCGGCGCCGACTCGTCGGCGGCGGCCATCACGATGATCGAGTTCTGCAGCGCGCCGGCATCCTCGAGTGCCTTCGCGAGCGCCACGACCGTGGCCTTGCGCTGACCGATCGCGACGTAGATCGAGATCACGCCGGAGTCCTTGTTGTTGATGATCGTGTCGACCGCGATCGCCGTCTTGCCCGTCTGGCGATCGCCGATGATCAGCTCGCGCTGGCCGCGGCCGATCGGGATCATCCCGTCGATCGCCTTGATCCCGGTCTGCATCGGTTCCTTCACGGGCTGGCGCTGGACCACACCCGGCGCCTTGTGCTCGATCGGCCGGTGTTCGCTGGTATGGACCGGGCCCTTGCCATCGAGCGGATTGCCGAGCGGATCGACGATGCGGCCGAGCAGCGCGTCGCCGACCGGGATCTCGAGCAGACGGCTCGTGCGGCGCACGGTGTCGCCCTCCACGATCCGCTCCCACTCGCCGAAGAGCACCACACCGACGTTGTCTGACTCGAGGTTGAGCGCCAGGCCGGTGACGCCGTGCGGGAGCTCCAGCATCTCGAAGGACATGCAGTTCTCGAGCCCATGCACGCGCGCGATGCCGTCGGCGACCGACAACACAGTGCCGACCTCGGCCAGGTCGGCACTGGACGTGTCGAGCCCCTCGATGCGGCTCTTGAGAATGGACGTGATCTCGTCTGGCTTGATCTGCATGTTTTTCGTAAGGCTCCTTTAGGCCTGTGCGACTTCCCTGCGAAGTTGTTCGAGGCGGGTGCGGATCGACGCGTCGAGAATGAAGTTCCCTACGCGCAGCACGATCCCGCCGAGGATCTCGGGGTCGACGTTGCTGGTCAGCTCGATCTCGTTGCCGGTCTGCTCGCCGATCCGGCGACCGAGGCTCTCGATCGTGGACTCGTCGAGCGCGACCGCGCTGGTGACGGTTACGGGCAGCAGCTTGTTGGTCTTGTCATACAGCACGTCGAACTCGGTTCGGATCCGGTAGATCGCCGGCATCCGGTGGCGTTCGATCAGCGCCTCCAGAAAGTTCATGACCGCCGGGTCAGCCCCCTCGACCGCGCCGTGCAACCCGCTCTTCTTCTCCTCGCTCGAGAAGTATGGCGAGAAGAAGAACACTGCGAGATCGCGGTTCTGAGCCAGCGCGTCGGCGAACTGGCCGAGCTGTTCCTTGGCGGTGTCGAGCTTGTCCTGCTCGGCGGCGACCTCGAACAGGGAGCGGGCGTATACCTGGGCGATCTCTTCCATGGACTTGTTCGTGTTAGCGGCGGCGCGCTCTGCCGCCGCTAACCCTCGCCTCCACCGAGGACGCTGAAGTCGAGGTCCTTGAGTGCGTCCTCGACAAGCCGCCTCTGATCGTCGTCGTTGAGGGTCTTGCGTGTGACCTTCTCGGTGGCGAGCACGGTCAGGTCGGCCACCTCGCGGCGGATCTCATCGATCGCGCGGCGGGTCTCAGCCTCAACGTCACGGCGAGTCTGTTCCAGCAGGCGCTCGCGCTCGGCGCGGGCGGTGGCGACCGCCTCCTGCTCGTGCGCCTCGCCGGCCTTGCGCGCTCGGGTGACGATCTCGTCGGCCTGGGTCCGTGCCTCCGCCAGACGCTGGCGGTACTCGTCCAGCACCTGCTGGGCGTCCTCGCGAAGCTTCTCGGCCGAGTCGATCGAGTCCGAGATCGACTTGGCGCGTGAGTCGATGGCGTCGCCGATGGTCGGGAACACCCATTTGCGCAGGGTGAAGAAGACGATCCCGAATACGACCAGGACCCAGATCATCAGCCCGACGTTGGGGGTGATCAGGAACGACCCCGACGAAGCGACCGGGATATGTGCGGCGGCGGACATCAGCGATCAGAACAGGAAGGCAGCGATGAACCCGCCGACGAGGCCGTAGAAGAAGCAGGCCTCGGTGAGGGCGAACCCGAGCCACTGGTCACGCTCGATGTCCTGGCGCAGCTCCGGCTGGCGGGTCTTGGCCTGGATCGCGTTGCCGAACACGGCACCGATGCCCGCACCCGCACCGGCCGCGCCGCCGCCGGCGCCGACGCCGAGGGCGATCGCCTCGCCGGCCTTCTGGCCAACGGTCGTCCCGGTGCCAATACTCGTGGCCGCCCCGACAACGGGGTGGAAGATCGACAGGAAATGGAGGAACAGCATTTACTGATAGCTCCTTGTTGATTGTCAGTGGCTGGAGACCGCGTCACCGAGGTAGATCGCGGTCAAGATGGAGAAGATGAATGCCTGCAGGCCGGCGATCAGAAGCGCCTCGAAGGTGAAGATCGCCAGGCCGATCGGGAGCAGCAGCCACTGCACCCAGGGGTCGCCGACGAGCACTCCGAGCTCGCCGCCCATGAACGCGATCAGCATATGACCGGCGAGCAGGTTGGCCCAGAGTCGGACGGTGAGCGAGATCAGCCGCAGGAAGTAGGAGAGGATCTCGATCACGAAGATCAGCGGCTTGATCGGGCCGCTGATGCCGGCCGGCATCAGGCTCCTGAGGAAGGCGAGCGGGTTGTAGTGGTGGAACTTGAACCGTTCCCAGGTGAAGAGCGTGAACACCAGCAGCGACAGCACCAGCGGGAACGCCACGTTGGTGTCGGCCGCGTAGATCTGGAACGACGGCAGGTGCGCGCCGAAGATCGTGAACTTATCCAGTGTGTTGACCGGCAGCGGGATGTAGCCGATCAGGTTGGAGACCAGAATGAAGATGAACAGCGTCGCGATCAGCGGGAAGTACTTCCGGGCGAGCTTCTGGTCGTGCAGGCTGTCATTGGTCATTGACGCCGTCAGGCCATAGCTCATCTCGACCGTGGTCTGCAGCCGGCCGGGGCGCTGCCGCATCCGGCTTGCGACGTAGAACATCACGCCGATCGTGATCACACCCGCCATCAGGACGTAAAACACGCCCTTGTTGAAGTTGATCGGACCGAGGCTGAACCAGGTGTCGAGCTTGAACTCGTTGGTCGGCGTGAAGATGCCGCTTGCGACCTCAGGGGCCTTATGCGAGCTGAAGCCGAAGACCGCGATGAAGAAGATCAGGCCGGCGAGCCAGAAGGCTCCGAGGCTCAGCAGGATCTTCTTGCCCTGGCTCATGCCGGACTTCTCCGGGCTGGATGCTGGTGCGCCTGCTGGCGCGGGTGCAGTGATCGCACTCATCGACCGTCGAGGTTCCTTTCCGGCGGTGGGCCGCTCACCACACGGATGCAGAACGCCACGCTGTAGCCGGCGAGGATCACGATCGCTGCGGCGAGGCCGTCCCTGCGACCGCCGGCCACGGCGGCGACGATGATCGCCCCGGCCAGCAGCCAGATGCGACCGAAGGCCTCAAATGTGCGTACACCCGCGCGCCGCAGGGAGTCGTCGACCCGGGCCGTGAGGCGGCGATCGACCACCTGCACCACGCGCTGCAGGATCCAGCCGAGTGCGCCGACGATGCATCCCAGCGCGGGCGCGCCGAGCAACAGCGCGATGATCGTGCCGATCACGACGACAATCACGTCTGCGTATGCGAGCGCGTCCACGGTTACCCGCTCCGACGAATGGGCGTTTTGATACAAAGTGTTCATATCCCGTTGGGCGGTGGCCTGCCCAAAGGCTGGGCCGCGCATGCTAGCGAGTCGCGGTCTTTAAGGTCCGCTGACCTGCGTGTGCAGCCCCTGCCATGACGCTGCAGGAACCCGCGTCAGCCGCGACTTCAGGCCCCGCCGCGGCTCACTGTAGCTCGGCGTTCAGACCTTCGAGCCGCGCGCGCACGCGCTCGGCGCGCTCGCTGAGATCCGCCTCGAGCTTCGTCAGCTCCTCGATCCGGCCCCGCACCAGTGTCAGCTGGGTGGCGATGTGGCCCGCGGACTGCATCAGCAACGCATGCTGACGCCGCGGGTCGTCGGTCTCGCCGAGCTCGCGGCGGATCTCCGCGCGCGCACTCTCTGCCTCGAGCAGCTGTGAGAGCTGCTCGAGACTCAGGCCGAGCAGATCCTTCAGCCGGACGATCTCGAGGATCCGCTCGACATCCTGCTCGTCGTAGCAGCGATGCTTCCCGATCTGACGCTCTGTTCCGCCTGATAGCAGGCCGATCTCCTCGTAGTAGCGGATCGTGCGCGGCGTCGTGCCCGTACGCTCCGCGACCTCGCCGATCCGCATGGCGCGCGGCAACCGCCCAGCCTCCGCCAGAGCCGGCTCGCCAGCGGGCGCAGCCGGCTCAACCGCAAGACGCGCGACTGGGGCGCCCATCAGGCCGCCACCGCGCGTGCTGCGGCCTGCGGCTCGGTCGCCTCAGACTGCTCGGCCGCCACGTGCTTGGGCCGGGCCAGGGCGACCAGAGCGCCGAGGACCGACAGCCCTGACATGCACCACAGCGCAAGGTGCATGTTCGCCAGGAACGGCGCCATCTCGGCCTGCGAGATCCTGGTTCCCAGTCCGGAGAAGATGCTGAACAGGACCGTCGGGGAGATTCCGGCGGTCACCACCGCCATCACGAACGCGATCGAGAGCACGGCGCCCGTGTTCTGCACCAGCACCCGTGCACCCGAGGCTATCCCGCGACGATGCGGCGCGACCACGCCCATCATCGCCGCGGTGTTGGGCGAGTTGAACATGCCCGAGCCGACGCCGACGGTGAACATGAACAATCCGGGCCACCAGTAGCTCGTTCCCGGCTCGAGCGTCGTCATCAACGCCAGGCCCACCGCACTGACAAGCATTCCGAGCGAGGCGAGCGCGCGCGAGCCGTTCCGGTCCGCATACATACCCGCAAGCGGCGAGGCGATCAGCATTCCGAGCGCGAGCGGCGCCAGCTTCAGGCCGGCGGTGATCGGGGTATCGCCCTGCACACCCTGGAAATAGAAGACGAAGATGAACATCAGCGCGAAGCGCGCAAGGCCGTTGAGGAAGGCGGCGGCGGCCGCTGCGCTGAACAACCGGTTCTTGAAGATCGAGAGGTCGAGCATCGGCGAGGCCACGCGCTGCTCGATCACGACGAACAGCGGCAGGAAGATCACCGCGGCCGCGAGCCCACCCAGCACGACCGGTCCATGCCAACCCTCGATCCCTCCCTTGGAGATGCCCGAGCACGAGCCCGGTCAGCCCGACCAGGAACGTGAACGTGCCCAGCGCATCGAAGCTGGTGTCCTGCCCGCGGCCGGTGAGCTCGCGCAGGATCACGAACGCCCAGAGGCTGCCGGCGAGTCCGAGCGGCACGTTGAACCAGAAGACCCAGTGCCAGGAGATGGCGACCAGCGCGCCACCGAGAACCGGGCCGATCACGAGGCCGATCGCCGCGACCATCGTGTTGGTGCCCATCGCCACACCGAGCTGCTCGCGCGGAAACGCGTCGGTCACGATCGCTGCGGCGTTGGCGAACAGGAAAGCGCCGCCGATCCCCTGAGCCACGCGCCAGACGATCAGCTCGACCCCGCCGCTCGAGAAGCCTGCCCCGAGCGAGGCGGCGGCGAACACGAGGAAACCGGCGATGTAGGCATTTTTGCGACCGAACTGATCAGACAGCCGGCCGGCACTGAGCACGAGCACCGTCGAGGTGATCATGTAGACGAGAATCACCCAGACCAGCGTCAACAGGCTCGTGTGCAGGCTGCGCTCGAGGTCCGGCAGCGCGATGATCAGCGTGCCGGAGTTGACCGTGGCAAGCAGCATGCCGACGCTCGTGCACGACAGAGCCCACCACTTGTAATGGTCATGGTCTGCATCAACACCAAACCGACGGGCCGGTCTCGTGGCGGTGCTCGTGGTCGACATGAGGTCCTTTGCTCAGCGGAAGTGCTTTCTTACGTAAACGTCAGTTTAGCGCACTCCTTCTCTACTCGAACGCCGCCACCGTGGCGATCACGACGTACAGCGCGATCAGTGCCGCGCCCTCGAAGCGCGTGCCCTCGCCGTCGCCGGTGATCTGCCAGATCAGGATCGTCGTGCCCAGCAGGGCGCCGATCCAGACCGGCTCCAGGCCGAACGTGAGGCGGCTGGCGGTCAGCAGCGAGACCAGCACCATCAGCGGATACAGAAAGGCGGCGATCTGGGCCACGGAGTTCTTTACGACACTGATCGCCATGTCGTTGCGGCCGCGACGCGCGAGGTAGATCCCGACCACATGCTCGACGGCGTTGCCGGCGATCGCCACGATCACGATCCCCGCGAACGCCTGCGAGATGTGCAGTGTGTGGATCGTCGGCTCGAGCGCATGTACGAACCAGTCGGACACGAACGCGGAGCCGAGCCCGGCCGCGGCCACCAGCGCCAGCGCGGTGCGCAGCGAAATCCGAGGCCGCTCGCCGTCATCCGATGGGCCCGCGTCGTTGCGCAACGAGCCGTGGATCCAGACGCCGTAGACGATCAGCATCGCCACCGCGCCGACGATCGAGAGTGTCTCGATGTGCTTGCTGACCGGGTCATACGACGTCGTTGCGATCCCGATCAGCACGATCGTGAACGACGCCATCAGCATCAGGGTCGCGGTGTCATTCGGCAGCCGCGGGCTGAACCGCATCACGGCGTCCGGCGTTCTGGCGGAACCTGCGATCAGCACCAGGCCCAGCACCAGCAGCGCATTCACGAAGATCGAGCCGACGATCGCCGTTTCGGCGACGGTCGTGGCGTGAACCTGCAGCGCGAACAGGACCACGAAGAACTCCGGCAGGTTGCCGACGGTCGCCTGCAGCGTGCCGGTCACCGCCGGACCGTAGTACAGCCCCACCTGCTCGATCGCGAACGAAAGGGTCCAGGCCTGCCCGGCCAGCGCCAGGGCCGCGATCACGAAGGCGAGCACGTGCGGGACGCCGCTCGCATAGCGGGCGACGCCGGCCAGCACCGTGAGGCCCAGGACGACCGCGAGCAGCGACCGCTCCCTGGCGGTCACGCGCAAGGCTCCGGCCGCATCAGTCGTGGTACTCCGGGCGCTTGACGGCGTCGAACTCGCCGGTCTCGATGTCGCGCTCGACACTCGCGACGATCTCGATCTCGGTTGTGTCCGGATCGACCTTCCGCAGCTGGATCGCGCGCAGACTCTTGAACTTGAAGATCTCGAGCACGTAGATCAGATAGACACTGGCCGCAGCAGCGATCAGCAGGATCACGGCCATCACGATGCTCCAGCCGAGGTAGTAGTGGCCTTGCTCATTGTCGTATGGGACGAAGTGCAGCGCCAGCGCGACGCCGGCGAGCATGATCGTCCACGCATAGAGGTATGCGACCGTCTTGCGCTGACTGAAGCCGATCGCGGCCATGCGGTGATGGAAGTGCGTGGCATCCGCCGCCCAGGGCTTCTTGCGGTATTTGAGGCGCTTGGCGATCACGAAGCTGGTGTCAAGAAATGGCACCGCGAGTACCAGTAGCGGCAGCACCAGAGCAACGATCGAGGTGGTCTTCAGTGACCCGATCACGGCGGCGATCCCGAGCAGGTAACCGAGAAGATTCGAGCCCGCGTCACCCATGAAGATCTTCGCCGGGTAGAAGTTGTGGAAGAGGAAGCCGAGCGACGCGCCGGCCGTGATCGCGGCCAGCACCGCGGCGGCGCTCCCCCCGCCCTGCAGGCTGAAGGCGATCACCGCGAACGCGACCCCGTCGATCGTGCAGACGCCGGCCGCGAGGCCGTCGACCCCGTCGGAGAAATTCACGATATTCATCAGCGCGACCAACCAGAGCACGGTCAGCGGGTAGCCGGCATCGACAAACTGAACCGAGAAGAGGAAGGGAACGGTTAGGTCGTTGATGACGACCCCGCCCAGCACCGCGACGACCGCCGCCGCGACCTGCCCGAGCAGCTTGATCCCCGGGTGCAGGTCGACCGCGTCGTCGACGGCGCCGACCAGCGCGATCAGGACGGCCCCGGCGATCACCACCCACGTGTGCACCGTCCATACCGTTCCAGGGGCGGCATGGGGCGGCGGTTTCAGCGCGATCGTGCTCGGCATCCAGATCACCGCGGCGATGATCACCCCGGCGAGGATCGCCAGGCCGCCCAGCTCAGGGGTCGGTTTACGCGCGAGACCGCGGTCAGACGGATAGGCGATCGCGCCGACGCGCCACGCGAGCCGGCCCGCGAGCGGCGTCAGCAGCGCCGCGACCACCGTCGCGACGAGAAAGGCAAAGACGGCATCCCAGTAGAGCATCGGCTGGCGTAAGCATGCCAGCACCTGCCGACCCGATGGGTGAGCGCAGGTTCTTGGTGTTCAGAAAGGCCCCACGGAGGGCCTCCTGAACGCGCCAGGATGGTCGCGGGCGTCACCCGGTGGCGGCGACGTACGGCGTCAGCGCCGCGTAGAGCGGGTAACGGTCGGCGATCGCTGCCGCCCGCTCGCTCAGATCGGTGCTGCGGGCGCCGAAATCGCCGGGCGACAGGGCCGCCGAGATGATTTCGCCGATTTCGCCGAAGTCCGCGACCTGTAGCCCCCGAGTGGCCAGCGCCGGCGTGCCGATCCGCAGGCCCGAGGTCACCATCGGCGGCCTCGGGTCGAACGGGATCGCGTTGCGGTTGACCGTGATCCCGATCGAGTGCAGGCGATCCTCGGCCTGCTGGCCGTCGAGCTCAGACTCGCGCAGGTCGACGAGGGTGAGGTGGACGTCGGTCCCGCCCGTGAGCACCGACACCCCGTTGCCGGCTCCCAGCAGCACCTCGGCGAGCTGCTGGGCGCCTGCAACCGTCCGCTCCTGGCGCTCCCGGAACGCTTCGGAGGCGGCGATCCGCAGCGCCACCGCCTTCGCAGCGATCACGTGCTCGAGCGGCCCACCCTGCTGGCCCGGGAACACAGCCGAATCGATCTTCTTGGCGTACTCCTCGCGGCACAGGATCATGCCGGAACGCGGCCCCCCGAGCGTCTTGTGGATCGTGGTGCCGACGACGTCGGCATACGGCACCGGTGACGGATGCAGCCCCGCCGCGACCAGGCCCGCGAAGTGCGCCATGTCGACGAACAGGTGGGCACCGACCTCATCGGCGATCTCTCGGAAACGCTGGAAGTCGAGTTGCCGCGGATATGCGGACCAGCCGGCCACGATCATCTTCGGCTGCTGCTCGCGCGCCACCCGCGCGACCTCGTCCATGTCAATCCGGCTCGTCTCACGATCAACGCCATAGGTCACGATCTCGTACAGACGGCCTGACGCGTTCAGCTTCATCCCGTGCGTCAGGTGCCCTCCATGAGCCAGCTCGAGACCCATCAGCCTGTCCCCGGGCTGCAGCAGAGCGTGATAGACGGCGATGTTGGCCTGCGCGCCGGAATGCGGCTGCACGTTGGCGTGCTCGGCGCCGAACAGCGCCTTGGCACGGTCGATCGCAAGCTGCTCGGACATGTCGACGAACTCGCAGCCTCCGTAGTAACGGCGCCCCGGATATCCCTCGGCGTACTTGTTGGTCAGCACGGAGCCCTGCGCCTCGAGCACGGAAACGGGAACGAAGTTCTCGGACGCGATCATCTCGAGCGTCCGCTGCTGGCGCTCGAGCTCGAGGCTCATGATCTCCGCGATCTCAGGGTCGACGTCGGCGAGCGGAGCGTTGAAGTAGTCGGGGGGAAGCTGCGTCATGGTGCGCGAGGCTATCAGCGGCCGGAGCGGCTCACCGTGCCGCGGTCGGAGCGCTCGTGATCGCGGAGCGGTTCGACACCTCGCGGTCACAGCGTTCAGCGCGCGACGATCACCGCGAGGTCGTCGCGTTGCCACACGACCTCGACCGCGTCGAAACCCGCCGCGTCGAGCCACCCGACCTGGTCGGAGACGGTGCTCGGCTTGTCGTAGCCGTCAGTGAGCTCGATCGCCCCGCCCGACGCGTCCTGCGGCACGACGATGTCACCCAGTACGAAGCACCCGCCGGGCGCGACGGCCGCCCGCAGACGCCGGAACAGATCCGCCTTCTCCGGGCCCTCCAGATGGTGGATCGCCAGCGCGCTGACCACCAGGTCGAATTCTCCCGCCGGGAGCGCGTCCTGCAGCAGCCCGACGTGCGAGTCGGTGAGGCGAGGGCCGATCCGGGCCGCGGCAGCGTCGAGCATCGTCGGGCTCTCATCGACGCCCGTGACGGCCGCATGCGGGTGGTGCTCGAGCACGCGGGCGCTGGTCTCCCCCGTGCCGATGCCGAGGTCAAGGATCCGCCGCGCCCCGGTGCCGCTGGCGGCGGCGAGCCGCTCCTGCAGTTCCACATACCCGGGCAGTGTGTCGCTGACCATCTCACCGTAGGTGGAGGGGTCAAACCGGAAGCGCCCCTCGAGCACGGCCGTCAGCTCGCCCTCGTCGACTGCGCCGCGACGCAGCACCGACCAGACCCCCGCCTGTTCGTACTCGCGCAGGTCGATCACCGTGGACGGGACTCCGGGCAACTCGCCGCCGTCGATCACCATCTCGGCGCCGGCCCGGAGTGCCGGCTCCACCTCGCTCAGCCTGCGCGCATCCGCGCCGCCAGCGGGATTCGCGCTCGACTGCAGCACCGGAATCCGGACGCCGGCCAGAGCCGGGACCGCCACGACCCTCAGGCCGAGCGTATGGTGGTCGCCGACACACGCCAGCGGGAAGCGATGCCCATGGTCGGGCACGAGCACCGTGACCGCACCGGGCATCAGCACCCGCATCGCGGCCTGCGTACGCGAGCCCAACTCGGGCAGGGCGGCGAGTGCCGCTGCGAGGTCGAAGAACATCACGGCCGAGGCCTTGTCTACCGGCCGTCCTTTGAGCGCGTATAGCCGTTTGACCGCCTCCGCGTTGGCGGGATCGCAGGCCAGGCCGTAAACGGTGTCGGACGGGAACAGCACCACTCCGCCATCGGCGATCGCGCGCAGGAAGTCCCGCGCCGTTGTCTTGCGGCCCGCGCTCATCGGCGTCCCAGGATGACACGCTCGATCCCCGCCAGGTCGCGCACCCGCTCGACCTCGGTGAACCCGGCTGTCCCGGCCAGCTTCGCGACGGCGTCCGCCTGCCGGTGACCCACCTCGAGCGCGACCGACCCGATTCGCTCGCGCGTCCGAACCTGGGCCAGCAGGCGTCGGATCAGGTCGAGCCCGTCGGCGCCGCCCAACAGCGCCGCTGGGGGCTCGTAGAGCGCCACATCCGGTGGCAAAGGCTCATCGTCGGCGATGTACGGCAGGTTTGCCAGCACCGCGTCGCATGCGACTCCCTCGAGCAGGTCTCCGTGAACCCACTCGACGTCCAACCCGAGCCTTGACGCATTGAGCCGCGCCAGTGACAACGCCCCAGCGCTCGCGTCGGTGCCGACCAGCTCCAGATCGGGTCGCTCAGCCTTCAGCGCCAGCGCGATCGCGCCACTGCCGGTCCCGACGTCGGCGACCCGCGCGCCGGTGGGCAGCGTAAGTCCGACCTCCACCAGCAATTCGGTCTCGGGTCGCGGAATCAGGACTCGCGGATCGACCGCAAGATTCAGGTCTCGAAATTGCTTGCGGCCGAGGATGTAGGCGATCGGCTCGCGTTTGGCACGGCGCGTCAGCAGCGCCAGGTAGCGCGTGCGATCGTCACCGCCGGCCTCATCGGCGGCGCGCATCACCAGCTGTGCTCGATCGATGCCCAGCACGTACGCAAGCAGGAGCTCAGCGTCGAGCCGCGGGGTCTCGCAGCCAACCTCAGAAAGTGACGCGGTCGCCCCGGCCAGCTCCTGGCTGAGCGTGGTCACGCCGCGTCTTTGAGGCGGCGGTGCTTCTCGTCGTCCTGGAGCGCGCTGGTCAACTCGTCGAGCTCGCCCATCAGGATCCCGTCGAGGTTGTGCAGCAACAGGTTGATGCGGTGGTCCTTGACGCGCCGGTCGCCGTAGTTGTAGGTGCGGATCTTCTCGGCTCGGTCGCCGGCACCGACCTGCGCCGACCGCGATGCCGCCACCTCCGCCCGCTGCTCGGCCAGCGCCCGCTCGTAGAGGCGGGCACGCAGCACTCTCATCGCCTTCTCACGGTTCTGCAGCTGCGATTTCTCGTCCTGCATGGAGACCACGATTCCGGAGGGTTTGTGGGTGATTCGCACCGCCGAGTCGGTCGTATTGACCGACTGCCCCCCGGGCCCCGACGAACGATAGACGTCGATCTGCAGGTCGTTCTGGTCGACCTCGACCTCGACGTCATCGACCTCGGGCAGCACCGCGACCGTGGCGGTTGAGGTGTGCACGCGACCCTGGGACTCGGTCTCCGGGACACGCTGTACCCGGTGGGTGCCACCCTCGAACTTGAACACCGAGTACGCGCCGCCACCCTTGATCGCGAACGTGTAGGCCCCCTCGCCGACCGCCAGCGGCTCGGTCTTGAAGCCGCGGCGCTCGGCGTAGCGCGTCAGCATCCGGTACAGATCGCCGGCCCACAGCCCTGCCTCCTCCCCGCCGACGCCGGGACGGATCTCGATGATCACGTTCTTGTCGTCGTTGGGGTCGCGTTCGACCATCGCGAGCCGGATCTCCTCCTCGAGCACCTCGAGCCGTTCGCTCGCCACCCGCAGCATCTCCCGGAGCTCAGGGTCCTCTCCGTCCTCGGCCAGCAGCTCCCGCGCGCCGGCCGCATCGTCGGCCGCCCGGCGATATTCCGCCGCCAGTTTGGCGGCCGGTTCGAGCTCGCGGTACGCGCGCGAGGCCGCCGTGAACCGCTCACGGTCGGCGATCACCGACGGATCCGCCAGTTCCGACTCCAGCTCGCGGAAGCGTGTGTCGATCTGAGCTGCAAGGTCGTCGAGGAGTGCCATCGTGGTCGAGTCTAGGGCGACCGACGTGGTGAGCCGTTGCGGGCGCGCCCGCGTGCGCTCGTTACGCGACCACTTCGACGCCGACCAGCTCGTCGGCACCGAACTCACCCGGAGTCTCGTGCGCGAGCACCGCGTTGAGCGATGCGATCGCGACCTCGAGCTGGTCGAGCGACGGCTCGCGGGTAGTCAGGCGCTGCAGCTGCAGGCCCGGATACATGATCACCTGCACCCAGCGGTGAGCGCGGTTGCGACCGGCCCATTTGATCAGCTCGAATGAGACGCCGATGATGATCGGGATCCCGACGATACGGGTGAGCACCAGGATCCACCATGAGTGCAGGCCGGCGATCGCGAACACGAAGATCGAGACGATCATCACCACGAGCAGGAAGCTGGTGCCGCAGCGGGGGTGCAGGCGCGAGTACTGCGCTGCCCGCTCCGGTGTGAGTTCATCACCAGCCTCGTAACAGGAGATCGTCTTGTGTTCGGCGCCGTGGTACTCGAAGGTCCGTCTCAGGTCGCGCATCCTTGAGAGCAGCGTCAGATAGCCGAGAAAGATCGCTGTGCGGACGACGCCCTCGACCAGCCAGAACACGACCGGGGACCCGAGCTGGTGTCGGACCAGGTTCACCAGCGTCACCGGTACGACGAAGAACAGGCCGATCGCGAGTATGAACGCGATCACGAGGATGGCGATCCACAACCCGCCGCCGAGGTCCTCGGCCTCCTCGCCGAGCTGGGCGCTGGCAGCGATGTTGAGCGCCTTGAAGCCGATCCCCATCGACTCAACCAGAGCGATCACGCCGCGCACGATCGGGATTCTCAGGTACCGGCGCAGTTTCGGGCGCTCGCGGAACCGGAACTCCTCGACGGCGACCTCCCCCAGGACGCCCTCGGCAGCGTCCTCCGGCGGGGGTTTGCGCACCGCCACGGCCCAGTGTTTGACGCCTCGCATCATCACGCCCTCGAGCACGGCCTGGCCGCCCACCGGGGCGTCCCGGCTGGCGGTCAGTCCAGGCTCGCTGCCTGTGCTATCGGCGCTCTGCCCGCTCGCGGTCAGGTCGTGTTCCCTGACCGCGTCGGTCATGCGAACCGCAGCAACGGGTTAGGCGTTGGCCGTCTGGCGGGCCGCGATCCGGCCCTTGGCCGCACGACGCTGGAAGCGCTCCACGCGGCCACCGGTATCGACCAGCTTCTGCTTGCCCGTGTAGAACGGATGGCACTCGGCGCAGATCTCAACATGGATCTCAGGCTTGGTCGAGCGGGTGATGAAATCGTTCCCGCAGGTGCACGTGACGTGCGCGTCGACGTAGTTGGGGTGAATGTCGCTCTTCATGTCTCATGCAAGGATAGCCGCACGCAGAGGTCGACCTACGCGCAAACGGCGACCTCCTGCCATTCGGCTTAGACGATCGTGTAGAGCGGGCCGTCGCCGCCCTCGGGCACGGTCAGACGACCGCCCTTGGCTGTGATCGCGCCGCACTGCACGCAGTTGGTGTAGTTGACGATGACGTCGACCATCCCTGATTGGTCCGCACCTTCAGCGTCCTCGGGGATTTCGTAGACGCCGGCGGGGCACATCCATTTCCAGGTTTCGGCGATCTCCCGCGGGACATGGGTCTGCACACGGATGTGGTTGGGAGCGTCATCGCGCGTGGCGTTGCCCGACACGTAGACAGAGGAGAGCTTGTCGAAGATGTATTTGCCGTCGGGCTTGGGGTACCTGGCCGCGGTGTCGCCGATGAACATCTCCTGGTCGTCGTTGCGATGCCAATGCAGCCGTCCGGCCGGTAGTCGCCCCTTGGTCAGCAGACCGAGGTTCACCGACGGACCGCCCCGGATGAAGCCCTTCTGGAACGGCTGGCGGGTGTTTCGGACGTCCCACAGCTCCTTGCCGATCGAAGAGCGCGCGACGGCGGTCTCATACCGGTCCAGCGCAACGCCGGCCTTCAGGTGTGCGTAGATGGCCTCGCCGGCGAGCTTGCCCGATTGGATGCAGTGGTGCACGCCCTTCAGAGCAACGGTGTCGACCATGCCGCCGGCGTCGCCGACGATCACCGCCCCCGGCATCGAGAGCTTCGGCATCGACCAGTAGCCGCCGCCCGGCAGCGCCTTCGCGCTCCAGGCGACGCGCTCACCACCCTCGAGGATCCCCCGCACCAGCGGATGGGTCTTGAACAGCTGCAGCAGATCGTGGGCTGAGGTTGTCGCATCGCGATACTCGAGATCGATCACGAAACCGATCGACACGAGGTCGTCCCCGGTCGTCTCGTCCTTCATCGGGTAAAGCCAGGTGCCACCGATCTGGCCGTACTTGGACTTCAGGCTAAGCGGCCAAGGACCGAGCGTGTGGATCACACGATCAAGCGGCTTGGGCACCTTCCAGATCTCCTTGACCCCGAGCTCCCAGACCTGTGGCTCGCGGTCATTCGCCAGATCGAACTCCCGGATCGCAGGACCGGTCAGATGACCCCAGTTCCCCTCGGCCAGCACCGTCACACGCGCCTTGATGTCGGCGCCCGGCTCGAAGTTCGAGAGCGGCTCACCATCCTTGCCGCGCCCCTTGTCCCCGGAGCGCACCCCCACAACCTCGCCGTCGACGACGATCAGCTGGGACGCTGCCGTCTCGGTCAGCACGTAGGCTCCGGCCTCCTCGGCGACACGCTGCTGGTAGCGCGCCAACGCGGCGACGGATACGACCTCGTTGCCGTGGTTCTTGAAGTTCGGCGGCGTCGGCACCTTGATCGCGCGCGTCTCGTTGGGAACGAGATACACGGCCTCCTTGGTCACCTCACCGAACGCGAACCGCTCCCGGCGCCAGTCCTCACGCGACAGATCCGGGAACAGGGCCTGCAACGGTTCCGGCCTGATGACCGCGCCCGACATGATGTGACCGCCACAGGTCTTGGCCTTCTCGATCACGGCAACGGGCACCTCACCCAGCGACTCCAACAGCTCCGGGTCATCACCCAGCAGCTGAAGCAGACGGTTAGCCACCGCGAGCCCGGCAGTTCCGCCACCCACGATCGCAACCCCGACCTCGATCAGATCGTCCTCGGGGTCAAGGGAGCGCTTGATGAACTCGACCTGCGGATCGACGGGCGGCGGAAACTCGCTTGGAGCGTGGTTTCTGCTGCTGCCGGCCCGCTTGCCGGCAGCAGCGCTGGAGCTCTCCCCGGTTGCGCTCATCGGTTCACGCGGCCTTCTTGGCCCTGATCGCCTCTGCCAGCTTCGGCAGGATCTTGTTGAGGTCCCCGACGATCCCGAGGTCGGAGAACTCGAAGATCGGCGCGTTGGCGTCCTTGTTGATCGCAACGATGTTCTCGGACGATTGCATCCCGACCTTGTGCTGAATCGCCCCGGAGATACCGGCTGCGAGGTACAGCTTCGGTGAGACCGTCTTACCGGTCTGGCCGATCTGCGCCGCGTACGGATACCAACCGGCGTCGACCACCGCCCTGGTGGCCGCCACGGCACTGTTGCCGCCGAACGCGGCCGCGAGTGACTCCGCGAGCTCGAAGCCCTCGGCCTTGCCGAGCCCGCGCCCACCGGCGACGAGGATGTCGGCACCCTCGATATCCACGTCAGCGCCGCGCTGCTCGCCCCGAGTCACCATCTCCGCCTGAAGCGACCACGGCGAGTACTCGACCTGCACCTCGACGACCTCCGCCACGGCACCCGCGTTCTCACGGATCTCAAAGGCATTGATGCGGCCGATGATGATCCCCAGCTCACCGCGATAGCGCGACACCGAGATCATCGAGTCCCCGAGGATCGGGCGCTCCGCGACCAGCTCACCGCCATCAGCGCGAATCGCCGTCACCTCCATCGTCACACCCGCCTGCCGGCGCGCGGCCAGGCCGGCGCCGATCTCAAAACCAAGCAGGCCGCCACCGAAGATCGCATACCGGTAACCATGCTCGGAGATGACCTTGTCGAACACGTCGACCACCGGTTGCGCAAGCCCCTCCGGGCCGGCTGCGCGCAGCACCCTGGCGGCGCCATAGGAGCCCAGCGTCCCACACAGGGCATCGGTCAGATCGCCACCACCGACAACAACGGCGTGCGCCTGACCCCCGATCTCGGCGGCACGCGCAGCCGCCTCAGACACCGCCCCCAGGGAGTTCTTGTTGAACGCACCATCACGGTGCAACACATAGACGAGCACATCGGACGTCAGAGGAACCACTAGATCAGCTTCCTTTCGTCAAGCCAGGCGACGATCTTCGCGACGGTGTCATCGGTGTTCTCGTCCTCGATGATCTGACCAGCCGCCTTCGCCGGCGGGTCGTGGAACTCACCACACTGCACGCGCGAGCCATCCACGCCCACGACCGAAGCGTCGATACCGACACCGGCCGCATCGACCGTTTCAAGCGGCTTCTTCTTCGCGCCCATGATCGCCTTCAGCGACGGGTAGCGCGGCTCGTTGATCGCGTCGCCAACGGAGATCACCGCCGGCAACGAGACCTTGACCGTGTCATACCCATACTCCGCCTGGCGCTCCAGCCTCAGGGTCTCACCGTCCACATCGAGCTTGATCACCTGCGTCAAAGACGGCATCCGCAGATGGTCAGCCACGACCGCGCCGATCGTGTAGCACTCGCCGTCATCGGACTGCTGGCCCAGCAGCACCAGATCCGGTGACTCCCTCTCAAGCGCCCTGGCCAGCGCATACCCGGTCGCGGCCACATCCGATCCGGCGAGCGCCTGATCGCTCAGATGCACGGACCGATCCGCCCCCAGCGAGACCGCCTTGTGCAGGGCCCGCACAGCCGACTCCGGCCCCATCGTCACCGCGACGATCTCATCAACCTCCATCTCCCCGCCCTCGCGCAGCTGCATCGCAGCCTCGATCGCGTGGGTGTCATACGGGTTCAGGTTCTTCTCACCCGATCGGTCCATCCGCCCCGTCGAAGGATTGATCCGCTTCTCGACGGCAGCATCCGGAACCTCTTTGACCAGGACGCAAATCTTCAAGGCTGCCTCCTAAACATCTTCTGGAACGCGCACATGCTACTCGATTGACTGACGAGTCAATCGGGTGGCCCCGGCGACTACCGGCTGAGCCGTGGCAGCTCAATCCGCCTGTCGGTCAATCGCAGAAACGCAGCTGTGGCACCGCTCGCCGTCGCGGCCACTGCGATCGCGCCGGCGATCGTCAGCTTACGCCCGAGCCGATCGAGCCGCACCACCTCCCAGCCGCCGTCCTTCGCGAGCGCCGCGAGCCCGGCATCCGGGTTGACGACGACGGGATGGCCCACGGCGCGCAGCATCGGCGCGTCCGAGACCGAGTCGGAGTAGGCGTAGGAGGCGGACAGATCGAACCCCTCGCGTTCGGCCAGCTCGCGGATCGCCACGGCCTTTGCCGGGCCGTAGAGGAAGGCGCCGCCGGGCCGACCCGTGAAATACCCGTCCTCGACCTCGGACAGCGTCGAACCGAGCGCACCGTCGAAGGTCATCACGCGCGCCAGCACCTCCGCCATGTCCTGCGCGGCGGCGGTGACGATGTAGACGGGGCGGCCGGAGTCCTGGTGCTCGTAGGCGATCGTCAACATCTGCGGGTACAGCCGCGGCAGGATCCGCTGCATCGCGCGCACGCCGAGGCGATCGAGGTCGCGCACGCGGACACCCTCGAGTGAGGTGGCGATCCGGGTGCGCACCGCCTCTGACTGCTCATCGGAGGCTCCCTGAAGCCGGTAGCGCAGGTTCGCGACGGCATCGGCCGCCAGTTGGCGGCGGGTCATCATGCCCGCCTCGCGCACGGCGCGTGCGAACTGGAACCCCGACGACCCCTGCATCAGGGTCTTGTCGAGGTCGAAGAAGGCGGCACCCAGCGCGGCCTCCCGGCCAGGCCGCGCGCGGAGCGGGTCAGTCACCGGCCACCTCGACAAGGATCGCGTCGCCCTGACCCCCGCCGGAGCAGATCGCGACACAGCCCAGCCCGCCACCGCGGCGGCGCAGCTCAAGCACCAATGCCCCGAGGATCCGGGCTCCGGAGGCGCCGATCGGATGGCCAAGCGCAATCGCGCCGCCGTTGACATTCACGCGGTCCTCGTCGATCCCCAGCATCCGCACAGAGTTCAGCGCGACCGACGCGAATGCCTCGTTGATCTCCCACAGGTCGACATCCGCCGCTGAGACCCCGATCTTTGCGAGTGCATTCAGGGCCGCATTCGCGGGCGTCCGTGCGAGGTACGCGAAATCGTCGGCCACCTGCGCCTGGGCGATGACCGTCGCCAGCGGGCGACGGTCATTGGCGGAGGCCCACTCGTCGCTGGCCAGCACCAGCGCTCCGGCGCCATCGTTGACGCCCGGCGAGTTGCCAGCCGTGTGCGAGCCCTCCTTGCCCGCCAGCCCGGGCAGTTTCGCCAAAGCCTCGAGGCTGCTGTCCCGGCGCGGTGACTCGTCGCACTCGACCACCGTGTCGCCCTTGCGTCCGGGCACGGTGACCGGCACGATCTCCTCTGCCAGCAGGCCTTCGTCGGCCGCGCGCACCGCCCGCTGATGAGACCGCAGCGCCCAGCGGTCGAGGTCTGGGCGGGTCAGCTCCAGTTCGTCGCCGACGTCTGTCGCCTCGACGAACATCTGCTTGCCGGTGAACGGGTCGGTGAGCCCATCGTGCACCATCGCGTCGAGCGCGCTGCCGTCACCCATCCGCATTCCGAAGCGCGCGTCCTTGAGCAGATACGGGGCGTTCGACATCGATTCCATCCCGCCGGCGACGGCGAGGTCGAGATCCCCCGCCCGCACCGAGGCGTCGAGCATCCCGACCGCCCGCACACTCGAGGCACAGACCTTGTTGATCGTCTCCGAGGAGACCTCCTTGGGGATGCCGGCGTTGATCTGCGCCTGCCTCGAGGGGATCTGACCCTGCCCGGCCTGCAGGACCTGGCCCATCACGACGTGCTGGACCTGATCGGGCGCCACCTCGGCGCGTTCCAGGGCGGCGGCGATCGCGACCCCCCCGAGCGAACCGGCATCCACACTCGCGAGCCCACCCCCCAGCTTCCCGATCGGGGTCCTCGCGGCTGACAGGATCACGGTCTTGGGCATATTCCTATTGACTCCCGGGGTGTGTGGAGGATGCAGGGTCGGCGCCCTGATCGTAGTGTGTGAGTAATGGACTTCGAGCTCACCGACGACCAACGGCTGCTGCGGGAGACGGTCCGCGAGTTTGCACAGGCCGAGATCGCCCCGGTCGCTGAGCGCCTGGACCGTGAGAAGCTGTTCCCGTACGAGATCGTCCGCAGGCTCGGCGAGCTCGACCTGATGGGGATCCCCTTCCCACAGGAATACGGCGGCGCCGGGGGCAGCACCCAGGACTATGCGATTGTCGTAGACGAGCTGACACAGGTCGACTCCTCGGTCGCGATCACGCTGTGCGCCCACACCTCGCTCGGCACCCAGCCGATCCATCTGTTCGGCACCGACGACCAGAAGCGCCGGTTGATGCCGCGCCTGTGCAGCGGCGAGATGCTCGGAGCCTTCGGGCTCACCGAGCCGGAGGCCGGCTCCGACGCCGGCAACACCCAGACGCGGGCGCGCCTGGACGGCGACGAGTGGGTGATCGACGGGGCCAAGCAGTTCATCACCAACGCCGGAACGGAGATCTCAGGACTGGTCGTGATCACGGCCGTCACGGGCAAGGCCCTCGACGAACGTCCGGAGATCTCCAACATCCTCGTCGAGAACGGCACGCCCGGGTACGAGCAGGGACAGCAGTACCGCAAGCTCGGCTGGCACGCCTCGGACACGCGCCCGCTGACGTTCACCGACTGCCGCGTTCCCGCCGAGAACCTCGTCGGTGTTCGCGGCCGTGGCCTCCAGCAGTTCCTCAGGGTGCTCGATATCGGCCGGATCGGGGTCGCGGCGATGGGGGTTGGGCTCGCCCAGGGCGCGCTCGATCAGGCGCTGGCCTACGCAAAGCAGCGGCGCGCATTCGGTCAGCCGATCTCCAGCTTCCAGACGATCCAGGCCAAGCTCGCCAACCTCGCGACCGAGATCGAGGCCTGCCGGCTGCTCGTGCAGAAGGCCGCCTGGCTAAAGGACGAGGGCCGGGACTTCTCGCTCGTCGCGGCTCAGGCGAAGCTGAAGAGCGGTCGCCTGGCGGTGCATGCTGCCGATGAGGCTGTCCAGATCCACGGCGGTTACGGCTTCATCGAGGAGTACCCGGTCGCCCGCTTCTACCGTGACGCCAAGATCCTCACGATCGGCGAGGGCACGGATGAGATCCAGGAGATGGTGATCGCCCGCGCCCTCGGCGCCTGAATCAGAGCGAGCGCTGGTACTTGGCGAACGCCCGGGAGGCAACGACGCCGGCGACGACCGCCAGTCCCAGGAGCATCGCCATGCGCGGAAGCACGACCCCCCAGTCGGTCTTCTGCATCGCCGCGGCGCGCGCCGCCACGACGGCCCAGTTGACCGGGTTGAACTTCGCCACCGTCTGCATCCACTGCGGCATCAGACTGGCCTGCATCAGCCCGGTGGACAGAAACGTGAGCGGCAGCTGGAAGAAGCTGACGACACCGATCACGGTCTCGCGCTGGCGACCGAGCACGCCGACCGCGTTGGACAGCGACGACACGACCGCCGCCAGCAGCGCGGCAATCACGAACATCACCAGCACGCCGATCACGCCGCCCTCGAAATTCGCCCCGAGCAGCAATGCGAGCACCACGATCAGCACCGTCTGGACCATCACGGCAAACGCCTCGTAGACGACCCAGCCGACGTTGAGCGAGCCGCGCCACACCGGCGTCGCGAGCATCCGGTCCATGACGCCGTTGGCGATGTCCTCCACGAACGCCATGCCGGACCAGCCGGCGCCGAAGACGGCGAGCATCACGACCACACCCGGCGTCAGGAAGTCGATGTAGCTGCCTTCGAATCCGGGGATATCCGCGACCGACTTGAACAGAGCCCCGAACAGCAGCAGCCAGATGATCGGCTGCACGATCGTTATCAGCAGGAATGCCGGCTGCCGCATCAGCGTGCGGAGGCCGCGCAGGAACACCTGCCACGTCGGTCTCGTCACCGCGCTCATTTGGCCGGCTCCGGTGACTCGGACTCAGCCTGTTCGAAGGCGCGCCCCGCATAACGCAGATACACGTCGTCGAGCGACGGTCTCGCGACCTTCACGGACGCGACCCGCACCTGCTGATCGTCGAGCGCCGCCAGCACGGTCGGCAGCGCTGCCGCACCGTCCTGAGCGCGTGCGCGCAGGATCCTGCCGTCAAGCTCGATCTCGTGGACGCCGTCCAGGCGTGCGAGCGCGTCCAGCGCTTGGGACTCCTCGGGATCGACGAGCTCGACCAGCAGCGCGTCGCCCGAGAGCTCGCGCTTGAGCTGATCGGGCGTCCCCTGCGCGACGATCCTCCCGCGGTCTACGATCGCGAGCTCGGCCGTGAGGTTGTCGGCCTCATCCATGTAGTGGGTCGTCAGCCAGATCGTCGTCTGCTCTTCGGATGCGAGCTGTTCGATGTAGGTCCACATCAGCGCACGCGCTTCGGGATCCAAGCCGGTGGTCGGTTCGTCGAGGAACAGCACCTTCGGTTGGTTGAGCAGACCCATGGCGATGTCCAGCCTCCGCGCCATCCCGCCGGAATAGGTGCGGACCTGGCGGTCAGCGGCGTCCACCAGCTCGAAGCGCTCCAGGGCTGCGGCAACCCGTCCTCTCAGGTCGCGCCCGGCGATGCCGTTGAACTCGCCGTGCAGCACCAGGTTCTCACGGCCGGTGGCATTCGGATCCGAACCGTGCTTCTGACCGACCACGCCGATCGCACGCCGGACCCGCACCGGGTGCTTGAGGGCGTCGATGCCGGCGACGGTGGCGGTGCCGCTGTCGGGCGTCGTCAGCGTGCACAGCACTCGCGTCAATGTCGATTTGCCGGCCCCGTTGGGGCCGAGAACGCCGAAGATCGTCCCGGCGGCAACGTCGAGGCTGACGCCGTCGAGCGCCTGTACGTTGGGTGGATAGTGCTTGCGTAGCTCGGCAGCCGTGATTGCAGCGTCCAATGCGCCCCCTCCTGAGATGCTGTCGTAAACTTCTCTTCTCTGTCAAACATCTTGACAGTCAAGATAATTATGTCAAGGGCTAAACAGCAGGTCTTTGCGGAGCTGCTCGACGAGGTGCGGCGCTCGCAGACCGCCACGGCGCGATTCGACCGGGCGGTCGCGAATCGTCTCGGGATCAACCAGACCGATATGAGCTGCCTCGACGCGCTGAGCCGTGTCGGCCCTCTGACCGCCGGGCAGCTTGCCGCCCACACCGGCCTCTCGAGTGGCGCGATGACAACCGCGATCGATCGCCTCCAGGAACACGGATTCGTGCGTCGGCGCCGGGACGTGGACGATCGTCGCGTGGTGGTGATCGAGCCGACCGACAAGATCGGCGAGATCCATACGTTCTACGCAGAGCACGCGGCACTCGGGAGGACGCTGTGCGAGCAGCTGACCGAGGATCAGATCCTGCTGCTGATCAGGTTCACCCGGCTCGGGTGTGAGCTCAACGAGCGGCGTGCGGCAGAGCTGGAGACCGATGCCAAGGACGCCTGAGGCCCCGCCGCGGAGGCCGCCGAGCCAGCGGGCCGGCGGCCCAGTCGCGTTCCTGCGCTTCGCGCGAGCGCACGGGATGCTGCGCTGGGGCTACATGGTGCTGTTCGCGCGTCTGGCGTGGCTGAAGCTGCGCTGGCGTGGTCGGCTGATCACTGACGGGCCGTGCTTCATCTGTCGCGGCGTCAGGTTCGAGATCGGGCGCAACGCCCGCGTCGAGCTCGGCCGCTGGGCGTGGCTCGGCGATGGCTGCAAGGTACGCGCGCATGAGGGAGTCGTGTCGATCGGAGCCAAGTCCGTGCTCGGCCAGGAGTGCACGCTCTCCTGTTACCAGCACATCTCGATCGGCCGCGAGTGCATCGTCGCCGACCGCGCGATGATGATCGACTTCGATCACGGCACCGCCGACGTCGAGCGGCCGGTCCGTGAGCAGGGCATCTACAAGCGCGATGTCAGGGTCGGGCACAACGTCTGGATCGGCTACGGCGCCTGCATCCTGCGCGGCGTGAGGGTCGGTGACAACGCGGTGATCGGGACCAGCGCCGTGGTCACCCGCGACGTGCCGCAGGACGCCGTCGTCGGTGGCGTACCGGCGCGCCTGCTGCGGATGCGCGAGCAACCACAGACGCTCCGCTACGAGTGACCCAGGTACGGCGCCAGATTACGGACGTGAGGGTCGTCGGTCTCGCCGCTCAGCGCGCGGGTCAGCTGGGCAGCGTGCCCGCCGGCGCGCTGTCTTGGGTAGTCGCCGGCCCAGTCGTGATAGGCGAGGAAGGCCCAGTCGCTGGCCTGCAGGGCCAGTAGCTCGCGCAGCGCCCGCGGCGGCGGGCAGGTATCGCCAAGGTGGGTGCGAAGCTCAGCCGTGCGGATCTGCCAGGCGAGGTCGGCGACCGGCGGTGAACTCCAGGTTCTGAGGTCGGAGCCCGCCCCCCAGGTGGTCGCCTGCTGCGCATCGCCGGGGGCCGGCGGCTCGGTGTCGATCGCCGGATGGCGCGAGAGTGTCTCCGCGTCGAGCGCGGAGATGTTGAGGCCCCTGCGTTCGGCCTCGGCGATCACGGCTGCGAGCCACTGTGGCCCCTCATACCACCAGTGGCCGAGCAATTCGGTGTCGAGCGCGCAGACGCACAGCCCACCGCCGGCAACCCGGTCGGCTGCGGCGGCCACGAACTCGCGAGCGTCCTCCCGGACCTGCAGGCGAGCTCGCTCGATCGCATAGATGCTGCCGTCGTTGGCCCAGACGTGGTGGTCGTGGAGGGTGCGACGGTGGCGATCGCGGTAGGCGGGACGCGACGGGTAGCCGCCCGCGCCCCAGACCAGTTCGATGATCGCGCGATCGATCGGGACCAGCAGCGGCCCATCGGCGGGCCTGCGCGGCCAGAGGTTGAGCTCATGGCCGCGGCCGAGCAGTCCCGTCAATTCGACACACGCGGCCTCGACGCCGGCGGCCCTCAGCTGGGGGTCCAGCCAGGACGCATGAGCGCACTCAGGCATCCAGAAGCCCCCTGCCCACTCCCCGCCGAAGCGCCGCCGATGCGAGTCGATACCGATGCGGAGCTGCAGATCGATCGACTCCTCCAGACACAGCAGCGGCAGGATCGCGTGAGTGGCTGCGGATGTCCACGTGGCGTGCCGGCCGAGCGCCTGCGCGAGGCCCTCCCGACCATTCTCGAGATCTTCGAGGGTGTCGGCGGCGTCCGCATACTCGGCCGCCGAACGCTCCAGTTCGGCCACCGCCGCAGCCTCCTTCATCCGCTCGAACCCCTCGATGTCCAGACGGTGCGTCTCGTGCCGGATGCCTCTAAGAAACGAGATGCAGCGCTCGATCGCACCTGGCGCCTCCAACTGGTCGCACAGCACCGGCGTCAGCGACAGCGTCAGCTTCTCCCTGCTGGTCTCGGGTCCGAGTTCGTCGAGCCCCCGCAACAGCGGCAGGTAACTGGTCGCCACCGCCTCCCACAGCCACTCCTCGCCGAACGGCCAGGTGCCGAAGCCCTCAACGTAGGGCATGTGCGTGTGGAGCACTATTGCCAGTTCGCCACGCGGCACGCGGCAGAGGTTACGTCTCCCGAATCACGCCGCGCGCCGCCAGTCTCTGCGCTCTTTGCAAGCCGGGCAGAGCGGGACTACGCTTCGGGCATGTCGTTCATCATGCCGCCCGACCCCGGTCGTGGGGAGTCCATCAGGCAGACCCAGCGTTCGGAGGAAGAACTCGCTCGATACGAGGCAACCCATCCGAAGCTGCCCAGAAGAGCGGGGCCGCTTCGCCGTCTTTGGGGGAGGCTCCGTCCCTCATCCCATGATCAAACCGACAGGGGTTAGCCGCCGCAACTCGTTGCCGGTAGGCCATGGCCACAGGTAGAACCCGCGACGTGGGGTATGTCGGTGTGGAGGACGGTCGCAAACTCGCCTGGCCTCATCGGCGCGGAGGCTACGTGGGATCGAACGCCGATTGAGCCCGGAAGCGGTCCTCGTTCGCGGCGAGGACGGGAAGCTGGCGGAGTTTGGGGGCAGAAACGACCCCAAATGGCCACAGCTACACGCCTGCATCACCGCGCCCGCATGACCGCGCCCGGATCACCGGCAGACCGCACTCGCGACCCGCATCACCGCGCCCCGCGCCCCGCATCACCGGCAGACCGCGACAAAGTCCAGTGCTCCGCCCAGGGGTCGACACGCGTCGAGCTTGAAGTCGGCGCTGCTGATCGCGGGGGTGAAACGGTCGTAGAACTGCCGGGTGACACCGAGCGACGAGTGCACCCGGTCCCAGCCACACTTCAGCGCGAGCGCGTGTGCACGCAGGCGGCGCGCGTGGAAGACCCCGTGGATCTCGACCGAGTCAAACACCGAGCCGCACAGTTCGCGGAACTCATGTGCCCGGTATTCGCGCAGGTGCCAGGGGTTGTCCGATTTCTCCGCACCCGGTGGCGCCAGCGTCAACAGGTTCGGAGTCGAGACGTAGACCGCACCACCCGGGGCGACCAGGGACCTGAATCGGCGAAGAAGCGCCTCGGGATCGCGCACGTGCTCGATCGTCTGCAGGAACGTGACCGCGTCGCAGGGCTGCGGCTCACTCCAGTCCTCGATCAGCGACCGCTCGAATCGCAGGTTCGGCACCATATACCGCAGGCGGGCATGCTCCAACGCCTCGGGGTTCGCGTCCACCCCGACCACGCTGAGTGCGCCCGCTCGAGCCAGTGTCGCGGCTCCATATCCCTCTCCGCACGCCATGTCGACCACCTGCAGTCCGGATACCTGGCCCGCGATCCACTCATAGACCGCGAGGTGGCGGCGATACCAGTAGTTCTCGGCCGGCACATCGGGGAGTGTGCGTTCGCCGGTCAGCGCCAGCGGCGGCACGCCAGCGGGCTGGTTCTGCTGGACGTGGAGGTTCGCCGTCACCGGCGACACGGTAACGTCAGCGTCCAGATGCAGGCGCTGTCGCACGAGCAGATCCGCGACGTCAACACGCGGTACCACGATGTCGCAGCAGTCACCTACGACACCAAGTGGGGCATCGACTTCGGTCAGACCGGGATGGCTCAGGTCAACGGCAAGGTCCGAAAGCTGCTCGGTCCTGAGCTCGACTCCGGCTTTGACCGCGCCCTCGAGATCGGCGCCGGCACCGGCTATTTCAGCCTCAACCTGATGCGCGCCGGCGCGATCAGGCAGTTGACGTGCACCGACATCTCCGCCGGGATGGTCGAGGCGCTCCGCGCCAACGTCGAGCAGATCGGCCTCGACACCGATCAGGTCACAGCCGTCCGCGCCGATGCGGAATCACTGCCGTTCGCCGATGCCAGCTTCGACCTCGTGCTCGGGCATGCCGTGCTCCACCACCTCCCCGACCTCGATCGGGCGTTTGCGGAATTTCGTCGTGTGCTGAAGCCCGGCGGTCGGATCCTCTTTGCCGGAGAACCCTCCCGTATCGGCGACCACGTCGCGAAACTTCCCAAGTACGCAGCCGCCGCCGCCGCCCCCCTGTGGCGCGCCGCCCTGCGCGCGGCGCCCGCGCAGCAGACGTCGGGTCCGGCACCCTGTGCCCACGCGGATCATGAGCTCGAGAGCGAGGTCGACGTCCACGCGTTCGCGCCCGCCGACCTCTGCCGGGTCGCCGCAGCGGCGGGCTTCGCTGACGTGACGGTTCGCGGCGAGGAGCTGGTGGCCAACTGGTTCGGGTGGTTCAACCGCGGGCTCGAGGCGACGGCGCGCCCAGACGATGTGCCGACGTGGTGGCGCCGCTACGCCTTCCACGGGTACCTGCGCCTCCAGCAGCTCGACGAGCGGCTGCTCGAGCCGCGACTGCCGCCGGCCCTGTTCTACAACCTCCTGCTCACGGCGCGGCGGCCACAGCGTCGCGACTCCGCGAATGCCTGAACACGTCGCCACCGACTTCCCCCTGTTCCCGCTGCAGCTCGTCGCGCTGCCCACCGAGCTGTTGCCGCTCCACATCTTCGAGGAGCGTTACAAGAAGATGATCGACGAGTGCCTGGCAACCAACCGCGAGTTCGGAATCGTCTGGATGGCCGATGACGGACTTCGCGACATCGGGTGTGCGTGTCGGATCGAGCGTGTGATCGAGCGCAGTGAGGACGGGCGCATCAACCTGATCGCGCGCGGCACACGGCCGCTGCGCGTGCTCGAGCGCCAACGCCACCTCGCCTACCCCGCCGGCCTGATCGAACTGCTTCAGGACACGCCGGAGCAGCCTGACCGGGAGCTGATCGGCGCAGCCCAGAATGCCTACGCGGAGCTCGTTCTCACGGCGACGGAGCGAACGCTCGAGCCCGACGAGCTGGAGACCCTGGATGCCTACGCGATGGCTGCGATGGTCGACTTCGGCCTCGGCGCCAAGCAGGGGCTGCTTGACCTCCGGTCCGAGAACGCGCGCCTGCGGCTGCTGATGCGGCTGTTCCGCGCAGCCCTGAAGCGGCTCGACTTCGTCGACCGCGCGCAGTCGCGGGCGACGTCGAACGGCAAGGTCAGATTTGGGTGAGCCGGGGGATCAGGCCCCCGGCAGGAACTCCGGTACGTCCATCTCAGTCGCGTCGCCCGAGCGCGGTTCGCGCGCCAGCGTGTCCGTGGCCCGGCGGTCCCGCACCCGACTGACCCGGGGCTCACCCGCAGGCTCGACCAGCCGGCGAGCGTGCTTGTGGTCATCGAAGCCGGTTGCCACGACGGTGATCCAGACCTGGTCGTTGTCGATCTTCTCGTCGACCATCGCACCGAAGATGATGTTGGCGTCGGGATGGGCCGCCTCGGCGACCGCCCTCGCCGCCTCATTGACCTCCCACAGCGAGATGTCGGAGCCGCCGGTGATCGATAGCAGGATCGAGCGCGCGCCCTCCATGCTCGTCTCGAGCAGCGGCGAGGACACAGCCGCCTCGGCTGCGTCGATCGCACGGCGTTCACCACTGCCCATGCCGATCCCGAGCAGCGCGCTGCCCGCGTTCGACATGATCGTGCGGACATCAGCGAAGTCGAGGTTGATCAGGCCCGGCAGCGTCACCAGGTCCGACACGCCCTGAACGCCCTGACGGAGGACGTCGTCCGCCACGCGGAAGGCGTCGACCATCGTCGTGTTGCGTTCGAGCACGGTCAGCAGTCGGTTGTTGGGCACCACGATCAGCGTGTCGACCTCGGCACCCAGCGTCGCGATCCCGATCTCAGCCTGGTCGCGCCGGCGGGTTCCTTCGAACTGGAACGGGCGAGTCACGATGCCAACCGTGAGAGCACCCAACTCGCGTGCGATCTGGGCAACGACCGGTGCAGCACCGGTGCCGGTGCCGCCGCCGGCGCCGGCGGCGATGAAGACCATGTCCGCACCACGCAGAACGGCCTTGATCTGGTCGTACTCCTCCCGCGCCGCCGCACGGCCGAGCTCGGGGTCCGCACCGGAGCCGAGTCCGCGCGTGATCGAGTCACCAATGTGCAGCGTGGTGGTGGCAGCAGAGGTCTGCAGCGACTGAAGGTCCGTGTTGATGGCGATGAACTCGACGCCCTCGATGTCGGCCTCGATCATCCGGTTCACCGCGTTGACGCCGGCGCCACCGACGCCGATCACGCGAATCACGGGCCGACCGACACCGGCGGGCGAATACGCGGGCTCGAAGCTGTGCTCGGGACGCGCATACACGTCCTCGGCGATCGCGGCCGGCCTTCGCGGCACAGCCTGCGAATCGGCAGCGGGCTGCATCATGCTCATCGGGATGTCGGCCGCAAAGGCCGATTCGAGGCGCTGCTGCGGGGTGGGCACACCGGCCTGGCGGGGCTGACCGGTGCCGACACCCGGCTCGGCCGCGACCTCAACTGGGACCGAGGGTCGCAGGGAGGGATGCGGCAATGCCCGCCGCTCGGCGGCGGTCTTGGCCGGCTCGTCATCCTGCACCGGTGCCGGCAGCTTCCGGACCGATGCCTTCTTTGCCGAGGCCTTCTTTCCCGAGGCCTTCTTTCCCGAGGCCTTCTTTGCCGGCGCCTGCTTCTCTGCGGCAGGCGGCGCGGGTGTCTCGTCGGGCGCCTCAGCCGTGTCCTCGGCGGTCTTGCGGAACAGCTGCGACAGCGGCCCCTCACGCATGCTCGCGCGCTTAGCGTTTGGCATTCGAGAGGACCTCCTTGGCAAGCTGACGGTAAGAGTGGGCGGCCATCCCGTCCGGGTCGTACTTGAGCACCGACATCCCCTTCACGGGCGCCTCGGCGAAGCGCACCGTCTTGCGGATGCGCGACGCGAACACGCGGTCGCCGAAGTTCTCCTCCAGCAACTCGATCGCCTCTTTCGCGTGAAGCGTGCGGATGTCGACCATTGTCGGCAGTATCCCCTCGATCTCGACGTTCGGGTTGAGATTCTCCCGGATCATCGCGAGCGTGTTCTGCAGCTGGATCAGCCCCCGCATGGACAGATATTCGCACTGAACGGGGACGATCACCTTGTCAGCTGCGGTAAGGGCGTTGATCGTCAGGAGCCCGAGGCTGGGTGGCGTGTCGATGAAGCAGAAGTCATAGTCGTCGGCGACCTCGTTCAGCGCTCGCTCGAGCGAGCGCTCGCGTCCGATCATCGTGGACATCGCGATTTCGGCGCCCGCCAGGTCGATTGACGCGCAGGCGACATCGACCTCGCGCCGGTGGATCACCTCGCGGATCGAGACCCGGTGGACCAACACGTCGAACATCGACTTCTTGAGGTTGTCAGGGTCGATGCCCTGAGACATGGTCAGATTGCCCTGCGGATCCATATCGCAGCAGAGGACACGATGGCCCTCCTCGGCGAAGGCCGCAGCAAGATTGAGCGTGGTGGTGGTCTTGGCGACGCCGCCCTTCTGGTTGGCGAACGCGATCACCTTGAGACTGGCCGTCACGGGCGCTCCTCCGAGAAAAGGCTGTGGGCTGAGAGACGCATTCGCGCCTGTATTCGCAGCGGTGGCGGCGAATCCTTCAACACGCAGTGATCTCGGGCGCCGCCGCGTCGGTGTCGGCAGGGCGGCTATGTTCCATCTCGCAGTGACCAGCGCCCTTTTTCACCGCCGTCTGATCTTCGTCACAGGCAAGGGTGGCGTCGGCAAGACGACGCTCGCGCTTGCGCTCGGGCTTGCGGCGGCCGACACCGGGCTGCGGACAATCGTGGCCGACCTCGACGGTCGCGGCGACCAGCGCGAGCACGAGTTCGCGCCGGGGCTGTTCCGGGTGTCCGTCGATCCGCAGAGCGCAATGGAGGAATACCTGGAACTCAAGGTTCCCGCTCCCGCGAATCAGGCGCTGCGCCAGAGCCGGCTGTTCGGCGCGTTCGCAATGGCTACCCCCGGAATGCGCGAACTGCTCTGCATCGGCAAGCTCTGGGAACTCGCGCAGCTGCAACGGCGCGCGCGCGACGCCCCTCACCACTATGACCTCGTGATCGTCGACGCGCCGGCCTCCGGACACGGTGCCGCGCTCCTGCGCACGCCCCGAACCTTCGCGGAGATCGCGCGTGTCGGTCCGATCGCCGGGCAGGCCCAGACGATCGCGCAGACACTCGCCGACCGTGCGTTCACGTCCGTCGTCGCCGTGACCACCCCCGAGGAGATGCCTGTCAACGAGACGCTCGAGCTGCGCGACACGCTGCGTGGCGCGCCGGACCCACACGACCTCGAGCGGGTGTTCCTCAACGGCCTCTATCCGGACCGCTTCACCGCCGCTGACGCGACCGTCCTACGCGAGACGCTCAGAAGCTGTCCGGTCGGGCGGGACCGGGCAGTGATCGAGGTCGCGCTGAGCGAGCATCGCCTGGCTGACTCCCAGCGCGAGCAGCAGCAGCGGCTGCAGGACGTCTTCAGCCAGCGTCTGATCGCGCTTCCGCACCTGTTCGCCCCTGAGATCGGACCGGCGGAGCTGAAATTGCTCGCCCGGGAGCTGGTGCGATGAGCATCGTCCAGATGCTCGAGGGCAAGCGCGTGTGCGTGTGTGTGGGCGCCGGCGGAGTCGGAAAGACGACGACTGCGGCGGCTGTCGCCCTCGGCATGGCAGCGCGCGGGCTGAAGGTCGTGGTCGTGACGATCGATCCGGCCAGGCGCCTGGCAGACGCGCTTGGGCTCGAGGAGCTTGGCAACGAGCCGCGCCTGGTCTCACCCGACAGGCTCAAGGGCATCGAGATCGAGGGCGAGCTCTGGGCGATGATGCTCGACTCCAAGCGCACGTTCGACGAGCTGATCGAGCGGCTCGCCCCGACACCGGAACGCGCCGCGGAGATCAAGCGCAACAGCGTCTATCGAGGCCTCTCCGGAGCCGTGTCGGGCTCACAGGAGTTCACCGCAATCGAGAAGCTCTACGAGCTGGCGGCCGAGGATTACGACCTGCTCGTGCTCGATACGCCGCCGGCGCACAACGCCGCCGAGTTTCTGAATGCCCCCGGCCGGCTCCTGGCGTTCCTGGGTGGCGGCGCCCTGCAGGCGTTCCTGCGCCCGACGAGCCTCGGCATGCGGCTCCTTGGAATCGGCGCAGCGCCGCTGCTGGCCGGTCTCAAGCTGGTGACCGGTGTGGATCTGGTCTCGGATCTGACGACGTTCTTCGGGCTGCTCGGCAGCATGACCGAGGAGTTCAAGGTCCGCGCTGATCGCGTCGAGGAGCTGCTGCACGCCGACGACACCGCGTTCGTGCTCGTGACCTCCGCCCAGCGCGGACCGATCGACGAGGCGGTCCGCTTTCGCGAGAGGCTCCGCGCAGACCGGCTGCCGTTCGCAGGAGCGATTGTGAACCGCGTGCATCCACCTCTGCCTCCTGGGGAGGTCGCGCTTGACCTCCCCAGGGACCTGGCCGCGCTGGTGGCAGCAAGCGTGGCGGACTACACCGTGCTCGCTGACCGCGACGCCGCCAACATCGAGCGGCTGCGATCGGCGTTCGCCGACGAGCCGATCCTGCTGGTATCCGAGCTGGGCGTCGACGTTCGCGACATCGCTGGGCTACTTGCGATACACCGAGAGCTGTTCGATGAGTGAGCCCGATCTGATTCCCGTTGAGGCGGCGCTCGAGGAGATCCTCGCGCAGGCCGTCCGCCTGCCGGCGGTCGATCTGCCCCTCGCGCAGACGCTGGGCCGCTACCTGGCCGAGCCGCTGCTCGCAACGTTCGAGCTGCCCCCGTTCACCAACTCGGCGATGGACGGCTACGCGCTGCGTCATGGCGACACCCCTGGACGGCTCGAACTGGTCGGCGAGTCGGCGGCCGGAAGACCGTTCGCCGGCACGGTTTCAAAGGGGCAGGCCGTGACCATCTCGACCGGTGCGGTGCTGCCCGAGGGCGCCGACGCGGTCGCGCCGATCGAGTGGATCGAGTCGAAGTCGCAGCGCATGATCGAGGTGCCACGCGCGGTTGTCGACGGCCACTCGGTGCGCGCCGCCGGCAGCGACGTCGCGCCCGGGACCGAGGTCCTGGCCGCGGGCACGCGCATCGGTCCGGCGCAGATCGGAGCAGCAGCGTCGCTCGGGCGCAGCACACTGCGCTGCGCGGCCTTGCCGCGTGTCGCGATCGTGACCACCGGATCCGAGCTGCGCCGGCCGGGCGAGCAACTCGCCCCGGGTGACATCTACGACTCGAACGGACCGTTGCTGGCCGCCGCACTCGCCGGAGCGGGTGCCGCCGCGACGATCCTTCCGACGGCGGCCGACACACGTGAGGCTCACCGGGGCGCGCTCGCGGAGGCGCTCGGCCACGACGTCGTGATCAGCACGGGCGGCGTATCGGTCGGCGGGCACGATCTGGTGCGAGAGGTCGAGCGGGAGCTCGGCGTGCGTGAGCTGTTCTGGCGGATCGCGATGAAGCCCGGGAAGCCGCTGAGCTTTGGCGTTCTTGAGCGTTCGCAGCTGCATGGCAGGACGCTGGTCTTCGGGGTCCCGGGCAACCCCGTGTCGGTGCTCGTCTGCTTCGAGATGTTCGTACGGCCGGCGTTGGCGGCCCTTCAGGGCGCGCGTGACCCGCGGCCCGCGTTCGTGCGCGCGATCCTCGACTCCGAGGTCGAGCGCAACCCGGAGCGCGACGAGATGATCCGCGTGCGTGAGCTCGACGGCGGCCGCGTCGAGCCCCTGCTCCCCCAGCAGTCACATCAGCTTGCGGCCAGCGCACAGGCCGCCGGCCTGGCCCGCATCCCGGCGGGGCGGGGCATCGTCGCCGCCGGAGATGCGGTCGAGTACCTGCCCCTCGGCTGAGCGTCGGCCTGGGCCCGGCGGGGTCAGCCCGTGCAGGTCAGCCCGCGGCCTCACGTGCGCGGGCAAGGATGCTGTCCGTCACGTCGGTGGCGGAGCGCTCGGCGTTCCCCCAGCCACGCCCGACCGCGAGCTCATATGGCTCCAGCTCAGGGCCCTCGAGAATCGTGATCCTCAGCTTGCGCGGATTCCAGTCGTGCCCGGCGTAGGGGAACTCGCGATCGGCCATCAACCTCGCCAGGAACGTGCGGTCGAGCTCTGGGCCGCTCATGTTGAACTGATGGGCGACCTGCACACCCATCCGCAATTCGACGTGGAACATGCGCTGAAAGCTACACAGCCACGGCCGCGGCCGAGTCCGCCGCCTCGGCGATGAGCTCGTCAGCGACGCTGCAGAGATCTGCGCTGAGATGACCGCACAGCACGTCGCGCAGGATCGCACGCAGGTGCTCGGCGAGTTCATCCACGAGCGCGTCCACGCCGGTCGAAGCAGCGGCGAGACCGGCGATCACAGAGCGTTCGAGCGAGATCGCCTGAGCGGTGCGTTCGGCCAGCGCCGCCCGCCTTTCGGGCGGCGCACAGATCACCGGGAGCCGCTGGGCGAGCCGGCCGCTGGCGGGCCCTTCGGGTTCGAGCAGGGCTCGCAGCGCGAGCAGGTAGTCGGTCAACGCCTCGAATGGCACCGCCCGCTCGCAACCCATCTCGAAGCGCGCCAGTGCCCAGGCGACCTCCCCCGCACCGGAGTTGTCGAGCTTGCGTCCGTCTCGCGCAGACGGCAGTCGCCGGGTGATCAGACTGCAGAAACCTCTGAGTTCGTCCTCGCCCGCGCGTGGGATCAGGGTCAGCAGGCGCGGGCGGCCGCTCGAGGAGAGTGCGACGGGCGACCAGTTCCCGTCATCGACGCGGGAGTAGCCGAGCGGTCCGATCGCGTAGCCACCCCGCTCGAACAGCCGTAGGGCTGTCAGCACGCGCCTGAAGCGGATACGCGCGAACGCCGCCGATGGCTTCTGCTCACGGTCGTGCGCGACGCGCAGCACGAGCAGCAGCGGCGGCTCCTCGGTCGTCAGCAGATCCTTCGGCGTTCCCGACAGCGCGGTGGCGCGCACCAGCGACAGCCCTTGACCGAGCGCGAGTTCGCCCGTACCGGGATCGAGGTCGATGCCGAGCAGCGGCGCGATCACCTCAGTCACGCAGCGGCCCTGGTAGATCACGTGCTCGAGTTCCCCATAGGCGCGCTCAAAGCGCCTGGAGTCGAAGTTGAACTCGCTGCGCTCGCGATACACACGCGCCAGGAAGTCGCGCAGCACCGCGTCGGCGGACTCGCGCGGAGTTTCCGGAATGCTTTCGCCACCGCGCGCCCGAAGGTAGGGCCCGAGCCCGCCAACGCCCTCGAGCGCGAGCGCGGCTGGAGCGTATGTCGGCAGTGCGGTCAGCAGTCCGAGTCGAGCGTTGATGAAGTCGCCGGTGAGCGGTCGGTAGCAGTACAGCGGAATCCGTCGAGGGCCGCGCGTGTCATTCTCGACGACCTCGAACGGGACCTCGTCACCTGCCGAGGTCGCGAGATCGAGTCGCGCGCCCGCGTCCTGGGTGAATGCCTCGAGGAGGTTATGCAGCGTCAGGTTTCTCACGCCCAGGTTGTTCGGCGGAGACCCGTCAGATCCTGCCGCGTGTCCAGGCGAGGTCGGGCGGTCGGGCCCCGGTGGGAGCCGTCGGCCCGGTCAGACCGCTGCGAGCGCGACCTCGACAGCTGCGTCGCAGCTGTCTGAGAGCCACT
Source organism: uncultured Conexibacteraceae bacterium (assembly GCA_963761675.1). GTDB lineage: Bacteria > Actinomycetota > Thermoleophilia > Solirubrobacterales > Solirubrobacteraceae > Palsa-465. The sequence continues at coordinate 104,495 of CAVXIA010000008.1, forward strand.
GCAGTCCGTAGGTGCGCATGTCCTCGATCAGTGGGACCAGCGCACGTCCCTTCTCGGTCAATGCATAGTCGACACGCGGCGGCACCTCCGGGAAGGTCGAGCGCACGACGATCCCCTCCTCCTCGAGCGCCCGCAGTCGAAGGCTGAGCGTACGGGGGCTGATGCCCTCCAGCGACCGCTCGAGCTCACAGAAGCGCGACTGCCCCTCCGACAGCTCCTTGATCAGCAGCAGCGTCCACTTTCCGCAGACGACCTCGGCGGTGCGGCAGACGGGACACGTGTCAGGCGACGACATTCTGGTTCGTCAGTTTAGAACGTGATGCTTCATCCAGTGAAGTGATGGCTTGCACGGGGCCTTCTGGAGGCGTACTCCCTCTCAGACGCGGGGAGATGCGACGTGCGCCTGCGTTGGTGGGATCATGTCGCCGCCGTGCTGCTTCGCGGGCGCCGTCATCTCGCGTCAGCCTCGGGAACGTTTGCATGTGGACTGATGAGTGCGAGCAGCCGTGGCACGACCTCGTCATTCACGTCCTCATACCGAAGACGCACCGTGGGGATGCCCGTCCTGGTGAGGATCTCGAAGTCCCGGCGGCGGTCCGCCACGAAGCGCTCCCTGGTCCGATGTGTGGCCCAGCCATCGAGCTCGACGATCAGATGCTGCTCCTCGAACAGCGCGTCCACGCGATGCCCGCATACCTGAACGTTGACTCGGGGCGTCGGCAGCCCGTGTCTGCGCAGGAGCGGAAGGAACCGGTCCTCGAGGACCGATCGTGTCGTCTCGTGCTGGGCGAATTCGAGCAGCGGCTCCAGCAACGTGATCGCTGGGTGCTTCGGGTTGCGCGCCATGACGTCGGCGAGGTCATCGATGCCCAGGAGGTTCCGCAACCGCATGTCATTGACGGCGCGGGTGCGCTGCTCGGCTGTCAGGCGCTTCGCGGTGTCGAGCATCGTGCGAGCCGGGCTTGTCACACGCAGGCTCTGCACCTGCCTGACATCGCGTGCCAGCAATGTCGTCGATCGACGCACCCTCAGACCAGACGGCCGCCGGTGGCCGGCGGTCACGATCTCGAGCTGCCGCGGCCAACGCCGCCATGTGCCCCATAACACCAGCGCGCCGCTCGCCACCCATCGCTTGATCGTCTTCGGGTTCACTCCCGCGACGAGCAACTGCTCGCGCGCGATGTGCCCGCCGTGGCTGGCGGCAAAGCGGTGGACCGCGGCAAAGCTGTTGACGGCGGCAAAGCTGTTGACGGTTGGGGGCGTTTTGGCACCCAAACTCCCCCAGCTTCCCCTGCTTGGTTCGTTGCCCATGTCCAATAGAGGCGTGGGCGTCGGTCTGTTGACCCCCCGCCTCGTCGGATTCGTCCGCAACGAGCGGTTAACGCGTTGAGGGGCGGGCTCGAAACGAGCCCGCCCCTCAACGTCAACGCAAGGGCGACAGCGCCGCTTACGCGACGTCACGCAGCTTCTGCGCCTCGGCCAGCGACTGCAGCTTCTTGAGCGACTGGTTCTCGATCTGGCGGATGCGCTCGCGCGTGACGTTGAACGTGCGACCGACCTCGTCGAGCGTGCGCGGATGTTCGCCGCCCAGGCCGTAACGCAGCTCCAGTACGCGACGCTCGCGATAGCTCAGATTTTCGAGCGCCTCGCGCAGTGCCTCCTTGGTGAGGATCTCGGCGGCGCGCTCGTAGGGCGACTCGGCCCGCTCGTCGGCGATGAACTGGCCGAACTCCGACTCCTCCTCGTCGCCGACCGGCTTCTCGAGCGAAACCGGGGCCTGTGCGGATCGCTTGATCGATTCGACCTCCTCCGGCTCGATCCCGGTGACCTCAGCGATCTCCTCTGCGGTTGGCTCGCGGCCCAGCTCAGTGACGAGCTTGCGCTCGGCGCGACCGATCTTGTTCAGCTTCTCGACGACGTGCACGGGGATGCGGATCGTGCGGGCCTTGTCGGCGAGCGCACGTGCGATCGCCTGACGGATCCACCAGGTCGCGTAGGTCGAGAACTTGAAGCCCTTGCGGTAGTCGAACTTCTCCGCCGCGCGCACCAGGCCGAGCGTCCCCTCCTGGATCAGGTCTAGGAACGGGAGCCCCTGGTTGCGGTAGTTCTTCGCTATCGAGACAACGAGCCGCAGGTTCGATTCCACCATCTTCTGTTTGGCGTCCAGGTCACCGCGCTCGATCCGCTTGGCGAGGTCGACCTCCTCCTGTGCCGTCAGCAGGCGCACCTTGCCGATGTCCTTGAGGAACAGCTGCAGCGAGTCGGTCGTCATGTCCGGCTTGAGGTCCAGGGCGGTCTTTGCCTTCCGGCGGCCGCCGCGCTTATCGGGTGCCCGCTCGACCTCTGCCTCGGCGATCGCTGGATCGACCTCCTCGACGAGCTCGATCTCGACCCGCTCGAGGTAGCCGTGAAGCTCCTCGATGTCCGTCTCGTCAAGTTCCAGCTCGGCAACCGCACCGGTGATCTCGGCGAAGGTCAGCACGCCCAGCTGCTGACCGCGGTTGACAAGAGCCTTGACCTCTTCGAGTTCCTGCAGTTCCGCTACTGACATCTGGTTCCGTTTCCGTCGTGTTACCAGCGAACCGGCCTGCCCGGACCGCCCGGCAGGAGGGTGCACGAGCCCGCGGAGCACGCGTACCTCACCTACTCAAACATGGTTCTGAGTCTATCTCGCCCGGATATGTATTACGCAGAAACGGCACGAACGTTTCAGGGCATGAGGCAGGCGGGCCTTCCTCGGACACAAGACCCCCGCTGAGTGCGGATATTTAGATATTTATACGCGCGAGATTCCAGGCGTCAGATGTGAAGACCCTGTAACCTGCCCCGCACAGCCGAGCGACCGTCCGTCCGCGGACGGTCGGCGGGGGAACCAATGCGGCGCCTTGCACAAGCGCCGCTGGGGCGAATCCGATCACAGCGGATCGGTAGCGCAGCGCGCGAGCCCGTCAGCTCACCCCGTAGGCACCACTGCCGCCACACATAACTTCACAGCGAACTCGCCTTGGGCCCATCAGTCCCCCCTACCCGGTCGCGCGCACGTGCCCTGCCGGCACTCGTATGTGCCACGGCGGCGGCGCTGGCCGCTTCTGTCGGCTTACTGGGAGCCGCACCGCAGCGCGCGGCGGCCCGCGGCGCACCAGGTGCGAGCGGCGGGATCGGTGTCTCGGGCGGCGGCTCAGTGGCAACGAGCCCCTCACAGACGCCCACCACGGCAGCCAACGTGATCAGGCTCAGCGGCGCGATCAGCGCTCAGGGCGACGGCATCAGCATCAAGGTCGCCGCGTCAGGAACGCTGCGGCACCCGTTGACGATCACCGGCGAGGCCCCCGCCGCAGACGCCGGGGAAAGGATCGCGATCCAGACGGCAAAGCCCTCTGGATCGCGTTGGACGCGCGTGACCACTGCGGCGATCGCCCCAAGCGGGAGCTTCTCGACGACCTGGACACCTGCCAGCAGCGCCCAGGTGCGGATGCGGGCGGTCCTCGCGCAACAGGGGCCGGCGGGCCAGACGACCGGCAGCGGCGCGGCGGCGCCTGGATCGGTTTCGGCTGCCGCCGCGTCGACCGTGTTTGCGACACAGGCGCTCACGATCCCGATCTTCAAGAATGCTGTCGCGACGATCTTCGGTCCCGGGCTCTGGGGCCGTCACACCGCCTGCGGACCGCGTCTTACCAGGGCTCTTCTCGGCGTCGCCAGCCGCACTCTGAAGTGCGGCACGAAGGTCGCCCTCCACTACCGGGGCCACGAGCTGACCGTGCCGGTGGTCGACCGTGGACCGTATGCCGCAGGCGTCACGTGGGACCTCACGTCGGCGACAGCCGCCGCGCTGGGGATCACCGAGACCAGCACGGTCGGAACGCTGACGCCGGCACCGGCCAGCCTCACGACTCCCAGCTGAATCTCGCGGCACAATCGCGGCATGACCGCAGCCGCTGCATCGATCGCGGCTTTCATAGCCTGGCTGCTCTTCCGCGACCGACGCCGCCGTCGCCTGCCGGCGAGCGCCACGATCCTCTCCCAGAGCGAGTCGACGCGGATCGGCGCCGACGGTGCCGTGCACTCGGTCCAGTCAGCCCGGATCCGGCTGCCGCCCGCGGAGCTCGAGCGTCTCTGGACACCCGCGCAGCTGGAGAACCTCGGGCGCACATACTGGCTGTTCCTGGCACGGGTGACGCTGGGGCTGATCCGGGTCCTGTACAGCCACGACGCACGCACCGTCGTTCTGGTCGCACGACCGATCACGCTTCTGCGGTTTGAACCTCCGCGCTACTCGTTCGAGGGCGACAGCGCCCAGCTGAGCTGGGCGATCCGCGACGGACTGCTGGTATCGCGCGCGGGACGCGGGTCGGGCTACCTGACCATCTCAGTGCGGCGGGAGACCGGCGCCGGCGACCCGGCGTCGCTCCTGATCGATGTGGAGGTCGCGAATTTCTATCCCGCGATCGCCTCGCGGCTCGGAGACCCCGTCTACCGGGCGACACAGGCTTTCGTGCATGTCTTGGTAACGCATGCGTTCCTGCGTTCGCTGGCGACGCTGGACCTTGCCGAATCGAAGGTCCGCCGTTTCAAGCACCACCATCTAGGGGGAGACTCCCCGAGTCGAGGACTCTGAGGACCCTAGCGATCCGGGGCCCGGCATTGGCGCCGCCGGGGTGATGTCGTAGAATGCCTAGGATATGCCTAGGTATCGGATATGCCGTCCTGGAAGGCCTGCGCTTCCTGCGACGGTCGCCACAGCATTCATCGCAGCCGCCACCATCGCTCTGGTGGTGGCGTGCGGCGCCGCGGCGGCGCAGAGCCGGGTTGCGGGTTTGACGGCAGGAGCGGCCAAGAACAGCGGCGATGTCGATGTGATCGCCGCGGGGTCGCTCGACACCGTGCTGACCAAGAAGATCGCGCCGGCGTTCCACGCAAAGACCGGCTATACGCTGGTCCCCACCATGGGCGGGTCGGGAACCGATGCGGCATACATCAAGAACAAAGTGGATGTCGAGGATGTCTTTATCAGTGCCGCGTCAGCGGACGACAGGGTCTTGATGGGAGCCAAGAACGGCAGCTGGGTGTCGTGGTACGCGTCGTTCGCGGCCTCGCCCGAGGTGCTCGGGTACGACCCGAAGAGCAAGTTCGCCAAGGACCTGAGGACAATGCCCTGGTATGACGTCGTCACGATGCCCGGGTTTCGGCTGGGGCGCACCAACCCGAGCCAGGATCCCGGCGGCGTGCTCGCACACAAGGCGCTCCTGGAGACGGCGAGGAAGCAACATCTCCCCGCGCTCAAGAAGCTCGCGACCGAGTCCTCGGACGAGTTCTCGGAAGACACCGAGGAGGCTGACATCCAGAACGGGCAACTCGACGCGTCATTCATGTACGAGGCCGACGCCAACTCGCAGAACAGCCCGTTTGTGAAGCTCACCGGCACCAAGCTCGCCGGCAACTACACGATCACACTGCTCAAGCACGCGCCACACACCGCGGCGGCGGTGGCGTTCATCAGGTTCCTGCTCGGGCCGAGCGGCAAGCGGGCCCTCAGGGCCAACCGTTTCGAGATCGTCTCGCCGGCGAAGGCGACCGGCTCAGGCGTCCCGAGCGCGCTGAGCAGCGTCATCAGGTAGCAGTCAGGCATGGACAGCAGGCCGCCGCGCTCGCTCCGCTGGCTCGGCGCCCTCCTCGTCCTCTATCTCGGATACCCACTCGCGGCGTTCCTCGTCCGGGTTGCCACTGGGAGCAACGAGGGCTGGAACAGCCCCGGCCTCTGGTCGGCCCTGCGCGTGTCGGTGGAGGGAGCCACCATCTCCGTGATGATCGGGATGCTGACCGCCGTCCCGCTGGCTTACGTTTTGGCCCGCCGGCGAGGTTGGCTCGCCTCCACGCTGGGAGTGGTCGTACAGCTTCCGCTGGCCGTGCCACCGCTCATCAGCGGGATCCTGCTGATCTACATCGTCGGTCCCTACACCTTCCTTGGCCAGCTCTCGGGGCAACGGCTGACCCAGACGATGTTCGGGGTCATCATCGCCATGTCGTTCACCTCCGCGCCGTTCCTCTTCGTGGTCGCTCGCAGCGCGTTCCGAGGCGTAGACCCGTCTCTTGATGAGGTCGCGGCCACCCTCGGTCACGGCGCGCTAGCCCGCTTCCTCCGCGTCGACGTGCCGGCCGCCGCCGACGGGCTGCGAGCGGGGATCGTTCTGATGTGGCTGCGCGCCTTCGGCGAGTACGGCACGGTCGTGATCCTCGCCTACCACCCGTACAGCCTCCCCGTCTATGTCGACAACCTGTTCTCCTCCGCGCCACTGTCCCAGGCCGAGGCGCCGACGCTGCTCGCCTTCGGCGTGGCGACGCTGGCGATCGCCCTCGGCTACCTCCGGATCCCGATCCGCGTCCGGCATCGGCAGGTTCCGGCGCCGGTGGCTCCCGGGCCGCTGGCGCCGATGGCAGTGGGCTTCGACATCGACGCCACGATCGGGTCCTTCCATCTGCGTGTCTCCCGACCGGGGCACGGTCACCGGCTGGCGCTTGTCGGCCCGTCCGGTGCGGGAAAGTCGGCGACGCTCAGGGCCCTCGCCGGACTGCTGGGGCCGGACGCCGGAATCGTTACATATGACGGCATCGACGTCAGCCGCACCGCGCCCGACCAGCGCCGGGTCGGTTATGTACCCCAGGGCCTCGGCCTGTTCCCCGGCCGCACGGTGTGGCAGCAGCTCGTCTTCGGCGTCGATGCTGACCCGGCGCGGGCCGCTTGGTGGGTTCACACTCTGCACCTCGACGGTCTCGTCGACCGCCTGCCGGAGCAGCTGTCGGGCGGGCAGCGTCAGCGGGTCAGTCTGGCCCGAGCGCTGTCCGGGGATCCCAGGCTGGTGCTGCTGGACGAACCGTTCTCGTCGCTGGACCCCCCGGTGCGCGCCGAATTGCGGCGGGAGCTGCGTCGCCTCCAGCGCGACGTGAACCTCTCCACGGTGATCGTCACCCATGACCCCGACGAAGCCGCGATGCTGGCCGATGAGATCATGGTCGTGAGCAACGGGCGGATGCTCCAGTACGGCAGCTGTCGTGAGGTCTACCAGCGCCCGGCGTCGGTCGCTATCGGCCGTCTGCTCGGCATCGAGAACCTCTTCGAGGCCGTGACCGGTGAGGCTGGCGTGCTGCTCACCGATGGAAACCGTCCCGGACGGACGCCGGCAGGCGTCCTCGTCGACCTCCCCACGGGTTTGGCGACCGGCACTCGCCTGCTGTGGCGGGTGCCGCCCGAGGCGCTCCGGCTCCGCCCCGATTCGCTGCCAACCCCCGCTGACGGCTGTCTGATCGACATAGGTCGGGGGCGGGTGACCGACGTCATCGACCTCGGCCGCGCCGTCGAGGTGGTCGTCGAGCTGGCCCCCGACATCGAGCTCCGTGCTCGAAGCGTTGAGGAGCCTGGGCTCAGCGTTGGCGTGATCTGCCGGATAGCGACCGTCGCCGAAGCGGTATCGGTCTGGCCGGTGCCGCTGCCTGGCGCGCCGTCGCTCGCACCGGCACCGACCGCGCAGGAGCAGCTTGGCTAGATGTCGATCCGCTCGGCGTTGATCTGACGCAGCTTCGCGCGGTCGTGGCGTGCCCGGACCCAGCGCACGGTGCCCGAGCGCGTGCGCATCACCAGCGACTCGGTCGTCGCCTTCCCACCACCCACGTAGCGGACTCCCTGCAGGACATCGCCGTCGGTCACTCCCGTCGCGGCGAAGAACACGTGCTCGCCGCGTACGAGGTCGTCCTTGGTCAGCACGCGTTCGAGATCGTAGCCGGCGTCGAGCGCCTGCCGGCGTTCCTCATCGTCGCGCGGACACAACCGGCCGAGCAACTGCCCGCCGAGGCACTTGATGGCGGCCGCCGAGATCACGCCCTCGGGCGTGCCGCCGATCCCCCAGAGCACGTCGACCGGGGCGTTGTCGGAGACCGCGAGCAGCGATGCGGACACGTCACCGTCGATGATCAGGCGCACACGCGCGCCGGCCTCGCGTACGGCCGCCATCTGCTCATGGTGGCGCGGTCGGTCGAGCATCACGACGGTGACGTCGCGGATGTCCATCTTTCGACGCTTGGCAATCAGGCCCAGCGTCTCCGGCAGCGGGCGCTCGAGGTCGAGCAGGTCGGCGATATCCGGCCCGCCCGCGAGCTTCTCCATATAGACGCAGGGCCCGGGGTCGAACATTGCGCCCCGTTCGGATAGGGCGATCACGGTCAACGCACTCGGCATCCCCAGTGCGGTGAGGCGCGTGCCCTCTACGGGGTCGACCGCGATGTCCACCAACGGCGGCGTGCCGTCGCCGATCTGCTCGCCGTTGTAGAGCATCGGCGCCTCGTCCTTCTCGCCCTCGCCGATCACCACGACCCCGTCCATCGAGACGGTGTCGAGCACATGGCGCATCGCGTCCACGGCAGCCTGGTCGGCGGCCTCCTTGTCGCCGCGCCCGATATGACGGGCCGCGGCCAGCGCGGCCGCCTCGGTGACACGCACCAGCTCGAGTGCGAGGTTGCGATCGGGTTTGGTGGACTGAGAAGGTTGCATGCTGGCAGGCTACCGTTCGCGCTCGTGGAACCCGTGGAAGCCCGCGACTACCGGCAGCTGCTGCCGGAAACCGGCTCGACCAGCGCTCTCGACTACGTCAACTCGCTCAAGCTCGAGCATGACGATCGCACAACCAGGCGCCCGTACGTGGTCGCGAATTTCGTCTCCAGCGTCGACGGGCGTGCGACGGTCGACGGTCAGTCCCGGAAGCTGTCGGGGCAGGCGGACCGCGACCTCTTCTACGCGTTACGTGAACGTGCCGACGCGATCCTGGTGGGCACCCACACACTCGCCGCAGAGCAGTACAAGCGCATGCTCCCAGACCCCGCGCGGCGGCGGCGTCGGCTCAGGGCAGGTCGGGCTCAGGAGCCGCTCGTGGTCATTGTCACCCGTGGCGGTCGCCTCCCGCTCGAGATCCCCCTGTTTGCGGAACGAGAGGCCGAGGTGATCGTCTTCTCGCCAACCGCTCCGGTCGCGGCCCGCTTGGCCGCGACCGTCGTGCACGCGCCGCTGATCGACCTCCCCACCGCACTCGCCGAGCTGAGCCGGAACCATGGTGTCGCCACGCTCCTCTGCGAGGGCGGCCCGACGCTCCTGGGCGCGCTGCTCGAGCACCGCCTGGTCGACGAGCTGTTCCTGACGGTCGCTCCCGCAGTCGTCGGCGGCACCGGTCCGGGGATCTTGGCGTCGGGTCCGGCGGCGATACCAGGTCCCGCCCACCCACTGCCGGAAGCATCGACGCAGCTCCAACTGGCCGGCGCGCTCGAGCGCGACGGCACCCTGTTCCTGCGATACCGGCTCTGATCAGAGTCCGAGGCCGCCGACCCCGCGCTCGTCCCACCCGAGGTGGTGGGCAAGCTCGTGGCGCAGCGTGCGGGTGACCTGCTCGCGCAGCAACTCCGGGTCGTGGCCGAAGTCGCGCATCAGCGTGTCGCGAAAGATCACGATGCGGTCGTGGAAGTAGTTCTGGACGACGGTGTCGCCCTGATAGAGACCATAGGCACCGCGACGGCCCGGGCCGATGCGCGCACTGGCGCCGCCGTCTGAGACGACGACCGCAACGTGCTCGAGAGCGCGATGGAATTCGAGCGGGAGCTCGTCGATCGCCGAGCGGACGAGCGCCTTGAAATCCTCCTTGTCGTCGATCTCGTACTCGCTGTTGTAGTCGTCGTCGGGGTCATAGCTCCACGGATCCTCGACTGCCAGCCGCTCACTGCGGCGCACCAGCGACTCGAAGTCCTCCTCCGAGGCGGGCGACTGCCAGTCGGCGAAGTAGACCAGCGACAGCACCACCACGCTGGTCATGATCACCGCCCCGAGGCCGATCACGGCCAGCATCTGGATCGCTTTCACAGCGGCGTTGGTGCTGAATCCCGCGATCAGCGTGAGCAGCCCGAACCCTGCCACGAGAGCAGCTGCTGCCGCGGTGAGGATCCCGCGAGTGGTGGTCGGGGCGCGTCTCACAAACCAATCCTAGCCCGCCAGCGCAGCGCTGTTGTGGTCTTCTCAGCGACCGTCGGCGGTCTGCCGCCCGGGCGGGGCGGCAGACCATCCGAAACGATTGCCCGACTGTCGCCTGGTCAGAGCGCGGACGGGTGCCGCGCGAGGAACTTGCCGTATCCCGGCTCTGGGATCCGGGTGAGTGACCAGCGGTCGTTTCCGTTGGAGGCAGTCTGTGCGGCCGTGTCGAACCACAGGCCCGCGATCTCCATGTAGGCGTGCGTCGGACCGTTGGTGTAGATCGTGACCCAGTTGCCGGTGCCGGACAGGCCGTACTTGAGGAACTGCTCGGAGTCCAGCGGACTGGCGAGGAGTCCGCCGGCGTGCAGCACGTAGCTGACCGAGCCCGAGCAGTCGTAGCCGCGCGAGATGAACGATTGATGGCCGCCACCGTAGATGTATGGATCAAACGCGATCCGGTTGGCGGCATCGAGCATGTCCACGATCTGTGTGGGTGTGCCGGCCGCGGGAACGGCAACGCCGTCGATCAGGTTCGCGTTCTGCTCCGGCTGGTTGACACCGATCGGCCCGAGACCGACTCCGCCGGTGCCGCTATCTCCCGCGGGGAGAGGCGCGTCCGACTCGGTCGTCGCCGTCCTCGCCACGCCTGTCGCGAGCTCCTTGGCCGCCAGCGCATTCTCGGCGATGTGAAGCTTGGAGCTCAGCAGCCGCTTGAGCGTCGAGATCGATGAGGGGCCGGCGATGCCGTCGACCGCAAGCCTGTACTTCTTCTGGAAGGCCTTGAGCTTCTGCCGCGTCTGGGAGTTGAAGTAGCCGGTCGCGGTGGTCTTGAAGCCGAGCGCGGTGAGGTCGTGCTGAAGCGCCAGGACGTCGCTGCCGCTCATCCCCACCCGCAGCATGCGCGTGCCGAAGGCGGCGTTGGAGGATTTGCTCGTCTTTGTCTTGAGCGTGTTGCTGTTCGACATGGTGGTGGTCGAGGTGGTGGTGGTCGAGGTGGTGCCGCCTGTGGTGCTCGTGGTCACCAGTCCCGTGGTTCCCGCAGCGGCGGCCGGCCCGGCCGCTAGTCCGAAGAACGCGATGCAAATTGCTGCGAGTCGGCGCCAACCGGTCACAGCTTTCGAGTACGACAAACCAACCCTCTCTCTTTCTTGCGCCTACGGGGTTAGCTGTCGGGCTCGCGCTGAAAGAGTTCGCGCTACGTGGCGTTTGGCGGCCACGATTCGCCCCAAGAGCCGATGTCACGGCTCATACAACTGGTTCCCCCGCTCTGCTCCGACCAGGTCGGACCAGACTCGGCTGGGTGTGCTGGCGCGGAGCATAACAGCAGGTCCGGTGCATGCGGTTGAAACTTTCACAGTCCAGCCGTTGTATGTAGGCTCGGTTACGCCGATGAGCGCCGATTACACCCCACAGCAGGTTGCTTCGCTGGCCGCCCAGGGCGATGTGCAGCTGATCGACGTGCGGGCCGACCACGAGCACCGGGCTGGGCATATCGCCGGCGGCCGCTGGATCGAGCTCTCGGATCTGGCGCTGCAGGCGGACACGATCGACCGGGCCGTGCCGGTCATCCTCTACTGCCGCAGCGGCGCCCGCTCGGCGATGGCCACAGAGGCGCTTCTGCTGGCCGGCTATGACGCCCACAACATGACCGGCGGCATGCTCGAGTGGCACGCCGCCGGCCTGGCGATGGAACCCGCCGACGGCTACGTGGTCTGATGGCGGCGCATCCAGGCTCAGCTGAGCCCCGGATCAAGTGTGGCTGGGACGCAGGGAGCGAGGCGTACGGAGTTAAGTACGCGAGCGACCGAGGACACCGCCACGCGCAGATCCGCGGCTACAGCTTGACGACGTTGATCGCCTTGGGGCCCTTGGGCCCGGCCTCCTCCTCATAGGAGACCTTGGTGCCCTCGGCGAGCGAGCGGTACCCGTCGGCGCTGATCGAGGTGTGATGGACGAACAGGTCGCGGCTGCCCTCATCAGGCGTGATGAAGCCGAAGCCCTTCTCGTCGCTGAACCACTTGACGGTTCCGGTTGGCATATGGGAGTCCCTCCGTAGCTATGAGTGCTTCTACCGCGAGGACGTCTCCCGACCACCGGTGCCTGCACCATCCGCGTCGCTTACCGCGACCTTACATTTGCGGAAGTTATCACGCCGGCGGGAACCGACACCTCCGCGAAACCGGTGGTCACGCGATCGTCACATCTGCTGACGGGTCTGGAGAATACGAGCGATGCGCTGGCTTATCGATGGCATGAACGTGATCGGGACACGCCCTGACCAGTGGTGGCGTGACCGCGACGCGGCCATGCTCAGGCTGGTCGATCAGCTCGAGCGGTGGGCGGCCGAGCAGAACGAGGACGTCGTCGTTGTGTTCGAACGCGCGCCCTCTCCTCCGATCCGCTCGACGGTGATCGAGGTCACCCACGCCCCCAGGCCGAGGGCCAATGCCGCAGACGACGAGATCGTCCGACGTCTCAAGGCCGATCCGGAGCGACACGCCGTTCGCGTCGTGACCTCCGACCGCGCGCTCCGTGAGCGGGCATACACGCAGGGCGCCACGGTCGAGGGCGCCGACTCGTTCAGAACCAGGATCGACTCCTCGTACTGACGAGCGCCGCGCTGGCGAGAGAAAGCCAACCGTGGCCGAGGTTGCGGGATCGTCGGATTGTTCGGCCGGCTTGCGACAATAGGAAAGGCATGGCTGACGACAGCCCCCAGAACAACCCGCAGCGATCGGACAACGGCACCCGCCATGACGGTGGTGGTCAGGGTCAGCCGCCGGGCTGGCGCATGACCCCCGCCCCGAACGGCAAGCCGAACAGCAGCATGCGCGGCGGGGGCCCCCGCGGCCCTCGCAACCAGTGGGCGGTGCTGGCCGCGGTCGTCGCGGTGATGCTCGCGATCAACCTGTGGGTGTCGTCTGCCGCGCTCAGCCCGAACCGCGTACGGATCCCGTACAGCCCGACCTTCATCGCGCAGCTGTCCGCCGGCAATGTCGGTTCTGTCTCGACCAACGACTACGCGGTCGAGGGCGTGTTCAGGAAGGCCTTCGGCTACCAGGGCAAACCGGCCACGAAGGACTTCTCCACGCAGCTGCCGTCGTTCGTGGATCGCAGCCAGCTGAACGGCCTGCTCGACAAGGAGCACGTGACGATCAACGCGCAGAACCCGAACGCCGGCCCTTCGGTCCTCGAGAGCATCGTCTTCGGCTTCGGTCCGACGATCCTGTTGGTGCTGCTGTTCGTCTTCATCATGCGCCGCGCGGCCGGAGCGGGCGGCGCCGGCGGGCTGATGTCGTTCGGGCGATCGCGTGCGCGACGCGTCGAGTCCGCCGACCAGCCCGTCACGTTCGCCGATGTGGCCGGCATCGACGAGGCCAAGGACGAGCTGCACGAGATCGTCGACTTCCTCCGCAACCCCGACAAGTATCTGGCGCTGGGGGCGAAGATCCCGCGCGGCGTGCTGCTGAGCGGGCTTCCCGGCACCGGTAAGACGTTGCTCGCCCGGGCTGTCGCCGGCGAGGCAGGGGTCCCGTTCTTCCAGATGTCTGCCTCGGAGTTCGTCGAGATGATCGTGGGTGTCGGCGCCTCGCGCGTGCGTGACCTGTTTGCGCAGGCCAAGGCCGCGGCGCCGGCCATCATCTTCGTCGACGAGCTCGACGCCGTCGGTCGATCACGATCATCGGCCGGCTCGAACATCGGCGGTGGCCACGATGAGCGCGAGCAGACGCTCAACCAGATCCTCACCGAGATGGACGGATTCGACGCACGCACCGGTGTGATCGTGCTCGGCGCCACCAACCGCCCTGAGATCCTCGACCCGGCGCTGCTGCGCCCCGGGCGATTCGATCGTCGCGTGGCCGTGCAGCCGCCGGACCGAAACGGCCGCGAGGCGATCCTCAGAGTGCACACGCGTTCTGTCCCGCTGGCGCCAGAGATCGATCTCGGCCAGATCGCCTCGACGACGCCCGGGATGGTCGGTGCCGACCTCGCCAACCTCGTCAATGAGGCCGCGCTGCTGGCCGCCAAGCGCAGCCACCCGAAGGTCAATCAACAGGACCTCACCGACGCGCTCGAGCGCATCGTCCTCGGCGCCGCCCGCAGCGTGATGATCAGCGACGAGGACAAGCGGCGCACGGCCTATCACGAGGCCGGGCACGCGATCGTCGGGATGCTGACACCGGGCGCCGACCCGGTTCGCAAGGTCTCGATCATTCCGCGCGGTCAGGCCCTGGGCGTCACCTTCTCCGCTCCCGACGCCGACCGCTTCAACTTCGACGAGCGCCACCTGCTTGCGCAGATCAAGGTCGCACTCGGGGGCCGCTCCGCTGAGGAGGTCGTGTTCGGAGACCTCACCACCGGAGCCGAGTCGGATATCCAGCATCTGACCCGGATCGCCCGCTACATGGTCGGGCGCTGGGGCATGAGCAGCGCGATCGGCCCGGTCGCCGTACTCCCACAGGAGGGCTCCGGAATGCTGCTTCCGGGCGTCTCAGAGACCTCCGAGCAGACCCAGCAGCTCGTCGACCAGGAGGTTCATCGGATCGTCGACACGGCCCACCGCGAGGTGCTGACGCTGCTGCACGCCCACCGCACGCAGCTCGATGACCTGGTGGCTGCCCTGCTCAGGCAAGAGACGCTCGACCAGACCGATGCGTATGCCGCGGTCGGAATCGCGCTTGACGGCGCTCCGACCGCGACGCCCCCGGTCGACTCGATCATCGACTGACGGCGCGAGGCCGCCACTTACGCAGGACATCGGCCCGAGGCTGACGCTGGGCGTCGGCCCAATGGCGAAAGTCAGGCTTCTCGCTCTCCCCGCCCCCGCTCCCCCGCCCCCCGCGAAACCCAACTCTGTCGACGTTTCCCCCGTCCTGGGGGGATAACGTCGACAGAGTTGCGGCGCGAGACTCGATCGTGACCGGGCGGACGCCCTCGATCGTGACCGGGCGGACGCCCTCGATCGGTCGGCTCAGTCGCCCAGATGGGTCATGCGAGCCAGCGCCTCATGGCACTCCACGACGCGCTGCTTGACCGGATCCGAGTCAGGCCTGTCATGGACCAGATCCCACGTCCGGTCGGCGATTTCCCGCGCGGTGTCGGGGGTCGCCAGCTCCCAGAGCCGGTCCACCAGCCGCAGCTCGAACTGCTCGATCTGATCGGCGGGCTCGCCCGGCGGCATCTTCGGCAGCGCTTCGCCGGTCGTCTCCCGCCACATCCCGGTTGCGACGAGCAGGCGATTGCGGAGTTCGATCTGATCCATCGGAGGCAAGATCCTAGACAGGATCGGGCCAGCGGGTTGTCCCGGCGCCCATCCCCGCCCGCGGGCCGGCCCCGCCGCCGCCCCGCCGAGCAACCTCGTACCGTGCCCGACGTGCTGTTCGTGACGTGGAACGTGAACTCGCTGAGGGCTCGGTTACCTCGCGTACTGGAGCTCCTCGAGCTTCACCGGCCGGACGTGGTCGCGCTGCAGGAGACCAAGTGCACATCCGCCAACTTCCCGGCATCGGAGCTTGAAGAGGCCGGCTACGAGGCGGTCCATCACTCAGGCGGGCAGTGGGCCGGGGTCGCGCTTCTGGTCCGGCGCCCGCTGGCGCCGGACCAGACTGTTCTCGGTCTGCCCGGGGACGCCGCCCCGCACGAGGCGCGCTGGTGCGAGGCGACGGTGTCGAGCATCACATTCATCAGCACCTATGTCCCCAACGGACGCACCCTCGACAGCCCCGAGTTCCCGCGCAAGCTCGCATTTCTGGAGGCCGCCGCGACGCGGGTCGAGGCGTTGCGCGCGGCGGAATCGGCGGGAACCGGCGCGCGGCGCGTGCTGCTCGCCGGCGACATCAACATCGCCCCTGCTGATATCGATGTATACGATCCGATCGCGTACCTCGGCGCCACTCACGTCAGCGAGCCCGAGCGCCAGCGTCTCGCGGCCATTCAGGAACGCGGACGGCTCGTCGATGCTTTTCGCCAGCTGCACCCGGACCTGCAGCAGTTCACGTGGTGGGACTATCGGGCCGGGAACTTCCACAAGAATCTGGGAATGCGCATCGACCTCGCACTCATCAGCCGCGAACTGGCCGGCATGCTCCAGTCGTGCGGAATCGATCGGAACTTCCGCAAGGGGACGAAGCCTTCCGACCATGCACCGCTGCTGGTGGGACTCTCGGGCACATCGGGCCAGTCTTGACCGTCGGCGCGCGCGCACGGCTCGGGGTGGCCTCGCGCGACTCGCGTTCGCCTTGGAGTAGCCTCCAAATGTGCCCGATCCAGCTGGACTGACGACCCCGCACTCGGAGAATTTCCGCAACGTCCTCGGCAGGCTGCCGACCGGCGTGGTCGTGATCACGGGCGGGGACCCGAAGCACCCGAGTGGCCTGGTGGTCGGATCGTTCATGTCAGTCTCGCTCGAGCCTCCGCTGGTCGCTGTCTGCCCGGCGAAGACATCGACGAGCTGGCCGGCGGTCGAACTCTCAGGCAGCTTCTGTGCAAATGTGCTGTCCGACAGCCAGGAGGCCCTCGCGCGCCGCTTCGCGGCTTCTGGCGGCGACAAGTTCTCAGAGGTGGACTGGACGCCCGCGCCCGCCACCGGCGCGCCGGTGCTCGATGGCGTCGTCGCATGGATCGACTGTCGCGTCTACGAGCGTTTCGAGGCCGGGGACCACTGGCTCGTCCTCGGCGAGGTGCTGGAGCTGAGCGTTCACCGCCAAGGCGGCGCGCTGGTTTTCCACGGAGGGGCCTTCCGGCCGCTGAGCTGATCGCACTGTTCTTCGGAAACTTTCACACCGACTGCCGATGATCTGACCAATGGCACGCATCCTGGTTGTTGACGACGAGCCCGCAGTACGGCGGGCATTGGAGCGCGCGCTGCGGCTCGACAAGTACGAGGTGGAGCTGGCGGTCGACGGTGAGGAGGCTCTGGATCGCCTGGCTGAGCGCCCCGCCGACGCGGTGATCCTCGACGTGATGATGCCCGGCGTGGACGGGCTCGAGGTCTGCCGCCGGCTGCGTGCCGGCGGCGACAAGACGCCCGTGCTGATGCTGACCGCACGCGACGCGATCGACGATCGGGTCCTCGGCCTCGACGTCGGCGCCGACGATTACCTGGTCAAGCCGTTCGCGCTGCGCGAGCTGCAGGCGCGGCTGCGAGCGCTGCTGCGCCGCTCGGGTGACGACGGTGACATCGTCGAGACACTTCGATTCGCGGACCTGGTACTCGACCCGGTCGCCCACGAGGTCTACCGTGCCGACCGCCCGGTCGACCTGTCCAAGACCGAGTTTCTGCTGCTCGAGCTGTTCATGAAGCATCCGCGCCAGGTGCTGACGCGCTCAACGATCTTTGAGAACGTCTGGGGTTACGACTTCGGGCCCACATCCAACGCCCTCGGCGTCTACATCGGCTATCTGCGCCGCAAGACCGAGGAGGGCGGCGAGCCGCGCCTGCTGCACACCGTGCGGGGCATCGGCTACGTCCTCAGGGACTGACAGCGGCAGGGGCCAGAACAATGCCGTTGCGCAAGAGGATCAGTCTGCTGGCGGCGGCGAGTGTGGCGATCGGGGTCGCGATCGCAGTGATGATCTCGTACTTCGTCGTCCGCCGGGAGCTGTTCAGCCAGGTCGACACCTCGCTGCGCGCAAACGCTGCCACGATCCTCAGCAACAACCACATCAGCTTCGGGCAGGGAGCGATTCCTCAGGGCTCCCCCCATAGCGGCGGGCCCGATTACGAGCAGTTGGTCCTGCCCAATGGCAGCCATGAGAGCTCATCGGGGGTGCCACTTCCGTATGGCCAGCTGGCGCGGCGGGTTGCCGGCGGCCAGCTGGGCGCAACTCTGACGACCGTCTCCGTGGACGGCGTCGACATGCGCATGTACGTGTTTCCGCTGACGCTGTTTGATCCAGCCACGGGTCAGACGTCTGCGGCCGCATTCGAGCTCGCACAGCCGCTGATCGGGGTTGCGAACGTGCTATCCACGCTGCGCTGGGTATTGGCGCTCGTGTTCCTGCTCGTCGTCGGTTTCGCAGCC
This sequence comes from uncultured Conexibacteraceae bacterium, assembly GCA_963761675.1. Classification (GTDB taxonomy): domain Bacteria; phylum Actinomycetota; class Thermoleophilia; order Solirubrobacterales; family Solirubrobacteraceae; genus Palsa-465. The sequence continues at coordinate 122,519 of CAVXIA010000008.1, forward strand.
CTGCTGGCCCGGGTCGCGACGCGACGCGCGATGAAACCACTTGCCGAGGTCACGGCAACAGTCCAGCTGATCGGCGAGACCGACGACCTCAGCCAGCGGATCGACGTTCACGAGGACGACGAGGTCGGCCAACTCGCCGGCAGCTTCAACGAGATGCTCGAACGGCTGGAGGACTCGCGCGCTGAGCTCGACTCCTCCGTCACAGCCCAGCGGCAGCTGGTCGCGGACGCCTCGCATGAGCTGCGCACACCGGTGACGAGTCTGCGCACCAACGTCGAGGTGCTGCTGTCGGGTGCCCAGCTCGACGATGACGACCGCGACCGGTTGCTGGCCGATGTGGTCGAGCAGAGCGAGGAGCTGAGTGCGCTCGTAACCGATCTGATCGAGGTCGCGCGCGGCGACACCCCACCGTCGAACATCGAGGACATGCGTCTCGACCGCCTCGTCGAGGAGGGCGTCGACCGTGCCCGCCGCAATACGACCGACGTCGAGTTCGTGGAGAACCTGCGGCCGGTTTCCGTCCAGGGCAGCCCCGAGCGCCTGATGCGAGCGATCAACAACCTGCTGGACAATGCCGCGCTGCATGGCGGCCGCCGCGGCCCGGTCGAGGTCACCGTCGACGGTACGGGCCTGACCGTCCGCGACCACGGCGACGGCATCCCGGAGGCCGACCTCCCGCACGTGTTCGACCGCTTCTTCCGTGGCGCCAACTCGCGCTCACGCCAGGGCAGCGGCCTCGGCCTCGCGATCGTCAGCCAGGTCGCCCACCAGCACCGCGGCACCATCAGCGCCGCCAATGCCCCCGATGGGGGTGCCGTCTTCAGGCTCCAGCTGCCCACCTCACCTGTGACCGACGACGCGCGCGCGACGCATCACGCTGAGATCTCCGGCTGACGCCACCCGCACCGGCACCCGCACCCACGATCATCTGGCCGCTGGCCACGGGCGACACGGTGTCAGTCCCAGCGGTGGCGCCCCGCCCGCAGCGCCCGCAGCTCCGATACTCCCCGCGAGTCATACGCAGGCTCGCCTGCCCGACGGCCGGCGGCGCCCGGCAGCACCCGCACCGGCTGCTGGGTCGCGACGCATCCGCCGTCGCCATCGGCGAGCACTCGAAACACGCGCGCCGACGCGCGCGAGGCGATGCACTCAGCCAGCCGTGTTCCGTGGAACACGACCGCAGCCCCGTCGTCAGCCGCGTAGCCGGGCGCCAGCGCACCCCTGGCGACAGCATGCTCGTACACGGGCAGGCGCTCTGGCTCGCCATCGAGGTGGACCGACAGAGAGCCGGGCAGCAGCCCGATCCCCTGCACGACCTCCGGCTGGCCACCGCTCATCGAGACGCCCCCCTCGAACCAGCACATCGCGCCCGCGCTCAGGCCCGCCATCACGATTCCGCGGTCCCAGGCGGTGCGCATCGCATCGTCGATCCCGTGCTCGCGCCAGATCGCAAGCATGTTGCGCATCGATCCCCCGCCGATGTACACGGCGTCCTGCGAGAGGATGTGGTCGATCGGATCGACCCGATCGCGCCCCAGGTGAAACAGCGACAGCATGCTCGGCTCGCACCGCCACTCAGAGAAGCGCTCGAAGAAGCGCGTCACCTGATCCCGCGGATCACCGCTGGCGGTGGGCAGGAAGCAGATCCTGGGCACCTCCTTGCCGGTCAGTTCGAGCACGAACCGATCGAGCGCGTCGCTCTGGTCATGCTCGGGCATCGTGAAGCCGCCGCCTCCCATCGCGAGGATGCGCCGCGGATCGAGCGACTCGGTGCCCGCGCTGCCGCCCACGGTCAGGCGGCCACCGCGGCAGCGCCGGGAAGCGCGTCGAGGATCGAGGTTCCCAGGTAGCGAACCGGCAGCTGTGCTTCGCTCACCTCGCCGCCCGCGGCCCGCGAGATCAACGATGCTGACGCCTGCGGACGGGATGAGACGACCTCGGCCAACTCGGTCCCGACGAAGCGCAGAGCTGCCGAGTCGCCCGCCCCATACCCGGCCTGCAACCCTTCGCCGATCGCGTTCAGGAACGACTCGCGCCGGCCCTGCTCCTCGTTGAAGTGGACCGCGCAGCTCCATGGCAGCAAGCCGAGCCCGCCGATCACCCGTTCGGGGCCCTCATGGAATCCGCTCAGCGCATGCTCGAACCAGCACAGTGCTCCGGCGGAGCCGCCGCACAGGATCACGCCCGCCGCCCACGCCTCGCGGAGGATCTCGTCGAACCCGTGCGCCCGCCAGGTTCCCAGCAGCGACACGAGGCTGCCGCCGCCGACGTAGATCAGGTCCTGTGAGAGCAGGTGCGCCCGAGCATCGCCGACGCCGGTCTCGCGGCGAAACAGCGAGATGTGCGAGGGCTCGCAGCGCTCGGAGGAGAAGGCGCGGTAGAAGCGCACGACATAGTGGTCCGCGTCCCCACTGGCCGTCGGCAGGAAGCAGACCCGCGGTCGGCGCGCGTCGGTGAGCTCGAGCACGTAGTCATCGAGCAGCGTGTTCCCCCACTCCATCGAGAAACCGCCGCCGCCGAACGCGACGATCTGACTGAGCCTTGGCGCCGCCACGCGCAGAATCGTCGTCCCCGCTCGCGGCACGGTCTTTGGCCCCGCGGCCAAGAATCCGCCGCCGAGCACGTGCATTTGGTCAGGGCGCGCAAGTCCGGCAATGAGAAAGCGTCGGCGGACCGGCGAGCGGACCCGCCGGCGGACCCGGATCGCTCACCCTTCACGGACTCTCGACGTCGCTCTCCTCGAGCTCGCGATAGAGCCCCGTGACCACGAACAGGGTCTGCTCGGCGATTCCGACGGCGTTGTCACCGATCCGTTCCAGGCAACGGGCGACCAGCACCATGAACATCGCCCACTCGCGCAGCTCCGGGTCGTCGCCGACCTCGACCGCGCGTTGGAAGATGTCGCGGTTGAGGCGGTTGACCTCGGCGTCCTGGCGCAGCAGGTCACGGGCGAGCGAGACGTGACGCGTCTGGAGCGCGTCGCGCGTCTCCAGGACCTCCTGGCGCACCGCCAGGCCCATCCGCTCGATCAACTCGAGGATCTTCGGGTCCTTCGGCGCCTCATAGCCCGACAGCGGCACCAGCTTCGCCATATTGGCGCACTGGTCCCCCATGCGCTCGATGCAGCGGATGCTGTGCAGCACCGCTGCCGCCAGCCGCAGATCGTCGAGGAACAGCGCCTGGCGCCCGAGCAGCGAGAGCACGCCCTGGTGCACCTCGACGTAGCGGCCGTCGATCCGCCGGTCGTCGGCGGCGACCATCGCCGCCAGCTCGACATCCTGGTACTCGATCGCCTCGAGCGCACGATCGAGCTGTGAGACGACCAGGTCCAGGCCGCCCAACACCTGGTTCTCGAGCCGCTTGAGCTCGTCACGGAACCAGGTGCCATGCTCAGTCCCGGTCCGGCGGCCGGTTGCTTTGTCGGCGTCCGTCATCGCCTACGCAGGATCCTCTCCGATCGATCGTGAAGCCATCATGACACGCTGCCACGCGTGACTCCCGTGAAAGCTACCGGCGCCGCTGCTCGGCCGCGAGCCGATAGCCGAGGCCGAAGTGCGTGTGTATGAACTCCCACTCCGGCAGGGCCGCGTCGAGCTTCACCCGCAGTTTGCGCACATAGACATCGACCGAGCGGTCGCCCGCACGCATCGGGCGGCCCCAGACGAGCTCGAACAGGTCCTCGCGGGAAACGATCCGGTCGGTACGGCGCGCCATTTCGGTGAGCAGCTCCAGCTCACGGATCGAGAGCGTCAGCGCGTGACCGTCGGCGCGCGCGAGGTGCTCGTTGGGCGTGATCTCGAGCGGTCCAAGCCTGAGCGTGTCCACTCCGGATGCGATGCTCGCACACATAATCGGATGGTCGGCGGGAAACCGGCGAACCGCGTTACCGATCCGTGAACCACCTGTGAACACCCTGTGATCGCAGGCTTCAGCTGCCGCTGTTGCTCCCGCTGGAGCACAGCGGCTTCACCGGCGCCCGGCTCCTCGGTCTTCGAGCGCGAGCCGCCGCGCTCAGGCGACGAGTGCGCGTGCGAGCTCAGACTCGCGCTCGGCGTCGGCGTCGACCGCTGCCGGCGCACCCACGACCTGCTCGCCACCGTCGAAGTCCGGCGTGAACCGATAACCGACGCCGAAGTGCGTGTGGATGTAGCTCCAGTCCGGCGAGGCCGTCCGCAGCTTCTGGCGCAACTTGCGGACGAACACGTCGACCGAGCGGTCGCCGTGTGCCATCGCATATCCCCACACGCGCTCGTAGATCTCCTCGCGCCTGAGCACGCGCCCCGCCTGTGAGAGCAGCTGCAGGATCTCGAATTCGCGAGCAGTGAGCTCGAGGCTCGCCTCCCCGCGGTAGGCCTGGTAGAGGTCCGGGCGCACGGTGATCTCGCCGAAGCTGATCGAGCCCTCGAGCTGCGGCATCTCGTTGCGGCGGTGCCGGCGGATCGCCGCCTCGATCACGCAGATCAGCTCCTCCGCGTGGCACGGCTTGGTCATCCAGGCGTCGACGCCGAGCCGCAGCCCGCGCACGCGCTGCGCCACTGACGATGGCCCCGTGCAGACGATCACGGCCAGCCCCGGAAGCCGCGAGCAGATCCGCTCGATGTACTCCCAGCTGCCGGGTCCGAGAATCGCGAGATCGACGACCAGCGCATTCAGTCGCATCCCGACGAGGGCGTCAGCGGTGACCGCGCTTGACAGCGCCCGCAACTCCCAGCCACGCGCCTCGAGCCGGTTTGACAGCACCTGCGTGAAACCGGGATCGCGGTCGACTACCGCCAGGCGCAGGCGGCTGTTGACACGCTGACCGGGGGCGTGGGACCCGCCGGGTACCGGCGCGTCGCTCAGTTCTGGCGGCATGGCTGCAGCATAATGCCCGCGGGCGACCCGCGGCGCCCGACCGCCGCCGTGGTCACAAGATCTTTACAACCAAAGTGCAGCGGTTTCTGGCAGTGGGACACTCACATCGGATGCCGCGGGGCACGCACATCGGGTGTAACTCAGGCGGCCCGTGGACAGGCCGGTTTCTGAGCAAGCTCTTACGGTCAACCGGTATTGTGGCCGCCGATGGCGTCCCGCAAAGAGCAGAAGGAACAGGCGCGCGCCGCGCGCCTGGCCCAGGAACAGCAGGCAGCGGCGTCCAAGTCGCAGCGCAACCGCCGGCTGCAGATCGTCGGCGGCGTCGTGGCGATCGCGGTCGCGGTTGTTGTGGTGCTGATCGTGATCTCGAGCGGTGGCGGCAGTAGCGCCCCCGCCGGCACCAAGACCTCAACCGGTCTGGCGACCGGAGCCAACGAGAAGGCGATCATCGCCCAAGTCGACGCGCTCTACAAGAACATCCCCCAGAGCCAGACAACGCTGGGCAAGTCCGATGCCAAGGTCACGATGGAGTACTTCGGTGACCTCGAGTGTCCGATCTGCCAGGAGTTCACGCTCGACGTCTTCCCTGAGTTCGTCAGCAAGCAGGTCCGGCCGGGGAACGTCAAGGTCGTATATCGCTCGATGTGCACCGCGACCTGCGGTAACAAGATGAGCGCGGCCGATGACATGACCAACTTCAATCGGCAGCAGGTCGCGGCCTACGCCGCCGGGGCCCAGAGCAGGTTCTGGCAGTACGCCGACCTCTTCTACCACCAGCAGAAAGACGAGGGGTCCGGGTACGCCACGGAGCCCTACCTCACGGGAATCGCAAACCAGGTCACCGGGCTGCACATCCCCACCTGGCAGACCGACCGCAAGGATCCGGCGCTGCAGGAGCAGGTCACGGCCGACAATGCGTACGCCGACAAGGCGAACCTGCCGGGAACACCTTCGCTGATCATGATCGGTCCGAAGGGCGAGGAGCTCGTCGACAACGGCAACTTCCCCAGCTACAGCGACCTAGCCGCGGCGGTCAAGGCAGTCCAGTGAGCGCGATGGCGGAGTCGGCACAGCCCGCCGCGCGCTCGCAATTCAGGGTCTCGAACCCGCTGGTGATCGCGATCCTGATCTTCACCACGATCGGGTTCCTGATCGCCGCCTATCTGACCTACATCCACTACTACGGCCTCGGCGCCCTGATCTGCATCGGCGGCGGCAACGGTCACTCGAGCTGCATCACCGTGCAGTCCTCGCAGTGGGCGAAGCTCGCCGGAATCCCGGTCGCGCTGCTGGGGCTGCTCGGCTACACGGGGCTGTTCGTCTCCTACTTCGTCGAGGCCCGCCTCGACGGTGAGATCGGGCGTGGAATGGCCTTCTGCGTTGCGCTGATCGGGTTCGGCTTCAGCGCCTACCTGACCTACCGCGAGCTGTTCTCGATCCACGCGATCTGCGAATGGTGCGTCTCGAGCGCCATCTGCATGACGATCCTGATGGTCCTGACCGGAATCCGCTTCCTCCGCGGCGAGCCCGGCTACGCGCGCTCGCCGGTCGAGGCGAGCTAGTCACTGAAGCAGTGGGAGAAAGGGGGCAAAATTGCCCCCTTTCTCCCCTCCCCTTCAAGACCAGCCGTCCCCCGGCCAACGGCATCTCAACGCTCACCCGGCTCCACTGTCCGGCCGGGGGCTCATCATGAGTCCATGAGCTGGCGGACCACGCGCGCGGCCGCCCAGGGGGGCGTCGCCCCAAGGCACGTGGCCGTGATCGATCTGGGATCAAACTCGTGGCGCCTGGTGGTCTACAGCTACGACGGCCAGGAGCCGACCCGCTGGTGGAAGCGCACCGACGAGCTCTATGAGTCGGTGCGGATCGGCGAGGGCATGGAGGCGACCGGCGAGCTCGGCGAGAACGCGATCGCCCGCGGGCTCGAGACGCTTGCGATCTTCGAGCGCTTCTGCCATGCCAGCGGGCTCAAAGCCCACGACGTCCACGCCTTCGCCACCAGCGCGATCCGCGATGCCACCAATCGCGACGACTTCCTGCGACGCGTGCGGGAGGCAACCGGGTACTCGGTCGAGGTGCTCTCGACCGAGGCGGAGGCCCATTACGGCTACGTCGCGGCTGTCAACAGCACCACGCTCAGCGACGGCGTTGTGGTCGACATCGGCGGCGGAAGCATGCAGCTGGTACGGGTCGAGGACCGCCGTGAGATCGCCTCGGTCTCGTTCCCCGTGGGCGCAATCCGGATGACCGAGGCCTACCTCGCCAGCGACCCGCGGCGGCCGGCCCGCAAGCGCGATCTGAAAGCCCTGCGCGATCACATCGCCGACGAGCTCACCGGGGCCGGTTGGCCGGTCGGCCACGGCGGTCGTCTGGTCGGCACCGGCGGCGCTGTACGCAACCTGGCCGCCGCCGCGCAGCGCGCCGAGTTCGGCTCCGTCGGCGGGATCGACATCGGCATCCAGGGGCAGATGCTGACCGCGGACGCGCTCGACGGGCTGGTCTCGACGCTGGCGGCGCTGCCAGTCGACCGGCGGCGCAACGTGCCGGGGATCAAGCCGGGACGGGGCGACATCATCCTCGCCGCCGCGGTGGTTCTGCAGACGGTTGTCGAAGTCGGTGGCTTTGACGGGATCGAGACCACCGAGGCGGGACTCCGCGACGGGATCTTCCTGGCACGCACGATCCTCGACGAGTCCGAGCCTCTGTTCCCGAATGTGCGCAAGGCGGCTGTCCGCAACCTGGCCGTCCAGTACGAGTCCGATCTCCCCCACACCGAGCACGTCGCGCGGCTGGCCCTGCAGATGCACGATTCGCTGGCTGAGGGCGGACTGTTCGAACCGATTTCGGGTGAGCGTGAGCTGCTGTGGGGGGCGGCGATGCTGCACGACGTCGGCATGACGATCTCCTACGGCGACCACCACAAGCACTCCCGTTACCTGATCGTCAGCGCCGAACTGCCCGGATTCGACCCGCGCGAGCGGGCGCTGATCGCGCAGATGACCCGTTATCACCGCAAGGGTGTCCCGAAGCTCGGCGAGTGGGCGAGGCTGGGCCGACCCGGGGACGAGGAGATGCTCGAGCGCTGCGCGATGATCCTGCGGCTGGCCGAGCACCTCGAGCGCGGGCGGGACCAGTCCGTCAACGAGGCTCGGCTGCGCACCAACGGCGATGGGATCGCCCTGCACCTGCTGGCCGAGGGTGACCTCACGCTGCCGCGCTGGAGCGTGGAGCGCTACGGCGACGACGAGGCGTTCGAGCGGACCTTCCAGCGGCCGCTGGTGATCGGCTGAGATCCGGGGGGGTTGGGAGAAACCTTGTCGGCTCCGGCACTGCACCTCGTAAGCTTCTCGCTGTGCTCTGGCTCCTGCGCCACGCCGAAGCGGCCGACGGCCGGCCCGATGAGTCGCGGCCGCTGACCGCGCGTGGCATCCGCCAGGCGGAGATCGCCGGGATCGCGATGCAGCGGCTCGGCATTCATCTCGACACCTGCCTGTCGAGCCCCAAGCGCCGCAGCATGGAGACGGCGGAGCTGGCGTGCCGGCCGCTCGAGCTCGAGGTCGTTGCCGAGCCCGCGCTCGCCGGGGCCGACTGGGACGGTGAACGGCTGGCAGCCGGACACGGCGACACGTTGCTGGTCGGCCACAACCCCTCGATGTCCGAGGCGCTGCGCGACCTCACGGGCGCCCGCGCACAGATGAAGAAGGGCGGGCTGGCGGCCGTCCGCCGCGGTGAGCTGGTCGTACTGATGACACCGGCCGAACTCGGCATGATCGCCGGCATCCCTGAGACGGACAGATGACGACGCGGAGAAACCACCGATGACCGACTCACTCCTGGAGCGCATGCCGGACGACCCCGCCGACTCGACGCGCGGCAACCTCAACGACCCGTCGCTGTACATAAACCGCGAGCTGTCGTGGCTCGAGTTCAACGGGCGCGTGCTGGAGCTGGCCGAGGACGAGCACCAGCAGCTGTTCGAGCGGCTGAAGTTCCTCGCGATCTACACCTCGAACCTCGACGACTTCTTCATGGTCCGCGTCGCCGGCGTCCACGGCCAGATCGAGGCACGGGTCGACAAGCGCTCGGTCGACGGCCTGACACCGACGCGGCTGATGGAGGAGATCGCAAAGCGGGTCCGCGAACTCGACGCTCGCCAGGCCCACCAGTTCACGGAGGTGGTGCGGCCCGCGCTCGCGCGTGAGGGCATCCGCATCGTCTCCTGCGAGGAATCGGGCGCATCGCCGGCGAAGCTCGAGCGCCACTTCCTCGACAACATATTCCCCGTTCTGACGCCACTGGCGATCGGCCCCGGACGGCCCTTCCCCTACATCTCGAACCTCTCGCTGAGCCTGCTGGTGCACCTGCGGGACCCGGCTCAGGACGCCGAGCTGTACGCGCGCGTGAAGGTGCCCAAGGAGGTGCTGCCGCGCTTCGTCGAGATCGATCCCGGCACGTTCGTGCCGATCGAGGACATAATCGCCCGTCACCTCGATGCCCTGTTCCCGGGAATGGAGGTCGTGTCGCACAGCCTCTTCCGGGTGACGCGAGACGCGGACTTCGACATCTCCGATGAAGCCGACGACCTGCTGGCCGCTGTCGAGGACGAGCTCCGCCGCCGGCGCTTCGGCGAGGTGATCAGGCTCGAGGTCGGCGCCGACATCGAACCAGGCCTGCGCGCGCGCCTGATCGACTGGCTCGACCTCTCAGACAACGAGATCTATGAGCATTCCGGCCTGCTCGATCTCACAGACCTCTGGCAGATCGTGGGTGTCGAGGGCCACTCCGAACTGCGGCAGGACTCATGGACACCGCTCACCCACCCCGCCCTGCGGCCGCGGCCCGAGGACACCGGTGACGAGCCCGACATCTTCGCCCAGATGCGCGAGTCCGAGTTCCTCGTCCACTACCCCTACCAATCGTTCTCGACCAGCGTCGAGCGGCTCGTGCTGCAGGCCGCGGACGACCCCAACGTGCTGGCGATCAAGATGACCGTGTACCGGACCTCCGACGACTCGGCGCTGGTGCCGGCATTGATCACCGCGGCCGAGAACGGCAAGCAGGCGGTCTGCATGGTCGAACTCAAGGCGCGCTTCGATGAACGCCAGAACATCCGCTGGTCGCGCGCGCTGGAGGAGGTCGGAGCGCACGTCGTGCACGGGATCCCTGGTCTCAAGACGCACGCCAAGACAATCCTGGTGATCCGCCGCGAGCACGGGCAGGTCCGGCATTACGTGATGGTCGGGACGGGCAACTTCCACGCCACCAACGCCCGCCTGTATGAGGACTTCGGCTTCTTCACGACCAACCGTGAGATCGGGCAGGAGGTCACCAACCTCTTCAACGCCCTGACCGGGCACGCCCACCCTCGCCGCGAACGCAAGGTGCTGGTCGCGCCCGACTCGATGCGCGAACCCCTGCTGGAGCTGATCGAGCGCACGGTCGCCGCCCACCTCGAGGGCAAGCACGCACGAATCCGCATGAAGATGAATTCGCTGGTCGACCAGCGCTGCATCGAGGCGCTCTACCGCGCCTCCCAGGCGGGCGTGCCGATCGATCTCAACGTCCGCGGCATCTGCTGCCTGACCCCGGGCGTGCCCGGGGTCAGCGAGACGATCAACGTCGTCTCGATCGTCGGACGCTTCCTCGAGCACTCGCGCGTCTACACGTTCCAGTTCGGCGAGGAGCAGGCCGTCTACATGGGCTCTGCCGACCTGATGCCCCGTAACCTCGACACGCGCGTCGAGCTGCTGGTGCCGATCGAGCGGCCCGAGCTCTGCGCCGAGCTCAACGACACCCTCGACCGCTGTTTCGCCGACGACACGAACGCCTGGACGCTCGCCTCCGACGGCGTCTGGAAGCGGCGGTCCGGCCGGACCCGGTCAGCGCACGCGGAGCTGATGGAGCGAACGCTGGCCGGGGCATCCGCCCCACCCAAGCTCAGCTGAGCGCTGGCGTCGGCAACGGTCAGCTGCTCGCCGGGCCGATCCTGCTGCCGGCAGCCGGATCGACTCAGCCGGCGGTCGGTGCCTTGGCCGGACGGACCCCCAGCGTTACCTTGATCTGCTTGGTCTGACCGCTCGGCTCGCGGACCGTGAGCGTCACCGTGTCGCCGGGCTTGTAGTTGCTGATTGCTGAGATGAAGCCGTCGCTGCCGGTGATCGTCCGGCCGTCGATCCGCGTGATCGTGTCGCCCGCCTGCAGGCCCGCCCTCTGGGCCGGCGAGCCGGCAACGACCGCGCTGCCAGGGCAGGCGCCGCTGCCGGGGCCGATCTCGGCACCGCCGGTCGAGGAGTCCGAGAGGCACACGCCGACATACGGGTGTTCGACCTTCTTGCCCGCGATGATCGTCTCGGCAACGGCCACGTCGGCGTTGCCCGGGGTGGCGAAGCCGACGCCGGAGCTGTCGCCGGAGCTGGTCTGGATCTGATCGTTGAGGCCGAGAACCGCGCCGGCGCCGTCAAGCAACGGCCCGCCCGAGTTGCCCGGGTTGATCGCGGCGTCGGTCTGAATTGCGCCTGGGATCGTGTAGTTGTTGGGCGCGGTGATCGGCCGTCCGACGGCACTGACGATGCCGGTGGTGGTGGTCTCCGGCAGACCGAATGGGCTGCCGATCGCCACAACCGGATCGCCGACCTGAGCCTCATTCGAGTTCGCGAACGGGATCGGATGCAGCTCCGAGGACCTCACGTTGACCCTGACAACCGCCACATCGGTCGAGGGATCGCTGCCGAGCACCGTGGCCGGGGCGGTGACGCCATCCTGGAAGTGGACCTTCACGGCGATGGCACCGGCCACGACGTGCTCATCGGTGAGGATGTCGCCGCGCATGTCGTAGACGACACCGGCCCCCTCGCCGTACTCGGTCTGCGAGGGGGCGTTGAGGAAGCCGTCGACACGCCCGATTGACTTCGTCGTGATGTCGACGACACCAGGGCTGTCCTTCTTGTAGATCTGATTGACGGTCAGTCCGGCCTCGCTGGTCGTTGACACGGGAATCGTGGATGAGTTCTGGGCGGAGGCGCTCGACGTCGTGATCTCCTCAACCACCGTCTTGGTCGTGCCACCGTGCGCGATCAACAGCGCGATGACCGCTCCGGCGACCGCCCCGGCGATCACCGGCAGGACTTTGGTGAGGCGTGTCATGACGTCGAGCTCTCCTGTCGAAACATGCGTGGAACGTGTGTCTCCCTCTGAGATCCTGCCCTCGCTACCGCAGAGCTTTGTAAGAACCCTCACTGGTAGCTTGCAGGCATGAGCGTCGATCTCTCAACAGGGGTGCCATCGCCAAAGCCCTCCTCCCCACGCCCCCGCTGGGGAATCCTCGGCACGGGCTGGATCGCGCAGGTGTTCGTGTCCGACCTGCAACTCGCCGGGCACCGGGTCGTCGCCGTCGGCTCGCGCACCGCCCAGACCGCTGAGGCCTTCGCATCCCGCTTCGGGCTTGAACGGGCGCACGCCAGCTATGAGGCGCTGGTCGCCGACCCGAATGTCGACATCGTCTATGTCGCCACCCCGCACCCTCGTCACCATGCCGACTCGGCACTTGCACTGAACGCCGGCAAGCACGTGCTGGTCGAGAAGCCGTTCACGATCAACGCCCACGAAGCCCAGAACCTCGTTGAGCTCGCGGCCGATCGCGGGCTCGTGATCCTCGAGGCGATGTGGACACGCTGGCTGCCGCACATGATCGCGATCCGCAGGCTGCTGGCCGAGGATGCGATCGGCGACGTGCGCGCGGTGCTCGCCGACCACACCCAGAAGCTGTCGGACGATCCGGCCAACCGCCTCAACTCGCTGGAGCTCGGTGGAGGGGCGTTGCTGGACCTGGGGGTCTACCCGATCTCGTTCGCCTCCGATCTGCTCGGCACTCCCGAAGCCGTCCAGGCCACCGCCACGCTCAGGTCGACCGGCGCCGACGCCGAGACCGGCATCCTGCTCAGCTACGCCGCGGGCCGCCACGCCACGCTCTACACCTCGAGCTCGTCGGCCGGCCCGAACCGTGCCTTCATCCTCGGCACCGACGGCCGGATCGAGATCGATCCGGTCTGGTACAACCCCACCTCGTTCCGCGTCTACGACGCCCACGACGAGCTGCGCTCCAGCTACGAGTCCGACGTCCCCGGCCGCGGCATGCAGTTCCAGGCCGATGAGATCGAGCGGCTGATCGCGGCGGGCAGGCTCTCGGGCGAGATCCTGCCGCTCGAGGAGTCGGTCGCGATCATGCACACGATGGACCGCGTCCGCGAACTGATCGGGCTTCGCTACCCGGGCGAGTAGCACCACGCCCAGCCGCAACCACGCCCAGCCGCACGCGGCTGGCGCGGGGGCGCGCGCAAGCAAGGCGCGCCCCCGCAAGGCAAACCGCTGTCTAAGCGCTCGACGTGGTCGTAGTCGTCGACGCGGAAGGCGGCCGGAAGCCCGAGCGCAGGATGTTCACGCACTTCTTGCTGGCCTCCTGGAACTTCGCGTTCTTCTCGACGCTCGATGGGAACACGGCGCCCTTGCCGGTGGTGTTGGGCTCGGGCATCGCCCCGTAGCCGTTCCTGCGTACGCACGCGACGAACGACTTCAGCGCGGTGTCGGAGAAGTGCGCCCTGCCGGCGCCGCTCGGCCTGGCGCCGCCCCTGAACCCTCCGCCGCCATAGCCACCGCCAAAGCCACCGCCAAAGCCGCCGCCGAAGCCGGACTTGCCGAGTTTCGAGCCGCACGCCCTGAAGGCCTTCGCGAACTTGGAGTTGCCGCCGGCGGCGAAGAATCCGCCCCCGCCCGGGAAGCCACCGTGACGGCTCGGCGCACTCCCGGTCGTCGAGCTCCCGCTGGGTGGCGTGAAGTTCCGGTTGGCACCGGTCGGCGGACTGCCCCCGGCGCCGCCGCTGAAGCCCCCAGCGCCGAAACCGCCGGCGCCGCGCTTGGGCAGTGTCACCCCGTGCTGCTTCAGGCAGGCCTCGAACGCCGCGCGGCTCGAGCTTCTGGTGGTGGAAGTCGCGCTGGCGTTCTTGCTCGACGCTGTGTTGGAACCCGAACCGCAGGCGGCCACACCCAACCCGGCCGCCAACGAGACCAGCATCACCGCGGCGCCCCGTGGCGCGCGTTTTGTGAGTTTCATGATTTCAGTCAGTCCTTTCGTAACCACAGGTGGAGATCAGCTACCGAACAGGGATCTGATCGCCGATGACGCGTTTCCGCTCGAACTCGAGCTGCTGGAGGAGGAGCTGGTCGACGAGCTGGCGCTGGCGCCGGAGTCGCTGACGGAGGTCGCCTGGACCGTGCCGCCTGAACCCGCGCTGCCCTGGATCACGACGCTGTCACCGGGATTCAGCTTCTCCCTTGAGACGCTCTCGCTTTTGCTGATCGTCGTCGCGCTGTTGAGCTTCACCTTGACGGTGTTGCCGCTTGTCTCCTTCACATAAATCGTGTCCCCGTCGACGCTCGAGACGGTCCCGACGGTGCCGTTGCCGGTCGCGCCCGAGAAGCCTCCGGCCGTCGCGAATCGCCTGTAGAGGCTGCTGGCGCTGCCACCCGACGTCGCGCCCGAGGTGGTCTTGCTCGAGCCACTCGTCGAGAGCGCACTCGCGCCCGGGAAGCCGCCGCGCGCGAACGCCGAGGTGCCGCTGCTCGATGTCTTCGACTTCTCCACACGCACGCCGACGAAGAACCCCACGCCCCCAAGGATCAGCGCCATCAGGCACGCGGTGAGCGGGGTCAGGTACCGCGCCCGCGGCCGGGACGGCAGCGGCTCGTCGCCGAAGCCATCCTCGTAGTCATCGAATGGTCCCGCGGCCGACGGTTGGGGCGGGCCCGCGTTGATCTGGGTGTCCTCTGGATCTGGGTGTTGTGTTCGTTCCATGGGTGGTGTTGGTTCTTGGTCGGTCATTGCTCTCTCACTCGAAGCGCAGCGCGTCGATCGGGCGCATCGACGCCGCGCGCCACGCGGGATAGGTTCCGAAGAAGAGCCCGATCAACACGGCGGCGCCGAACGCCAGGGCAATCGAGTACGGAGCGATCACCGGCTGAACTCCGGCGATCGTGAACTGCGCGCCGATCAGGCCGGCCGCGACGCCGGCGGCCCCGCCGAAGATCGAGACGAGCACCGCTTCGACCAGAAACTGCGTGAGGATGTCCTTGCGGCGGGCGCCGACGGCCTTGCGAATGCCGATCTCCCGGGTGCGCTCGGTCACGGACACGAGCATGATGTTCATCACGCCGATGCCGCCGACCAACAGCGAGATCGCGGCGACCTCGGCCAGCAGCGTCGTGAACACCTTGTTGCTGGAGTTGGAGGTCTGCAGGATCGAGCTCTGGTTGACAACCTCGAAGTTGCTGGACTCGTCGGAGCCCGCGGACACCGGGTCGAGCTGGTTGAGGATGTCGGTCACCTCGGTCTGAGCGGCGCTGAGCGCATCGGCCGACTGCGCCTGAACGAGGATCTGATCGATGCTGCCGTACCCGGTGATCAGCTGCTGCACGGTCGATATCGGCGCCGCCGCGAGGTCGTCGAGGTCCGTCGACCCGTTGGACCCCTTGGGCGCCGTCTCGCCGATGATCTCGAAGCTGGTGTTGTCGATCTCGACGTTCTGGCCGACCGGATCGCCGCCACCGAACAGCTCCTGAGCGACCGTCGGGCCGACCACCAGCACGTTCGCCTTGTTCTTAACCTCTGCTCTGCTGAACCACCGGCCCTCCGAGATCGAGTAGTCACGCGCCGACTCGTAACCGGGTGTCGTACCGACGAAGGTCGAGGGTTCGTACGTCGAGGATCCGTAGGTGAGCGTCACGTCCGATGCCGACACCACGGGGGCGACGCTCTTGACGTCCGGAGCCTTGAAGTGATTCTCGAGCGCGTAGGCGTCGGTCAGAGTCAGTCCGGAGCTCGAGCTCTGACCGAACAGCCCGCCGATGTTCGGCGCGGCGCTGATCGTCAGCGTGTTGGCTCCGAGCGCGTCGATCTGCGCCTGCACTGCAGCGGATGAGCCGGTGCCGACGGCGATCAGCACGATCACCGAACCGACGCCGATCATCAGACCGAGGATCGTCAGGCCGGTTCGCAGCTTGTTCGCGCCCAGGCCGGTGAGCGCAACGGACAGCGCCTCGCTCATGCGAGCATCACCGCCGGCCGATCGGTGCGCTCGTCGGCGATGATCTGCCCGTCGCGCAGACGGATGACGCGCCGGGCGTGGGCCGCGACCTCCTGCTCGTGGGTGATCAGCACGATCGTGCGACCCTGGCGGTTGAGCCGCTCGAAGACATCGAGCATCTCGGCCGTCGAGTGTGTGTCGAGGTTGCCAGTCGGCTCATCGGCGAGGATCAGCGCCGGGTTCGTGACAAGCGCCCGCGCCACCGCGACGCGCTGCTGCTGACCGCCCGACAGCTCAGATGGCAGGTGCGCGGCGCGGTCCGTGAGTCCGACCGACGCGAGCGCCGTCTTCGCGCGCTCGAGCCTGGCCGTCCTCGATAGACCCGCGTATTGCAGCGGCAGCGCGACGTTGGCGATCGCCCGCGTGCGCGGAATCAGGTTGAACGACTGGAACACGAACCCTATGTAGCGGTTGCGCAGGTCCGAGAGGTCATCCTCGTCAACGCCGCGGACATCGACCCCGTTCAGCCTGTAGATGCCGCTTGTCGGCGTGTCGAGACAGCCGAGGATGTGCATCAGGGTGCTCTTGCCGCTGCCTGACGGACCCATGATCGCGAGGTATTCCCCACGCTCGATATCCAGGCTCACACCGCGCAGGGCGTGAACCGAGATGTCCCCCAGCTGATATGTCTTGCGGACGTCGCGCACCTGAATCACGGGCCCGCGAGGACCACGGCCGCTCACGGTGTGCCGCCTCCGCCGTTGAAGAAGGCGCGTGCGGCGCTGAAGCCGCCACCGCCGCCGAATCCGCCCGACCCGAGACCGCCGGTGGCGCTGGTGGTGCTGGTCGTGGAGGTTCCGCTGCTCCCCAGTGACGGCAGCGTGATCGTGATCTGTACCTCCTGACCGGCCTTCAGCCCGCTCACGATCTGCGAGCGCGAGGTGCCCTTCAACCCGACCACGACCGGCTGGGCAACCACCGACCCGTCGCTCTTGACGAGCTGGACGGTGGCACCGGAACCGCTGCCGGTGATCGCCTCGCTCGGGATCGTGACACCCTGCGCCTGCTGGGTGACGATCAGCGCGGTCGCGCTCATCCCGGGCAGCACCTTCGGGTTGCTCTGGGTGACGGTGATCGTCGCGTCGTAGCTGACAACGCCGTCGCTGTCAGAGCCGAGTGGCGAGATCGAGCTGACGTGGCCGGCCAGTTCGACATCGCCGAGTGCGGTGATCGAGACCGTTGCCATCTGACCGACCTTCACGTTTGAGATGTCGTCCTCGCTCAGTGAGACGGACATCGTCATCGTGCTGTCGTTGATCAGTTCGGCGAAGCCCGAGCTCGATGTGCTTCCGGTGCTCCCGGTCGTACCTGCGCTGGAGCTGTTGCCTTGGGAGGCGGCCGCTGACGAGTCGTTCCCGCTTGAGATCGATTCGCCGATGCTGGTATCGGAGAGCGACGCGATCGTTCCGCTGGCCGGGGCATACAGCTTCGTGTCTGCCAGCGCCTTCTTGTCGGCGCTGACGGTGGCCCGCGCCTCATCCACCTGAACCTCGGCCTGCTCGAGCTCGGACTTGGTCGGTGTGCTAGTCGTCGTCGTCTGGTCGGTCGCGTTCTGGCCGGCGCCGGCGGTCTTGTCGGTGCCGGCGGTCGTGTCGGTGCCGGCGGTCGTGTCGGTGCTGGCGGTCGTGTCGGTGCCGGCGACGGTCCGGGTGCCCGCGGTCGTGCCGGTCCCAGCTGCCGTCGACTTCCGGTTCGCCGCGCTGGTGGGTGCCCTGGTCGACGTCGTGGTGGTCGGAGTTGCGAACCTCTGTCCCGCGGTCTTGGACTTGGTCTGCGTAGTTGTTGAGGTCTTCGTCGGCGTCTTGGCCGAGCTCCTGGTCGGCTTCGTGGTGGTGGACCTCGTCGTCGTGGTCGTCGGCGTCGTCAGGGCCGGACTCGACGTGGTGTTCGTCACCGGCGTGGTATCGGTTGTGGTGGTGGCTCCGGTCGTCGTGTCTGTGGTCGTGGCTGTGGACGTCGCGTCGCTGCCCGCATCCCGCTCGTAGGAGGCGTAGACCGTCTCCTGGCTGTCGGTCACGTCGGCAACAGTTGCGGAGATCGAGCTGCCCGACGACGAGCTGGTGTTGCTGGAGCTGCTGTTGCTGGAGCGGTGTTGCTGGAGCTGCTGCTCGCGGTCGAGTCGCCGGCCTTGACCGCGGCCAGGTTGTCCTTGGCCTCGGTCAGCGTGACCTCAGCCTCCTTCAGGGTGAGTTCGGCCGCTGAGGGGTCGAGCGTCGCGATCAACTGCCCCTTGTTGACATGCTCGCCGACCGTGACGTTGACCGTCTGCAGGGTCCCGGAGGTTCCAAAGTTGAGTGTGTCGCTGATTCCCGGCTCGACCTCGCCACTGCCGGAGACCGTGGCCTGCACGACTCCGTTCTCGGCCGCGACTGTCTCCTTCGACGTGCGCGCCGCGCTGCTGGTGGGCGAACCGAGCTGGGTGACACCCAAAATGATGACTGCGGCCGCCACGGCCGCGAGCGAGATGATGTACCACGGTCGCGCAGACCGCCGGCTCCGATCGTGATTCATGGAAGCGAATCTACGGACTGATTCCTAGAGAATCCCGCGAGCACGATAAGAGTTGCGGCGAGCTGCACCACCGCCTCTGACCAGTGACAATCGCCTGCAAAATGTGCATTTTCGCCTGAAACTGGCGACTGTTAGCATCAGGTTTGCGTAAACAGTGGGCCCAGGGGTGCAGTCTCGCAGCCTGCGGCACATGAGAGACGCGCGCGCAGACGTCAGCGGTGAAGCACGGAGTGGCGACGCCGCTCAGGTTGGACCGGATCTGCAGCGGTCGCTTCGGGAGCCGCCGGCACCCGCACCCGCACCTGCAGGCCCCCTTGGGGCAGCGCTGTCAGCTCCACCGTTCCAGAATGGATCTCAGCCACGGAGCGAACGATCGAGAGGCCCAGTCCAAAGCCTCCTGCGGTGCGGCTCAACCGACGGAACGGCTCCGTCAATGCCTGGACCTGGCTCGGGTCGATCACCGCGCCACCATTGCGAACCAATACCTCCGCCATTCCACCCGAACTGGACGTGGTGACGCTCAGCTCGCCGCCTGACACGTTGTGGCGAATACCGTTTTCCACGAGGTTGGCGATCATCCGCTCGAGCAGCGCGGAGTCGCCACGAGCGACGGCCGGCGTCAGATCTGAAGTCACGGTCACGCCGGCGGCCTCAGCGCTGCGGTGCAGGTCGGTGACGCAGCCTCCGGCCAGCTCGGCCAGATCGACGGCCTCCTCGATCCCACGCAGACCCTCGCTACGAGCCAGGAACAGCAGCGCGGCGATCAACGACTCGCTACGGTCGATCGTCTCGCGGACCGCCTCGGCCATCGTCCGCAGCTCATTGGTGCTGGCGTCTGGATCCGCGAGTGTCACCTCAACCTCCGTCCGCATGATCGCCAGCGGTGTGCGCAGCTCATGCGAGGCGTTCGCGACAAAGTGCGTCTGGCTCGCGAACGCCGCATCGAGCCGAGCCAGCATCCCATCGAACGTGTCGGCCAGCTCCTTGAGCTCATCGTCTGGACCCTGCAGCGCGATGCGCTCGCCGAGGTTGACACCGGAGACACGTCTCGCGGTGGCGGTGATCGCTCGCAGCGGCGCCAGCGCCCGTCCCGCCATCCACCAGCCGAGGGCGACTGAGATGCCGGTCATCGCGACGAGCGCCACGATGTACTCCCACAGCAGCCGATGCAGAGCGGTCGACACAGCCTGGCGATAACCGGCCTGGAACGCGCGGAACGCCGAGTTCGAGGGCGGCGGGTTGGACGGCCGCGGCAGCGGGCCGAAGATCGACCGGTACAGGGCCGGGTCGCTCTGGCTCAGATCGTTCCGGAACCTGTGGTGGTGGTCCAGGTTGTGTCGCACCAGCAGATACCCGATGGTCAGCATCGCGGCGGCGGTCACGAGGAAGACTGCACCGTAGATCAGCGTCAGCCGCAGACGGATCGTGCGTGTGGGCGGCCTCAGCCTCATCGCCGCCGGCTCCACGGTGATCGCCGCTCACGCCAGCCCGGCTGGTGGGTCCCGTCCATCTCGGCCGCCCGCCGCATCCCGACTCCTCAGGCCATCCTGTATCCGACGCCGATCACGGTTTCCACCACCGGCGGGTCACCCAGCTTGCGCCGCAGCGTCATGATCGTCATGCGTACGACGTTCGTGAACGGGTCGGTCTGTTCGTCCCAGACTCGCTCGAGCAGCTCCTCCGAGGAGATCGTGGCACCGTCGGCCGCCATCAGCGCCTCGAGCACGGCCAGTTCCTTGCGGGTCAGCTCGACGGGCCTGCCGGAGCGCGTGACGCTCCGTCGCGCCGGGTCGAGCGCCAGGTCGGCGTGTGTCAGCAACGGTGGCCGGCTCGGAACGGTTCGCCTGCCCAGCGCGCGGATCCGCGCAACCAGTTCGGCGAACCGGAACGGCTTGGGCAGATAATCGTCAGCCCCCATCGACAGACCCTCTACCAGATCATCGAGCTCGCCGGCGGCGGTCAGCATGATGATTGACGTCTCGGGCCGCTCGGCCCGCACCTGGCGACAGACGTCATCGCCGTGCGTCTCCGGCAGGTCCCGGTCCAGGACGACCACGTCGTATCGCACAACCCGCGACTTGGTCAGAGCGTCAGCGCCGTCGCGGGAGACATCGACGGCCATGCCCTCACGCCGCAGACCGCGAGCAATCGCATCCGCCAGTCGCCGCTCGTCTTCAACAACCAATACGCGCATCGCACTCCGAGGATGTCGTCACGTCTGTAAGAACAACATAATCCTGTCTGCGGGTCCGGTCGTGGTCGCAACTCCCGGGCCACACTCCCGCGGCACGGCCGCGACACCCGCTCGTACGCGCGACACACGGTCGCGATCACGAGGCGGTCGGCGATCACGAGGCCCGGCCCGTCGCAGGAGCGAGACACAGTCGCAAGCCCAGCCCGCCGCGCGCCCGGCGGTGTTTAACCCTCGAGTTGACGGTCAGGCTGGCTACCACCGGACCTCATGGAAACAAGTGGGCTGCATGGACTCAGGGCTACATGGACTCAGGAGGCACCCCCAGTTCCAGCATCGCGTTTAGGTCGGCGATCGCGCCCTCAGGATCGTGGTTGAAGCGGGTATCGGTGACGCGCAGAGGACGCAGACCGCGCGCAAGCAGATACGCGTCCTTGACACGGTCGCGCTCTATCTGTTCGACGACGATGTGGTACGGGCGGCCGTCGAGTTCGAGCACGACGTTGTGCGCCGGCCAGTAGTAATCGAGCTCCCACGGCCCGAACAACTCGTTGCGCAGCGGTTCCGGGATCTCCGGGTGCTTGTCCAGCAGGCGGTCGAAGTCTCGCTCCAGGTCGGACCTCCGATCCGGCCGTGGCCGGTAAGCCACGTATATGGCGTTCAGCCGGCCGGTGCCAGGCGATCGGGCATACCGGTCGAGCGTCTCCCTCATACCGTCATGTGAGAAAACGCGCTTGCGCACCGCCTCGCCCAGCATCCTCTTCAGCTCCTCAACGGGTTCAGTTGGAGCAAGCTCGACGAACATTCGAGGGACAGTGCTGACTCGCAGGCCGTTGATGATGGTGATCTCACCTTTCGCCGGGGGTCGGCTCGTGCGGTGAACGTCGAGACCCTGACGCCGGCGGGGCGCGGGCCCGGCAACTGTCACGTCTATCCGTCGAAGGTTGAGGCTCCGGAGGCGGTGCAGGCCAGCGGCCGTACGGTGGCTGAGAAATGCCCCGTCTCCCACTGCCATCAGAGCTGCCATCAGGCGTCCATCCCGCGAGAGCTTGCGGTGGCCGACGGCGTACACACCCCGGTGAACCCGGTGCAGTTGGCCACGCTCCAGCAACCCCTCCAGCTGGCGAGCGGTGACGCCGAGCCCCTTCAGCTGCGTGATCGAAACGATCCCGTGCTGCTGGGCGGCCAGATGTGCGATCTCCGGACCACTCTGTCGACGTTTCCCCCCTCCAGCGGGGATAACGTCGACAGAGTCACGAGTACGAGTTGCGGAGCGCGGAACCGGGTCACCCGCTCGCCCGGAGGCATCATCCGCTCGCCCGAAGGCATCATCCGCTCGCTTGGAGGCATCACCCACCCGCTGAGAGGCCCTGGGCATCCGACCAAGCTAGGTCCCATCGCCGCAAAGACCAAGCAATGTGCCGCAGTTGTCACACCTGTTCGGGCGACTCGACCACCGAGAACTCGATTCCAGCGCGAACGAGACGATCGATGTAGCCGTGTCCAAGCGCCAGCGCCGGGGTCCACTGCCCCCCTCCGCGCTCCGGCAGGTCGTCATCGAACGCGAGTCGCAGCGCGGCCTCAGCGAGCATCTTCGCTGTCTCCCCGTAACCGGGATCGCCTCCGCGGACCTCGGTGATCAGCCGCTCCGCACGGTCCTTGCCGTGGTCGGCTACGAAGCGGACTCGGAAGCTCGAGCGCGCCCGGCGCTCAGCGTCAGGCCCGGTTCCCGGGCGCTTCAGCCTGCCGACCAGCCGGCGCGTCGATTCGAGCTGTGCCGGTAGACCGACCACGACCACTGCGACCCCCAGTGCCGCGGTGCGCCACAGCCGCCGCGTCACCAGGTAGTGCGAGTAGGTGAAATCCGGGCCATAGGTGGGATCGAGTCGCGCGGTGCGAAGCACGTGTTGTGGGTCGATCACAGGCGCCGGAACGACCCAACCTCCGGCGAGTCGCTCCCTGTGCACGCGGCCCGGCAGTCCGTGCACGCTGCGGCCCGCCGCAATCCGACCGTCGTCGGCGTTGCGCTCGACCGCGCGCCGCTGGCGCGCCACTCGCCCGGCCTCCTTCAGCCGTCCGATGATGTTGAGCGCCGACTGAAACGTGCCGCCGGAGATCGAACCGTGCGCGGAGCCGTAGCCACTCAGTTGCACCGGGACCTCGCCCGACAGCTGCGAGACCGTGAACAGCGCGCCGAGATCGTAGGGAACTGAGTCGAACCCACAGGAGTGCACGAGTCGAGCGCCGCTGACACGAGCGGTTGTGTGGTGGCGCAGATACATCAGGTCGACGAACTCGGCCTCGCCCGTGAGGTCCAGGTAGTCCGTTCCAGCGGCCGCGCATGCCGCGACGACCGCCTCGCCGTACAGCAGATACGGCCCGACCGTCGAGACCAGCACCCTCGTCGACTCCGCCAGGGCACCGACCGCCGCCGTGTCGACGACATCGACCACCGTCAGCGCGAGGTCAGCTCGCCCAAGCCGCCCGCGCAGCGATTCGAGCTTCTCACGATTACGGCCGGCAAGTCCCAGACGAGCGTCGGACGGCGCGTGTGCGATCAGATACTCGGCGGTGAGTTCGCCGACGAACCCAGTCGCGCCCAGCAGGACGATGTCGAGATCACGCTGCACGGGCTCAGGCTAGCCTGACCGCATGCTGATCCGCCATGCCGACCCTGTGCGGGACGCCGCCGGATGCGTCGCCGTCTACGGCCCGTTCGCCGACGACACTCCTGCGAGCTTCGAGGACGCCGCGCCCTCCGTCGTCGCGTTCCAGCGGCGGATCGCTCAGATCAGCCGTACACACGCGTTCCTCGTTGCCGAGGATGGCGGCCGCATCGCAGGATTCGCATACGCCGGCCCCCACCGCGAGCGCCCGGCCTACCGGTGGACGGTTGAGGCGAGCGTCTACCTGGGCCCTGATCACCATGGTCAGGGGCTCGGTCGCGCCCTCTATGAGCCGCTTTTCGCCCTGCTCTCAGAGCAGGGGTACAGGACGGTGCTCGCCGGGATCACGGTCCCGAACCCGGCCAGCGTGGGCCTGCACCGCGCACTTGGCTTCGAGGATGTCGGCGTCTACCACCGGGTCGGCTGGACCGCCGGCGGCTGGCAGGATGTCCTCTGGATGGAACTGCCGCTCGTGTCTGCCACGCGCGAAGCTCAGGCTCCGCCCTCTCCCGGCCCGTCCGTACGACTCGCACAGCCGATCGAGCTCTGAGCGAGCAGAATGATCACCATGACACCGGCCAGCGAACACGGTTCGCGGCATGCCATGATCGCAGCAAAACTCCGCTCGCAGATCCGGTCCGGAGAGCTCGCGCCGGACTCGGCGATCGCCTCGGAGGCGGACTTGTCGGCTGCCTTCTCGGTTTCGCGCGGGACGGTGCGCCAGGCCCTCGCCGCCCTGCGGGCTGAGGGTCTGATCGCCGGCGGACGCGGTCGCCGGCCGGTGGTCGCGCGGCGGACACTTGCACAGAGCTTCGACGAGCTGATCTCGTTCTCAGCCTGGGCAGAAGGGATCGGCCGAGTGCCCGGCGCGCGCACACTCGAGCTGGTGCGCCGGCCCGCCGACGCGCTCGCCGCCACCCAGCTCGGTCTGGAGCTGGGAGATCCGGTCTTCCAGTACCGCCGCCTTCGACTGCTCGATGGCGAACCCGCGATGATCGAGCTGAGCAGCTTCATCGAGCCGGTTGGACGGATGCTCCTCGACTGCGACCTCGAGCACGGTTCCGTCTACGCGCAACTGGGCATCCGCGGCGTCATCTTCCACGAGGCAGAGCAGACAATCACCTCGATCGCTGCAAGCGCCGACCAGTCATCGCTGCTCGGCATCCGCCGGCGCGCGCCGCTACTCGAGGTGCGTCGGCGCGCGCTCGATCCGGACGGCCGTGCGCTCGAGTTCTCGGTCGACACATACCGAGGCGACCACTTCGTGATCACGATTCACAATCGCGCGGCACTACCGCGGGCAGGTGTCGGGCTGGCGCTCGTGTCGTGACCCTCAAGCAGGTCATCCAGGACGATCGGCGCCTGCCCGAACGCGAGCGTCATCCCGATCCCGGCTACGTTCTCGACCACGCGCACACTCGGTAGCGGCGCGGTGACGTGGAAGTCGTCCGCCGTAGACGTCCGGGCTACGGGATACACGCCCTGCCAACGCTGCCGGACCTCGGGCTCGATTCCCAGAAGCGCTCGCGCCTCCTCGAGCAGCAGGCTATGGAGGCGCTCCTCGGCGAACGGCGCGAGCGTGTCCCCATACGTGTGCGTGTCGCCCACCATCAGGTCGCCATCCGGCAACTGGGACACGAGCAGATGGATCCCGCGATCGATGAACTCAGCTTTCTCAAGCTCTAGCCGCTCTCGCAGCACAGCCGCGCTCTCACGCGTCGCGAACGCCGGATATCGGACCAGGCTGAGACCGGTCGCGAGCACCGGCTCGTAGCGGCGCCCCGTCGGCGCAGCGAGCCTCAGCATCTGCAACTGGCAGAGCGTCAGCTCCCCGAGTTCACCGCGCAGCACCGGCGGCAGCGACCGATAGCCAGGACCTGGGCAGACGACAATCGCCGGCGCGCGGACCTCCAACCTGCCCGCGTGGACGAGACCGTCCTCGACATCATGAACATGCGCGCCCCACTCCAGTCGGGCCTCCGGGTCCTGCGCGAGCAGTGCCGCCAGTCCGGCCACTGCGGCGCGCGGGTCAACGCGCAGATCGTGCATCGCGTGCAAGCCGCCGACCACGTGATCGGTGGGAATCGGGGTCAGCTGACCAACTTCTCGAGCGCTCAGCATCCGCGAGTTCCGCGCCGGCTCCTGTACCACGTCCTCCATCACCGCGAGCTCGTCGCGGTGGCGGGCGACGATCAGCGTGCCCCCCTCGGCCATGAACAGCCGGGCGCTCCTGGCAAGCTCGAGCCAGCGCTCTCGGGAGACGGCCGCGCGCTCCTGCGCGTCGCCGTCGGCGACACTCGAGAAGAACAGATGCCCGAAGTTGCGGATGCTGGCGCCGACGGCGCGCTCATCGCGATCGAGCACCACCACGCTCAGCCCCCGTCGGCGGGCCTCATGCGCGTGTGCCAGCCCGACGATGCCGGCGCCTACGACGCAAACGTCGGTTTCGATGGTTCGGGTGGCGGCTCGCACTTTTGTATATACAAGTCCATTTGCGGGCGTCTCAGCGCTTATTCTCAGGAGTTTTACATGCCCCTCGCCGCTCGACCTCAGGCCGGGCGCCTCAACTTGTATAGTCATGTTTTAGATGAGCATCCGGTTCGCCGCCAACGACCGCATCTATTCGGCTCCGGACCAGAAGATCCTCGCGATCTGTGCAGATGGCTGGGATCCTGCATACGTCGAGGACGCGCTCGAGCGCGATCTGATGCCGCGCCTGTCCGAGGCCGTCTCGGGTGGTGGCAGCTACGCGGTGGGACGTGCGCAGGTACCGACCTTCACAAACCCGAACAATGTCACGATCGTGACCGGCGTGAGCGCCGCGCGCAACGGAATCGCCGGTAACCACTACCGCACCCCGGACGGAAACGAGGTCCAGGTCACGGATCCAAGCTTCCTGCGTGCAACGACGATCCACGCGGCCGCCTTGGCAGCGGGGGTCGGCGTGCTCTGCGTCACCGCCAAGGACAAGTTGCGTGCCCTGCTGGCCACCGGCGAGGTTCCCGCCTTCAGCGCCGAAAAGGCCCACGAGCAGACGCTGCCCGACGGGACGCCGATCACCCAGGTCGTCGGCGCCCCCAACCCCGACATCTACGACTGGCGGCTCTCCCCTTACACCGTCGATCTCGCGGTCTCGCTGGCTCCTTACTTCGACGCCAGGATCGTCTATGCGTCGCTCACGGACTTCGTCCAGCACGCGGCGGCCCCCGGCGAGCCACTCGCCGACGACTTCTATCGCGCGATCGATGCCTCTATCGGAGCGGCGCTCGATGCCGGCTTCGTCATCGGGCTCGCGGCCGACCACGGGATGCGAGCGAAGGCGGCTGCGGACGGCACTGCGAACGTGCGCTTCCTCGACGATGCGCTCACGGCGGCGGGCATCCGGTGCGCTCACACGCTCTGCCCGATCACCGACCCGTATGTGGCTCACCACGCGGCGCTCGGGTCGCTGGCCTGGGTGCACCTGGACGACCTCGATGAGCTCGATCATGCTCGCGGAGTCATCGCATCGCTGGAAGGCATCGAGGGCGTGCTCGATCGCAGCGCCGCAGCTGAAGCCTTCGAGCTGCCGGCCGACCGGATCGGCGATCTGGTCGTGCTCGCCGACGGTGAGACCGTGATCGGCAAGTCGGCGATCGCCCACGACCTCAGCGCTCTGCGGGGCACCCTGCGCTCGCATGGCGGCCTGCACGAGCGGGCGGTGCCGATCATCCTCACCCATCGGCTGCGCGACGACGCGCTGCTTGGGAGGGATCTCCGCAACCGCGACCTCCATGATCTGCTCCTGAACGGGCTCGCATGAGGTCGACCCTGCAGGTCAGTTCTCCCTACAGCGGCGAGCTCGTGGGCGAGGTGCCGCTCTCCACGCCGGAGCAGATCCGGGAGATGCTGGCGGCCGGCGCCGCCTACCGCAACGAGCTCTCGCGACACGAGCGCGCAGAGGTGCTGTTTGCGGTGTCCGGCGAGCTCATCGCCCAGAGCGAGCGGTTGGCCTCGCTGATCACAACTGAGTCAGGGCTCTGCCTAAAGGACAGCCGTCATGAGCTGAGCAGGGCCGCCGACGTGTTCCGGTTTGCGGCGATCGAGGCGTTGCGCGACGACGGTGGCACGTTCGCGGGCGACATCACCGCTCACGGCCGCGACCGTCGTGCGCACACGCTGAACGTACCCGTGCGGCTGGTCGGCGCGATCACGCCGTTCAACCATCCGATCAACCAGGTGGCACACAAGCTCGCACCGGCGATCGCCGCCGGAGCGCCGATCGTGCTGAAGCCATCGGAGAAGGTCCCGCTGAGTGCCCTGGCTCTGTTCGAGATCGTGAGCGGAGCCGGCCTGGCCGCGGCGGCCGCGCAGATTGTCTGCGGCGACCCGGCGCTCGTGCTCGACGAGTTCCTGGCAGAACCGGCAGTGGAGCTGATCTCGTTCACCGGCGGGGTCGCGGTCGGCAAGGGGATCGCCGCCCGGCTCGGCTATCGCCGGGCGGTGCTCGAGCTCGGCGGCAACGATCCGCTGCTCGTGTTGGCCGACGCCGACCTCGATGAGGCGGCAGCACTGGCTGTCTCGGGCGCGTTCGCCAATTCGGGGCAACGCTGCACGGCCGTCAAGCGGATCATCGTCGTGGAATCGATCGCCGATGAGCTGGTCGAGCGGGTCGTGGCCGGTGCCGCGGCGATCAAGGTCGGCGACCCCGCCGACCCCGACACCGGCATCGGCACCGTGATCGACGAGCGCGCCGCCATCGCGATCGAGGAGCGCGTCCACGACGCCGTCGCCGACGGCGCCGAGCTCCTCCATGGCGGCCGGCGTGACGGCGCGCAGCTGTCACCCAGTGTGCTCGACCACGTGCGCCCGGAGAGCCGGCTGGTCGCCAGCGAGACGTTTGGGCCGGTCGCCCCAGTGATTCGCGTCTCATCTCTGGACGAGGCGATCGCCGTCGCCAACGCGACGCCCTACGCGCTCTCAAGCGGAGTCTGCACATTCGACTGGCGCGCCATCAGTCGCTGCATCCGCGAGCTCCGGGCCGGCACGGTGAACATCCGCGAGGTTCCCGGCTGGCGTACAGAGCTGACGCCATTCGGCGGGGTCGGCGACAGCGGCCTCGGCGTCAAGGAAGGCGTGCGTGAGGCGATCAAGGCGATGACCTTCACGAAGCTCTACACGCTGCCCTGGTCATAAGCGAGGAGCTCAGCGCAGCCTGGCCGCGAGCCAGCGTTGAGCGCCGCCTGTGGCCAGCGGGCCACGGGCGGCGGGCCCACCTGCGATCTGCAGGATTTCGCCCACGGGCAGGAATCTTGCAACCTTCCGCGGGTCGATCCGATTTGATGCCGCCCCATGCAGCTCCAGCTTCCGGGGAGTCTGGGGCGGGTCGGTGCGCGCCAGTCGCGTACCAGGGCTCTGTTCCTGGCTGTCCTGACCGCCGCGTTGACATGTCTTGGCCTCTGTCAGGCCAGAGCGGCGCGGGCCGACGTCTACCAGCTCTGCGCCGGCTACACGGCCTGTTCGACTGCCGGTTTCAGCACGCATGGCTACGAGTACGAGGCGGACTCGATGTGGTGGCGCATGTACGCGGGCGACAACTGCACCAACTACGCGGCCTACGTCGAGTCGCAGATCTACGGCGTACCGGAGCCCGCTGTACTGCTCGGCGACGCCGGCCAGTGGGCCGAGAACGCGGAGTCGCAGGGCATCCCGGTTGACGACACGCCGACCATCGGCTCCGTAGCCGAGTGGGACGAGGGCACGCCCGGCATGGGTGGTTATGGCCACGTCGCGATCGTCGAGGCGGTCGGCCCCGACAACAGCTATATCGACGTCTCGCAGAGTGGCATGGGCTCAAGCTACGACGGCTTCGACTGGGAGCGCGTAGCCGCGGCCGGGGGCTCGTGGCAGCCCTGGCCCAGCAGTTTCATCCACTTCGCCGGCACCCGTATGCCGGTCACCTTCCCCCAGCCGGGGAACTGGCTCCCGGGCGCTGAGATCGTCGTTCCGGGCACCTGACGACCGACTGGCGGCCGCCACGACGGGGCGCCTCCAGGTAGCGGTGCCGGTAATTTCTGGTGATGGTCGAATTGTTCGTCCCCGACCCGCCACTGACTGACGGCGTCGTCGCGCTCCGCCCCTGGACGGCCGATGACGTGGCGTTCGTGGTGGAGGCCTGCCAGGACCCTGAGGTGTCGCGGTATTCACCGACGATTGCGTTCCCCTATCGAGAGGCGGACGCGCTCGCCTGGTTTGAGAGCCAGGAGCCGGCGCTGCTGGCCGGGGACGCGATCGACTTCGCGGTCGTGGATGCCAGGACTGGTGCACGGTTCGGCGCCATCGGCCTGCACCAATTCAGCCGGACGTTGAGATCGGCGGCCACCGGCTACTGGGTTGCACGCGAAGCTCGCGGCCACGGCTACGTCAGTCGCGCCGTCCGTCTGCTGGCAGGTTGGGCGTTTGACGACCTGGGACTGGCACGTCTGGAACTGACAACCGACCCGGAGAACTCTGCCTCCCAACGTGTGGCTGAGCGATGCGGCTTCCAGAAGGAAGGGCGCCTGAGGTCACACATGCTGGTGCGCCATAGCGGGCAGCGACGCGACTCGCTCGTTTACGGCCTGCTGCCGGGCGAGTTGATCGAGGGGTAGCGGACGTGGCGTGCGGGCCGATGCGGGAGCGGCGGCGGGCCGCTACGGATGCCGCAAGCCGTCGAAGCCGCCGGCCGCAGGAACCGTGAACGATCGGCTGATCAGCTTCGGCAGCAGCGATGAGAGTCCCGATAGCGCCTTGGCCTCCTGCGCTGCGGTGATCCAGCCCGCGGAGACCGCCTTCTCAAGTCGCGTCTTGTAGGCCGCCGCCAATGCCGACTCGAGTCCTGATGTCGACTTGCCGGGCGTCACTGATGCGACCTGCGACAGTGACTGGCCCGCCGCAAGGTCGGATCGAAGCGTTGCCGATGTGATGCCAAGGTAGCCGGTGACCGCTGCCTCGCCGACCCCGAACAAACCACGGCCAAATCCATTGCGGACCCGTGCCGCGTGCTGGCCCAAGCCAGGCCGGCCATGACAGGGCATCGCTGTTGTCGTGGTCGTGGCCGTCGCCGTCGTCTTGGTCGATTGGCCCGCGCAGCCGGGCCGACCGGGCGATGACCACCAGCCGCCAGAGCCATGCCCGTGGCCGGAGCCCTGCCCACGGCTGAACCCCTGCCCACGGCTGAACGCCCTGCCCACGGCTGAAGCCCTGCCCAGGCCCGCCGGGACCACCGAAGCCGCCGCCGGCATGTCCATTCTCGATCCAGCTCTTGGCCGCTGCTGCCTGAGCAGCCGTCAGCTTGCCGGCCTTCTCGGCAGCGTTTATCTGGTCGATCCTCGCCTGCTTCATCGCGCTCGTAAGTGCAGTCGGCGTCACGTTCAGCCGGCTGGCAACGTCATTGATGTAGGCCTGACGCGGGCTGGACGACAGCTGCGTAGCTGCGAACGCCCCCGCGCCCCCGCTGAGAAGCGTCACCACCGCTGCCCCCGCAGCGAGCCTCATGCTCACCCGATGCCGCATAACGCCAAGCAAGGACTACTCCCGTGAGAGAAGCATAAGAATTTCGACGCCGAGCGTGCCGCTTGCAGCTGATGCGCGCAGGCGAACGGCTTCCCGATAGGCTCCCTCCCCGTGGTCCTCTACAACAGCGCCGCGTCCGGCAACTGCTACAAGGTGCGCCTGCTGTCAGCCCATCTCGGCATTCCGCTCGAACTGCACGAACTCGACGTGGTCGACCGCTCCGCCCGGCCGAACGTGATCGGGCAGCTGAGCCCGGTGCTGCGGGTGCCGGTATTGGTCCTGGAGGACGGGCGACCGCTGATCGAATCGAATGCGATCATCGACTACCTGGCTGAGGGCACGCCGTACATGCCGAGTGATCCGTACGAACGCTCGCAGGCGTTGGCCTGGCAGTTCTTCGAGCAGTATGAGATCGAGCCGAATCTGGCCGTCGCGCGCTTCTACAGGCTGTTTGCCCTGGAGCCGCCGGAGGGACTCTGGCGCCAGAAGCAGGAGGGCGGACGCAAGGGCCTCGACGCGCTGGAACGCGGGCTGACAGGCCGCGATTTCCTCGTAGGCGACCGCTACAGCGTCGCCGACATCAGCCTCTACGCCTATACGCACGTCGCCGGAGAGGGTGGCTTCGATCTGGAGCCATATCCCCGGATCCGCGCCTGGATCGAGCGGGTCGCCGCCCAGCCGGGCCACATCAGGATCACCGACTGAGCGCATCGATTCGGCCGGAGGCTTCTCACCTCGGCAGCGGCACTCAGCGGCGACTCGGCGGAACCGGCGAGAACTTCTCGAAGGCGTGCGTGGCGAACAGCTTCGGGTCGACCTTCGCGATCAGGTCCTCGAGTTCGCGCCGCTGACGGGCGGACAGGTTGCTCGGCCGGCCGCCGGCGTTGCGCACCAGCACCACCAGGCGGCGACGCTCCTGAGGCGTCAGCCGCTCGAAGTGCGCCTTCGCCAGCATCGCCAGCTCGGCGAGGATCACCAGCCGTGCCAGCGGAACGCGGCGAAGCATCGGCAGACGCTGGGCTGCCTTGGCGGTGGCCAGATTCACGAACGGCGTCGGCATCCAGTGTCGATTCTACGTCGGGGTCCGGGGCCCTCCCAAATGCCAGTGCGCTGCGATTGGTCCCCGCGCTCTCGATCTCAGGGTCATCGCCTGTACCGGTGACGCTACCGTCCCGCGTGATGTCGACTCCCGCCATTCATCCGGCCCTGCGCGAGGTGATCGAGCAGTTGGCGCCGCTCGAGCGCAGCCCCGGTTCCCCGGGCGAGGCTCAGGCCGCCGAGTGGATCGCGCAGAGATTGCGCGCTGTGGGCTGCGATGCCCACGTGGAGCCGGCTGAGTTCCACGACGGCTATGCAAAGCCGATCGGAGCGCTGACCGCGATGACGACGCTCGCTGGACTGTTGGCGCTGAGCAGGCGAGGCCGCGTCGCCGGAGGTCTTGCGGCCGCACTCGCAGGTGCGGCAATCGCGGACGACATCGCAAACACCCGTCGCGTGTTCCGTCGCAGCCTGACCAGGCCGCAACCCACCCAGAACGTCGTGGCGGTCACCGGCGATGTCTCGGCTGAGCGCACGCTGGTGGTGATGGCCCATCACGATGCGGCCTCAACCGGACTGATCTTCGACGACCACTTCCAGGCCTGGCTCGCGCACGAGTTCCCTGGGATCGTCGAGCGCCTCGACACCTCGTTTCCGCTCTGGTGGATGGTCCTGGCCGGACCTGCGGCCGTGGCCATGGGGGCGGCGAGACGACGGCGGGGAGTGATCGCCCTCGGCACCGCGATTGCGGCCATGACCACCGGGGTGATGGCCAACATCGCGACGAGCCCGACCGTGCCCGGGGCCAACGACAACCTGACCGCCGTCGCGGTGTTGGTCGCACTCGCGGAGCGGCTCCAGAGTGATCCGATCAGCGGCCTGCGCGTAATGCTCGTCTCCTGCGGCGCCGAAGAGGTGATCCAGGGCGGCATCAACTCGTTCGCCGCCGACCACTTCCCGACGCTCGCGCAGGACCGCACATGGTTCCTCAACCTCGACACGGTCGGCTCCCCGATCCTCGCCATGTGCGAGGGCGAGGGCCCGGTGGTTATGGAGGACTACTACGACCGGCGCTTCCGCGACCTGATCGCACGGGTCGCCGATCACTCCGGAGCGCCGCTGCGACGGGGCTTGCGCGCCCGCAACTCCACGGACGCCGTGATCCCGAGCCACGCCCGCTACCCGACCGCGACTTTGGTCTCGATCGACAAGCACAAGGCGCTCTCCAACTATCACCTGCCCTCAGACACGCCGGACAACGTCGACTACCGGACCGTCACGCACGCGCTCCACGTGACCGAGGCGGTCGCCCGGGA
The DNA here is from genome assembly GCA_963761675.1 of uncultured Conexibacteraceae bacterium. Taxonomy (GTDB): domain Bacteria; phylum Actinomycetota; class Thermoleophilia; order Solirubrobacterales; family Solirubrobacteraceae; genus Palsa-465. The sequence goes on from CAVXIA010000008.1 coordinate 155,763, forward strand.
GCTGGCCACCAACCTCTGGATCTAAGGCTCCGTAGTGAAATTACCTGCGGTTTTGACGGCGTCTATTCCCGCAACTAATTCCCGTACGAACCCTAAGGCCTCAACGTGGCCTCCCGCTAGACGTTCGCCGAGGCGCTCTCGAGCTCGAGCCGTGGCACCCGCTGCCCGCCGGGCAGCGTCCAGAGCGCGTCGCCGCCAAGCTGCTGGCGCTCCGCTCTCCCGGCGGCTACCAGGCTCAGCAGCGCGCGTTCCGTTCCCGGTCGGTCGGGCAGATCGTTGCCGCGCGTGAGCAGCAGCGCCACCTCCTGGGTCGTCAGCCCCAGCGGGAAGTGCTCCAGCAGGTCAGCCGGATCCTCGGGCGGCGCCTTGCGCTCCAGCGTCGGATCGAGGTTTGCGACCAGGACGTCATAGGCCTCGACAGTCTGCATGCCACCGGCCTCGAGAGCCACCCCGTCGGTGGTCCGGGTGAACACAACCGAGGGCGCCGTGTAACGAACCTGACCGTCGCTGTTGCCGGCCTTGCCCTGCAGTTCGGTCGGAGAGCCGGCCGCGGTTCGCGTCTGCGCCTTGTCCTGCTCGTATTCGGCGATGACCTCGGGCGAGTCGATCAGATCAACCACACGGTCAGGATCGATCCCGTCGACCACGCTCAGGGCAGAGCGCAGATGCTCGTCGTCGTCGAACAGCAGCCCAGCGTTGAAGTTGGCGAGCTGAAGCGTGCGGAATACCGCCCACTCGGTGCCGGGCCACTCACGGCGCGCGGCGATCACGGCCCTGCAGGCCCTGGAGGAAGCCGCGAGCCGCGGCTTGACCGTCAACGCGAACGGCATCCCCCACCGGTCGCGGAACATGACAGCACCCTGCGACTGCCGCCCCGGGGTGTAGCCGTGGGACTCGTAACGCGAGACGTCCTCACTGAGGCCGACGAGGACAAGGCGCCAGTCGATCTGGCTTCCGTATCGCCACTCGATCACCCTCAGAGCGGGGTTCTCGGAGTAGCCGAACGGGCATGCGGGGTCGTTGTAGAGCGTGGCGACGATGGGAGCGGTCATAGACCATAGGTTAGGGACCGCGCGACTCCGGCACTCCAGCAGGTCTCAGGCCGTCCGGCCAGACGCCCCCGAGCGCCCACTATCGCCCTCGATCAGCGCTCTCGAAGCTCCTCGGCGACGTCGCGGCTCACCAGATTGAAATAGAGCCCGCCGGCCTCGAGCAGTTCGGCATGCGTACCCCGCTCGACGATCGCGCCAGCGTCGAGCACCACGATCTGGTCGGCGTCGCGCACGGTCGAGAGCCGGTGCGCGATCGTGATCGTCGTCCGGCCCTCGGACAGGCGCTCGAGCTCGTCCTGAACCGCCGCCTCCGTCTGTGTATCCAGGGACGAGGTCGCCTCGTCGAAGATCAACACCGGCGGGTTCCTCAAGACCGTGCGCGCGATCGCCATGCGCTGCTTCTCGCCCCCGCTGAAGCGGTAGCCACGCTCACCCACCACGGTGTCGTAGCCGTCGGGCAGTGAGGCGATCAGGTCGTGAACGTGCGCCGTTCGGGCCGCGTCCTCGATCTCCTCGTCGGTGGCGTCCGGACGCGCGAACCTCAGGTTCTCACGCACTGACGCGTGGAACAGATACGTCTCCTGCGAGACCACGCCTACCGTCGCCGCGAGCGACTCCAGCGACGCGTCTCGAATATCGACGCCATCCACCGTGATCCGTCCGGCCTGCGGCTCATAGAGCCGGGCGACGAGATACCCGAGCGTGGTTTTGCCGGCGCCGGTCTCCCCGACGATCGCCGTGCGCGTCCCGGCCGGCACGACCAGGTCGATGTCATGGACCGTCCAGGCGTCGGCGTTGGCGGCTGAGGGCGATTCTCTCCGGTCAGCGTCAGCGCCGGTCGCAGCGCCAACGCCGCCGTCGGCGCCGCCGTCGGCGCCGGCCTCAGCTCCGTCGCCGTAGCGGAACGACACCCCCTCGAAGCGCACCTCGCCGACCACTCGAGAGGGGTCGAGCACCACCGGATGCTCGGCCTCGACGATGTCGACCGGCAGATCGATGTACTCGAAGATGCGATCGAACAGCGCCAGTGAGGCCTCGATATCGGCGCCGGCGCCGAGCAGCGACTGGATCGGGAACAGCAACCGCGCCTGCAACGTCGTGAACGCGACGACGGTGCCAACGTTGATCGAGGTCCCCACGAACCTCTGCCCGGCGAACCAATAGATCAGCGCGGGCGTGACCGTGAACACGAACTGGATCGTCGCCATCGTCCAGCGCCCGGCCATGCGAGAGCGGACCTCGAGATCGGCGATGCCACGCGACTCGGCGGTGAAACGGTCGGCTAGGTCATCGCCGCGACCCATGGTCTTGCCGAGCATGATCCCGGAGACCGACAGCGACTCGGCCACGAGCGCACTCATATCCGCCAGCCGGCCCTGCTGCTCGCTCGTGATTCGCCGACGCCGCTTGCCGACCTGACGGGTCATCCAGACCGACGGCGGCACGAAGAAGAGCGATATCAGTGCCAGCTTCCAGTTCAGGATGCACATCGCCAGTACCGCGGCGATCACCGTCGTCACGTTCGAGGCGATCGTCGTCGCGGTGTTCGTGATCACGTTGTCCAGCCCGCCGATGTCGTTTGAGATGCGCGACTGAACCTCACCGGTGCGCGTGCGGGTGAAGAACGCGAGCGACATCTGCTGCAGCCGGTGGTAGACGGCTGCGCGCAGGTCGTGCATGACCCTCTGCCCGACAGAGTTCGAGATGTAGGTCTGCCAGACGCTCGTGGCCTGGGAGATCAGCGCGACCACGATCATTCCCAGCACGGTGGCTGTCAACACCGCATCGTTGTGCTCGAGGATCCCGATATTCAGGGCGTACTTCACGAGGAACGGGTTGATCATGCTGACCGCCGAGGAGAAGACGATCATCACGAGCACAACCGTGAGACGCGGCCGGTAGGGCCTGAACAGCATCAGGATCCGGCGGCTGTCGCGCTGACGAGTCGGGTCCATAAGGCCCGGTTTCTCGTCCTGCGAGCCGCGTCGGCGCCCGCTACCCCCGCCGGGATTGCCGTGCATCGCTCTCATTCCACCGCTGCTCATCCCACCCATGATGACGGGTCGAAAACGTGGTCCTGACGCCCAGGCGCGATTATTCCCGGGTTGCAACGCCTAAGCTGCAGGCGAAACTGCCGATACATAGGGTATGAACGAGCCGTTTGAGAGCACACCGCAGGCCGCACCGCTGACCCCGCACTTCGGTCCTTTGCCGAATGTGTCGTCGGTGCCGTCACCGCTGCTCGGCGGCAGCCCGTTCCCGCCGATCGCCGAATACGGGTTTCTGTCGGACTGCGAGACCACTGCCCTGGTGGCACCGGGTGGCGCGATCGAGTGGCTCTGCCTGCCGCGGATCGACTCCCCGAGTGTGTTCGGCGCGCTGCTGGACCGTGACGCCGGGTCGTTCAAGCTCGGACCGTCAGGGGTCAGTGTGCCGGCGGCCCGCCGCTACCTGCCAGGCACGATGGTGGTCGAGACCAGCTGGGGCACCGGTTCAGGATGGGTCGTCGTGCGCGACGCGCTGCTGATCGGCGGTTGGCACCACGAGGGCGACCGTTCGGGCACACACCGTCGCGCCCCCACCGATTACGACGCCGACCACGTCCTGCTGCGCACCGTCTCGTGCGTGAACGGCCAGGTCGAGATCGTCATGGACTGCGAGCCTGTGTTCGACTACGGTCGCAAGCAGGTCCACTGGGAGTACGCGGGCCCCGGCTACGACGAGGGCGTCGCCACGGCGCCCGGATCGGACATACGTCTCGGCTTGCGGACCGACCTGCGGATCGGCTTCGAGGGGCCTCGCGCAACGGCACGCCACCGCATGAAGGAGGGCGAGCAGGTCTACTGCGCGCTTTACTGGTCAGAGCATCCGCCGCCGCAGGACTTCGACGAGGCCTACGCGCGGCAGGTCTGGACAGCGCACCACTGGCAGCACTGGCTCGACCGCGGCTCGTTCCCAGACCATCCGTGGCGCGCGCACCTGCAGCGCAGCGCGCTGACACTCAAGGGCCTGACCTACGCGCCGACCGGCGCCCTGATCGCGGCGGCGACAACCTCCCTGCCCGAGGCACCTCAGGGTGAGCGCAACTGGGATTATCGGTACAGCTGGATCCGCGACTCGACCTTCATGCTGTGGGCCCTGTACACGCTCGGCTTCGACTGGGAGGCCAACGACTTCTTCTACTTCATCGCCGATGTCGCCGGCGGGCACGACAACCTCCAGGTGATGTACGGGCCGGGCGGCGAGCTCAGCCTCGAAGAACAGACGCTCGATCACCTCAGTGGCTACGAGGGTGCGCGTCCGGTACGGATCGGCAACGATGCCTACCGCCAGGACCAGCATGACGTCTGGGGCGCGCTGCTCGACTCCGTCTATCTGCACACGCGCTCACGCGACTCGCTCGACGAGCGCGTCTGGCCGATTCTCAGTCGCCAGGTCGAGATGGCGATCGAGAACTGGCACAAGCCCGACCGCGGCATCTGGGAGGTGCGCGGCGAGCCCAGGCACTTCACCTCCTCCAAGATGTTCTGCTGGGTCGCCTGTGACCGCGGTGCGCGGCTGGCGGAGATCCGCGAGGACTGGGATCTGGCCAAGCGCTGGCAGGAGGTCGCAGACGAGATTCATGCCGACATCTGTGAACGCGGCGTCGACGAGCGCGGCGTCTTCGTCCAACACTACGAGAGCGACTCGCTCGACGCCGCAATGCTGTTGATTCCACTGCTTCGGTTCCTTCCCCCGGAGGATCCGCGCGTGCGTGCGACCGTGATGGCGATCGCCGATGAACTGACAGAGAACGGCCTGGTGCTGCGCTACCGCACCGAGGACACCGACGACGGCCTGATCGGCCGCGAGGGCACGTTCCTGATCTGTTCGTTCTGGCTCGTCTCAGCGCTGGCCGAGGTCGGCGAGCTGACGCGGGCGCGCGAGCTGTGCGAGCGTCTGCTCGGATATGCCTCGCCGCTGGGCCTCTACGCCGAGGAGATCGATCCGCGCACCGGCCGCCACCTCGGCAACTTCCCGCAGGCCTTCACGCACCTGGCGCTGATAAACGCGGTCATGCACGTGATCCGCGCCGACGAGGCGGAGTCCTATCCCAGCGGGCCGCAGATCTCTCACGGCTGGCGCTGAGCAGCCCCTTGCCGCCGGGCGTCAGCCCGCCAATGCGATGATGAACCCTGCGATCGCGAGTGCGAGCACCAGCACGCTCAGGAGATCGAGGGCAGATGGTGTCTTGTGGGTGTTGATCATCGGATCACCTCGCTGTGGTTGCTCTTCGGCATGGCGCCTTGAGTTCTTGAGGCCTCACCTTCAGATAAGCACCGGATCGCAAGAGCTTTCTAAGGGTTGGCGCAGCCCGGGGCTGCCCGGCCCGCTGGCCGGCAGCCCCGCCACAGCGCTACGCCAACAGCCCCAGCCGCTGTGCCCGCTGCACCGCCTCGGTGCGGTTGCGGACCTCGAGCTTGCGGTAGAGGGAGCTCGTGTGCTCCTTGACCGTGTGCGGGCTGAGGTGAAGCACCTTGGCGATCTCCGGGTTCGTCGAGCCGGCCGCCATCAGGTGCAGAACCTCACGCTCACGCTCGGACAGGCCGAGCACCCCGGAGCGGTCCTGGCGCTCGAACACACTGCCGCCCAGACCGACGAGCCGAACCGCGCCGGCGATCTTGGCCGCCGGCCAGTCCTTGTAGGCGAATCCGGACGCGCCCGCGGCCCGCGCGGCGCTCGCAGAGATCTCCCCCGCGCCCGAGAACAGCAGCACGCGCGTGGCGGGCTCCGCCTCGCGTAGCCGCTCGCAGACCTGGGCGCCCGACTCCTCGCCAATGAAGAGGTCGACGACAGCCACGTGCGGCCGATAGCGCCGCGCGAGCGCGATCGCATCTTCGCCGTTGGAGGCTGCGACGCAGCGCTCGACCCACGGCTGCTGGGTCAGCATCAGCCGGAAGCCCCAGTGGACCACATCGTGGTCATCGACTACCAGCACGCGCAGCCTCTGAGGGCTTCTCGTCGCCGCCGAGGTCAGGCTCTCAGCCATCGTGCGGGACCACCAGTCGCACCTGCCACTCGTCACTGCCGCGCGGACCGAATTCGACGATGCCGCCACTCTGCAGGGCCTCGAACGCCGCCAGCCGCAACCCCATGCCGGGTTGGTGGGCGCGGCTGCTGTCGACGCCATCGTTGACGATCTCGAGCACGAAGGTCCCGTCCGCACACGAGGTGCTGACCGCCACGCGACTCGGCTGCGCGTGCTTGCGCACGTTGCGCACGGCCTCTGAGAGCACGCTCTGCGCCAGCGGCTCGAGTGACTCCGGAACGTTCGCGGCGGCGCCCGGCTCGAACGCGATGTGCAGGTCCGGGCTCGATTCGGACTGGCGCCTGAGTTCTGACTCGAAGGTTGTACGGGTCGCGCGTGAGCGCCGTCCCAGCGGCCGCTGGATCGCCTCCCGCAGCTCGCCGAGCGCCGCCTGGATCTCGCTGGCGCAGCGCGCGCGCATGTGCTCCGGCAGATCGCCGGCGCCGTCCAGCGCCATGGAGATCCCGAACAGTCTCTGGATAACGCCCTCATGCACCTCACGCGCGAGGTCGATCCGCTGGCGCAGCAGACGCGCGGTCTCCGCCTGGGTGGCGACGTTGCGCGCGACCGAGGCGAGCGCAGCAGCCTTCCCCAGCGTCCACAGAAGGTGTCGTTCCGGCTGGTCCAGCGGCGGCTCGCTGAGGCTGCGCTCGGCGACGATCACGCCGACGGCGCGGCCATTGGCGATCATCGGGCCGCAGACGATCCGTGCCGGCTCGGGCAGCAGGAACGCGTACTCGGCGGGCACCTCGCCGTGGAGATCGCCTGAGATCTCGATGACTCGGTCCTCCTGCAGCGCGCGTGCCGCCATCTGCGCAGTGTCCACCGAGAAGTTGGCGCCGGCGAAGCTCGCGATGTCGACGCCGTGCGCCCCTGCCGCACGGACCTGGCGGCTATCGGGGTCATAGCGGAAGATGATCGCCCGGCGCAGGCGCGCCAGCCGGCAGATTGCGCTGCAGAGCCGGTCGTAGAAGTCGTCGGCCGCCTCGTGCTCTGACTGCGAGAGCACCTCTGCGAACAGCTCGAGCGTCTCTACCGGAACGAAACCGGCGTTCTCAGTCGTGGTCTCAGGGTGCGTCGCCATCGACAGAGCGTGGCACGTCGCGGGGAGCCGGCGCGGCGCGACTCAGGAGGCGGTCGCCTCAGCGCGTCCGATCGGCCGCTTCCCCCAGCGGCTGCGAGTGGCGAAGTCAAGCAGGCGGTAGAGGTAGTCACGCAGTGGCGTGCAGTGAATTCCGGCCTGGGCGAGCCGTGAACGCGTACGGGCGTTGTCGAACACGGTCGAGATCGAGAAGTATGGGAAGTAGATGCGGCTCGCCTCGGCGGCGGCCTCGGAGAGTGTCGCGTTGTCGGCCACGAACTCGGCCGGCGGAACCGCCTTCGGCTCCGGACGCCGGAAGTATCGCGACGCCAGTGAGACGATCTCGCCCCAGGTCGACGCATCGCTGCCCGCCGTCAGCATGAATGTCCGGTGCGCCTCGCCCGGATCGTCAGCGAGCTCATGGATCGCGTCGGCGACATAGTCGATCGAGACGATGTCGACCGGCGACTCCGGCATCGCCGGAACCGCCCTGAAGAGACCCGTGGAGAGCGCCCGCAGCGGCCAGTACATGACATTGAAGGCGGCCGTCCAGCCGCTCGAGCGGTCGCCGACGACGATGCTCGGGCGCAGGACGATCCAGGGCAGATCCCGCCCTTCCGAGCGGACCAGCTGCTCGGACTCGAACTTCGACTGTTCGTAGGAGTTGCGAAAGCCCTGGCCGACGTCGAGGTCGTCCTCGGTGAAGCGGCCGGTGTGGGTGCCGGCCACGTACGCCGTCGAGACCTGCGCGTAGCGCTCAAGGCCACCTTTCGCCGCGGCCAGCGACGCGAACTCGAGCATCCGCCGTGTGCCGCCGACGTTGATCGCACGCGCCTGATCGAGTGGCAGGTCGAAGGAGACCGAGGCCGCGCAGTGGATGATCGTCGTGGTCTCCGCCGCGATCCGCTCACGTGAAGCCTGGCCGAGACCGAGGTCGAGCTCGGTCAGCTCGCCGGCAACCGCCTCGATCCTGTGGGCGAACAGCTCCGAGCCGTTGGCGATGAGCCCGTCGACGACTCGGTTGAGGCGCTCACGCGCCGCCGCGTCGCTGTCGGCGCGCACCAGACACGTGATCGGTCGGGTCCCCCGCTCCAGATAGCGAGCGAGCACCTCCATCCCAATGAACCCGGTCGCACCGGTGATGAATATGCGGCCACTGCTGTTCACTGCCTGAGAATCGTAGCCTGCGTCCGTGCAGGCCCAGTTCACCGCGAGCGCTCGAGCGAGCGCAGCGCCCAGGCCACCCGCTGCCGCGTCTGCTCCGGTGAGATCAGCTCATCGATGTGGCCCGTCGCGGCCGCCACCTGCGGGCGCAGGTGCGTCTCCGCATAGCGCTCGGCAAGCTCCTCGCGAGCGGCCTCAGGATCCTCGGCGGCAGCCAGCTCGCGCCGATGAATGATGCCGACAGCCGGTTTGGCTCCCATCACACCGATCTCGGCCTGCGGCCAGGCGAACACATAATCCGCTCCCAGATCCTTGGAGTTCATGGTGATGAATGCTCCTCCGAAGGCCTTGCGCAAAATTACCGTGACCCGCGGCACCGTCGCCTTGGCGAAGGCGTTGACGAATGTCGCGCCCCGGCGAATCACGCCCGCCGCCTCCTGACGCGTTCCGGGCATGAACCCGGGTGTGTCGACGAGCACCAGCATCGGGACTCCGAAGGAGTCGCACTGATTTACGAACCGTGACCCCTTCTCTGAGCTGTCGGTGTCGAGCACGCCACCGAGGTAACGCGGCTGGTTCGCGACCACACCGACGGGCCGCCCGTCGATTCGGATGAACGCGGTTACGAGGTTGCGTGCCCAACCCGGTGCGACCTCCAGCATCTCGCCACCGTCGGCAAGTCCGGTGATCACCGATCGCACGTCATAGACCTGGCGCGGCGAGGCCGGCACGTGGGCCGACGGGTCGGCAGCGCCGGCGGGGCGAGACTCCGCGATCGGAAGCGGCAGCGCCGCGTGACTTGGCAGATAGCTGAGCAGGTCGCGTGCCAGGAATGCCGCGTCGGAGTCGGTCCGGGCCACGAAGTGCGCGACACCGTTGCGCTCGTGCACCCTGTGGCCACCCAACTCGGCGGCTGTGACGTCCTCACCCATCGCATCCTTGACGACGCCCGGGCCGGTCAGGAACATGCTCGCGCCGGAGGTCATCACAACCCAGTCCGTCAGAGCCGGCGAATAGGCGCCGCCGCCGGCCGACAGACCGCTGATGATTGAGATCTGCGGGACGTTTCCGGAGAGCGCGACCGTCTGTCGGAAGACGCGTCCGTAACCACCGAGCGCGCGCACACCCTCCTGCATGCGGGCGCCGCCCGACCCCACGAACCCGACGACGGGGGCGCGGGCGCGATCGGCCAGTTCGAGCACGCGGACGATCGTGTCCGCGTGTGCTTCGCCGAGCGAACCTCCCACATAGGAGTTGTCCTGCGCATAACAGAACACGGGACGACCATCGACCAGGCCGGCTCCGCCGACGACGCCGTCGCCCGCGCGCGCCTTCAGGCCCATGTGGCCTGACACCACCTCGGAACGGATCACGTCGAGCGAGCCGGGATCGCACAGCGCCTCGAGGCGCTCGACCGGCGTCAGGGTTTCCAGGGCCGTATCTGAAAGTACCGCGCTCATCGGGTCATTCCCCATTCGAGAACCGTCGCGCCCCAGATGAAGCCGCCGCCGAACGCAGCCACGAGTACGCGATCCCCGTCACGCAATTTGCCGTCATCGAAGCTCCGATCTAGCGCCAGCGGGAGGGTTGCAGCGGACGTGTTGCCAAGGTCGCCGATGCACTCGACGACGCGATCATTGTCGAGGCCGAGGCGCTCACCGACGGCCGTCAGGATCCGCGCGTTGGCCTGGTGGTAGACGAACAGGTCGATGTCGCCGAACTCCAACCCGGCGGCCGCAACCGCATGCTCCGTCGCCTCTGAGAGCTTGGCGACGGCGATCTTGAAGGTCTCGTGTCCTGCCATCCGGATCAGAAGGTCATCGCGCGGGACGTGGATGATCCGTTCGGTATCCGCTTCGCTGCCGAGAATGATCGGACCGATTCTGTTCTCACCACTGGCGACGAGCACAACCGCCCCGGCGCCGTCTGCGAACACGGCCGCGGTGCCCCGGTCGCTGGGATCGACGACCCGCGACATCAGATCGGCGCCGATCACCACCACACAGGAAGCGCGGCCGGAGTCGATCATCGCAGCGCCCGTCGCGAGGGCGGTCAGGAAGCCGGCGCAGGCAGCGCCGATGTCGAACGCGCCGGCGCCGCTGGCACCGATCGCAGTTGCGACGAGCGGCGCAGTCGTGGGCATCACCTCGTCGGGGGTGGTGGTCGCAACCAGAACCATGTCGACGGCGGCGGCGTCGACACCGGCTCGCTCCAGTGCGCGCCGGGCGGCGATCGCAGCGTGCGTCTCGAGCCGTTCGTCCGGGCCCGCGACATGCCGCCTGCGGATACCGGTGCGGCGCTCGATCCAATCGGGCGCCAGCCCGAGGCGCGCCTCGATCTCAGCCGATTCGACCGTCCCCTCGGGCACGCTCGCGCCCACCGAAACGGCCGTCGCACCACCGATCCCACGTTCTGTTAGCACCGGATTTGAGAGGGTCGTCGGCCTGATCGTCGCAATCACTCAAGAAGAGCTTTCCGGCTGCATCAGGCAACTCCTACTCGCGGATGTTATGAACCACCCGGCCGGGGGTGATGAAACCTGCGGCCGAGGGTGATGAAACCTGCGGCCGAGGGTGATGAAACCTGCGGCCGAGGGTGATGAAACCTGCGGCCGAGAGCAGTGTCGGTGCATGTCCTGCAAGCGCATGCTCTCAATACTCACGATGCTGCTGTTGGTAACGGCAGGCACCGCAGGCGCGGCGCTGACACCGCGTGTACCCGGCAACGCGAAGCTGGTGGACGTGCCTGTCACGCTCGGCTCCGCCGGCTCGTCGGGGTCGAGCAGCTGTTTCCCGATTCGCCTCTCCAGCCGCGGCCGCGACCAGGCACTGCTCGGCAACGGCTTCGTTCGCCTGGTGGGCGAGGCGATCGGCATTCAGAGCTCATGACCCGATCGGCGCTCAGAGCCCCTGCTTGCGGCGCAGAGTTCTTGACTCGATCGGCATCAGGGCTCCTGTTTGCGGCCTAGCTCGGGCGGTTTGGACGACCATCCGGGCGAGTCCCGGCAACGCGGCTCACCACGCCGCCTACTCACCACGCCGCCTAAGATCAACCGGTGCGATTCTCAGTTCTCGACCAGTCGCCGATCCCAGAGGGGCTCACCGGCGTCGACGCGCTGCGAAACACGATCGAGCTGGCACAGCTGGCCGATAGGCTCGGCTACCACCGCTACTGGGTCGCCGAGCACCACGGCGGCCCGATGCTCGCGGGAGCGGCGCCCGAGGTGCTGATCGGCCCGATCGCCTCCACCACTCAGGGCATCAGGGTTGGCAGCGGCGGCGTGATGCTGCCTCACTACAGCCCGTTCAAGGTCGCAGAGGTGTTCTCGATCCTCGCCGGACTGTTCCCAGGACGGATCGACATGGGCATCGGCCGAGCCGCCGGCACCGACCCGCTCACGACCTTTGCTCTGCAGCGAGACCGCCGCCAGGCCTCGCCCGACGACTTCCCGTCGCAGTTGGCGGAGCTGCTCGCCTACCTCGACGACGACCTCCCTCGGGAGCATCCGTTCGCGCGCCTTGCCGGGAGTCTGCCGGGCCGTCCGCAGACGCCCGAGCGCTGGCTGCTCGGCTCCTCGCCGCAGAGCGCGATCTGGGCCGCGGAGATCGGCCTCGCCTATGCGTTCGCTGACTTCATCAACCCCGACGGCGCTGAGCTCGCGGCCGACTACCGGACCCGTCATGGCGCACAGCACGGAGATCGGGCCTCACGCACGGCTGTCGCCGTGTGGGCGATCTGTGCGGAGACCGACGAGCAGGCGCAGTACCTGGCCTCCTCGAGCCGGATGTCGATGCGGCTGCTGCGCCAGGGGCAGCTGATCCAGGTGCCACCGCCAGCCAAGGCGCTCGACTACCTGCGCTCGATCGGCCAGCCGACGGGCCATGGCTTCACCGACGGCCGCCGCGGCGTGATCGGCTCGCCCGACGCGGTGGCCACCAAGCTGCTCGAGGTCGCCGACCTCTACGGCGCCGAAGAGGTGATCGTGGTGACGATCACCTACGACCATCAGGCCCGCAAGCGCTCCTACGAGCTGATCGCCGATGCGCTGGGGCTCGAGCCGCGCACGCGCGCCTCCGGCCAGCGCGCAACCGGAGTCAGCCGGGAGGCCACCGCGGCCTGAGCGAGGAGAAACCGCGCCTCGCAGGGTTTCTCCTAGCTCTGCCCCAGCCGCCGTGTCAGTTCCCGGATTCCGTGGGCGGCAGCGGATGTCCGTGGGCGCTGAGATGAACGGGCAGCGCGCCCTCAGGCCGCTTGCTCGGATCGGTTCGCTCGATCTGGCGGTCGATCAGCTCACTGATCTGCTGGCGCAGCTCGATCAGTTCCGGTGCGCTCAGGTAGACGATCGTGTCGATCAGGAACGGCGCGTCCTGCCACTCCAGCGGATACCGGGAGCGGGTGGCCAGGAACTGACGCACCTGGGCGTAATCGCGGTCGAGCATCTGGTTCACGAGCAGGTCGGCGGCGGCATCTGCCACCGGGTCATCAGCACCGGTGGTGACGTACTCCCGGGCGGCGATCAATCGCCATGGCCGGCTGCGCCCCTTACCGCCCCCCGCCTCCTCCACGAAGCCGTATTTGGCCAGCGTCTGAAGGTGCCAGGACATATTCCCCGGACTCTCCCCCAACAGCTCAGCAGCCCGGCTCGCCGTGATTGCGCCGTCGCGGCGCATCAGGTCGAGCAGCTCGAGCCGAACGGGGTGTGCCATCGCGCGCATCGTCTGCGCGTCGGTGATATGCCGCGACTCCTTCATCGGCTGAATCTCGCCGTCTTGCACGCTCCGCGGTCGGCAACCGCGAGCCGCAGGCCGATTCCGATGAGCAGCCAACCGGCGCGCACTCGAACCGTGGCCATGTGCCTGCGGCCGGCAGGCTTATCTCTAGCCCCGCCGTCGCCGTAACGCGCCCGATGCCGCTCCTGCGCGAGTGCTGCGATCAGCTGATGACCGTCTGACATCCCGCACTCCCTCGACCGATCCGTTGAGGCCCGTACATGGAACCCTCCACCCAATGCGCCGTCGCCTTCACAAGACTTCTTGTCACAAGATAACGCGTCACAAGAACTCTTGTCAACCGGGCGAGCATCGAACCTCGCGGCCGAGCCCGCACCCCGAGCGCGGCGAAGCCGGCCGACGAGGGAGGGGTTTTGTTGCCGGTGGGAACAAAACCCCTCCCTCGCGCCCCCGCAGCACTCCGCCACGGCACGCCACCACACTTCCGCCAGGCCGCCGCGCGGTCGCCACCACGGCGCCACAGCGCCACGCCACCACGGCGCCAGCCCGACGCCACCACGGCTGGACCGAGCGCTCAGGGCTGCAGGGAGGCGAGCGCGGCCTGCAGGAACCCGTTCGCGACCTCACGCGCGACCGGATCTATCGGGATGAACCGTGGCACATCGATCCGCGCACCGAGCTCGGCGCTGAGCTCTGTGCCGTCGGGGCCGAGGTCGCGCAGCAGCCACGTGATCGTTAGGGCTTCGTGGTCGCCACGGTCGTCGGCGACGCGGGCCAGAGCGATCGAGGTCGGCCTGATCGCCACCACCGAAAGTCGCACGTCGAACTGCCTGCGCAGCGGCCCGGCGACGGCGGCCAGCACCGCATCGACAGTGGTCGCGACCCCTTCTGCGTCCCGTTCGAGGACGTCCACGCTCCTGGCGCCGTCCGGGTACCACTCCGGGTAGCGCCCGACGTCGAGCAGGTGCTCATAGACCTGCACGGTGGCCGCCGCCGATACGCCGACGGCGGTGGCGTTCAGATCCTTCATGCCCACCTCGCGCAGATTACCCTGTGCGAGGTGGGGATCCTCGAAGGCACATCGAGCGCGGAAATCGACGCGCCACTCGAGCGCGTCTGGGCGCTCGTCTCCGACGTCGAGCGCGCGCCCGATTGGCAGGGTGGACTGCGCGCGCTGATCGGCCGCGAGCGTGATGCCGAGGATCACGTGCTGCTCGCCGACACTGAGACAGACGCCAAGCTCAGGACGCTCAAGTCGCAGGTCCGCTTCGCGTATACACCGCCCACGCGCCTGCAATGGACGCAGACCCACGGCGATATCAAGTCGGTGGATGGCTCCTGGGAACTCGAGCAACTGGGCGCCGAACGGACCCGCGCCACCTACAGGCTGGCGGTCGACCTCGGGCTCCTCGGCGCTTTGATCCGCGGGCCGCTCGTCGACCTGCTGCGGGCACAGCTCGCCGGCGCCCGCGCCGGCGAACTCAAGACCGCAGTCGAGGCGCGTCGATGAGTGACGACGCCCGCGAGATCCGCGAGCTGGTGGAGAATTGGGCGCTGTGGCGCGACGCCCGCGACTGGGACCGGTTCCGCACCGTCTGGCACAGTGACGGCCGCATGATGGCCACCTGGTGGCAGGGCCCGTTCGAGGATTTCATCCGCGTGAGCCAGGAGGGATGGGATCGCGGCGTGCGCATCCTCCATTTCCTCGGCGGCTCGACGACCGACATCCGCGGCGACCGCGCCATCGCCCAGACGAAGATGACCATCACCCAGCGCGTCGATGTGCACGGCGTGATCTGCGATGTTGTCTGCACTGGCCGTTTCTACGACTTCTTCGCCCGTCGTGAGGGGCGCTGGGGCCTGGTCCTGCGCCAGCCGATCTACGAGATCGACCGAATGACCCCCGTATCGCCGAACTCTCTACCTCAACTCGAGCCTGAGCTTCTGGCTCGATTCCCCGATGGTTACAGGCATCTCGCGTATGTGCAGACGCTCGTCGGCTACAAGGTCAAGGAGGACATGCCCGGACTCGAAGGGCCTGAGCTGGAGCGACTCTACGCCGCCGGCGAAGCGTGGCTGGACGGCTCGGCGAAGCCTGGCTCGACGGCTGATTAAGGCCTCCCCTAGAACTCTGCCCGCATCTGGGCGATCTCGACGTCAGCCTGATAGGCGGCGAGCTCAGGAAAGGCCAGCATCGTTGCGCCGACGCCGAGGATGCACCCGACGCCGCCGATCAGAACCGCGTTGGTCGCGCCGGCAAGGCCCGCGACCAGGCCTGACTCGAGGTCACCGAGACGAGGCCCGCTCGTGACCACCAGGCTGAAGACCGAACTCATGCGGCCGCGCAGGCGATCGGGGGTGACCGACTGGCTGATGGTCGAACGGCAGATCGCGCTGAGACCGTCAGCCCAGCCCGCGATCCCGAGCAGGATCGCGGCCGGAAGGATCGAGCGCGCGAAACCGGCGGCGCCGATCGCCACGCCCCACAACAGAACCATCGCGATCGTCACGACGCCAAGCCTGTTGACGCGCTCGACCCAACCGGACCCGAGTACAGAGACGGTTCCGCCCACCGCGATCGCCGTGTAAAGCAGGCCGGTGCCGCTCGCGCCGGCGTGGTAGATGCTCAATGACAGAACGGCGAAGAGCGCACGCGGCATTCCGAACAGCATCGCGTTGATGTCGATCACGAATGATCCGGCCAGTGCCTTTTTGGTGGCGACGAACCGCAGTCCCTCGGCGATCGCCTCCTTGACGGGAGGGTGACCCTCAGTGGAGTGCGGCGGCTGCGGCCCGATCGCGATCGCGGCGTACAGCATGCTCAGGCAGCTCACGGCATCGATCGCGTAGATCCATGACACCCCGCCGAGCAGCCCGATCAGGATGCCGCCGAGTCCCGGGCCAATGATGCCGGTCGCCTGTTGGGTGCCGTAGTTGAATGCGAGACCGGCCCGCAGATAATCCGGGCCCAGGATCCCCGGGATGATTGCGCCGCGCCCGACGTTGTCGAGCGCGGTGCAGCCGGCGAGAACACCGCCGAGCACGAGAATCGCAATCACCGGCGGACCCTGGTCGACGAACGACAGCACGAACAGCAGCGTGGCGATCGCGATGATCCCCATCTGCGCAACGACGAGCACTGGGCGGCGATCGCGGCGATCGGCGATCGCGCCGCCGACCAGGGAGACGACGATGATCGGACCGAGCTCGAACAGGCCCAGGAGCCCGACCAGGGTCGCTGAACCGGTGAGCGTGTAGATCTGGAACGGCAGGGCGACCAGCACCGCCTGGGTGCCCAGGTTCGAGATGATGCCGCCGATCGAGACCAGACGGAATTCACGCGACTCCCGGAACGGGGTCACGTCGACGACGACTTTCTTCAGCAGCGAGAGCAGAGGTCCGCAAGGTAGCGGAGTCGTTTCCCGGCGCGGCGGAGCGAACAGGACGCGTGGCGCGGCCCTCGGCCGAGCAACTCAGGTATGAATATGAATGTGCTGTCCATCTACGCCGACTCGATCAACCCGGAGGACCCGCTCGCGGGCCTGGTCGTCGGTGAACGCCCCGAGCCGGTCGAACCATTCACCGATTGGGTTACAGTCGAAGTTCGCGCGACGGCGCTCAACCACCACGACCTGTGGTCGCTGCGCGGAGTCGGCCTGCCGGCGGAGCGACTGCCGATGATCCTCGGCTGCGATGCGGCCGGCGTTGACCCCGACGGCAACGAGGTGATCGTCCACGCGGTGATCGCCTCCGACGACTGGCGTGGTGACGAGACCTTCGACCCCAGGCGCTCACTGCTTTCTGAGCGCTTCCAGGGGACGTTCGCCCAGCGCGTTGCGGTGCCGCGGCGGAACCTGGTGGCAAAGCCGGCCGGGCTCAGCTTCGAACAGGCAGCCTGCCTGCCCACGGCCTGGCTGACGGCATACCGGATGCTGTTCACGCGCGGGAGACTCGTGCCCGGGCAGACGGTGCTGGTCCAGGGAGCCAGCGGCGGCGTCGCGACGGCCGCTATCAGGCTGGCCTCAAGCGCCGGCGTACGGGTATGGGTGACCAGCCGGACCGAGGAGAAGCGTGATTTGGCGCTGGCCCTGGGCGCCGACGCCGCTTTCGAGACCGGTGCGCGGCTTCCCGATCGGGTCGATGCGGTGATGGAGACCACCGGCGCTGCCACCTGGTCGCATTCGATCAGGGCACTGAAGCCGGGCGGCACGATCGTGATCTGTGGCGCCACCACCGGCGATGCCCCTCCCGCCGAGCTGACACGGATCTTCTTCCTGCAGCTGTCGGTGGTCGGCTCGACCATGGGCACCCGAGACGAGCTCGAGCGGCTCACCCAGATGATGGCCCACGCCGGGATTGCTCCAGCGATCAGTCACACCCTCCCGCTTGCCGACGCGCGCGGCGGATTCGAGGCCATGCTCGCGGGCGAGACCAGCGGCAAGATCGTTTTCACAGTCTGACTCTCCACTGGGCGCACGCCAGCGGGGGGGGCGCGCGCTCGCAACTGTCTGCGGGCCCGCCACACAGTGGTTGATTTCCCGCAAATAGCTCCGGATTATTGAGACGGAGGGGGTCAACCTTGCCCCGCCGATGCCTCTTAAGGACATGGAACTCACAGAGACTCAGGACCACATAGACCTGTTCGTGTTCAGTCTGATCAGGACGGGCATGATTCTGACCGACGTGGCCGCCGACCTTGCCGAATCATTGCCGGAGGACGCATATCCTGGGGAGGAGCCGGGAGCGGTCGTCCTCGGAATGGTGTCAGGCTCGATACGCAGTGTGCTCGGGCCGGTGGAGCCCGAGCTGGTTGAGGCCTGCGCAGACTTGATGGAGATGGCGATCGACCGGGTCGAGGAGCACCTCAGGCTCGCGCTCGAGCTCGGCAAGCGCATGCACGACGATGTGCCCGGCATCGGCTACGGATGAACCCGTTGGAGAGCTGTCGGTTGGCGAGGCCGGCTTGGCTGACAGCGCGCTCATCCAGCTGTGCCGTGGACGCGGTCAAGGTCTGCCTTCGTCAGCACCGAGAGCGTCGCCACGCCGATCTCGTCGAGCCGGTTGTCGCCGGGCGCGCTCCTGTCGATCGCGCAGATGACGGTGTCGACTGTCGCTCCTCCCTCGCGAAGCGCGAGCGTAGCGTCACGGACTGCGCCGCCCGTGGTGATCACGTCCTCGATCAGCGTCACCTTGCGGGCTGCGACGTCGGCTCCCTCGGCAAGCCGGCAGGTGCCGTAGGTCTTGGCCTGTTTGCGGACGAACAGCGCCGGGATCCCCGTCAGCTGGCTGAGGATGGTGGCGATCGGGACTCCACCCAGCTCGAGACCACCGAGCAGATCGGTCTGCCCGGGCAGCAGCGCGACCATCTCCTCGGCCACCCGACGCAGCAGGCCCGGGTCGGATTCGAACAGATACTTGTCGAAGTACTCGGTGGCCTGCATCCCGGATCGAAGCGTGAACGAACCGGTCAGCCGGCAGGCGGCATCGATATCGACGGCCAACGGGTTGCGCTGCATGCGAGCCACTCCCGAGTCGGAAGCTCGCTCAGCCGCCCAGCCCGCCGAACACGGCGAACGGGTTGGACGGCGTCTCCGCCGATATCGCGGCGTAGCTCGCCTCCACCTCGATCGTGCTGCCCGCTGGCGCCAGGGCTGAGATCCGCTCACTCAAGGCCTTGGCGGCGTCCTCATCGGCGGCGCCGACCAGCAGGAACCGCCACCGCCGGACACACGGGATGCCCTGGGCCTTGAGGGCGTCGGCCAACGCAACCGTGTCGTGGTGCGAGTGGGTGTGGACCCTGACCTCGTACTCCGATGCGTGCATCTGCGCGGACTCCGCGCGCTCGCGCTCGATCGTCTCCTCATGCTCGGCGGCGCTGGCAGCGGTTGTCTCAGGCAGAGGCTGGTCGGCGTCGACCCACTCCTCGGCGACGGGGTGCCAGCGGCGCAGCACGGTCTCGATCCTCATTCCGGATGGCGCTGCCAGCTGCGTCAGCGCATCCGTGGCCTTCTCGGCCTGCGCGCGGGTCCCGGCGTAGAGAAACAGTTCGTTGCCGTCGAGAGAGACGATCACACGGTCTCCGGCGGCGTCCTCCATGCGGTGCTCAAAGTCGCCGTCCCGCAGAAGTTCGCTGAGGTTGGCCGCCGTCGCCGTGGTCGGGCAGATGACCTGGACACGCCAGTCGTCATTCATCGCGTTTCCTTTCGTGGTGAGGGGTCCACGGCCCGACAGCGTAGGGATTCCCGGGGCTCGGCGGTGGCCCGACCGTCAGAACGTCTGTCGCCGGCGCTCGGCTTTGGTCGCCTGCGGTCACGGCACTGCAACATTCTCCGTCGTGGACGCCTGCGGGCCGTCCACCGGCGGGGTGCGGTATTGGATCATGAGCGCCCAGTGCCCGCTCGTCAGCTGAGCGCCGGCAACGAACTGACCGCCTCCCTGCTTGGTCACGTGCAGCGCAACGCGGTGGCCGCTCTGCGCCGCTGTCACGGCGATCATGGGCAGAGCCAGGCCGGTCGAGACCGACAGCGTCACCGCGCCGTCCGCGTCGGAGCTCCAGCTCGTGCTCACGCTGAACCAGGGCCTGACCAGCGACGCCCGGCGCGCCACCCCGCGAACGTTCAGGGCGCCGGACGCCGTCCACAACGGCCGCCCGTTCCAGCTGCAGGTATCACCCGTCCGCTCGCATGCTGGCAGCTGCGGCAGCTCGGACGACCAGCGGAAAACCAACGGGTCGGGGTTGTTCGCCGCGTGAATGCCGAAGACCTCTGCATAGGACTCACGGTTCTGGCGCGGAGCGGCCGCAGACAATCCATCGGGGCTGTATCCCGCGCCAACCGCGCAGCGGTTCCCGCACGCGGTCGCGGCGGTGTCGCGCAGAATCGCGTAACGATGGCCCCAGCATTCGGAGGGCGATGCACGCGAGCAGGAGATGTTCTGGGTGGTGCCGTCGGGATAGATCCCGTCGTCGTAGACCCAGCCGACGGTGGCCAGAACCGGGTTCAGCTCACCGCCGGCCCAGATCGAGAGGAAGCCGCCGCGCGCGCCGGCACCGGCTCGCGTCGGATCGCTGCCCGCATCGGCACCCGATTGCGCCGCTGCATTCCAGTCGGCCGCGAGACCCGAGTCCGGCCGCAGCCCGCGCGCGGTCCGTTCGAGCTCGGTCAGCACGAATATCTGCTCCGGCACGCCCAGGTGAGTCCAGTTGCCTGGCAGGACCAGAGGACCGAGTTTCTCGCTGCGGCGACCAGCATTGAGAATCGCAAGCGACTCGTCGAGGCACGTCGCCGAGTGGTCCTGCACGCCACGGCAGCTGGCCTGAGCGTGCTCGTCGAGCGCCAGCGAGCCAGCCGGATGGTGCGGCGGCAACAGTGCCGCGGTCGACGCAGAGGCTCCGGCGCCGGCGACAGCGGATGCGATGACGATCAACAGGACGGCGGTTGCCGGTCGCGGTCCGGTCAGACGCACGGCGTTCGCCAGCCGCCCTCCGGTCAGGCGCACCGAGCGATCACCCCGGCCTCGCGGTCAGGTCGAGTTCGAGCTGGAGCACCTCTGGCTGAAGCGGGTCGGTGGTCGTGCGCGGGCGACCGCGCTTGGACCAGTGCGCGACAACCTCGCGGGCTCGGCAGGTGCGGTAGGTCACCTTGCGATCCAACGGCTGGATCGCAAGGCCGCCCGGTGTGCTTCCGGACACGATTGCGTGGAAACGGCGGCCCAGCCGGTCGATCTCGACGATGTCTCCGCTCTCGATCCCCTCGATTCGCATCAGGACGAAAGCTTAGGGTGGGCTGATCACGACCGCTCGCGGCTGGCGGCAGCCTGCGAGGCGGGTCTCGTGCTGTCCGCTGCGGTCGGCTGCTCAGATCACGTCCCCGGCCAGATCAGCGCGTTGCCCTTGTACAGGCTCTGGATCAGCGTGGTGTTCTCAATCTTCGACGTCAGGGCAGGCACCGTCTCGGTCGATGTCATCCCTGCCTGGTGGCCCCACCGCCTGACCAGCCCGAGGCTGTACTTCCATTCAGCACGAGTCTCGGCGCCCCACGGCTTCGGCGATTGCGTGATGAACCTCGACTCGATGCCCCAGATCGCGTTGGTGAGCGACTTCGGGAACGACGTGCCCTGATTGTTTGCCGCGGCTTGGGCCGCCATGTAATTGGCACACGCCGGCTTGTGGGCGATGCAGTAGTCGAGCGCCCTCAGATCGGCCCGCATGAAGTTGGCGGCAACGGCTGTGTGCTGGGACAGCCAGCTCCTGTTGAACTGCATGACGTTGTAGGTGCCGCGCACTCCGTACTGCGAGGGATAGAAGGAGTGGTACGGCCGACCCGTGGCCTTCAGCGCCGTACCCTCGTTCGACCGGTAGCCAATCAGACCGTCAACGGTGCCCCGCGTGACAAGAGTCGGGTCGTACGAGGTCAATTTGACGAACCTGATCTTCGAGATGTCAACGCCCGCATTGGCGAGCATCTGCAGAGCCGACGGCGTGATGTTCGTGTAGTAACCGAGCGTTCCGTTCTCGAGGTCCTTGAGGGTCGGGATGTTCTGGTTCGTGTAGATCGCGGAGGGATCGACCTGACCGTAGGTCGCAACGGCCGTCAGGTTCGCGCCGGTAGCAGCTGTGAGCAGTGCGTCAGCAGCTGTACCGATACCCGTGACCTGCGCGCGGTCGGACGAGACCAGCTCCTCACCCGTGAACGAAGCCGCGTTGATCGCGACCTTCAGGCAGAGCTCCTTGAAGTAACCGAGCTTCTGGGCCATGAACACGTCCACGATCCCGGCCGACGCGTCATAGGAGAACGGAGAGACGAAGTTGATCGTTCCAGCAGCCGCGTCCCGGTGGCAATCCTTCGGCGGAATCAGCGACTTTGCCGACGCAACGCCAGAGCTCGCAAAGGCGCTTCCAGCCAGCACCGCAGCGGTCGCCAGCACGCCTCCGGACACCCTTCTTCCTGCGGCCGCCCACTGCGATGAACTGGCCCGAGCGATACGTCCTCGGACGACGGTTGTGCTGAACACGGCACTACTCCCCTTATAGATGATCACCCGCGGAACGGGCACATATCCATCAATAGATGCGTCGGTTGAGACGCACCCAGCATCGCGGATCGCCTGGGACGATCACGGACACCGACATCTGACCCTGTTGACGGCCGGGTTACCGATCAGCATGTCTCCATCGGGCCCAAGCGAGATGGTAATCGGGCGGGCTGGAACCACGGATGGCAGGAGCTCAGGCCGAGGTCTGCATCAGCCTCGCGACGTATTTGGCGAGTACGTCCACCTCAAGGTTGACCCTGCTGCCGGGATTCACAGCGCCTAGCGTCGTGCGCGTTTGCGTCTCCGGAATCAGGGAGATCACGAAGTCGTTCGAGCTGACCCCAGCCACCGTGAGGCTCACGCCGTCAACTGCGATCGAGCCCTTCTCGGCCACGTAACGGAGCAACGGCCGCTCGGCCTCCACGGTCACAACCTTGGCGAAGCCATCGGCGCGCACCGCCGACACCGTGCCCACGCCATCCACATGTCCCTGGACGAAGTGGCCGTCCAGACGCTGGTCGACCGCAAGTGAAAGCTCGAGATTGACCTGATCCTCGGAATCGAGCTCACCGAGCGTCGATCGCCGAAGCGTCTCGTGCATCACGTCTGCATCGAAGGTGTCCGATGTGAGGGCTGTGGCGGTCAAACACACTCCGTTCACCGCGATCGAGTCGCCCTCATGCATCTCGGCCGCAAGTGACGTCTCGATGCGGATGGTTGCGCCATCGGGCGTCGTGATCATCTCCGCCACCCGTCCCGCGTGGCTCACAAGTCCGGTGTACACCGGGACATCACCTCGAATTCATGTGTTGGCTGAGCAGCGCGTCAATCTCCACGCGTGTTGGTAAAGATGGCACCGCACCCAGGCGAGTGGTTGCGAGCGCGCCGGCGGCGGTTGCGAACCGGGTCGCGTCAGCAACCGCGCACCCCCGGGAAATCGCCGCTGCGAACGCCCCGCAGAATGCGTCGCCGGCTGCGGTTGTGTCAACGACGTCAACGACAGGCGTATCGACCAGAACCTCGGATTGGCCCTGCCGGGTGACGCCGGCACCCTTGGGCCCCAGGGTGACGATCACCGTTCCCGTTCCGGCCGCGCAAATCGCCTCGACACCCCCCAACTCCGCCGCCTCGCTTTCGTTGGCAATCGTGTAGTCGCACAGGGAGAGGAGCTCCTCCGTGGCAGCCGCAGCAGGCGCCGGGTTCAGGATCGTGATCGCGCCGCGCCCACGCGCTTCGCGGAACGCTGCCACCACCGTCTCCGCGGGCACCTCCAGCTGAGCAAGGATGAAGCTGGCGGCGCGCGCGGCGCGCGCCGCCGCCTCCGCCGTCAACAGCGCGTTGGCGCCCGGGTAGACCATGATCTGGTTCTGTTGCTCATTGGTCGAGGTGGCGATCAGCGCCCGGCCGGTGGGCGCAGATTTGAGTCTCTCCACGCCGTCAACGCCGATCCCCGCATCGCTCGCAACCCGGCAGAGCATCCTGCCCGCGTCATCGCGGCCGACACACGCGCACAGCCTGGTCTGCACTCCGGCGCGAGCAGCCGCAACCGCCTGGTTCAGCCCCTTGCCCCCCGGATACTCCGCATACCCGGTGCCGAGCACGGTCTCCCCTGGACGCGGCAGCCGATCCCCCACGACGACGATGTCGAGGTTCACACTGCCGACGACGCAGAGTTCCAGGGTTTCACTCATCGCTCAGCGGTGACGAAGGCGAGCATCGCCCAGCGAGGGGTGAGACCATCTGACATCATCGGGATTGATTGTCCTTCCTGGCTCGACGACGGCGTCGATCGCCTCGGGCGGATAGCTCGAGAGCCTCATTTCCACGGCTTACAGCTGGCCGGTGTGGCGACCCCCCTGACTGTCCGCCTGGAACCTCACCGGAACCGGGACGAACGTAACGAGATGCTCGATACCCCGCAAGGAGATTCTGTGCCCGACCGGATGGTCGACTCCTCACACGGTTCTGACGCCCGCGGCGGTGTGCGGATGGAAGGGGTGTCCAAGACCTTCGAGTCCGGTGACGGCGACAATCTCGTCCTGGACGATGTCAGCCTGTCGGTTGATCGCGGTGAGTTCGTCTCGCTGATCGGTCCCAGCGGATGCGGCAAATCGACGCTGCTCAAGCTCCTCGCCGGCCTGCTGGAACCGGACAGCGGCACGATCGTGGTGGATGGGGAGAGCGTCCGGGCGGCAACCCGGCACAAGTCGATCGGGCTGGTTCCTCAATCGCCTGCGCTGCTCCCGTGGCGTGACGTTCTGAGCAATGTCTCGCTGCCGCTCAAGCTCGGCCGCGAGACCGACGAGCCACGGTCGCTGCGAGATCCCGTCGAGTTGCTGGAGTCGATGGGCCTGGGCCATGCGCTCAAACGCTATCCGTCTGAGCTCTCGGGCGGGATGCAGCAGCGCGTGGCGATCGCTCGCGCGTTCGTGTTCGATCCGGGCGTCCTGTTGATGGACGAACCGTTCTCGGCCCTCGACGAACTCAACCGTGACCACCAGCGCATGGGGCTGCTGCGGTTCTGGCAGTCCAACCGCAAGGCGGTCGTGTTCGTGACCCATTCCGTGCCCGAGGCCGTGATCCTCTCAGACCGGATCTTCGTCATGGCCGCCCATCCGGGACGGATCATCGGCGTTGTCGATGTTCATCTGCCGCGACCTCGCGCCAGCGAGATTTTCGACAACCCCGAGTTCTCACACGTTGAACGGAAAGTCCGCGCACTCCTGCGCGAGGCCTCGCAGGCAGGTGAATCCGACGATGTCTGACGTGCGCGATCAGGCCAGGGTTGAGGTACCGGCACCCAGCCAGGCCAACGTGGCACCCCGGCCTCCACGGCGGCCGGGCGGCGGCCTGCCTCGCAAAGCTCCGCGGGTCGCCATCTGGCTCGCGCCGGTTATCGCGTTCGCCGTGGTCATCGCCGCCTGGGACATCTACGCGACCCACCACCCGTTCATCATCCCCACGGTCGGGGACATCTGGCGCAGCCTCAAAGGCAACACCGGCATGTACTGGTCGAATTTCCTCACGACCCTGAAGGAGGTCCTGATCGGTGCCGCCGGTGGGATCCTGTTCGCGTTCGCTCTGGCGGTGATCATGGCCGAGCTGCCGATCTTCGAGTTCGCGCTGATGCCGTTGATGGTCACATTGATGGTCACGCCGATCGTCGCGATCGCGCCGGCGCTCGTGATCGCGTTCGGGTTCGGCGAAACGCCGAAGTACCTGGTGACCGGCCTCGTCGTGTTCTTTCCGATGTTGGTCAACTCGGTCGCCGGGTTACGTGACATCGACGCGCGCACGCTCGATTTCTTCACGACGATGCATGCGAGTCGCTGGCAGATCTTCCGCCACCTGCGGCTGCCGGGCAGCATGCCGTTCGTCTTCGCCGGCCTGCGAATCGCGCTACCGCTCGCGGTTGTCGGCGCGACGGTCGCGGAGTTCGCAGCCGCCGGCCAGGAATCCGGCCTCGGATCGCTGATAACCACGGCGTCCGCTTCGGCTGACCTACCGGTCATCTGGGCTGGAATCGTGCTGCTGTGTTTTCTGGGAGTCGGGCTCGTCACGATTCTCGCGCTGGTGCGCCGGCGAGTCCTCTGGTGGGACAACGAGGCCGCACTCGCTCGACGCTGACGAGCGCTCACAGTGACAGCGTCTGCTCCGCCGAGTCTTAGAGTCTCTCGGCGATGTTGAAGATCCATCTCGCGGAACGGGCCGACATGCTCGCGGGCGCGCTCGCCGAGCTGCTGGTGGACGTGCCGGCGGACCCGTTCGCCGCCGAACTCGTGGCTGTGCCGACGCGTGGCATCGAGCGGTGGCTCACCCAGACCCTCTCATCGCGACTCGGGACTCGCTCAGGCCGGCGCGACGGTGTCTGCGCCAACGTCGAGTTCCCGTTCCCCGGTCGGGTCGTCACCGAGGCGCTGGCGCTCGCCGGGGGGATCGAGCCGGAGCGTGACCCATGGCTGCCGGCGCGCCTCGTGTGGCCGCTGATCGAGGTGGTGGAGTCGGCAGCGCAGGAGGAGTGGCTTGACCCGCTGACCCGCCACCTGCGCAGCGGCAGTGACCAGCGGTACGCGCGGCTGGCGCATGTCGCGCGCCTGTTCGACGAGTACTCGGTGTGGCGGCCGGAGCTGATCCAAGCCTGGGCCCGCGGCGAGAGCGGCGGCGTCGCGGAGGGCCGAGCCGCCGGCTGGCAGCCGGAGCTGTGGCGGCGGCTGCGCGTGCACGTCGACCTCCCCAGTCCCGCCGAGCGGCTCGAGCAGGCCTGCGCGCGGCTGGCATCCGATCCGCAGATTGTCGCGCTGCCCCCACGCTTCGCGCTGTTCGGGCTCACGCGTCTTCCGGACAGCCATCTTCAGGTTCTCCGGGCTCTGGCGGCCGGCCGCGACGTGCACCTGATGCTCCTGCACCCCTCGCCGGCGATGTGGAGGAGCGGCGAGGCTCGCAACCGCCTGCTCGCCTCCTGGGGGCGCGACGTGCGCGGGCTCCAGACCCGGGTCAAGGGGGTCGGCATCGAGATCCATCATCCGCTGCCCGAGCCGGAGCGACGCGACACGCTCCTGGAGGTGCTGCAGTCGGATGTCCGCGCCGATCGCCGCCCACCCGGCGAGCCCCTGCGGGACGGCGACGAGGACGCGCGGCTCGAGCTCGCTGCAGACGACCGCAGCATCCAGATCCATGCCTGTCACGGCCGTGCCCGCCAGGTCGAGGTGATGCGCGAGGCGATCCTGCACCGGCTGGCCGCGGATCCGACGCTCGAGCCGCGTGACGTGGTCGTGATGTGCCCGGACATCGAGGCGTTCGCGCCGCTGATCGAGGCGACGTTCGGGGCGCGCGCTTCGGTCGAGGGTGCGCGGGAGGAGCGAGCGGTCGGCGAGCCGCCCGCTCTCAGCGTGCGGCTCGCCGACCGCTCGCTCCGGCGCACGACCCCGATCCTTGCCGTCACCGCACGGCTGCTGGAGCTGGCATCGAGCCGTGTCACCGCCTCAGAGGTGCTCGACCTGGCCGACACGAGCCCGGTGCGCGCCCGCTTCGGCCTCGATGACGACGACCTTGCGCAGATCCGGGATTGGGTTGCCGGCAGCGGCATCCATTGGGGCCTCGACGCGTCCCGGCGTGCGGCCTACCAGCTCGCCGAGGTCGACGCGGGAACCTGGGCCAGCGGCCTCAGACGACTGCTGCTCGGCGTCACGATGACCCCTGACAATGGCGCGCTCTACGACCGGGTGCTGCCCCTGGCTGACGTTCAGAGCAGCCAGATCGAGCTGGCAGGGCGGTTCGCCGAGTTCATCGACAGACTCGATCGGACGCTGCGGTCGCTGACGGGACCGCAGCGCGTCAACAGCTGGACGTCGGCGCTGGCAGCCGCCGCCGACGCGCTCACGGCCACCACCGCACCTGAGGCCTGGCAGCGCAGCCAGCTTGACCGGCTGCTGGCCGAAATCGACGAGCAGAGCGACGCAGGCGGCGCTGAGCTGGCCCTGCCCGAGCTGCGCGCGCTGCTCGGGCAGCGGCTCGAGGGCCGGCCAACCCGCGCCAACTTCCGCAGCGGCCACCTGACCTTCTGCACACTCGTGCCGATGCGCTCGGTCCCGCACCGGGTCGTGTGCCTGCTCGGCCTCGACGACGGCGCCTTCCCGCGTCAGGCCTCACGCGACGGCGACAACCTGCTGCTCGCCGAGCGATCGCAGGGAGCATCGTCGCTGACCGGCCCGCGCCCCGGAGACCGCGACCCGCGCACCGAGGATCGTCAGCTGCTGCTCGATGCGCTGCTCGCGGCACGCCAGGCTTTGATCATCACCTACAGCGGCAACGACGAACGCACCAACGCTCCGCTGCCGCCGGCTGTCCCTGTCGGCGAGCTGCTCGACGCAGTCGACGCGACGGCGCGTGTCGCGCCGGCGGGCGCGACACGACGCGCAAGGGACCGGATCGTGATCCGCCATCCACTCCAGGCGTTCGATCCGCGCAACTTCGTCGGCGCCGACTCCGAACCGGCGCGCGCCGCAGATGGATCCTGGAGCTTCGAGGTCTCCGCGCTGGCCGGGGCGCGGGCGTTCGTCGCGCCGCGCCACGCCCCTCCGCCATTCCTGAGCGACCCGCTGCCACCCGCGGCTGACGCGGACCTGGTCACGCTCGAGGAGCTCGTGACATTCATCCAGCGCCCGGTCCGCGCGTTCCTGCGTCAGCGTCTGGGAGTGGCGCTGCGCAACGACGAGGACGAGATCGACGATGGGCTGCCGATCGAACTCGACGGGCTCGAGCGCTGGGGCGTCGGCCAGCGGCTGCTCGAACGCCGGCTCGAGGGCGCCGGGCAACGTGAGGCGTATCTGCCCGAGGTCTCCAGCGGGATGCTGCCACCGGGAGCGCTCGCGATCCCGGTGATCGAGGAGATCTGGCCGGTGGCGCGGACGCTCGCGGACGTCGCCAGGGCCTACGCGAAGGACACCGAGCCCAGGACGCACCAGACGAACCTGATACTGCGCGACGGGACACGGCTGACGGGAGCGGTCGGCGGGATCCATGGCCATGTCGTGCTCGGGGTGAGCTATTCGCGGCTGAGCTCGCGGACCCGGCTTGCGGCGTGGGTACGGTTGCTCGCGCTCTCGGCCGCCGCGCCGGAGATCCCCTTCGAGGCCGTGTCGATCGGTCGCGGGGGACGTCCGGGCGCTGTCGAGATAGCGCGCCTGCCTCAACTCGGCGGCGATCCCGAGCTCAGGGCCAGCACCGCGCGGGAGGAGCTCCTCAAGTTGACCGCGCTGCGTGCGCTGGGCCTGAGGGCGCCGCTGCCACTTCCGTGCGACACGGCGCTGGCTTACGCCGAGGCGACGATCCGCGGTGAGGATCCCGTCGCGGCGGCGCGGCGGAGGTGGGAGTCGGGCTGGTACGACAACCGCTTCATCGAGCGCGAGGACCGGCAGCCCGAGCATCGGCTGGCGTTCCCGACGGGGTTGGACATGGAGCGGCTCGGAGAGCTGGCCCTGCCCGTGTGGAGGCCGCTGCTGCAGCGCGAGGTGATCGACTCGTGAGCGACGCAGCCCGCGGCGGCGCCGGGGCGACGCAGCCCGTCGGCCCGAGCGCCTTCGACGTCCAGCCATTTGATCTCTGTGGCGAACTTCCGCGAGGCGTGACCGTGCTCGAGGCCAGCGCCGGCACCGGAAAGACGTTCACGATCGCCGCGCTCGCGGCGCGCTACGTGGCGGAGGGCATGCCGCTCGACCAGCTGCTGTTGGTGACGTTCACGCGCGCGGCCACCAGCGAGCTGCGTGAACGAGTGCGCGAGCGACTGGTCGAGACCGAGGCTGAGCTCGCGCGGGTGGTTGCCGGCGCACCGCCGACCCGAACCGACGAGGTGATCGGTCTGCTCGCCGGCGCTCCGCCCGAGGTCGTTGCGCTGCGCCGCGAGCGCCTCGCGGATGCGATCGCCAACTTCGACGCGGCGACGATCGAGACCACGCATGGCTTCTGCCAGAAGGTGCTCGACACACTGGGGACGCTCGCCGATATCGAACCCGACGTGACGTTCGTCGAGAGCGTCGACGACCTCCTGCACGAGGTGATCGATGACCTCTACGTGCGCCGCTTCTTCCGCGACCGCGACGGGCTCAGGATGTCAAGGACCGAGGCCGAGGCGATCGCGCGGATCGCGATCGAGAATCCGATCGCCCAGATCCATCCGCAGCAGCCTGAGAAGGGCACGGCGCAGGCGATGCGCCGCGGTCTGGCGGACAGAGCCCGAACTGAGCTCGAGGCCCGCAAGCGCCGGCAGGCGCTGATGACCCACGACGACCAGCTCACGCGCCTGCGCGACACACTGCGCGGCCCCGGCGGGCCGGCCGCGATCGCCAGCCTGCGGCGGCGCTACGGGGTCGTGATGATCGACGAGTTCCAGGACACGGACCCGATCCAGTGGGAGATCGTGCGCAGGGCGTTCGCAGCGGATGCGGGTGACGACGCGGCCAACGACACGACCCTTGTCCTGATCGGCGATCCCAAGCAGGCGATCTACGCCTTCCGCGGAGCCGACGTATACGCCTACCTCGACGCCGCGGCGAGCGCCGGCACGCGGGCCACGCTCGACATCAACCGCCGTAGCGACCAGCCGCTGATCGACGGCCTCGACGCGCTCTTCGGCCACGCCCGGCTCGGACACCCCGGGATCGTCTATCGGCCGGTGCAGGCAGCGCCCGGCCACCGATCCCCGCGACTGCTCGGCGCGCCCAGTGACGCGGCTCTGCGAGTGCGGTTGCTGGGACTCGACGAGCCATCGGTGGTGCGAACCGCCAGCGGCTTCCCGAACGCCGAGGCGACGCGAGCCTTCATCGCGCGTGACCTCGCGGCGGACGTCGTCAGACTGCTCAGCTCCGGGGCCGAGATCGAGCGGCGCGACCACGCGGGCCTCGCTGTGTCCCAGGCGCCGATCGCGCCCGCCGAGATCGCGGTCCTCGTGCGGACGCACCGCAACGCGAGGTTGATCCAGGACGAGCTCGAGGCGCTCGGCGTTCCCGCCGTGATCAGCGGCTCGGGCAGCGTGTTCGGAACCCCGGCGGGACAGGACTGGCTGACGATGCTGGAGTCACTCGAGCAGCCCTCCCATCCGTCGCGCGCCAGATCCGCCGCGCTGACACCGCTGATCGGCATGACCGCCGCCAACCTCGCAATCGCGACCGAGTCCGAGCTCGAAGCCCTGCATCGGCGCCTGCACGGCTGGGCACGGACGCTGCGCGAGCTCGGCGTCTCGGCGATGGCCGACTCGATCCTCACCGACGGCCACGCGCCGCAGCGACTGCTGTCACAGACCGGCGGCGAACGCCGGCTCACCGACCTGCAGCACGTTGGCCAGCTGCTCAACGCCGCAGCCGACGCCGAGCAGTTCGGGCTCGCCGCGCTGACCGGTTGGCTGCGTCAGCGGATCGCCGCCGCCGACCGCGAGGGCTCAAACGACGAGCGCACGCGGCGGCTCGACTCCGACGCCGACGCCGTCCAGGTGCTCACCTTCCACCGCAGCAAGGGGCTCGAGTTCCCGGTCGTCTACTGCCCGTTCCTGTGGGAGCCCGGTTACATGACCAGGGACGGCAGCCCCGTCTACTTCCATGACGACGATGGCGCCCGGGCGATCGACATCGGCCTCGCCGGTGACGGCTACCGGGCCCATTACCTGCGTCACAGCATCGAGTCCCGCGGCGAGGACCTGCGCCTGGCCTACGTGGCCCTCACCCGCGCACGACATCAGGCCGTGATCTGGTGGGCGAGCTCATGGTTGGCCAACGAATCGCCGCTGGGACGCCTGCTGTTCGCGCAGCGGTCCGACGGCGAGGTCGACTGGCGCGGCGGCCGCAAACCGCGCGAGGCTGACGCCGAGCAGCGCTTCGAGCAGATCCGGGAGCTGGCGCCGCACGCCGTCGCGGTCGAGTCGGCGGCGCTCGGGATGCCGCTCACCTGGCGTCCCGACCTCGACGCCGATGCCGTGCTTGAGCGCGCGCGCTTCACCCGGCGGCTCGACAGCTCATGGCGCCGGACGTCCTACACGGCGCTGACAGCGGCAGCCCACGACGCGCTCGTCACCTCCGAGCCCGAACGCGCCGGGGTCTTGGACGAGCCCGAGGGTCCGCCTGTCACCGAGGCCTCCGAGCTTCCGCTCTCAGCGATGGCGAGCGGCCCGCGGCTGGGCACCCTGATCCACGAGACGCTCCAGCTCGCCGAGTTCGACGCACCCGACCTGCGCGACGCCCTGACCGCGCAGCTCGAGCGGGCGGTGGCACACCGCCCGGAGTTGCTCGGCTGCCCACCGGAGCTTGCGGCGGCCGGCCTTGCATGCGCGCTCGCCACCCCGCTTGGTGGCGAGCTCGGCCCGCTGGCACTCACGGGCCTCTCGCGACAGAACCGGCTCGACGAACTCGAGTTCGAGCTTCCCCTCGCCGGCGGCGAGAACCCTGTCGGCGGGGCGCGCCTGGCCGATGTCGGCGCGCTGCTGGCCTCGCTCACGCGCGACGGTGACCCGACCGCCGGATACGCCCAGCGGCTGTCTGATCCGAGCCTCGCGGCTGCCCTGCGCGGCTACCTCACCGGAAGCATCGATCTGGTAATGCGCGTACCCGGTGCCGGCGGTCGTGGACGCTACGCGATCGTCGACTACAAGACGAACTGGCTGGCGCCGAGCGGCGAGCCGCTGACCGCGGCGCATTACCGCCAAAGCGCCCTGGCGGCGGAGATGCAGCGATCGCACTACGTGCTCCAGGGCCTGCTCTACTCCGTCGCGCTCCACCGCTACCTGCGCTGGAGGCTGCCCGATTACGACCCGGAGACGGAGCTCGCAGGTATCCACTACCTGTTCCTGCGCGGGATGACCGGGCCCGACGAGCCGTGCGGCGTGTTCAGCTGGCGTCCGGCCGGCGAGCTGGTCGCCGCGCTCAGCGATCTCCTGGCGGGAGGTGACGGGCGATGAGCGCGCTCGACGATCAGCTCGAGCTTGACCCGTTCGCGCCCGAGCTGCCGCTGCGGGCGCCAGAGTGGCTGCTCGCTGGGGTTGCGGCCGGCGAGCTGCTCGCCTCCGACGTGCATGTTGCGCTGACGCTCGGCGCGATCGCCGAGGTCGATGACAGGGAGGTCCTTCTGGCGGCGGCTCGGGCGGTCAGCGCCGCGCGCCGGGGACATTCGTTCGTCGAGCTCGATGCCGGGGTCGCCGCGCGTGTCGTCGCGTCTGTGAAGCTGGTCGGTGGCGCCGACGCGGACACGGTCTGTCCGTTGCGGCTGATCGGCGACCGGCTTTACCTTGACCGCTATTGGCGCGAGGAGCGCCGCCTTGCGGCGGCGCTCCTCGCGCGCAACCGCATGCGCGCCGACGTCGGCGACCTCGCCACCCTGGGCGCGGCGATCCGAGTTGCATTCCCTGCCGAGGCCTTCTCCGAGCAGCGGACGGCTGCTGCCGTCGCACTGCTGCGCGAGCTCGTGGTGATCGCCGGCGGGCCGGGCACCGGCAAGACCACCACGGTTGCTCGGATCGTGGGGCTGACCCAGACGCTTGCCATGCAGCGGGGGGTGCAGCCACCCCTGATCGCGCTCTGCGCCCCGACCGGAAAGGCTGCGGCTCGAATGCAGGAGGCCGTCGGCGGCAGCATCCGCGCATCGACCATCCACCGCCTGCTGGGCTGGCTGCCCGGTGGCCGCTTCCGCCACGACGCCAGGAACCGGCTCCCGCATGACGTCGTGATCCTCGATGAGACCTCGATGGTCCCGCTGTCACTGATGGTGCGCCTGGTCGAGGCCGTCCGTGACGACGCCCAGCTCGTGCTGGTCGGAGACCCCGACCAGCTCGCGGCGATCGAGCTCGGTGCTGTCCTGCGTGACATCGTCGGACCGGCGGCGTGGGCGCCGCAGTTCGGGCGCGGGATGCGGGCCGCGCTTGAGCGCATGACGGCAGACGCTCCAGGGACAGGGCCGGACGCGCGGTCATTCGGCGACGCGGTCGCAGTGCTGCGCGTGGGCCATCGCAGCGTCGCCTCGATCGGGGTGCTGGCGGAGGCGATTCGCCGGGGCGACGCAGATGCGGCCGTTGCGGCGCTCGCGCCATCTGATGCGAGCATCACCTGGCTGCGGGAACCGGCGACGAACGCCGAACCACTGAAACTTGAGGCCGTTGGCGCCTATGCGCCACTGATCGCAGCCGCCCGCGAGGGCGACGCCGGCGCGGCGCTCCACCAACTCGCCCGCTTCCGCCTGCTGTGCGCCCACCGACGCGGACCGTTCGGCGTCGGCCACTGGACGCAGGTGTTGGAGCAGTGGCTGCGCGAGGCGGTTCCCGGGTTCGAGCCCGGACCGCAGCCCTACGCCGGGCTGCCACTGCTCGTCACCCGCAACGACTATGAGCTGCGCCTGCACAACGGCGACACGGGCGTCGTCGTGCGCGGAGCGGACGGCGCCGGCGGGCGGCGAGACCGCCCGGATGCTGCCAGTGAGCTGCGCGCCGTATTCGACACCGGCGGCGAGACGGTCGAACTCGCGCCGTCGCGTCTGGCTGATGTCGAGCCGCTGTTCGCGACGACCGTCCACAAGAGCCAGGGCTCCGAGTTCGACGTGGCGGCGCTGGTGCTGCCGGAGCCTGACTCACAGCTGCTGTCGCGTGAGCTGCTCTACACCGGGGTCACACGCGCACGGCACACGCTGATCGTCGCCGGCAGCGAGGAGTCTGTGCGCCTGGCCGTCGCGCGGCCAGCGGGCCGCGCGAGCGGACTCCGAGATCTGTTGTGGGAACCCGGGTCGGCACCCGGGTCGAGAGGCGAAGTCAGCTCGCCCGGTTGAGCGTCAGCGCGGCCTCGGCCTTGACCGTCTTGCCGACCAGCAGCGGTTTGCTCCAGCCGAGCCCGGCCACATCGTGGTTGACCTTGACACTGCCCTCCAGGTGCAGGTGGTCGCCGTGGGCGATCGCGTACACGGGGAAGCTGAGCGGAAGCCGGGTCGAGTGGATCTGGAGGCTGCCCTCAACCGTCATGTGGTCGTGACCGCTCGGGATCAGCCGGTCGATCCTGAATCGCATCTGCGGAAACCGCGCAGAGTGGAAGTACGCGGCGCTGCGAAGATCCGCGTCGCGCTTGCGCAGGCCGCTGTTGATGCTTGCGGTCTCGACCGTCAGCTCCCCCACGACCGCGCCATCGGCGTCGACGGTCACACCGCCGCTGAAGCGCTCGAAGACGCCCGTCACCGGCAGCAGCCCGAACAGCGCTCTGGCCTTGAAGAACACGTCGCTGCCGTCCGGGTCTATGCGCCAATCGCCGGCGGGAAGGCGGTCGACGAGCAGTGCATGCTCGTCGTCATGAACATGATCATGGCCCTCGTCGCTGGGATCGTGGTCGTGGTCAGGCACGCGCGGGAGTCTCTCACAGTGAGAACGTCGTTCACTTTCAGAATGACGGTGCGACCGAGGCCGGCTCTGGACCAAGCTGGCGCCGGACCTGCATCCACATCACGAGGTGCGGGCCGATGTCCGGTTCCTCCCACACCTCACCCTCCGCCTGAAGGCCCGCTCGCTCGTAAAGCGTGCGAGCCGCAAGCCGCGCGTTGCACCAGAGTACGCCTCCGCCGGCCCGCGCGACGTGGCTGATGATCGCCCCGAGCACGGCTGATCCGACGCCGAGCCCCCTGACCTCGGGGTCGGTCGCCATCGCTCGTACCCGCCAGCCCGCGGTCTCGGCAGGGTCGAACGGCGGTGGCTCCGGAGTAAGCCGCCCGACCCCGATGACCCGGTCATCGGACGTGATCGCGGCGTAGGCAACGGTGGTCGGCAACAGGTCGTCATCGAGGACGTAGGGCACATTCCGGCCGAGGTGGGGTCTCAGCACCCGCTTGCGCAGCTCGAAGATCCGCTCCACCGGCACCCGCCGCACGTCGAACTCGATCACCGGGGCAGGTCTAGCAGAGGCGATCGCCTCGCCCGGAGACGGTGGCCGGTGTGCGCCAGTCAAACCTCTACGCTGCTTGCGCATATGTCATCGTTCAGCAGCGTCCGTGGAGACAGGCCGGCTCTGTTGGCCGCAGCCGAGGCGATGGTCGCAGCCTGGGAGACCCGCTTCGGCGCCTACGAGCCTCACCCGGCGACCGTGCCTGATCCTGAGCGGCTCGCACGGGCGTGGGAGGCGTTCACGCAGCGGATGGACGATCACTACCCGTTCTTCCACCCCAGCTACGCGGGCCAGATGTTGAAGCCTCCGAACAGCGTCGCTGCCGCCGGTTACCTCGCGGCGATGCTGATCAATCCCAACAATCACGCACTTGACGGCGGGCCGGGCACCAGCGCGCTGGAGCTGGAGGTCATCGAGTCGCTCGCGAGCATGTTCGGGCTCGCGGGGCCCTCCCTCGGCCACCTGACCTCAAGCGGGACGATCGCGAACCTCGAGGCGCTCTGGGTTGGGCGCGAACTGCAGCCGGGCCGGCGAATTCTCTACGGCGCGGGTGCCCATTACACGCATGGACGCATGTGCGGCGTGCTCGGCGTGGAGGCCACGTCTGTGCCCTCCACACCCGACGGTCGGATCGACCTCGACGCGGTGGAGACGGAGTGCCGCCACGGCGATGTCGGCACGGTCGTGCTGACGCTGGGCAGCACCGGAGTCGGTTCCGTCGACCAGGTCCAGGAGGCGCTCGTGCTACGTGAGCGCTACGGCGTGCGGTTGCACATCGACGGCGCCTACGGTGGCTTCTTCAAGCTGTTGGCCGACGGCTCCGAGCCGCTCGTGGATCCGGCGCCGTTCGCGGCGGTCGCGTCCTGCGATTCGATCGTGGTCGACCCGCACAAACACGGGCTTCAGCCGTATGGGTGTGGGGCTGTGCTGTTCGCCGATCCCGCCGTCGGCCGGATCTATAAGCACGACTCCCCCTACACGTACTTCACGTCGGAGGAGCTGCACCTCGGTGAGATCAGCCTCGAGTGCTCGAGGGCCGGTGCCGCGGCGGCGGCCCTGTGGCTCACGCTCCAGGTGTTCCCGCTCAGCGCCGACGACGGGCTCGGGGCGATGCTCGCCGCGGGCCGCCGGGCCGCCCGCGACTGGGCCGGGAAGCTGGTTTCATCGCGGGCGCTCACACTCCACCTCGAGCCTGAGCTCGACATCGTCACCTTCTTCCCATCGGCGGACGCGCTCTCCCAGATCGACGCCCGCAGTGCCGCGTTGCTCAACGCGGGGATGAGCGATCCCGTCCCGACCTTCCTCAGTGTGCTGAACGTCGAACGCTCTGCCTTCGCGGCTCTGCACCCCGAGCTGACGCTCGACGCCCCGGCCGCACGCGTGCTGCGCAGCGTTCTGATGAAGCCCGAGCACGAGTACACGGTCGACCACCTGCACGCGCAGGTGCTGGCGCTGGCCGGGCACCCCTGAGCAATCGGGCGATCCGGCATCGGTCCGGCCCGGAACAGGTCCAGGTGGCGATCCGGCGACCTGCTTGATCTGACAAACCGTCCGGCACAACGGCGATTTGCTCAAAAGCGCATGATTTTCGTGCGCATACGAGCAAATCGCCCGCCGACAAACCGGATTGTCAGATTACGCAGGTCAGAGTCGTGACGAGAGCGAGATGATGCGTCTGAGTGCGGATCCGCGCGGCTGCAGCCACGGACGGGTCGCGCCGTGCAACTTCTCGCCGCGCTCGCTCGACGACGGTCGCACGGCGGTTGGGTGGCTCGCAAAACTAACGCACTTGCAGCCGTTTATCTCCCATGCGACTGTGGAGCCGCCCTCGGGGCGTGCGGTTGAGCGAGAGCGGCGGCATCATCCTGCACCCCGTGCCACGGACCGAGCGCGCCCCGGCATACCGATCCACCAAGGGACTCCACGAGCTTCTGGCTCCCTATCACGTGTACGGCCAGCGCGCGCAATCGCGCCGCCTGGCCGAGCACCGGCTTCCACAAATTGAAGGGCCAGCTCCATTGCTGGCCCTTCAGTCCGGCGAGACTCATCCCGTTACTACTACGTCCCGGCAGGCTTAGAAGTGAATCTAAGGCTCCGTAGTGAAATTATGTGCAGTTTTGACGGCGTCTGGACGCACCTGGGTTCGCCCACCTCGCGGCAGGTACCACCAGTACCTGCCTTGCGAGATGGACGCCCCGCCGAAGCGGAGCGCGTGGCGCCGGTTGGACCTTGCGGCCCGCGGTCGAGTGGGCGATCCGCCGGACTGGGAAGGGTACCGGTATCAGCCCGGTACCGGATCTCGTCCGTGACACCGGGCTGGCGGTCGATGCGAGCAGGCGTCAGTCGGCGTGCAACGCGCGCACGCCAACCGAGCCAGACTCGACAGCCGCCGCCGGGCGCTCGCGCAGGGCCACCGCACCGACCACCGCCGCCAGGAACCCGATTGCCGCAATCACCGTCCAGCCGTGCTCGAAGGCGGTCAGCGCCGCCTCGGGCGTCGACGGCGACCCGACAACGGCCACGAACACCGAGACGCCCACCGCCAGCCCAACCTGTCGGAGCATGTTCACCACCCCGGAGCCGGTCGCGAACGAGTGGGGCGGCAGAGCCGAGGCGCCGGTCGCCATGAACGTCGGCAGCGTCAGCCCGACACCGATTCCTGTGCAGATGATCCCCGGCAGCACCTGTCCCAGATAGTTCGGCTCGAGGCCGGCCCGCAGCGCCCACCAGGCGACGCCGATCGCGTAGATGCTCGCGCCCGCGGCGATCACGCGTCCCGGCCCGAAACGGGTGATCAGCGGTCCTGTGAAGACGAAGCCGAACAGAGGCACCATCAGCGGCCCCGGGGCGAACGCGAGTCCCGTATGCAGAGCCGACCAGTGCCAGACATCCTGCATCCAGAGCACGATCGAGAGCAGCATCGCACCGAACGCGGTCGAGAAGGTCAGCGCCACGATCGACGATCCGCTGAATGCGCGGATCTTGAAGAGCGAAGGGTCGATCAGCGGGTTGTGGTGGCGGGTCAGCCGCAGTACGAACGCGCCGATCATGACCACTGCGCCGATCAGCACGCCGACCACACGTGCCGACCCCCAGCCCCAGCCGTTGCCTTCGACCAGGCCGAGGTTGAGCAGCGCAACGCCGGCCGTGACGAGTGCCGCGCCCAGCCAGTCGGGCGCCTTGACCGGGTGGCCGGGCACGTCAGGGAGCCGCAACCAGCCGATCACGACGGCGCCCAGGCCGATCGGCACGTTGACGTAGAAGACCCATCGCCAGTTGGCGGCCACCAACAGCCCGCCGATCACAGGACCCAGTGCGGCGGCGCCCCCGCCCACTGCCGTCCACGCCCGCACGGCACCGTGGCGCTTCTCCGGAGCGGCGGTGGCGAGGATCAGGCTCAGCGAGGTCGGTGTCAGCAGCGCCGCACCGACCGCCTGCAAGACGCGGAAGGCGACCAGCATGCCCAGGCTGGAGGCGGCCCCGCAGGCCGCCGAAGCCAGCGTGAACAACAGCGCCCCGAGCAGGAAGCCGTTCTGGCGCGGCCTTCCCTCCGACAGCCGGCCGAGCAACACCAGCAGCGAGGCGTACACGATCGCGTAGGCGTTCAGCACCCACGACATCGAGCTCAGGTCGGCATGCAGATCCCGGGCCATGCTCGGCATCGCGACGTTGACGATGAACAGATCGAGGCTGGCGAGCACGACGCCCGCGCACACGATCACGAGCACGAGAGTCGCTGAGGCATCGCCGCGGCGGAGCTGGCTTAGTCTTGTCATAGTCAGCAGCGTAACACGTCTGACTTACATGGACCTTTGTCAGCTACAATCGCCGGCATGGAGACCGCCATCCACATGACCGGCGACCTCGCCCCGCGCTCCGGCTGGGGCGCGCCGGTCGCATGCCCGATTGAGCGCGCGTTCGAAACGCTCGGCACTCGATCGGCCTACGTGCTGATGCGCGAGGCCTTCTACGGCGCCACCAGGTTCGAGGAATTCGTCGAGCGCACGAACACCAGCGAGCCGGTGGTCGCGGCGCGTCTGCGTGAACTCACCGCAGCGGGCCTGCTCGAGAGATTCCCCTACCAGGAGCCGGGGCAGCGCGCGCGCAGCGCCTACCGCCTCACCGAAAAGGGAGCCGGTTTGCTGCCGGTGCTCGTGGCGATGATGCGCTGGAGCGATCGCTGGCTGTTCCCGGACGGAGCGCGGGTCGATCTGACCCACAGCGACTGCGGCAGTCCGGTGCACGCGGTGCTTCGGTGCCAAGCCGGGCACGAGGTTGACAGCGAAGCCATCGACCTGCGCGTCCGTAAGCGCGGGCGCTACGGAGCCTAACCGTCGTCGAGCATCAGCTCGGCTTCGGGCCCGCCCATGTCGGGCTGCGGCACGGGAGCTCCTGCCATCCGAGCCGAGTAGATCGACGCCGCGCCGAGCTTGCGCGAGACCACCGTCGCCTCGACCACGGCCAGCAGCAGCGGCACCATCAGCGGATCGAGCCTCCGAGTCAACTCCAGCACCAGCACAGTGCCCGCCAGCGGCCCCTGCATCGCCGCCGCCAGAAAGGCGCCGCCGCCGATCAGCGCGTAGGTGTCGGGCTGCGACCCGTGCCACACATGCCCCCAGAGGTTTCCGGCGGCGCCGGCCAGGAGCACGCCGACCGCGAAGGTCGGGGTGAACAGGCCGCCGGGCGCGCCGGACGCGACGCAGGCCGCGGTCACGAGCGGCTTCAGCACCAGTAGAACGATCATCAGCCCCAGCGCGAAGTGGCCGATCAGCGCCAGCTGCACGATCGCCCGACCGTTCCCCAGCAGCTGCGGATAGCGAAGTGACAGCAGGCCGAGCATCCCGAACGCGATCAGCGGCGCGAACCACCGGCCGACCCGCTCGGGCCGGCGTCGGTTGGCCGCCGCGATCAGCCGTGCCCAGCCGGTTGCCACCAGCCCGATGATCGGCCCCATGATCACGGCGAATCCCAGCTGCGAAGCATGGAAATGGTCGGGGGCGACGTAATAGAGCGCATGGTTGCCGAGGAAGATCCAGGCAACGGCCGTCGCGGTCAACGACGCCAGCAGCGCCGGCAGCACGAACGGCAGCACGAGCGAGCCCAGCATCACCTCGAGCGCCAGCAGTGCCCCGCCCAGCGGCACGTTGTAGACCGCGGCGAATCCGGCCCCGGCACCCGAGGCGACCAGCAGGCGCCGCTGCCAGAGCGGCAGCTTGGCCCACTCGGCGGCGCTCGATGCGAACGCGGCGCCCGCGAGCTGTGGCGCGGCCTCGCGCCCGAGCGAGACACCCATCCCAACGGTGACGATCGAGAGGATGCCGCGGGCGATGCTCGAGAAGAACGGGAGCTTCCCCGCTCGCGTCCAGATCGCCTCACTGACCTCGGTGCCGCCCGTGGAGGCGCGACCCAGGATCCGCAGCCCGACGATCACGATCACTGCCGCCAGCAGCAGCGCCACAACCCGTCGCCAGTGCGGTGAGGCCTCAACCGCCTGAAGCAGGGTCGCACGGTGGACGCCGTATGTGAGCCGCTCGACCAGGCGCAGCAGCCCGACCAGGGCCGATGCCGCCAGCCCGGCAAAGACCCCGATGCCGATCACCAAACTCCAGAATCGGCCGCTGTAAGTGGCGACGATCCCCAGGCCGGTCACGTTGCCCTGCGGCGATGACCAGCGGTCGTGACCCGAATCAGCGCCGCGCACTGGCACGGATTCTAGGTGTCGTAGCCTGGACCCTGCATGTGGGATCTACAACCGACCCTGATCGGCAGGCGCGTGCGGCTCGAGCCGCTCGCACCGGAGCACCGCGACGCCCTCTTCGAAGTCGCCGGACCACCGGAGATCTGGGAGTACTGGTCGTTCAACCCCGGTGCCAGCAGAGAGGCGTTCGACGCATGGTTTGACCACTGTCTTGAGACCGCGCTGCAGGGCGGCGACTCGCACTTCGCAACGATCCTCCAGGCGACCGACGAGCCGGTCGGCAGCACGAGCTTCTGCACTGTTCGCGAGGAGGACCGCGGGATTGAGATCGGGTGGACCTGGCTGACCCCGTCGGCCTGGGGCAGCGGCGCCAACGACGAGGCGAAGTTCCTGCAGCTGCGGTACGCGTTCGAGACGCTCGGAGCGATCCGCGTCGATTGGGACACCTACGAGCAGAACGCCCGCTCGCGCGCCGCGTTGACCAAGCTCGGCGCCGCGTTCGAGGGCGTCCGCCGCAACTTCTCGATCCGCGAGAGCGATGGCAGCAAGGTCTCCTCGGCCTTCTTCGCCATGACCGACGATGACTGGCCTGCCGTGAAGGGGCGGCTGATCGCGAGACTCGACTCGTCAGAGGATGCGCGCGGTACCTGACGAGCCCAACGTCACCCTGCGCCCGACCGCCGATGGCGAGGGCCAGGAGGTCGTGCTCGCGTTCCCCTATGACGGCCACCTGGTGGCAGCGGTCCGGACGCTCCCGGGCCGCAGATTCGACTGGGATCGCAAGGAGTGGTCGGCACCGGCCGACGGCTGGGTGGCCGCGAAGCTCTCAGAGATCCTGCGTCTGCGACCGGAGCTGCGGCGCACTCGGGAGTTCGATGACTGGCTCGCGGCGGCCGAGCAGTATTGGGTCGGCTACGTGCGCACCACCCGTCACGACGGGCGCGGCTGGTTCGTGCTCGACACGCTGGCCGGCACGCCCCCGGCCGCCCTGCGACAGGGCGCGATCGAGGAAGGTGGGCGCTGGCTGGTGCCGCTGAGTCCCGATGCAGCTGCGGCCCTCGCCGAACTGCGCGACCCACGCCTCAGCGTCGGCGCTCGGCGCTGTGCGGAAGCGCTCGAGTACGGCGAGCAGCCGCCTGCCGCGCGGCTGATTCTGACTCGCAGCGTCGCCGGGGAGCGCTTCACCCTGGAGACGTTCTGGGATCCTGAGATCCAGGCCGCGTTCGAACAGCTGCCGGGAGCGGCCGGCAACGAGATCAAGCTCGACGCCTGGATCGTCGACCAGCTCGACGCGTTCATCGCGTTGCACGAGGTCGAGCTCGTCGCGTCCGCAGCCGAGGCCCTGGCGCTGCTGGCCGAGCAGCACCTCGCGGCGCAGCGGGCGGTCGCGGCCTCGCGTGCGACCACCGCCGAGCCGCTGCACGAGGTCGCCGCCCGGCTCGGAGGCGAGCTCGCCCCATTCCAATGGGTGGCTGTCCGCTACGCGCTCGAGCAGCGCCGGACATTCCTCTCCGATGAGCAGGGGCTCGGCAAGACGGTCGAGGCACTGGCGGCACTCGAGGCCGA
The DNA here is from genome assembly GCA_963761675.1 of uncultured Conexibacteraceae bacterium. GTDB lineage: Bacteria > Actinomycetota > Thermoleophilia > Solirubrobacterales > Solirubrobacteraceae > Palsa-465. The sequence continues at coordinate 198,546 of CAVXIA010000008.1, forward strand.
CGGAGCGTTCCCGGCGGTGGTGGTGTGCCCGGCCTCGATGAAGCTGACATGGTCGCGCGAGGCGGCCCGCTGGCTGCCTCACCGCTCCCAGGTGGTGCTGAGCGGCCGTGAGCCGGAGGCCGAGCCGGTTGGCGGCACCCGCGCCGACATCACGATCCTCAACTACGACATCGTCCAGGGGCGTCTGGCAGAGCTCGTGGCCAGCGGGCCACGAGCTCTGGTGGCCGATGAGTCCCACTACTGCAAGAACCCGCACGCCAAGCGCACCCGCGCGATGCGTCGGCTGGCCGACGCGGTGGCGGCCGACGGCCTGCGGCTCGCGCTCACGGGCACGCCCGTGATGAACCACGCGGATGAACTGATTGCCCAGCTTCGCGTGATCGGCCGGCTGGGCGAGTTCGGTTCGGGGGCGAGCTTCAGTCGACAGTTCGAGGGCGAGCTCTCCGAGGAGCGCCTCCACTGGCATCTGCGCCGCCACTGCTTTGTGCGGCGGCTGAAGTCGGAGGTGCTGCCGCAACTGCCCGCCAAGCGTCAGGTCGTGGTGCCGGTCTCGCTCAACAACGAGGAGGAGTACCGGCTCGCCGAGGACGATGTGATCAAGTGGCTCAAGAGCCAGCCGCTCGATCTCAAGGAGCTCAATGCGAGGATCGCCGCAACGCTGCGGGCGCAGCGCCTCGCGCAGCTGACCGCGCTGCAGCGGCTCGCGGCTCGCGGCAAGCTCTCGGCGGCGCTGACCTGGATCCACGACTTCCTCGCCTCCGGAGAGCCGCTGGTCGTATTTGCGCGCCACGTCGAGGTGCAGCAGGCCGTGCTCGCCCGCTTTCCGGACGCGCTGCACCTCCTGGGCGAGGATTCCGTGACCGCCCGCCAGGCGTCGATCAACTCATTCCAGAATCCGGACGGGCCGCAGCTGATCGTCTGCGCAACCCGCGCCGCCGCCCAGGGGATCACCTTGACGCGGGCGTCGAACGTCTGCTTTCTCGAGCTGGAGTGGACGCCCGCGATCCACGACCAGGCTGAGGACCGCTGCCATCGGATCGGTCAGCGGGACGCCGTCACCGCCTGGTACCTGTTGGCGGCCGACACGATCGATGAGACCATGACGCGGCTGATTCAGCGCAAGCGGGAGATCGTCGACGCCGTGACCGACGGCCATGGCCTGCCCGACGGCGGACTGATCGACGGCGTCGTGCGTGAGCTGCGCGAGGGCAGGCCGTTCCGGCACCTGCACGCGGTCGCGCTCGATTCCGATGCCGATGCCACGCTGGCGGGTGGCGTCGAGAAGCGCTGGCGTAAGGCCTGACGCTCGCGCCCGACCGCGACCGCTCTGCCGACCGCAACCTCCAGAGGCGCGCCGTAACTGCCCTGTTACCGCGCGCCCCGTACAACATGGTCATGCCGGCGCGGCTAAGAACGTCTTTCACAATGAGGGTGCGACCGGGGCGGCTCTGGACCAAGCCGGGCGGGATGGGTTGCCAAAGCAGATGCTGGTGGCATCGGCAAGGGGGACGGATCCCGAGCCGGCGCCGTGTGGAGGGTCGTATCCGGGCGTGTCGATCATTTTGAAAGACGGTCTAAAAACGGGTGTGATGACGGGCCTTGCCGCGCTGGCATGCCTGCTCGTCCTGGCGGGCTGCGGCGGGTCCTCCAAGCCAAAGTCAAGCCCTCACGCGAACGTGTTCATCGCGTTCAGCAAATGCATGCGCGCGCATGGGATCACCAACTTCCCCGACCCGAACGGTCGCGGGATCAACATCGCCGGTACCGGCATCAATCCACAGGCTCCCGCATTCCGAGCGGCACAGACCGCCTGCTTCAAGCTGATGCCGGGCGGCGGCCCGAACAATCAAAGGGCGAGTGCCGCGCAGATCAGGCAGGCCGACGCGACCGCCGCATGCATGCGGGCGCACGGCGTCAGCGGCTTCCCCGACCCGATCATCTCGACCGGAACGCCCAACCTCAACCCTGCGAACTACAGCTCACTCGAGGCCGGCGGCGGGATGATCATCGCGATCCCGAAATCCATAGACGAGCAGTCGCCGGCCTTCCAGAAGGCCGCCAAGGCCTGCCAGTTCCGCGGCTGATCACCAGCCGTTTGAGGTGACCGCAGGGCGCGTCGGCTGATGCCGCCGACGGTCCAGAGGCCGGCTGGCGCTCGCCGCCGGACATGCTGCCCCCGCCTTCTGCACCTGCTCAATCTGACAAATCGTCGGAGGTTTGGGCGATTTGCTCGAAGACGCATGCTTTTCATGCAGAGACGAGCGATCCGACCGACGACGAATCGGATTGTCAGATTGAGCAGGTGCGAGGCCGCCGCCACGGCACCGCGCCTGCTACCAGGTGTTGCGGTGCACGACCTCGTCGACCGGGCGGCGGTTCGGCTTCATGATCGGTTTCAGCGGGCGGTCGGCCGGGTGGCCGAAGTCGATGACGTACTGCAGGATCTTGCCCTCCGGCAGGGCCAGGACCCTTCGAGCCAGTTCCTGGTCGCCGACCGCCGAGTGGCCGGAGCCGATCCCGAGGTCGGCAGCGGCCACCATCATCTGCAGCGAGGCCTGGCCGAGGTCGTAGAGGGCGATCTCACGCTCGTGCCCTTCGTAGTCATCGATCACGATGCCGACCGCTGCGCCCGCGTGGGCGATGTGGCCACCGCCTCGCCAAACCTGGGAAAGCTCCTGCAGCTGCGCCCTCTCCGTGACGACGACGAAGTCCCAGGGCTGCCAGTTACGCGATGACGGCGCCCGCCAGCCGGCCTCGAGGATCCGTTCGAGGAACCCGGCGGGCAACGGCTCACCGGTGTACTCACGCACGTTTCGGCGTGACGTGATCGCATCCCAGGTCTCCATCCGAGACTCCTTTCAGGGTTTGTCGACTGAGATCGAGAAGACTGCCTCAAACTGCTCGCCCGGCCCCACCCAGCGCAGGCCGGCGCCGGAGATCAGGGCGTTGACCGGAGCTGTCATCGGTTCGAAGCAGATGAACTGCGATTGCTCGGGGGCATACACCTGGCTTACCGGATAGCCCTTGACGTGGGTGAGCGTGATCCGGCGGCGGTCGTCGGCGACGACGAACCTCGGGGCGGGGCCGTCGGCCAGTCGGTCATAACCGGTGTCGAACGTTCGGTCGCCGAGCGGCCCGTCCAGCTGACCCGGCTCGATCGCGGTTGTCGCGCCCGTGGGGATCATGCGGTCGTCCACCTGCACCTGGCGCGTGACCGGGATCTCGACCTGCCAGCCACGGCGGTCTGAACTTGGCAGTGTCAGGTAAGGGTGAAATCCGAAGGAGACGGGAACTGCACTCTCAGCGTCGGCGATGACGGTGAAGCTGACTGTCAGTGTCTCCCCGCTGATCGCAGCTGTGTAACGAAGCCGGTGCGGGAACGGAAACGCGGCCAGATACTCCGGCACCGCTCCGAAGTCAAGCTCGGCAGTCAGGCTGTTGTGATCGGCGTCGGCCGCCCGCCAATGAGGGCTTGCAGCCAGCAGCCCGTGGATCGCGGTCCCGGTGGCGGCGTCTCGGTTGGTCAAAGCTGAGTCCTGATCGAGCCTGATCCGCTGGCCACCGAGCTCGAAGTCCCAGGAACTGACGCGGTTGGCCCAGGGATGCAGCAGCGGCAGAGCGAAGGTCGCACCCTTGGTGGCGTAGGCGTCGAGGCCGTCCCCCTGCGCGAACAGCTCCTCACCCCGGTGCCGGAGCGAGCTGCCGATCATCCCAAGTTCGGGTACGAACGTGGCCTCGAGGGCGCCGTCAGGATCGGAAATGGTGATCTCGTATGCCATCGGTACAGTCTCTCCCATCGAGGCCGATCGCGCTCACCCGGTGTTGCGAAGTCCGCTGGCGATGCCGTTGATCGCCAGCAGGCTCAGCCGCGCGAGTTCCTCGCTGTCGGCGCCCCCCCGGCGCCGTCTGAGCAGTTCGATCTGGACGAACGACAGTGGATCGACGTAGGGGTTGCGTCGCTCGATCGAGGCCTGAAGCACCGGCTCGCCGTCGAGCAGTCGCTCCCCACCGCTGACTCGGACGAGTTCGGCACGCGTGAGCTCGAGCTCCGCATCGAGGATCCCCCAGATCCGGTCGCGCGCGAGCTCCTGGTCCCAGAGCGCGATATAGCGCCGTGCGATCCCCGGATCGGCCTTGCTGGCGCCCATCTCGGCGTTGGCGATCAACGTCTGGAAGAACGGCCACTCGGCGGTCATCGCGCGGAGGGTCTCGATGCCATGGCGCTCGCGGGCGTCGCGCAGTGCGGTGCCGAGACCGAGCCAGGCGGGCAGCAGGATCCGCGACTGGGTCCACGCGAATACCCACGGGATCGCTCGCAGATCGTCGATCCCGCCCGCAGCCTGCCTACGGGCGGGACGTGAGCCCAACCGCAGCCGCGAGACCTCCTCGACCGGGGTCACGCTGAGGAAGAACTCGATGAAGTCCGGATCGCCATGGACAAGCTCCCGGTACATCGCCTCGGACCTCGCCGCCATCTCGTCCAGCACCTGTTCGTATCGAGCGGTCTGCGGAGGCTCCGCTCCCGGCGGGAACAGCGTCGCGGCCGATGTCAGCAGGGTCGCGCTGGTGGTCAGCTCGAGCTCACGATGGGCGATCTCCCGGACGTTGTACTTGGCGGTGAGCACCTCGCCCTGCTCGGTCACCTTCAGGCGCCCCTCGACCGTGCCGGGCGGCAGTGCCAGAACGGCGTCGTTGGTCGGGCCGCCCCCACGACCGATCGAGCCGCCGCGACCGTGGAAGAAGATCCAGGTGACACCGTGATCCCGTAGCACCTCCGCGATCCTGGCCTGGGCGCGGTAGGTACCCCAGCCTGAGGCGAGATAGCCGACGTCCTTGTTGGAATCCGAGTAGCCGACCATCACCTCCTGGTGATCGTCGACGGCGCGCAGCGCCTCCCGATAGACCGGCATCTCCAGCAGCGCCTCGAGCGTGGCAGGCGCCCCGGCGAGGGTCGCACCGGCCTCGAACAGCGGCACGATCCGCAGGCGAGCCCCGCCGCCCCCGGCCCGACTGAGACCGGTTTCCTTCATCAGCAGCAATGCCTCGAGCACGTCAGACGGAGCCTCGGTACCGGAGATCACATAAGCGTCGATCGCGCCCTGATGCGCGCCATCGAGCACGCTCCTGATCATTCGGAAGGTCTCGATCACCTCACGGGTCCCGTCACTGAATCCCGACACATCGGCGGGAATCAGCGGGCGCTGGTCGGCTATGTGGGTTTGGAGCAGCGCCGCCCGTTGCTCCTCGGGCAGTCCGGTGTAGCCGGTCGCGACTCCCAGGCTGCCGAATATCTCGTCGAGTGCGGCGCGATGGGACTTCACGTGCTGGCGGATGTCAAGTGTCGCGAAGTCGAAGCCGAAGACTTCGACCTGCCGGATCACGTCGCGAAGGTCCCCGGCCGCACTGTATGCGCCGCCGTCTGCGATCAGAGCGCGTTCGACCATGCGCAGGTCGGCGAGCAGTTCGGCAGGTGCCCTGTAGGCGCTTGGGGTCGTCGTGGTCGCGGCGGCGCCGGTCGCTGCAGTCGCGCCGGTCGCTGCGGACGCGCCGGTTGCCCCGGTCGCGCCGGTTGCCCCGGTCGCTGCGGGCGCGGTGGTCGCGACGGCGGTCGCGACGGCGGTCGCGCGCAGACGCTCGCGCATGAAGGTGAGGGCGCGGCGGTATGGCTCCTCGGGATTGATCGCCTGCAGCTGCCGCGCGAGGTCCGGGAAGTGTGTCCGGCCGAATTCGAGGATCCCGTCGAGCTCAGGTCCCGGCGGCGCGATCAGGTCGGAGAATGAGAGCCTGCCGGCCAGCAGCTCCAGCCGGCCTTCGAGGAAGCGCAGACAATGGTCGCGCAGCAGTCCAAGCGCCTGGACGGTCGTCTCCGGCGTGACGAACGGGTTGCCGTCACGGTCGCCGCCGATCCATGAGCCGAACCGGAGCAGTGGCGGCGTCGCGATCTCTGCGTCGGGATAGGCCTCGCGCAGCGCCCGCTCGAGGTCTCGATAGACCAGCGGCACCACATCGACGAGCGTGCTGGTCAGGTAGACGAGCCCGCCGCGGACCTCATCGAGCACCGTCGGCGAGATCGCACGGAGCTCGTCAGAGCCCCACAGCTCCTGCACGCTGGCACGGATCCGCTCGCGTGCCTGCTCAGGGTCGCGACCGAGACGCTCGTCGAGCGCCCGGAGTTCATCGAAGATACGCGCCTGCTTATCGATCGTCGTGCGCCGCCGCGCCTCGGTCGGGTGCGCCGTCATCACCAACCGGATCTCCGCGCGCGCAAGCAGCTCGCGAACCGCCTCGGCGGAGATGCCGCGCTGCGCCATTCCCCTGATGACCTCGTCGATCGAACCGCTGCGCGGGGCCGGCCATTGCCGCGCTTCGCGCGCGCGGATCCGGCGGACCCGTTCATTGTCCTCAGCGAGATTGATCAGCTGAAACCAGCGCGAGAGCGAGCGGATCAGCAGCTCGATCGCGTCGAGATCGAGCTCTGAGATCAGCCGCTCGAGCTCATCGCCGGCGGCCGCATCGCCGGAACGCGCACGACGTGCGAGCTCCACCGCCCGGGTTCGCAGGGACAGCGTGTCACTCGCGCCGCTGGCGTGGCAGACCTCATCGAGCGTGGCGCCCAGCAGCTCGAGGTCGGCCTCGACGTCACGCAGTGCCGTGGGCCGCGCGGCGCGAGCCGGAGTCTGCTGGTGTGACAATGCTCCGGCCCGTCCGCGCGGCGAGTTCACTCGTCGAAGGCGGGCGCAGCGTCGCCGGCCGCGGGAGCAGGCTGCCCGCCGGGCTCGGCCACGGGCTCGGCCACGGGCTCGGCCACGGGCTCGGCCACGGGCTCGGCCGCGGGCTCGGCCACGGGCTCTGCCGCGGGCTCGGCCACGGGCTCGGCCACGGGCTCGCCGGAGAACCCGGCTGCAGCGTCGGCCGTGGCGGCCTCGGCTCCTGCGCCCGCAGCCTGGGCCGAAGCCCCGCCCTCTTCGGCCGATCCGCTCAGCTTGTCGACGCCCGCGTTCATCTTGTCGCCAACCTTGATGATCTTGTCGGCGTATTTGCCGTGTGTCTTGTCGTTGGCCACCTCACCAGCCGACTGGACGGCGCCCTGGATCTTGTCCTTGTTGTCCGCGACCGCGGCCTGCGCCTGGTCGCGAATGCCCTTCAGCTTGTCGCTGAATCCCATCCCGGTTCCTTTCATTCCATCGCTGGCCTGATGCCGGGCAGCTTAACGATCGCTCGGGCTGCGAGTGATCGTCAGGACATTGCGCTCAAGCCCGATGGCAGCAAAAGCCAGCCGCGCTCAGCTGTGCACGCTCGAGGGAGGAGAAAGCGGTTGTGGAGACCGCTTCCTCCTCTCTCGCGGCACGGTCTTCCGCAGCCGCCGGATTCCGCGCAGGTCCTCGAGCGCAGTCGCCACGATGCGAACGCTCGAATCGGGATCCTCGACCCAGCGAACGGCGAGCTCGCGGACTCGCAGGCCGTCGCACTCAGCCAGGTAGAGCAGCTCGGTGTCGAAGAACCAGTTCTGGTTCTCCACACGCTCCAACACGGGCAGCAGCTCCCTGCGGCGGGCCGCCTTGAAGCCGCATTGCGCATCGGAGAACCGCACCCGCAGCATCGATCGCAATAGTCGGTTGTAGCTCCGTGAGATCAGCTCGCGCTTGAGTGAGCGCTCAACCTCAGCGCCGCGGGCCAGACGGGAGCCGATCACCAGGTCGGCCTGGCCGTCGAACAGCGGACCGACCAGCCGCGGCAGCAGGCCGATGTCAGTCGAGAGGTCCACGTCCATATAGGCGAGCACATCGGCACCGCTCGCCGCCCACGCAGCTCGCAGAGCTCGCCCGCGACCCTTCTCATCCAACCGCAGAACGCCGACGCCCTTCAGCGAGGCCGCGAGTGACCGCGCTATCGACGGGGTGGCGTCGGTGCTGGCGTTGTCAGCGATCGTGATCCGCACGTCCAGATCCGGGAACGCCTGCGCAACCTGCGAGTGCAGTCGCTGAACGCTCGCCGCAAGGACGGACTCCTCGTTATGGACGGGTACGACGACCTCGAGCGCTGGTCGCATCACGACTTCCCTCCGGCAACGGCCAGTATCCTGGCCGCCCGCCCAGAGCAGTCGTACAGCACCGAGCCGTCGATTGTCGTCGCCTTGCGGCAGGCCTCGCTGACCCAGTCGATCGCATCACGGCTGCCGACCCGGCCTCCGGAGATGCCGCCGCCGTTTCCACCGCCCACGCTGCCGCCGAAGCCGGCCCCGCCCGTCGAGCCTCCTGCGCGGCCGAAGCCGCCCGACCCGCCGAAGCCGCCCGCGCCGCCGAAGCCGCCCGCGCCGCCGAAGCCGCTGGAGCCGCTGGAGCCGTCGAGCACCCAGCGGATCTTGCCGCTACGGATCTCCTGAGCCAGCCAGCTGGCGCTGACCTCGGACTCGTTGCCGCTGAAACCGCCGATCCCGGCGACCTTTGAGCCGTTCTCGATGATCGCGTCCTCAGCCGAGGTCTGGCTGGAGACGGCGATCGTTCCGCCGCCGTGGGCATCGGCGTACCTGACCACGGCGGTCAGTGACCCGCCGCCGCCAAAACCACCGGCGGCCGCCCCGAACCCGCCGGGAGCAGCACCGCCGAAGCCGCTGCCGCGAGCACCACCACCGGAGCCGGCGTTGCCGCCCGACCCGCTGCCGAACAGCTGCTGAACCTGCCCGCCAAAGCTCCCAGCCGAGCCACGGCCCGCATGCCCGGCGAACCCGGCTCCCGCGCGCCCGCCGGAGCCGGATCCCGCGCGCCCACCAAAGCCACCGGCGCCCGAGAAGCGACCGAACCCGCCCGGGCCCCCTCCGCCGAACGCACCCACATTTTCAGGCCCGCCCGCCGGGAACGTGCTGCTGGTCGCGTGACCGAGTGTGTCGACCGCCCATGCGCCCGGCGCGATCGAGAGCGCCGCAAGCACCACTCCGAGCGCGATCAGGCGCGCCCGTCGCCGGACCGTCAACGCGAGCGTAAACGCTGCCAGCGCAGCCGCGGCGATCAGCAGCGGCTTCAACCAGGCCATCGTGTCCTGCGAATGGAGCACGGCGAGCTCGGTTGCCAGACCAGCCGCGATCGCGAGTGGCGCCAGGATCCGCGCGTGCCGATCGCCTCGCGCGATCTGCGCCGCGCCGGCGCCGATCAGCGCCGCGCTCCAGGGCGCCAGAAACGACACGTAGTAGGGGTGGAAGATGCCCTGGGCGAAGCTGAACGCGGCCGCCGAGGTCAGGAAGGCGCCGCCGATCGCGATCGTCCAGCCGGTGGCCGGATCGCGGCGGCGAAGACGTGTCAGCACGATCAGCCCGATACCGCTGACGACCGCAAAGCCGAGCAGCCAACCGGCCTGGCCGCCGAGCGCCGTGTTCAGCAGCCGAAGCGGGCCCGCGCTGCCGCCAAACGTCGTGCTGCCACCGCCGAATCCGCCGGCACCAGCCGGTCCACCGGACTGGCCGTCGAGCCGACCGACCCCGTTGTAGCCGGTGATCAACGACCAGATGCTGTTGTCGGAGGTGCCCGCAATCCAGGGGCGATCGGAGGCCGGCGTCAGTGCAACGAGTAGTGGCCAGGCGCCGCCGACCACAGCCAGCCCAGCGCCGCCAGCCAGCAGCTGCCGGATCGTCTTGAGCGGCCGATGCGGTGAACTCCAGAGCCACGCTGCGGCGATCCCGGGCACGACCAGCAGGGCCGCTGCCATCTTCGCCTCGAAGCCGAGTCCCACCGCGACACCGGCGAGCACGATCCACCTGGTACGACCGTCCTCGAACGCGCGCACCGTGAACCAGAGCGCCGCCACGCAGCAGAGGATCAGGGCGGTGTCAGGGTTGTTGTGGCGTGAGATCGCGACCGTGATCGGAGTGATCGCGAGCGTGAGGCCGGCGACGGCCCCAGCCACGCGACCGAACCGTCGGCGGACCAGGTCGTAGATGAGAGCCACCGTCGCCATCCCCATCAGCGCCTGGGGCACAAGGATGCTCCACGAGTTGAAGCCGAACGCGCGCACGGACAGAGCCTGGATCCAGAACGCCAACGGCGGCTTGTCGACCGTCATCACCCCGCTAGGGTCAAACGACGCGTACAGGAAGTTGTGCCAGCTGGCGGCCATCGAGCGGACTGCCGCCGCGTAGTAGCCGTTTGCCCAGCCATTGCGGGAGAGGTCCCAGAGGTTGAGGAAGCCGGTCAGGAAGAGCAGCGCGACGAGCTCGGGGCGCCGCAGCGCTCCCAGCCTCGCACGACTGAACGCGTCGGGCAAGCGCTGACCGATCGATCGGCCCCACCCGCCGAGCGGGGAGCGCTCGTCGGATGGCAGCTCAACCGCTCGAGTGGACCGGGAGGAGAGAGAACCGGAATCGAACATGTCAGTCAGGATCCGGTCCGTTTGTGTGAAAACGTTGAGAATTCGTTATGAAGCAGTGGGCACTCTTTATTCGGAGCAGACATTTCCAGCCGCTCCAGGTGCGCTCGCTGCTGAGCACCCAGAGGCGCGTTCAGATCACGATCACGGCAGCCGGGCACCCATCCGCACGGAGCCGGCCACCGCAGCGATCAGCAACAACGCGGCGGCGATCGCGAAGTAAGCGGTGATGTCGTGCCTGCGGCTCACGGTCGTGAGCTCCCGCCCGAGGCTCTGGTAGATCGACTGGAGGTCATCTGAGGTCCGTGCGTCGAAGGAGCGCCCGCCTGAGGTCCGCGCGATCGCTGCCATCAGCTGCGGGTCCGGAGGGACCTCGACCGGGGGCTGGAATGGGCTCACGGTTATCGTGGCGCCGGCAGTGCCGAGCGCGACCGTGTAGATCGGCACGTGGTAGCGGTGCGCCTGCCGAGCCACGGTGACAGGATTCACCCCGATGTTGGCTGCCCCGTCTGACAGCAGCACGATCGCGGACGGCTGGTGGTGCTTGGAGCCGGCGTGCAGCACCTGCAGGGCCAGTTGCAGCGCCGGCCCAGTCGCCGTACCGCCACCGGCCTGCTGGCTGTCGATCAGCGCACGCGCGGCGCCATGATCGGCGACCGGGCGCTGAACCGCGTCGGGCTGGCTCGAGAACCCGATCGCGCCCAGCTTGATCGTCGACGGCACCTCATTGATGAAGGTGTTGGCGGCGTCGACCGCGGCCCCCAGACGACTCGGCTTGACGTCGGTGGCGATCATCGAGCCCGAGTGGTCGAGCACCAGCACCAGCGAAGCGGACTGGATCGGGTCGCGCTGTTTGATCCGCGGCCGTGCCAGCGCGATCCCGCCGGCGGCGAACGCCGCCAGCAGCAGGATCACCGGCAACCGACTCAACCATCGTGAGCTCGCTGCCGCCGCCAGCTGGACGGACTCGACCGCCGTGAATCGCACGGTATAGGTTCGCGAGCGACGCCGCATTCGCCGCTGCGCGAACAGCGCCAGCGGGATCAGAGCCAGCGCAAGCAGCCACAGGGGATTGGCGAAGCTCATCAGATCCGGCGCCCCAGTTCGAGCAGCCAGTCCTGATCGGTCCGAAGCCGTATGTGGTGCACCCGCAGGCGACGCAGTTCGGCGGCGACCGCCTCGCGCCGCTCGCGCTCGAGCGTCGCGAAGCGCTCACGTAGCCGCCGGTTTGAACTGTTGACATGAACTAGATCCCCGGTCTCAGGGTCGACCAGCGCCAGTCGACCGACGGCGGGGAGCTCCTGTTCGCGCGGGTCGGCGATCTCGATCGCGATCGTCGCATGGTGCAGGCGCAGCGCCCCGAGTGGGCGCTCCCAGTGGCGCTGGTTTCGGAAGTCGGAGATGACCACGAGCAGCCCCGGTTGGCGGGCCAACCGGATTGCACGGCTGAGAGCATCCGCAAGCGCCTGGGGATCGTGCGCACCGTCCTGGGCAACGCCCTCGGCGAGCAGTCGGCGCAGTGCGATCATGCCGGGCTTGGAGCCGCGCGGCGGCAGGATCCGCGAGCCGGCTCCAGCAGCTCCCGCTCCGAACGCGACGACCCCGACGCTGCCGGCGCGCCTGAGCCCAAGCCGAGCGAAGACCAGCGCTGCGCCCTCCGCCACATCGGCCTTGAGCCGCCTTGCGGTCCCGAATGCCATCGACGGCGACAGATCGAGCACGACCCAGGTCGACAGCGCACGCTCCGGCACGTGCATGCGCACGTGCAGGGCACCGGTGCGCGCGCTGGCGGCGGCATCGATGTGGCGGACGTCATCACCCGGCTGGTAGGGCCGCAGCTGCGCGAGTTCGGTGCCGAACCCGACCCCGCTGGCGCGCCGGTCCCCCGGCAGCGTCCGCGCAATCAGCCGGTTCAGCGCCGGATCGAGCGAGTCGATCAGCGCACTTGGCATCGGCCCGGGCCCCTGACGGGCGTCGGGCGGACGCAGCATCGCGGTGCCGGGCCGCTGGGTCACTGGCCGCTCGCGAAGTTGAGGCCGCCCGCAGTACTCCGGCTGCCACCGGCGCCGGAGCCGCCGGCAGCAGCCGCCGCCCCGGCTCCTCCATCACCCCGGATCAGATGGCTGCTCGCGCTGACAGGCACGGCCGCCAGGATCTGTTCGAGCAACGCGTCCACGGTGACCCCCTCGCTGAGCGCGTCGTAGGAGAGCACGATCCGGTGCCGCAGCACGTCGGCAGCAAGGTCGCGCACATCCTCCGGCTCGATGTGCCCGCGGCCGCGTAACATCGCCAGCGCGCGTGCCGCCTGGACCATGCCGATCGGACCGCGCGGACTCGATCCGAACTCGATCAGCGGCTCGAGCTCGGGCAGACCATGCCGGCCGGGATGCCTGCTCGCGTCGGCGAGCGCGACCGCATAGGCGATCAATTCACGGTCGGCGCTGATCGTCGCAACCGCGGTGGCATGACGCTCGAGGTCGGCGAGCGTCAGGCACTCGCGCACGATCGCATCCGGGCGCAGACTGCGGCCTACGACCGCGGCTTCCTCCCCCGGCGAGGGGTAGTCGACCAGGATCTTCATCAGGAAGCGGTCGACCTGGGCCTCGGGCAGCGGGTAGGTGCCCTCTGACTCGATCGGGTTCTGAGTCGCCATCACGATGAACGGGGTGGGCACGGGGTAGGTCGTGCCGCCGATCGTGACCTGCTCCTCCTGCATCACCTCGAGCAGCGCGGACTGCACCTTCGCCGGCGCGCGGTTGATCTCATCCGCGAGCACGAAGTTGTGAAACACCGGTCCCAGCTCAGTGTCGAACTGGCTCGTGTCCGGCCGCCAGACACGCGTTCCGATCAGGTCGGCGGGGACCAGGTCAGGGGTGAACTGGATTCGGCCGAAGCTGCCACCGAGCACCGAGGCGAGCGTCTTCAGCGTCAGCGTCTTGGCCAGGCCGGGAACGCCCTCGAGCAGCACATGTCCGCTCGCCAGCAGGCTCACGAGCAGTCGCTCCAGCATCGCGTCCTGCCCCACGATCACGCGCTTGATCTCGCTCAGCGCCTCCTGCAGTGACTCGCGCGCGTCGTCGCGCGCGCGCTGAATCCCCTCGATCTCAGTCATCTGTCCTCCGTTTTCTCGTGTTGAAGTTGTTCATGGTGTTCAAGTTCATGATCAGTTCAACCGCCCGAACCACAGCAGCGAGAGTGCGCCGGCGGCCGCCATCAGTACCAGCCCGAGCCCGATCGCGACGCCCATCAGCGACCGCTCCACACGGGTGTTGCCGAGCTTCTTCGCAAGCCGGTCATAGATGTTCTTGACGGTCTGACTGTCGGCGGCGCGGTAGGCCTGCCCGCCCGACTCGGCAGCGATCTGGTGCAACTCGGTCGGATTCACCGGCACGGGCGCGGTGACCGTGTGGCCGGCGCGCTTGATCTGGATCGTTCCGTGCGCCGTACCGATCGAGACGGTGTAAACCGCAACGTGCTGCTTCTTGGCCTCCTCAGCGACCGCGAGCGGACTGACGCCGACGTTCGACGTTCCGTCCGAGATCAGCACGATCGCGCCAGGGGGACGCTTGCCGGCGACCTTCGGCGCACCCTTGATCGACGCCAGCGCCAACTCGAGCGCCTCACCGATCGCGGTGCCGCCGCCACCCGGCTTGAGCCCGGCCACGGCCGCCGCGACGAGGTGGTGGTTCGTCGTCGGAGACTGCAGCAGCGTGGGCTTGCGTGCGAACTCGATCGAGCCGACCTGGATCTGACCCGTGACGCCGTTCACGAAGCTGGTGGCGGCCCGCTTGGCCGCCACCAGCCGCGACGGTTGCAGGTCGGTCGCCTTCATCGAGTTCGAGATGTCGTTGGCGAGCATCACGGTCGCGCCCTTGACCGGCACGGTTGCCCGGTAACGCGGCTGAGCGGCGGCGACGATCAGCATCGCCAGAGCAAGTGCCAGAACGCCAACGGGAAGGTGCCGGCGCCAGCCGGGTCGCTTCGGCGCGACCGACGCGGTCAGCGGCTCACTGGCGAACGCCAGCGCGGCCCGCTCGCGCCGCCGCTGCTCGGCAACGTACCAGGCGCATAGCACCGGGACAGCGAGGAGCCCGATGAGGACGAGCGGGGCGGCGAAGCTCACGTCTCACCGATGGATCGTTGGCCGGCCGGTCATCGGGACCGATGCCAGCAGCACGAACGAGGAGTTGCGAAGGACCTCGATGCTGACGTTGCTTCCGGTCCTCTGTGCAGCCGTGGCACGCGCGAGCTCCGGAACGCTGCCGATCTGGTGGCCGTCGACGCTGGCGATCACATCGCCGGGCTCGAATCCGGCCTGATCGGCAGCGCTGCCCAGCTTCAGGGAGCTGACGACCGCGCCGTTGGGGCCGGTCACGATCTCCATTCCCAGCCAGTTCGCCGTTGGTCCTGTGCCGGCCGGCGTGCTGCTCCGCTGCTGCAGCGCGGCGCCGCCGCTGGGATTGGCGGTGGTCGCCGTCGGGGTCGTGACACGCGCGGGGGTGCTTGCGGCATGTCGCCGTGGCTTGTTCGAGCCGCCCAGCGTCACCGCCAGCGCGACCCCGACCACCAGCACAAGCAGGAAGGCGGCGCCGGCCCACGCGTAGCGGACCATGCCGTGCCGGTTGCGGCGCTCGCGCGGCTCCGGCCGCTCGGGCGCCGGCGGCTGCTCAGGTTCGGCCAGCGGCAGGCGCGGCGGACTTAGCTCGGCAGCGCTTTCAGACTCTCGCTCCCAATTGCCCGACCAGAGATGCTTGGGGCCGCTCATCGGACGAAACAGTAAGTGTGATTCGTGAGAGGTCGGTAAGAGCAGATAAGCGAGGCGGCGGCCGCCGCGGCGTGTTGCTCAGCCTAGCGGTGAGGCTGTCCAAAACCGCAGACAGGTACAGGAGTGCGCCCTCAGCGCGCGTTTCCCGGATCGCCAGTCGACTGCCGACCCTCGCCCGCACCCCCGACGCGGGCTGGTCGGGATCGCGACCGGGTTCTGCCGGCTCCGGCACGATTGGCTCCACCGGCTCGTGGGGCGGCGGCACGGTTGGGGGTTCCGCCGGGTCGCCCGGAGTTTCCGGAGCGGGCACGGCGGGCGTGATCGGCGCCGGCGGGACTATCGGTGTCGGCGGCTCGGCCGGTTCGGGCGGGACCTCGTGACGGCGTTGCTCATCATGCAGGATGTCGATCACCATGTCGTTGGTGACCGGATCGATCTGGTCGGTCATGCGGCTCCTTTCAACACTGGGACACAAGGGCCGGCCTGCTATCGGGACCACCGCGCTCAGACTCGCAGTGCCTGGTTGGGTTCATCCTCCGGGTCCGGCCCGGAGAACACGGCGAGAGACTCAGGGTTGATCAGCCACCCTCCCCGCTGCGCATTCAGAAGTCCGGTCTCAGCGAGTCGACTGAGGCCGAGGCTCACCGTCGGACGCTGAGCACCGACCATGTGAGCGAGGGTGTCGTGGGTGACCGACATCTGCACCCAGATGCCGTCCGGCCTGACCACGCCCTGACGGTCGGCGATCGCCCAGAACAGCGCCAGCAGCCGGTCCTCGACCCTTGGCAGCTGGCTGATCGCCTGCTGCATCAGCGCTTCGCGCGGCTGCTGCGCAGCACGCCTCAAGATCGCGCCGAGGATCTTCGGCCAGCGGTGCATGACCGTCAGCAGCCTCCGGTCGAAAATCGCCAGTCGTGCCGGATGGAGCACCTCCCAAGCGAGGCTGGCGGGTATTGCTTCGCTGACCGGGCCGTCGGTGAGCACGCACGCGCCTGCGCAGATCATGCGCGCGCATCGCCGTCCCGCCATCTGCAGGTTGCTGATCAGCGACCCACTGAGCACCTGGAAGCCGAAGATGTCGCCCTCAACGCCAGGCACCTCACGGAGCGCATCGATGCTGACGGGGCCCGCTTCCAGCTCGACGCAAGGAAGCACGACCTGCCGACGAGCCTGCTCCACCTGCTCCGGAGCAAGGTCCTCGGCCAACTCGGGGTCGGCCACGAGCAGGCGCACGCCGCGCGCGAGTGATGCTGAATTAGAGCTCATCAGATTTCACTTTGGGCCCCGGTCGATGACCCTGGGCCCTAATCCGCTTCCCGTGAGCCAAGCTCGCGAAACCTTCCGGGCTCTCTCTGAGGCCGGTCAGCCGACCCCGGACGGTGCGCCGGCAGCCGTTGGTTCTCGACGCTGGACGCTTGGAGTCGCGTTGCCCCGGGCATACCTCTGTCTGAAACCTATCTTGGGGACGCCGATGAACGATCGCCGCGCACATTTCCTGACCATGGTCGGCGACGCATGCACGTCCGCGGGCTTGGCAAGCATTCCCGTGCAGCTCACGTTCAGGGACGGCACGCGAGTGACCGGCACTCCGTCACCGGAGCCGGCCAGCGATGAGACGGACACTGACGAGACCGGATACGTAAATCAGCTGCGGATCGATGGCTCCACCGTGGTCCTCGACGCAGTTGTCCAGTTCGCGATCACGAGCCCAGGCCCAGACAACTGGTGCATCGGATCCTGAACCATCGGTCTGCAACTCGTTGGAGGAGCCTTGTTGCAGGGGCGAAGGGAGTTAGGAGGCCATTCTGCCCCCTAACTCCCCCAGCTTCAGCGACCAGCGATGGCAGTTGCCGGTCTCAGCTCGCCGCCCGACGGTTCCAGTGTCGAGCCATCGCTTGAATGGACAGCTCTGGTCGCAGGTCCCGTCGGCGCGACGGATCCGCCTGCGCGCCCCCACGAGCCAACCGAAGCGGCATCGCCGACGTAGCTCCTGACCAGAAATCGGCGCCGACGAGAGCAGCAAGCCGCATCACACAGGGACTCAGATGCCGGGACACCTCCATGACCCGGCCCTCATCACGGGCGCGCTGCAGGTGCCGAAGCAGCACATGCAGGCCACACAGGTCGATGAACTCAACACGAGCCAGGTCAAGCTCAACTCGGCTGCAAGTGCTCCATTCCAGAAGCCTCAGGCGCTCGTCGAGACCCGGAGCAGAGGCAATGTCCAGGCTCCCTCGCAGAACCACCCGAATCGTGTTCTCCCGTTCGTGGTGCTCGGAGATCGCAAGCTGAGCGTCGGGGGATTGCATCGAATCGAGGCTTCCAGAGGTGCCGAGAAACCACAAGGCCGCCGTTTCATTTCAACACCGCCCGCCGCACCTTGACGGCGGATGCGCGACTTTGGAGCGGGGCGCGATCCTGGCGGGCGCGCGCCAGCGGGCGCAGCGCCCGCACGAGATCAGGCGTCAGCATTCGCGATCGCGAAGCCATGCTCCGCGCACTCGGCGACGAGGCGGCGCAACACCCCGGCCCCGTCCTGATATGTCACCCGCAGCGGCGAGATCTGGCGTACTGCCGGCAGATACCTGCTCACGTACGGGTATCCGACCGAGATCAGCAGGTAGGCGACGGTGCCCGCCGGGTGGCGATCACGGTCACCGCCACCGGCGGCGAGCCCGACCCCGGCGGTCGTCCACACGCCGGCGGCCGTCGTCAACCCGCGCATATGTGCGTCGCATCCCCGCGTTCTTCTGACGGATCTCGCGCTCGAGCCCGATTGTCGTCGACAGCAGCAGCGCCAGTCCGATGCGCCACAGCAGGTCCCACTGTGAGAATTCCATACCGCTAGACACGATAGGCCGTAATGCATGAGGATCTGCGGATGGCGGTCAGCGACGCTGTCATCTATGCGCGTATCCGACGGGTGCCGCCGGGGTTTGTCACAACCTACGGCGACGTCTGCCCGGGAGCGCCGCGACAGGCCGGGCGGGCGTTGTCGCTGGCGCAGGCCGACGACCTGCCGTGGTGGCGCGTCGTGCGCCGCGACGGCAGCTGGGCCAAGGGCGATCACCAGCGCCGGCTGCTCGAGCGTGAGGATGTGCCGATCCGGGGCGATCGCGTGCTGATGAGGCAGGCGCGCATCGATCCCGAGGCGATCTACTGAGCAACAGCCCCGACCGAGGCCGTCAGCACGGCCTGAGGCATCACGCTGACGGTCCCGGTCCCAGCTGGTCAGGCGTTGACGGCCACCTCGAGAAGTTGCCCGATCTCGACTCCGTACCCGGCCGCGATCGGCGGGGAGGTCGTCGCGATCTCAACGGCCGCGTCGATGTCCGGGGCCTGGATGACCGTGTAGCCGCCGATACGCTGATCGCCATCGACGTCACCGACGCGCACGGCCCGGCCGACGCCATCGCCCATCTCGACGATGCTGTCCTGGTTCTCACCGAACCACTGCATCCAGGCGGCATGGCTATCGCCGGTGATCTCGGTGTACTCCTGCGGGCTGCGGAATGTGAGCAGGAACTTGGGCATCTGGACTCCTTGGCTTGGTCGGCGCGAGGCCGATCTTGATGGACATCGATGCAGACACCGGCACCTGCAGGAACTGGGCGGCCAAGCGCGGCCGCCCATATTCGCGACCGCCCGGTGTCTACACCCGGAGATACCACGATGAGAGGATCAGGATGTGACCGAGATGCTGCTTCACAGTGCTCGCGCCGGCGACGAGCAGGCCTTCGCCGAGCTGACGGCGCCATATCGCCGCGAACTCCACGTGCATTGCTACCGGATCCTCGGCTCGGTCCAGGACGCCGAGGATGCGCTGCAGGAGACACTGCTGGCCGCCTGGCGCGGCCTCCACGGCTACGAGCAGCGCGCCTCGCTGCGCACCTGGCTCTACCGCATAGCGACCAACCGCTGCCTGAACAGCCTGCGAGCCACCGGGCGCCGCGCACCTATGCAGCCGCCGTTCGGTGAGCTCCCGCTGCCGCCGCCGGACCGGCAGACGGAGGTCGTCTGGCTCGAGCCCTACCCGGACCTGCTGCTCGACGAGCTGCCGGGCCCCGGCCCGGGCCCGGACCGCATCTACGAGGCCAACGAGGCGATCTCACTCGCGTTCATCACGGTGCTCCAGACGCTTCCACCGCGCCAGCGAGCGGTCCTGATCCTGCGCGACGTGCTCGGTTTCCGCGCCGCCGAGGTCGCCGAGATGCTCGAGCAGACCGAGGATTCCGTGGCCAGTGCGCTCAAGCGGGCGCGCGCTACGCTTTCGCGCGCGCCCGACCTGCGTGAGGCACCGCCACCGGCACCCGAGTCGCCGCAGGAGCGCGAGCTGGTGAGGCGGCTGACCGACGCCTACGAGGGTGGCGACGTCGACGCTCTGCTCGAGCTCTTCACCGAGGACATCTGGCTGCGGATGCCACCCGTCCCGCTCGAATACCAGGGGCGCGAGGCGGCCGTCCAATTCCTCCGCGTCGTGGTGTTCGACCCCGGGCACGAGCTTCGGATGCTGCCGAGCCGCGCCAACCGCCAACCCGCGCTGGGGATGTACATACGGGATCCGGCAACCGGCGTCTTCAGAGCCAGCGGCCTGCTCGTCCTGGGCCTGTCCGGGGACCGGATCTCTGAGATCACGAGGTTCGACAACGGCGTTTTGGCCGTTTTCGGGCTGCCGCGCTCGCTGCCTGCGTAAAGGCATGGGGTCGCTCCCGGGACGGGCTCCCGGGACGAGGTGCGCACGACGTGAAACGATGGTCGGACGGCGATGCCCGACCCACCCTCGGAGAGGAGACCTCAATGGAATACCGGCAACTTGGTCGCAGCGGCCTGCGTGTGTCGTGCCTTGCACTGGGCACGATGACCTTCGGCGGCAAGGGAGATTTCGAGAAGGTCGGCAAGGCTGGCGTCAGCAAGGCCAGACGACTGGTCGATTCCTCGCTTGATGCCGGGGTGAACCTGATCGACACCGCCGACGTCTATTCGACGGGAGTATCGGAGGAGATCGTCGGCGAGACGATCCGCGGGCGCCGCGACCGACTGCTGCTGGCGACGAAGGCCCGCATGCGGATGGGGGACGGTCCCAACGATGCCGGCCTGTCGCGCCACCATCTGATCGAGTCCTGCGATGCGAGCCTGCGGCGGCTCGGCGTCGACCACATCGATCTTTACCAGATGCACGAGTGGGACGGACAGACCCCTGTGCAGGAGACCCTCGAGGCACTCGATGCGCTCATCCGCAGCGGCAAGGTGCGGTACGTCGGATGCTCGAACTTCTCCGGCTGGCAGCTGGCGAAATCGATCGGCGTCGCGGAGCGGCTGGGCCTGCCGCGCTACGTGAGCCAGCAGATCCACTATTCGCTGCAGGCGCGTGAAGCCGAGTATGAACTCGTGCCGGCGGGCATCGATCTCGGCGTCGGAGTGATGGTTTGGAGCCCGCTCGCCGGGGGCCTGCTGTCCGGCAAGTACCGGCGCAACCAGCCACCTCCAGCCGGTTCCCGACACCTCACCGACTGGGGAGAGCCACCCGTCCGCGACACCGAGCAGCTCTACGACATCGTCGACACGCTGGTCGCGGTCGGCGAGAAACACGACGTGTCCGCCGCCCAGGTGGCACTCGCCTGGCTCCTGGGGCGACCGAGCGTGTCCTCGGTCGTCGTCGGGGCGACCACGCAGAAGCAACTCTCGGACAACCTCGCCGCTGTGAACGTCCAACTCGACGCGGCCGATCGCGAGCGCCTGGACCGAGTCAGCGCCGCTCCGCTGATCTACCCGTACTGGCATCAGGCAAAGACCGCATCTGATCGGCTCGGCGAGGCTGAGTTGAGCCTACTCAGCCCACATTTCGCTTAAGCATTTCGCTCAAATCTCCGACAACCAGATGAGATGCTCGATTCCAGACACCACCTCCCGCGACGTGTCGAGAAGCCATGGGGCCATGAGATCTGGTGGGCCGTCACGGATCAGTACGTGGGCAAGATCCTTCACGTCAACAGCGGCCACCGCCTCTCGCTCCAGTACCACGAGGTCAAGGATGAGGCCTGTTACGTCTTGTCGGGCCGCCTGCTGCTGGTGCAGGGACCGGCACAGGACTCGTTGATCGAGCGCACGGTCAGCATCGGCGATGTCTGGCACAACGCCCCGGGCGTGATCCATACGATCGAGGCACTCGAGGACGCGGATGTGCTCGAGGCGTCCACCCCCCACCTCGACGATGTCGTGCGGATCAGCGACCAGTACGGTCGCGAGGGTACAAGCGCGATCTGACCGGCTCCGGCTTAGGGAAGGGCCTGCTGATCCGGCCTGCCACGGAGCAGCAGCAGCGCGAGGATGGCCAGAGCGACCGCACCGATCACCGCAAACGCCGTGACGGTCAGAGGCCGATGGCCGTGGGCGTTTGGAGCCAGTAGCAGGAGTGCGACCACGGCCAGCAGCTGGACCGGGATCTGAATCGCGGCAAACCGCAGCAGCGGATGCGCGAACACGGCTGGTTGCAGCCAGCCGCGCCAGGGAAGCTCCAGCGCCAGCGCAGACAGAACGTGCAGCAGCTGCACGCCCGCGAGCAGCACCAGGATCCTCCAGCTCAGCGTCGGCTGGCGGCCGAGCTCACCCAGCGCCAACATCAGGATCAGCAGCCAGCCGAGCAGGTAATAGGGCGCCCAGGCGGCCAGCAGGGCGAGCAGGGCGCCGACGACGAACCAGCCGTCGGTGCTGAACACGACCCAGAGCAGTACCACGGCGACGGCGACGAGCGCGATCCGGATCGAAACGCCCGGGATTCTCGCGTCGCGGACGGGCAGATCGGCCGGCGCTCGCAGTGCCGACATGTTCATCGTCGCGCTCCTGTCGAGGCGAGCCCGCGCGGTGGGCGGCTCAACAGTGCAAGCCGCGCTGCCAGCGACAACGGGTCGCTCGCCTGCGCCCAGCGCAGCAGCTCCACCCCGCGCACCCGCAGGACGCGGACGCGATCGTCGCGTTCCATCAGCACCATGCGATGGGCGACCCGCTCGTAACGGGTGCTGCGGGCGAACAGCGCCGGCGGCAGCACGTCCACGGCGATCACGCGGTGGCCGTTGCTGCGCCAGGTCAGTGCGAGGTTGACCGATCGGTCGTCCAGCAGGCTCGAGAGCAGGTAGACGAGTGCACCCGGCGGAACGATCGGCGGCCGCTGGTGCCGGAACGCAACGCTGGACGGTGCGGTGACCTCGATCGCGCGTGAAAGCTTCGCGAGATGACGGCCGCCGCCGGCGTGGGGAATCATCCGGGCGCGGCTCGAGAGGTCCTGGAAGCCGACGCGGTCGCCGGCGGCGATATAGGCGCTGGCAATCGAGCTGGCCGCCTCGCGGGCGATGTCGAGCGAGCTGATCCCCTTCTCAGCAGCGAGGTTGCGGCTCCACTGCGCGACCTGCTCCCCCACATCGTCGCGGCTGTCCATCACGATCAACACGGTGGCGTCGGCCAATGCGTTGGTGCGCCGCACGTAGAGGTCACCGGCGTCGCGACCGAGTCGTGCGGTTGCCTTCCAGTCGATCCGCCGCAGCCGATCGCCCGCCGTGAAGGGATGAACGTCGCGGAACTCGCCGCCGTCGCCGGCGCGGGCAGACTCGTGCGAGCCCGTCATGGCCTGCAGCCGGTGCGGCAACGGCAGCGCGCGGATCGCCTGTCGGGCCGGCGCAACCACGCGCTCGCCGACGATCGGCTCCTGGGCTGTGCTCGCCGCTGTCGCGTCCACCCCGAGGAAGCGGTATTCGAACCGCACGAACTCCTGCGGACCCGAGTGCAGCAGCGGCACCCGCCCGGAGATCTCGCCGGCCCGCTCGCCGGCGACTGCCAGCTCCTGCGCCGCGCCACCCAGCACCCTGTAGCGCAGGACGATCGTCTCAACGTGTGCGGGTGCTGCGATCGCCAGGCGGTATTCGAGCTCGGAGTCGCCGGCGTCTGTCAGCGACAGACGCAGCGACGCCGGCGCGCCGGTCCTGGGCAGCCGCTCCGAGCTGAGCGTGATGGCAACCACCAGCGGCAGCGACAGCAGGGCTATGTCGATGCGCCCGGCGATCAGCCCGATCGCTGCCAGCAGCAGCGCGGTCGCGGCACCGGCGACGAGCGCCGGCGAGCGCCGCCACCCCTGCTTGGTGGTCACGCTCACCTGGTCCTGCGAGTTGGGTTCGCCGGCGCTCACTGCGGGCCGGCGGCGGTCGAGGACCGCCCGACCGTGGGTGGCCCGGCCACGTTCGAGACGATCGCCGCGACCAGGTCAGCGGCGCGCGTCCCGTCCGCCCACGCCTGGGTCGTGAGCGTCAGGCGGTGCGCCAGAACCGGTACCACCACCCGCTTGACGTCCTCGGGAGTCACGAAGTCGCGCCCGTCGATCACGGCCAGGGCGCGTCCGACCAGCATCAGGCCCTGCGAGCCGCGCGGCGAGGAACCGACCTCGATCGCCTGGTGGGATCGGGTCGCCGTGGCGATGTCAACACAGTAGGAGGCGATGTCGGGCTCGACGTAGACGCGCTCGATTCCGGCCTGCATCGCCTTGAGCGTCGACGAGTCGATCACCGGTTCCACCGAGGCGACCTCACGCCGGCGCTCAACGCGATTGCGCAGGATCCGGGTCTCGCCCTCGCGCCCGGGATAGCCGACACCGAGGCGCACCATGAAGCGATCGAGCTGCGCCTCCGGCAGCGCGTAGGTGCCTTCGTATTCGATCGGATTCGAGGTCGCGATCACGTGGAACGGCGACGGCAAGGGGAAACTCTGACCCTCAACTGTAACCTGAGACTCGGCCATCGCCTCGAGCAGGGCGGATTGCGTCTTGGGCGAGGTGCGGTTGATCTCGTCGGCCAGGAAAAGCCCCGTGAACACTGGGCCGGGACGGAACACGAACTCGGTCGTGGCGGGCGAGTAGATGAACGAGCCGGTGATGTCTGCCGGTAGCAGATCAGGGGTGCACTGCAGGCGACGGAAGTCCAGACCGAGTGCGCTCGCGAGGCTGCGCGCCGCAAGCGTCTTGCCCAGCCCGGGCACGTCCTCGAACAGCACGTGACCGCCGGCGAGGATGCTGGCGAGCGCCAGTTCGATCGCGTCGCCCATGTCGACCACGACTGTGCCGACGCGCTCGAGTACGGCTGCGGCGAACCGCGCGACCTGATCCACCGGCAGCGCATCATCGTTCACGGTTCCCTCCCGGGTGGTAATTGGGGTTGAGCGTGTCCAGCACGTCCAGGCAGTGGACCAGCGTCCTCAGCCGCATCCCGCGCCTGTTCGTGTGGGTCAGGGTCCGGTAGATGCGAGTGCCGATCCGCCGTTCGATCAGCTCACGGTGCTCGGGATTGTCGAGGTACAGACCCTCGAGCGCCAGACGGCGCACCGCGATCCTGTGAAGCCGGCGCTCGGCGGTGAGACCGACTGTGCCCCAGCCGACGCGAAGCGATCCGGAGAGGATGGCCACGTCACTGCGTGACCCTTCGGCGCGCCGGCGCTCCTGCCCGGAGCTACGACCGTCGGGGATCGGCGCCGAGGACGCGATCGCGACGGCCAGGATCAGCACGGTGATCGCGCAGCCGAGCAGGATCGAATGCCAGGCGTCAACGCCGAGATACCAGCAGATCGCGGCGATCACGAACGCGAGGCTCGCGGCCATCGATGTCTCGCGGCGATTGGGCCGGCGGAACGGTCGGTCGAGGTGACGCCGGTCCATCTGCGGCTCGTTGCTCATCGCCTCGTGACCGTGCCGGCGGGCTCGGGCGCGCGCCAGTTCTCCAACAGCTGTTGGAGCGCGGTGCGCACTTCGGCGACGTCCTCGGGCGTCACCGGGTGGTCTCCGAAACGGGTTCGCAGGTACAGCCGCAGCAGCGTCCGCAGCGCCCGGTCGTCAGCGAATGCGCTGCTGAGCACGCGCGTGGCGAACTCGGTCGGGGTCTCAGCCGGGCTGCGCCGCCGGATGCCCGACTCCTCTGCGGTCTCCTGCAGACCCAGCCAGGCCCGCACGACCGCGTCCGCGGGGTCGCGGTCCTCGTCGAGCTCGCGGAGCGCAAGCTCGATCCCGGTCAGCAACGCCTCCGGCTCGGGTTCCGGCTCCGACAGCGCCACCTGGACGGTCCCGGCGGTCGAGGCGTGGACCGCCGGCGCTGCGGGTGCGCGGCGCCGGCGCCACAGCCGCAGCAGCACGAAGCCGATGCCGATGGCCAGCACCAGCGCGGCCAGAACCCCCACCCACACCGGCAGCGCGAGGTGGCCGGGACTGCGTGGCAGCCGTCTGCCCGGCGGTCGCTGGGCCGGTGTGGTCGTCACCTTCACGTGTGCCGGATGGGTTGCGCCTCCCAGGTGCGGGTACCAACGCGCTCCGGTGAAACGCGACGTTCCCGCGATCCCTGCGGCCGCGATCACGATCACGGTCAGCAGCACCGCCAGCGGTAACGTCTTCGCCGCGCCCGTCCGCACGCCGGATCGGTCGGTATTCCGCAGGTCCACGCGCACGTGCCCACGGTATCGGGAAGATGACGGTGTGTCGGCAGTGGCCACCCCGGGGCCGGTTGCGTCTCCCCGCCCGAGAACCGGTTGCGTCTCCCCGCCCGAGAACCGGTTGCGTCTCCCCCGGCCCGTACCCTGCCTGTCCGGTGCCCGAGCGTCCCCATCGTCGATCTTCGAAGTCGTTGCCCGGCCACCTTCCAGAGGCCGCCTCCGGCGAGGTCCTGATCTGGACCGACGGCGCCTGCCGGCGAAACCCCGGACCGGGTGGCTGGGCGGCGCTGGTCTGCTGGGATGACGGCGTCGTCGAGGAGCACAGCGGCGGTCTGCCCCAGACCACCAACAACATCATGGAGATGACGGCCGCCCTGGAGGGCCTGCGGGGTCTCCCACCTGGCTCCCGCGCCTGCGTCGTCACGGACTCCCGCTACCTCCACGACGGCATGACCTCGTGGATCGCCGGCTGGAAGCGCAGAGGTTGGAAGACCGCCTCCGGCGACCCCGTCAAGAACAGGGAACTCTGGCTTGCGCTCGAGGCCGCGACCTCCGGCCACGAGCACGTGCGCTGGCACTGGATCAAGGGCCACATCGGCCACGCCCTGAATGAGCGGGCCGATGCTCTGGCGGTCGCGGCCGCCCAGATCGCCGTCTGACCTGGCGGGAGACGCGGTGGGCCGCAGGCGGGTTCGAGTCCTGCGCGCAGCCAGGCTCAGCGGTATACGAACTTCATGACCGATCGAGCGGGCGAGCGAGGGACCCGAACCCCTGGGCGGATCGGCGATCGACTCAACCGATCCGCCCCATCGTCACGCCGCAGGGCTTCAGGAACCGAGCACCTGGCCCGCGGTCAGCCTGCGGTGGGTGTGATCTCAACCCGTTCCGCCTTCGCTTCATGCGGAAGCGGCACGGTGACCTCGACCACCCCGTCACGTGTTCTGGCCTTGATCTTTTTCGGGTCGACTCCGTCGGGCAGAGCCATCGAACGCGAGAATTCTCCGTACCGCCGCTCCCGGCGCAGGTAGTTCTCTTCCTTGTTCTCACTGCTCTCATTGTGCTCGCCCGACACTGTCAGGATGTTGTTCTCAATCTCGATCTTGACCTCCTCGGGTTTGATCCCGGGAACGTCAGCGCGGACGACAAGGTCGCCGTTGTGCCGCTCGATATCGATCGCAGGCACCCACTTCTGCTCGCCATCAAAAGGCAGCGCGTTCAGCAGCCGCCCCCACGGGCCCCGCAGCTCGGCCAGGTCCGCGAACGGATCCCAACGTGCGATGGTTCCAGGCATCATCTGCCTCCTTCATCCGTGCTGGACCTCGATCCGACGCCAATGCTGACACGGCGCCCGCGGGGACGCGCGACTGACGACGAGGAGATCATGACCACCACCACCCGACACCACCCGATTTTCGCCCGCGTGCACGCGTTCATGAGCCGTTTCGGCCGTGAGACGCTCGGGCGCTACCGCCACGAGCTGGTCGACGGGACCTCGGGCCGAGTTCTCGAGCTCGGAGCCGGTAACGGAGACAGCTTCGTCCACTACCCCACGGCAGTTCGTGAGGTGGTCGCGATTGAGCCCGAGCCGTACCTGCGAAAGCTCGCGCTCGCGGCAGCCGGGTCTGCGCCGGTGCCGATATCGGTCCAGGATGGCCTCGGTGAGCACCTGCCGTTTGCCGACGGCTCGTTCGACGTGGCGGTGGTCAGCCTGGTCCTCTGCTCGGTCACGGATCCCGCCCGGACACTCGCCGAGCTGTATCGGGTCACCAAGCCCAACGGTGAGCTCAGGTTCTTCGAGCACGTGCGCTCCCGCACGCCGGTCTCGGCGTTGGCGCAGCGTGCGCTTGACCGGACGCGGATCTGGCCGTTCCTGGCCGGCGGCTGCCACTGCGCGCGCGACACCATCACTCAGATCGAGCTCCTCTTCACACTCGAACGGGTCCGTGAGGTGTCGCTGGCCCGCCCGTGGGCGCCGGTCAATCCATTTGTGATCGGAGTGGCCCGGGCTGGGCCGGCGGCGTCGCACGCACAGCCCTGAGGCTCCACTGAGGATCGGCCGTGAAGGCCGCGCCGTTACGAGTTTTGCCTCGGACCGCCTCCAAAAAGCCTCCGCAGCAGCGTCTGTTGCCCTTTTGATCCGGGCTGCCGGGAATGACCGGGGCACCAGTCGCCCGCCTGAACAGACCTCCGAACGTCTTCGATATGGCGACCACAACCCGCCCAGGTCGTCTTTCCGCACTGCTTGCACTTGACGGCACGGCACATCGGTTTCTCCTTTGGGACGCGGACTATGTATGGGCGGCGCGACGCTCCACCCTTCTACAACTATACCGATGTGCTACGGTGTTTGAGTAGAAACATTCTTCGCTCTAGCGAAAGGGAGTCGATGTTCACCGCCACAGCCCGCTCGGTTGACGGAACACTGCAGCACCGGGTCGACGTAAATGGTCGACACCAGATCGTCACGGATGAGCCGGAGTCGGTCGGGGGGCTTGATACTGGTCCGGCTCCCCACGAGCTCCTCCCGGCGATGCTCGCCTCGTGCGTCTCGACGATGATCATGCTCTACGCGCAGAAGCGTGACTGGGACCTGGACGGAGTCTCGGTCGACGTCGATTACGACGCCGGGACGACGCCTCGTCGAGTCCTCACCACGATTCGTCTGCCCGATGACCTCAGTTCGGACCAGGTCCGCCGGCTGGAGGCCGTCGCAGAGACCTGCCCGGTGAAGCGCGCGCTGGAGGCCGGTTTCAATTTCGAGCACACCGTCGTTGCGAACACCGAAGGGCTGACCGTCTAGCCGGTCTGGCTCTGGTGAGACCGCACCATCCAAGTGCAACTACATGCTGTTCAACTGCTTTTAGGGATCGGATTGAGGTGTTCTGATGGCAAGGCGTAAGCGAGTGGTGATCGTAGGATCGAGCTTCGCGGGTCTGACCGCGGCCCTCGAGCTGCGCCGCCTGGTCGGGAACAAGCACGAGATCGTGGTGCTCGACCCCAAGCCGGTCTTCACATTCATCCCATCGCTGATCTGGGTGCCGTTCGGGCTCCGTGACGCAAAGGACGTCACCTTCCCGCTCGCACCGATGTACGCGAAGAAGGGCATCCGCTTCATCAACGAGGCGGCGGCGAGCATCAACCCGGTGGCGCACACCGTCATCACCGAGTCCGGGACCGAGCTTCCCTACGACCGTCTGTTCGTGGGTACCGGCCCCCGGCTCGCGTTCGAGCGGATCCCCGGATTGGGCCCGGACGAAGGCTTCACCCAGTCCGTCTGCAACCTCGAGCATGCGCTCCGCACGCGGACAGCGTGGCAGCACTTCCTGGAGAACCCAGGCCCCGTCGTGATCGGGACCGCGCAGGGTGGCTCATGCTTCGGAGCCTCCTACGAGTTTCTGCTGAACACCCGTCACCAGATCAAGAAGGCAGGCCTGGCCGACAAAGCGCCGGTGTCGTTCGTAACAGCCGAGCCTTTCCTCGGTCATTTCGGGCTGGGAGGAGTCGGTGACTCACAGCCGATGATTGAGAAGTTCCTCGCACGTTCCGGCATCGAGGGCCTGACCAACACGTCGATCACTGAGGTCCGTGAGGGCGAGATCGAGTTGGCCACCGGACGCACGATGCCGTTCGCATTCTCGATGATCGTGCCGCCGTTCGCCGGCGTTGATGCGGTCAGTCAGGCAGAGGGACTCGCCAACCCCGCCGGCTTCATTCCCGTCGACCAGCGTTACCGCCACACCACCTATGACGACGTCTACGCGGCCGGTGTGGCCATCGCGATCGCGCCGCCCGCGCCGACCCCGGTACCTGCGGGCGTGCCGAAGACGGGCCAGATGACCGAGGCGATGGCCAAGGTCGCCGCGCAGAACATCGCCTCGGACATCGCGGGAACCTCGGGAGCGGCGTTGGCGCTCGACGAGCTAAGCGCAATGTGCATTCTCGACGGCGGCAACAGCGGAGTGATCTTCAAGGCAGACCGGGTCCTCAGCGCCAACGCCTCAAGCGCGCCGGCTCGCATGACCGCGGGCCCCCACGCCCATCTGGCCAAGCTCGCATTCGAGCGAATCTTCATCGGGTCCCGCAGACGCGGCCGACTCGTCCTCTGACCCGGCGCTCACGAAAGGACCTGCCGATGACCACCACCTCCTCCTCGCCGGCGCGCACCGCGCCCACCGTCGACGAGCCCTATCCGCACGCGGTCACCGTCGGCCCGATCGGCCGATTGGGGAGGTACACCGCCACCCACTTCCGGACGGTCCTCGTCGGTTGGATCATCGTTGCCGTGGGGCTCGGAGTGTTTGCCCCGAAGGTCGAGACAGCGCTATCCGGCGCCGGCTGGGAGACGACGGGATCGCAATCGGTCAAGGCCCGAAACGTGATCGATCGGGATTTCGGCGGCGTGTCGAGCTATGCGCTCATGACCGTCATCCACTCCAACTCACAGACGATGGCTGACCCGGGTTTCCGCAATGCCGTTCACCATGTGGAGGCCCTGCTCAGGCGCTCAGCTGCCGTCAGCAAGGTCGTGCCGCCGTCCGCGGGGGTGTCGATCTCGCGAGACGGTCACACGGCGATCGTTCAGGCCGGCGCCGCCAAGGACTCCAACGCGATGGTGAAGGCCGCCGACGGCCTCAAGGGGAAGCTGTCGGCCGTGTCGACGCGCTCGGTTCAGGTCAACCTGACCGGGGCCTCGGGCATGTGGTCTGATTTCAATGCCGCGAACCGCACGGCGATGATGAAGTCCGAGGTCATCTCCTGGCCGATCACCCTCAGCATCCTGCTGCTGGCGTTCGGCTCGCTCGTCGCGGCGGGCCTGCCTCTGATGCTGACGATGGTCGGGCTGCTATCGGCCGCCGGACTGCTCGAGCTCGGCACCCATGTTCTGCCGATCTCGATCTGGGCGATGAACTTCGCGCTGATGTTCGCGCTTGCACTTGGAATCGACTACGCCCTCTTCATCGTCTACCGGTTCAGAGGCGCGCTGTTCGGACACGCGATGGATCCGGTGGAGGCGGCAGCGGTGACGATGGACACCGCCGGAAAGGCCGTGCTGTTCAGTGGCGTGACCGTTCTCATCTCCCTGAGCGCCGTGATGCTGGTTCCATCACCCGCGTTCCGCTCGATGAGCATCGGGATCATGCTCGCGGTCGTCTTCGTCCTGGCGGCGACGCTGACGCTGCTGCCTGCCGTGCTCGGCCGGATCGGTCCGCGGGTCGACAGGCTGTCGCTGCCGTGGGTCCACACGGGCGAGCACCGTTCCGCCCGGTTCGAACGCTGGGGGGAGCGCCTGTGGCGTCAACCGATCCGCCACGGCGTGGTCGCGCTGGCGATCCTCGCCGGCCTCGCGATCCCGGTCTTCAGCCTCAAGACCGCGATGCCCTCGATCGACGTCGTGCCGACCACCGACTCGTCCTACATCGGCTATCAGCAGGTCCAGGCCGCCTTCGGCCCGGGCGCGACCGGCCCGCTCCAGATCGTCGTCGCCAACTCGAACGCGACCACGGCGACGAACATCGCACGGCATGACCACGGCATCGCCGAACTGCTGCCCAGCGAAACCTCACGTGGCTACACGCTGCTCACCGCAATCCCAGGACAGGGACCCTCGAGCCCTGCTGTCGGCGCCACGATCGACCGGCTTCGCTCCAGGCTGCCTGCCGGCACGCTCATCGGCGGAGCGGTCGCCGAGAACCACGACCTCCAGGCAGCGCTTTCAGCCAAGACACCATTGGTGATCGGTGTTGTGATGGGTCTCGGATTCCTGCTGCTGCTGATCGCGCTCCAAGCACCACTGATCGCGGCCGCGGGCGTACTCACGAACCTGCTTGCAACCGCAGCAGCCTTCGGCGTTGCGAAGTGGGTGTTCCAGGACGGAGACCTGCATGCGCTGCTGGGCTTCAGACCACAGGGCTTCCTAGACGCCTGGGGGCCGGTGTTCTTCTTCGCGATGATCTTCGCGATCTCAATGGACTACACCGTGTTCCTGCTCTCAGCCGCGAAGGAACACTGGGACCACACGCACGACCCCCGCGCAGCCATGATCGGCGGAGTCGCGCACTCAGGACGGGTGATCTTCGCCGCCGGCGCCGTGATGGTCGCGGTCTTCTTCACCTTCGCACTCTCCGGTCCCCTGCCGCCCAAGGAGATGGGCGTGATCCTTGGCGTCGCGGTTCTGCTCGACGCGGCCCTGATCCGGCTGCTGCTGCTCCCCGTCCTGCTCCGGCTGATGGGCCGTCACGCCTGGTATCTGCCGAGATGGGCCCGCCGGGTCCTTCCCAACGTGACGTTCGGACACTCGTGAGTCGTGGGTCTCCCATGCGACTCGACGCTGGCGCCCGGCATTCCATACCTCACGCCGTTGCGGCGAGACGCGGGCACACTCCACAACCATATGCTTGTGCTAGCGTGAATGGCGTGAAGCCCTCAACGCCCGTTGCCCATCCGCTTCCGGAGCCGCTGATCGAGCTCGTCGCCCAGCGCTTCCGGGTGTTGGGTGAGCCGATGCGAATCAAGTTGCTCGATCGGCTGCGAGATGGCGACGCCACCGTCGGCGAGCTTCAGGAAGCCCTGGGAGCTTCCCAACAGAACGTCTCCAAACACCTGAGCATCCTGCATTCCGCGGGAATGGTGAGCAGAACCAAGCAGGGCACGAGCGCCGTGTACTCGATCGACGATCCCAGCGTCTTCGATCTCTGCGACCAGGTGTGCGGCGGTGTTCGACGGCAGATCGCGGATCTCGAGGCAATCCTTCAGACCGAAGCCTGAGCCTCGGCCCATATTGGCCCGTAGGCATCGATCCTGCCGTCCAATGTTTGTTCAAGGTGCGTAGAATGATCCCGTGCGGACCGCAGAGGGGCTTCGAATCGGTGAGTTCGCTCGGCGTGTGGGAGTCAGCGCCTCGGTGCTGCGGGCGTGGGAGCGCCGATACGGGCTGCTGGAGCCGGTCCGCTCCTCGGGCGGCTTTCGCCTCTACACAGCCCAGGATGCCGGACGCGTGGCGCAGATGCGTCGCGGGATCGAGCAGGGACTGTCCGCCTCCGAGTCGGCGCGTGCGGCGCTGGCCGATGCGCGCCCCTCGGTAGGGCTGCTCGACGACGCCGCAGTTCGCATGGTGGCGGCGATCCACGAGTACGACGAGCCGACGGTGCATTCGGTGCTGGACGAGGCCCTCTCGGCCTTCGGGCTCGAGGCTGTCCTGCGCGAAGTGGTGCTCCCGGCCCTGAGACGGGTTGGGGAGGAGTGGCGGCAGGGGACACTCGGGATCAGTCAGGAACACTTTGCGAGCAACCTGCTGCGGGCACGACTGCTGTCGATGGCGCGGCTGTGGGGCCGCGGCGCCGGACCGGTCGCGCTGCTCGCCTGTGCACCGGGCGAACAGCACGACATCAGCCTTCTGGCATTCGGGCTGGTTCTGCGGACCCACGGCTGGCGGATCGTTTTCCTCGGCGCTGACACGCCGATCGCAACCCTGTCGGAGGCGGCCGCGAGCACGCGGCCGGCGGTCACGGTCCTCGTGAGCTTCGACCCGGCTCGACTCGAGGCGGAGTCTTCCGCAATCCGAGCGCTCGCCAAGCGGACTCGGCTGCGGCTGAGTGGGCCGGGAGCAACCGAGCAGCTCGCGGCGAGCCTCGGCGGACTCATGCTCGACGGCGATCTGGTGGCCGCGGCGAATGAGACCGCGGCGGGCGAGGACACAGAGCGCGGTGCTATGACAGCGTCTGCCGGTCGGCGGACCCGGGCCTGAGCCCAGACTCACCAACCGAGTGTGCCGGGCGCTCCTTTGAACGGCCCGACCAGGTCCTCGGTGATCCAGCCTCCGTAGAAGTCGCCCTCCTGCGCGCGGACGCACTCGTCATCCAGCCAGACTCCGTCGACCCGTCCGGGATAAAAGCAGACGTGGTCGCGCAGCGCCTCGTATTCCGGCATCGGGTTCGGATAGAACCAGGCGACTGCGGCGAACCGCCGCCCATCGACGGTCGCGTCGAGATACCGCGCGGCGCCCTTGAACTCGCACCAGGTCGAGCGGGCCACAATCTCCTCCAGCAGCTCCAGGCGCACGTCTGCAGGCGGGACGTAGATCGTCGGCGGATGGCTCGTCTCCAGCACCCGCAGCGCCCGCGTCGACTCGGCCAGGACCTCGCCGGCCTTTTCGACCCTGACGCGGCGCTTGCACGGCACGACCGCCGGCGGCCGCGGATATTCCCACACCAGCTCCATCCCACGCCGCGTCAGGTCGCGGGAGCGAGCGAGGCCCGCAGGTCGGTGAACTCGAGATCCTCGGCGAGTGCCTGACGAAGCGCTTGATCGAAGCCGATCGGCGTGATCTCGAACAGCTTCATCGCGGCGGGATCGGTGACGACGGTCGGCACCGCGAGCCCCTCTACCAGGGGCCTGGCGACGCCGGCGTCAACCGGGGTGACGAGCCCGATCCACAGTGACGAGAGCCATGGGGTGATCAGCGGCACGGGGATTCGCGGGCGATGCGCGATGCCGAGAACGGTGGCCATCCGGTCGAGCATCTCGGCATAGCTGAGCACGTCGGGGCCGCCGATCTGGATGTCCGTGCCGGCTGACTCCTCCACGCCCAGAGCCTCCACCAGGTACCTCACCGTGTCGCTGATCGCGATCGGCTGAGTTGGGTTCTGAAGCCAGGCGGGCGCGATCATCGCGGGGAGTCGCTGAACCAGATAGCGCAGCGTGCGATAGGACTCGCTCTCGGGGCCGACCACCATCCCAGCGCGGAAGTAGGTGAGCGACGGGCCGCGCGCGCGTAGCAGCAGCGCCGTCTCGTGGCGGCTGCGCAGGTGCCGGGAGTTCGGCCGATCGCCGAGGCCCCCGAGGTACACGACGCGCTCGATCCCCTCCTCGCGCGCCATCTGCGCGAAGGCGAGCGCGGCGGCCCGCTCTCGGGGCGCGAAGTCGCTCGGTCCCCCGCGACCCATCGAATGGATCAGGTAATAGGCAGCGTCGATCTGACGCCCGGCGCCGCGAAGCGTCCCCGGCTGCAACACGTCAGCCTGGTGGATGTCAAAACCCTCGAGCTCCAGCGCACGCGCACGGCTGCCGGCGCGGTCGCGGACCATGCAGCGCACCTCGTGCCCTGCGCCGGCCAGCGCGCGTGCGAGCCGGCCGCCGATGAAGCCGGTCGCACCGGTGACGAGGACACGACGTGTCATGCCGCCGCCTGTTCCGCCGTTCCGGGCATCAGCGCGGTCGCGAGACGCTCGGCCTTCTGGGCCTCGAAACAGCCGCGTTCGCGGGCGATGATCCGGCCGTCGTTCCCGACAACGAGGACGGCGATCGTCTCGGTTCCGACGAGGCCGAGGTTTGCGACGACACTCCGGACGTCCGTGTAGACGGTGATCGTGCGCGCCCGGGCGACGGGGTCGGGAATCCCACGAACCATGCCGCCGTCGATGTACCGGCGCGTTGGCCGGTAGCGGGACGAGATCACCGGCAGCTCGTAGACGCTGAGGTCGTCACGCTCGGCTTCGAGCTCGGTCGCCCACGGCAGCCACTGATCGACCAGCTGCTGCTGCTCGCGACGGAACGCGACGAGCAGCAGGTTGTACGGCTTGGCGAGATCGTCGGGCAGTTCGAGCGGCCGGCCGTCGAGCCCGCGTCCCCGCAGCGGGCGCAACGTGTCGTCCGGGGCCGGCGTGAGCCTGTGCCGCAGGCCGCTGAGAGCCCGGTCGCCGACCCTGTTGAACGCGAGTCCGAGCAGCGGATCGGCGAGCCGGAGCGCTCCCCTCAGTGTGAGCTCGGCCGTATAGCCGATCCGGGTGCGACCGTCGCCGAGCACGTCAAAGGTGATCCTGTCGTTGGAGACCACGGTGGCGTTCTCACCGCGGAAGCCGACCGCATGCGGTGGGTTGTATTCGACGATTCTGTAGGTCAGCTCCGACCTGCGTCCGAGGAACTCGGCGATCAGGCGAAACTCGCTGCCGTCTCCGATCGGCGCATCGGTCAGGCGCTCTGCCTCGATCACCCCAGGATCCCATTCCCGGGTCGTCGAGAAGTCGCTCAGGTAAGCGAAGGCATCCTCACGTCCGACGGATGTGTCAAGTGTTGCGCGATACCGTGCCATGGGGGTTCTCCTCCTGGGGATTGGAATCGGGGCGCTCCTCCCAGCCGCTGAGCCGACAGCACTGCTCCCACAGCCGCTGACGCTGCTCCGGCGTCTCCCTGGTCCGCGCCATCAGGTGCGTGGGTCGTGGCCGGCGGTCCTGCCAGAAGCGGCCGGAGCTGTGGCCGGGTTCCTCGGCTGCGCCCAGCCAGACGATCGTGTCGGCGCCCTGCTCCGCGGTTCTCAGGAGCGGGCTCGTGAGCCGGTGAAAGAGCGGCAGGGAGCTCTGCAGACCGGGAGTGTCCGCCCAGCCGGGATGCATCGCATGGCAGATCACACCGCTCTGCGAGAGCCGATCGGACCACAGCTCCGTGAGGATCACCTGGGCTCGCTTGGTCCGTGCGTAGACCTTCGGACCGTCGAACTCACCCCTCTCGCTCTGCAGATCCTCGACGCGGATCCGCTGCGTGTACATGCCGCCCGAGGAGACGTTGATCACCCGCGCCGGAGCGCTCTGCTCGAGCACCGGACGCAGCGCATCGGTCAGCAGAAATGGTCCCAGCACGTTGGTCGCGAACGTCAGCTCGATCCCGTCGATGGAGAGCTCGCGCTCGTGAGTCAGCACACTGGCGTTGTTGACCAGGACATCGAGGCGCTCAGCCGACGCGCTGAAGCCTGCTGCGAACCGCGAGACCGAGCCGAGGTCGCTGAGATCGCAGACACCGATGTGCACCTCCGTGTTGCCGGTTTGCTCGATGACCCTCGCGCGCGCCTGTTCCCCACGCCCCCGGTCTCTGACAACGAGCCACACAGTCGCGCCAAGACGTGCGAACCCCTCCGCAGCGGCGAAGCCAAGGCCCGCGTTGGCGCCGGTCACCATCGTCACCCTGCCCCGCAGCGAGCGCAGCTCTTCTGGGCGCCAGCCGCGGCTGCGGATCCGGTAGCCCACGTTGGTGTAGCCGGCGATCACGGTGCGGTCCATGAGGTCGTCCAGCAGCGAGCTGGTCATCGGCCCGGCTCGGCACTCTTTGACCCGGTGCGGTCCTCCGGTTCCTGGCGGCGATCGCAGCTTTGGTATCCACAAAAGTTATACAAACCTTGTACAGGGTATCGCGCCCGGAGGGCTGAGTCAACGACGGGTGCTCCTGGGCACAGTCGGTCGAGCGCTAGCCTCACTTTGTGACGCGAGCAGCCGAAGATCCCCCGTCCGAGGCCAAATCGCTTCCCACCGGGCGGGTGGGCCGTACCGCGAGGGTCGGTGGACTTGTGACCGGTCAGGGATTGCGCTGGGCAGGTATGCGCGCCGCCAATCGTGTTCGCAGCCCCGAGCGGGCAGAGGCCGCCGAGCGCGAGCGCACTGCGGCGCTGGTTGAGGAGTTGGTCGAACAGCTCGGCCGGATGCGCGGCGCGGCGATGAAGGTCGGGCAGATGCTCTCCATGGTTGAGTTCGACGGGCTCCCGGAGGATCAGCAGCGTGAGCTCCAACAGAAGCTCTCAGCGCTCCGCGACGGAGTCCCGCCGGTCCCGTTCGCGCGCCTTGAGAAGCTGCTGTGCGCGGAGCTCGGCGGACCGCTGTCGCGCGTCTTCTCGGACTTCGATGAGCGCGCGTTCGCGGCCGCCTCGATCGGCCAGGTCCATCGCGCGCGCACCGTCGACGGTGACGAGGTTGCGGTCAAGGTGCAGTATCCCGGCGTCGCGGAAGCTGTCGACACCGATCTGCGCAACGCGATGCTGCTGGTCCCGCTGGTCAGGCGCCTTGCGCCGGGGCTGGACGGCAAGGCGCTCGGTTCAGAGATCAGCGAGCGGATCAGGGATGAGCTCGACTACGAGCTCGAGGCCCAGAACCAGCGACGGATCGAGCGACTGCTGCGCGGACACCCGTTCATTCATGTGCCGCACGTGCACACGGAGCTGTCCACGCGTCGCGTGCTGGTGTCCGAGTACGTCGACGGCGATCGGTTCGAGGTGGTGCGCCAGGCCGAGCAGCCAACGCGTGACCGCTTTGGCGAGATCGTCTTCCGGTTCTTCTTCGGCCTGCTGTATCGCGATCGGATCGCGCTCGGCGACCCGCACCCCGGGAACTATCTCCATCGTCCCGACGGTCGCGTCTCGTTCCTGGATTTCGGCCTGCTGCGGGATACGAGTGCGGAGCGGGTGACCGCCGAGGTCGCGATCGCCACCGCAGCCCGAGACGAGGATTCAGACGGTCTGAAGGCCGCGTTGATCGCGGGTGGCTATCTGCCCTCGGCGCGTGCCGACTCGGTCGACGCGGAGTTCGCGCTGCGGCTGATGCGGCGCGCCATCCGCTGGTACGCGGTACCCGGACACCATCGGCTCGGCGAGTCCGAGCAGGACCGGGGAGCCGACCACGAGCGGCCGGACGGTGACCGGCCGGGAGCTGACCAGGAGCAACTGGACGACGACCAGCTCGGCGTTGACCACGAGCGGCCGGACAGCGACCAGCGGGCCGCGATCAAACACCAGGTCAACCAGTTCACGGTGCCACCCGACGCGGTCCTGATTCGACGCATGCACGGCTTCGTCGCCGTCGTTCTGCACAGCCTGCGGGCCGGCGCCGATTGGGGCGCGATCGCCGCCGAATACCTGCACGGCGCGCCACCGGCGACGGAATTGGGCCGCCAGGAAGCGAAGTTCCTGGCATCTCGCGGACGCCCCGGCGATCGGTAGCCGATGATCGCTTCCATAGCTCAGCACGCGAGAGACCTGCGCGATCGCGCCTGATTTGACGGTGCGGGAGAATCTATGGTGGTGATGGCGCGGGAGCAGGATCTGCAGATAGAGGGCATCACGCTGAGGGTCCGCGAGTCGGGCGACCCGGGCGGCCGGCCTGTCCTGCACTTCCACGGCACCCCCGGCTGTCGCCTTGAGATGGCGTGGGCCGATGATCTGCTGGGCGATCTTGGCGTCCGTTGGGTCGCCTTCGACCGGCCCGGTTACGGGGGCTCGACGCCGACCGCGTTCAGTGTCGGGTCGGTCGCCAAGATGGCGCTGCAGGTGGCCGACCAGTACGGCCTGGAGCGGTTTCGGACGTCGGGCTGGTCGGGCGGGGGGCCGTTTGCCCTGGCAACCGCAGCCATCTCTTGCGAGCGGGTCGAAGCGGTCGGAGTCATGGCCGGCGCAGCCCCGTTTCAGCTGGTGCCCGGAGCGCTGGACGCCCTCTCGGATGGCGACCGGGCTGCCGAGCGGCTGCTCCCCGGAGATCCTGAGGCGGCGTGTGTCGGCTTTCTGGAAGGCTTCGACATGACCGAGGCGCTGAAGAGCTCAACGGGTCTGTATGAGGCCTTCGAACCGCTGCTGTCCGACTCGGACCGTCGCTTGTGGGGCACCTACTCGGAGCACCTACTGGCCGACATGCGCGAGGCGGTGCGCCAAGGCGTTGTGGGGTGCGGATGGGACAACGTCGCCTGGATCGGCGCCTGGGACATCGACCCCACCACTGTCGAGTGTCCGGTTCTGCTCTGGTATGGCACCGAGGACCGCATGGCCGAGCCGATCCACGGCCACTGGCTTGAGGAAAACGTGCCGCAGGCCCGCCTGACCATGCGCGAGGGCGAGGGTCACCTGCAGCCCTTCGCGCATCTTGCGGAGATGCTGGCCGAATTGACGGCGACCTGAGGCGCTTGCAACCAGCACCCGCCCTGCCTCGCTGTCATCGCAGGCACTTGGCTCCAGCCGGCGGGACCCGGCGGTGACGCCTGAGGTGGAACGTCACACAGCCGGCGCGGGGCCGACGGCGGAGCGGATCGCCGCATCAGCATCCGCTTGATCGACACCATCGATCGCGATCACCTTGTCTCGGCCTCGTTCACCGCGGAGAATCGTGAGACGAGAGCTGCGCACCCCGAGCACACCGGCGAGCAGCTGGCACACCGCGTCGTTGGCTCGCCCATCGAGAGGCGGCGCCGTCACCCGGACAATGACCACCCCGTCACGCAGCCCCGCCAACATGTCCGACCGCGACCGCGGCTGCACCCGGACAGAGAGTGTGGCTCGCGACATCGTGATCAAACTGTCGAATCGACAGCCCACCGGGGAGGCTCGGGGTCAGCCGTTTCGCTCGGTTACCGGTCGCCCCAATGC
Source organism: uncultured Conexibacteraceae bacterium (assembly GCA_963761675.1). GTDB lineage: Bacteria > Actinomycetota > Thermoleophilia > Solirubrobacterales > Solirubrobacteraceae > Palsa-465. The sequence goes on from CAVXIA010000008.1 coordinate 238,289, forward strand.
GCTGTTCCGTCATCGCTGATCTCGAACCACCGGCGATGAGTCATGCTCTGATCACGGACTTCGAGGCGAGTCGCGCCGTTGTCGTCGGGTGCTCGGAGCAGCCTGACGGCGGCAGCCACGACTCCGAGGTCGGAGTCGAGAGTGCTGGCAGATGACGTCAGCAACGCACGTTCAAGCGCAGCCTCGCCGCGGCGATCGCCACCTGCTGTCCGCTCGTCCTGCAGCATCTTGAGCGCGTCACGCAGTTCGGCCCCCTCGTCCGCTGGCATCTGATTCTCCCCGTTGCTTGTGTGAACAACACCCTACTCGCACGCAGAGCCGGTTGTTACCGCCGCGGATCACACGTGAGCCAAAGGCCTCCTATGCGCCTGGAGTTTGGCTGGCTCGATGTTCGCGGTTCAGCCGCCGCTTGCTGTGTGACCGCCGGCCGGTGCTGCCTGACTCAGTTTCTCTTTTCGAAAACGAAGCGATAGTGGTCGAGCAGCTCGCGCTCGAAGCAGACTTGGTTGGCACTGACACCTGAGGTGAAGGCGAGGCGGAAGTCAGCGCTGGTAAGCCACCGCGGCAGCAACCGAAGCTTGAGCAGCTTCTTTCTCAGGCTCGGTGCGCCGATCAGCGCGTTCCACCGGTTGATCGTCTCGATGTAGTCCAGCCGCCCGCTGACGCTGGAAACCAACTGAAAGTGCGGTTCCGCGCAGCGGATCACCTGTTCCTGTCCAGACGGCAGCCAGGAACCGGGAAATTGACGACCCAATAGCGCGATGTACCACGCATCCGAATCCCGTGGCGGCAAAGTTCGAGCCGTATATAAGTCGATCTGTGGCGCTGGGATCATGTTGCGGCCAAACACCATTGTCTGGAGATAGAAGCGGCCACCGGGCGGCAGCACGCTCGATACTCGCGCGAACAGGTCTCGGTAGAGCTCGTCCTGACGCCCGGCCTGGTAGTCGTCTGGGGAGCAGAAGTGCTCGAACGCGCCGAGGCTCGCGACGGCGTCGAACATGCCAAACCGCTCTCGATCGATCTCGCGCGCGTCCTCAAGGTAAACCTCGAGCCCGTGTCGGCGGCAGGCCCTCAGTTGGGCCGATGACAGGGTCACGCCAACCCCGGCACCGCCGCGCGCGCGGACGTCGGCCAGCAGGGGCCCCCAACCGCAACCCAGATCGAGCAGACGCCGGCCGGGCCCTACCCCGAGTTGTTCGGCCACATAATCGTGCTTGCGTTGCTGCGCCTCCTCGAGGCTGAGCGAAAAGTCCCCGTCGAACTTCGCGTTACTGAAATTCGTGAGTTCACCAAGGGTGAGTCGAATAACCCGGTCGGTCAGCGAATAGGTGAACTCCAGGTCCGTGCGGTTCGCCATTGTGTCCCAACATACGACAAGCGGTTCGGCGTCCTTGGAAAATGCCGGCTCGCACGAACGCTCCCGCGATGCAACTACGGCATCACCCGTGATCGCGTTGGCGACGATCCGTTGCCACCGCCTCGGGCGGCGGGTCGAGTCGCCGGGAGAGCACGAAGCACGAGCCCGCCGCGAAGGAGGCCAGGCTGAGCGTTCCGATTAAGGCGCGAGCGCTGAGGCGTCGGTAACCGATGACGGCAGACACGCAATCACCGACGTCGGCGAGAGCCGAGGCCTCGAGCCAGCCGCGCACCGGTGTGCCATTGCCGAGCGCGATCACGGTTCCCAGGCCGAGCGCCAGATCTCTGAAGCCGACCATCCGCGCGAGCAGAGGAGCGACACCGGCGGCTTCGGTTGACTCGCGGGCGATGAGGCCTGCCGCCGTTCCAGGAGCCGCGATCGCTCCGATTCCCAAGGCGATACGCGCGCGGGCCAGCATCAGTGCAATCGTCGCGTCATCCATCGGCCACGGACTTCCCAAGACGGCGGACCTCAATCGTGGAACCAGCCTCCTGGTCACTGGGACACTGCCCCCGGCCCGGCGGGGTCGGTTGGACGTGTGGCGAACGCGGCCAGCGTCAGAGCGACGGCGTCCTCAACCAGAGCAACCACACGATCCGGGAGGCCGGTGCGTTCAACGACAGACTTCCGAAGGTGAAAGCTCGCGAAGGTTCCGACCAGAGCTCCGAACCCGCCCGCCGCGACTCCCACCGGACCGGCCACCGCGCTGCCGGTGTATGCGCCGGCAGCGACTCGTCCGATCAGCGCTGGCGGATCCGTCCGATCCCCCGCGATAGGAGTCTTGTCGACGATCAGCTCACCCACGGACGCGGCGAAGGTCGCGATGCGTAGCGGCCCCGAGAGTCGGCCGCGCGCGGCCAGCAGGACCGGACCAGCCGTTGTGCGCATCGAGGAGGCGAGGCCGGCAAGGGCCGCGTCAGACCAGCGCAGCATTAAACTCATGGGCCTCTCTTGCCCGCGTTGGGAGCGCCATCTCAATGGATCCTACGGCTCGCTGGACCCAACGCTCGCGTAGTCTCCTCGACATGGATCTGGACCTGATGATTGAGGGCCAGGAGGGCGTCACCTGGCAGCAGTGGCTTGACATCGCGAATGCGTGCGAGACGCATGGTATCCGCACTCTGTTCCGCTCGGACCACTACAACAACCTTGACGGAGAAAATCCGGACCGGGGAGCGCTCGACGCCCTGGGGACCATCATCGCGTTGGGCGCCGTGACGACCAAACTGCGGCTGGGGACGATGGTCTCGCCAGTGACGTTCCGTCACCCCTCGTTGCTGGCAAAGCTGGTGACCACCGCCGACCACGTATCCGGTGGCCGGGTCGAGCTCGGGCTCGGTGCCGGCTGGAACGAGCTCGAGCACGCCGCCTACGGCTTCCCGTTTCCAGATCTCAAGACGCGCATGCAGATGCTCGAGGAGCAGCTCCAGATCGTTCATGGCCATTGGGGCTCCGGCGAGTTCAGCTTTGACGGGGGTCATTACAAGCTGCATGCGCTGGATGCGCAGCCCAAGCCGTTGCAGCAGCCGCATCCCCCGCTGCTGATGGGCGGGGCTGCAGGTCCGCTCGCCGCCCGCTTGGCGGCGAGCTACGCCGACGAATACAACACGGTGTTCGCCGGCGCAGGCGAGCAGACTTCATCCGACCCGTTGGATGCCGTCTACACGGCCGCGAGCATTGTCCGGGAGCGCAGGGGCAAGATCCTGGCCGCGTGTGAGGCCGCAGGCCGGGACCCGATCCCGTTCTCGGTGATGGCGCCCGCCGTCATCGGCATGGATGAACCCGACCTCCGGACTCGCGCAGCCCGCACCGCCGCCTTCCGCGGTCTCGATGTCGACTTCGTACTCGCAGGGCCGGAGGGCTGGCTGGTCGGCACAATCGAGCAGGTAGCCGAGCAGCTGCACGTCCTGAAAGACCTCGGCGTCAGCCGACTCCTGTGTCAGGTCCTGCCTCCTGATGACCTCGATCTGATCGAGCTGCTGGGACAGGAGCTGGCGCCCCGGATGACTTGACCCACCGGCCTCAGCCACGCCCCTGAGGTCGTCGGCTAGGGCTTTTTTGTAACGCCGTCCGAAACAAAATTGTTTCGCCTTGCGTTACAATCGTCGCAATGGCAGCCCTCAACCCATTCATCTGGGACAGGCCTTTGGATGACCCGAAGAAGATCGTCGGCATGGACGCCTTTGCACAGCAGGTGGCGTTGACGCTCAAGGGCCAGACGAACGTCGCGCTCTTCGGGCCTCGCGACACCGGGAAGACGACGTTCACCAACCAGCTTGCGCTGGAGCTCGGGCGTGAACACGGCCCCGGCGCCCCCACATTTGACGTCGTCAAGATCAACCTCCAGCGTGTTGTCAGCATCCCCGGCTTCATCGGTTGCGTGCACGACGCGCTCTCTGCCCATCCCGACCGTCAGCTCCGACGTTCGGCGAAACGGCAGTTCGACGCTCTGGAGAAGGAGATCGGCTTTGACATCAAGGTCATCAAGGGGAGCGTCAAGAGTGCGGCCCGCACCCCCGAGCAGGATGCGGAAGCACTTCACGCACAGCTCGTCAGCATGCGCAGGCTCTCCGACCATCTGGTCGTGATCTTCGATGAATTCCAAAGGCTGGCTCACTGCCCCGGAGATCCGCTCGCGGTGATCCGCTCCGCTCTGATGAGCTCCGGAGCCAACCACGTCTCCCTGCTCTTCACGGGCTCCATCCGAACCGTCCTGCAGATGATGCTCGAGGACTCGAGCCAGCCGCTGTTCGGCGAAGCCGCACAGCTCCAGCTGCCGGTGATCGGGCGCACCGAGTTCCTGGAGTACCTCGAATTTCAATTCGAGGCCACCTCCAAACCAGCAGAGGAAGACGCCCTGGAGCATCTGCTCAACCTGACGTCCGCTCACCCCCGGCGGACGCAGCAACTCGCCTGGGCATGCTGGAACGAGACGCGAGCCGGGACCTCGGTGGACTTGCAGACCGTCATCGATGCCCACAACGAACTGGTCCAGACGATCGAGCGCTCAGAGTTCTCCGCGATGCTGAACCTGTTGATCAGTGGCGATGACGGCGAGGTCAACGAGGTCCGCGCGCTACAGATGCTCGCAGACAGAGGCGGGGAGAAGCTCACCAGCCGGCCACAGGTCGCCCGCTACGGCTTCTCCAGCTCCGCCCGCATCAAGCCCACGCTCATCCGACTCCAACGCCGTGGCCTGATCGATGAGCACCGCGGTGTGTGGAGGATCGTGGATCCATTCTTCGAGGAGTGGCTCCGCCGGTCGTCTCCCCTCGCCGAGGGGCCGAGCGGTGAGTGAACCGCTGGCCCGTTTCGCGTGGCGGTACCAGATTGCTTCGCGTAGCGAAACAGCGTTTGAACTCGGGTAGGCACCGGGGAGTTCCGGAACCGCAGGCGGGCGAGCCTACTGCTCTCACGGCGACACCCCGGCAGTATCCAATCGCGCCATGGGGCTATAGGGCGATCGCCCGATGCGGCGACGCGCGGCCGAAAGCAGACTCCTGCCAGCACCGGAGCCGCCTGGAGGCGCCGGCCAACAAAGGAGTGCAGCATGCTTCTGGCAACGACCATGGTCGAGGATTTCGACCGCTTCACCGACGTGTTCTCCACCAAGGGAGCGGAGAAGCGCAAGCAGCACGGATCGAAGGGCGCCTGGGTGTTCCGCGACCCCGCCGAGGACAACCGCGCATGGGTGATCTTCGATTGGGACCTGGACGGCTGGAAGGCCTTTGCCACTGATCCCGAGGTCCCGGCGATCCTGCAGGAGGCCGGCCACCAGGGTCGTCCGCAGGTCCCCGAGTTCAGCGGCCACTACGAGGCATAGGAACAACGATGACTGACAACATCAGGGTCGGCGTGATCGCCGATCAGACCGGAGCGCTGGCGCCGATGGGCGGCGCCCAGGCCAATACCGCGAGGCTGATCGTCGATGAGGTCAACGCGGGCGGGGGGATCCTCGGGCGGCAGGTGGATCTGATCCTCGAGGACAGCGCCAGTGACGATGTGCAGGCCGCGGCGAAGGCCACCAAGCTCGTCCATCAGGACAGGGTTGCCGTGGTTCTCGGGGGCATCTTCAGCTCGACCAGGGAGGCGATCAAGAAGCCGGTGGTCGAGGAGGGCGCAACGCTCTACATCTACCCGGAGCAGTACGAGGGCCAGGAGTACGACCCGCTGTTGTTCTGCACGGGCGCGGTGCCGGCTCAGCAGGTTGAACCTCTGATCCCGCGGCTGATGCAGCGCACGGGCGCCCGCCGGTTTTATCTGCCCTCGGCAGACTACATCTGGCCGCAGGTGATGAACCGCAAGCTGCACGAGGTCGCGTCGGCCAACGGCGGCGAGGTCGTGGGTGAGGAGTACTTCCCGATCGACCACGAAGATTGGGCGCAGACGGTCGAGCAGATCAACGGCCGTGGCACCCAGGTCGTCTTCAACACCACCGTTCCACCCGGGTGCTTCTCGTTCCTCGAGGCGCTCGCCGAGTCCGGGTTCACCAGCCGCGGCGGGATCGTGGTGACGACGTACTTCGAAGAGAACCTGATGGGTGCGCTGCCGTTGGAGATGACCGACGGGCTCTACGCGTGCATGGACTACTACCAGTCGGTGAGCGATCCGTTCAGCCGGCGGCTGCTCGAGCGCTACAACGCACGCTTCCCGCAGGGTCCGCAGTTCACCGGTGGAAGCGGCTCGACCGGCATCTACCGTGGCTTGAAGCTGTGGGAGGCGGCCGTGACCGAGGCGGGCACGCTTGACCAGGACGCCGTCGCCGCCGCGCTCGATCACGCTTCGATCGCGGAGGGCCCGGGTGGGCCGGCCGCGATGGTTCCGGGCCAGCATCACGTTCGCATGAACATGTACATAGCGCAGGTTCGCGGTGGCGCGCTCGAGGTCGTCGAGAGCCTCGGCACGCTGGACCCCAAAGAGCACATGCAGGCGGTCGCATAGCTGTACGAGGGGAGCCGCCCCGCTTTGCGGCTCCCCTCTGTCTGGAGAGCCCAGCGCTCCTGCGGCCGCGTACACGGTAGGATGCTCACGATGCCCGGGGGGCCTCCCACATCGGGCGAGTTGCCAGCCGCCGGCTGGCGGGTTCGCGCGTCCGAGGTGATCGGTGCGATGTCGATCGCGACCGACCTCGGCACCGGCCAGCCGCTCGAGCACGCGCTGCGGACCGCGATCCTGACGGTCCGCCTCGGTGAGCTCGCCGAGCTTTCACCCTATGAATTGTGCGACGCGTACTACGTCGCCCTGCTTCATTCGATCGGCTGTACCTCCGATGCAACCGAACAGACCGAGCTGTTCGGTGACGACATCGGGCCTCGTGCGAAGTTCGCGCTCGTCGATGGCGGCAACCCGGACGAGGTCGCCGCGTTCCTGGCGGACGTGGTCGGCCAGGGGCGACCGCCCGAGGTCCGTGAGCAGATGGTCGCCCATGCGCTCGAGCACGCGTTCGACATCGCTCGTGGCACCTTCGCGTTGCACTGCGAGGTCGCCCAGCGGTTTGCCCGCTGGCTCGGTTTCGGGGACGGAGTGATCGCCAACCTCGCCTTCGTGTTCGAGCGCTGGGACGGCAACGGCTTCCCGGGATTGGCAGCCGGGGAGGAGATCGCCCCGCCCGCCCGTGTGCTGCACGTGGCGCGCGACATCTCGGTCTTCCTGTCCGCCGAGGGGCCGCGGCGAGCCGCCAAGGTGATCGAGCGCCGCTCGGGCGGGGCGTATGACCCGCGGCTGGCCGCCCTAGCGACCACACACATGGATGAGCTGCTCGCAGGTCTCGACGATGCCGTGATCTGGGAGCAGGCGATTGCTGCCGAACCAGCCCCGCAGCGCTGGATGAGTGAAGAGCAGATCGATGCCGCCTTTCGCGTCGTCGGGACGTTCACCGACCTCAAGTCCTACTGGCTGCGCGGGCACGCCGAGGGCACCAGCCAGCTCGCCGAGGCGGCCGCGTGGCGGCTCGGCCTCCCCAAGGATGAGGTCGCCACGGTGCGACGGGCGGCGCTCGCGCTCGACCTTGGCCGGGTCGCGGTCTCCAACGCGATCTGGGAGAAGCCGAGCCCGCTCGGGTTGACCGACTGGGAGCGAGTGCGTCTGCACCCCTACTTCACCGAGCGCTCATTCGCCCGCTCACCCGCGCTCGCGTCGGTCGGTGAACTGGCCGGAGCTCACCACGAGCGACTGGACACAACCGGATACCACCGCGCAACCGGCGCTGCCGGGTTGTCACGGGCCGCGCGGATCCTCGCGGCCGCCGATTCCTACCAGGCGATGCTCGAGCCGCGGCCACACCGGGCGGCGCTCCATGCCCCAGCTGCCGAGGCCGAGCTGCAGCGCGAGGCCAGTGAAGGCCGACTGTGCTCAGAGGCCGTCGACGCCGTGCTCGCGGCCGCCGGCCACCGCGTCGTCAAGAGGCCTCGTGAGCTCCCCGCCGGGCTGACCGACCGCGAGCTCGAAGTGCTGCTCGCACTCGCCAGCGGGAAGACCAATCGAGAGATCGCCGAGGCACTGGGGATCTCAGCAAAGACAGCCGGGCATCACGTCCAGCACATCTTTGACAAGACCGGTGCGCGGACCAGAACCGCCGCGACCGTCTGGGCGTTCGAGCAGCACCTCGTGCCGCTCGTTCAGTCGTAGATCACCGCGCTCAGTGCGACGGGTTCGCAGCTGGGTTCCGCCCAGCAACGCCGCAACGGCCGGAACTGGGTTCGGCGGTCGTTCTGATGGCAGTGGCGTGTCGGGGTGGCGGGCGTGGAATCTTGCGCTCAATGGCTCCTTGGTCAGGCGTGCACGGTCACCCAATCGCGTCTCCATGGCCATCCCACCCTTCACCACCCACTGGCCGGGCTCGGCGCCCTGCAGACGCGCGACGACACGCTGGAAAATCAACCGGCGGCGGAGCCTGTCAACCGCTATTCCAGTCTCGTCGGAAATGTTCCCGATGCGCGCCTCGATCGCCATCCGCAGCGCCTCAGGCGTGTCGTAGGTCATCATTTCGCCGCAATCGTCAGGGCTCGCTCAATCCGTAGCGCGGCACAAGGGTCGATCGCCTCAGACCTTGCTCGCAGCTGCCGGCGAGTGACGACTCCCGCTGCCAGCGCCTCCTCAATCGCATGAACGAGTTGATCTCCCTCAGCACCGACCGCGGCAACGTCGATCAGCGATCGCAGAGCCGTGGTGAGCGCGAATCCGCGTCGCTGCTCCACGTCCCCTGGCGGCAGATCGCCGAAATGCAGCACGACCTCGTTATCGCGCATGCGAAACCCGCGGGGCACAGTGAGCTGGATCCGTGCAGACTCGAACTCCCCGATTCCGTAGACGCCCAGTGCCGTGTCGTGCGAGATCACGGCCCGACCTTTCGCCCACAGCGTCCACCGTGCTAGGTCGTCGTGCAGGTCCGGGACCCATTCGGCCAGCCGAAACAGGCCGCGGTCGACCCTTATCCAGGTCCTGGCCCGCACGTGGTATGCCTGCGCTGAGTACGAGTAGCCGAGCTCATGCGCCTGAGCGGCAGAGAAGTAGCCGGCCTGTTCCGCTGCCAGGGCAAAGAGGCGGCGCCTGAGATCACGGCGGTCACCTGGCACGCTGGAACTATACCAAAACTGTAGTTTTGCGCATTAGCTTCGCGTCCTACTTCAGTTTTAGTGAAGCATCAGGTGACGTAACCCGACTGACATGCCAACCGCCGGTCAGGTTATTTCGCGAGCAGTTCCTCTCCCGCTGGACGAGAGCCCCTCTGGGATGACCCAAGACCGTCACCGGATGAAACGGTCAAACGGATCGTGACCACAACCTTGGAGTCGACACGAAGGACGCGACGCAGTGGTGTAGGGCGCGCACCCAGCGGCCCCCGGGGCACTTCGCCTCACCCAGCCACGATTGGGAATTTCTCATGATCAGATCCGAGGAGAAGACCGTGATCGGGGGCCAGAGCAGGCCTGACGCGTCGCCCCAGCACCCGCCTGGAGCGGTTACCAGCGACACTGTGGGCAAAGTGAGCTCTGCGTCGACACCCGCCGCTTCGTCCGTAAGGCTTGGGGTTGCCCGCGGGCGCTACTTCCGGGAGAACTTCGCGCAGGGTGGCGTTGACCTCGTGCAGATCATTCCGGAGCTGATCACCAACGCGGACGCTGCCGTCGCGGCCGCAGGTCAGCAGACCGGTCGGATCACGCTTGAGATCGCCGCTCCGGATCCAAGCTTCCTGAAAGAGTGGCGCTCCCGGATGCATGAGCTGCGCTCGCCCGCCCTACAGTCCTGGCGGCATGAGCTGCGCTGCACCGACAATGGCGAGGGTGTTGACGCCGACCTGATCGACAGGCGCCTGGGTGCGCTCGGTGTCGAGCCGCCCCGGGCTGGTCAGCGTGGCCTCTTCGGCCGTGGTCTACGTGATGTCTGGCTCGCGCAGGGCGCCGGCCGGATCGAGGGCGTGCGGGCCGGCCGAGCGGTCGAGTCCTGGTTCTTCCCCGCGCCCCGTGACGAGCCGTATGCGTTCATGCACGTCCGCGACGCACCCGCCACGCACGAGGATCTGCAGAACCTGGGCGTCCACGCGTCCGGTACTCGGGTCACAGTCCCGCTCTCGACAGCCCGGCTTCCTCAGCCGGGACGTATGCGGACGCTCGTTTCTCAACTGGTGCAGCTGCGCCCGATCCTCGAGGATCCCGACCGGACGCTGTATCTCGTCCAGCCCGACCAGACCCCGCAGCTGATCCGTTACCCGGCTCCGGAGCCCGATCCTGAGCACCCGATCTTGGTCGACACCGAGGTCACAGTCACCCCGACGGTGAGAGCCCGAGTGGTTGTTCGCCGCGCCAGCGAGCCGATCTCGCAGGGCTTCTCTCGCGCAACCCGCCGTGGCGGGCTGGTGATCCGCTCAGGTCGAGCGGCGCATGAAACCACGCTCGCGAGCTTCGAAGGTCGCCCGGGGACCCGCCACCTGTACGGCGAGGTCTACTGCGAGGCGATCGAAACGCTCCAGCGCGACGCGCTGCACAGGCCCCGGCCAGAGCTCGTAGTCAAGGTCGACCGCTCCGGCCTGAACGAGCACCACCAGATCGTCGCAAAGCTCTACGCCGCGATCAACAAGGTGCTCAAGCCAATCGTGGCGGCTGAGGAACGCCGCGCCGGCGCGCACCTGATCGCGGCACCGCGCGCAGTTACCGCCCGCGACCAGGTCGGCCTTCGAGCGCTCAACGACCTGCTCAAGACAGCGTTCGAGCAACCCGGCCACACCGGCGCCGACCGTGGACAAGAGCCCGCGAGCAAACCACCGGAAAACGTGGATCCAGCCGAATCCGAAGAACGCGACGCCGAAGACAGCCAGCACACACCAGAGGTCGAACCCGACTCAGCCGAGCCGCGGACCGAGCCGGCGCCGGAACTCAGAGCGCTGGCGTTCAAACAGTCACCAATTCGCCTTCACCCAGGCGAGCAGCGCACAGTCACACTGATCGCCGACCCCACCCTCGTGCCTCCCGGAAGCCAGCTCGAGATCGAGGCCGACCCCGGAGTCACCGTGACGCTTCGCAATCCGCAGATTCCCGAGCCCGGATCCCGCGGAACCAGCACCTCACAAATGAGCATCCGTGCGCGTGTCACCGTTGAACCGGGATCTCGACTCACCGTGGTCGCGACAGCCGGTGACCACAGCGCCGAGCTCGAGCTGATCATCGTCCGCCACCGAGCATCCGGCTGGGTGCGTGAGATCGCCCGCAAGAACAACGACCAGATCACCGAGGCAGAGTTCGACCCCGAGACCGGCACCGTCACCGTCTACGAGGGCCGACGCGAATTCCGTGAACTCGAGCGAGCCGCCCACAGAGCCGGCTACAGGGGAAAGCGCGCGCCCGAGTACGTGCCATTCCGCATGCTCGAGGTCGAAGCCGCAGCCAATGCCGTCTACCAGTGGGCAGCCACCGAAGTCCTCGCCCGCCGGACACCCGCAGAACGGCCATCAGACCCCGCCGACTACGTGCAGGCCGTCCACCACGAAGCACAGGCGCTGCGCCACCGCGCCCATCACAAACTGATGCAGGCCTTCCTCGAGCCCGAGATCTTCGACGGCTCAGTCACCTTGACATCAAAGACCACGCCCAGCCGGCAACTGCGCCTCGTCGAAACCGACGACGCAAGCTGACCCCAGCTGGAGATCCGGCGCGCGCCACTTCGCGGTGCATGCGCCGACGAGTCCGGCGATGTCGCAGAACTCATCTGGCGGTAGGATTCAAAGCACGACGCGAACAGTCTGCTCCCCTCCGCGCGCCGTCTTGCAACTCGGCTCCTCGCGGCTAAGCAACCTCGGCAAGCAGCCGAGCCTTCGGGTTACCCGCCACTAGGTTATGAGTCGCCACTAATAAAGCAAAAGTACCGGTTTTACAGGAATTTACTGAAATAAGGATCGTACGTAATTGGTCCTGATCGCGTTAGGTTGGTAGCGCCGCCTCAGCTAGTTGCCGAAAGTTTCGCAAAAGTTGATACGCAGTCCGGGTTGTTAGCGCTGCCAAATATGGAATACTACGCCCGGAGGAGAGGTTCCGGCTTGGAACCTTTGGCTATTCCACTAACGCGGGGCGCCCTGAGCGAACTCCGCAATCCAGAGGAGGTCGGGGTCTATGTCTGAAAATCAGACGCCATCCGGTGGAGGGCGCCGCAAGCGCAAGGACGACCAGCCGGTCGACGTGGGTGACGCGCAACGCGAGCTGTCGCGGCGTCGCTTTCTCAAGTACGCCGGCGCGTCAGCAGCCGCGATTCCGGCCTACGCCGGGATGATGGACGTCCTGAGCGAGAACGCAAGCGCAGCCACGCTCAAGCAGAACGCTCACATCGCATCGTTCGCGCACCACCCCAAGTACCACTTCGTCATGGTCAACCACGTGACGACGAACTCGTTCTTCACCGCCACGATCTACGGGATCCAGGACGCCTGTGCGCTCACCAACACGTCGTATCAGTGGACCGGTTCGAACAACTCGATCGTCAGCCAGATGGTGTCGGCGTTCAACAGCGGGATCGCGGCGCACGCCAACGGGATCGGCTGCTGCCTGATCGACAACACGGCGTTCAACAAGCCGGTCGATACCGCTCTGAGCCACGGGATCCCCGTGATCGCTTACAACGCCGACGTCGCCGCCGGCACGAAGAACAACCGCATGGCCTACGTCGGCCAGAACAACCTGACCGCGGGTGCCGCGGTCGGGAATGAGATCATCAAGCTCGGGATCGGCAAGGGCGACCTGGTGGCTGGGATCATCGCGACCCCGGGTACGGGCAACATCCAGCCGCGGCTCGACGGTGCCAAGCCGGTGTTCAAGAAGGCCGGCGTCAACTTCGTCGAGGTCGGTACCTCAGCGACTGAGGGCGCACCCGAGTACAACAAGATCTCGGCCTGGTACGCCGGCCACAAGGACGTGAAGTTCATGATGGCCGTGGACAGCGGTGATTCGAACGCGGTCGCCGAGTTCATCCAGAAGGAGAAGCTCAAGGGCAAGGTCAAGGCGTCGGTCTGGGACGTCGGGTTGCCGGTCTGCCAGGCCATTCACGCCGGGTACGTCACCACCACCGTCGACCAGCAGGCCTACCTGCAGGGCTTCGACACGATCATGCAGCTGTTCCTGTGGAACGTCTCGGGTGGCCTGATGGTGCCGACCGACACCGACACGGGCCTTGGCATCGTCACCAAGTCGAACGTCGCTCCGTACCTGGCCAAGAACAGGTTCGAGGGCACGTCCGCAGCAGCCAAGACGCTGAAGACTCCGAGCAAGATCGGCTAGTAGGCCCAGCGACTGTGACGTCAGCCGCTTCCGAGCCCGCCCCTGCTCCGGCGGCCGCGCCGCCGGAGCAGGAGGGCAAGCCGCCATCGTTCGCATGGCGCATCCTGCGGATCTTCATCTACCAGCGCGAACTCACCCCGCTGGTGATCCTGATCGGGCTGTTCATCTATTTCGCGCTCAAGGCCGGATCGAACTTCACCGGCCTGGAAAGCCTCAGCTCGGCCGCCGGCTATGCGGGACCGATCGGCGCCATCGCCGTCGGCCAGGTACTCCTGCTGGTGCTCGCCGAGATCGACCTGTCGGCCGGCCAGATCTTCCTGTTCTGCCCGTGGGTCGAATACTGGCTGCACACCAACGGCCTCCCGTTCGGGCTCTCTGGCGGCCTCCCGATTTGGCTGTCGATCGTGCTTGCGCTCGCCGTCGTCTGTCTCGTCGGCGCGATCAACGGGCTGATCACCGTGATTCTGAGCGTGCCGTCGTTCGTCACCACGCTGGCGATGAACTTCATCCTCTACGGTGTCGTGCTGGTCGGTTCCAACGACGCATCGGCGAGCCCGATCCCGCTGTCCGGCCAGTCGGGCTTCATTGCCAGCGTGATGGGCAACGGGCAATGGGCCGAGATCATCTGGGTGCTCGGCGCCACGCTGATCCTCGCCTTCCTGCTCACGCAGACGCGCTTCGGCATGCGAATAATCTCGACGGGCGGCAACCTGCTCGGCGCGGCAGAGGCGGGCGTGCCGATCCGTCGCGTCAAGGTGTGGGCGTTCGTGATCTCCGCGTTCTTCGCCGGCCTGATCGGGATCGTCGACGCCGTGAAGTACGGAACGCTCGACCCGGGCAACGAAGGGGTCGCGTACATCCTCTACGCGGTCGGCGCCTGCGTGATCGGCGGCACCGCGCTGACCGGCGGGCGCGGCACGGTGATCGGCGCGTTCATTGGCGCGGTCCTGCTCGGTGTGCTCCAGGACGGACTGACCGTCATCGGTGTGAGCACCAACGCGTTCTACATCTGGGTGGGCATCGTGATCGTCGTCGCGATGGCGCTCAACGTCGAGTTCGACCGGCTGATCGCCAGATCGAGGGGCAGATGACCACCGAGATCAATCCGAGCGGGGTCACTCCGCCCGCCGCCAACGGCACACCGGCACTCGAGGTGCACGGCGTGACCAAGCGCTTCGGCGCGCTCGTCGTCCTGCGCGGCATCGACATGGTCCTGAAGCCTGGCGAGGTGCTGGGGCTGGTCGGCGACAACGGCGCCGGCAAGAGCACGCTCGTCAAGATCCTCAGCGGGTTCCACTCGCGGGATCAGGGCGAGATCCTGATCGGCGGCGAGGCGGTGAGCTACAGCACGGTCCAGGCCGCGCGAGCTCACGGCATCGAGACCGTCTACCAGGACCTCGCGCTGATCCCGCAGCTCCCGGTCTACCAGAACCTGTTCCTGGGCCACGAGCTCACGCAACTCGGGCCGCTGCGGATGCTCGACAAGCGCGGGATGCGCAAGCTCGCGCGCCAGTACCTCGACGACATCAAGGTCAACCTGCCGAGCGTCGACGCCGAGACCGATCAGCTCTCCGGCGGCCAGCGGCAGGCGGTCGCGGTTGCCCGCGCCGTGCGCGCGGCCAACCGAATCCTGCTGCTCGACGAGCCGCTCGCGGCGATGGGCGCGCGCGAGTCGCGGCTGATCATCGACCTGGTCAAGGACCTGGCCTCCAGCGGCCGCGTATCGATCGTCGTGATCGACCACAACTACGCACACCTGTTCGAGCTGTGCGACCGCATCAATGTCATGCAGGGCGGTCGTATCACGATCGACAAGCAGGTCCACGAGACATCGCTCGAGGACCTCACCGAGCTGATGATCTCGAGCTACCGCCGCGAGCTCGAGGCAATCCGCGACGCCGGCTGAGAACGCCCTGTCTAATGCAGCCCGGTGGGTGGGAGCCGATCGGCTGCAGACCTCGCGTGGTCAGCGAACAACGGGTTCGATCTGCTCGAGCAGGTCGAGCGCCCGCGCGGTCGGGCATACCCTCCCAGTCGCCGGAGACTGTGACAGCCCACGCACCGGCGGCGATCGCGGTCGCCAGCCGGCGCTCGACCGCGGCACCTGCGATCAATTCAGCGAGGTAACCCGCCACGAACGCATCACCGGCGCCGACGGTGTCGTGAACAGGCACCACCGGCGCCGGAACCTCGTGCGTCACCCCGTCGATCCGGGCCAGGCAGCCGGCGGCGCCGAGCTTGATCAGAACCTGCCGCGGACCCAGAGCCTCGAGCGCCGACGCGGCCTCGAGCGGGTCGCGAGGTTCCTGCGATGATCGCCGACTCCTCCACCCCCGCGAAGACGACATCAGCCTGCCGCACGGCTGCCGTCAGCGCCGGTTCGGCCGTGGCCTCGCTCCAGAGGGCACGGCGGAAGTTGAGGTCGAAGCTGACCGGCACGCCGGCCTCGCGCGCGACAGCGATCCCGCGCGCGACCGCGGCGACCGGGTCGGGACCGAGGGCCAGCGTGATGCCACTCGAGTGGAACACCGCGGCGCCGGCGACGAGCTCGTCAGGCATGTCGGCCGCGCACAGGTGCGCACCCGCACTGTCACGCCGGTAATAATCGACGCGACCGCGCCCCGCGGCCGGGCGCCAGCGGATCATCAGGCCCGTCGGCGCCGGATCGACGGTGGCGATCGCCTCGACCCGCTCCGCCCGCAGCTCGCGCAGGATCAGCGCACCAGCCGGGTCGTCGCCGATCCGCCCGATCCACGTCGCAGGCACCCCGAGCCGGCGCACGCCGATCGCCACGTTCGACTCGGAGCCGCCGATGCCGAACGACATCGTTTCGCCGGTGAGCGGGACCCCGGGCGCGGACTGCACGACCAGGCCCATCGTCTCGCCCGCCGTGACGAGCCCCTTCAAAGAACCGCCCCCAGCTGCCACGGCACGAACTCCTCGTCGCCGAAGCCGAACTCCTCGCTCTTGGTCTGCCGACCGGAGGCCACCTCGATGATCTCCTCGAACAGGGCCTCGCCAAGCTCTGTAACTCCGGCGCCGCCGTCCAGCACCGCCCCGCAGTCGAAGTCCATGTCGTCGGCCATCCTCCGGTAGAGCTCGCTGGTCGATGCCAACTTCAGGCTGGGCGCCGGGCGGCAGCCGAACACCGAGCCGCGACCCGTGGTGAAGCACACGACATTCGCGCCGCCAGCCACGATCCCAGTCACCGAGACCGGATCGTATCCGGGGGTATCCATGAAGACCAGGCCATTCGAGCTGATCGGCTCGGCATAGCGATAAACCGCGCGCAGCGCAGTCGAGCCACCCTTTGCAACCGCTCCGAGCGCCTTCTCCTCGATCGTGGTGATGCCGCCGGCACGGTTACCGGGCGACGGGTTGTTGTCCAGACTGTCGCCACTCGCCGCGGCGTAGCGCTCCCACCATGCAACCCGCTCGAGCAGCGCCTGCGCGACCTCCGGGGAGACGGCGCGCCGCGTCAGCAGGTGCTCGGCTCCGTGGATCTCGGGTGTCTCGGCCAGTACCGCGGTGCCGCCGGCCGCGACCAGACGGTCGACGGCCACACCGAGCACGGGGTTTGCGCTGACACCGGACCACGCGTCCGAGCCACCGCAGTTGAGACCAAGGGTGAGCGCCGACAGCGGCACCGGTGAACGCTCGCGACCGACGGCTGGCAGCAGCTCGCGGACCTGCTCGACTCCACGCCGGACGGTTGCCGCCGACCCGCCGAGCTCCTGGATCACCAGCGGGTCGATCAGCCCCAGGTCCTCGGTCAGCGCCGAAATCTGATTGACCTCACAGCCCAGGCCGACGAGCACGACCGCGCCGACGTTGGGGTGCCGGGCGTAGCCGGCGAGCGTCCGCCGCAGCAGCGCCAGGCCCTCGCCGTCGGCGGCCAGACCGCAGCCCGTACCGTGGGTGATCGCGATCACCCCGTCCACCCCGGGGTACTCCTCGAGCAGGCCGGGCGCCGAGAATGCGCCGGCGATTCGCTTGACCACGGTCGCCGAGCAGTTGACCGTGCTCAGGATCGCGACGTAGTTGCGGGTGCCCGCGCGTCCATCGGGGCGGACGATCCCATCGAAGGTTCGTGCGGGCAGGATCGGGTCGATCGGATCCGCGCCCGCCAACGGAATCCGGTTGATCTGCGCATCCACAGCATGCGAGGCGCCGGCCCGAGTGAGGGAGCGGAGGTTGTGATCGTGGACGTGCTCACCGGCGGCGATGTCGCGGACGGCCAAACCGATCGGCTGACCGTACTTGCGCACCTCCGTCCCGGCGGGCAGATCGATCAGCGCGAGCTTGTGCCCTCGTGGCACCGCCTCTCGTACCACCACAGGCGAGCCATCACCGGCATCGAGTGCAGCCCCCGGCTGGAGGTCGACGCGTGCCAGGCCCACCGGATCGGTCCGATCCAGCCTCAGGACGGTCTGTTCGAGCGTAGCCGTCAACCCCAGGAAGGGTAGAGCGCGCGGGCCGACCGCGTAGCATGGCGGCGGTCCTGATCTACGTCACGGAGGAGCAGGGATGCAGACGGTGAGCGTGCGGGCGCTGTCCAAGAGCTATGACTCGACTCCTGCCCTGCGCGACGTCAGCTTCGAGGTTGAGCAGGGCGAGGTGTTCGCACTGCTCGGTCCCAACGGCGCCGGCAAGACCTCGACGCTCGAGATCCTCGAGGGCTTCCGTGAACGCGACTCCGGCGAGGTTCGAGTGCTCGGCCTCGACCCCGGCGTGCGCCGCACCGGACAGCAGCTCCGCAGCCAGATCGGGGTGGTGCTACAGGAACTCGCTGTCGAGCCGTTCCTGTCGGTGCGCCAGGTGCTCGCGCGCAACGCCGGCTATTACGTGTCTCCCCGCCCCGTCAGCGAGGTGATCGAGCTGATCGGTCTCAGAGCCAAGGCCGACGCCAAGGTCAAGACGCTCTCCGGCGGGCAGCAGCGGCGACTCGACGTCGGGCTCGGGATCGTTGGCAGGCCGGCGCTGCTGTTTCTTGACGAGCCGACCACCGGCCTGGATCCCGAGGGACGGCGCAGCTCGTGGGAGCTGGTCCGGAAGCTGTCCGCCGAGGGCACGACCGTGATCCTGACGACCCACTACATGGAGGAGGCCGAGGCGCTCGCGGACCAGGTCGCGGTGATCACCGGGGGCAGGATCGTGGCCCACGGCCCGCCGGCCACGCTGGGCGGCCGCGACGTCGGCACCGCCACGATTCGCTTCCAGCTGCCGGACGGCACGTCGCCGACCGAGCTGCCGGTGAGCGCAGCCGGCGTGAGCGGAGGCTCGGTGGAGGTTCGCACCAACGACGAGATCGATGCGCTCTACGAGCTGACACGGTGGGCGCGTGAACGGGATGTCCGAGTCACAGGACTGACGGTGAGCCGCCACACGCTCGAGGACGTGTACCTGCAGCTGACAGGCGAGGCGGCCGACCAGCCGCAGGATCAGCCGGCACCGGCACCGGCACCGGCGGAGGCGACGCGATGACGACGCAGCAGCTCGCCGCCGCACCCCCACGGTCAGCCAGGACCGGTGGGCGCTTCCTCGCCAGGCAGGTCTACTACGAGCAGCTCGGGTTCTGGCTGAACCCGATCGGCGCGATCTTCACGGTCGGCTTCGCGCTGCTGTTCCTGGTGTTCCTTGGCTTGAGCGCCGGTACGTCGCGGGTCAGCTACCTGCACAACATCAAGCTGATCCAGTACTACGTGCCCAGCTTCATCGCGTATGGCGCGATGTCGGCCTCGTTCAACAACCTCACGATCGGCCTCGTCATCCGGCGCGAGAGCGGGCTGCTCAAGCGCCAGCGACTCAGCCCGCTGCCGACCTGGACGCTGCTGGCCGCGATCATGCTGAGCACGCTGCTGATCGTCTTCGTCGAGGTCGCGCTGATGCTGGCTGTCGGCCACTGGGCGTTCGGCGTCGACCCGCCCTCCTCGGCCTCGAGCATCCTGGCGCTGGTCGTGGTGCTCGTTGTCGGCGCGGCGAGTTTCGGGGCGCTGGGAACGGCGATGAGCACGCTGATCCCCAACCAGCAGGCGGCGGGCCCCGTGGCCAGCACCGTGTTCTTTGTACTGCTGTTCCTGTCCGGCCTGTACTTCCCGCTGAAGTCGCACTCCACGCTCGCGGAGATCTCCGCCTGGTTCCCGGTCCGGCACTTCATCACCGCCGTGTTCCAGACCTTCAGCCACCCGGGCGCGTCGGCCTGGGCCGGACACGATCTGTTCGTCATCGCCATCTGGGGAGCCGTCGGCGCGCTGGTCGCGCTGCGGCGCTTCAGCTGGTCACCGCACCGGGGCTGAGCACGTGAGCGACGCCATCGAGCTCGAGTCGGCGGGCGTACCGTCCGGGTCACGAACCCGGATCGCGTTTACTTCCCGGAGCGGGGCGAGACCATGCTCGACCTGATCAACTACTACGTGAGCGTCGGCGACGGGATCGTGCGGGCGCTGCGTGAGCGGCCGTGCATGCTGCACCGCTTTCCGACCGGCGTCAGCGGCGAGAAGGTCCATCAGAAACGCCTGCCGAAGGGCGCGCCGGACTGGGTACAGACGGTCGAGATCTACTTCCCGCGCTTTGGCCGTACCGCCGACGAACTCTGCGTGACCCAGCTCGGGAGCGTCGTCTGGGCGGTGCAGATGTCGACGGTCGAGTTTCACCCCCTGGAACTCCCGCCGCGCCGACGGTTCCCGAGCGCTTTGCCAAGCTCGGCGACCTGCACGCGACGATCGACGACACGACCTTTGACATATCACCGCTGATCGAGTGGGCCGACCGCGACGGGCTCGAGGAACCCCCGGACGCACCGTGACCGTTAATGTCGTACTGACAACGTCCTGATCGAGGGAGCCAATGCCGTACGTCGTCGACTTCGTAAACGTTTCCACCGTCGGCCTCGAGTCCAGTCCGGTGGTCGATGCACTCGCCGGCCTGCGCGCCAACGAGGCCCGGTACTGGAAGAACAAGTACGACCACACGTTCACGGTCGAGCCGGCGAGCGAGGCGCCGGCGGCGGTCGAGCGGATGAACCACATCCTCGCCACCGAGCGCGATCTGCACATCGCCTCGCGCCCGCTCGAGGCGACCGACTTCGAGGTCGGCGGCCTGCACATGACCTATGTCTTCTATGAGTCGGGCCTGGTCATCAATGTCATGTACGGCGTCGATGAGGGCGGCAAACGCGCGGTCGGTTTCAAGCTCTCCGAGGGAATGGAAATCCCCGAGGAGCTGGCGGCTGCGGGGTTCAAGTTCGCGCGTCAGCGCTCGAAGCTGGCCGGCGAGATCCGTGGCTCGTTCTTCGTGATCAAGGGAACGTATTAGGAGGCGGTGGCGACACTGAGCACGGAGACGCCGACGATCACCGTGCAAACACCCGCGAGCTGGAGCCGGCCGAGGCGTTCCCGGAACAACAGGTAGCTGCCGATCACGCCGAGCGTCGAGAACTGCGATCCCAGGACCGCGGTGATCGCGATGCTGTGGCCCGAGCCGAGCGTGTAGGAGAAGAAGCCGAGCACCTCGCAGATCCCTGAGGCGACGACGAGTGGGATCGCGGGCCGGGGTAGCCGCAGCTTCCCCGACAGCATCAGCGGCAGTGCCAACACCACGCTCCCCACAACGCGTGCTGACAACACCACCCAGGCCGACGGCAGCTCTGCCGCTGCCCGCGCGGTGCCGTAGAGACTGGCTCCGAACAGCAGCGCGGCGCACAGCGCCATGGCAACGACCTTGAAGTGGTGCTCGGTACGTGGTGAGCCGGGCTCGTCTCCGACGTTCGGACGAGTCGACGCCAGACACACGCCGACCGTCGCCAGGACCAGTGCTGCAGCGGCAGCACTGGTCAAACTCTCCCCTGCGAAGACCGCGATCAGGGCGGCGATCGCGCCCTCGGTCGAGACCAGCGGCAGCACCAGCGCGACCTGACCCTGACGAAGCGCAGCGTAGGTCAGCATCAGGCCCGCGACGTTGCCACCGCCGGCGAGCGCCAACCACACCCATGCCATGCCATGCAGCCCAGCCGGCACGCCCTTGGCGGCCGCAAGTGGCCCGCAGATCACAAGGCCGACGGGCATCACGCCGGCGACCACGGCCCGTGGATCCGCCAACCGGCTGGAGCGCGACGAGCAAAGGCTCGACACGGCCCAGGCCAGGGCCGCACCGATTCCGGCTATTACCGCGATCAAGAGCGGCGATTACCAGTCGTGGATCGTGCCGTCGCGAAGCCTGCTGACCGGCAGGTAGGCGGGCTTATACGCAAAGCTCGCCGCAGCCTCCTCATCGAACTCCACGCCGAGACCGGGCGCATCACCCGGGTGCATGTAGCCGTCCTCGAAGGTCATGTTCTGGATGAACACGGAGTTGGTCGCCTCAGTGTGCGACATGTACTCCTGGATCCCGAAGTTGTGAATCGCGAGGCCGACGTGCAGTTGCGCCGCGAGCCCGACCGGCGAGACATCGGTCGGGCCGTGGAAGCGCGAGCGGATCTGATACTGCGCGGCGAAGTCCATCACCTTGCGCAGCGGTGTCACGCCACCGAGGTGGGTCGCAGAGGCGCGCACGTAGTCGATCAGCTGCTCTGAGATCAGCGTCTGGAAGTCCCATACGGTGTTGAACACCTCGCCGATCGCCAGCGGCGTGGTCGTGTGCAGGCGATGGTGGATGTCATGCAGCAGCGGCAGCTCGGGGCCGAACTCCTGGCGCACGTGCTCGAAGACCTTCGGCACGTGCCGCATGTAGGCGGCGCTGTCCCAGTCCTCCTCGACCGGCCGCAGGCCACGACCGGCCGGCTCTGCGCTTGCGCTCGACCAGCGCCAGCGCCAGGCGCCCGACGACCGAGGCAGCCGGGTCGGCGCCTGCGGGCGCATAGCCCGCCTCGGTCACGGTCAGGGTCACGAGCGCGGTCTGTGGCGCGGCCATGACCTCGGTGAAGCGCTTCAGGTCCGTTCCCGGCCGGACCTCGCTGATAGCCTCGATGACCTTCAGGCTGTCGTCCACCGGACCTCGCTCGATCAGCGTGTAGAGGCCCTGTTGGGGCTCGAGCGCATCGGCGATTTCCGGTCGCCGCCCGGTGAAGGCACAGATACCCCACTCGGAGGCCGCGTCGGCCACCATCGTGTACCAGGCCTGATGCGCGCGGCTGAAGTTCCCGATGCCCATGTGCACGATCAGCACCGGTCGGGGCGGAGCGTCGAAGCTGGTGCGATCGAGGCGGGGAGCTGGCATCAGAGTCTTGGGTAGGCTGCAGGCGTGCGTCCCCATCCTGACCGACTGCTGGGGGTCGACGCGTCGGTACGAGCGTTCGCGCTCGAACTGTACGAGAGCGTCGCTGACGCGCCGATCATCTCGCCCCACGGGCACGTCAGCGCCCAGCTGCTCGCCGAGAACCGTCCGTTCGCGGATCCGGCCGAGCTGTTCGTCACGCCCGACCACTACGTCACGCGACTACTGCACAGCTCCGGCGTCCCGCTGGAACGGCTCGGGGTTGGCGCGCAGGGTGGGTCGCTGGCGTCCAGCGGGACGCCAGCACCCCGTGAGATCTGGAGGACGCTCTGTGAGAACTGGCGGCTGTTCGCCGGCACGCCCGTGCGCTACTGGCTCGAGGACTCGCTGGCGCGCGTCTTCGATCTGGAGCTGACGCCGTCGGCGCAGACCTCCGACCAGCTCTACGACGCGCTGGCCGAGCGCCTGGCGCAGCCACGGTTCCGGCCGCGCGAGCTGCTCACGAGCTTCGGCGTCGAGGTGCTCGCGACCACCGACGACCCGGCCGACACGCTCGAGCATCATGACGCGCTGGCGGGACTGTCCACGCGGGTGATCCCGACCCTGCGCGCCGACGCTTACATGACTCCGGGCACCGACCGCTGGCGCGAGCGACTCGGCGCGCTCACGGCTGTGAGCGGTGAGGACTGCGGGAGCTACCGCGGTCTGCTCCAGGCGATCCGCCTGCGGCGCGACTACTTCAAGGAGCATGGCGCGACGGCGACCGACGCGGGCGTCGACGATTCCTGGGCGATACCGCTCGGCGATCCCGAGGCGGAGGCGATCCACCGGCGCGGACTCGACGGGCAAGCGACAGCCGAGGAGGCGCTCGCGTACCGGCGCAACATGCTGTTCCAATTCGGCTTGATGGCCGCCGAGGACGGGCTGGTGATGCAGCTCCACCCCGGGGTGCTGCGCAACCACCACGCGCCCAGCTTCGAGCGCTTCGGTCCGGACACCGGCCACGACATCCCCGCTCTGACGACCTTCGCCGAGCCGCTGCGTGCGCTGCTGAACCACGTCGGTACCAGCCCCGGCTTCCGGATCGTGCTGTTCGCCACCGACGAGACCGGGTTCTCGCGCGAGATCGCGCCGCTCGCCGGCTTCTACCCGAGCGTCTACATCGGCGCACCCTGGTGGTTCCTCGACGCTCCCGCCGCCGTGCGCCGCTTCCGTGCGGCCGTCACCGAAACGGCCGGCTTCTACAAGACATCGGGCTTCGTCGACGACACTCGCGCGCTCTGCTCGATCCCGACGCGCCACGACATGAGCCGCCGCCTGGACGCGAGCTACCTGGCCGAGCTGGTGATCGGCCATCAGCTGGCGGAGGACGAAGCACACACGATCGCGCGGGCGCTGGTGGGCGAGATCCCGCGCGGCGTGTTCCGGCTGTAAGACGGCCGCCTCGGGCCTGTAGGGCCGGGAACACACCAGCTATCCCCACCCCCTGACGCCCGGCCCCGTCATTGGCGCGGCGAGCCCCCGGAACGACCCTTCCTTCGACAACCAAAGTCGACGAGAGGAAGGGCCATGAACATCGCATTTCGCGCCGGCCGCTGGAGCGCGGCGCATTGGAAGACGGCGACGCTGCTGTGGTTCGCGGTCGTGGTCTGCGCCGTGATCGGCGGCAGGATGGCCGGAACCGTGAACCTCACCGATGCCGAGCAGGGCAGCGGTCAGTCGGCGCTCGCGCAGAAGATGCTGAACGAGTCCGGCTTCCACAATGTCGCCAGCGAGACGGTGCTCGTGCAGAGCCACCGGCTCACCGTGTCGGACCCGCGCTTCCACCGTGAGATCAGGGACGTCGTCGATCGTATTCGCAGAATGCCTCAGATCGACGCGCTGCAGTCGCCGTTGGCCGTCGGGAACGCCGGTCAGATCTCCAAGAGCGGACACGCCGCGCTTGTCGAGTTCAACATGCGCGGCAACCCGAACACCGCACAGAATCGCGTACAGCCGGTGCTGAGCGCGGTCGCCTCAATGCAGCGGTCCGCTCCCGGCTTCACGGTCGCCGAATTCGGTGACGCCAGCTCCTCCCTGCAGGAGCAGTCCACGATCAACGGCGGCCTGCACAAGGCCGAGATCCTCTCGCTGCCGATCACCTTCCTGATCCTGCTGATCGCCTTCGGCGCGGTCGTGGCCGCCGGGGTTCCCGTGCTGCTCGGCTTCTCCGCGGTGATGGGCGCGGGCGGGTTGGCGTCGGCCGCAAGTCACCTCGTCCACGCCTCCGGTGCGACCAGCTCGGTGATGCTGCTGATGGGCATGGCCGTCGGAGTCGACTACTCGCTCTTCTACCTCAAGCGCGAGCGCGAGGAGCGGCGCGCCGGCCGCACCCATCGTGCCGCGCTCGAACGGGCTGCGGCCACGTCCGGGCACGCGGTGCTGGCCTCCGGGATCACGGTGCTGATCGCGATGGCCGGAATGCTGCTGACCGGCTCGAAGGTGTTCGACTCGATCGGCGTCGGGGCGATGCTCGTGGTCTTCACCGCGATGGTCGGCTCCCTGACCGTGCTGCCTGCCCTGCTCGGACGCCTTGGCGACAAGGTGGAGAAGGGCAGGGTCCGGCGCCCGCAATCGCGCTCACGCGTCTGGAACGCCGTGCTCCGGCCGGTGATGCGCTGGCCGCTCCCGTCGGCGCTCGCCGCCACCGGCCTGCTCGTGATCCTGGCGCTGCCGACCCTGGGCCTGCACACCACGCTGCTCGGCTCCGGCGACCTGCCCCACAGCATCCCGGTCGTGCGCAACTACGAGAAGATCCAGAAGGCCTTCCCCGGAAGTCAGACGCCGGCCGTGGTCGTGATCCGTGGCGGCGATCTCCGCTCCCCGGCAGGACGCGACGCGATCGCGCGATTCAAGCGGCTGGCGCTCGCCAGCGGTGAGGTCGAGCGGCCGATCCAGGTGACGTTCCACCGCGACCACGACGCCGCCCAGATACTGGCTCCGCTCATAGGCAGTGGCAGCAACAATGCCTCGTTCAACGCGCTGCAGGCGCTGCGCAACCGGATCCTTCCGGCCAGCCTCGGCCACCTGCCGGGCGCGACCTTCGCGGTCACCGGACAGGCTGCCGGCACCTACGATTTCAACACCCTGATCAAGAGCCGCTTCCCACTGGTTTTCGCGTTCGTGCTCGGGCTGGCGTTCCTGCTGCTGCTGGTGACCTTCCGGTCGCTGACGATCCCGCTCACCTCGATCGTTCTCAACCTGCTGTCCGTGGGGGCCGCATGCGGCGTGCTCGTATGGATCTTCCAGCAGGGCCATCTCCAGGGCCTGCTCGGCTTCCACTCCAACGGGGCAGTCGTCACCTGGCTGCCGCTGTTCCTGTTCGCCGTGCTGTTCGGCCTGTCGATGGATTACCACGTGTTCATCGTCAGCCGGATCAAGGAGCTCCACGACGACGGGCTGCCGACGTCCGAGGCCGTTGCGCGCGGCATCGGCTCGACCGCCGGCACGGTGACAGCGGCCGCAGCCGTGATGGTCGCGGTGTTTGCGATCTTCGCGTCGCTGCCGATGCTCGACATCAAGCAGATGGGAGTTGGCCTCTCGGTGGCGGTTTTGCTCGACGCCACGGTGATTCGTGGGATCCTGCTGCCGGCAGCGATGAAGATGCTCGGAGACTGGAACTGGTACCTGCCGCGCGGCCTCTCCTGGCTGCCGCGCGTCAGTCGCGAGGGTGGCCGTCCGGCCCCCCGCGAGGCCGTGCTCAGCGCCACGTCGAAGGCGGTCTGAGATGGGCGCGGTGTTGCGTACGCTGACCGATCCGGTGACCTACCGGCGGCTCGCCTACCTGTTGCTCGGGCTGCCGCTCGGGACGATCTGGTTCACGTGTCTGGTGACGCTGTGGAGCCTCTGCTTCGGCTTCATCGTGACGCCGATGGTGGTCCCGGCCGCGATCGCGCTCGCGTACGCAACCCGCGGCTTCACCGTGGTCGAGGCCGAACTGGCACGCGCGCTGCTCGACGTCGATGCGCGCGTGCCGACGATCTCGATCGCCGGACCGAACTGGCGGGCGCGCATGCGTGGCCTGTTCGGCCCCGGCTTCTGGCGCTCCCAGGGGTTTCTGTGGACGCGCTGGCTGCTCGGTTTCCCCGCCGCAACCCTGATGATCGCGCTGCTCGGTTCCGCGCTGGCGATGATCACCGGACCGATCTGGGTTTGGGCGATCCACGGAGGTACCGACCTGGGCTTCTGGCACATCCACTCGTTCGCGCAATCGCTGGCGCTGGTTCCCGTCGGCCTGGTGCTGTTGCCGGCGACGGTGGCGTTCGCGCGGCCGCTCGGCGACGCCTTCCGGCCGATCGCCGCCGGCCTCCTGCGCGAGGGCGATGCCCGCAGCCCACTCGCGATTGCGGATGTGGCGGGTTCCGCTCGGGCCGGCCTTGCTTTTGCCGGCCCGTCGCGCCGCGGCCTCGCGACACACGCCATCGCCGATGGTTCGCTGCTGGCACTCCTGATCTTCATCTGGGCCGCGACCTCGGACGGCGACTTCTGGCCGATCTGGGTGGCGCTGCCGATGGCGCTTGCGCTGGGCATCCATGACTGGATGTATGAGCTGTGGCAGCGGCCGCAACTTGTGCGCATCTTCCACGGCAGCCGGTCGCTCGCGGGAACCGCCGGGGTCGGCGCGATCTTCTGGCTGTTCACGGTGGGAATCTGGGCGGTATCGAGCCATGGGTACTTCTGGCCGATCTGGACACTGCTTGCCGTCGGACTGGTGATCGCCGCGCACGCGGCGGCGGTCCTGCTCGCGGTCCCGCAACAGATGGCCGATCGCATCGAGACGCTGACCAGCTCACGCGCCGGAGCGGTCAACGTTCAGGAGAGCGAGCTTCGCCGGATCGAGCGCGACCTCCACGACGGCGCGCAGGCGCGGCTCGTGGCGCTCGGTATGAACCTCGGGATGGCGGAGCAGAAGCTTGCGCAGGATCCGGAGCGCGCCGGTGAGTTGCTGGCGGAGGCGCGCGCCGGAGCAGAGGAGGCGTTGCGGGAGCTGCGTGCCCTGGCCCGCGGCATCCATCCGCCGGTGCTCACCGATCGTGGCCTGGAGGCGGCCGTCACCGCGCTTGCCAATGCGACACCGATGCATGTCGCGCTGTCTGTCGATGTGCCCACCCGGCCGCCGTCGGCGGTCGAGACGGCCGCGTACTTCGTCGTCGCCGAGGCGCTGGCGAACGCAGCCAAGCACTCAGGATCGGAGTGGCTGGACATCCGCATCGCGACGGTCGGTCGGCACCTGGAGCTCGAGATCAAGGACGACGGTGCCGGCGGTGCCGATCCGAATGGCAGCGGGCTCGTGGGGCTGCGCCACCGCGTCGAGGCGCTGGACGGCACGCTGCAGGTGACCAGCCCGCAGGGCGGCCCGACGACGGTCTACGCTGAGATGCCGTGCGCGTAGTCATTGCCGAGGACCTGGCGCTCCTGCGCGACGGACTCACCCGGCTGCTGCGCGACAACGAGATCGAGGTCGTGGCGGCCGTCGCCGATGGCGAGGCGCTCGTGCGTGAGGTTGTCGCACTGCGGCCCGACCTCGCGGTCGTCGACATCCGCCTGCCGCCGGGTTACCGCGACGAGGGTTTGCGCGCGGCGCTCGAGGTGCGCCGTCGGGTTCCGGGAACCGCGGTGCTCGTGGTCTCGCAGTACGTCGAGCAGGCCTACGCCGAGGAATTGCTCGCCGACCGCGGCGGCGGCATCGGCTACCTGCTCAAGGACCGCATCATGCACGTCGCGGACTTCCTCGAGGCGGTACGCCGCGTGGCGAGCGGTGGCACCGCGCTCGATCCCGAGGTGGTGGCCCAGCTGTTCGCGCGCAGGCGCAGCGACGGTCCGCTCGAGCGGTTGACTCCACGCGAGCGCGAGGTGCTCGCGCTGATGGCAGAGGGGCGCTCGAACGCCGGCATAGCGGAGGCGCTCGTGCTCACCGTCGGCGCCGTCGAGAAGCACGTGCAGAGCATCCTCTCCAAGCTCGATCTGCCGCAGTCATCGAGCGACCACCGGCGCGTGCTGGCGGTCCTCGCCTACCTCCAGACCGAAGACTGACGCTCGCCGTCACGCGCCCTGGACGGCGACGTTTCGCGACCGCATGTCCGGGTGGAAGCCAAACGGCGATTGTCAACTGAAGCTGTGGCAAATAAAAGAAAAAGGCCCGGAACTTTGCGGGGGTTTCAAGTGGGCCGTGCAGGAATCGAACCTGCGACCTTCGGGTTATGAGCCGAAACACTGGTTTCTAGTTGCCGCAATTTGCGTGAAATTTCGTCAAGTTTTGGCCTGGTATTGCCGTGGTTTGACGCCAGTTTGGTAGCGAAATTGGTAGCCAAACCCGGGGTTGGTAGCCATCTTCGGGGCGAAGTGTCAACCGAGGCTGGTATGGTGACCGCAATGACATCTCATATGACACTTCCTGTGTTCAATCTCATCGCCCGTGAGCAGAACGGTCGCGTCTTCTATGAGGTCAAGTTCCGCTACGCGGGACGCCAGGTCATGCGACGGGTCGGCCGCGCCTGGCTCGAGCCTGATGCCGAGCACCGGATCATTCAAAGCCCGGCGTGGTCGGGTCCAACCTGGGTACTTCGACTCGCGTGCTGCGCACGTCCGGGCGGCGGAGATCGTCGCCGGCTACGTCGCTGAGAAGCAAGATGCCGAACGCATCGCCGAAGAACGCCGCACCAACGGCGCGACTTTCCGCGAAGTCGCACACGCGTATCTGCACTGGCTCGAGACCGTGAAGGGCGCGAAGCCGACCACCATGCGCTCCCACCGCTCTCTGCTCGCCGAGCCTGGAACTCCACACGGCCGCGGCCGCCGCAAGACTGCCGGCTACATCATGGGCGCGCTCGGAGACAAGCCCGCCACCAAGGTGACCACAGCCGAGGTCGAGCAGGTGCTCCGCACCGTCGCGAAGGCCGGAGTCACACCTCGCACCGTCAACCACTACCGCGAGATCATCTGCGCGGTCTTCAACTACGGGATGCGGCCTGGCGCGTTCAGCCTTCCTACGAATCCGGCGAAGTTCGCCGATCGGCGTCGCGCGGCGGCGCCGGGCGTTCTTGTCTTCTACACCTACGACGAGGTCGAGATCCTCGCGCGCGCGCTCGCGCACGGGCTCCATCGTCCGTACGGGTACGAGCGACTCGATGCCGAGGTCGAGGAGGACGAGCGCGACGCCGAAGCCGTGCGCGTTTCTGCCTACGCGGGCGTTCGCATGGGCGAGCTCCTGGCGCTGCGCTGGGTCGACGTCGACTGGGAGGGGTCGGCGTTGACGGTCAGCCGCGCTATCTCAGACGGACTCGAGACCACCACCAAGTCAGGGCAGATTCGCCGTGTCCCGATGGGCGACGACGCCGCCGCCGCGCTCGAGCGCCTCTCGCAGCGGCGCCACTTCACCTACCCCGAGGATCTCGTCTTCTGCAACCTCGTCGGCCGACGGCTCGACGCCTCGGCGCTGCGCCGTCGGTTCAAGCGCGCCCGCGACGCAGCGGGCCTGCGCCCGCTGCGCTGGCACGACCTTCGCCACAGCTACGGCTCGATGCTCGTAGCCGGCGGCATCGACCTGGTGAGCGTCAAGGAAGCGATGGGCCACGCCCAGCTCACAACCACCAGTCGGTACCTCCACGCGCGACCCGCGACAGAACTCGCTGCGAAGTTCACGGACGCGATGCGGTCGACGGGGGCGACGAGCGCAGCGCGCACGGGGGATTAGCTTGAACTTATATCAACTGAAGCTTATACTAGGTTGGAACGCGTGAGCTGGGAGATTGAAGTGACCGATCAGGCCGCGACGTGGCTCGACTCGCTCGACGACGATGACTACGACGCGATCGGCTTCGCCATCGAGGCTCTGGTGCAGCACGGCCCATCGCTCGGCAGACCACTGGTCGATTCGATCAAAGGCTCGCGACATCACAACATGAAGGAACTCAGGTCTGTCGGAGGCAATCTCCGAGCACTGTTCTGCTTCGACCCGCGCCGCACCGCCATCGTTCTGGTCGGCGGAGACAAGACCAACGACTGGTCAGGCTGGTATGAGCGGAACATCCCGGTAGCCGACGATCTGTACGACGTCTACTTGGACGAGATCAGGAAGGAAGGTCTGCTCTGATGTCTGGACATACCCCGTGGAGCGAGATCCGTGCCCGGCGGCCACTCAACCCGGCCACCGTTGAGCGAGAGAAGATTAAGCTCCGGCTCGCGCTCCTACGAGAGCACGCTGGCGTCACTCAGACCGACCTGGCCGAGCGGCTCGGAACGAGCCAACCCAACGTCTCGCAGCTCGAGAGCAGCGAGGATCTCTATCTGTCGTCGATCGCTCGCTACGTTCATGCGCTCGACGGACATCTAGAGGTCACCGCCGTGATCGGCGACACCTCTGTGAAACTGGTTGACGACCTCGCCGACGTCCCGGACCTCGTTCGGTAGATCGGGATTGCGCGCCTCATCAGCCAGATCTCCGCTCACGCCCG
>CAVXIA010000009.1:0-168110 GCA_963761675.1 uncultured Conexibacteraceae bacterium
CCTGTCTCCCCGACTTATGCCGTGAGGCGGCTTGAGATGCCTCACAGAACAGAGACAGCGGAGCGCGACGGCGCCCCCGCTGGCTGATCGCTCTGTCGCAGAGCACTCACACGACTGGTGCTGCTCATCACCGCGTGGGGCCAAGTGCAACGGTCGGCTTTCAGCGGAGCTCGGCGAAGAGCGCACTCAGGCCTTCAAGTCCGAGACCCGGCCTGCGGTAAGCTCGCCCGCCATGTCCGGCAGCCGCGTCCGGCGTGACCTCGCGATTCTCCTCGCGGTCGCATTGGCCTTCGCGGACGCCTCGATCGTGGTGCTGGCGCTGCCGGAGAT
The DNA here is from genome assembly GCA_963761675.1 of uncultured Conexibacteraceae bacterium. GTDB lineage: Bacteria > Actinomycetota > Thermoleophilia > Solirubrobacterales > Solirubrobacteraceae > Palsa-465. The sequence continues at coordinate 331 of CAVXIA010000009.1, forward strand.
TGTCACCCGGCTGCACGTGTCGATATCCAACGTCACGTGGGTGATCATGGCCTACAACCTGGCGTTGATCGTTGGGGCGGCCACGGTCATACCGTTTGCCGGCCAACTCGGGTCCAAGCCGGCGCTGGTTGCGGGGCTCGCGCTGTTCGGCCTCGCGTCAATCGGCTGTGCCGTCTGCAGCAGCATGGCCGGCCTGGTGCCGTTCCGGTGCGTCCAGGGCCTGGGTGGCGCGCTGCTGCTTTCCGCCTCTCTGCCGCTGCTGACACGCGGAGCTCGAACAACGAACGCCGCGGTGCACAGCTGGTCGACCAGTGCCGCGATCGGCATGGCCGTCGGGCCCGCGCTTGGAGGCGCGATCACGCAGATCCTTGACTGGCGCTGGATCTTCCTGGCTCAGGCACCGGTGGCGACCGTCGCGGTTGTGCTTGTTCTCCTAGTGGACGTCCCCACCAAGCCGACGGCCGAAGCGCAGAACGCGCAGCGGGCAACGCCATCGGTGCTGATGGCCAATGCGGGGCTCACATTACTGTCGGCGGGATTGATCAGCGCGCTCTTTCTCGTGGTCATCCTGCTGATCATCGTCTGGGGATTGATGCCGATCACGGCCGCCGCCGTTGTGACGTCGATACCGCTGACCGCCGCGGTGGCCGAGCGCGTCGGTCGTGGTTGCTCGACCGAAGCGTTGGTCGGGGTCGGCGCGGGCCTTGTTGGCCTGGGCCTCTTCGGGGTATCTCTGGTCACTCACCGCGAGATCCTGTGGGCGACCATCATGCTCGGGGTCATCGGAGTCGGCTTGGGACTCGCTGTTCCGAGCCTGACGACGATCGCGTTGGGCGGCGCCGGCGCGGCGGCGGCTCGGGCCGCCAAGACCGTGGCCGCCCGCGACGGCGGGGTCGCCCTTGGCCTCCTGGTTCTGACGCCCGTGTTCGTCCACCAGCTGCACCAGGCTCCAACCCAGGCTCTTTCGACTGGTAGCAGGGTGATTCTCGCTGCTCCGATATCGCCGGGCATTGAGGCCTCGCTCGTACCCGCGCTCCTTGCCGACTACCGGAACACGCCGCAGGGCGAGCTTCCGAACTTCGCCGGGACGTTCGCGCGCGCAACTGGACATGCGAGCAGCAGGGAACGCGTGGCTCTCGCCCACCTGCATCGGCAACTCGACTCGATCGTCGAGCGGGCCGTCACCGGCGCATTCAGGGGGCCACTCCGCTACGGCGGACTCTTCGCGCTGGCCGTGCTGCCGCTGCTCGGTCTCCAGCTGCTATTGCGATCGCGCGAGCCGGGCCACCGAAACCGCAGCTAAACACGTGCCACCGTGACCTGGGTTGTATAGGATCCGCGCGACCCGATGCCCACAAGCATGTCGAGATGTCGAGACGGACGCTAGTGGTCCTGGCGGGAGCGCTGGTGGTCGTGGTGGCGCTGGTGGTCGTGGTGGCGCTGGTGGCAAGCAGTGGAAGCGGCAGCTCGAGCGAGAGCTCCTACAACGTCAGGGCCAACGCCGTCTGCCGGACTGCAGGACGGACTACCGGGCCGCTGATCACACGGCTGACGACCGCGGCCGAGTCGCTCATCTCCTCTGGCGGTACGAGAACGCCTCCGCACGTGACCGTAGAGCTCCGGGAGCTCTACGGAACCGCCACGGTGACCCTGGCGAAGCTACGTGCGATCAAGGAGCCCGCTGCCGACCGTACATCGGTCGAGCAATTCCTCACGGCCTTCGCCGTCGTGACCAGGGCGCTCGGCCGAGCGGTCACGACTGCAGCCGCCGGTCAGATGCAGCAGGCCCTGCTGGAGGTGGAGTCGGTTGCATCCGCCTCACAACAGATGACAAGCGCCGCCGAGTCCTCCGGTTTGACCGCATGCGCAAGCGCGCTTGCTGCGCTGCCGTGAGCTTCGACGAATCCGCGTTCCGCTGCGAGTCCCTCGCAATCGCTCATTCGACCGCGGGCAGCTCAACGTCCCGACGTCGCATGTCGTCGGTTCAGGCTCGTTCGTCCCCGTGATCTCCTATGGTTCGTCGTCTGCGATCGCGCGTGACACCGCTTGTCCTCTTTCTGGCGTTGCTCGCATCCGCAGCGGCGACGCTTGACTACGGAGCGTTTACGGGTCAGGCGGCAGTTCGCCATCAGTTGACGGGCAGCCGGCCGGAGGCAGGCGCTGGTCACCCGCCGGTGGCGCTCTCTGGTCTCTACGTTGGCGCTGACGGCGCCGCGGCCGCGGCGGCGCTCGGTTCGTGGCGAGGCGCCCACGTGACGATCGTCTCCACATACCTGAATCACTCGGGGTGGGCTGACATCCGCAACCCGAGCTGGTTGCTGAATCGCTTTCGCCCGTTCACGGCCAGAGGTGTGCCTCTGGTACTGGGTGTCCCGCTGCTGATGAACGGAGGCGAGACGTTCGCGCAGGGGGCGTCGGGTGCGTACGACCGTGACTTCCGATCACTCGCTGGGCATCTCGTCCGAGCTGGTGACTCCGACGCGCTCCTCCGGCTGGGGTGGGAGTTCGATGGGAACTGGGAGCCGTGGAGTCTCTCGGCCGATGGGGATGACAGCCCGGGTGAGTTCGCTGACTACTGGCGACGCGTGGTCACAACAATGCGGTCCGTGCGGGGTGCCAAGTTCCGGTTCGTGTGGAACGTCAACAACGGCCCCGAACTGGTCGACGCGACGCGAGCCTACCCTGGCAGCGCATTCGTTGACTACGTCGGGGTCGACGCCTACGACAACGGCTATCACGTGTCCAGCGCCGGGGCTCGGTGGAATCAGATAATCAACCAGCAACACGGCTTGAACTACTGGCTGCGGTTTGCCAGACGGCATGACAAGCCGCTCGCGATCCCTGAATGGGGGATCGGTAACGCCGGTGACGACCCGTACTACGTAAAGAAGATGTACGGCTGGATGAAGGCCAACCGGATCGGATTCGAGTCCTTCTTTGACTACCAGGGCCTGCTGACCTCGGGGACATATCCGCGTGCCGCCGCCCAGTACCAAGAGCTCTGGTAACAGAAAGGCGTGTTGGCAGCGGCGGAGGGGCGTCGAGTGCGATGCACTCGACGCCCCTCCGCTCAGCCGCGTTCTACAGGCTCTCCCAGGTGTTGGTGAAATCGCCCAGGCTGTCGAGCGGGCCCGTGGCGGATTCGATCGCACCGCTCGTTCCGTTGACCATCGTTATCTGGTCGAGCCCTGACGAGGAACTCGTCAGCGGCGAGCCATTGGCATCGCAGCCGCTGTAGCCGAAGGTGCCGAAGTCCGCCAGTGGCAGGACGTTCTCGTAGTAGGGCGCCTCGGTGATGCACTCGGCAGAGGAGCGGGCGTAGGAGGTCGTCGTCGTAATCGGCGTCGACTCCGTCCACTTGGTTGCGCCCGTCGTCAGATTCGTGTCGGTGAGCGTCAGCGTGTAGAGGTACGAGGCGTGTGAGCCACCGCCGCCACCGCCGCCGCCACCGCCGCCACCGCCACGGCCGCCACCGCCACCACGGTTGCTCACGCGGCTGTTGCTGACGCGGCTGTTGCTCGCGGCGCCGCCGGTAATGGTGGTGGTCGTCGAGTAGACGACCGATGCGCTGATCTCGTCGCCCGGCGCCACGGGCTGGCTGTAGACGACCGATCCGGCGGGATACATCTCATACCAGGCGTAGTACTTGGCCGTCGCGCCCGAGCAGTACCCGATCGTGCCGGTCTGCTCGACCGAACCTGAGTTGTAGCCGTCCAGCCCGTCCCAGAAGGCCGCGTACGGCGAGTTCTTGGTCAAACCCGTCGGATCGCTCTTCGTACAACCTGTGATCTGTGGCTGGGTCCAAGAGGTCGAGATGCTCGTGTAGGCGCCGTTGGCGCCCGTCGCGGCGTAGCCCGACCAGTTCGTGCTGCAGGCATTTGTGGGGCAGGCAGCCGATGACGGTCGACCCGAGACGCCGTGGGAATGTGGGATCTGATCGGGTGCGAGAACACGACCGATCCCCGGCATCGAGCGCGTCGTCGCGTGAGTCGAGCGCGCGAGGGCAGGTGATACGACCGCGAGCCCGGCGAGCGCAGTCGCACCTATTGCGAACAGCCCTCGAACCGAGTGTGAGTGAATACGCATAAGACTCCTGAGCCTTGACGGTTTCGATGGTTCGGCGGCCCCATGAAGCAGAAAACTGGACGCTCGACGGGTGAGCATACCGGCCCGGTGTGTCAGGCACATGGTGGCCGGGTGAACTCACCCTCCCCAGCTCGAAAGTGGTGCTGCTCGAGTAGCATCGTCTCGATGCGGGGAGCGGACGGCAGGTCCAAGTGGTCGCTGTGGTCTCGGAACTCGCTGTTGTCGATCGGCTCGACGGGCTCGGTGCTGTCGATCGGTTCGATCGGCTCCGTCATGTCGATCGGTTCGATCGCGTCGTGCGGATCGTTGTTGTCGGTCGGTTCCTGCTTGTCGCTTGGGTCGATCATGTCGTTTCGGGCTGGCTGGCGGATCATGAGGTCCGGCAACAGATGATCTGCCGGGCGCGGGACGAGCCGTGAGTAACGCATCAGCGCGCAGCGGCAGGCTATATCCTGCTGGTGACTTGTCGGCTCCGATCCAGCACAACGGCCCGCGCTCCCGAGCAGCTCGCCTCCTGCGGTTTCTGCCTGCGGCGCTCGCTGCTTACGAGCTTCGGTATCTGGTCGTGCATCTGGTCGCTTATGCGACGACTGTGATGCACGCTGCGGGCTCGGGCTCTGCCACGCTCGGGGTACTCGCATTGCTGGCTGCTGGCGCAGCCATGTTCCTGCGAGAAAGCGGACGTGGTCTGGCGGTAAGCGTGCCGCGCCCCGGCTGGTCGCGGTGCTTCGTCGGCTCGTGGCTGTTCTGTTCGGTCGCGCTTGCGGTGCTTCTCGTCGCAGCCAACCTGTTGCATGCCCTGCCGGCGGTCGGGCACGCTCAGCCGCTTGGGCTTGGGGTCGCTGCCGCGTGGCCGACGGTCCCAGCGGTGTTGCTGGCCGGACTGGTGCTGGCGGCATCGCTGCGAGGCGCTCGTTTGCTGTGGTTCGAGCTTGTGCGGCTCTGCCGACGGACCGGCAGCGTTCGCGCGCCCCTTCTTGCGCTTCGCGTCGCCGTCGTTGAGCGGCGCTGCGCCGCCGCGCCGCTCCGTGCCGGGTGGTCGGACCGCGGCCCGCCAGCCCGCGCGCTCGCCGCTTTCTAAACGCCACCTCCGCTCCGCGCCTTCGTACTGGCTGAGGACGGTCAAGGGGTTCTCAAGCGGCGGGCGCTGCCCAAACCGGCGCCGGCGCAGGGTCGCCGGCCCCTCTTCTCAAATTTCAAGGAGACTCCTATGAGTACGACACAGGCCAGCCCGGCTGGCGATGCGTATGCGGGTGAACGACCCGGCGGCCTGAGCCGGGGGCGCGATTACTTCTGGTCGGATGGCACACGTCGAGCCCAAACGGTGCTTGGCCTGATCTGGGCCCTGGCCGGCGCCCTGCAGTTTCAGTCGTTCATGTATGGCAAGGGGTTCATTCAGCTGCTGCAGGGCCTGACCGCCGCCCAGCCCGGATGGGTCGCCAGCAGCGTCAATCAGGGCGCGGCGACAATGGAGTCTCATCAGGCGATCTTCAACACCGGCGCCGCTCTGATCCAGATAGCAATCGGATTCGGGATCCTCTACAGGCGCACGACCAAAGCAGCGATCATCGTGTCGTTCTTATGGGCGCTCGTGGTCTGGTGGTTTGGTGAGGCGTTCGGGATGATGTTCATGGCCACCACCTCGATGGGCGGCATCGCGATGGCCAGTCCGCTGACCGGTGCGCCAGGAGCGGTACTGCTTTATGGGCTGATCGGCGCGATCGTGTGGCCGAATGGACGCCCCGGAGGGTTGCTCGGCGTGCGCGGCGCGCGCGTGGCGTGGGCGGGCCTGTGGCTGGTGATGGCGTGGCTGTGGCTGGTCGAGGGCGGCGGTGCCAACGGAATCCATAACGCGATCAATGCCGCTCCCTCCGGGATGAGCTGGCTCAGCAGCCTGCAGGACGGTTTCGCAAACATGACCCAGGGCAATGGCGTGATCTTCGCGATCTTGCTCGCTGTGCTGTCGGCCGTGATCGCGATCGGGGTTGCGATGAACTGGCGTGCGAAGGAACTTCTGATCCTGGCGGCCGTGCTCAATCTGATCTACTGGCTCGTCGGCCAGGGCTTCGGCGGGATGTTTCAAGGCGGCGCGACCGACCCGAACGCAGGACCGCTGTTCATCCTGCTGGCGTACACCCTGTACAACCTGGTGCCGTACGGCCCGCAGACGATCGGCAGACGCGACGAAACCGCCCAGCAGCACGGGCCCACCTACGAGCGCGATACCGCGCAGCATTGCTAGCGTCATGCGCGTGCGCGAGCTCCTGAGCGCCATGCAGACCGACCACCAGCGAACGTCATGAACATGCCGGGCATGCATAGTGGGCGCGGCGTCGCCATGCCCGCGCTGAACCTCCTGCCGCCGTGGATGGGCGTCGCATCGACGGTCGTCTTCCTCGCCATCGCGATTTCGCATCTGCGCCATATGGCGCAGACGACAGGCCAGCGACGGGCTTGGCATGCGTGTCACGTGCTGATGGCGGTGGGCATGGCGTTCATGTACGCGCCCGCGCAGGTCGATCCGCTCGCAGTGCCGTCCGCGTTCTGGAAGCTCGTATTTGCAGCAGCCGGAATCATCGCCGCCGCGTGGGCGATCAACGGGGTCGGCCGCGTGTCGACATTGATCTGGCTGCTGACCTCGATCGACATGGCCGCGATGCTGTTCATGTGGTCAGGCCCACAGGGGGCGGCCACAGCGCCGGTCGCATGGCTGCTCGCCTGCTACCTGCTGGCCGAAGCGGTGATGTGGGCACTGGACCTCCATAGGCGCCTCGATGGGACAACGCCAGTCGTCAGCTGGCGGCTGCTCGCCACCGAGTCCGGCGCGAGCATTTCCGAAGGCTCGATCGGCACCGAAACAGTCGGCTCGGGATCGCTGGTCGGCGAGCTCGACATCAGCGCGTCGATGGTCGCGATGACTGTTGGCATGGCCTACATGCTTGTGGCCATGCAGCTCATGGCGTGACCTCCGGCGTCAGACGTGTTCAGCGGAGACCTTGCCGGGTAGACACCCGGTATGGAAGAGGACCACGGACCGGATCTGGAGCACGCGCCGATCCCGGCTGCAGACCCCACACGTGCGGCCCCGGGGCTTGGCTCCAGCGAGCAGGACCCAATCGTGGCGGTGGTTGCGGAGCTGGATGGGCCCGTCAAAACGCAAGCGACGAATATGGGGCGAGTCTGGGTGGCGATCGCAGTGGCGACCCTCCTGCTGATTCTCTTGATCATCTTCATCGCCCAGAACTCGGAGTCCGTCACGATCTCCTTCCTCGGTGTCAGCGGGCGCATCTCACTTGGCTTGGCCCTCCTGATCGCGGCCGTGGCCGGCGCGGTGGTCACCCTGCTGGTCGGCAGCGCGAGGATCCTGCAGCTTCGGCGGGAGGTGCGCCACCATCGGCGCACACGACCCGCCGTGGACGTCTCGCGTCATGCCGAGCGGTGAGCGGCGCAAACGGGACATCGAGTCTCCCTCTGTTGGACGGGAGCACGGTGTGTCGGGGAAACGGAGACGACCGAGCATGTTTGGGAACCGGGCACGCAGGGAAACAGTCTGCGCGATGCCGCAGCTGGACGAGAACACGCTTTTGGACCGACTTGCTCCGAGTGATGCTGAACTTTCTGCTTTCACGCTGCTTGAAAAAGCGAGATTGCGCTGTGAGCGACTGGTAGGAGATGGCGGCGTCCAGGCCGCGCTCGGGGCGATTCATCGCGATATCGGTCTCGCCGGATATCAGGTGTCGGCTGAGTTCCGGCCGGCGTTGCGGTTGCAGCGGCTGGCCCTCGCTCGCAGCAAGCTCGAGTCGAGCCCGGACCGCGTGCCCTGGATCCCGCTCCAGACCCTGTTCGTCGACGTGATCAGCGCGTGCGATGCGATCGCGGACGCGCTGAGCTTTAGCTCCAGCGACCATCTACATCTCGCGCATCTGCACGCGATGTCGGCAGCACAGGGATTGAATGTGCAGATCGTGGCGTCCGCTAGTCCTGGCGCCTGAAACGAACCGCCAGTAACGCCACGTCATCTTCCAGTGGGCCGTCATTGAGAGCCTCGACGAAGTCGAGCAGCTGGTTCGGGACGGCTTCCCAAACCGAGCCCAGACGATCAGACGCAAGCACCTCCAGCAACCCGTCGATCCCGAGCCTCGTGCCCTTGGACATCACCCGCCCCTCATACACCCCATCCGAGTAGAGCAGGAGCGTCCAGTCAACACCGAACTCGACTGGATGAAGCGCCCACCGTGGCGGCAGGTCAAGCCCGAGCGGTGGACCAGGCTCTTCGGCGATCAGCCGCACCCCATCGCGATCCTGCACGATCGGCGGCGGATGCCCGGCCAGGGCGACAGTGGCCTGTCCCGTGTTGAGATCGACCTCGATCCCGGCCATCGTCGCGTAGACGTGTGGAGCGTGACGCTCCTGTGAGGCCAGGCGGTCGAGCGTCACCAACCGCTGCAACTGCGGAACTCCCGCAAGTACGAGCGTCCGCCACGCAATACGCAACTGGACACCGAGCGCGGCCTCGTCAGGCCCGTGACCGCAGACGTCGCCCAAGACGACGTTGAGCTTCGACGGTGCGACCTGAATCACATCAAAGAAGTCACCCCCGAGCACCTGCCGGCGATCGCCCGGACGGTACCCGCTGCGAGTGACGACCCGCTCATCGTCGATCAGCAGATTGGGGATCAGACCACGCTGAACGCGTGCGGCCTCAGCGCTCTGAGAGCGCAGCAGAGCGAGCTCGCGCCAAAACCGCTCCGCACGGCTGCGCTGGACCGAGTGGCGGATAACACGGGCGACTCCGGGCCCGTCGGAATGGCGCGCCACCACGAACTCCTGGGCACCGGCACTAAGCGCGATGCTGCCCTGTTCCTCGTCCGCGACCACGACGACCACCGGCAGCTCCGGCGCCGACTCCCTGATCTGCCGGATCGCCTCCAGACCCTCCCGGTCCACGCCGTTACTGATCTGCATGTCCAACAACACGCAATCGATCTCCCGGTCGAGCGATCGAAGCGCAGCATCGATCGCGTTACAGCGCACGATCTGACCCTGCGGCCATGCCTCGCTCAGAGCTTTCGAAACGAACGTGGCCCTCTCGTCATCATGCTCGACGAGCATGATCCTTGGCGGCTCAGCTGGAGCTCGTTGCTGGGTTCCTGGGTTGATGCTGGTCAATTCGTCCATCACGGCACCCGCACGGAGCATAACCGCGCCCGCGCGGAGATGCTGACCGCGCTTGCCGTTCGGTGTACGCTGATCGAGCGTTGGAGAGACACTTTCGAGTCGAGGTGAGTTTCGAGGGCCGGCAGGCGATTCTCACGCTTCATGGAGAGTTGGACCTATCATCGAGCGCCGCGCTCGAGGACGAGTTGCACCGTGTCGACGGTACCCCGCTGGTGGTCATCGATTTGCGCAAGCTCGAGTTCATCGATTCGACCGGTCTTGGGGTCCTTGTCAAAACGCACCAGCAGATGCGTCAGGCCAACAGCCGACTGGTCCTCGTCGATGGCGAGGGTCAGGTCAGGCGTCTGCTTGCAATGACGGGCCTGTCGGATCAGCTGATCGTCGTCGACAGCACCGATCAGGCGCTGGACGGCGGCTGAGCAGGGACGAGCCGAACCTTCAGCCGGCGCCGGCACCGGACACACACGTCACGGTTCGGCGGTGTTCCCGCTGACGCACGGGTCAGCTGCTGCCGCGGCTGTCCACCAGTTCCAGGTGAATCAGTTCAGCGTTGTTGAACGGCTCGGTGCTGAGCAGGTCGACGACACCGGCCAGCTGACGCCTGCGGTGCTCCAGGTCATCGGCTTGCGGCGGCTCCCGGGCATCAGGCCCGGAGCTGGCTTTCAGACAGAGCGGACCGCCGGTAATCACCAGCCGCCGGGGGCCACTCGATATCGCCACCCCAACGTGGCCATCGGCAGCAAGCTCGACATAGTCGGCGATGGCGTCGCTGACCGCGTAGAGGTCGGATACCCTCGTCACCGAGAAGCGCGCCGGCGGCGACGCCGCCAGCAGCCGGAATACGCGGCCGATCACGAAGCGGACGAGCTCAACCGGAGCAAGCCAGACGACAAGGTCTCCTTCGAGTTCCGCCGCCGTGCCATCGGGCCAACCGGGTCGTTCGGCTCCATCAGGATTTTCAGCGATGGTCGTGTGCCGAGCGAACCAAATCCGCACCTCAGTGCCGCCCGTCTCGGGCGTGAAGAACTCCGCCCTGTCCGCCAGGGCACTGATCAGTGCCAACCCGAGACCCATTCGATCCGGGCCACCGGAGATCCGTGTGATGCCGGTTCCCTGATCGATCACGGCCACGCCGATCCCATCGTGGCGGCCTTCGATCTGGACACAGAGCGGACCACTGCCGCCCGGGTACGCGTGCAGAACCACGTTGTTGCAGGCTTCGCTGACGGCGGTCTTCAGGTCAGCTGTCAGCTCTGCATCAAGTTCGGTTGCTGTCGCCAGTCCGGAAAGTACCGCCCTGACCAGCGCGACATTCTCGGGGTGACTCTCGAATTCGAGTCGAACCCTCGCGGGCTCTTCGATCACAACGACTTCTTACCCTTCTGACGGCCGATTCATCCTCGAGGCTACGAGATCCATCAGCGACCGCGACCCCGCTCCCGGTTGAGATGACTCTAAACGACGTCTGGGTGAACCCGATGCGCTGCGCTCATGAACGCCAGAAGTGAACGCGTCCGAGGTGCCGGGCGTCTGGTCAGAAATCCCGTGCGGCGGAACGCGGCTAATCGTCGATGTAGGTCGAGAGCAGCCCCAGCGCCTTGCGCAGGATCCTCGATACCTGCATCTGGGAAACGCCGATCTCATCGGCTATCTGCGTCTGCGTGCGGTCTTCGAGGAACCGCAGGGAAAGGACCCTGCGCTCGCGCTCAGAGAGATGAACGGCCGCGAGCCGGATCGCTTCACCGCAATCGACCAGCTCGTAGCCGTGATCCAGCTCACCGATGGACTCGCCGAGCGTGCTCGCCTCGCCCTCCGGACTCTCGTGCGGCACATCGAGTGACACGGCGTAGTGGGCAGCCGAAGCCTCAACCGCGTCAAGCACTTCCTCGACGGTCAGTTCAAGGTACTCGGCGAGCTCGGCATATGTGGGCGGCCGGCCACTCGTGGTGGCCAGCCTGCGCTGAGCCTGGTCGACCTTGACCGCCAGATCCTGAATACCGCGTGGCATATGAACTGCCCAACAGTTGTCGCGGAAGTAGCGTTTGAGCTCCCCGAGGATCGTCGGTACCGCATAGGCCTGGAAGCCGTTCTGGCGCGACAAATCGTAGCGATTGATCGCCTTCAGCAGCCCGATCGTCGCGGCCTGCTTGAGGTCGTCGAACGGCTCGTTGGCGCCACGGTAACGGCGTGCGAGCCGCGTTGTGAGCGGCATATAGCGCGCAACCAGTTCGTCGCGGGCACGCTCGTCGTGACCCAGCCGCCAGCGTTCGAACAGGTCCTCGACCGAGGCTGTCGAATCGTTCGGGGGTGCTTTGTGCAGGGATGCGAAAGGCCCGTTTTCCATTGTTCCTCACTCTCCGGGACGGCGGGTCAGCAACCGGCCACTGTGATTGTGATTTTGACCAAACGGAACGACGCTGTAATACCCAGTAAACACACGCCCCGGCGCCAAAGCTCGCTGCTCCGCAACAATCCGGCGGATTTCGCGCGATAGCTCAAGAATCCATGAGATCTACGCAGTATTCCTGCGAAGAAGGCACAACCGTCTAGTGCAGCCGTGCCGTGAGCTCGATCTCGACGGCTATGTCGAACGGAAGCTCGGCCATCCCCGGCGATTGGGACCGATCGGCTCCATCGGTCAGCGCAACAGCGCCTGTAGAGTCCGCGTCATGCCGGTATTCGTATTGCGCCTGATCGCACCCCGTCCAGGATTCGCACAGACTCTCACCGACGCAGAGCGCGAGATTATGGGTCGTCACGCCGCGCACTGGGCCCCGTATCTCGAGCGGGGCGAGATCGTCGTGTTCGGGCCGGTCCTCACCGATGACGACTCGTATGGCCTGGCCGTCGTCGAGACCGACGACGAGCAGGCGCTGCGTGCGTTCGCTGCCAAGGACCCAGTGGTCACCACGGGGACCGCGGCGTTCGAGTTCGCGCGGATGGCGTCCGGCCACGTGCGTCACCGATAGCCGGGCCGACCGGCGTCCGCGGTCGGGCACACCCGAGTAGATCCCAGCGGTCAGTCGCGGGCGATGAAGGCTGCGCCTGTCGAGTCGACCGCGACGCACTCGTGTGCGGATATGCAGGCCACGGCCGACAGGGATGCGGCGCCGTTTGGATCGTCCGCGTACCAGGCTCGCTTCGCCAGGTTGGCATACCACGCCTGGCCGGCCGAGTCGACGGTTATGCACATCGTGGCGCCGTGGCAGGCAACGGATGTCAGCGAGTGGCCCCGGTCGAGTGGACGCAGCACCGATCCATGTGAGGCCCGCGGGTTGAATGTGACCTCGTTGCCAAGCGTGTCAACCGCCACGCAACGCGTCACGCTCCCGCACGACACCGCGTCCAACTCGTCCGTCGAGTCACCAGAGGGCGCGTCGAGCCCCACCGGCACGTCGATCTTCGCGATCGCAATGCGCTTGCCGGTGCGCGGCTGGAAGCTGACCATCATACCGTCGTTGTCGATCGCTGTGCACTGGCTGCTCGATGGGCACGAGACGCCTCCGAGCGCTGCGCCCACCTCCACGTGGTCAAACCTGAGTCGGGCGTGTGTCAACGGGTTGTAGACGAGGCCGTACCCGTTGCTGTCGACTGCCACGCACTCGGTCCGTGACGGACACCTGATCGCGGTCATCGCGGAGTCGTACTGCTCGACCTTCTGGGCGCGGGGTATCGAGAAGCGGACCGGGTTGAAGGTGTAGGCCGTGACCGGACCGACGGCGGTGCACACCTTCGCCCCAACGCAGGCGATGCCGCCCAGCGCCAGTCCCCACGTTGTCGCGAATTTCGAGTTGCTGAGGATACGCAGCGCTCCCACCCTGCCGCGCAGCGGGTTGAACGTGACCTCACGGCTGGCGTCAACGGCCGTGCACTGCGCGGCCGATTCGCACGTGACCGCGCCGAGCGGCGTTCCGTGATCGATCAGTCGTGACGTCGGACTCAGGTCATTCGTCGGGTCAAACGACCAGCGTCGTCCGTGGTCGTCGACCGCGACGCAGTCGGTCGCAGTCGGGCAGGAGACGCCAAACAGCTCATCCGTGGTCGGCTTGCCGCTGGCGGTCTTCGCCCCGGTCTGCGGGTCGAAGCTGATCAGGCTGCCGCCCTGGGACACCGTCTCGCACAGCGTGGCCGATGGGCATGACAGGTCGCTCAGCTGGTCGAACTCCTCACCGTCGAGCTTCACTGCGGCGTTCGCAATCGAACTCTGCGGGTTGAACGTCACCTCGGTGCCGAGTTCGCTCGCCATCGTGCATTGGATCAGGGTCGGACACGAAACGACCCCGTACAGGCCCTTCGCGTCGATCTGAACCGGGGTCGCCCCCGCCGGCGCGAGTGGCGCGAACGTCACTTCCTGCGTCTGGCTGATCGCCGTGCACTGAGCCGCGGACGGACATGACACGGAGACCAGGCCGAAGTCGACTCCGGGATCCAGGGATGTCGTCTGACGCGCGCTCGGATCGCTCGGGTCGAAGCTGACAACGTTTCCGGCCGAGTCGCCGACGACGCAAAGGGCGGCGGTGGGGCACGAGATCCCCGTGGCTGAGGTGTCGATGGCGGTGACCGGTCCCAGGCGCTTCTGCGTCGCAGGGTCGAACGTGTACTCGTGACCGTCCATAAACACAGCGGTGCATTGACTCGCCGAGGGGCAGGCCACGCCGACCGCCACCGCGCCACCGGCGATCAGGTGTGCCGAGGGCAGGCGACTCCCCGTCGTTCGCGGATTTACGACGAGATAGCGGCCGTCTGCGTCCAAAACGGCACATTCGCTCGTCGTCGGGCATGAAACCGCTGCCAGGGCGATCCCGTCGTGCTGGTCCAACTCGAGCGGCCGCGACCATCTGAGCTTGGCGATCGCCGAGCCCGCCAGAAGCAGGGGCAGCAGTGCGGCACCCACAAAAGCCAGGATTCTGATCGAACGCTTCACACGGAGAGCATAGGAACCGCGGGCCTGTTCTCCGCGATCCTCTGCCGAATTGCTACGGCAGGCTGACCGGCGGCGCCTTGCTGTGCGGCGTCAGCGCATGCACGATCAGCTGCGCCGGATAGCTGGGCTCCCGCAACGCCTGGTTGCTCAGGATCACAACGCCAAGGTGCGAGGACGGGACAAGCATCATGTAGCTGGACATCCCGGCAGAGGCCCCGCCCGCCACCAGGAAGCTCGACGGCAACCAACTGGCGGCCCCGATCTGCCAGCCGAGCCCGCTCCGGTACCCGGCGTGAGCGCCTGACGCGAGCGGCTCCTCGGTGGCCGCCAGCCACGCGGTCTGCGATGCCGGCCCCCGTCCGAGTGCCGCCTTGACGAACCGCTCCATGTTGCCGATGCTCGAAACCAGGCCCTGGGCACCGGCCAGGGCCCCGATGTCGTAGGTCAGCGGCGCCTGAGCCAAATCCTCGGCGCTGTAGGCGGTCGCGAGGTAGGGGTCGGGCTTGAGCGGCTCGAGCCGTGTGCGTGTCATCCCCAACGGGCGGGTGATCGCGCCGCGCAGCAGCGATTGGTACGCGGATCCCTGGGTGAGCGCCGAGGAGCCCACGGGCACATCCGAAGCGCGCGTGATCAGGTCGCCGAGCAACCCGTATCCCAGGTCGGAGGCGCCGTACCGGCTGCCGGGACAGTGCGTCAACCGGGTCTTCCCCAGATCTGCGTAAAGGCGCTTGAGCGAGTAGTCGGCGCGCGCCGAGGCGTAGTCGGCCGGCTGGGCGGGAAGCCCCGACTGCTCGGTGGCCAGATCGGCAATCGTGATCGGGCTGTCAGGACACGACGGATCAACCGGGGCGCGTGCACCGGACGGCAGGTAATCCTGAACCGGCGATGACAGTGACATCCGTCCCTGCGCGACCGCGCGCGCCAGCAGCGTCGCAGTGAACAGCTTCGTCAGCGAGCTGATCTCGAATTGGGTCGTTGCGCTGACGCGCCTGCCGCTGGCCTGATCGGCCGCGCCGAACGTGTATGTGCAGGCGGCGCCCGGCATCACGACACCGATTGCACCGCCCGGGAACGCCGGGGAGCCGGCCGAGAACAGATGTGTATACGAGCGCTGAGCGCGCTTCACGGCTGCCGCGATCGACTTGCAGCTGTGCGCGGGAGCCGCGTCCGCAGTCCCGCTCATCGCAACCGCGGCGCTCGCGATAGCCGCGATCACGCCAACCACAGCAGTCCGATTCCTGACCTTCAACGCAACCCTCCTGTCCGCAATGCACAGATCACGACGGCGACCGTCACGGCCGCCGCCTCACGTCCTCCCCCGGACCGGCCTAAGTCTACGAACCCCACCAAGCGGTGGCGCAGCTCACTACTGGACCAGGGCGCGGAGCGACTGCTTCAGCGACCGAGTCGACGCCACCACCGCCGTGGGCTCGTACCCACAGTGCGCCATGCAGTTGTCACAGCGCGGGTCGTTGCCGCGACCGTACTGGTCCCAATCGGTGGTCTCCAACAGCTCCTTGTAGGTGGCGGTGTAGCCGTCGCCCATCAGATAGCAGGGCCGCTGCCAGCCGAACAGCGAATACGAAGGGATCCCCCACGGCGTGCACTGGAAGTCGGCCTTGCCCTCGAGGAAGTCGAGGAACAGCGGAGAGTGGTTGAGCCGCCACTTCTTGCGCCGTCCATCCGCGAACGCCGCCCTGAACAGCTCGCGTGTCTGCCGCACACCCAGGAAGTGGTCCTGGTCGGGCGCCTTCTCATACGCGTACGCCGGCGAGATCATCATCTGGTCGACCTCTAGCTCGTCGTTGAGGAAATCGAGCACTGAGCGGACCGTCTCCGGCGAGTCGTGTGTGAAGAAGGTCGTGTTGGTTGTGACCCTGAAGCCCTTGGCCTTGGCGGCCTTGATCGCGGAGACGGCCTTCTCGAACACGCCGGCGCGCGCGACCGACTCGTCATGGCGCTCGCGCAGGCCGTCGATGTGCACAGCCCAGGCGAAGTACGGGGACGGCCTGAACTGATCGAGTTTCCTCTCCATCAACAGCGCGTTCGTGCAGAGGTAGACGAACTTCCGGCGTGCGATCAACTGGCGCGCGATCTCATCGATCTCAGGGTGGATCAGAGGCTCGCCGCCGGCGATCGAGACCATCGGCGCGCCGCACTCCTCGATTGCGGAGATCGCCTGCTGGACCGGCATCCGGCGCCGCAGCTCGTGCTCGGGGTGCTGAATCTTCCCGCAACCCTCGCACGCGAGGTTGCACTGGAACAGGGGCTCGAGCTCGACGATCAGCGGATACTTCTCGTTCCCGCGTAGGCGCTGCTTCATCAGGTACGCACCCATGTGCGCGGCCTGTCTCATCGGCACTGCCATCAGCTGTTACCTCCTCCGGCCACCTCGGGCGGCAGCTTGAAATGCATGTCCTCTGTCGCCACCGTCCGCTCGCTGACGCCGACCTCGCCAAGTCCGCCCAGCGCACGGATCACGGCCTCGACCAGTGCCTCCGGCGCGGACGCTCCCGCGGTGACGCCTACCCTGCGCACGCCATGGAGCATGACAGGCTCGATCTCAGAGCCGTCGCCGATCAGGAGCGCCTGGCATCCGGCCCTTTCCGCGACCTCGACCAGCCGGCGCGCATTCGACGAGTTGGGCGATCCCACGACCAGGATCAGATCGCAGTCGCCCGCGAGCTCGCGAACCGCGTCCTGCCGGTTCTGGGTCGCGTAACAGATGTCACTTGACGGAGGCCCCGAGATCTCCGGGAAGCGCTCCCGCAGGACCTCCACGATCCGGTTGGTCTCGTCGACGGCGAGGGTCGTCTGGCTCAGATAAGCAACTCGGTTTGGATCGCGGACCCGCTGGTCCGCGATCTCGTCCGCATCCGCCACGACGTGGATCCGATCCGGCGCCTCGCCGAGCGTGCCCTCCACCTCCTCATGGCCTCGATGGCCGACGAGCACGATGTCGAACCCCGCCGCTGCGAATCGGCGTGCCTCCGCGTGCACCTTCGCGACCAACGGGCAGGTGGCGTCGATCACCTCGAGCCGACGCTGCTTCGCCTCCAGCCGCACCGCCGGCGAGACACCGTGTGCCGAGAAGATCACCGTCTCGCCCTCGGGCACGTCGTCGAGCTCGTCTACGAAGATGGCCCCACGCTCCTGCAGATCGCGCACGACGTGAGCGTTGTGCACGATCTGTTTGCGGACATAAATCGGCGCTCCGCGGACCTCGAGCGCGCGCTCGACGATCTCAACCGCTCGCTCGACACCTGCGCACGATGCCCGTGGAGAGGCCAGCACAACCTCGCGCGAGCCGATCGCCTCAGCCCACTCCTGCAACAGCGAACAGGCCCGGCGCAATGCCCGGTAGGCGGTGGCAAAGCCGCCGACGGTCTGAAGCGGCCGGTGCAGCTCGCGGTGACCCGAGTCGAGCACCACACGCATCGCCTGAAGCGGCCGGCGCCGCGCCGCTGGCACAAGCCACGCCGATTCCATGTCGACCGCGGCCGCGCCGGCTGCAAACAGAGCCTGACGGCGCTCGCCGGTCACCAGACGCGGACTCGAGACGATCGGTGCCACATGGACGCGCAGGCCGCCGCGCCGGAGCACGCCCGCGAGGATCGTCGGGTCGTCGCACGTGATCGTGCCGGCCGCGCTGCGGAGCTCGCTGGCGAGCACGATGTCACCCGGCTCGAGGCTGGGGTCAAGCGCGCCGCAGAAGCCGGCGATCAGGATCGGACGGGCGCCACCGCCCGTGAGCGACAGCTGCGCTGCGCGCGCGGACCGTCGCGGTCCCATACCGGTCCGTCGTACATCCGCCCAGCGCGCGCCGCTGCGCACGGCACGGGCCTCGAGCGCCAGCGGGGCCAGCACAACGAGCTCATCTGAGACCGGCGGCGGCTCCGCGACGGAGGCGGTCGCGGCGCTCATCCCCTCACCCCGAGAACAACACGGGCAGCAGCATGGCCGCTGCGGACCGCGCCCTCCATGGTGGCCGGCCAGCCCGTGTCCGTCCAGGCGCCGGCCAGCGCCAGACCGGGCAGCGCGGTCGCCGCCCGCGGTCGCCAGGCCCGCGCGCCCGGGGCGGCTCGGAACGTCGCCGAATGCTCGCGCGTGACAAAGAAGTTCTCGACGGTGGCCGCGCCGGCGAGCGGAAATACCGACGCGAGTGCCGGCAGATATTTCGCGCGGAGCTCGGCCGGCCCGAGACCGAGTTCATCGTCGGCGGCTGACAGTGACACGGCCAGATACTGACCGCTCTGGAGTCCTGAGCTTGCGGTCCTGTCAAACACCCACTGCACCGGCGTGTCGACGCCTGCGGCGAACGGCTGCTCGAGCACGCGGCGGTCGTAGACAACGTGCAGGTTGACGATCGGGGAGCGCCCCAGGCGCGTGGCGAACTCGCTGTCGAGCCCGGCCTGTTCTGGCAGCAGCTCGGCGGCGGCGCTCGGCGGCACCGCGAGTACGACCGCGTCGGCCTGCAGTACGGCGCCGTCAGTGGTCTGCACCTCGAACCCCGCGGACCCCGCCTCTACCGACTTCACCGTGACCCGCGGGCACACACCGACGCCCGCGTCCTCGAGGCTCCGGCGCGCGGCCCGATCGTGGATCTCAGACAGACCGGCCACCGCCCAACCGATGTCCCCGGCCGCCGCATCCTGCAGCAGCCCCAGCTGGAACACCTGCGCGGCCTGAGCCAGCGAGGCGTCATCGACCGTGAGGTTGAGCGTCGGCCGTGCGATCAGCTCCCAGATCGACTCGATCGCGTTCGCGTGCTGGCGATGAGAGCGCAGCCATGCGCCGAACGAACGCTCGTCGTTGCGCGGGTCGTCGAGGTCGACCGCGCCGAGGCGCCGCATCGCCCAGGCCGCCGACACCCGATCCCGCCAGCCCAGGAACGGGTAGCGAAGCAACGAGGCCGCGAGATGCAGCGGCGCCGGAAGCCCCGAGCGCCGCAGCTGGCCTTGACGGCCTCCCGGCGCGACCACGGCGACCTCGAGCCGAGGCTGCATCGTCACCAGCGCGCTCGCCTTGAGCTCCTCGAACAGTTCCAGGTATGCGGTGCAGCAGCGCAGGAACACGTGCTGGCCGTTGTCGACGGACAGTCCGTCGCGCTCGAACGAATAGGCGGCGCCGCCGAGCCGGCCGCGGGCCTCCAGCAGCGTCACGTATGCTTCGGCGCGGGCGCAATCGAGCGCGGCGGTGATTCCGGCGAGGCCACCGCCAACCACGACGACCGTGCCGGCGCTCATCGGCCGCGCTCCGCCCCGGCAGCGGTCACGAGACTGCGAGCGGCCACCCAGGTCTTCTCGAGCGGCGAGAGTGAGATCCGCCCCCTTGTCACCACCGCCGGATCCTCGAGGATGCGCTCGAGCAGCCGCCGGTAGATTCCGGTCATCGCCTGCACACAGGCGGCGCTGCGGCCATCGAGCAGTTCCAGCAGCCGCAGGCCGCGGTCGAACCAGTCCTCGGCGCGCTCGGCCTCGAAGCGGACCAGCGCGATCGTCTCGAGCGAATCCACTGCCAGGTCGGGTGAGCCGAACCGTCGCAGATCCTCGGCCGGGATATAAACACGCCCGAGTCCAAGATCCTCGACGATGTCGCGCAGGATGTTGGTCAGCTGCATCGCGACACCGAGGTCGTCCGCGAGCTGGTGCGCCTCCGACGACGCGGAACCGTCGCTGAAGATCGCCAGGCACAGGCGTCCGATCGACCCCGCGACGCAGCGGCATAGCCCACCAGCTCGTCAAAGGTTTCGTACTGGTCTCCGCGCACGTCGAGCTCGACCCCCTCGATCAGCAGCTCGAGCGCGTCGGCGGGAAAGCGGTAGTGGGCAGACGCGTGCGCCAGCGCGACGATGACCGGGTCGTCGAGGTCCACCTGGTCCTCCGCGAGCGCGGCCAGCCGGCCGCGCTCGCGGGCGAGTTGCTGCAGCCGTTCGTCCGCACCGCCCTCCGCACCTCCGGCGCCGCCGTTCTCACCGGGTTCGCCATCGCCGATGTCATCCACCCGTCGCGCGAACGCGTAGACCGCGCACATCGCCTGACGCTTGACCCGCGGCAGCAGCCGAATTCCGTAATAGAAGTTCGCCGCACTGCCACGCGTGATCCGCTCGCACTCGCGGTAGGCGTAATCGGCCTCGATCGCCGCGACCGTCATCGGCCAGCCGCCGTCCTCAGCATCCGCCGCGCGTAGGCGACGCGCCCAGCGTGGCCATGCTCGAGCGCTTCGAGCGCGTTGAGGCCGCCGGCCACGAACCCCGCGACCGCAAACCGCGGTGCGAGCGGCAGCGTGCGCGCAAGCGCCGCGCCGCTGCCGAGCAGAGCCCTCGCCCTGGCCGCCTCGAATCCGATCATTGCCCGCAGCGCCGCCGACGGCTCGCCCGCCAGCGCGCTCTCCCCCAGGCCGAAGTGCTGCAGATCCGCGCGTGGCATGTAGACGCGCCCGCTGCCCAGGTCCTCGGCGATGTCCTGCAGGTGCTCAACCACCTGCAGCCCGGCACAGACCCGGTCCGACAACGCTATCCGCGTGGGGGTGGCCGCGTCGAACACGTGCAGGACCAGCTCCCCCACCGGCGCCGCCGACAGCAGGCAGTAGTCGTATAGCTGCGCGAAGCTCTCGTAGCGCTTCACCACCTGATCGAGCCGGTTGGCCTCGATCAGCCGCTCGAACGGCCCGATCGGGAGCGAGCAGTCGCCGATCGTGCCCGCAAGCTCCTGCATCAGCGGGTGTCGCGGAGGACCAGCGCCCGGTTGTGCGAACGCGCGATGCAGCTCGACGTCGACCAGATCGAGCAACGCCAGGCGATCGCCCTCTGCCTCGTCGCCGACGTCGTCGACCAACCTGGCGAAGCCGTATATCGCCATCAGGTGGCGGGCGCGCCGCCTGCCGAGGATCGCGCTTGCAACCCTGAAGTTCTCGCTCCCGGCCTGGGGCAGCACCTGCTCGCGGGTCGGCAGGGCCGCGATATCGGGCCTGGCGACCGTGCTCATCGCAGGCAGCGCCCCAGCGCCATCACCGGGAAGATCAGGCGGTACAGGTGGTATTTGATGTAGAAGTCCGAGGGGAAGCCGGTGCCGGTGTGGTGATCCTCGTCCCAGCCGCCGTCGTCACGCTGGTTGGCGACCAGCCACTCGATCCCGCGGGCGACCGCCTCCGAGTCGCGTTCGCCCGCGGCCTCAAGCGCGAGCAGCGCCCAGGCGGTCTGTGACGGCGTGCTCTCACCGCGGCCGATCCAGGCCGGATCGTCGTAGGAGCGGCAATCCTCGCCCCAGCCGCCATCGGCGTTCTGGTGGACCTCCAGCCAGCTGACGGCGCGGCGGATCGGAGAGCCGCTGCGCGAGATGCCGGCCGCGACAAGCGCCGGAAGCACCGCTCCGGTGCCGTATACGTGGTTGACGCCCCAGCGCCCGAACCACGAGCCGTCGGGCTCCTGGTTGTCGAGCAGCCAGCGGACGCCGTCGCGAGTCAGCTCCTCCTCGCCACGGCCGAGCAGACCCAGCATCTCGACGACGTGGGCGGTCACGTCAGCGCTGGGCGGGTCGATCACCTCGCCGAAGTCGCAGAACGGGATCTCCCGCACCAGCGCCCGGCGGTTGTCGACGTCGAACGCGCCCCAACCGCCGTCGGAGCTGCGCATCCCCTCCAGCCACGCGGCACCGCGGTCGATCGCCGTCTGCACGCGTTCGGCGTCAGGATGCTTGACTCGGCGCAAAGCCATGACGACCTCGGCGGTGTCATCGATGTCGGGGTAGTTGGCGTTGGCGAACTCGAACGCCCAGCCTCCGGGCCGCAGCTGTGGCCGCCTCAGGGCCCAGTCGCCGCGCTGAAGGATCTGCTGGTCGACAAGCCAGCCGGCTGCCTGCACCAGCGCCGCGTCATCGGCGGCGATGCCGGCGTCGCGGAGCGCGATCACCGACAGGCAGGTATCCCAGACCGGCGACTGGCAGGCCTCGACCCGGCGGAGACCTTCGTCGATCGTGAAGTCCTGCATCCCGGCGAGGCCGCGCGACATCACCGGATGGTCGAGCTCGTAGCCGAGCAGGTTCAGCGCGATCAGCGAGTAGACCCAAGGCGGCTGGATCCCACCCCAGCCGCCGTCGGCCTCCTGACGGTCGAGGATCCAGCGCTCGGCGCGGGCGAGCGCGAACCGGCGCAGCGGTCCCACGGGGTGCCGCTGGTAGGCCCGCGTCACACGGTCACAGAGGACCAGCCCGCGACCGAGCGGCGTTGAGCCCTGCTGCGGCACAAACGGCGCGGGGCCATCCAACTCCTCGAGCGTGAATGGCAGTGGCCGCACCGGTCGCAGTGCCAGCACCACCGACAACGCCACCACCGTCTGCCGCGCCCAGCAGGCGAAGTCGTAGATGTTCAGCGGCACCTCGCTCGGGAGCAGGATCAGCTCAGGCGGCAGTGCCGGCAGCTGATCCCAGGACCAGGCACCGAACAGCGCCATCCAGATGTGCGTGAACACGCGCGCCTGCTGAAGGCCGCCGACGCCGCGAACGTACTGCGCGGCCGTTCGCATGTGCTCCTCTCCCGGCTCGTCACCGCAGAGCCGCAGCGCCACATAGGACTCGATCGTCGTCGACAGGTCGGCGGGGCCGCCGTGGAAGTTCGACCAGGTGCCGTCATCGCGCTGCTGCGAGCGAATCCAGTTGGCGGAGCGTTCTGCGGCGTCGGGTTCGCGGATGCCGAGAAACTGCCGTAGCAGCATGTCCTCTGCGTCCATCGTCACGTTGGTTTCGAGCTCTCCCTTCCACCAACCATCAGCGTCCTGCAGCGAGAGCAGATGCTCGACGGCACGCTGCAGCGCCGCACCGGCACCGTCGAGGGGGATGTCGGGACCACCGGCGAGCGCCTCGGCGCTCGCCGCGAATTGGTCACGCAGGCGGCTCAGGGCATCCATAATCTGAAACTCCGACTCCTTTCACCGAAATGGCCGCTCCGATCCCCGACTCCGAAAACACCGCCGCTAACGAGCAGGTTAACGGCCTGGCCCTCCGCAGCGCGCTGCACGGTGGCGAGGCGATGGACCTCAACCAGCGCTACCTGAACCGCCAGCTCGGCCGGGTGTTGCAGACGCTCGGCTTCGATCGCCAGTGGGTGCGGGGCTCCGGACCCTATCTGATCGATGACACCGGTCGAGAATATCTTGACCTCTACGCGGGTTATGGCGTCTTTGGGCTCGGGCGCAACCATCCATACGTCAAGCGGCAGCTCAAGCAGCTGATCGACAGCGACCCGCCGAGCCTGCCGCAGCTCGGAACCTCGTTGCGGGCGGGGTTGCTGGCGCAGCAACTGGTGCAGAACGCACCGTCCTCGCTCGACGCGGCGGTGCTCACGAGCTCCGGCACCGAGTCGGTCGAGGCGGCGCTCAAGCTCGCCCGTGCCGCCACCGGCCGCACCCGCATCCTGTACTGCGAGCGTGGTTTCCACGGCCTCTCCCTCGGGTCGTTGTCGGTCAACGGAAACGATGAGTTCCGTGACCGCTTCGGCCCGCTGCTACCCGGTTGCGACCCGGTGCCGTTCGGTGATCTCGAATCGCTCGAACGTGAGCTCGTGCGCGGCGATGTGGCCGGGTTCATCGTTGAGCCCGTGCAGGGCAAGGGCGTCTACGTCGCTCCTGACGGCTATCTGCTCGGAGCACAGTCGCTCTGCCGTGACGCCGGCGCGCTGCTGATCGTCGATGAGGTCCAGACCGGCCTCGGTCGCACCGGGCGCTTCCTGGCGCTCGAGCACTGGGGCGTGCAGCCGGACATGGTGACGCTCTCGAAGGCGCTGTCGGGCGGCTACGTGCCGGTCGGGGCGCTGCTCGCCAGCCGGGCGGTATTCGATGCGACCTTCGACTCGATGGAGAACAGTGTCGTTCACGGCTCGACCTTCGGCGGTGGCGACTTCGCCGCCGGAGCCGGCCTCGCGACGCTCGCGGTGATCGAGCACGACGGACTCGTGGAGCGCGCCGCGCAGATGGGCGATCTGCTTGCAGACCTGACCCGTCCCCTGGCTGCCCGCTTCGAGATCGTCCATGAGGTGCGCGGGCTGGGGCTGATGTGGGGCATCGAGCTCGGGGCTCCGTCGGGGCGCGCGGCCCGCCGCGTCTGGGAGGCGATCGAGCGCCGCCAGCCAGGCCTGTTCGCGCAGCTGATCACGGTGCCGCTGTTCCAGGACCACCAGATCCTCACGCAGGTGGCCGGCCACCACATGAACGTGATCAAGGCGCTGCCGCCGCTGACGATCCCCGAGGACGACCTGCGCCGCTTCGCCGCCGCGCTCGAGTCCGTCCTGGATGACGCGGAGTCGAAGCTGCTGCGCGGGTACGCGAGCCTCGGCCTCGGGCTGGGCCGCAGGATGCTGTTCGCCCGGTGAGCGCCGAGCCCTGACACCGCCGACTGCGTGATCCGAGGCTCCTGGATATGCCCCCTCTTTTCCGAGGGATGCGAAAATAACGTCGACGTTATTTTCGCATCCCTCGGATTTGGAGCCCCCAACCGAGTCGGTCAGGCCAAGGGCCCCCTCCGGCCGCGATTACTCGCCGCGATTACTCGGCCGCGATCGCCTTCAGCACGTCAAGGCCCGCGGCGCGACGGGCCGGCCAGCTGGCGGCGCCGAGCCCAAGGAGGCCCGAAAGGATCAGGAAGATGATCAGCGTCGGAAACGGCACCGCGAGGGTGGTGACCCCGTTGTTGCGCAGCGCCGATGACATCGCGAGGCCGAGCCCGGTGCCGACCACGATCCCGACCACGGCACCGAACACGGCGATGATGATCGACTCCGATCGGATCATCCACCGAACCTGCGGCCGTCGCATGCCGACCGCGCGCAGCAGGCCGATCTCGTGCGTGCGCTCGAACACCGACAGCATCAGCGTGTTGACGATGCCGATCAGCGCGATCAGGATCGCCAGTGCCAACAGGACATAGATCAGTCCGAGCAGTTCGTTGATGCTCTTCTGCTCCGAGTGCTCGAACTGGGCGCGGCTCTGGATGCTCAGGTTCGGGTAGGCGCTGAGGGCCACGTTGAGCGTGTGCTCGAAGTTCTTCGTGCCCGCCGCCGTGGTGATAAGGACGGCGTCGAGCAGCGGGTGGTCGAAGTGTCTGAGAAAGAAGGAGGCGCCGGTCAGGTAGCTGCCGACCAGCGGGTTGTACTTGTAGACCCCGCCGACGCGCATCGTCATCTGTCCCGTCTGCGCGAACGTGACCGGAACGAGTGAGCCGACGTGAAGCTTCTGGGTCTTGGCGGTGTTCGTGTCGACCAGCAGCTCGCCCGCCGCCATCGCGGGCGCGCCTCGGCCCGAGACGATCGCGAGCCTGACCGTCCTCTGAAGACCGTCGGTTGAGGCGGCACCGAGCGACTCCAACGAGCCGCGCACATCGAACTGCCCCGTGTAGACGGCCGTTGTGGCGGCCGCGCCGGGCAGGCCCGCAACCGTGGTCGCCACGGCCGGACTGATCGAGTCCGAGCCGCCGATTATGTAGTCGGCGGCAAGCGCGCTCTCAACCTCGCTCTTGGCGGAGGCCGACAGCGAAGCGCCCAACACGGCGATCGTCGAGACGAGCGCAAGCCCGATCATCAGCGCCCCCGCGGTCTGTGCGGTCCGTCGCGGATTTCTGGCCGCGTTTCGCCGCCCGAGCCGCCCGGGCGCACCCAGCACGCCGGCCAGTGGCCTGCCGATCGCGCGGGCCAACGAGGCGGTGATCGCAGGAACCAGCACCACCGTCGCAACGAAGACCGCCAGCGCACCCACCCCGACCGATGCGATCCTGGCGTTTATCAGCCCGAGTACCAAGAGCAGGATCCCGAGCGCGGCGCAGATCAGGCCGATGATCACGCGTCGGCGCCTGAGCGGCGCGGACTCGTCAGCCTCGTGAGCGACCAGAGCCGCCACCGGTGCGATCCGGACGGCGCGGCGCGCCGGCACGATCGCTGACAGGGTCGTCACGCCGACGCCGACGATCAGCGCCACGATCGGGGTACGAGCCTCGAACACGAGCGGCGCGGATGGCAACGTCAACCCGAACGCACCGAGCAACGCCTTCAGGCCAACCGCGGCCGCAACGCCAAGCCCGAGGCCGATCAGCGAAGCCACCAGGCCGGTCAGGGCTGCCTCGGTCAGCACCGATCGGAACACCTGCCGCCGGCTGGCTCCAACGACTCGCAGAAGCGCAAGCTCGCGGGTCCGCTGACCGACCGTGATCGAGAACGTGTTGAAGATCGTGAAGCTCCCGACGAGCAGTGAGATGAACGCGAAGATCAGCAACGCGGTCGAGAGGAACGAGAGCTCGTTGTGGATCGTCTGTGAGAGCTCGTTCGCAACGGTCTGACCGCTGACCACCTCGACGTCCTTAGGAAGGACGTTGGCGATCTCGCGCTGGACGGTGACCTTGTCCGCGCCCGGTTCGGTCAGGACGTTGATCGTGTCGTACCGCCCGACGGAGTTGAACAGCCGCTGCGCGGTCGGCAGGTGGAACGCGGCGATCGTCGCTCCGGCGAGGCTGTCGTCGCTCCCGAACGTCACCACCCCGGAGACCGTGAACGTCTGATGACCGTTCGGGAGCAGGATCCGGATGCGGTCCCCGACGCTGAAGTGGTGCGCGTCGGCGGTGTGCTTGTCGATCGCTACCTGATCGTCGGTGGCCGGGGCCTTGCCCTCGACCAGTCTCAGAGCCGATAGCTGAGGATTGGGGTCGAAGGAGAAGCCGAGAGCGGCTGCGCTGTTTCCGATCGCATCGCCGTTGCGGGCGACCAGTTGGGCGTAACCGCTGACCGAGCCGAACGCGAACTTCACGCCCGGCAGCCCTCGCACGGCAGCCTCGACTGACTGCGGTACCGGCTTGCGGTTCGCGGTGGAGTCGACACCGGTGTTGCTGATACCGCTCAATGTCTCGGTGCCGCGGATTTCGAAGTCGACATGCTGGTAGACGTTGCCGACGAGGTTGTCGAAGGTCCGGTTGAGCGTGTCGCCGAGCACCAGCGTGCCGGTCACGAACGTGACGCCCAGCACGATCGCCAGCGCCGTCAGCACCAGGCGCAGCTTTCTGGCAGCCAGTCCGCGGAGCGTTACCCTGCGCATCTCAGAGCCCGCGCTTCACTCGCCCAGGTTCTTCATCGCCTCGAGCACCGAATCGGCGGACGGAGCGACCAGCTCCCCTACGAGGCGCCCGTCAGCGAGGAACACCACCCGATCGGCCGTCGCAGCCGCACGCGGATCGTGCGTCACCATCACGATCGTCTGATGATGCTCATTCACGGCGCGCCGCAGGAAGGCGAGCACCTCGGCCGAGGAGTTGGAGTCAAGATTGCCGGTCGGCTCGTCGGCGAAGATCAGCTCAGGCTTGCCGATCAGCGCTCGCGCGCAGGCGATGCGCTGCTGCTGGCCGCCGGAGAGCTCGCTCGGGCGGTGCGTGAGGCGATCAGCGATCCTCAGCTCCCCGACCAGTAGGGCAAACCATGCCGGCTCGACATCCTTGCCCGCGAGATCCAGCGGCAGCGTGATGTTCTCGCCGGCCGTCAGCGTCGGCAGCAGATTGAAGGACTGGAACACGAACCCGATGTGCTGGCGCCGTAGGTTCGTCAGCCGGGAGTCATCGAGCGACCCGAGTTCGCGATCGCCGATGAAGGCCAGTCCCCCGGTCGGCTTGTCGAGGCCGGCCATGCAGTGCATCAACGTCGACTTTCCCGATCCGGAGGGTCCCATGACCGCGGTGAAACGCGCCCGGTCGAACGCGACGTCGACGCCGTCGAGCGCCTTCACCAGCGAATCGCCGCTGCCATACGTCTTGCGGAGGTCAACCGCACGAGCGGCGGCGGTCTCTTGCGATGTCGAGATGTGGATCACCAGTTCGGGTCAGGAGTTGACGACGATCGAGATCTCATGATCCCAGACGCGGTTGCCCGATCACCCCCCGGTCTTCTGTTGTTGCCAGCCATCGGCCTCGAAGTTCGTTAGCTTCGACCCAGATGACGAGCTGGGGTGTGTTGCTGCCGACGTTCGACCCGCTGCGGCGTGGAGAGGCGCTACCCGTGGCCGAGGCCGCGACGCTCGCGGAGCGGGTGGGCTTCGACTCCGTCTGGGCCGGCGACCACCTCAAGTGCCCGGCGCCGGTGCTCGACGCCGCCACCTGCCTCGGCGTCGCCGCCAGCTTCACGACCGATGTTCAGATCGGCTTCAGCGTGATGCTGCTCGGCATGCGCCCGCTGGCCTGGGCCGCCAAGCAGATCGCCACCCTCCAAGTCCTGTCCAGCAACCGGCTGCGACTGGGCGTCGGCGTCGGCGGCGAATTCCCGCAGGAGTATGAGGCAGCCGAGGTGCCGCACGCCAGCCGGGGCTCACGGCTTGATCGGGCGCTCGAACTGCTGCCCGAGTTCCTCACCGAGGGCACCGAGCACTCCCTGCAACCCTCAGCGGCGATGCCGCCGGTCCTGGTTGGTGGCCGCAGCGACCGCGCCGTCGAACGCGCGGCCCGCTTTGGTGATTCATGGCTGCCGATGTGGATCTCGCCCGAGACGCTCGCCCAGCGGGGCGAGCGTCTCGCAGAGCTGGCAGCGACGCACGGTCGGCCCGCCCCCAGCCTCTCACTGCTGATGCTCGCCCAGGTCGACCCCGACCGCGCCGTGTCGCGCACCGAGGCCGATGCGCACCTGCGCGGCCAGTACGGGCTTGGGCTCGATCGAGTCGAGCGCTGGACCGCGTTGGGCGAAGCCAACCGGGTCGCGGAGTTCCTCGAGCGCTACATCGCCGCCGGCGTCAGCGAGATCCTGCTGCTGCCGCTCGGAGCGCGGCCGCTGGAGCAGACGGAGCGACTCGCCGACGTTGTCGGCTCATTACGATCGCTGACCGACGCGGCGTGATCTCGAGGGGGTAATGGTTTGAGCAGTTCCACGCAGGCTCGGTACCGATACGACCCCGGGCAGTTCAGGGAGGTCTTCGAGCACCATTTCGGCTATCTGGCGGGCGTTCGCCGCAACAGCCTGCGCTTCGCATCGCGCCCCGCGTTACATGAACCGGTCAGTGGCCGCCGCTGGACCTACGCGCAACTGTGGGAGGACACGGGACGCCTCGCGGCCGGCCTCCACCGCCACGGCGTGGGCGCTGAGGACGTGATCGTCTTCAGCCTGCTCAATGGTCCCGAGTTCGCGCTCACGTGGCTCGCGGCCCTGCGCCTGGGCGCTATCGCCGCCCCGATCAACTTCAGGCTCGCCGCCGGGGAGGTCGCCCACGTGCTCGACGACAGCCGCCCGGAGGTGCTGATCCTCGACTCGACGCTCGCGGCAGTCGGTGCCGATGCGCTGTCGCTGTCAGCGCATCGCCCGGAGCTGGTCGTCGGAGTCGACCACGAGGACTGGAGCCGGCCACTGGCGGTCGCAGGGCTGGCCGACCCCGCCCTCCCATTCGGCGAGCTGTTCGCGGACATCGGTGCCGAGCTCCCGTCTGCGCCACACCGAAACGATCTATGCCGAGACCACGCGGCTCTACACCTCCGGCACCACCGGCCTGCCCAAGGGCGTCTCGCTCCCAGACGTCGTGGAGGTGCTCTCCGCCCACGACGTGATCATGCATTTCCCGCTCACACCCGAGGACCGAACGCTCAACATGACCCCGTGGTTCCACCGCGGCGGCCTCTATTCCGGAGGACCGAACCCGACCTTCTACGTCGGCGCCGAGGCGGTCCCGATGCGGACCTTCGACGCCGCGACCGTGCTCGACTGGGTGCAGGAGCATCGGCTCACCTTTCTGATCGGCGCCCCGATCAGCCTCTCGCTGCTCAGCGCCGAGCAGCTCAGGCCGCCCGCGCGACCTCTCGAGCCTGCACGGGATCGTGACGATGGGCGCCCCGCTCGATCGCGAGGCGTGCCTGCGCTACCAGGAGCTGCTGACCCCCCGGATCTTCAACGGTTACGGCACCACCGAGGCCTTCTGGAACACGTTCCTGCGCCCCACCGATCTGCCTGAGCACGCCGGTTCGGCGGGCAGGGCCTGCACCGATGACGATGTCGCGGTCGTCAGGGTGCTCGAGGACCGTGTGGCCGCCCCGGACGAGCTGGCCGCCCGCGACGGTCGGGAGATCGGCGAGGTGATCGTGCGTTCGGTCAAATCCGGTTACGCCTATGTGAACAACCATGAGGAGCAGAACGTGCGCTTCCGCGAGGGCTGGCTCTACATCGGCGACCTCGCGACCTGGGACGCGGACGGCTACCTGACGATCGTCGGCCGCAAGGACGACATGATCATCTCCGGCGGTGAGAACGTCCACCCCACGCAGGTCGAGGCGGTTCTCAACGAACACCCGGGCGTCGCCGACTCGGTCGTGGTCGGCCTGCCGGACCCGCAGTGGGGCGAGCTGGTGGTGGCATACGTCGTTGCCTCCGGCGGCGTCCCGCTGGACGCCGCCGAGCTCGACCGCCACAGTCGCAGCGATCCGATGCTCGCGGACTACAAACGCCCGCGCGCGTACCGGCTGGTCGACGAGATCCCGCTGACGGCAACCGGCAAGAAGCTCCACTACCGGGTCCGCGCGCAGGCGCTCGAGGATGACGCTGCGGGGCTCCTGGTGCGCCCGTGACCGGCCTGGGCTCGCAGGCCTCCGATCCGGTCGTGACCGGTATCGGCGCCGTGACACCGCTGGGCAACGACGTCGAGACCACCTGGCGCCGTCTGGTCGCGGGTGAGTCAGGCGTCGGACCGATCACGCTGTTCGACGCCTCGGGGCTCCCAACCCGGATCGCCGGCGAGGTCAGGGGCTTTGACCCGGAGGCGCTGCTCGGCACCAAGCGCGCGCGTCGCTCGGCGCGGTTCTCGCAGCTGGCGGTCGGCAGCAGCTCGCGAGGCATTCGCCGATGCCGGCCTCGAGCCGGGCGCCGGCATCGAGTCACTCGCCGACTACGAGCGCGTCGGCGTGATCGTGAACACGGCCGTGACCGGCATCCCGGAGACCCAGGCCAACGTCGAGGGCCTGCTGGCCGAGGGCGTGCGCGGCGTGAGCGCCTACTACGTCCCTGAGATGATCCCGAACATGCCCGCGTGCGAGGTCGCGATCGACCTCGGCCTGCACGGACCGGTGACCGCCAGTGCCCTGGCCTGCGCGAGCGGCAACGCGGCGCTGCTCGAGGCGCGACGCCTGATACTCGCCGGTGAGGCTGACGTCGTGATCGCCGGCGGCACCGATGCCGGCATCACGTCGGTGATGTTCGCCGGACTCGCCAACATGGGCGCACTGTCGGCCCGCAACGACGAGCCCGAGCGCGCCAGCCGGCCGTTCTCCGCCGACCGCGACGGCTTCGTCTACGGCGAGGGCGCGGTCCTGTTCGTGGTCGAGTCGGCCGAGCACGCAAGCGCCCGCGGCGCGTCCGCGTACGGAACGGTCGCCGGCGGCGCGCTGACCACCGACGCCTTCCACATCAGCCACCCCGACCCCACCGGCCGCCAGCCTCGCCGCGCGGTCAGGCTCGCGCTGGAGCGCACCGCGACCGCCCCGTCGGAGGTCGACTACATCTGCGCGCACGGCACCGCAACCCGCATCAACGACGCGGTCGAGACCAGCGTGATCCGCGACGTCTACGGATCTGCGGCCGATCAGCTGCTGGTCAGCTCGCCGAAGTCGATGGTCGGGCACCTGATCGGCGCCGCCGGCGCGCTCTCGGCAATGGTCTGCCTGCTTGCCATGCGGGATGGCGTCGTGCCGCCGACGATCAACCTCGAGACGCCCGATCCCGCCTGCGACCTGGATTACGTGCCGCTGACCGCGCGTGAGGCGACGGTTCGGACGAGCGTTGTCAACGCCTTCGGGTTCGGGGGCCAGAATTGTGTCGTCGTCCTGAAGGCCCAGGAGTAGCGCGGGCACCTGACTCGTGGGGGCGATGCCGGCATCGGCTGGTCGCAGCTCGGCCTTCGGCCGGGTGTTGCGCGATCGGCAGCTTCGGAGTCTGATCGCGGCATATTTCTGGTTCTGCAGCGCCGAATACGGCGTCTGGGTGGCCGTGCTCGTATACGCATACACGCAGGGCGGCACCACGCTCGCGGGTGTGATTGCCGTGGTTCAGCTCGTGCCGGCAAC
This sequence comes from uncultured Conexibacteraceae bacterium, assembly GCA_963761675.1. Taxonomy (GTDB): domain Bacteria; phylum Actinomycetota; class Thermoleophilia; order Solirubrobacterales; family Solirubrobacteraceae; genus Palsa-465. The sequence goes on from CAVXIA010000009.1 coordinate 32,566, forward strand.
GCTAGCCGCACCACTTGGGACCAAGCTGATCGACCGGATCGGCTGCGCCGAGGCTCTTCGGCTGGGGTATGCGGGCCAGTTCGTGACACTGGCCGCGACCGCAACCGCGATGTTGGCGGGTCTCCCCTCGCCGATCGTCTACGTCTGCGCGGCGACAGCCGCGACCACCCTCGTGGTGATCCGCCCCGCCTACACGTCGCTGCTTCCGGCGCTGGTCGAGGAGCCGGAGGCGCTGACGGCGGCCAACGTCGTCAACGGCTGGGTCGACAACGCGAGCGTGCTGGTCGGGCCGGGGCTGACGGGTGTGCTGATGGCGGTCGGCGGACCGGGTCTCGCCGTGGCTTGGTTTGCGGCGACGATGGCGTTCTCGTGCGTGCTCGGAAGCCGTCGACCGGACGGCGAGCCAGAGCCGGACGTCGCCGGCGACGAGGATATGAGCGGCCACGACCCGAGTGCCGACGAGGACTCCAACACACTGCTCGATGCCTTCGTGGCCGACCGCCCCGTGACGCTCCTGCTGATACTGCTGGCGGTGCAGTTCGCGGCCCTGGGGGCGCTCGACGTGCTCGAGGTGACACTCGCGATCGGCGTGCTCGGGCTTGGGCCATCGGGCGCCGCATACCTCGAGGCCGCCTACGGGATCGGTTGCATGATCGGCTCTGCAGCCAATGTCCTGCTGGTCGACGCCAGACGGGTGGCGCTTTGGGTGGTCGTGGGCATGGCGGGCGCCGGTGCCTGCCTGATCGCGCTGGGAGCATGGCCGGCCGTGGCTCTCGCCTTTGTGCTGCTCGGCGGGGTTGGCGCCGGTCACGCCGTGACCGACGTCGCAAGCCGCACCCTGCTTCACCGCGTCGTGCCGCGCCGACTCCAGGTCAGCGTCTTCGGCCTACAGGAGATGATGATGATGCTCGGCCTCGCCATCGGCTCCGCATTGGCGCCGGTGCTCACCCACGTCACCAGCAACACGGGAGCATTCGTGGTGATCGGTGCGGCGCTGGTCGGCGGCGTCGTGATCGTCACGCCGGCGCTGCTGCGCATCGAGCGCCGGGCTCCGGTTCCCCAGGACCAACTCGCGGCGTTGCGCGGCTCCGCGCTGTTCGGCGAGCTCGGCCGGCCGGTGCTCGAGGATCTCGCCCGAGCGCTCATCCCGATCACGCTCGGCGCGGGCAGCACCGTGATCCGCGAAGGCGAACCAGGCGACCGCTTCTACCTTGTCAACGCCGGCCAGCTCGAGGTTGCGGTTCCGGGCCAGGTCGCCAGAACCCTGGGCCCCGGTGACGGCTTCGGTGAGATCGCGCTGCTCCGCGACATCCCGCGCACCGCCACGGTCACGGCGCTCACCGAGGTCTCGATCTACGCGCTGGAGCGCGAGCCGTTCCTCCAAGCGCTGACTGGTTCCACCCAGGCCCGCGACGCCGTCGAGTCACTCGCCACCGAGCGCCTGAGCTACGGGTAGCTAACCGCGCGTCGCCGAGTTCCAGCGTTCGGCCAATCCCTCGATCCAACGCTCCACCTCGCCGGCTTCGTCCGGCGGCCCCTCGGCCAGAACCAGTTCCGCGATCCCGACCTCAGCGAGCGCGCCGAGATCCTCGGGATCAGGTGACTGAAGCGCGACCGCGAGATGCAGTGTGGAGATGTCGCGTCCGTTCTGACGGCACTGCTGCTCGAGGAAGGCAACGCGCTCAGCCACCTCGCTGACGCCGGAGAGGTTGAAGCCGTACCAGCCGTCTCCGTGGAGTGCGACCCGCCTCAACGCGGCCTCGCTATTGCCGCCGAAAACGACCGGTATCCGCCGATCCCGCAACGGTTTTGGATTGACCCTGACCTCCGAGAAGGACACGAACTCACCGTCGAACGACGCACTGTCCTCGCGCCAGAGCGTCCGCATCGCTTGCAGATACTCGACCGCCCGCGATCCGCGCCCCGCGAACGGCACGCCGAGCGCGTCGAACTCCTCCCTTGACCATCCCACGCCGACACCGAGGGTGAGGCGGCCGCCACAGAGCACATCGAGGCTGGCCGCCTGCTTGGCCAGCAGTACCGGATTGTGCTCTGGAAGCAGCACGACTCCGGTGGCGAGGCCGATCGTCCGGGTCGCCGCAGCCGCAAAACTCAACGCGACGACTGGATCAAGCCAGTCGGCAGCAGCCGGCACCGCGATCCGGCCGTCGCTGGAGTACGGATAGCGGGAAGCGGGACGGTCGACCATGACCACGTGCTCGCCCGCCCACAGCCGTGTGAACCCCTGGGACTCCGCGGCGGCGGCCAGCGCGTCGATCACATCGCGACGGGCACCGGGTCCGATGCCCAGCGCGTGGAGCCCGATCCCCGGTTCCATTGGCCAAGCTTCCCACAACGCGCGATGCCCGCGCTGGTAAACCAGCGCGGGCATCCATCGGGGTTTTTGACGGAGGACCCCGGCGCTCGGCTCGCTGTCCAGGCCCCTGGAGATCCTGGCCGCGAGCCGAAGTTTGGGTCTGCCGGCCTCAGGCCATCCCGACCGGTGTCGGAGTCTTGGCTTCCCGAGCCAGGTCCTCGAAGACCCGCTCATCGGACGCCGTCCGCGACGCGTGCCACAGGCCACCGGCAACCAGCAGTGCCATCACGAGGGCTCCGGCGAACGCTGCGATCGCTGCCCACATCATGATCAGGCCGATCGTTCCGAAGGCGTACGCGGTCAACAGCATGCCGCGCAGCGTGGTGCCCATGAATGAGGTCTGCCTCAGGTCACCCAGCTGCGTTGCCTTGGCGCTACCGGGCTTGGCCGCCATGTAGGCCGCGCTGACCTGCGAGTACACGCCGTGGTAGGGCATCGCGTACAGGTGCTGGGCGATGAACCAGTTCGCATAGACCTGCGCCTGCTGGCCGGTCAGAACCTGCTGGCCCGCATACGGTGCGATCTGAGCAACCATCGCCTTGTTCGGAAACTCGGGATCGGTGGTCTTGCCGGTGGTCGCGTACTGATGCTGGACCGTGTTGATCTCCGCCTGCGACGGGAAGTAGATCTGCTGCGTCGCGAGTTGGTTGTGGACGTTGGACTTCGCGAAGCTCGATCCCCAGGTGAGAAGCCCACCCGCGATCAGCAGCAGCACGACGATCACCACGCCCGTCAGGCTCGCCAGCTTGTCAAATACCTTGCGTTGCATTCCGGGTACCTCCTCTTGGTAAATGTGTCCTCCGTATACATGGATATTTCCACTGGCCCGACCCGCGACAATCGGGGCTGATCCGCGTGTCGCAGGCGAAGATCCCGGTCCAGCGCTGCGGTCGAACGGCCACGGCGTGCGTGATCTCGCTCGACTCGCCACGGGAAAACACGGATAGGATTCGCCTGTGACCGATCACCTGCACTTCACTGGCAATGACAGCGCCGACCGTTTGCTCGCCGAGGATCCGATGGCGCTCCTCATCGGTTTTCTGCTGGACCAGCAGGTCACGGTTCAGAAGGCCTTCTCGGGCCCGCTCGCGATCCGCGAGCGCGTCGGGTCACTCGATCCGGCCACCCTCGCCGCAGCCGACCTCGACACCGTGTTTCGCGAGAAGCCGGCGATTCACCGCTTCCCCGGCGCGATGGCGGCCAAGACTCACGAGCTCGCCTCGATCGTTCGCGACGAGTACGCCGGCGACGCGGCTCGAATCTGGAACGACGCGATCGACTCCGCAGACCTTCGCGCCAGGCTGGCCGCTCTGCCCGGCTTCGGCGACATGAAGGTCAAGTCACTGGGCTCGGTGCTCGCCAAACGCTTCGATGTGACTCTCGCCCGGGACCTCGTGCCCTCCCACCCCACACTCGGCGACGTCGACTCGGACCAGGCGCTCGCGGACTACCAGGCCGCCAAGCGGGCATGGAAATTGTCCCGCAGGGCGAGCGCGGCGCTCTGAATCACCGGCGCCTGTGATCGCGGCGGGCGGCTAGGGCTACCTGGGCGTGTGTCGGAGTTGACGGGCGTACGTCACGCCTGATCAAGCAAGGAGCAGCATGACCTATCCGCTCGGTAGCAAGCTCGCTGTCGAGTTCCTCGGCGGGGCGCCCGCGGCGTACGCGTTCCTCTACGTCCTGCCGGCGGAGAACCCGACCGCGGACACATTGTGAGCGCCGGTTGGCCAGCCAAGTGAAGCTCTATCCGGATGTTCCCGCCAAGCGCAGATCGACGATGCTGCGGGACCTGCTGCTCGGGCTGATCGTGTTCGCGCTGCCGACGGTCATCGTGCTCCTGATCATGGTGCCGCCCCGCGTTCGCCAGATCCGGCAGTTGGGAGCTGCAAACGCCGTCCTCGTCAACACGCATGACCCCGAGCGGCGTCGGCTGCCGGCGGCTGCGTGGCCGCTTAGCGCGACCAGCGTTCGAGCACCATCAGCGTCTTGGTGCCTGTCACGCGGCCCGTGCGGCGCAGGCGGTTGACGACCGCCTTGAGGTGCTCGACGTCGTCCACCCGGATCCGGAGCAGCGCGTCGGGGTCGCCGGCCATCGTGAAGACCTCCCTGATCTCCGGGATCTGCTCGACGGAAGCGAGGATCTCGTCGATGTCGGCATCACCCGCGAAGCGCAGCTCGGTGAAGGCGTCGATCGACGGTCCGATCAGGGCATGGTCGACCGTGACGGTGTATCCCGTGATCACGCCGAGCCGTTCGAGCCTGTCGATCCGGCGCTTCACCGGCGCGGTCGAGAGGTTCACGTGGGCGGCGATGTCCGTGATCGTGCGGCGCGCATCGTCGCGCAGCAGCCCGATGATCTGGTGATCGATGTGGTCGAGCTCGACGCTCGTCAGCGACATGAGATCACGATACCGTGCCCAGTTTCACGCACCGTGAATACCAATTCCGGCCATCTGCCCGGCCTAAGTGCGCAGGATTCCTGCGCGCCACGCCAGATCACTGCGACTTCGTTGCGTATGCCTCTTTCGCGCACATCCTTAATGCACCTGGAGTTATGACGGAGGAGGCGGTTGACATGGATGGAGTGTCTTGGGATCCCTGGCATGGCGAGCAGTTGGTGCTGTGCCGGGATGATGGCGTCGATCTGCGAGCGGCGATCGCGATTGACGACACAACCCTGGGACCGGGATTGGGCGGCGTGCGCTGTGTCGCATATTCGAGTGACGACGGCGCGATCATCGAGGCGCAGCGCCTGGCGGCCACGATGACGTTGAAGAACGCGTTTGCAGGGTTGCCCTACGGTGGCGCCAAATCGGTGATCCTCGCACCCACGCAGGCGGTCGACCGCCACGAGCTGATGCGGCGCTTCGGCGAGTTCGTGCGCAGCACCGGTGGCGCCTACCTGCCCGGGGTCGACATGGGCACAACGGTCGAGGACCTGCAGGCGATGGCGGACGCAGGTGCCGATGTCTCCTGCGATCACGAGGACCCCTCACCCTGGACCGCGATCGGGGTCGCGGCCGCGGCCCGAGCGGCGGTCGAGCACACCGATCGCCGCGCGGGGATCGCCGGGACTCGCGTCCTGATCCAGGGCGCGGGCCACGTCGGCGCGGCGCTCGCGCGCGACCTCGCAGCCGACGGCGCCGAGATCGTCATCTCCGACATCGATGCCAAGCGCGCGGCTGCCATCGCCGCCGAGGTGGGCGGCAGCACGGTTCCCGCTGATGCCGCGATCGGTACCGCTTGCGATCTGTTCGCGCCGTGCTCGGTCGCGAAGGTCGTGACGCCCGCCACCGCCCGACGCCTGCGCTGCAGAATGATCGTCGGCGCGGCAAACGACACGCTCGCCGACCCCGGGTGTGCGGCGCTGCTGGCCGCCCGCCAGATCGTGTACGTCCCGGATTTCGTGTCCAACGCCGGCGGCGTGATTCAGATCCACGCGCTGCGCGCGGGTCATGGCAGGAAGCGACTGCAGGATGACGTGATACGGATCGGCACCCGCACCCGTGAGCTGCTCGAGGTCGCCTCGGCCACCGGTGAGACGCCGCTCAGGGTCGCGAACACACGGGCGCGCCGGATCCTGGACGACGCCCGCAACGGTGTGGACGGCGCGCGAAGCAGCGGCGCCGCGCGCCGAGAGAGGACGCTCGTGGGCGCATGACCGCCACCGCTCCACTTCGTGAGCTGACGCTCGAGGATCGCTACACCGCCGGCTCGGAGCTGATCCTGCTCGACGGCATGCAGGCGCTGGTGCGGATGATGCTCGACCTGCGGCAGTTCGACGCGCGTCGCGGTCGCGACACCGGCGTGTTCGTGAGCGGCTACCCCGGGTCGCCGCTCGCCGGACTGGACCTCGAGCTGGAGCGCGCCGCGGAGCGGCTGCGGGCGGCCGGAATCGTCTTCCAGCCTGGGCTCAACGAGGAGCTCGCCGCCACCGCCGTCGCCGGCACTCAGCTGCTCGGGGAGTTGCCGGACGCCACCAAGCAGGGGATCGCGGGCTTCTGGTACGGCAAGGCCCCCGGACTCGATCGCGCGATGGACGCGATCCGGCACGGGAATCTCTCCGGCACCGCCCCGCTTGGCGGTGCCGTCGCTGTGATCGGGGACGACGGCATGGCCAAGTCCTCGACCGTCCCGGGTGCGTGCGAGAGTTCCTGCCGCAGCCTGGTGATGCCGGTGCTGGCCCCGGGCACGATCGCGGAGATCCTGAGCCTCGGCCTTCACGCTGTCGAGCTGTCTCGGCACGCGGGATTGTGGGCCGGCCTGAAGATCGTCACCGAGCTTGCCGACTCGGCCGGCATGGCCCAGGCCGGGGCGGCGTTCGCTGAGATCCCCGCTTTCGCTGTGCGCGAGTGGCACGCGCCGCCCGTGCTGTTGACCCCGACCAACCTCGAGGCCGAGGACGACATGTTGGGGGCGCGCCTGCAGCGGGCCCATGAGTACGCGCGCGAGGCCTACCTGAACCGCGTCACGTTCGAGCCGAGGCGTCCGCGGGTGGGCGTGATCGCCTCCGGCTTCGGGCACCAGGCCGTGCTGCGCGCCCTGGACGACCTCGACCTGCGACGCGATGACTGGGAGGAACTCGGGCTGCGGCTCGTGCAGATCTCGATGCCATGGCCGCTCGATGACACGCAGATACGGTCATTCGCGCACGGGCTCGAGACGGTGCTGGTGATCGAGGACAAGCTCCCGTTCGTCGAGGCTCGGGTCAAGGAGGCGCTCTACCGGACGCCCAACGCGCCGTGGGTGCTCGGTAAGCAGGATCGCGAGGGGCGGCCGCTGCTGCCGTTGCGCGGCTCCGTATGCGCCGACGACGTCGCCGGCGCGTTGGCGCGAGTGCTGCCGGCGGCAGATGTCGCCGGCGACCTCGCGTCGCGACTGGCTTCGGTGCTCGACGATCAGTCACACCCGCTCGATCGCCTCACCGCCGAGCATGCGCGCACCCCCTATTTCTGCTCCGGGTGCCCCCATAACAGCTCGACCCGGGCCACGTCCGACCAGCTCGTCGGCGTTGGAATCGGCTGTCACACGATGGTCGCGCTGGAGACGAAGGAGCGGCGCGGACACCTGCTCGGGATGCCGCAGATGGGCGGTGAGGGCGGCCAGTGGCTGGGCCTCGCGCCCTTCGCCGGCCAGCGGCACTTCATCCAGAACATCGGCGACGGCACCTACCACCATTCGGGCTCACTGGCGATTCGAGCCGCGATTGCGGCCGGCGTGAACATCACCTATCGCCTGCTCTACAACGACGTCGTCGCGATGACCGGCGGCCAGCAGCCGCGGGGCAAGATGTCGGTGCCCGCGATCGCCACCGAGCTCGAGGCCGAGGGGGTGCAGCGTGTGGTGATCACGACACCCGAGCCGGAGCGCTATCACGGCGTGGCGCTCGCCGGTGTCGCCTCGGTTCGTCACCGCGACGAGCTTGAGGCCGTACAGGCGGAGCTTGCCGCCGTGCCGGGGGTGACTGTGCTGATCCATGACGACCGCTGCGCAACTGAGAAGCGGCGGCTGCGCAAGCGCGGAAAGCTCGCCGTTCCTGCCGAGCGCGTCTGGATCAACGAGCGCGTGTGCGAAGGCTGCGGTGACTGTGGTGAGAAGTCGTCCTGCCTCTCGGTTCAGCCGGTCCAGACGGAGTTTGGGCGAAAGACCCGGATCCATCAGAGCTCATGCAACCTCGATATGAGCTGTGTGAAGGGCGACTGTCCGTCGTTTGTGGTTGTCCAGTCCGGGAGCTCGCGCAAATCGCGCGCTTCCGGTACTGCGGCGGGCGGCGCACCGGTTGCAGATGGGCAGTCCCTTCCCAAGCCGCCATCGGCGGGGCTCGCCGAGCCGGAGCTTCGGGTACCGGAGGACGTCCTGATCCGGATGCCCGGTGTCGGCGGCACCGGAGTCGTCACGGCAGCGGCGATCCTGCGCACCGCCGCCCAACTCGACGGGCGCTTTGCCGCCGGGCTCGACCAGACCGGCCTCGCGCAGAAGGGCGGGCCCGTCATCTCAGACCTGCGCATCGCCCCCACGCCGATCGAGGGTCAGGTGCGTGCCAGCCGCAGTGGCGTTGACGTGCTGATCGGCTTCGATCTGCTGGGCGCGGTGGCGCCGGGCACGCTTGCCGTCCTGAACGCGAGGCGGACGGTGGCGGTGCTGAACACCGACGTTACGCCGACCGCGGCGATGGTGCTGGACCCCGGCGTGCTCGGCCCTGAACCGCCTCGCCTGGTCGCGCGCGTGCGACGGTTGACTCGTGGAGATGAGGCCGTCGAGCTGGCCGCGGAGGTGCTCGCCGAGAAGCTGTTCGGCAGTCATCTGCAGGCGAACATGCTGTTGATCGGGGCCGCCTGGCAACACGGCTGCCTGCCACTGAGCGCCGATGCGATCGAGCGCGCAATCGAGCTGAACGGAGCAGCCGTCGAGGCGAACATCGCAGCGTTCCGCTGGGGACGCGTGGTGGTCGCACGACCCGACCTGCTGCCGCCTGCGGTCGCCGCGGTCGCCGTGTCGGACTCCACGCCACTCGGGGTCGATATGGGTTCCGGGGGCCGTCCCACGAGTCGCAGCGCGACGCTGGCGGATCTGGTCGCTCGGTACGAGTCGGAGCTCGTCTCCTACCAGGACCGGCGATACGCGCTGCGCTACGTCGACGACGTCCTTGAGATGTCGGCCGCCATCCAGGAGCGACTCGGCGACGGCGGTCTTCCGTTGGCGACGGCGTATGCCGAAGGCCTCTTCAAGCTGATGGCCTACAAGGACGAGTACGAGGTCGCGCGCCTGCACCTCGATCTGATCGAGCGCGCGCGCCTACACGCCGAGTTCGGTGACGGTGCTCGGGTCAAGGTGCTGCTTCACCCTCCACTGATGCGGGCACTCGGGATGAACCGCAAGCTCTCGCTGGGGCGCTCGGCCAGGCCACTGTTCCGTGCGCTGCGGTCCTCGCGAAGGCTGCGCGGAACCAGCGTTGATCCCTTCGGCCACACCGAGGTGCGGCGCACCGAGCGGGCACTGATCGAGCAGTACCGTGAGATGGTCACTCAGGCCGTTGACAGACTTGCGCCAGCCACGGCGTCGGTTGTGCTCGAGGTGATCCAGCTGCCCGATCTGGTGCGCGGCTACGAGGGCATCAAACTGGCGAATGTCGACCGCATGCGCACACGTGCGGCGGAGCTGCTCGACGCGCTCACAGGAACGGGAGACGCAATGCCGGACGCGACTGCGAGAGCGGGCGACGGGAATCGAACCCGCCCTAGAAGCTTGGAAGGCTTCGGTGCCACCACAACACTTCGCCCGCGGTGAGGTTCACAGTTTAGGGTCACATCCACACCGCGTGCCAGGCGCTCTGGCGCAGTCGCCCTTCATCGCGCCCTATCAGTCAGCGCCGGTTGTCCATACGCGGGCCCGCCGGTCACCCGCACCCCAGGCCGATGGCTCCTACAATGTGCCGACCGAAGGGGAGTAGCACAATTGGTAGTGCACCGGTCTCCAAAACCGGGGGTTGCAGGTTCGAGTCCTGTCTCCCCTGCTTCGGAAATAGTCGTTTAGCAGGGAATTCTCGCTCGATACTCTACTAGATGAGTTGGGTATCGGCGAGGGAGGAACACCAGGGAGGAACAAACGCCTTCCGGAACGCAAGGCTTAGGGGCGGCAAGACGGAGCCGACCGCCCTGTGCCTCAGTCCTGCAGGGTCGTGCGACGATTGATCCGCCGACGGGGCGACAGCTCGTCCATGACCTCGCCTCCACGCACGCAGCAGTCGGGTCACGATGATCCTCTGAGAACAACAAAGCCTCCTTGGGTTTGGGAACGCCACCGCGCAGCGCCGAGGCGCTGTGGACGGTGATCGTGGAGGCTTGTCGGGCGATTGTGCCCTGGACTTCAGAAGCGTCAACGCCTAGCAGCCGAGCCTTCGCCGCGCGACTACTGCCGCGCCTGTCCTAAATGCTTTCAGCAGGTCTTGACCACGGCGCGTGGGAGCAGATATGAACCCGGTAAATAGCTGATAAGCGTCTCGCCTGGTTGGCCGGGCCGGGCTTTACAAAAGGGGGGAGCAAAGTGGGGGATCGAATCAACCGCGCGAGCGAGAAGCCAACTCGTCGCGACATGCTCAGGCGCATCGGATCTGCCGGCATCCTTGCGACGGCTGGCGCCGGCCTCTCGGAAATTCTCGGTGCTGGTAGCGCGCGGGCGGCGGTACAAACCACCCAGCTTCCGGCCACGATGATCCTCAAGGCGCTGCCCGCGGACGCGCCGTCCGCGCTCGTACAGGCGATCGAAGACGGATGCTGCATTCACTACACCCGCGACGAGAACCACTGCACGCCCGACCCCTGTCCAAGCGGGGAGTGCTGCTACCACGTCACCAGCACCGGCTGCGGGATCAACGAGACGATCTGCATCGACGTGAGCTGCGCGGAGGGGAACTTCAGCACCGGTTGCTGACCCCCGTAGCGCGAGTCTGAGGAGGCGCCAATGGCTGACGCGCTGCTTGCCGGCCGTTGGGTACTTGCGGTCGTGCTAGTGGTCGCTGGCGCGGTGAAACTGCGTCAGAACAATCGCGACGAGCTGATCGTCGCAATCGAGAACTACGGAGTCCCCTCCGGGGCCGTGAGCGCTCTCTCGGCGGCACTGCTGCCGTGGTGGGAGATGACGCTTGGGTTCATGTTGGCGGCTGGCGTGCTGCTGATTCCGGCCGCCGCTTGCGCCGCCCTCACATTCGCCACGTTTGCGGCTGCGATCAGCTGGCATCTGGCGCACGGGCGCCGGTTCGGATGCGGATGCGGAACTGGCGGCGAGATTGGTTGGGCGCTCGCCGGTCATGACCTCGGGCTCGCAATGCTCGCCATCGCGGTCGCGACCGGCCCAAGCGCCGCGCTCGCGGCGTGGCGTGGTTGGGGCGCTGCGCCCGTAGCGGGTACGTGGCAGGCGCGGCTGCCCATTCCCCTCGCGGTGATGCTCCTGATGGCCGGATGGCGGCTCTCGCATGCCGTACGGTCCGTCTGGGGACGGGGCGCAGCTGACCGGCCGGTACGGCTGGCGCGCTGATGGCCGCAACCTGGATCGCCCTGTTTGCGGCTTTGTGGGTGGTCGTTCTGTTGCTTGTGGTGCTGATGCTCGGCCTGATCCGCAAGGTGGCGACGCTCGAGGCTCGTCTGGCTCTAGGCGAACACGAACCGAGCTATGTTGGCGGCCCCGGGCTTGGCGCGCCTGCCCCGTCGGTGGCCGGGCGCCGAGAGCTGACCGGCGCGCCCGACTCCGAGCATGGGCGCGTCGTGCTGTTCCTGAGTTCCTCGTGTGGCGCATGCCGAAGACTGGCCGGCGAGCTCCGCCCGGAAGATCGCCAAACGGCGCCGAGCACGTGGGCGGCTCGTGAATTCGAGCTGGTGGTCGTGACCGACCCGAATGGCCGTCAGATATACGCGGACCTCGATGTCGATGCGATGGTCGTACAGACCGGTGGCGAATTGAGCCGCGCGTGGTCGGTGCCAGCCACACCCTTCGCCGTCGCGGTCGATAGCAAGGGGGTCGTACGCGGTTCGGCATTCGCCAGTACGCGTGGCAAGCTTGATGAGTTGATCCGGGCCCTCAAGGGCGGCGTCGTCGACCAAAGAGTCCTGTCCGGGGCGATGGAGGTCGGTGGCGCGGAAAAATTTATTTGAGGCGAGGGAACCGCACCGAACGCTGCGACGTTTTCAGCTATCAGATGGGAGAGATACGCGCCCACCGCCTCCGGGCCTCCAGGGGCTCGAGCGACGACGAGGAATTTCAGCGATTCGTCAAGGCCTGCCTGCCGAAGCTGCTGAGGAGCGCCTATGCGCTTCAGGGCGATCTGGACATAGCCGAGGATGTGGTACAGGGCACGTTGCTTCGGGTCTTCAGGCATTGGCATACTGCGCGCGACGCGCCCGAGGGGTACGCGTACGCCACACTTGTCAACATCTGCCATGACGAGTGGCGCCGCCGGCGGCGGCATCCAGAGCAGGCACCGGTAGGCGACGCCCTGCCCCTCGGCGGAAGCGTGCTACCGGGCGAGCAGTGGGAGCAGCACGAGACGCTTGAGCAGGCGTTGATCCAGCTTCCCTACCAGCAGCATGCGGTATTGCTCCTGCGCTACTTCTTTGATCTCAGTACCGCGGATACGGCACGGGCGCTCGGGATCCCGGAAGGCACCGTGAAGTCCACAACCTACCGCGGACTGGAACGACTGCGCGGACTGTTGGAGGCTACCCCGGAGGAGGCCGAGCATGTCGACCGATGACGACGACTACGACCGGCTCGGAACCGCGCTAAGCGAACAGCTGCATGCAAGGTGCAGCCGCGTCGAGCCGACCCCGGCATTCGAGGCACGGCTTGAACGCGAACTCGCAACGGCTCGCGCAGAGCGGGCGACTAGCCACAGGCGACGTTGGGCGCTCAGCGCCGTACTTCCAGTCGCGGCTGCAGGCGCTGCTGCGATCCTGCTGTTCGTCGCCTCGGGCTCATCGCCAGCGTTTGCCGTCACCCGTGGCACCGACGGGACGCTGACGATCACGCTCAACGACATTACGGGTGTGAGCGGCGCAAACGCGAAGTTGCGAGACCTGGGTGTGAACAACGTCGTGGTGGCTCCGATCACCGCGGGCTGCACAACGCAGATCGCGATAAGCTACATCGGCACCGGCTCGGCAGCCGATTCACCTGTCACGCTGACGCCGGGCGAGATCCCAGCGGGTACGACGGTCGTGCTCGCCGCACAGCAAACCTCCCAGGGTCAGATCGAGGAAGCGATCGGCAAGGTGTCCGGCTCCGCGCCCACGTGCGTCGAGCCCGCGCCCGCGGGCGGCAACGGGGCGCCCACCGGCCCCGTAACTTCCCAGACACCCGCGCCGACAAACACGGTGAGCGGGTCATGACGGCTCCCCAGCAAACACCGCAAGGCGTCGGCACGGGTGGACCAAACGACGAGGATCCGCCGCCGGCTAAGGAGCAGCGCGTCCGCAGCGACTGCATCTCGTCAGTGGTCAACGCTGGCACGGTATGCATGGTGGTGGCATTGGTGCTCTCGGCCTGCGGGTCCGGGAGCACCAAGGACTCAGCGAAGGCCAGGCCGCTGACATCGCCCCAACTGCAGTTCTTAATTGCAAATGGCCAAGGGCCGGATGTACCCGCTCTGGGCGAAGCTCAGGAGATTCTCTTGCGCAACTGCATGAAACGGCACGGGCTGCGCTACTACACCGCCCCGCTGCAAACCACGCCGGAATCGTCCGCCGGTGATATCGCCACCGGCGAAGGTCAGAACGAAGCGGCGGAACTTGCGAAGCGGCGGGAATCGGGTTACGGCATTTTCGACCGGCTCGTGAAGTCACAGAACACCGGCGATGCCGAGGAAAGCATCAAGCAGACCCGACCCAACGACTATTACGTAATGCACCTGTCCCAGTCCGCGCAGTCCCACTATATGCGGGTGTTCTCAGGCGGAGCCTCCGATGGCTGCATCGGCGCGGCGGAGAGACAGCTTTATGGAAGCGTAAGCTCCGCACGCGAGGTGACAAGCAATGTGTCAGTGCGCCAGAGCGTGATCAACTCGACGCAGGCCGATCCTCGTGTGATCGCAGCATCGAATCGGTGGCGAACCTGCTTCCAAAAGGCCGCGGGTAAGAGATTTCAGTCCTCGAACGCGGTACAGGATTGGCTCGTCGCTCAGTACCAGCACAAAGGCACAACGAGAGCCATGCGAGACCTCGAGATCAGGTTCGCTGTGGCCGACACCCGTTGTGCGTTCAGTTCGCGGCTCGCGTCCGTTTACACGACGGTGTTCGACCACTATGCTGACCACCTAACCGCGCAGCAGGAAGGCTTGTTGTTGTCTCTGTACGGGGTTGAGAAGCGGGCTCTTGGGCGCGCAAAGCGCATTCTGAACACATCGGCCCTATGAGCTTGACTGGGCAGCCACGCCCGACGCCAAGCACTCATGGGCACGAAAGCACTACCGAACCGCTGACAGAGGATCCACCCGTGACAGGCGGCATTGGGCGGCGACGCGGCGCGCGTCTGCTTCTGTTGCTGCTCATCGGGACCGTCCTTGTCGCCGCAGCAGGGTTCTGGGCCGGCACGGTGGTCCACTCGTCGCAGCAGATTGTCCCGCGTCACATTCGCGAGCCTGCGCCATCGGTAGCGATCCAGCGCCGCGTCCTCGCTGATCGGCTGCAGGCCAGCGGCACGATCATCTTCGCAATCAAGGAGGCAATCTCGCCGCTGCCGCCGTCCCTGGCCGGCGACGCGGTCCCGCTGGTTACGCGGATGCCGCTCCACGTCGGGGCGACCGTGCGAGTCGGGAACACGGTCGCTGAGATCGCAGGCCAGCCGGTTTTTGCCCTGGTCGGCGCCGTGCCGATGTACAGATCGCTCTCGTTCGGTATGTACGGCGATGATGTGGCGCAGCTGCAACACAACCTTGACGCTCTCGGGTATGCCATTGACGACGCGCCCGGTCATTACGGCTCGAGCACTGCGGACGCGGTCGCCAAGCTGTTCGAACGAGAGGGATACCTAGCGCCGACCACCCGTGTTGTCATTGGTACGTCGAGCGCGCACGGCAAGAAGGAGCCTGTCGTGGAGAGGTTCGCAATGCTCCCGGAGGGCGATGCCGTCTTCTTGAAGGTGCTTCCGGCGACTGCCATTGCCGTCAATGCTCGGGAAGGTGCACGCATCGAGGGCGCGCTCGGCACGCTTGCCTCCGGACCACCGCTCGTTCGGATGCGAATCTCGACCACACAGCTCGCGACCCTTCGTCGCGGAATGGTCACGACGATCACGTGGGGTGAGCACCGGGGTCGCGCGCGGCTAGCCAAGCTCCCGGGGATCAATCCCAATGGGGCCTCGTCGGAGATCGTCACGGCATACTTCATTGGCCGTACACATCCGCCCGTCGGAAAGGAGGTCACAGCGAGCATCACACGGGCATCGTCGAGACGTCCCGTCTGGGTGGTTCCGTATTCGGCGGTTGGAACCGCGGCCAACGGCTCGAACTTCGTGATCCTCGTCGGTACCAGTCATCGCCGTGTACCTGTCCGCCTTGGTTTGTCTGCGGGCGGATATGTCGCGATTCGCTCACCCGCGTTGACACTGTCCGTGCACGACACGGTACTCGTCAACGCCTAGCTCACGATGTCCTCGGCGATCGAATTTCACGACGTTGAGCTGACGTATGGAACCAACGGGACTGCCATCCATGCACTTCGCCGAACAAACATCACGGTCAACAAGGGAGATTTCATTGCGGTGACCGGGCCGTCAGGCGCCGGCAAGTCAACGCTGCTGAACCTCATGGGGCTGCTCGTGAGGCCGACAAGCGGTGAGGTACTCGTCGAAGGATTCACCACAGCCGGTGCCGAGGACCGAACCATCAGCGCAATCCGCGGAGAGACCATTGGATTCGTGTTCCAAGAGTTCCATCTGATCGCAACCCTGACCGTCGCCGAGAACGTCATGCTGCCGTTGGTATACGGAGGGGTCCCGCGCAAGCAGCGCGAGGTCGCGGCGATGAGCGCCTTGGCTGCTGTGGGTCTGGCCGAGCGCGCCTCTGCCTTCCCGACACAGCTCTCCGGTGGGCAACGGCAACGGGTTGCAATCGCGAGAGCCGTCATTCGCAGACCTCGGGTATTGCTCTGCGACGAGCCCACCGGGAACCTTGACTCGGTGGCCGCCGAAAGGGTCATCGAGGTTCTCACCGATGTACGCAACCGCCAGATCGCCGTGGTGATTGCGACCCATAGCGATGCAGTGGCTGCCCTGGCGCCCAGACAAGTCCGGATCATCGACGGAATCACGTATGAGCCTGATCACGAGACCTCACCACAGATTTGATCGGGGGCGCCCAATCCGTCGAATGCGAGTCGGCGATGTCTTCGGCCAGGCCATCTCCCAGCCGACCAGTAAGCCAGGCCGGAGCCTGCTGACCTCACTAGGGACCGTCCTAGGGGTCGGGTTGCTAGTAACGATCGTTGGCCTGACGACAACTACCCAATCCCGAATCAATACGACGTTCAATTCGCTCCTGCCAACGGAAGTTGACGCACAAGCGACCAACTCCGGCGGATCCGCTCTCCTTGTACAAAGCGGTGCTCAACGTGCCCGGCAGCTCAACGGCGTCGTCGCGTCTGGCACGATCCAGGAGTTCGCTACTGGTGTGATTCCGATTGCCGCCGGACCGTCTCCGGGCCAGGCCGCATCAGCGGTGCGGCAAGGCAGCAGCCCGCCACTGATCGCTGCTTCAGCTGGAGCCTTTGGCGTGGTCGGCGCCAGGCTTCGCAGTGGCCGTCCGATTACAGCCACCGAAGATGCCAGCGGCGCGCGGGTCGCGCTACTCGGACCTGGAGCCGCTGCCCAGCTCGGCATTTCGCCACGACAACTCCCTACTACGGTGTATGTAGACGGCACCGCCTTCTTGGCGCAGGGCGTGCTTGCGTCCGTGCGCAGGCACACCGAGGCGATGGTGTCGCTCATCGTCCCGATGACAGCTGCGCGGTCACTATTCCACCGCCGCTTCGATTCCGACTCCCCTCCGCAGCTCATTGTTGCGACATTACCGGGGTACGCCAACGCGGTAGCTGGCGCCCTACCGGGGGCGGTATCGCCTGTCAGCCCGTCGGCGATTACCGTGAGCACACCTCAAGACCTCGACCTGCTCCGCGCAAAGATCGCAGGCGACATCAGCGGGCTTTTAATCATCCTCGGAATTGCAGGTCTCACAATCGGAGTGGTCGGAATCGCGAACACAACTCTGGTCTCGGTCCTAGAGCGCGTTCACGAGATCGGTCTCCGGCGCGCGCTGGGCGCGCGCCGCTCACAAATTGCACTCCAGTTCCTACTCGAAAGCTTCATTCTCGGCACGATCGGCGGTGTCCTCGGAGCCGCTATCGGGCTGATCGCTATCACAATCGTTGCACTCGTCAACAACTGGGTTCCAACGCTTCCGATATGGATTGTTCTCATCTCCCCTCTCTTGGGCAGCGCTACTGGGATGCTCGCCGGCGCGTACCCCGCGACGCGGGCAGCACGCATCGACCCAGTCAGAGCGCTCAACGGATAGGGATATCACCGCTCGTTACTCGACAGCCGAGCCGTAACGACCGTGGTGATGACGGCGACGTCATCACCACGGTTGGCGTCGACCTCAGGGTCCGGTTCACTCCATCCCCATACCGCGGTGCGGGTCTTGGCCGGCCCCTCGGAGCGGCGCGATCTTGAGCTGCAGCCCCTGGCTGGTCCAGTGCCTATTGAGTCGCTCGATCAGCCGGTCGAGGTCCCTACCGAGCTTGCGGCTGCGCCAGTCGCCCGTGTCGACGCCGTGCTGGTACGGATGGGTGATTCCGCGCTCGACGCGGTGTTTGCCGATCGCGAGCGCGGCCCGGTCCCAGACATCTCGGGCCTGCCCGGAGTCAGGTCGTGGCCCGAGTGTCTGCTCGAAGACTGGGGTGCCAATCTCAATCTCATCCACCGCCGCGTCCTTGATGATCGCGTTGCGCCGATCCTGGTGTTGTTGCTGGTAGGTGACGAACTCAGCCGAGAGCGTCTGGGTGTCCGGTGGGGTGGGTAGCTGCGCGCGGCGCACCGAGAGCCGGTTGACCTGTTCCTGTCGGATGGCTTGGCGGGCTTCAAGGTCTTTTCGATGTCGGCGCTTGGAGCCCCGAGCGTCGTCGAGTGCGGCTGTCTTGATCTGCTGGATCTGTTCGTCTAGATCGCGGACGAGCGCAGCCTTCTCGATAGCATCCTGCATGACTTGGGCGTGGGTCTCCTTGGCCTCTTCGAGCCTCGAGTGGAGCGCCGAGAGCGCGGCGCGATGTTTCGACACCGGCCATTGCCACGGAGCCAGCTTCGCTCGTGACGCTGGCGACCGCGTCGTCCCATTTGGTCTGCCGTCGGGCTCCTTGCTGACCGGGCGGCGCGTGGGCGTGGCTGGCGCGTTAGCCTTCCGCGGCGGCACGATCGACACCTCGGCCTGCGTGTTCCGCGTCGAGCCCTGGACGTGCTCGCTCCGCATGGTTTCGATGTGTTTGCTGGCGGTCTGCTCGGCGCCTTCAAGCCGCAACCGTGATTTGAGGCCTTTCCAGCCTGGGTCCGGGTCGGTGAGCACCAGCATCGTGGTTGTGTGGCGTGCGCGGCTGGCGGCGACGTAGGCGAGTTCTGAGTCGAGGTTCTTGACGGGCGTGACGACGATTGTGTGATCGGCGGTCGCGCCTTGGCTGTCATGGATCGTGACCGCGTAACCGAGGCGGACATGTTCGGCGATGTATTCGGCAGGCAGCAGCACCTCACGATCTGCGATCTGGATCACCAGCCCGTCGCCGCGCCCGGCTACCGCTGTCGCGCGAGTGCCATTGTCCACCCCAAGACCACGATCGTTGCGCTTCAGGATCAGCTTCTCACCAGCATGGATCGTCTCGCCCTCACTCGTCTGAAACCCCACCTGTTCGCCAGTCAGCCGCCCAGTGCTTTGCAGCTGTGTTTGCGCCAGCATGTTCAGGTCCTGGCGCAGCTGGTTCGTTGCTGAGATCAGCAGCACATCCTGCCCCTCCCGTTCAAGCCACATCGATACCGCATCCATCGTGGCCTGGTGTCGCTCGCGGGGTGAGAGCCCGTATCCGCGCAGCCGTCCGTGCTTCTCCTGGTAGGCAACCCACTTATGCGGTGCGCGGGCGGCGACGTCGTTGAGCGCCTTGCCCTCATCGGTGCTCTTCTGCCGGATCACCTCATCCAGACGAACCAGCGCTTCGCCGAGCTCGTCCTGATGCTGCTCGGTGACCTGCTTGAACCACCCGCCAGCCTGCACCGACTGCAACTGCGCGCTGTGCCCCATCCCCCGCACCGCGAACCCCTCGCTGACTGCGGCTCGGAGTACGAACTCCGCCTCGCGAGTGTGCACCATCGTCAGCTCGTCGCCGAGCAGGATCCCCGGGACCCCGCCCGTCAGCTCCACCAGAGGCTTGTTCTGATTGACGTGGTTCGCGAGGCTCGCGAACGTACGACTCCGCTCAACACCAGCGGCCTTCAACTCCGTCACGGCCTTACCTGTGGGTGCCGCACCAAGCACAGGTATCCCATCGCGCTCCCAGATCTTGTTCGCGAGCCCCGCGACATACGTCTTCCCGGTACCAGCGTTCGCCTCGATCAACACCGTCCCCGCCGACGATCCAGTGAACGCCTTGACCGCAGCAAGCTGCCCGACGTTCGGTGTCGCACCGTGATCAGCGATCACCCGCTCAACCACCGTTGCGTCTACGACCGGGGCGCGCGTCTCGCGCTCCGCTGATGTGAGCAGACTGATCAGGCTTTGCTCCTTCTCGACCAGCTCGACGGTCGTCCACTTGACCTCCTTCGCGGTCTCGATCTTGATCACTCTGAGGTCGTCGACGATCTGCTCGACATACGCATCAATCTGCGAAGCCGGCACCCCCGCCCGAGACACAGCCAGCTGCACCGCCGGCAACCGAAACGCAGTCGTCATCTGCGTCAACCCGTCGCCGCTGACAAGCATGTCCGCGATCTCCTTCACGCTCGCGACCGCGCGCGCTTTAGCGGGAGGGGCGGCGACGATCTCGCGCAGCATCGTCATCTCGTCAAGCCCATGCTGAAGCGCGACCGTCTCCACCTGCTCGCGTGTCATCACCCCCGCGAGCTCCTTCTTCTGACGCGTCTGCAGGGCAATCATCTGCCGCACCGCCGAAGTCGCAGGCATCCGGTTCGCCGACTCCCACTCAGCCACCACTGGATCGATCCTCTTTCTAGTCCGAGTGCTCAATGCATCACGGAGCATCTCCGGAACCTGCTCAACGAGCGCGGTGCCGTTCTCACCAACCTCACCCCACCTGATGGAGGGGATCTCCGCGCTGATCGCCTCCCGCAGCTCCGCCTCATGCCGATGCCCCAGTGCTTCCAGTACCGCGCCGCCACGCGCGAACAACGCGCGCGACCACAACCTCTGAAACCCTCCATCACGGTTCTGCACCAACGTCGAGACGTGTACGTGATCGTGAAGCAGCGGCTCACCCTCACGATTCGAACTGTGCGAGTAACGAATCCCCACCCAAGCCGCCGCGCGCTCCGCGACACGGTTCGCCTCATCCTTCCCCGACCCGCGCCTGACGCGCATGTAGTCACGTTCGACGAGCGCCATCGTCTGGTCGATCGCGCGTGTCCGAGCGCGATCGATCTTCTCGCGCAACTGGTCGTCACCGAGCACGTAGAGGATCGAGAGATCCTTTCCGATCGAGAACGTGAAGTCGATCCCGACCTCCCGTGCCTGGCGAGCGAGCCGCTCGCCGTTACCGGCGAGGCCCTCGAACATCATCATCGCCCCATCCTGCGACGGCTCGCCTCCGAACCCGAACCCGATGGGGTTGCCGACCCACTGGACCTGGGCGCGTTCGCCTTCACGCATGTAGTCGGTCAGGGCTTGTTTTTGGGCGAGGTCCTCTTCGATCTCTTCCCACGGGTACAGCAGCAGCGCTGGGATCAACGTAAGCGGCGTCATGTTCAGGCCCACGACGTGCCCTCCGGGCCCGCCGGCACCGGTCTCCAGCAGCGTCCTTGCGGCCCTGGTTTCACCAACCGGGTTTTACCACCCCCTTTGGGGGGCAGTTAGCGTGTGAATTTGGCCGTTGCCGTTGACGTTGGTGGCCGGCGTGGTAGCGAGCGTCGCATTCGGATGATCACGAACTGCGCCATCCGGTGGTCGTCAGCGTCGCCACCAGCGTCGCGCTCAGGGGCCACCTGACGGTGGCGTTCAGCAATGCGCACTCAGCGCGTAAACCGCGCCCAACTTGGTCTTCTGCGTGTGTCATTAGTCTTTCTCCTGAGGTGTAATCCTTGGCTTTTACGTGGTTTTCGGACGGTGAGGAAGTCGCCGTTGAGCGGGACCGTCGGCGGCGCCACGCGATGCCGGTTGGTGGTGTGCCGCCGGGGTTCGCGTCACGCTTTCTGTCGTACGAGCGAGGCGCCGCAGCTTGGGCGGTTCACGATCGTGGCGGAGATCGCTTCGACGACGCACTCACGCGTGTGGGAAGCGGTGGACGAGCGCGGTGTGCGGGTGGCTGTGACGGAGCTGAAGGTTCGCTCGGTGGACAAGGAGCCGTACCGTCGCTTTCGCGACGAGGTCGCGTTTCACGCGCCGGTCCGCACCCGGGTGTGCTGCCGATATTGGACGCGAGCGTGCCTGAGGAGCCGTCGAAGGATGATCCCGCGTGGCTGGCGATGCCGATCGCGCAAACCGTCCGCGAGGCACTCGGCGACGATCCGATGCTTGACGAGGTAGTCGACTCCGTCCGCATGTATGCGCGTACGCCCGCCGCGCTGGCCGAAGCTGGCATGCATCACCGTGACATCAAGCCTGGCAACCTGTTCCGGCTCGGCGACGAGTGGATGGTCGGCGATTTCGGTCTCGTGACCTGGCCCGGTAAAGACGCGGCCACAGAGCCGGGACAGAAGCTCGGCCCGGCGAACTTCGTCGCACCGGAAATGGTCAACGACCCCACCGCAGCGGACGCCGGCCCGGCAGATGTGTGGTCGCTTGCGAAGGTGCTCTGGGTACTGGCGTGGCACGACGCCCCGGTCGCCAAGATCGAGGCTGTCGGCGACCGCGCATATGTCCAGGCCGGACAGAATCGCGGATGGATTGAGCGCAACTCCAACCAAAACTAGGTGCTCGCGACCGACCGCTACGACGAACCCCGAGCCACCAACCCAGACTGAACTCCGCGACGCGGCGTGACACCACGAGTCCACCCACAGCTTTCATGACCAGCCCGTAACAACATCGCGGACGAACTGATCGCAGACCCGTGTCTGAACCGGAACGCTGGGCGCGATCAATCACCGCAGCATGAAGGTGGTCTCAGAGCCCGAGCCGCGTCTCAAGTGGGGTTCGCGAGCGAGATGTTCCCTGGGCGGTGGCAGTGAGCTGCGCGAGGAAGCGCTCCGTACTCAGAGCCGACGCGATCAGCGGCACACCATGCAACTCATGAAGCTGCCTTTGGGCGGTATCGCCAAGAAGCCCGAGCACCTGCCCGCGCTCATCCTCGCCACCGTGGTCAACAGCGGCGCTGGCTATCTCCCGAAGCTGCAACGCAGACGATGCCTTCGAGATCCGCGCATCCTGCTCAAGCTCGCGCCGCTCCTCGCCAGTGAGCCGAACCCAGATCTCGCTCAAGCTCTCAAACAGCGCGTCATCGTTGCGCTCACACTCGGCCAGCGCATGATGCAACCAATCCGGTAGAGACGGCTCCGCCATTCGGGCCCCGAACGTTACGCCTCCTCAACTCGGGCAGGTAGAGCAGACCACGCGAACATGCGCGCCGATTACCTCACGATTCAAGCAACCCAGCACTGGCAAACGAGTCCTCCGGACCCGCGCGGGGAGTATCCAAGGCCTACAGTTCCAAGCCCTCGTCCGGCCCCTCAACTTCGCGGTAGTAGGAGCGCTCGTGGAGACGTCGTAACGACGGCGGGGGACTGTCCTGCGAGAGAGCACGGCCTGTCAGACGCTCGCGCTCGGCGATGAGCTGGCGATAAAGCTGTGGCAGGCGCCTCTCGCGATGCGCGACCGGCAGCCGCGGGTCATCAAGCACGGCTTGCGCGATATCCACTGTCCCACTGAGATACAGGCGCATAGCTCGAGCATCCTTGAGAGCGAGCCGCAGCACCCCCTCGTTCATGTTGGTCACCAAGCGTGAGCCGGCGCCATGGTCAAGCAACATGCGGCCATACGCCGGCACCAGCGCCACGGCCGCATGCAGCTGGTGGGCGGCATGCTCGTCTTGCTTGCTGACAAGCGTCGAGTTAGCAACACGACTACGCAGCACGTCGAGGGGGTGCATCACATGGACCCTTGTCTCGCCGCCGCCGGCCTGTAGATGAAGCAGCGGAGCGTTCTGCGCCACCGCGGCGCCGTCCAGACCGAAGGGCCGAGGTAGAACATCGAGCTGCCGCTCGTATCCATCACCATCAACGAACGCAACGATCCCGACAAGCGGTGTGAAATCGTCAGACGACGCGACGCGCGCGCGGCCACCAAGCAGCCGCGCGATCTCCGCCAGCGCCTCGCGCGAGCCCTGCAGATCGACATCGCCCGACGTAACGGCGCGCGTGCCCTCAGGCAGATAGGCAGAGAGCTGCGCCCCCCATAAAGCAATCGCCTGCCCGCCGATCAGCACCAGACGCTGGTCATCAATAACCGAGCCGATCTGGGCGATGATCCGCTCCGCCTCCTGAACGCTGAGCGGCGGAAGCTCGGGATCAGACCCCGCGGCCACCATCGGCTGGCTCGTCGATAAGCGCGATCACCGACTCAACAACCGGGTGCAACGACGCGAAATCCAGCGTGGCGCGGTCGGGCCCAAACGCGAAAGACTCATTCTCAAGCTTGATCTGCTGCGGAGTCTTGCGCCCCTCAGCAATCGCCAAAGCATCGGCGCGACGCGCAGCTTCCTTCTCAGCCATCCGCTGCCTGAAACTCACATAAGGCGATTCACTCATGCTGCAAATGGTATCGGCCAACCAGACACCCCCCGCGAACCCGAGCACAGTACCGCCGAAGCGCGCCACCAACCAGATCGGGTGTGAACCTGCCACGTGTGATGGCGCGTACAACCCCGGCGCAACTCGCTCGCAGACAACCGGCTGGGCCCAAATCACGGCGCGCAGTAGCGGCATCGTTCGTACAACGCTTGCCAGCATCCGTTTCGGTCACTCAACCGTGCTCTTGATGCATGTCGCAAGACGGTGTGCTCGCTCGTTATGAGCTCTGCAGCGACACGCTGAAAGGAGCAAGCGATGAGCACGGATACTTACACGCAGCCGACCGGACTGACCCGCAGCGAGATCCTGCTACCCGAGGAGGTCGCCGAGATTCTCAGATCCTCGCGCAAGAAGGTTCTCAGCGAAGCACGCAGAGGCAGACTCCCTGTCCTCAAATTCGGCAAAGAACGACGCTTCCTGCGTAACGATGTCGACGAATACATCCGTCGACTCCGCGATGCGAAGCAACCCGAAGCGCGAAATATCACCAACCAACCCGAGCTGTTCTAGAGCGCAAACTCGACCGCTGGTCACGCACCGTCAATCGTTCACAACGTCGGCGCTGAAGAGCCGGCGACGGTCAGCCCACGACATCAGTGTCGGCGACGGCGTGAAAAGCCGGGGCGTTCACTACACCGAGCCGTCGGCAAATCGACCCGCAAGACTTACCTGGTCACAGGATCACGCCTTCGTCCGCTTAAGTAAGTATGACGAGAGAAGACCCATCCCACTCGCCGCGCATGCGACGTTCGCCCGTACGAGGGATGAGGCTGGTCATACGCGAGCGGCCGATCCACTGGCACACCACAGATGCAAACACACAGTCGCAGCGGCTAGACGCGGCGGACGGTGATGATCCACTCACGCTGCTACTCAGCGAGTTGCTCGACGCCTACGATCGCCTAATCCCATCAGCCGGAAGCCCGGAGGAGCCTGACGGCGACCCCCCTGCCGACTGATACTCCGCGCGCGACTCAAAACGGTTCCAAGCAGCCGGTCGGCAGGATCCCGCGGCGGGGAGCCGCAGGCGCGGCCAGGATCGGGCTGTTGTTGACGGACACGCTGGATGGTGATGACGACGTCATCGTGGATGGTGATCGGGGAGACGAACGACCGAACGACCGAAGGGGTCGGGGGCCGGTAATGACTGGCAATGAAGGCGGCCGGGTGCGGGGAGCGCGCGGTGGTGCGTCGCGCGTTTGAGACCGCTTCGCTCTCGCTGTTGATCGCTCGCCACGAAGGTGGTGACGGCATGCAAGGCGTTGTCGTGGCGCGAGCGTGATCGGGCGAGCGATGCGACCCACTCGCGCGTAGCGGCGGTGGCTCAGACGCCGGCGGGCTGGGTGGCGGTCCAGAGCTCGGCGGGGCGACCGCTGGTGAGGGCTCGTTGTTGATGAGCGCGGCCGGCGCCGGCGAGCGCTTGGAGTGCTTGCTCGATGCGGTCGGCGGGGAGGTTGCGTTGGCAGAGGTCGCGGATCTGGGTGCGGGTTAGCCCGGCGGGCGAGCGGGCGAGCGCGGCGTGGATCTGCTCGGCGAGCGGGTCGCCGGTTGCTTGTTCGAGTGCCCAGGCGGCGGAGCGTTGGGCGTAGTCCCAGAGCGCGAGCGCAGCTTGGAGATGCTCGGGTGCGATGATCTTCTGTCCGTTGAGCAGTGTGTAGAGCAGCGAGAGCCGGATCGTGTGCGCTTCGGCGCGGGCGGTGAGCTGGCCCAGGAGACCGTCGGCGGGTTGGGTGAGCTGCGGGTAGAGCTGCCACCACAGCTCACGTGCGTCTGGGGAGAATGTGACTCTTCCGACGGCGCGGGCGTGAGCGAGCACGGTGGTGAGGTAGCGACTCAGGCCGGTGCCTTTCAGCGGGTCGGGGTCGCCGCCTTCGGGCAGCAGCCGGACTCGGCGGACGGCCGCGAAGATGAAGCGGTTGAGGAATCCGTTGGCGATCTCGACGGTCGTGGTGTGGCGGCGTAGCTCGGTCTGGGTGATGTGTCCGATGATCGAGATGTGCGCCTCGGTGGCGCGTGCGGGTGCGGTGCGGGTCAGCAGCGCGAGCGGCCGGCCATCCCACGCAGATCTCAGAGTTGGTGAGAGCGTCGAGAGTTCGCGGCCGGTGGACTTCAGGACGGTCGCGAACTCGGGTTCGATAACGAGCAGTCGCTTGTCGAGGGCGCCTGGGTCGGAGCCGGCGGGGTCGCGAACTGTCCAGATCAGTCCCTCGCCACTGGATAGCCCGGTGCTCAGACGTGAGGTGAACGCCGGATCGGCCTGTGCGAGCAGGCGGGCGACGTGATCGAACGAGCTGCCCTTCCGGGCCTTGGCGCTGTCCCCGACGAGCACCAGGAACTCGTTGGGGTGATGTCGGGTGGCTTCGACCTGGAAGTACGCGTCGCGGCCGATCAGCGCGCCGCAGCAGACCAGCAGTTGGGTGAGGATCGCGGCTGGGTCGGCTTCGGTGTGTGGCGCGATCCTGCCCACGATCTGGCCGGGCAGGCCGTGGTAGGCGGCCTGCCCGGGTGCCACGGGCCAATCAGCCGGTGGTGGCGGCAGCGGAAGCGCCCGCGGCCGGCCGTCCCCGGTCGGCTGGTCGAACAGGGAGACCAGCTCGTCGGTCATTCGGCGGTGATCTCAGCCAGCGCCGCGCGGGCGGAGCTCTCGTCGCAGATCGACTTGTTGGCCGCGTAGGCGGCGATCAGCGTCTGCGTCGCGAGGTTGTTCACCGCGCGGGGCAACCCGCGGGACGCGTCATGGATCAACGCGACCGCATCGTCGGAGAACAAGGTGTCGCTGCGGCCGGCGAGCTTTATGTGGTGGGCGATGTATTCGCCGGTCTCCTTGCGGTCCATCCCGTCGATCGTGCACCGCAATGCGATCCGCTGATCCAACGCGGCGAACGTGCCCTGGCGGAGCTTGCGCCGCAGGGTCGGCTGGCCGAGCAGCAGGCACGCGAACGTCGCGCGCGAGTCCATCTCTTGGTTGGTCAACATCCGAAGCTCCTCCAATTGCTCGGCCGACAGGAGGTGAGCCTCGTCGAGGATCAGCACGACGGTCTTGCCACGCTCAGCCGATTCGGCAGCCAAGAGGTCGGTCGCCTGTGGGATCAGCGTCGCCCGGTAGAAGCGGGGTGTCGCGCCGAGCGCGGTGACGATCTGGGTGTAGATCCCGCGCGCCCCGACGGCCGGGTTGGGGAGGTAGATGATCGAGTAGCGACTCGAATCCAGACTGCTGGTCGCGGCCCGAGCGGCGACCGTCTTGCCGGCGCCGACCTCGCCACAAACCACCCCAAGCGACCGCTCCGAGATGATCCAGTCGATCCGGGCGACCGCTTCCTGGTGAGCGGCGGAGGCGAACAGCATCGAGGTCTGAAGCTCCTTGGTGAACGGGGTGCGAGACAGCCCCCAATGCGCCCGCAGGCGGTCGATGCTCATGCCGTCATCTCCCTGTTGTCGTCGTGGTTTTCGTCGCCCGCGGTGGGTAGGTTGCGGTAGTCGATCCGCCGCTGAAGTTCCTGCTCACGGCGCTTCTGGATCAGACCGAGGTAGTCGATCCCGGTCGGCGCCACCGGCTTCTCAGGCTCTGGCTGGGCACGCGGATGGACGTGCCGCTTGATCGCACGCGGGATCGCCATCCCGCGTTGGCGGCCGTCGAGCCTGACCTGCACCTCGGTCAGCTCGAGCGGATCGAACACGAGATCGACTTGGCGGCCGGCGAGCTCAGGATCGACCTCGTAGGTGTTGCCATGCATCCCGACCGTCCCCGTCCTCGAAACGGTTCGCCGCTCTGACCAGCGAAACGCCTCGCGCAGCATCGCTTCGGCCGGTCGCGGCGGCACACCCGGGGCGAGGAACCGCTCAAGCGGCGCCTGCTGAGTCTCCGTGTGCACGCGGCGGTGATAGACCTGCTCGGCCCAGCTCTGAAACATCCGGTTGAGATCCTCAAGGCTCGCGGGTGAGCGGTCCTCAAGCTCGACCAGCAACTGATCGCGGACCGTCCTGAAGACCCGCTCGATCTTCCCGCGCCCTTCCGGCCGCCCGGGCGTGGAGTGGATCAGCCGGATCCCGAGCACCGCGCACGCGCGCAGCAGTTGCCCCGAGACGAACGGTGAGCCGTTGTCGACATAGACCGCCTTCGGGACACCGCGCGCGGCGATCCCGGCCCGCAACGCGGCCGAAGCGTTCAGCACGTCCTCGCGCATCGCCCACCGGTAACCAACCAGCAGCCGGCTGTGATCGTCCAGGAAGCAGAACAGGAACGTGCGGCGACCGTCGATCAGCGGGCCGTGCAACGCGTCCCCGGTCCACAACTCATTCGGCGCCTCCGCCTCGAAGCGACCCAACGCACGCGCCACGCCGCTGCTCTTCCACGGCAGCCCAACCGCTTTCAAGTGCCGCTGGATCGTCCGCGCCGACGGTGCCGCATCCTGTGACTCCAGAATGATCCGGTGGATCTGCGCCGCCGTGCGAGCGGGCTGCTCGCGCCTGAGCGCAACCGCCAACTCCAGACCCTCCGGCGTGCCCTCCGCGAGCCGCCGCGGCGCCGGGACCAGCGCATCGAACCCGCCCACGCGATACGCGCGGATCCAGCGGTCCAACGTGTTGCGCCCGACACGCACCCAGCGTCCGTCCGGGCCCAGATGCTCACGCTCGGCCAACGCACGAACCAGCCTGCCGCGCTCACGCGCCGACAACGAGACGTCCGTCGCCTCACCAACGATCTTCCATCGGAACAACCCAATCTCCTGCGCCCTGTCCACATCGCCTCCTGACCTGTCGTTGAACAGCAACGACCGGTCAGGATCACGGTCACTCAGGCACAGGCCAAGGCGTGACCGTGTTGATCTCCAACAGCCCGCCCGCGGTCAATGCCGACGCCCACGACCACGGCGAACGACGCCCCAACAACAGCGACGCCACCCGCGTGCACACGCCAATCGCCTCGACGGCGCCAGCGATCGGCGACCCTGGCCAGGCAGGCGGATCAAACGACGCGTCCAACGCCCACGACCACCGCAGGAAGTGCGCGGCGATCAACTCCGCCAGCAAGCAGAACCGGCGCCGCCACTCACGCACCGTCTCGCCCGGCACCCCGAGCCGCTCCCCCGCCCGCCGATACCCCTCCCGGCCAGCCGACAGCAGCGCCGCACCGATCACCTCCACGACATACCGCCGGCGCGACAGGCACACATCCGGCAACAGCACATGCGTCGCGCGGCACGACCGCTCGCGGCAACGACCACGACGCGGCCGCAACCGCCGCACCCCCGTGCTCGTCCGGACCGTCCGCAACCGCGAACACCCCCAGCCTCCCAGCCGGCCCGCCCGGCAGCGCGGACACAGCAGCCGGCCGGCAGCCAAATCCGCCTCGACCACAGCACGATCGTCTGAGACGATCAGCATGACGACCTCCAACGGCGTCACGGGCTCCCTCGCCTCACCGCATCAAGGTTTCGGCGAGGGAGCCCAACATGAACAGGAACACCAACATCCTGTCGCCGGACCGCCCACCGCGCGTTACCTCATCACCACGCCCGCTGTCGCTGACCGCCCCCGCCGCCACCACCCAGCGTGTCGCTCAACAGCTGTCGCCTAGGCAGAAACGAGCGCGCTGTCGAGCGCGGCCACATCGACATCGACGTGGTGCGGGAGCGTGATCTCGACTTTACCGTTCTGCGCGAGCAAGTGGCGCGGGCTGACGAGCGTGATGCCCACTAGTTCGCCGACAGCGTTGTACCGCAGCGCGTGGCCTTCCGGAGTTGAGTCGAACTCCACGGCGTTGTCGGGTACAGACGTCTTCAGGTACAGCACGTCACCGTCGGCGTCGTAGTGGCTGTGCGAGAAGGCGATGTTGTCGATTGTCACGCTCATTGCTTCCAGTCCTGAGGGTCGCGCCTCTCGGAGAACGCGGTCACGATGACCGCTGGCTCCTTCGTGAAGTCTACGACCACCCGTAGCCAGCGGCTCGGGCCAACGCCTCGCCCCCAGAATCGCTCACGGCCGACGATCGCGTCCGGACCTCGGTGGTCAGGCTTGCGGACTACGTCAAGTACAAGCTGCTGGAACGGCTGGAGGTCGGGGTGCCCATCATCCCGGACGATGTGAGCCCAAGCAGTCTCGGTCAGGAGGACGGGGCGTCCGTCGGGATCGCCGGTGTGTCGCGGCCAAGGTTCGCTCATGCCGTTGCGCCGAGCTGCTCGAGGAGCCGTTCGAGTGCATGGGCGTCGAGCGCGACCAGCTGCTCACGCAGCTTCTCCTCCTCGCTAAGCGGCTCTGGTGTGAGCGCGTCGGTTGCCTTGTCGACGAGATCGGAGGCGCGGCGGGCGTGCAGGTAGCGCTCGGTCGTCTTGATGCTGGCATGCCCCATGATCGCCTTGACCTCGGAGACGTCCATCCTGCGGATAAACAGCGATGCGGCCGTGTGGCGCAGGCCGTGAAAGGTGAGCACGGGTGCGCCTGCCGCGTCGCGTCCGAGGTTGTAGCGGCGTCTGAGCGCGGAGGCGTCGGGCCGGTCGCCTGCCAGGGTCGCGAACACGTAATCATCAGGCGTAAGGAAGTTCGGGCGCTTGCGAAGCCGTTTCAGGGCCGCAAGCGCGGGGGCACCCAGCGGCACGACCCGTGTCTTGCCGGACTTCGGCGCCTTGATCGTGCTACCCGACAGCGCGCGCTGCACGATCGCCGTCTTATCCGAGAAGTTGATGTCAGACCACTGGAGCACCACGAGCTCGCCTTGTCGTAGCCCGGTGTAAGCGGCGAAACGGACCAGTTCGGCGAGCTGGTCGTTCTCCTCTTGCTCCTGCCCGATCGTGAGGGCAGTGCGGTTATGGGCTGCGCGGGTCTCGGCCCGCCACGATCCGGCTGCCGCGGCCGCGGCGATCGCCTCGACCTGCTCGATCTCGAAGAACCTGACCCCGCCCGCGTTGTTGACCTTCCGCGGATCGGTGAGCGTGACGGGGTTGCCGTCTAAATGCCAGTCACGCTTGGGGTCGCAGCCGTAGTTGAAGATCGCGCGCAGCTGCTCACGGACCTTGTTGATCGTCCGTCCGGAGCGCCCGAGCTCGTCGTACTCGTCAAAGACCTCCTCGACATCTGCCACCGTGACCTGGTGAGCCGGGATGTCTCCAAGGATCCGCATGACGATCCCGCGCGACTCTCCACTGCCACGCTTATGGGCAGTCCCGGGCTCGCGGAGTGTGCACTCGATGTCGTAGGCGGTCGCGGGGCTGTGCCCGCCGGTCTTGATCATGTGCGCCTGGACTTCCCGTGCGAGCGCCCGGAAGTTCCTAGTCACGCGAATCCGCTCGGCCTCCTCGGCCGCTACGCGGTCGACCCACTCGCGTTGCTCCTTGGCGGCCAGCATGAGAGCTGCGTTCTCGTCCAAAACTTCGTCGGGCACTCGGCCGCGGCGCTGCGTCCACTGCTTGCGGTGCCCATAGGTCTTGCCACCCGGCTTGGCATCACGCGAGCCCGTCGGCGCTAACCACGCCGACCCGAGGCGCCGCTTGGGCTGCTGCTCGCCGTCACGCCACCTAGCGACCCAGTACGGGAGCGCCCCATCGGCTTTCGCCTCCTCGACAAAGATCCCGAGACTGCCCTGGGAGGGATTCATACCTAGCGATGCTACAGCCTCGATCGGAGGGAGGAACAGCAAAACGCCCGGAAGGAACACTTCGCAGGGAGGAACAGAAGTAGGAACAAACTAGGCGTATCGACCGTGTCTACAGGGGTTTTAGATGCGCTAAACTACCTGAAACGGCGCGAAAAGTACTGATTTGTCCGGTCTCCAAAACCGGGGGTTGCAGGTTCGAGTCCTGTCTCCCCTGCTTCGAAAAAAGCCCGTCAACGGGGCTGTTGCAGATTGTCGCTCTGGCACTCATGGACTTGAGCAGGGCATGGGTACAGAGCGTGGGTACAAGTCAACGGCTCTGAGTAAAGGCCGGCGGCGACCGAACCCGAAGGTTGGACATCCGGCGGGCGCGAGTGTTGCCCCGGCGACGTAAGGTCGCCGACCGCGCGCAGGATGCGTCTATCGGCCACTCCCGACCGCAGCAACTGCTCGAGGTTCGGCCGAAGGAAACGCCAGGTTCGTCCCAGGCGCCGGGCAGGAATCTGACCCCGGCGAGCGAGCAGATAGACGGTCGATACCGGAAGGTGCAGCAACTCCGCCACCTCTGACGCGGTCATCACCTCGTCGCGGGTTAGCGGCCCGGGAGCCGACAGTGGCCGTTGCCACCTCGAAGTCGCGAGCGGCAGGTGTCATCGTGGATGCCGCGGTTGGACAGTCTTTGGGAGCACCCGAGGCGAGTGACGAGCCGCGCCTCCGAGCAGTCACGTGGGCCGTGGTCCGGGTTCTACATGTTTCCAAAGTGCGTAATAGCATGAGCTTCGCACATAGCGCGTTTCCACGCATCGACCAGCCAGCCTGGCGTCAACTGTCGGTACAATGTCCGGACATGGCTACTGGTACCCGTTCTCGGAGAATCGATGTTCGTGTGACGGATGAGCAGGACGCGGTCATCCGTGAAGCCGCAGCCGCATCCGGTCAGACCGTTTCGGCCTTTCTGCTCAGCGCCGCCGAAAGGCGGGCACGATCAGTGCTTGACGAACGTCGGCACCTCGTGATGAGTGACCGCGCGTTCAGCGCGTTCGCTGCCGCGCTCGACGAGCCCGGCGAGCACGTCCCCGCGCTGCATGAGCTGCTGGACCTGCCACGCATCAGCAGCACGTGAGCGAGCTAAAGCTCGTCCCGCTGACAGCAGACCACGACCTCAGCGGGTTTGACTGCGGCAACACCGAGCTTGACCGCTGGCTGACCGATCACGCGCCAGCCAGCCAGAAGGCAGACCTGGCACGCACCTACCTGGTGATGACGGCCGACGCTGTCGCTGCCTACATCAGTCTCACCACCGGCTCGATCCGGTCAGAAGCCGCGCCGAAACGCTACGCAAGAGGAATGCCGCGCTATCCGATCCCGACGATCCTGATCGCACGACTTGCCGTTGACCGACGCTACCAACGCAAAGGGCTCGGCAGCCGCCTGCTCGCAGAGGCGCTACGCCTCGCCGTTGCGGCCAGCGACACAGCGGCCGCCCGGCTCGTGGTCGTTGACGCCGTTGACGACCACGCCGCCGCCTTCTACGGACGCTGGGGGTTCATCGACGTCCCCGAGAACCCACACCGGGAGTTCCGCAAAATCAGCGACATCCGCGCCTCTCTGCAATGAAACACCACGCCCGGCCAAGCGCGCCTCCGGCCGACATGCGCGCAAGCCACGGCCAATACGGGCACACGACGCTCCTACAAAGCCGGTCCTCGCATCAGCAATCTAGGCACGGATGCCGTGACCCAGTTCGTGGCGGAGCGTCGCGTCGCCTGGGTCGCCCTCGGCGACTGCTTCTAGCCCGATCCGTTCGCGAAGCGGCAGCGGTTCCAGGCTTCTGGTTTGCCGTAAAGCAATCGCCAGGTACCGCTTGTCGATTCGGCTTAGATCTCTTCGTGATCGTCTGGGCGGGGTTGGTGTAGCTTTTTCGCATGGATCAGTCGATCCTCGGGGGTGTGTTGGAGCCAGGCTTGGTGGAGTTTGTCAACGGCGGGGTCGCGATTGGGGTGGGCACGCGGGACGAAGACCTGAAGCCTGCGTTCACGCGCGGCTTTGGCCCGGGAGTGTCTGCCGATGGCCGTCACCTGACTTTGTGTGTGATCGCGGCGCCCGGTTCCCCGAGTAGGCAGAACATCGAGGGCAATGGTTCGATCGCGCTCGTGTTTAACCCACCAACGGCCGGGCGGGCGGTTCAGTTCAAGGGGGTCGTTGTCGATGTTTCCGAGCCGCAGCCCGAGGATCTGGAGCGTGCCGAGCGGCATCTGGAGACGTTCGCAACAGAGACCGAGCAGGTCGGAGCGCCGCCGGGCAACGCCAAGCGACTATTCATGCGTGAGGACTTTATCGTTGTGACGTTCTCGATCGATGAGGTGTTCGACCAGACCCCGGGCCGCAGGGCTGGGGCTCGATTGTGAGCGAGCGCCCGGTTTCGCTTGAGGCGATCCGCTCCTGTCTGCAGGGTGTGATCCCGTCGATGATCGCGACATGTTCGAGGGATGGCGTCCCGAATGTCACGCTGCTGTCGATCGTGCATTACGTCGATTCCGAGCGCGTCGCGTTGACCTATCAGTTCTTCAGCAAGACGCGTGCCAACCTCGACGGTAATCCGTTTGCACAGGTGGTTGTGGTCGATCCGCAGACCAGCGACCAGTACCTCCTCGACCTGCACTATCTACACACAGAGACCGAGGGGTCCACGTTCGACACTGTCAGGGCGAACCTTGACGCGGTCGCCTCCCAGACGGGGATGGCCGGCATTTTTCGTCTGCGCGGAGTCGATATTCATCGGGTCTTGTGCTGCGTGCCGTTCGGGGAGATCGCCCGTCCAGCCGAGCAGCAGCCCAGAATCGAGCCAAACACGTTCACATTGCTTGATGAGTTCGTGCGCCGGCTCGCTGTCTGTGCGGACTATGCGGACGTGGTGCGAACGGGCCTGGAAGCGTTGGAGGACTTGTTCGGGTTCACCCAGTCGATCCTGCTGGTCGCCGACGATCACGCTGAGCGACTGTTTGCCGTGTCGAGCATCGGTTACGACGTGTCGGCCGCGGGCGCGGAGGTGCCGATCGGGGTTGGGGTGATCGGCATTGCAGCGCAACGACGCCGGGTCGTGTGCGTTCCGAACGTGGCGCGCAGCCGGACGATGCAGGCGGCGATCCGGCAGAGCACCGCGGCTGAAGACGTGCGGCTTGCGGAGTCGAGAGAGATCCCGCTACCCGGGCTCGATCGCGTACAGAGCGCCGCGGCCGTCCCGCTCATCGTCCACGATACGCTGACCGGCGTTCTCTACCTCGAGAGCGAGCAGCCCGGAACCTTCGGACCAGCGGACGAGCGGTTGTTACGCATCCTCGCTGGGCAGCTCTCCGCATCGCTTGCGGCCAAGCACTCCGGCTCGCGAGAGACCGGTGCCAGCGAGCCGTCGGTGCTGCCAGCCCCGACCGGCGACGAACCTCTCTCTGTGATCTATTACCAGGCCGATGACAGCGTCTTCGTGGACGGCGCTTACGTGATCAAGGGCGTTGCCGGGCGGGTTCTGTGGAAGATCCTTCGCGAGAACGCCGACGACGGACGTGTCGAGTTCACGAACCGCGAGCTACGGCTGGATGAACGCCTTGGTCTCCCAGCCGGCAATGACAACCTCGACGCCAGACTGCTGATGCTGCGCAAGCGGCTGGGCACCATGGACTGCGGTGTCGGGCTCGAACGAGTCGGCCGCGGACAGATCGCGTTGCGCCTCGCCGCGCCGCTCGCGCTCCGGGAGGTTCAGACAAGCGGCCCGATGCGCGCGGCCCACCCGGCCTCCGACGATGGGTAAGAAATTCGGAGGGTTTCGCTAGCAAAGATATACGAGACACCCAGCAACCCTGTCCCTAGGTTCGTTTGGCAACCAGCCGCGACCCACAAGGGGACACAACATGAGCACCGACGCACTCGCCCAGACCTACAAGATCACCGCCGGCACCGGCCTTTCCGATTTCTGGTGGAAGAACGGCCGGATGACGATGAAGGCGACCGGCGCGCAGACCGGCGGCAGCTTCGCACAGTTCGAGGTCAACGACCCCGAGGGCACCGCGACCCCGATGCACCGACATCACAACGAGGACGAGAGCTTCTATGTCGTCGAGGGAGAAGTGACGTTGCTCGTTGATGGTGAGCGCATCGACCTTGGCGCCGGCGACTACGCCTTCGCCCCGCGCGGAACGACGCACGCCTACATCGTTCGCTCGCCCCAGGCACGAATGCTGACCACGCTCAGCCCCGCCGGACTCGAGGAACTGTTCATCTCACTCGGGACCCCCGTAGCCGATACAGAGCAACCGACTGAGGGAGTGCTGCCACCGATCAGCGAACTCATCCGCCATTTCGGCGCCTACGGCTGCGAGGTCGTCGGCCCACCACCCACGCTGACCGACATCTAGCCCGGCGGGGGATTTCGGCGGACCAGGTCTGCAGCGCGTTCTGTGGTGATGATCGATCGAACCCCCAGCGATGACCTGGCCCGCCTCCCCCGCCATAGCAGTTGCCAAGCCTGAAGATGTACGCCCGTCGGTTTGCCAGGGATCCGATACCCGAGCAGCTCCGATCTAGCGGCCTACCCGACTGCGTTCTCCCAAACGAAGCCCCTGTCTCGGATGAACCGGAACCTATGACCGGGCCCGGACAGAGCCTCCAAAAGGCAGTTTCATGCTTCGAGCAGCAGAAGCTCGGCTGCTGCTCGGTGTAGCCCCATCCATGCGCGAAGCGGCAGCGGTTCCAGGCTTCCGCTTTGACGCCAACGCATTCGTCCGGTTCAGAACATGGCCACGGCTGGATCGTGGAAAGCGAACGCGCGGACGGTCTGCTCGGCGACGGTGTGCTCGACGACAAGCGAAACGGAGCGCTCTGCTCGGAAACCATGGATACGCGGCCTCCGCATCTTGTCCCCGCGCGTTGCGGGTCTATTGTGCGCATTCGGTGCCGGCCGCTCAACTGGCGTTTTCGACCGATCGCAAACGACTGCGTTCCTACGGAATCATCAGGGTGAAGCCGTCATTGCTGGCCGGATTTGTGGGGCTGGACGAGCCGGCGTTGTAGAACGTGTCGATCTGGTAATAGCTTCCAGAGGACCCGCAGACAGTCCCGTTTGGCACATCGGTCACGTATCCGGTCCCGTTAGCCGATGTCCATGACCCCACCAGGCTCAGCACCGGCCGGATAATTGAGCGGGCAATTGTCAAATGTTGTGGATTTGGCAATGAAGAATGATCAGGCGGCGACCCTCTCGTCTGTCATTCCGTCGTCGTCGTGGTTGTCGTTGTCTGTGGCCTTGATGCCGTCCTGGAACTTCACGCCGTCGAGCACGTCGGTGACGAGCTCGTGGCCGTTGAACCGCCGCCAGCGCTCCTGCGCGGTGGCCAGCAGCTTGTAGGCCATCGCCAGCGCCGCGGTCTTCGAGCCGGCGCCCTTAGTGACCCGCGTGCGTAGCCGGACGGTCGCGAACGCACTCTCGATCGGGTTCGTCGTCCGCAAATGCCGCCAGTGCTCGGCAGGGAAGTCGTAGAACGCGGTCAGCTGAACCCAGTCCCGATCGAGCTTGGACAGTGCCTTGGGGTACTTGGCGCCGTATTCCTCACGAAAGACCTCGAGCGCGAGCTTCGCATCGTGCCGGGTCGGCGCCTCGATGATCTCCGACAGCAGCCCCTTCGCGCGCGGCTGCAGCCGCTTGGGCAGGCAGTCGATGATGTTCCCTGACGCGTGGAACCAGCAGCGCTGCTCGCCCGCTTCCGGGTAGACGTCGCGCAGCGCGGCCCACGCGCCCAAGGCGCCGTCACCGATCACGAGCTTCGGCTCGTTCAGGCCGCGGCGCTTCATGTCCCGGAACACGGCAGCCCATGAGTCCGTCGATTCGCGGTAGCCGTCCTGGACCGCCAGCAGCTCCTTCTCACCGTCCTCACGGACACCAATCACGATCAGCAGACACACCTTCGGGTCCTCCCCGAGCCGGATCTGGACGTGGATACCATCCATGAACAGGTACGCGTAGCGGGAGAACCCCAGGTGCCGCTTGGAGAACCGGGCGTGATGCTCCTCCCACTCCTTGCACATCCGGCTGATCGTCGTCGCAGACAGGCCGGCGGCGTCCTCACCCAACAGTCCTTCGAGCGCCGGCTTGAAGTCACCGGTCGACAGGCCCCTCAGATAGAGGATCGGGATCACCTCCCCGACCTTTGGTGAGCGGCGCGCATACGCCGGCAGGATCCGCGAGCTGAACTTCTGTCGCTCGCCCTGCTCATCGACGCGTTTGTCGTTGACTCGCGGCGCCTTGATCGGGATCGTCCCCGACCCGACCGTCACCTTCCGCTCCGCCGCGCGGCCGTTGCGGACAACCAGCCGGCGCCCATCCTCGTCGACCTCGTCTCCGCAGCGGTCGACGTACTCATCCGCCTCGGCTCCCAGCGCCGCCGCGATCATCCGCCGCGCGCCCTCCCGCGCGAGCTGATCGAGCGTGACCTGCATCTCATCGTTGCCGTCCCCGACCGGGAGCGTGCGAACATTCGTCATGGCGTGCCTTCCTTTCCCGCCTTCAAGGCGGTCGGTCTTGATCAACCGGGAAGGTACGCCGCCCTTCTCCTCAACACCGTCCACAACATTCGGTTATAGCCCGCTCCCGAACGGATCGGGCCACACCCTGGAGCGACCGGGCTGCTGGTTGTCGATCAAGCGCAAGTCGTTGACTCGCGTCGGTAGCTGCGCCTAGGGGGAGTGCCTTGATACGGGACGTATTGAGGAAAGCTGGGCGCCGCTGTCAGCGATGCGTTTGGCGACCTCAGCCCTCCAACTCACCGAGCAGCTCATTAACGTTCGCTGAGAGAAGGTGCCGCCACCCGGAACAGCGGCTATAAATAAGACGCATCGAGGCACAGATGTCTCGGGGGCGACTCCGGTTGCAATATCGACAACCATTTGGAGGCAAGGGGCATGAAACGAAGCATCTCCGCGATGGCTGCTGTCATCGCATGCGTCGGCGCTTGTGCAGGCGCGGCGGCAGCCAGGACCGCAGATACATCGAAGGCAACTCAGGCGTGCAGCAAGGTGAGCCCTTCGTCGGTGTCGGCGATCGTGGGTTACAGGGTTCCAGCCGCGACCGGCCTGATCATCAAGGAGAAGGCCTCCAAAAGGAACTTTGGCATCTCGTTTCAGACGCTCGACTGCACGTTCGGGTCTCCGAAGAGCCTCGCTGCGCTCAAGAAGTCGGTCTCGGTGTCCATCGAAACACTCTCCCGACCGCTGACAGCTTCAGAGTTGAAGACACTGACCCAGCGCCAACTGAAGGCTGCGGGGCTGAAGATCAAGCCATACTCCGGATTCGGGGGCACGTCGCTCTACATGACAGCTTCGGAGGCCGGTATCCACATTCAGAGCATCGTCACGACATCTGGAACCAAGGTCTACGGGGCCACGGTGGACAACAACCTCGCGAAGTCGAAGCTCGCGAGTCTCGTGAAGCTCGCCCAGAGCCTCTAGAGGAACCGATCGACGCGGGGGAAAGAAGCT
Source organism: uncultured Conexibacteraceae bacterium (assembly GCA_963761675.1). Taxonomy (GTDB): domain Bacteria; phylum Actinomycetota; class Thermoleophilia; order Solirubrobacterales; family Solirubrobacteraceae; genus Palsa-465. The sequence continues at coordinate 71,595 of CAVXIA010000009.1, forward strand.
CGGGGCCACTTCTCATTCCAGGTGCGCCCAAGCGTCTATGCCGTGTCAGCGCCCAGCGGCAGACAAGATGTTGGAACCGCGACGGTGCACGCCTCTGCCAGCCGGACGGTGCACGCCAATATCACCGACGGGGATGTGTCCTAGCAGAAGTCGACGCCCGCCGGTCGATCTGAGCGGAAGTCTTGGGCGCTCTGCCTGGCGTGGAGCCCATCAGGCGCTCCTGCTCAAGAGCATGCACCTTGACTTTGCCCCACAAAGCCAACTAGAGTTTGCATGACAAACTCTAGTTGGGAGACAGGCCGTGACTACACACACCGGACCATCCGGGATTCCCGAGGAGAGCAGGATGGACCCCCGCGAGGCGGCGCGGCTGCTGGCGCAGACTCAGGCCGACGCGCAGCGCTCGCTGGACTTCCGGGCGCCGTGGGTGTCGCTGACGGCGGCCGTGGTGGTGCTGGCCGGCTTCGGGATCGTGTGGCTAAACGTCCGCAATCAGCATCCCTTCACCGGTCCAAGCCCCGCGTCGCTGGTGGTCTTCTACGGGCTGATCGCACTCCGGATCGCCACCGTCATCTACGCCTACGCGCGAGCGCGGACCGGCATCAGCGGCCACTCGGTGAAGGTGCAGCGCAACGAAGCCGCGGCGATGGGTGCGGCCCTGCTCCTCTGTTACGTGCTGCTGATCGCGATCGCGACCAACGCCCACCACAGTGCAGGCTTCTACTGGTCCCTTTTCCTGACCGGAACTCTGATCGGGCTCGCAGCCATCTGGGCGGGGCGCTCCGCGATCCACAAGCAGTGGCGACAAGTCGCGCTCGCCGTTGCGGTCGCGCTGATCGCCGCTGCCGGCGCAATTGCCGGCCCCCGAGGCATGTGGCTGGTCAACGGTGTGGGGCTCTGCGTGTTGCTGCTGGCCACCGCGGCGATCGGCACGTCGCGGCGGCGCGCGACCCGGACGCACACGGTGCGGACGGGCGTATGACCGCCGAGGCGCTCGACCCGCTGATTCACGTCCCGGCGCGACTCCAGATCATGGCAGCGCTGGCCACCCTGCCCGACGGCGACCAGCTGTCGTTCAGACGCCTCCAGGACATGATCGAGCTAACGCCGGGCAACCTGATCACGCATCTACGCAAGCTTGAAGACGGCGGCTACCTCGCGACCAGCAAGACTGGCAGCGGGCCGGCCTCGCGCACCTCGGTCGCGCTGACGTACGCGGGGCGCCACGCCCTCGATATTTACGCCACGACGCTGAGGGGGCTGCTGAACGGACTGTGATGAGCAGCCCTCGCAGCGCTCACATCCCGTCCCCACGATGCTCGACCAGGCCAGGGAGGTGATCGCCGCCTACATCGACCACTACCACCACCGGCCCCACAGCCGGCTCAACTACCGAACACCCCGCGAAGTCCGTCATGCTTGGGACGACGCCACAGGACAACTACAAAAACAAGCGGCCTGAACTGGCAACACCCAAGGGGAGCGCTCCAGGTATGTGGCGCGGACGAGTGGCCGAGCGAGCAGATCTTGTGACCGTGCACTCGCGCCGGATTTCATTCGCGCTGACCATCCGCCAGCCCATTGTTCTATTGCGTGTCGTTGTCTGCGCCGTGATGCCTGGTTGCGGCGACCCAGCCGAGCGGAAGGCGACGAACGGTTCCCTTCCGCTCGCCTTCCTGGATTGCCTCCTCGAGTGTCCCGTCTCCCCAGTGCCCGGATCCGCAACATTCTGCGAGGTTCTTGCTTGGCAGTGGTCCCCACATGAGCAATTGGCGTTCGATCTGCCGCACTTCGGCCTGCAGCCGAAGTCGATGACGCTCCTCAAGCGCGCCCAAGGGCTTTGAGGGCGTCTGCCGGGAATAGGCCGCATGAGGTTTCGCGGGATGGCGTCTCATACCAGAAGATTTACACCGGCGCCTTCAACTTTCCGAACGGCTGTCATCTCGCTGACATAGCGCGCGCGTATGCCCGCCATCCTGGGGCGAAAGCCTTCAGAGTTCCCGAGATCGTCTTGTCAGTGTGCTGACAGTTGATCGAACGCGGTGAGAGAACTCGTGCTCCGACGGGTAGTGCTCCAGTGATGATGACCCGCCGCGACCAGTCGTCTGTGCCAACCCGAACTGCAGCTTTGGCGCCACGACACACGGCGACCTGCCGAATCCTTGAAGAAGAGCCCGACTTGGGGGACGGATTGGCGCGAGATGACCGCGCGGCGTTTACCCGGGCTCTGGTGGCGCCGGTGATCGAGGCCTCCGGCCCGCTGTGGCAGCCGCCCGAGTACGACCCCGCCAAATCCTATGGTTTGCTGATCATTTCTGGGCTACTGGGCCGGCGTGTGAAGGTGGGCTCAGCCGTGGCGACGGAACTGGTCGGCGTAGGAGATATCGTGCGTCCGTGGGACGAGCCGGTACTTTGGGGGATGGCTGGCCCGGAGCTGGACTGGCGAATCTTTCGACCGGCACGGCTGGCCGTTCTGGACGAAGTGGTGACGTCCCTGATCGGACGGCGCCCGCAGCTGGTGATCAACCTCTCCTCTCGTCTGCTACGCAGGCTGCGATCGGTGGCGTACCTGACAGCGATAAGCCACCAGTTGCTCGTCGAGGAGAAGCTTCTGGCGACGCTGTGGCACCTTGCCAGTAACTGGGGTAAGGTTACGCCGACCGGGATCAGAATCCCCTTCTGTGTCACGCATGAGGTCCTCCGCGAGATGATGGGTGCGCAGCGACCGTCGGTCACCATGGCGCTGCGGCGGCTCACCGCTCGGGGGCTCGTGTGCCGTGCGCCAGATCGTACGTACGTGCTTGCCACGAACACGGTCTCTCCGTCGGAGTCACATGAGGATCATGGTGACGCATGGTTCCGCCGGATTCCGATTGGATGAATGGACCATCCATCCGGGACTCGAGCCATCTTGCTGCCAAACAAGGTTGGTAATGCGTGTGCCGGCAAGCTCGATGTGGCGCCGTGGCTTCCGGCGCGTAAAGCGTGACCGGAATGGTTGGTGACAGTCACGAGCGCAGCACGTGGTCGGCCGGGCCGGCGGCCAGGATTGTCTTCCGGCCGATCGCGACCCCGTTTCCCGTCGGCTTCAGCGCACTAGCCACCGCGAGCCTGCTGGCAGCAGGGCTCGAGCTTGGGTGGTTCTCCGCCGGCGATCGGCGGGTTGTAGCGCTCGTCTTGATCGGATTCGCGTTTCCCCTGCAGATACTGGCCTCGATCTTTGGGTTCCTGGGTCGCGATACCGCGGCAGCAACTGGGTTTGGGGTCCAGGGTGCCACGTGGTTAGTGGTCGGCTTGAACCTGCTGCTCAGTAGGCCCGGCAGCACGAGCCATGCGCTCGGGGTGCTGTTGCTTGCCTCGGCGGTCTGGGTCACTTTGGGTGCCGCCGGCGCGGCGATGGGGAAGTTGGTCCCAGCCGGGGTCCTGCTGCTGACGGCGATCCGGTTCATGATCACTGGACTGTTTGAGCTGATCGGCAGTCGCGGCATTGAGCATGCAGCTGGGGTGATCGGCCTGGTGCTCGTGGTGTTTGCTGCCTACGCCGTACTTGCTACAGAGGTGGAGAGCCTGCAGCGGCGGACGATCCTGCCGCTGCTGCGGCGGGGAGCTGGGAAAGACGCCATGACCGCGAATCTTGCGGTTCAGTCACGGCAGGTGGAGCATGAGGCGGGAGTCCGCGAACAGCTATGAGACCCGTGGTCCTCAGTCGACGGACCAGCCGTGGTCGTCGTGATCCTGACAACGTCACCTTGGGAACCTCCACGTTGCTCTAGGTGGGACGCACCGACCGCCATTAGTCGCTGCCCACACGCACGCGCGGCAGACCGATGCTGCGGCCGGTTGATACCGCTGTTCTCGGAGAGCATGGACACGACCCTGGGCTCAGGTCATGAGCGTCACGATCTGAGGGCGCTGGATGAAACCCCAGCTCCCGGGGCTCGCTAGAACGTGACTCTGGTCGGGGTCGAACAGGTGTATGCGCTTGATATTCACGTGCAGCTGAGCCTCATCGCCGCCGCGCAATCGGCTTGATGTGCCGACTCGGGCGGCTCCGTTGGCGGCGACGGAGGAAGTGATCTCCCCGGTCTCCAAGCCCTGGCTGTTCTCGTCGACCCCGAGACTGACCGAGGTCCCTACGCTCTCCGCGTCGAGGCGGAAGTGCACCAGCTTCTCCGAGCCGAGAGACTCGACCAGATCGACGGTTCCCCGCAGGACGGTTCCGTTATCGTTGTGCTCGTCGGCCTCGATGCTGCTCAGGTCTTCGGGGCGGATTCCGATTACCACTGGCCGGTCGCGATAGGGAGCCAAGGCGTCGGCGCCTCGTAGTCGTAGGGCAGCGCCAGTTCCTGATTCCCGATCCGCACGTTGCGGACGGCTGAGTCCAGGACGGCGCGATACAGGTTCATGGCCGGGGAACCGATGAATGCCGCCACGAAAAGGTTGGCTGGGTTGTCGTAGAGGGTCTGAGGCTCGTCGCACTGCTGGCGCCGGCCTTGGTTGAACACAGCCACCCGGTCGCCCATCGTCATCGCTTCAGTCTGATCGTGAGTGACGTAGAAGGTGGCTACTCCGAGGTACCGCTGGTAGCGAAAAGTTCTGTACGCATAATCACTCCCTTCAAGACCGGGATGGGAGCAGCTCCCAGTGTCGAACTCAACCGTCCTTTGAGTGCAGTTGCCCCGAAATGGACTGACACAAACGCCCAGGGGCGGGCACTGTCATCACCCATACCCTTCTGGTTGAAACAGCGTGGTCGTTTTCCCTGCCTGAGAATTAACCGGGTCATTGCGTATCGGGTCCACTGTCCCAAGGACACAGAGAGCACGGACAAGTCGCGGATTTCTGCTGAGGACCTGCGATCTGTATTTGACACACTCGAGTTGACGTTGCGTGACTCTTGCTGGTCGAACAGGGAGCAAAGGATTACTCGGGTCACCGTTTCAGGGCAGCGGTCCATCGGGCGCGCACTGCTCAGACCCGCCTGCGGAGCGCCACGACGCCAGCACGCCGGAGGACACGCGCAGTGAGTCGATCCGTGGCCCCGAGTTCTCCGGCTAGACTCCCGGAGTGTGACGGTGAAGGCACCGAGCTCCTCGGGAACGCAGCTGATTCGGCTGCTGGATGCCGACCCCGATCTTGGCCAAGGCCTATCGCCGGCGGACCGCGAGACGGCACGGCGCTACGCAATCTGCGAGACGGCTACGCTCGGCCGAGGGGTTCACGAGCCGTGGACCATCGGCTCGGATGATCTCCTCGGGCTCCTAGTCCTCGAGGGCCTTCTCATCCGCAGTGTGGAGGTAGCCCGTCGGCGCTGCGGGGAACTCGTGGGCCCAGGAGCCATTATCCGGCCGTGGGATCACTTCGGGAACTACGCTCCGCTGCCGTTTGAGGTCCGCTGGCGAGTGGTCAGGCCGGTGCGGGTGGCCATGCTCGACCAGCGGTTGACCACGGTCTCCGCGCGATGGCCGAGCCTGATGCACGCGATTGTGCGGCGGGCGATCGGACGCTCACAGGCGCTCGCCCTGAACGTCGCCATTCATACCCTGCAACATGTCGAGCTTCGCCTCCTGGTCCTGCTGTGGCACCTGGCCGACCGCTTCGGCCGTGTGACACCCGCAGGGACGGTGATTCCACTCGAGCTCAGCCATCAGGATCTGGCCGAACTCGTTGGGGCGCAGCGACCATCCGTTTCGGCGCGGCTCTCGGCATTGAATAGGCGCGGCGAGCTCGTGCGCCGGGCCGACCGAACCTGGCTGTTGCCGGGAGACCCGCCGGCGGAGCTGCGTGACACGCGCGCCCGGGCAAGGGCAGTGCGACAGGTCAGCGAGGGCGTGGGTATATAGGCGGTACCGCTCGACCGGTGCGCCTAGGGGGGTTGAGTTCATCAGTTCGCCTTGCCGCCGAACCTGGAGGCGGCGTCAATCTCGGCCCCCGGTCTGCTTCAGCGACGCCTCGCGCGCTTTCCGGTCTCACATTCGCAGATCGCGAGCACGCCGGAGACGGTGAAGCTGACGGCAGCCGCTCGCCTGTATGCCGGTTTGCAGACAGCCAGCCCGAGCATCGTGCACGCGTGCACCGCATCGATCGCGCCGCACCGCCGGCACGTTCTGGGATTGGGCGCGGTCGCCAGGGCCAAACCTTCGGCCAAATGCCTCAGGCCGAGAATCCTCACAGGAAAGAGCGCCGATCCGCGACTTGGTGCGTGACAGCGTCTCAGTCCCGCTTCAGGCGCCAGCAGCAGGAGGAGCCCCCATCCGCAGTGGATTGCTCCGTAGCGAGGTGCCTCAACACAGTCATAGCGGGTCTCGCGGCGTGGGCTCGCTAGCGGCCGCGAGATGACGCCTTCAGGCCGGCGCGTTGCGCAACTCGGTGGTGAACGTGGCCACGTCCACAACAATCCAGTGTTTGGTCTCGTGGGTCACCTACCCCTCTCGGACCGCCCCACCCGACGAGCCGTAACTGCGCTTACAACGACGCGTCCCAGGGAACTGAGCCGAGGGCCGCTCGGCACCAGTGACACCAATCGCCAAGCCCGACATTCCGATCGTAAGTGGAGAGCCGACGGGCCTGAGAACGATCCTCGAGGCAGTCGCTTCTGGACGAGACTCGCTCACCTCAGGAGCCCGATGATGCCGACGCGACGTTTCGGACGAGGGCGGCGATGGCGAGCGCCACGATCGCGCCGCCCGCCGCCCGCCCGGCTCTCCAGGCCGCCGGCGCCTGCGGGCAGCCCGGGCGCGGCGTCGCCACCGTCGCAGGGTGGTCGCCAATCTGGCCCCGATCCTGAGCCAGCTTGATCGCCTGAGCAACATGGAGCGCTGTTCGCCCTGTATCGGACTGCTGAATCTGGGTCTTGCAAGAGAAGCCGTTGGCGATCACCAAGGTGTCGCGATCGGCATTACGGACGGCTGGGAGCAATGCCTGTTCGCCGCACTGAACCGACAGGTCGTAATGCCCCTTCTCAAAACCCCAGGAGCCGGCCAGTCCGCAGCATCCACCGCTGATCGACTCGACGTCTACACCCATTCGCTGAAGCAGCTTCTGCTCCGGGTCCATCCCTCCCGTTGCCTTGTGATGGCAGTGCCCCCACAGGATCGCTTTGCCCGCGAGGGGCGGCACCGGGATCTTGTATTGCTCGAAGAACTCGGCGAAGTGCATGGCGTTGCGCGAAAGGCGGGCGGCGTCATCATCGTGGGGCAGCATGCCGGTGAGCTCGTCTTTGAAGACCGCCAGGCAGCTTGGCTCCATTCCAACAACTGGCGTCCCCTGACGGATCTCGTCTCGCAGGACGGCGATCGTGTTGCGCAGGTACCGCTCCGCCAGGTCGAGGAAGCCGTAGTCATAGAGCGGTCGTCCGCAGCACACATGGCCTTCGGGCATGATCACCTGCCAGCCTGCGGCTTCGATGGCCTCGACGCAGGCCACGCCGACATCGGTGTGGAAGTGGTTGTTGAAGGTGTCGGGCCACAGCACGACCCTTCGACCGGTGGGGTTGGACGTCCCGCCACGCTGCCGGAACCACTGTTGCAGCGTGATCGGTGCGAACTGAGGAATCTGGCGCTCGGATGCCATCCCCGCGGCGAGCTTCGCGATGCGAGCGAGGCCGGGTGCATGCGTGACGAAGTTGACCAGCCCGGGCATCACCGACGCGGCTCGGGCGGTTTGGTCGATCAGGCCGAAGGCGTAGGCGTAGCGAGGCCGCCAGCGGCGCATGCTCTTGAAATGGTGGTGCAGGAACTCGGCCTTGTAGGTCGGCATGTCCACCTGGACCGGGCAGTCGTTGGTGCAGCCCTTGCACGACAGGCAGAGATCGAGCGCGTCATAGACCTCGCGGCTCTGCCACCCGTCGGTGATGACATCCCCTTGGAGCATCTCGAACAGCAGGCGGGCTCGACCCCGAGTGGAGTCCTTCTCCTCGCGGGTGACCATGTAGCTTGGGCACATGACCCCTGATGCGTCCGGCACCCGACACTTCCCGATGCCAACGCACCGCAGCGCGGCGTGGGCGAAGTCGCCCTTGTCCCGGCGGTAGGAGAAGCGAACCGGAGGGCGCCACGGGTTGTAGTCGGTGCCGAGCTTGAGGTGCTCGTCGAGGCGGTAGGGGTCGATCACCTTGCCGGGGTTCATCTTCCAGTCTGGATCCCAGATCAGCTTGAACTCCCGCATGGCCTGCAGCAGTTCCTCGCCGTATTGCTTGCAGAGCAGCTCCGCGCGCTGCTGGCCGTCGCCATGCTCGCCCGACAGTGACCCGCCGTAGGAGACACAGAGGTCGGCCGCCTCCTCGAGGAAGGCGCGGTATTTCGCGATTCCCTGCGCGGTTCGGAGGTCGAAGTCGATCCGCGAGTGGATGCAACCCTGGCCGAAGTGTCCGTAGAACGCGCCGTGATAGCCGTACTTCTCGTAGAGCGCGATGAGGTCTCGGAGGTATGGGCCGATGCGATCAGGGGGAACCGCGGAGTCCTCCCACCCGGGCCAGTGATCGTGCCCGTCGGTCGGAAAGGCCGTTGCCCCCAGGCCCCCTTCCCGGACCTGCCAGAGCTCGCTCGAGTTGCCACCCTCCTGCTGTGACCGAAAGATCGACAGACGCCCGGGTTCGTAGCCCTTCTCGTCCACAAGCCAGTTCCGGAAGCTATCGGCCGTCGCCTCGGACTCCTCGGCGGTGTCGGCGCCGAACTGCACCATCAGCCATGAGGCGCGCGGGCGGTCGCGCCGTGGTAGCTCCGCGAGGTCCTGCACGTGCTTGCCCAGCAGCGTCTCCTGCTCAATCAGCCGGTGGTCGAGGGCCTCGAGCCCGATCGGCTTCCATTTCTCGATGATCTCCACAACGTGCTCGGCGGCATCGGGGATCACGTCGTACTCCACGATCACCAGCGTCCGCATCAGCAGCGCTGGCGTCAGTTTCAGCTTGACCTGAAGGGTGGTAGCGCAGGTCGACTCCGTACCCACCAGCGCGCGCGCCACGTTGAAGCCGCGCTCCGGGAGCAGTTCGTCGAGGTTGTAGCCCGAAACGCGGCGCGGCAGGCGGTCCACAGGCTGGTAGCGCTCGCGGATGAGGTCGGCATAGCGGTCGCGGAGATCACGCAGTTGGCTGTAGATCTCGCCCTTGCGCCCGCCCTGGGCGATGATCTCGTCAAGTTGACCCTCCTCGCCTGACCCCACCCAGAAGCGCGCGCCATCGTGGGTGACTATCTCCATCGCTTCGACGTTGTCGGAGGTACGCGGCCCCGGGCCGTACAGCTGCGCCTGCACCGAGTGGATGCCGCACGAGTTGTTTCCGATGTTTCCCCCGATCGCGCAACGCGAGTGGGTGGACGGATCGGGCCCGAATACCATGTTCACCTGCCGTCCGGTCCTCTCATTGACACGCTCGTTTATCGCGCCCGGCTGACAGATCACGGTGCATGTCTCGCGGTCGGCGTCGCCGATCTCAGTGAGGTACTTGGAGTGATCGATGACGACGGCGAAGTTGACCGTCTCACCGGACAGGCTGGTCCCACCTCCGCGGTTGACAATCGGCGCGCCGAACTCGTGACAGGCTCGGTGTGCAGCAACAACGTCATCCAGAGTCTTTGGTACGACGACACCGATCGGGACCTGCCGGTAATTGGATGCGTCGGTGGCATACAGCGCCTTTGACTGGGTATCGAAACGCACCTCCCCCGTAGTCGTGGCCTCGAGGCGCTCTCGCAATCCGCGAACGTCGATCGTGGCGGTGGCGGCCATGCCCCCGTTGAACCGGCGGTCCACGCGGGCCGGCACCGCTCTGTGCTCAGTGGCGCTCATGGTGGGACTTCTCCAGGGTCAGACGGCGAAGCGGGCGGCTTCGTCGCGCTTGAGTTCGATTCCCAGCCCGGACCGTTCCCGGTCTGGGGTCAGGAGGCCGTCGAGGGGGTCGAGCGTTCCATCGAACAGGATTCGCTCTATCCGTTGGTGGTCGTAGAAGTACTCAATGTGGAGGACACTCTCCATCGCGCAGCACGCGTGGGCCGACACCGCCGGCGCACAGTGAGCCGAGAACGGCAGGTTGCGAGCCTTACATAGGCCATCGATCCTGATCAGATTGGTGAGTCCGCCGCAGCGCGTCACGTCGGCCTGCAGGATGTCGACGGCGTCGGCGTCGAGCATCTGCCCGTAGTAGGGAAGATCCCATCCATACTCGCCGGCCGCGATGGCCAGCCCCGCGGGCGCGCGGCGTCTCACCTCCGCCAGGCCACGCAGGTTCTCCGATGAAACCGGCTCCTCGAAGTAATCGACGCCCTGCTCGCGGAAGCGCTCGCCCCACACTAGTGCCTCGGGCACCGTGTAGGCGCCGTTGCCATCGACCATGAGCTCGACTTCGGGTCCGGCCGCATCGCGGACCACGTCGACCCGCGCCGGGTCACCGAGCTTGTCGGTCCCCACCTTGATCTTGATACTGTGACACCCTGTCCGGGCCCAGTCTTGGACCTGCTCGCGGAGCTGATCGTCGGTCAGGTTGGTGAAGCCACCCGACCCGTAGATCGCCACGCTCTCGTGAAAGCGCGGCAGCGCGTCGGCCAGACACACGTCTAGCAGCTTTGCCTTGAGGTCCCACAGGGCGATGTCGACGGCGGACAGGGCCATCATCGCAAGACCGGAATGGCCGAGCTGGCGGAGTTCCACCTGCATCAGCGCCCAGCTGCGCTCGGGCATCCACGGATCGGCTTCCATGAGGATGCTCGAGAGCTTCGTCTCGATCACCGTCCGCGCCGCTGGGTGACAGTAGGTGTAACCGAGGCCGGTGATCCCGTCGGCGTGGAGCTCAACCACCGTGACGACCGTCGAGTTCCACCTCAGCGTGCCATCGGACTCCGCGCCGGTTGCCGTCGGCACCTCGTAGCAATGGACGTCGATCTTGTCGATTCCGGTGCGGCCCGGCCTGACTGTTGCACTCATTGTCGACACCCGCTCATCGTGTGACGAACTCTTCAAGCTTGCCCTTGATCGACTCCTTGATTATTCGGGCGGCATGCGGATCGGACGGGAGCGCGTTGGTCAGCTTCTTGGCCTGCTCGAAGTTGATGTGAGGCGGCAGCGGCGGCACCTCGGGGTCGGTGATCGCCTCAAGGACGACAGGACCGGCCGTGTGTGCCAGCGCTTCGTCCCACGCAGGACCGACGTCCTGCGGATCATCGACCCTGACTCCCTTCAGGCCAAGGACCTCGGCATAGCGCGCGAACCCGAAGTTGGGAAGCACTTGCGAGGCCTCCAGCTTCGGGTCCCCGGACATCACCCGCTGCTCCCACGTCACCTGGTTGAGATCGTTGTTGTGCAGCACCACCACGATGCACTGCTTGTTGACCCACCGCTCGGCGTAGTGGGCCAGATCGATCAGCCCCGCATTGCCGAGCATCTGCATCGCCCCGTCTCCGATCGAGGCGATCACCGGCCGGTCAGGGAAGGCGAACTTGGCGGCCAGGGCGTAGGGCACCGCCGGGCACATCGTCGCGAGCGTGCCCGACAGCGCTGACTTCATACCCTTGCGCACCCGCAGATGACGGGCCCACCAGTTCGTTCCCGACCCGGAATCGGAGGTCAGGATGCATTTATCCGGCAGCCGTGGGCTGAGTTCGGCAAAAATCAGCTGCGGGTTGATCGGCTGGGCAGCCAGATCCGCACGCTTGTCCATCAGCCGCCACCACCGCTCGATCTCCCCCTCCAGCTCTTGGCGCCAGGACCGGTCCGCCTTGCGCTCCAGAAGCGGGATCAACGCCTGCAGCGTGTCGTTGGCGTCGCCGACCAGATTGCACTCCATCGGTGAGTAGCGCATCCCGAGCAGGCGGCCGTCGATGTCGATCTGCACCGCGCGGCACGACCCCTCCTCCGGCAGCCATTCCGCGTACGGGAAGCTCGTCCCCACCATCAAGAGGGTGTCGCAGCCCATCATCATGTCGTAGCTCGGCTTGGTGCCGAGCAGACCGATAGAGCCGGTGACAAACGGGAGGTCGTCGGGCAACGCCGTCCGTCCATTGAGCGCTTTTGCTACGCCAGCTCCGAGCAGCTCGGCCACCTCCACCACCTGGTCGGCCGCTTCCGCCGCACCCTGGCCGATGAGTATCGCCACCTTCTCACCGCCGTTGAGCACCTCGGCGGCCCGCTTGAGATCCTCATCCCGCGGGCGGATCATCGGCTTGGAGAAAGCGAGTGACGAGAATACGGCCCCGTGTTCACGCGGTGGCTCCTGATGCTCTGCTTCCTGCACATCTGCGGGCACGATGACGGCCGTTGGCTGTCGCGACTGCTTGGCGATACGGATCGCGCGGTCGATGACATGGCGGGCCTGGCTCGGATCCATGACCGTCATCAGGAACTCGCTGGCGACGTCCTTATACAGCGCGTTCAGATCAACCTCCTGCTGGTAGTTGGCGCCGAGCGACATCCGCTTCTGCTGGCCGATGATCGCCACCACCGGCTGATGGTCGAGTTTGGCGTCGTAGAGCCCATTGAGGAGATGGACGGCGCCCGGACCGGAGGTGGCCATGCACACGCCGACCTCCCCGGTGAACTTGGCATGTGCCGTCGCCGCGAACGAGGCGATCTCCTCATGACGGCACTGAATGAAGTCCAGCCGATCACCCGCCTGATGAAACGCGCCAATCAGCCCATTGATCCCGTCGCCGGGGTAGCCGTAGACCCGCTGGACGCCCCACTCGGTCAGGCGGTTGAGGATGAACTGGGCGGTATTCTGCATCGATCGGCTCCTTAACGGGTCTCTTGTTTCACTGGAGGTTTCTGGACGGTGTTCACTGGAGGTTCTGTGGACCGGCTCCCCCGGCCGAGCCCAGAATCACGCTGGCTGTCATCCGCCTGACAATCGGTCAGGCATCTGTGTGACGCAGGGCCATCGCCGCGCCCGCCACCACGCCGGCCGCGCCGAAGCCGGCCAAGACCACGCCACGATGCTTGGCGAACTCGTATTGCGGGCTCACACGGTGTGCCTTCTCGTCGAACGGTCCGTGCGCGCCGCGGTCCTCGTCGACTGGCTCGAACAGGTTGTCGTGGTCCACCGGATCGAGGTCCTCGCTCGTCATCTGCCCGGAGTACCCCATCTTGGCCAGGTAGCGATCAAGTAGCCAGGGTGCCGTTCGCTCACCAACAATGTTCATCACCGTCGGCATGCCGACGTAGATCTGACGACGCCTGTGACGAGCCGCGTAGTGGATCGCGTCGGCGGCGATCTCTGGCTGGTAAATCGGGGCCACCGGCATCGTCTGCTTGGGCAGTTTGGTGCGCCCCCACGTGAACTGAGTGGTGTTCAGCCCAGGCAACTGGACCATGGAGACCTGCACCTTGGACTTCTGGTGGAGCAGTTCGGTGATGACGCTCTCGGTGAATCCCTTGCAGGCGTGCTTGGCCCCACAGTAAGGAGATTGCAGCGGAATGCCGCGGTAGGACATCGCCGAGCAGACCTGGACGATCGAGCCATGGTCACGGGGCGCCATGCGAGCGAGCGCCGATCGCGTACCCCACACCATCCCGAGATAGCTCACGTCTGTGGCGCGCTTGAACTCCGCGGGCTCGATATCCATGAACTCGGCGTAGACCGTGACCATCGCGTCGTTCACCCAGACGTCGATCTCCCCGAAGGCGTCCTCGACCGATGAGGCGGCCGCCTCCACCTGGTCATGTTCGGCCACGTCCACCGGCAGCACGAGCGCCTTGCCGCCAGCCTGCTCGACTTCACGCGCAGTTGCCTCAAGGCCCTTACGGCCGCGTGCCAGCAAAGCGACCTTCGCACCCTCCGCTCCGAACTTTCGCGCCGCCGCGCGGCCAACCCCACCAGATGCGCCGGTGATGACTACGACCTCGCGCGCTGTCGGCATGTTCTCTCCCGTTCCGTAGCTTCTTGAAGGACTCTTCCTGCCTACCCGTCAGGTCGCGGCGGACGCTGGCAGCCCTCCGGCGGCGTAATCGCGATGACAAACCATCGTCCGGCCTGTAATTGCGCTGACAGCCGGCGCATGTTGCTGTGCCGTTCCGGGAAGTGCCGCCGCGTGTCTTACACATCAAGCAAAGAACTTCGGCGGGTGTCACGCGCCGACGGCTACCTGCCGATCGAGGACTACGCGATCATCGGCGACGGACGAACGCTCGCGCTCGTGGGGATCGACGGATCAATCGACTGGATGTGCCTTCCGGATCTCGATGCTCCGAGCGTCTTCGGTGCTTTGCTTGACCCGGCTGAGGGCGGCAGCTTTTCCCTGGCCCCCGCAATCTCCTTCGATGTCACCCGCTGCTACCTCGTTGACACGAACGTGCTGAGGACGGAGTTCTCCACGGATCATGGCGTGGTCAGCGTTACCGAGGGGGTCACCGTCGACAGCGCGCAGGACGCTCCGTGGCGCGAGCTGGTGCGCCGTGTCGAGGGCGTCTCGGGCGCCGTGCCGATGCGCTGGCGCCTGCGACCTCGGTTCCGTTTCGGGCAGGACGCTACCGCGCCCGTACACCAGGCTGGTCAGTTCATCTATCGCCACTCCGGACTTCAGCTGGGCCTCAAGTCATGGGACGCTGGCGACCCGCAGCCCCAAGGCACCCACCTTGAAGCCGAGTTCGAGATCGCGGCGGGACAGCGAGCGACGCTGGCGCTGCTGGCCAGCGAGGGCATGGCGCTCCCCAGCCCGGACCGTCAGGCGGTGGAGCGGCGGCTGGACAGCACGGTCCAACTCTGGAAGGACTGGGTCGGACACTGCCGTTACGACGGTCCGTGGCAGCAAGCAGTCAGGCGCAGCCTCCTGGCCATACGGCTGCTGGCCGACGGACGCACCGGGGCGATTGCCGCCGCAGGAACCACGTCGCTGCCGGAAGCGATCGGCGGAAAGCGGAACTACGACTATCGCTTCGGCTGGGTGCGAGACCTCTCATTCACGGTCGAGGCACTGATGAGGGTGGGGATGGAGGAGCTCTCCCACGCCGCGCTGGAATGGCTGCTCAGCACGGTGCGACGGACGCACCCCAGAATCGACCCCGTGTACTCGCTCACCGGGGATGTCGTGCGGTCTCAGCACAAGCTTCCGCTCCCCGGCTACCGCGTGACCCAGCCCGTCAATGTCGGCAACCAGGCCGGAAGCCAGCTGCAACTCGGTGGCTTCGGGGACCTGGTCGAGGCCGTGTGCCGCTACGCGCAGACCGGTCCCGTGCTGGCGCCCGAGAGCGGCGAGCGAGTCGCCGACAACGTCGATCTCCTCTGCGCGATCTGGCCCAACCGGGACGCAGGCATGTGGGAACTCGGCGAGTACGCCCACTACGCCACCTCGAAGATCAGCTGTTGGACGGCGTTCTCGCGTCTGCTCGACCTGGTCGACATGGGGCAAGCACCGGCGCGGCACGTGCCCCGCTGGAAGGCAGAGCGTGACCGGATACGAGACTTCATCGAAACGCAACTGTGGTCAGAGCAACGCGGCAGCTATTTGATGAAGGTGGGTAGCGACATGCTCGACTGTGGCGTCCTGCTCGCCGCGCGCCGTGGATACGGAGATCCCGCCGGTCCGCGCATGAACGGGACGATCGACGCGATCAAGTCCGAGCTGCGTGCCGACGGGCCCCTGTATTTCCGCTATAGCGGCATGCGGGATGAGGAGAACGCGTTCCTGGCCTGCTCGTTCTGGGTGGCCGAGGCGCTCACCCTTGCCCGCCGACAGGACGAGGCGGCAGAGATCATCGACGGCATGATCAGCCTCGCAAATGATGTCGGTCTGTACACCGAGGAGATGGAACCCGGCAGCCACGCGATGCGCGGCAACTTCCCGCAGGCGCTGACCCACCTTGCGCTGGTCAATGCCGCAGCTATCCACGGCGAGCAGACCTCAGAGGCAGGATGAGATTCCCGCTCGAGGGAACCAGCCACGAACGGTGGTTTCGTGGCGCGGCGAAGGAGCCCAGGGCTTGCCAACGTTCCTGGTAGTTGACACCCGGAAGGTCTATGACTGGGTTTTCGGCATCTACGTGCCCATTGCGATCGGGGTGATCGTCCTCTTCACGGTCGTGATCGTCGGGGCCGTGATGGTGTACCGGCGGAACCCACGGGCCTCGCGCCGTCACGAGGCAAATGCGCTCGAGGCTGCCTACGCGCTCCTGTTGGCCTGCGTTGCCGGCTTCCTGCTGTACGTCACCTTCACCGCCGAGCACAAGGTCGACGTCGCCTCGGCGCGCGAGCACCCCGCGGTAACGATCGATGTGACCGGCTCACGTTGGGAGTGGACGTTCCACTACCCGGGCCACGACATCACGCACGAGAGCGGCGCCGTCGGACGCCAGTTACTGGTGGTTCCGACCAACGAGCCGGTGCGTTTCCGGATCACCTCAGACGACGTGATCCACTCGTTCTGGATACCGCAGCTGCGCTTCAAACGGGACGCGATTCCAGGCTCGACCCAGGACGTAACGCTGGACTTCGACCGTACCGGCCACTTTGCGGGCTCCTGCTCGGAATACTGCGGGCTGCTGCACTCGGAGATGGTCTTCACCGTTGACGCGCTCAGGCCGGCCCACTTCAACGCCTGGGTGAAGAGTGACGGGAGGACGCGGGCATGATCGCGATCAGCACCGATCACAAGCGGATCGGCCTGAACATGGGCCTGACCGCACTCTTCTACTTCCTGCTCGGCGGCTTGTTCGCGCTGCTCATGCGCGCGCAGCTGTCCTCCCCCAACGGTGCGGTGCTCTCCAACGCCAGCTACGACGAGCTGTTCACGATGCATGGCTCGACGATGATCTACCTGTTCGTCACGCCGATGGCTCTGGCGCTGGCGCTCTATCTGATGCCGCTGCAGATCGGGGCGCGTACGCTCAGCGCTCCGCGCGTCGCGCTGGCGGGCTTCTGGATCTTCTTCTGCGGTGGGCTGGTGATGCAATCCGGTTGGTTCACCAACGCCGGGCCCGGACAGGCCGGCTGGACCTCCTACGCGCCGCTGTCCAACGGCACCTACACCCCGGGGTCGGCCAGGACCTGTGGGTCATCGGGGTGATCCTGGCGGCGCTCGGGCAGTTGCTGATCGCCTGCTGCATCGCGGTCACGATCGCCCGCCGCCGCGCGCCCGGAATGACCGTGCTGCGCATGCCCGTGTTCACCTGGACTGCGCTCGTCTCGGTGCTGATGGTGATCGGCGCCTTCCCGATCCTGATCGTGGCGATGATCCTGCTCTACATCGATCGCCACGGCGGCAACATCTACACCGGCTTCGTCGGCGCGATCGACTACGAGGATCTGTTCTGGTTCTTCGGGCACCCGGTCGTGTACGTGATGTTCTTCCCATACCTGGGCTGCGCCGCCGAGGCGGTGGCGGTGAACGCGCAAAAGCGCTGGTTCGGGTACATCGCCTTCGTCGCTTCGATGATGCTGTTCTCGGTGCTCTCGATGAGCGTCTGGGGTCACCACATGTTCGTCACCGGCGGCATCACCAACCAATACTTCGCATTCACCTCGACGATGCTGCTGGTCCCGGCTGGTATCGAGTACTTCGACCTGGTCGGCACGCTGATCGGCGGCTCGATCAGGCTGCGCTGCGCGATGCTGTTCGGGCTGACATTCTTCATCCAGTTCCTGATCGGTGGCACCACCGGGATCTTCATCGCCTCACCGGTTTTGGATTACAACGTGTACGGCAGCTATTTCGTCGTCGCGCACTTCCACTACACGCTGTTTGCCGGCAGCATCTTCGGCTTCTTCGCCGGCGTCTACCACTGGTTCCCGAAGGTCGTCGGCGCACGGCTGCGCGAGGGGCTTGGTCGCGTCCATTTCGTGCTGCTGGTGATCGGCACCAACATGACCTTCCTGCCGATGTTCTTCCTCGGCACGGACGGCATGGACCGGCGGGTGGCGCGCTATCCGCAGCATCCCGGCTGGGCGACGCTCAACCGCATCGAGACCGCCGGTGCCGGTGTGATCGTGATCGCGATCTTGGTGTTCCTGTCCAACGTCGTCATTTCCCTGCGCCGACGCGTGGAGGCCGGGGATGACCCCTGGCTCGGCCACACGCTCGAGTGGGCCACGAGCTCACCGCCGCCGCGACTCAACTTCGACCGGCCGCTGCCGCCGATCCGCTCCTACGCGCCGCTGCTCGACCTGCGCGAGCAGGCCGAGGACAGGGACGGCGGGCACCCGCAGACGATCCCTGCCGAGGCGCCGGCATGACCGGCGGGGCTCGGCCGATGTTGGTCTGGGCGCTGCTGCTTGCGCTCTCGGGGGTGCTCAACCTGATCTGGACCGGGGGGTCGGTGCAGACCGCGACTTTCGGCGCAGCGGTACTGGCGGTCGTCCTCACGGCCACCGGCATTGTGATGCGTCGCGCGCGCCGCGGACCGGAGCCGGTCACGCACACGAGCTTCGGAACGATGATCGCCGCCGTCGGCGTCGGCGCGCTGCTGTTCGGGCTCGTCTTCGGACACTTCATCATCTACTTCGGCGCAGGTCTGATCGTCGCCGGGCTGTGCCGGCTGCTGCTCGAGCTTCGTGCCCAGCGCCGCGCCGTGCGCGGAGGGGGGTCGTGAGACCGTCATTGCTCGTCAGTGACTGGACGCTGGCGCCGGACGTCGTGGCAGGGTGCCTGTTCGCCGCGATCCTGTATGTCGCGGCCGCGCGCGGCACACGGTGGCCGCCCGCCCGCAGCTGGGCGTTCCTCGGCGGTCTGCTGACGATTCTCGTGGCTCTCGACTCCGGCCTCGACACCTACGACGACCAGCTGCTGTCGGTGCACATGGTCCAGCACCTGCTGCTGCTCGACATCGCTCCACCGCTGCTGCTGGCCGCCCAGCCGCTGCGATTGCTCCTGCGCACGCTGCCGCCGCGGCCTCGCCGCAGCTTCGGCCGCGGGCTGGTGGCAATCGGCCGCGGAGCCCACCCCGCGGTATGTCTGGCGCTTTACACGGCGATCGTGCTCACGATCCACGTCCCCGCTGTGTTCGAGACGACCCTGCGGAACCAGACTCTGCACGACCTCGAGCACGCCGGCTTCCTGCTTGCCGGGCTGATCATCTGGTGGCCGCTGCTCGGCAGCCCCGGTCCGCGACGACGGCTTGGGACGGTCACGCACCTGCTCTACATCACTGCCGCGATGGTGCCGATGACGCTGATCGGCGCCTACCTGGACCGCGACCAGTCGCTCCTCTATTCCGCCTACGCGGGTCCGGCGAGGCTGCTTGGCGTGTCCCCAGTCGCCGATCAACAACAGGCCGGCGCGATCATGTGGGTCGCCGGTACGGCGGTGATGGCGCTGTTCGGAGTTGTCGTGGTGATCGCGGCGATGCTCGAGGCCGAGCGCCGCCAGCGCGTCCGTGACCTTCGGGAGGTTCTGCAGTGATCGCGTGGTGGCGCCGCCCGTCGCGGATCCCGCGGCGTCTGCGGATCGCGGTCGCGCTGATGTCAGCAGCCGGCTGCCTGACGCTCTGGTCACAGGCGTCCGCAGCGCCAACGTCGGGCGGGTCGCCGGCAACAGAAGCCGTCGCCACGAAGCTGCCGTTCGCCCCAGGGCCCGGAGCCGAGACGGTGACGACGGACAGCTCGCCGAGCCTGATCAACCAGGGACAGCAGCTGTTCGACCAGCGCTGCGCCTCATGTCACGGCCTGAACCTGCAGGGTAGAGCAGGTGTCGCGCCGTCACTGATCGGCGTCGGGGCCGGTCCGGTCGACTTCTACCTCTCCACCGGGCGGATGCCACTTGCAAACAATCGAGCCGAGCCGACCCGCGAGCAGCCGGCGTTCAGCAGGCGCGAGATCGAAGAGCTGATCGCGTTCATCCGCCACCGCGGCGGCGGGCCCCCGGCGCCGACGGCGGATCCCTCGCAGGGCAGCCTGGCGCTTGGCTTCAAGCTTTTCGACCAGAACTGCGCCGGCTGTCACTCGATCGTGGCGCGCGGTGGGATTACGGTTGGAGCCCAGGTGCCCGATCTGCAGAAGGCCACGCCGCATCAGATTGCCGAGGCCGTGCGGATGGGGCCCTACCTGATGCCGCACTTCAACTCCGTCCAGCTCGACCAGCACGACCTCGACTCGCTTGCCCGCTACGTGGTGTGGACGCGCCACCCGACTAACTACGGCGGCTGGGGCATTTACAACATCGGCCCGATCCCGGAGGGCATTGTGGCCTGGTTCCTTGGGCTGATGGCGCTCGTAATCGTCGCCCGACTGATCGGAGAAAGGACCGCATGAATGTCTGACTTCCTTGGTCGCCTGCTCGCGATGCTGGCCGTATGGCGGCTGATCAAGCACCCTCGGGACCCAACTGGCGAGGACGTGCAGGCCGTACGCGCCCAGCTTGAGGATGTCTCCGAACGCACCCTGCCCCGCAACCACCGGGCGGAGTTGCTGGTCGCACTGCTGCTCGTGTTGGCGGCGGTGTTCGGCTTCGGCTTCACCGCCGTGTACGTGCTCGCAGCGCACGACAACCAGCTGCTCGGTCTGGCGATGGGCGGCCTGTTCGCGTTGCTCGCAGCCGCCGCGATCGTCGCCGGCAAGCTGGTCGTCCCACAGGAGACCAGTGTCGAGTCGCGTTCACCGCTGCTCGAGGAGGGCGCGCCGGAGGAGATCGTCGGGCTGGTCGAATCCGGCGGCGACGGGGTGTCGCGCCGGGGGCTGCTCATGGGCGCGGGCGGCCTCGCAGGCGCGGCAATGACCACCGCGGCAATCACGACGCTCGCGTCGCTCGGTCCACGGCTGACCGACATCCACAACACCCCCTGGCATCGCGGCGTGCCGTTCGTCGACGAGGACGGCAACCCCTACCACGCCGATGAGATCGAGGTCGGTAGCTTTTACACGGCGCTGCCCGCCGGCTATTCCTGGGAGCAGCTCGGTGCGCCGCTGCTGGTCGTCAAGCTTCCCGCGCACTACATCGACTTGCCACCCTCGCGGGCGGACTGGGCGCCACACGGGATCCTCGCCTTCTCGAAGATCTGCCCGCACGCCGCCTGCGCGATTTCGCTCTACCGCTACCCGACCTTCGCGCCGACGAGCACCGCGACTCCCGCGTTCACGTGCCCGTGCCACTACTCGACGTTCTCACCCGGCGAGGGCGGCAAGCTGCTGTTCGGGCCGGCGGGACGTGCGCTGCCGCAGCTGCCGGTGATTATCGACTCAGGCGGCTACCTACAGGCAGGCGGCAAGTTCGACGAGGACGTCGGACCATCGTGGTTCGACGCCCGTGGGTCACAGGAATGAGGCGAGGGCAGTGAGACGGGCTGGCCACAAGCTCGAGCGCCGTGCACAGCGCTTCGCGCGCTGGAACGAGGAACGCATCGGCGCCGCCCGCGGAATCAAGTGGGCGATGCGCTACGTATTCCCTGACCACTGGTCGTTCCTGCTCGGCGAGATCGCCCTCTACTCATTCATCGTGCTGGTGATCACCGGCATCTTCCTGACGCTCTTCTACGTGCCGAGCACCCACGAGGTCACCTACACCGGGGCATATCCGCTCCTGGACGGCATGCGCATGTCAGAGGCTTACCGCTCGGTCCTCGACCTCTCGACTGTCGTCCCCGCCGGCCTACTGATGCGCCAGACACATCACTGGGCGGCCGATATCTTCATCGCTTCGATCGTGCTGCACCTGATCCGGATCTTCTTCACCGGCGCCTACCGCAAGCCGCGCGACCTGAACTGGATGATCGGTCTGACGATGCTCACGCTCGCGATCCTCGAGGGCTTCGCGGGCTACTCGCTGGTGGACGATCTGCTCTCCGGTATGGGGTTGGCGATCGCCTACGCCGTGGCGATGTCCATTCCATTCATCGGCGCCCAGTTGGCGACCCTGCTCTGGGGCGGCACCTTCCCGGGCTCCCGCAGCTTCTTCTCGCGTCTGGAGATAGTGCACGTGTTCCTGATCCCGGCGGCGCTGACGGTGCTGATCACCTTGCACCTGGCGATGATCATGCGCCAACATCACTCGCAGTTCCCCGGCAAGGGGCGGCGGGAGAAGAACGTGGTTGGCACCCCGATGTGGCCCGCCTACGCGCTGCGCTCGATCGGGCTGATGTTCGCGGTGGTGGCGGTCCTATTTCTGCTCGGCGGGCTCATCCAAATCAATCCGATCTGGCAGTGGGGGCCCTACCACGTGTACCTATCCGAGAACGGCGCACAGCCCGACTGGTACATCGGCTGGCTGATCGGCGCGCTGCGGTTGATGCCCCACCTCGAGCCCCGGATCGCCGGCCACACGATCATCCCCAACCCATTCTGGGGCGGGGCGGCGTTCCCGGCGCTGGTGTTCGGGATGCTCTACCTGTGGCCATGGCTTGAGCGCAAGATCACGCACGACCACAGGGAACACAATCTACTCGAACGGCCGCGCGACCGGCCGCTGCGGACCGCCGCCGCCGCCGCCTTCCTGAGCTGGGTGGTAGTCATCTTCATGATCGGGTCAACCGACCGGCTGTTCTTCCGGCTCGACATCTCCTACACCGCGCAGATCGACTTCTGGCGCGTCGGGATCTGGATCGCGCCGCTGATCGTATTCGCAGTGACGCTGCGAATCTGCCGCTGGCTGCAGCGCAGCGACGCTCATCCCCTGCGAGGCTGGCAGGGAGAGACGCTCGCGCCGACGCCCACGGGAACCCACGCAGAGGGGAGCGTCGACCTACACAGCTCGGCGAATGAACCGTCCGCCCATGGCCATCTCCCCGCCACCGATGATGAACCAGCGCGATCTTAAGTATATAGGTAAATAGCAAGCCGCCGTGAACCGCGCTCGTGGTGGGCGACCTCACGTCGCACCGATCATTGCGACACTCTTGGCCATCGGTCGCGAGGCCGGCTCCTGCGTTATGCCGGGCTGGGAATGGCGCCGAGTTGCGTCATCAAGGCCATCTGGTCTAGTACGCCCCAGTGTTCGTGCGCGAGACCGTCCTCGCCGAACCGGACGATGTCGATTGCCTGGATGCTGACGCTCTGGCCGGTCGCCGGCATGCCCATGAACTCGCCGTCGTTCGTGCCTGTGAACTGCACGCGAGCTACCGCCTTGTCACCGTCCACGAGGATGTCCTGGGCGTCCCACTTCATGTCGGGGAACGCCGCGCGCATCATCTTGAACAGCTGCATCGTGCCCTCGCGGTCTGGCGGCATACCGGGCATCGCCTCGTGCTCGACGAAGTCCTCGGCGAAAACGTCAACGAACGCATCGATATCGCCAGAGTTGACGAGTTCAAAAAAGCGCCGCAGTGAGCCTGCAGGATCCATGCTAAATCTCCCCGGTTATTGGCCGGCGACAGCGCCGACCGAACTTGTCCGCTGGACAACATACCGCGCCGACGTGTCACAACGCGCGAATCACGGCAGGTCGGCACGTGTATGCGTTTCGTGTCGTGGCATGCTCGACGAGCGCGACGCTATCGCTCAGTACTTTTGATGTAAGCCTTTGCTCACCAGGTGAGTAGGGCAACACGGCTTAGATACCTGCTTCTCCGCAGCGCTACGACTTCTGCGGGTCGGATGCGACACGCGCTACGCGAGGCAACCGCTGTCGGTCGATCAAAACCGGAAGCGTCCGCGCGTCCGGATCCTTTACCAGGCGAGTGCGCCTAGATTGACACGGTCGCGCCATGAACCGGGGATGAGTTGCCCGCCGGTGATGGTCGCTTCAGTGAGTGTCGGTTTCTTGTGACCCGCGAGGTACAGAAGGTGGCTGCCGGAGGGATCGAACGCCAACGCCAGTGAGTCGGGGATCGTAAGCAGTGGCGTGAGTTTCCCGGTCGCGGTGATCTTCTCAACGATGGTTCCTCCCCCACGCGCGCTGCCAGCAGCAAGCAACGCGTCCGGGGAGCCTGGATCAACACCGAGCGCGTCGCCACCCTCGACCTTCGCACCGCTGAGATGAACGCATGTCGCGGTGAGCGGTGCCGGGGGTGCGGGGACGTGAACGAACACAACCACGGGCTGGCGTTCCGCGGTCCCGCACCAGCGCAGCTTCGGCGGCTTCCCGATCAGATCCCAGGGCGTCCCTGCAGGCACGATCGCGACCGTCGAGCCGTCGCCGAGCCAGTGAATCGAGGCGTTCGCCAGGTCGGCGGACCTGCCAAGCATGTTCAGCGCGACCGTTCGTGTCCGGCCGGTCCTGAGATCCCGGACCGCAAGCCCTTGCGGAAATGCACCGTACGCGAGCTGCTTCCCGTCGCTGCTGACGGCTGGCTGCGCCCCATCGGCAACAGCCGTTCGACGGCCGCTCGCGACGTCAAGACGCATCAGCCGCAGGAAGAAGCGGCCCGTGTGGTGCCGAGGGATCAAGGTGAAGTAGACCGCGCTGCCGTTAGGCGCATAAGCCAAACCGTTGTTGGTGAACGCATCAGAGGAAAAAGTGCCCAGCGTCCGCACATGCACGCCAGTTGCCGACGAGTACACCGACATACTCTCGCTGGAACTGACCATCACGAACGTCGGCATAGGCGCTCGCGCCGACGCCCCCGCCAGCGACGGGACAACCACAATCGCCCACCCCGCAAGCAACACCGTGATCGCAACACCAACACGCACACGCATCACCACCAGCATCGCAGAGCACCCACCCGCAACGGGAACAGCAGCAAGAACGAAACGAGCGGCCTTCGATCAATCCTTGACCCTCAGACAGGGCTCTAGCCAGACTGCCGCTTCGCGACAGATGCGATCACGGGCCTCGGTCTCTGAAATGGTCTCTACGCGGACAGCTCGCCGGCTTTGACCCTCGCGACCATCGCGTCAGTCTCCTCGCGGTAGACGCTGCCGTCGGCCAGCTCGAGGACGGGCAGATACTTCTGGCCGCTCAGCTCCACCACGCCGGCTCGCGACTTCTCGCTCTTGCCGTAGCCGTGCTTGACGATCTCGTATGCGACACCCTTCTCATCGAGGGCCTCTGCAGCCGCCAGCACATGTCCATGTCGACGTGCAGGAACGTGTACGAGCAGCGGTGGAGCTTGATCTTGGACACACGTCGCAATCTATACGGTACGGTCCAACGAGCCGTCTGCTTACACGCTCACACTCTCGCCGGTGACGCTGAGATCTACGTCCCGCCCACCTCAATGAGCGGCCATCGCTGCCTGAGCCTCGACCAGCTTGGCTCGCAGCTGGTCGATCCCCTCCTTGAACTCCATCAGGGGCCGAACGTCCCAGGTGACCAGCCCGAACAGCGGATACTCCAGCATCAGGTCGAGCACGTCGCGATGCGAATCAGCGTTGACGACGCTGAACCCTCCGCCCTCCATGAAACCGAAGACGCAGTCGAACGTTCCGTCGTTGAGCTTCTCCTCGAGCCAAGTCATCGTCGCGTCGAACTGCTCAGGCGCAGGCGGCATCGGACCTGGTGTTGCGCTGACGAAATACTTCATGGAGCCTCCTATGGATTCGCTCAGGTTGGAGCGAGTATCTCCAATCCGCTCAGCCGCGAGTGAGAATCGTCCCGGGGAATTCCAGGTCAGGCGCGCGCGGCGCGCCGGTAAGGCAAGCCGTGGCTCTGCCGGATCAGGATCAACAGCAGATCGTTACGAGCGGGCGTGACGCACGCCACTGGCGATCGCCCGTGCCACCAGGTCAGTGGCGATGACTTCGATCGCGTCGTAGGGAGCGAGGGCGCTGCCGGTCGCGATGCAGAAGATCGTGTCGCCGTCATACATCGTGTGCGCGGGCCGCACCGCTCGGGCGATACCGTCGTGTGCGACAGTCGCGATGCGGTTTGCCTGCTCCTTGGTGAGCTTCGCGTCGGTGGCCACCACGCCGATCGTCGTGTTCTCGCCAGGCAGCAGCCCTGTGCTTGCGTCCCATCCGGCCAGTGGCGCGATCCATTCGTGGCGCTCGTCGTCCCAGATCCCGCCGACGCTGTTGGCGACCATGACCGCGCTGACCAGCGCCTCACCGACGCGGGCGCTCTCGACCCCGAGGCCACCGCGGGCCCGATGGGAGGCACCGCCTGCCTT
The DNA here is from genome assembly GCA_963761675.1 of uncultured Conexibacteraceae bacterium. GTDB lineage: Bacteria > Actinomycetota > Thermoleophilia > Solirubrobacterales > Solirubrobacteraceae > Palsa-465. The sequence continues at coordinate 97,485 of CAVXIA010000009.1, forward strand.
GGCGACCGTCGCGCCCGTGCCCGCACCAACAGAGCCGATCGCCGGGTCGGCGGTGGCGGCAAGACACGCCGCGTAACCATCCTCAGCAGTCGGCCTAGCCTTGTGATCACCCTCGAGCAGGTCAAACAGCACAGCACCAACCACTCCCGGAATCGGGACCGTTCCGAACACAGCACCGTGGCCGCGATCTTCCAGATACCGAATGACCCCCGTCGCGGCCGCGAGCCCGAACAGACTGCCCCCGGTCAGCAGAATCCCATGCGCCAACTCGATCACAGTGCCCGGCCGCAACCCGTCCGTCGCGAAGGTGCCTGGAGCGCCACCGCGCACATCCACCCCGGCCACACCCCCAGCCGGACAGAGCAGCACAGTGCAGCCCGTGCGTCCGACCGGGTCGCTGAAGTGCCCCACCGACACGCCATCTGGGAGTAGCGGCTCGACCATCCATTAGGTTCTACCGCACGATCAACACGCGGGAGCCCCCCGAGCCTGCGCCGTTCAGCTGGACTACGCAACGAGTCAATCGTTCACCACAGCCAACGAATAGGAGCCGCCGTGCAGATCACCCGCAGCAGCATTGACACGATGAAGGGACCGGCCGACTGGTTCACGGGCGACGTCTACATCGATGCCGTCGCTGCCCCGACCGCAACATCAGCCTTCGCGGCAGCCGGCGTTCACTTCACGCCAGGCGCCCGGACCGCGTGGCATACCCACCCGCATGGCCAGACGATCTTCGTGACCGAGGGCATCGGTCTGTGCCAACGCGCGGGCGGGCCGATCGAAGTGATCCGTCCAGGAGACCGGATCTTCTTCGAGCCGGATGAGAACCACTGGCACGGAGCAGCACCCAATCGCTTCATGGCACACGTCGCGATGCAACAGATCGACGACTCCGGCAGCGCCGTGGCCTGGGGCCGTCACGTCAGCGACGAGGAGTACGGCGCCCCCGCGCCGACCGAAAGCTGATTCCCATCGGCGGAGCGCGACGAATGCTGTCGTGCGCGGCGACGGCCGTCGTCGCGACTCGCGCCACTGAGCAACCTCCCACCCGGGAGGAGGTCTAGCCGTGAACGCTCAGGATCTCGGCGCTTGCCGGTGCGACGCTGATTTCGTAAACGTCCTTATGCGGCCTGACCTGGGATCTGACCGGCTTGCCGGTCAACTGGCCCGTCTGCGGGGAGATCGTCTGGCCGCCGAGCTTCACACCGGAGGTGGCGGCCAGCCTTCTGGCGGAACTCGCCATCACGTCCGCGGTCGCCGGCCCCTCGACGCCGGCGGCTTGAATGGCGACCCGCTGAGCGCGGCTCGTGATGTTGGTCACCACGATGTTGACGGTGTGCTCGGGAGTCCGTACCGCCCAGGCGAGCAGACCACTCGGCATCGGCGTGACGCTGAGGATTCGCGAACCGGGCGGCGTGAGCCGAGCGAACGCCAGCATGCCGTAGTACTCAGGTTGCACGCTCACCTGCCAGCCCGAGCTCGTTGCCGCGGTCTGGATCAGATTCTGGGCGGTGTTGGGTCTGGTTTCGAAGTTCACCCCGGTCACGCCGGTCTGCGCGTATAGCGGCAGGATGTTCAATGCCCACAGAGCGGGACCCAGCGTGTCACTGAAGTTCGCGAGCCCGCCGCAGGTCACGGCATTGATCTCGTCGATGCGAAGCGGGACCCCGTGCTGGCGGCTGAGTTGGGCCCACGCGCCGACCGCGCCCGCAAGCCCCTGCAACGAGCCGGTATCAAACAACTGGCTCTCTTGCAGCCGACCTCCCTTCTGACAATTCCGGGGCGTGAGCGCGTAGGTATGCAGGGTGAGCAGGGACAGAGCTCGGCTGGCATGCAGGAACTGCTCGACATGGGGCAGCGCCCGAAACGAGGAGTAGCCGGGCCCGGCTAGCCTGATCGTGCCGAGGTGCGCTGCCAGCTTGTCCCACTCACTGGTTATCTTCGCGAACGAATAGCCCTTGGGACGCCCGTACACGGTCTCCCGGGCCGGGGCCTTGATGATGTAGAAGGGCCACTTGGAGTAGAGCTCGGGCTCGTTGCCGAGCTCAAACGTGGTGGGCACGGACGGACCGATACCTGCCTGGATCGCCTGGACCTCCGCGGCCGCGACCACCGGGTTGTCCGCCTCCATGTTGATGCCGATGATCAGGTGCGCGTGCAGGTCCTCCGACAGCTTCTGAGCAACCGCCATCCAGGTCGGCGTGAGCGTGAAGCGTGCCCAGGGCGGACGGGCCATGCCAGGGACCGGCCACCATGTCCAATCGGTGGTGTCACCGCCGATCCGCAGGGCGAGACCCCCGTCGGGAGCGAGGTTCCTCAGGAGTTGTTCGAACGGGATGTCAGGCTGGCTCGGGCTGGTCCCGACCTCCTTGAAGATGTCCCGGTACTCCGTGGTGATCCCGATGAAGCCGGCACGGATCGGCGGTCCGGCATAGAGGCCGCCGACCGTCAGCTGAACAGGCGACGTCGACGCGGTGCTCGACGGGGCGGGTCTGACGGTGTCAGCGGCAAACATGAACGCCCGGGCCGCCGACGGAAGGCTCAGCACCGCCGTAGCCACGATAGCTGCGAACGCGGTATACCCTCGCCCCCGATGGCTCAAACGAAGCTGCACACTCGCCCCATCCTCTCGCTCCACTTTACGGTAAGCGCTTCCTGGACAGAAGTCTGCTTCACCACAGAACGGGCGACACCTTCCGGATCTGACGGATCGAGACACCGCTGCTGGTTCAGGAACTCAGCCATCCGGACCGCCGCATCCCGTGAGTCAAGGCTTCAGGAGGCTCAAAGCGCGACTGTCGAGGAGTCGCAACGCACCGGCGAGCCGGCTCGCTGCCCGAGTTCGACTGCGCGCACCGCCCGAAGCTGACGCTTGAGCGCGGCCGGCCCGAGCCGGCCAGCCGGCAGCTCGACAACGAACGAGGTGGTGCCGGGCAGCGTGTGATTGGACCACGCGGTCTCCTCGCCCGGCAGGAACGTCAGGCAGGTTGCGCGCATGCCGGCGACCTGCGCATACCGGCGCGCGACGCCACGATCCCCACCGGACTCGTCGACCAGGTCCATGTGTTGGTGATAGGTGACCGTGATGGCCGGACGGATTCGCAGGACGAGGCGCATCATCGCCCGCGTCTCCGGCTCGGATGCCGGCCGCGGTCCGGAATAGAAGGTCGGGTCGCTCGAGTACTGCCACCGATACGGGAAGTTTCGGTTCAGGTCGACTCCGTGCGCGTTCTGTCGGGTGTCCACGGCCACGCCGTCGGGATTGAGTTCCGGAACTATCCATACCTGGACGCCGCTCGGTGGACGACGCTTACGCTCCGCGCCGGCGATCGCCAGCCCGGCTTGCTCATTTCCGTGAATGACGCCGATCATGAGCACCTTCCGTGGGGCGCTCGAAGGTCCGTAGACCCAGGCTACGATCGGTCGTCCCCGGACCGAATGGCCGATGACGGTCCGACGCCCCAGAGCGGGCTGCACACTCAGGGTGGTAGTCGCCAAAGCGGCAACGAAGGCCACAGCGACCGTTCTTGAGGCGCCCATCACTCAGAGTTGGGGTCAGCCCGCGTCGTGATGAACCGGTAACGCTCGTAGATCACGCGCGAGGCGAACGTCCCGGACTCGATCAGGTCCACCTCAACGGCTTTGCTGACCGCAGGCAGAAATGGCGTGCCGCCACCGACCACGACCGGGTTGCGGAACATGCGCAGCTCATCCACGAGACCGAGCCCCACCGCTCCCGCGGCCAATCCCGCGCCCCCTATGGCGAGGTCCTTCTCGGTCTCATCGAGCGCTGCAGCGACCTCCGCAGCCAGCGACGCTTTGGCCAGTCTGGCATTGCCCTGAACCGCATCGAGCGTGCGACTGAAGACAACCTTCGGGAGCGCACACCAGAGATCGGCAAACGCAGCTTCGAGTTCGGTGGCCCGCAGCGAGGGATCCGTCTCCCACCCCAGCATCGTCTCGTAGAGCCCGCGGCCACACAGATAGAGCCCGAGCTCGCGCGTCTGCTCGGTGTGGAACCGAAACTGCTCCTCACTGGGGACCGTCCACCCGAAGCTGCCGTCTCGGTCAGCGATGAACCCGTCGACTGAAACACTCATCGAATAGATCAGCATCGACTGGTGGGGGCTCAGGGTGCGTAGCGTCGGTGCAGCATCAGCGAGTTGCCCTCGCTGTCACGGAAGAACGCCATCTTGCAGACGCCCGTGTCGTGCTCACCGAGGAACTCCACACCGCGTGCCTCGAGCTCGCGCTTCGCGGCGGCAACATCAGCGACGCGAAGCGCAATGTGGGCACAATGCGGCGCGAATTCGATTCCCATGGCGGCCGGGTTGACGAGATACAGGGATATGTTGTCGGTCTCCACCTCGGGGAAGCCGTCTTCCCAGTTGGGGCTGCGCATCCCCAGGGTGTCCCGATAGAAGGCCTTCGCGCGGTCCATATTCTGGACCGGCACGGAGACGAAGTCAGTGCGCTCAACGAGCTTGTCCATGGGCGAGAGTATGCCGTCACCGGGATCAGGGAGAAACCGAGGTTGATATGTGACCTTTTGGTCACATATACTCTAACCATGAACGAACGGAGCGTCGACGAAGTCTTCAAGGCGTTGGCCGACCCGACCCGGCGAGGGCTTCTCGATGAACTCTTCGCACGCGATGGACAAACACTGACCGAACTCGGATCACGCGTCGAGATGTCGAGGTTCGGCGTCATGAAGCACCTCGGAGTGTTGGAGGCGGCCGGGCTCGTGACCACGCGCCGTCGTGGCCGCGAGAAGCTGCACTACCTGAACACCGTCCCGATCAGACTCGCCCACGATCGTTGGGTGAGCAAATACGCCGCGCCGTGGGCGGCGACCCTCAGCGCTATCAAGACCCACCTGGAGGATCCAGTCATGCAGACTCACAAACAGGTCTCCTGGGCCGACGGCACCGCGCCGGTGGCCGACGGCACCGCCGTGTTCGAGATCTTCATCAAGACCACACCCGAGCGGCTGTGGGCCGCCATAACCGACCCGACGGAGCGCGCCAAGTACAGCTTTGGCGCGCAGGCCCTGTCCACCTGGGAGCCAGGCGATACCTACTCGCTGGCCGTACCAGGGATCATCGACCTCGGCGCTGGAGAGAACCTCACTGTCGAGCCCCCTCACCTGCTGGTCCAGAGCTTCGACGCGCTGTGGAGCGACCAGGTCCGGGCGCAGGGCACCACACGGGTCATGTGGGAGATTGAGCCGGTTGGCACCTCGTGCCGTCTGACAGTCACCCACGACCAGCTTCCGGCCCGCGCAAATGCAGAGCTCTATGGCGGTTGGCCGATGATTCTCTCTGGGCTCAAGACGTTGCTTGAGACCGGCGAACTGCTCGACACACCTGGTTCGCTCAAATACTCGGGCCTGAGCGACAGCTGGTGAGAGATCATTTCTGCCAGGCCGGTGTTAGGCCACGTCAAGCGCCGCCGGCGTAGTGCCGATACTCCGGACGTGCAACCCGTGAGGACGACAGCGTGAAGCTCCGCGCACTGGCAACCGCGGCCTCGCTGGTCGGGAGCGCGGCGCTGATCGCAGGCTGCGGCGGAGCAACGGTCAACTCACCAGGAACCAAGGCTGTGCATGACACCGCGTCCGCCTCGCTTGCTCGTGCGGCGTACGTCTCCTCGTCGACCTCCGGATACAGACTCGCGATGACGATGCACGAGACGTTCGGCGGCGCAACGGTTGACATGGCCGCCCACAGCGCGTTTTCGCCCGGCCAGCGGCGGGGTTCGATCACGCAGAGCACGCACACGGAAAGCGCACGCGGCTCCAACAGTTTCAAAGCCCAGCTGGTGATGACGAGCGGCCTGATGTACATCCGACTTCCGTCCAGCCTCAGTATCCGGATTCCCGGTGGCAAACCGTGGCTGTCGCTGAGCTTTGCGGACATGGCGAACCTCACCGGCATAGCCGGCATCGGCTCGTTCATCCAGAGCATGTCGTCGCTCAGCGATCCCGGCGCGTACCTAAACTTTCTGCGCAAGGTTGATCAGCGGAGCGTCAAGGACCTCGGTCACGCGACAGTGAACGGTGTGACCACAACCCATTACCGAGCCGAGCTCGACTATTCCAAGCTCGCCTCCGCGCTGCCGGAGGCCCAGCAGACGATGGTCACCCAGGCTGCCGGGGCCCCGCAGAGGAAGGCCGCCACCCCAGGGATCCCGGTCGATGTCTGGATCGACAGCTCACATCGGGTCCGCAGGCTGAAGATCACTGAGAAGTCCACGGTCGACGGGCGACCGGCCACCGCGCACGTAACTCAGAACTTCCTCAGCTACGGACCGCAGCCGGCTCCCGAGGTCCCAGACGCGAGCCAGACGACTGATCTGGCCTCGCTCTTGCACTGAGGACGAATCAGCCGACGCGAATCAGCTTCTTGTTGACGAACTCGTCCGCCCCGTAGCGGCCGAGTTCGCGCCCGAACCCGGAGGCCTTGACGCCTCCGAATGGCAGCTCTGCGCCGTCCGCTCCGACTATGTTGACGTACACCATCCCGGCCTCGATCTTGTCGGCGACCCGCGCGGCCTGCTGCGGGTCGGTCGTGAACAGGTAAGAGCCAAGCCCGAACCGGGTGTCGTTGGCGATCTTGACCGCCTCGTCCTCCGAACTGACGCGGTACACCTGCGCGACAGGGCCGAACAGCTCCTCCCTGTAGGCCTCGTTGTCAGCCGCGATGTCTGTGAGCACCGTGGGCGGGTAGAAGTTGCCGTCGCGCTCGCCGCCTCCGCCCGCCACCTTGGCGCCCTGTGCGATCGCGCTCCTGACCTGCTGATCCAGTCGTTCCGCCGCGGTGCTCGATGAGAGCGGCCCGATCGTGCTGTCGGCCGAGGTCGGATCGCCCGGCCTGACCGCGGTCATGGCAGCGGTGAACTTCTCCAGGAACGGCTCGTAGAGATCGTCGATCACGATGAACCGCTTCGCCGCGTTGCATGACTGGCCCGTGTTGTCCAGGCGGGCCGCGACCGCTGCCTCTACCGTGGCGTCCAGATCGTCGGTCGACAGCAGGATGAAGGGATCCGATCCGCCGAGTTCGAGCACCACCTTCTTCAGATGCTTGCCGGCCAGTTGGGCCACCGCGGCGCCGGCACGTTCCGAGCCGGTGAGCGAGACGCCCCGAACACGCGGATCCGCGATCACGGACTCGATCTGCTCGGGCACGGCGAAGATGTTGGTGTAGGCGCCCTCGGGGAAGCCTGCGTCGTCGTACATCTGCGCGATCGCAAGCGCCGACTCGGGACACTGCGGCGCGTGCTTGAGCAGAATCGTGTTGCCGATGATCAGGTTTGGCCCGGAAAAGCGTGCCACCTGGTAGTACGGGAAGTTCCACGGCATGATTCCGAGCAGCACTCCGTAGGGGCTGCGGCGGATGATCGCCGAGCCCTCCCCGTCCAGCAGCGTGATCGGCTCATCGGCTAGCAACGCCTCGGCATTGTCGGCGTAGTAGTCATAGATGGCCTGGCAGAAATCCACCTCGCCCAACGCCTGCTCGATCGGCTTGCCCATCTCGCGCACAATGATCTGCCCGAGCTCCTCGCGTCGCTCACTGTGCAGTTCGCCGACGCGGCGAATCAGAGCGGCGCGCTCGGCCGTGGTCGTGCTCGGGATCCACTCCTGCTGACAGCGGTACGCGCCCGCGATCGCCTTGCCGAGATCAGCATCGCTGATCCGAGGGTATTCCCTGACGGTTTCCCCCGTCGCGGGATTGACCACCGAAAAGTCCGCCATCACAGGCCCCTCCTAGTTGCGTATCCATTCGACAGCACCCTCTCTGCGGCGCTCTCGAGTGCGTAGTTTCACACGACTCGGCCGACGACCGTGCGCCGGTGGTTGCCGCCGGACGCCGGTCGATCACATCTGCGCTCGCCGCTGGTGGCAGAATCCAGCCGATCCGCAGTCGGTGCAATCAGCAGTGGGTGATCACGAATGAGCGACACAGCCCCCGGCAACCAACCACGACCGTCGACGTCCGGCGGCGAGGCGGACTGGCCCTCCGTCAACTACGGCGACTGGAGCGCCACGTGCGACACCCTGCATGCTCACCTTCAGGTGCTCGGCAAGCTGGCTGCGGCCCTGGCCCCGCCGGAACCTCAGCTTCAGCACGCGGCGCTGCGCATGACGGCACGCGGCTGCGAGACCTCGCAGCTGGCCGCACCTGACGCGTCCGGCGCGATCGTAATCGGACTCGATCTGCATGCCCACGATGTGTTCATCGAGCACAGCGCCGGGGCGGGCAGACGCATTGCCCTCACTCCGCACCGCGCGGTCGGGACCGTGACGACCGAGGTGATGGATGCGGTCACGCGCCTGGCCGGACCGGTCCAGATCGACCCGGCCCCCCAGGAGGTCTGGTGGACAGCGGCGCTCGACGAGGATCAGGAGCACGCAACCTACGATACGGCCGCCGTCGCTCGGTACTTCACCGCCGCCACCCGCGCGGCCCTCGTGCTGGCCGAGTTCCGGGCGCCCTACCGCGGGCGCTCCACACCCGTGAACGCCTGGTGGGGATCGTTTGACCTGGCGGTCAACATGTTCTCCGGGGCCCCCGCAGATCCCCCGTCGGCCGACTTCATCATGCGCAACGCGATGGACGCTCAGGAGGTCGCGATCGGATGGTGGCCGGGAGATCCTCGCCACTCGAGGGCCGCGTTCTACGCCTACGCTCACCCGGGACAGCCGGGCTTCACCAACGCGACACTCGCGCCCCCCGCGGCCCACTGGGACGATCAGCTCGGTGAGTTCGTTCTCAACTGGGACGACGTCCGAACTCAGGGTGATCCTCACGGGGTGGCGATCGAGTTTGCCCGGTCCGCGTTCCGTCACGCATGCGTGGCGTGCGCATGGGACCCTGCGCTGCCGGCCAGCGCGGAATCCGATCCGCCACCCATCCGCTGAGCGCTCAGGCGCAGTGCTCCCGGTCGGCCGCGAGGATCTGATCGACCGCCTGCGGCACGGTGAGGCGACCCTCGCTCACGGCGCGCTCGGCCGCCTGCACCTGCGCGTCGAAACCCGGACGCGACCGGATCTGCCGCAGAATCGTCTCATCGAGGAGTCCCTGCAGCCAGCGCCGCTGCTGCTGGGCGCGACGCTCCGCCAGGCGGTCCTCGTCGCCAAGCAGGCTGCGGTGGGCGACGATCGCCTCCCAGAGGTCCGCAACCCCCGTGCCGTCGCGAGCGCTCACCGTCAACACGGGCGTCTGCCATCCGGGCGTCGCGGGTGGCAGCATCCGCAGTGCATGCCGGTAGTCGGCGGCCGCGCGCCTGGCAGCGGCGACCTGGTCACCATCGGCCTTGTTGACGGCGATCAGGTCGGCCAGCTCGACCACTCCCCGCTTGATTCCCTGCAGCTCATCGCCCGCGCCCGGCACCAGCAGCAGACACAGGCTGTCCACGACCTCCGCAAGCTCGGACTCCGACTGCCCCACGCCCACCGACTCCACGATCACGACGTCGAAGCCGGCCGCCTCACACAGAAGCACCGCCTCGCGCGTGCGCCACGCGACGCCGCCGAGCACGCCGCCCGCAGGCGACGGCCGGATGTAGGCACGCTCGTCCAGCGACAGGCGCGGCATCCTGGTCTTGTCACCGAGGATCGAGCCCCCGGTCCGGGTGCTGGACGGATCGATTACCAGCACAGCCACACGGTGCCCCTGATCGAGCAACCACAGCCCGAGGGTCTCGATCAGGGTGCTCTTGCCGGCGCCCGGCACCCCGGTCAGCCCAACCCTCACGGCACCGCCGGTGCGCTCCGCGACCGCGCCCAGCAACCGCTGGGCCAGCTCCTGATCGTCTGCCAGCCGACTCTCCACCAACGTGATCGCACGCGACAGCGCGCCGCGGTCGCCGCCTGTCACCCCGGCGATCAGCGACTCGAGACTGGGGCGCGAAGCATTCACGCCGTCGAGCGCTGGGGCGAATGGCCGAGCCGTTCCAGCAGCAGCTCGAGCAGCTCGCTCGCCGCCTCACCGATCACCGTGCCCGGCGGATAGATCGCATCAGCGCCGCCTGAGCGCAGCTCATCGTAGTCGGCGGGCGGGATGACGCCGCCGACGACCACCGCGATCCCGCTGCCGCCGGCACCGTCCAGCGCAGCGCGCAGCAGCGGCACCAACGTCAGGTGACCCGCCGCCAGCGAACTCACGCCAACCACATGCACGTCGGCCTCGATCGCCTGCCGAGCCACCTCCTCGGGCGTTTGGAACAGCGGCCCGATATCGACGTCGAATCCGAGGTCGGCGAACGCCGACGCGATCACCTTCTGACCACGATCGTGCCCGTCCTGGCCCATCTTCGCCACCAGGATTCGCGGGCGACGGCCCTCGACCGCCTCGAACCGCTCGACGAGCCCGCGAGTACGTGTGAATGGCACCGATCGCTCTCCAATCTCGCTCTGATAAACGCCGCCGATCGAGCGGATCTCTGCCGCATGGCGCCCGTAGACCTGCTCCAGCGCGCCGGAGATCTCGCCCACAGTAGCGTGCGCCCGAGCGGCCTCGACGGCCAATTCGAGGAGGTTTCCGGTCGCGTCGGCGGCCGCCCGGGTCAACCGCTCGAGCGCCGCCTCACAAACCGCTCCGTCACGCTCGACCCGCAGACGTTCGAGCTTGGCCACCTGCGCCGCGCGCACCGCCGAGTTGTCGATCTTCAGCACATTCACGGGGGCGTCGTGTTCGGGCTGGTAGCGGTTGACGCCGACCACGACCTGGCGACCGGAGTCGATCCGTGCCTGTGTGCGGGCTGCCGCCTCCTCGATCCGCAGCTTCGGGATCCCCTGTCCGATCGCGCGAGTCATTCCACCGAGCGCCTCGACCTCTCCGATGTGGGCGAGCGCCCGGCGCGCCACTTGGTCGGTGAGCCACTCCACGTAGTAGGAGCCGCCCCACGGGTCGATCACGCGTGTCGTCCCCGACTCCTGCTGCAGGAACAGCTGAGTGTTGCGAGCGATGCGGGCGCTGAAATCGGTTGGCAGGCCAAGCGCCTCATCGAGCGCGTTGGTATGCAGTGACTGCGTGTGACCCTGCGTTGCCGCCATCGCCTCGACGCAGGTACGGGTGACGTTGTTATACACATCCTGCGCTGCGAGTGACCAGCCGCTGGTCTGACAGTGAGTTCGAAGTGACAGTGACCTGTCATCACCTGGGTTGAACTGTCGCATCAGCTTCGCCCACAGGAGCCGCCCCGCGCGCATCTTGGCAACCTCCATGAAGAAGTTCATGCCGATCGCCCAGAAGAACGAGAGCCTGGGGGCGAAGCTGTCCACATCCAGCCCCGCGGCGATTCCGGCGCGCACGTACTCGATTCCATCGGCGAGCGTGTAACCGAGTTCGAGGTCGGCGCTCGCTCCGGCCTCCTGCATGTGATAGCCGGAGATCGAGATCGAGTTGAACTTCGGCATCTCCCGCGAGGTGTAGGCGAAGATGTCGGAGATGATCCGCATCGACGGCTCCGGCGGGTAGATGTAGGTGTTGCGAACCATGAATTCCTTGAGGATGTCGTTCTGGATGGTCCCGCCCAGCCGCCCGTGTTCGACACCCTGCTCCTCGCCGGCGACGATGAACAGCGCCAGAATTGGCAGCACCGCCCCGTTCATCGTCATCGACACCGTCATCTGATCGAGCGGAATCCCGTCGAACAGCTGGCGCATGTCGAGGATCGAGTCGATCGCCACCCCGGCCATTCCGACATCGCCCGCCACACGTGGGTTGTCGGAGTCGTAACCGCGGTGCGTCGCGAGGTCGAACGCCACCGATAGCCCCTTCTGCCCGGCCGCGAGGTTGCGACGGTAGAACGCGTTTGACTCCTCGGCGGTCGAGAAGCCGGCGTACTGGCGGATCGTCCAGGGCTTCTCCACATACATCGTCGGGTAGGGCCCGCGCAGATACGGCGCGACTCCCGGGATCCCGTCGATGAAGTCGAGCCCGTCGCGGTCTGCCGAGGTGTACACCGGGCGGACGAGGATTCCCTCGGGTGTCTCCCAGATGCCGTTGCCGCCGCCCTGCTTTCGCGGCGGCGCCGGGGCCGCCGCAGGCTGGACGCCCGCGAGCGGCCGGTCCGAGAAGTCCGGGATGCGGCCGCTCACCGGTTCCGGCCCTCGTACAGGTCGAGCAGCTCTGCCAGGACAGCGACCATGTCGACGCCCTCACGCACGCCAACATCGGCACCGGCCGCGAGCGCCTCCTGAGAGCCGGCCCCCACCAGATAGATCCGGGTCGCGCCGCCCTGTCGCAGCGCCTCGATTGCGGGTGCCGGGTCATCATCGCGTCCGGCGCAGACCGCGGCTACGGTCAGCTCGCCGAGCTCGATCCGATCCGCGGGCTGGGAGACCGTGACCACCCCGCCGGACTCGAAGAAGCTCCTGGCCCACAGATTGACACTCACATGCGCCGACAGCGGCCCGACGTCCACCAGCATCAGCCTCGGCTGCCCGAGCTTCTCGGCGCGCGCGCGCAGCGCCTCGAACTCGGCACCGTCGCGGCTCCCGGCCCAGTCGCGCGTGGCATCCGCCGACACCCGCTCGAGCCCGTCTGCCTCGAGCGACGGGAACGTGTTCACGCCTGTCATCTCGCGCCGCCGGTGCGACAGGCCGTCACGGCGCGCGCTCGCAGCGGCTGCGACCGCGTCGGTGATCCGGCCGCCCACGAGCGCCTTGACCACACCACCGGAGCGCTCGATCGCCTGCACCTCCGACCACGCGGCCTGTGCGAGCTGATCGGTCAGCGATTCCACGTACCAGCTGCCGCCGGCGGGGTCGGCCACGCGATGCAGCGATGCCTCCTCGAGCAGTACGAGATGAGTGTTGCGCGCAGTTCGCCGGCCGAGCGGTCCGGGATCGGTGAGGCCGGCGCCAAGCGGCTCGTCGAACGGCAACACGGTGATCCCGTCGGCGCCTGCGACGGCGGCTGCGAACGCCGCCGTGGTGGCGCGCAGCATGTTCACCCACGGGTCCAGCGACGAGACCATTCGCCGGCTGGTCTGAGCGTAGATCGGCGAACGCCGGTCCTCCGGCCCCACGCCACAGCTCTCGAGCACGCTCGCCCAGAGGCGGCGCAGCGCCCGGAGCTTGGCGATCTCCAGGAACTGGTCAGGGCCCGCGGCGACCCGGAACTCAAGACCGCGCGCCACTTCCTCGGGTGCGATCGACGCGGCGTCGCCGGCTCGTAGGTATGCGATCGCGGTGGCGACTGCGACCGCAAGTTCGAGCGTGGCGCCTGCACCGGCGTCGACGTAGGCCGCCGTGTCGACCGCCAGCGCCTGGACCTGGGGGAACGCCGTCTGGACCTCGGCCAGCTGGCTGAGCGCGGCTGCGACCGGCGGCGCGAACGCGGCCTCTGCGATCGCTCCGGCGCGGACCAGCATCGCGACCGGGTCGATTCCCAGCGATCCGCGCACGGTGGCCCGATCCACTCCGCGTGCCCGCCAGAGATCGCACACCATCCTCGCCACCTCAGCCGTCGCGCTGCCTGCCGAAAGGGCGAGCGGCGCCAGATCCAGGTGCACTCCCTCGAGCACCTCGTCGAGCTGCGCGATGTCACAGACCGGTGTTCCCGACACCCTGTCGGACGCGAGCCGCAGCAGCACTTCCGTCGCCCCGCCCTCCAGATCCTCGAGTATCTGCGAATTCGCCTCGCGGCGCGTCGGCGCACCGCACTCCTGCCGGATCGCCCACGGTGTCCCCACCCGTGCACCGCGGACGTAGGGGCCGATGCCGGGCAGGCCGCCCGGATCCGGCGCGAGCGCATCCTCTGCGGTGTACAGCCAGTTGACGGACAGACCACCCTCGATCGCGGTCGAAAGCGGCGCATCGCCCCGTTTGGCGCGCAGCTGCGCCGACCAGTCCGCCACGCTGGCCCGCTTGAATTCCGCCGCCAGCGCCTCGATCGCCTCCGACATCGTCGGAGCCATTGTTTCAGTTCAGATGTGTGCCTGAGCGTGACACATGCCGCGACAACGGGCGACGAGTGCGGGCGGAGGGACTCGAACCCCCAAGGCCGAAGCCACCGGCACCTAAAGCCGGCGCGTCTACCAATTTCGCCACGCCCGCATGGACGGCAGCCGCAGTGCGGCAGCCGCGATTGTATGTGTGACGCTCAGAGCGTGACGATCACGCCGCGGTCGGCGTAGGGAAACGACTTCCGCTGCACCCAGCCACCGATCTTCGCAAGGACCTTGGTCACCTTGGTCCACAACCCGTATTTGGCGACCACCTTTTTACGAATAGCCTTGAGCTCGTCCCCGCTGACCACACGCGCGACGGCATCGACGGGCTCGCTGCCGGGCTTGACGGCCCCTCGCAGGTTGCACGGCTGGATGCTCACGCGTTCGGTGTGGGCAAGGCGCTTTGCCTTACCCGAGGCCGAGCTGGTCCAGAATCCGAAGCTGCCGGCACCGAGTTCCACCCACCAGACCGGGGTCGCAACCGGCGTTCCGTCGCGCTTGAACGTCGTCAGCAGCACGTATTTCTCATCCGCCAGGGCCATGCACACAATGTACTCGCTGTTCCCGACCTGTAACCGTTGAGCCGCTAGAACCGGGCCGGTGAGCCAGAAGCTGCCGATCGGTCCCAGGAGCTCTTGCCTACTGATCCTGGCCGGCATCGGAGCGGCGCTGCTCGCGGGGTGTGGTGGCAGCTCGCAGCACACGAGCCGACCTCCTCATGCCACCGCCTCGAATGAGGTCCGCTTCTCGCAATGCATGCGCCGGCACGGCCTCACGAACTTCCCGGACGTCACCGCCGGACAGGGCCTGCCGATCCTGCATGAGAACGACGGCACGGCCGCGATCCTCATCAACGGCGTGCCGCAGCCTGTCAGCTCACCGAAGCTCAACAGCGCGATGAGCGCGTGTGCCAACTACATGCGCGAGTTCATCGGCCATTTCATCGGAGGCGGGGTCACGCCCGGCAGCATTCAGCAGGCACTTGTGAAGACCGCCGCCTGTATGCGCGGCAACGGCGTGCCTGACTACCCGGATCCCCCTGCGCTCGGCACCGTACGAATGATTCACATGAGCCCGACCGGCCGGGCCCTCAACGCCGGTATTGATGTCGACTCGCCCGCGTTCAAGGCCGCCGTGGCCAGGTGCGGCTCGATCATGAATCACGCGATCGCCGGCAACTGAACCCGCTCGTTCACGGGCGTGCCCCGGCGGCGATGAGGTGTGGGCCGTCATGAGGTGGTGTTGCGGTAGAGGTGCAGGGCGATAGTGAAGAAGACGATGAAGATCCCGGCCGACCAGGCAAGTGACTGCCAGACATAGTGCGCTGCCGGGCCGCCTTCGAACAGCGCTCGTACGGCGGCGATCGTGACGCTGAGCGGCTGGTTTTTCGCGAAGCCCTGGAGCCAGCTTGGCATCGTGGCGACGGGAACGATCGCGTTGCTGGCGAACATCAGGATGAAGAACGGGAGGATGCCGGCGACCTGCGCGGTTTCCGGGTCCCTGGTGGCGAGGCCGATCGTGGCGTACATCCAGGAGAAGGCGTAGCCGAAGACCATGATCAGCGCCATGCCGGCGATGATCGAGCCGGCGCCGGCGTGGAAGCGGAAGCCGACGAGCAGGCCGAGCGCGACCATGATTGCGAGCGAGAGGATGCTGCGGCTGAGGTCAGCCAGGGTGCGACCGGCGAGGACGGCGGAGCGAGCCATGGGAAGGCTGCGGAAGCGATCGATGATGCCGCTCTTGAGGTCGTCGGCGAGGCCGATCGAGGTGGTCATGCCGCCGATCAGGACGGCTTCGAGAAAGATCGCGGGGACGACGTAGTCGACGTAGCTGCCCCCGGGAACGCTAATCGCGCCGCCGAGTACGTACCGGAACAGGACCAGCAGCAGTGCCGGCTGGATCGCCCCGACGACGAGCAGCCGTGGTGTGCGCATGATCCGCAACAGGTTGCGTTTCGCGACGCCGACGGTGTCGCGGGCGGCGACGGCCGGTGTCATACGCCATGGCGGCGCGCTCAGAGTGTCGTCGGCTGGGGCGCTCATCGGCTGGCCGTGAACCGATCGGCGCCCCGGGGTGCCGCCGTCGGCCCCGCGGGAGGTGTGGCTGGGGCGCCGGTGAGTGAGAGGAACACGTCGTCAAGTGAGGGGCGCCTGATCCCGAGGTCATCGAGCGCGATGCGCTCCTCCTCAAACCGGCGTCCCGCAGCGAGCAGGAGCGTCGTTCCGCCAGGAGTCGGGATGCTCACCAGCCGCTGGTCGGCATCGATGCGCGGCCGGGACTGACCGACGTCCGCGAGCACGGCTGCGGCGCGATCGAGGTCAGCGAGATCGGCGACGCGCGCCTCGAGCATCGCGCCGCCGAGCTGGGCCTTGAGCTCCGCAGCGGTCCCGTGCGCGATCACGCTGCCCATGTCGATCACGACGATCTGGTGAGCCAGATGTTCTGCCTCCTCCATGTACTGGGTGGTGAGCAGGACGGTCGTGCCGTCGCCGACCAGTTCCTCGATGAAGCGCCAGACGTCGTTGCGCGTCCGCGGGTCAAGACCCGTCGTTGGCTCATCGAGGAACAGGACCGCGGGGCGTGCGATCAGGCTCGCGCCGATGTCAAGGCGCCGGCGCATCCCCCCCGAGTAGGTCTTGACCTGCCGATCGGCCGCGTCGGTGAGATCGAAGCGCTCCAGCACGTCCTGGGCCCGGCGACGGTACTCGCGCTTGTCAAGGTGGTACCACAGGCCGACCAGCTCAAGGTTCTCTCGGCCTGTCAGCAGCTCGTCGACCGCTGCGTATTGGCCGGCCAGGCCGATCATCGAACGCAGGGGCGCGGCGTCAGCCACGACGTCGTAGCCGGCAACGCGAGCGCTGCCGCTGTCAGGCTTCAGCAGCGTCGTCAGGATCCGCACCAACGTCGTCTTCCCGGCTCCGTTGGGGCCCAGCAACGCGAGCACTCTGCCCTGCTCGGCGACGAGGTCGACCCCGGCGAGCGCAGTCATCGATCCGAAGCGTTTGACGACGGCCTCGACTTCGATCATCGACCTGGCCATCCTGCACCTCGAGCCCACGTTGATGGAACGGTACAGTACGGTATCATATTTACCCGAGATGGCCGCGACCAGGCAGACACGTCACGCCGGACGGCCACGTGATCCGGCGCGCGATGACGCGATCCTCAGAGCCGCGCTCGAAGGATTGGCGGAACTCGGATACGACCGGCTGAGCATGGACGAGATCGCCGCCCGTGCCCGTGCCGGCAAGGGGGCGCTCTACCGCCGCTGGCCCTCCAAAGCCGCACTCGTCGTCGCTGCCGTGATGGCGTGGCGCGAGCAAGCCGCACCGCTGACGATCCCCGACACCGGCTCGCTGACGGGTGACATCGACGCGATGATCGCAGCGGTGCCCGACTTCGATGAAGCCGCGAAACGCCAGATGGCCGTGTTCGTAGGGCTCGCGGGTGCGGCCAGCCGTGACCCCGAACTGCGCCAGGCGCTGTCGACCAACCTGCTTGCACGGCCGCGAGATGCCGTTCGCGCCGTACTGGACCGAGGGGTCGCTCGCGGGGAAATCGCCCCCGAACTCGACCTCGAGCTTGTGCCCGACATCATGCTCGGCCTGAACGTGCTGCGAATCCTGCTCGGCGACCCACCCGACCGCGAATACGTGTCACGCGTGCTCAACGCAATCATCTACCCGCTCGTCGCGAGGCAACCAAGAGCAGAGGCCTGAGGCGCCATTCACACGAGCGCCGCGCTAGCCCGCCAGCCCCACGATCCCGTTCCGCATCAACACTGCCGCGAGAACCAGGATGATTGCCGCCGCGAGCGTCCGCGCGTGCCGCTCCAACCATCCGCGCGCCAGTTCAAGCCTGCTGACGGCTGCATCGTGTGAGACGCCGATCGCGACCAGTGCGCAGATCAGGGGGAGCAGCGACACCAGCGCGAACCCGACCCACAGGACGACGTAGTCGCTGGTGCTCGGGTTCAGCTGCGAGATGTCCTTCAGGGCGATCGGAATGAACCCGCCCGGGTTCGCGAGCGTGGCGCCGGCGGCGATGATCGCGATCGCCGGTGACGACGACACCCGGGTCATCTTCTTGATCGCGTCAGCTGTGCGCGCACGGTTGGGGGGCTTTCGCAATGTGCGCAGGACGTAGATCACGAGAAGCACACTGGCGACGACGTCGAAGATCGCCACCCAGGTAGGGGGTGTGCTGGAGTTGGGAGACGTGGCGGCCGCGTCTCCCAACACGAGCGCCGCCAGGACGCCGATTGCCAGCGTCATGCCGAACGCGCCGGCGAAGAACCACACTCCGGTTCGTCCCGGGCGCTCGGACAGGACGAGCGCAAGCACACAGAACGTCAGCGTGGTCGGCGAGAGCATCGCTGCGGTCGCGGTCAGAGCCAACTCGACGTCGACGGAGCTCACAGACGATTTCCCGCCCGCCTGATGGCCAGCCTGAGTGACGCGGGAGTGATCCGAACTCTCCCGCCGACGCGGGCCGCGGATTTTGAGTTGTCGGAGTTCTGGCTAATCGCGCTGTTCCCGGGCAATTCGACGAGCTGAGGCGTTCAGCGACTCGCCAGCCGCACGCTGCTACGAGGGCAGCGCGTTGAGTTCCTTCGCGAGCTCCTTGCCGTCAGCCTCGATCTCGCGTTCTTCGCTCTTCTGCGCGCGCTTCAACGCCTTGTCGAGCTGCTCCTGGACGCGCGACTCGCCGATCACGATCAGCGCGGCCTGGCCAGTCTCGAGATAGTCGGCCAGGTCCTTCACATCCCCGCGCGACATGCCGCCCATGACATGCCCGATACCTCCGCCCGCGACTGCTCCGACCGCTGCGGCGGCGATGATCGAGGGCGGGAAGATGATCCCCACGAGCGCGCCGACGGCGGCACCCGTCCAAGCACCATGCTGAGTCGGCTTCTCGTGCTTGGTCACGTGCACCTTGCCCTCGTCGTCCTTGTACACGAGCGCCACGTCATATGTGCCGACAAGATCCGCGGAGTGCAGGTCGAGCAACGTCTCGTAATCGGCGTCGGCATCGGCACGATCCGAATAGACCGCGGCATACACAAATACAGGGTTCTCACTCATGCTCGTGCTCCTCTTGCTTTTCGGTTGAAACTCGGCGTCCGCCGCTCCACGGGATGTAAACCCTCCGGCCCCCTGGCATTCGACGGGAACGGGGCGCGGGCGCTCCGGCAGCAGGCACTCTACGTCGTCCTCTGCCTCCCGGCGAAGTGCCCGATCATCATCCCGATCACAGTCACAAGGTACAGCTGCCCGATCAGCATCTCGATGACCGCCAGAGCGTGGCCGACCGCAGTCGCGGCCGTGAAATCGCCGAACCCCGTCGTCGTCAGCACGGTGAAGCTGAAATAGACCCGGTCTCCTATGGTTCCGCTCGTGTGCTGGGCGAAGTAGGGCGTCGAGTCGATGTGCGCGACGAAGCCGATGATCCACGCGAACACCAGGCCGACCGAGAGGTAGATTGCCAGCGCGCCGGCCACCGCCTGAACCGTCACCCCCCGCTCGCTCAACAACCGCAGCAGCCCCCTGATGAGCACGATCGGGACAGCTGCCGTGGCGAGCGCATACACCGCAGTGGTGAAGCTGGAGGGAATGATCCCGATCGCGATGCCGATGACGACAAACGCGAGCGCCGCGCCAACAAACGCCGCTTTGCGCAAGCGCTCTCTCTCGCGAGCGCGTCCGGTCGCGATCGCAACGACGAGCGCCGCGCCCTCGATCGCAAGCCCCACCGCACGGGACCAGTCTGCGTTGGGCGCCGCAATAACGAACACCACCAACACCGCGGTGAGACCCAGGACGATCCCGTAACGCATTGTCGCAAGATCGTCGGTGGGCGGCCCGCCGCCGTCGGCGAGGTTCTGGACAGTCAAAGCAACCTCCTCATGCAGGGTTGGCGCGCGAGACGTGATCGTATTCGGCACGCGGGTCTAGTGTGCGACGCGCTGGTGGAGCGCCTCGCGACCGCACAGACGACGCTGACCGAACGTCCAGAAGCAGTACGAGGACCCGGTTGCGGGCACTGTGGGCGAGGTGGGTCAGCTGAGTATCTCGATACGCAAGAACTTCACCGCCCCCCGGGTCGGCTTCAAAACCGTGTCGCTACCACACCGGCCTCGCGTGGCGCATAGACTGATGCGATACCACTGCGCGGTTCTCGGTGTCGTGTTCGCTGACCCGGACGCTGGTGCGCCGCTGCGATTACGGATTGAAAGAAGGCGAAGGCGATGACGACCAAAAGCCCGAGTATTTCGACGAATGCTGCCAGGCGCGGTACCGGTAAGAACGGAGCCCGGGCGCAGGCTGGGTCTGTGTCGCATCCGAGTGTTGCTGAGCGGGTTGCGCGTGGTAAGGCGGCACGGGCGCAGGTGCCGCGTTCGGCTCACGCGATCTTCGAGCCGCCGTCGGGCCGCGCCGATCCCGTCGCGTTGCTTGAGTCTCAGGCGAAAACAAGGGTGCCTGAGCTCGTGCCGATCCGCTACGGACGGATGCTTGTTTCGCCGTTTACGTTCTATCGCGGTGCGGCGTTGATCATGGCCAGTGACCTGGCATCAACCCCACGGTCGGGGCTGAGCGTTCAGTGCTGCGGGGATGCGCACCTCTCGAATTTTGGGGTGTTCGCCTCACCGGAGCGGCGTTTGATGTTCGATGTCAACGACTTCGATGAGACGCTCCCGGGCCCGTGGGAGTGGGATGTCAAACGGCTGGCGGTGAGCATGCTGATCGCAGCACGCGACAACGGCTATCGCGCCAAGGAGCAGGAGCGGGTCGTGCTCGACACCGTCGGCGCATACCGCACAGCAATGACCAACTTCGCGGGCATGAAGAACCTTGAGGTTTGGTACGCGCGCCTGGATATCGAGAGCGCGATCCAGGAGTTCCGTTCACAGTTCAAACCAGCGATGGTGAACCGAACCGAGAAGACTCTCGCGAAAGCCCGCACGAAGGACAGCATGGCGGCGTTCTCCAAGCTCACAGAAACCGTTGACGGTAAACCTCAGATCGTTGATCAGTCACCGCTGATCGTGCCGCTCGACAAGCTGGCGCAGGGCGAGCAGCTCGAAGGGATGTTCGAACAGCTTCACCACCTGCTGCAGGGCTACCGCTCAACGCTCGAATTCGACCGCAGAGTACTGCTGGAGGAGTTCCAGCTCGTCGACTTCGCGCGCAAGGTTGTCGGTGTCGGGAGCGTCGGAACCCGTGCATGGATCGCGCTAATGCTCGGCCGCGACGGCCAGGACCCGCTGTTCCTGCAGCTCAAAGAGGCCGAGGCATCAGTCCTGGAGGAGTTCCTGGACCCCAGCGAGTTCTCAAACCACGGCCAAAGGGTCGTCGTCGGCCAGCGACTGATGCAGGCCACCAGCGACATCTTCCTCGGCTGGTTGCACGTCGACTCCGGACTGGACGGCAAATCCCGCGACTTCTACGGCCGCCAACTGAAAGACTGGAAAGGCTCCGCGGAAATCGAACAGATGGTCCCCCAAGGAATGGCCACCTACGGCAAACTCTGCGGCTGGACACTCGCGCGCGCACACGCACGCAGCGGCGACCGGATCGCGATCGCGGCATACCTCGGCAACAGCAACAGCTTCGACCGCGCAATCGTCGAATTCTCCAAAACCTACGCCGACCAAAACGACAGCGACTATAAGAAGCTTGCCGCAGCAGTCAAAACCGGCCGTGTCACCGCCGAAACCGGCCTCTGACACACACCAACGAAGCACACGACGACCTGCCCGCGGCGTCATTGCGCGTGAGGTCCTGGTGTCCAGGGCCTTAGCAGTCAATCGATACCGCGGGGAGATTCGAACTCCCACGCCCTTGCGGGCAGCGGATTTTGAGTAGAGGGGGAGCCGTCTGACTCAAGCGTTTCCGGTTGCCTCCTCGTCTCCGCACGGCGCCAATCCGCACGTCGGCCGACGGCTGCGGGCGTCGGATTCCGTGGTTTGTGGGTAGGATCCGCGCCGACGTCGTCAGGCTGCGCGAGGCTATCGCCATCCGCGTTCCACCATGACGAGCCGGTCCTGGCCGGAATCCAGAGCTAACAAGAGGGGTGTGCATGGTTTTCGCTGCGTCCTACCCGTTCGGCGGGATTTTCTGGTCGATGTTGATCTTCTTCTTCTGGGTGATCTGGATCTGGCTGCTGTTCATGATCTTTGCGGACATCTTCCGCCGCCATGACATCGGCGGTTGGTCGAAGACTCTTTGGTGCGTATTCGTGATCATCCTCCCGTACCTCGGTGTCTTCATCTACATGATCGCCAACCACGACGGCATGACCGAGCGGCGAATGAGCGACATGCAGGCCAGCCAGCAGCAGTTCGACGATCACGTCCGCGCGGCCGCTGGCAGCGGCGGTGCCGCACAGGAGATCGAGAAGGCCAAGGGACTGCTCGACAACGGCACGATCACCCAGGCGGAGTTCGACGCCATCAAAGCCAAAGCGCTCGCGTAACAGGCGCTCTGACCGGCTCGTCAAGACACACACAGGGGCCGAGATCTCCGGGGCGGGATCTCGGCCTCCGCCTGCGCCATCCACGGTGCCCCACGCCAGGTGTGGTTCAGCCCGACCATCGACCGCCTTGTGACAATCCCAGCACACGGTCGATCCAGGCGGCCGTTGCCCCCGGCAGCGGTCAGCTGCCGTCGGCCCCCAACGCCTCGGCGATCTCGGCGATCGCCTGCTGCTCAGCGTCACTGACGCTCTGGCCGTGCTCGCGATGGGCGTTGGCAACCTTGCCGGCCAGTGTGACGATGAAGCGCCGGTAGTCGTCGACCTCGGCCGGACTGGCCTTCGTCTCCAGCAGAGCGACCGCGTCGCGCAGATGCTGCAGGCTTCCCTGCTTCAGCTCCGCCGGCGAGTGGTAGTGGGTGTGATCGCGCTCGGGCTTAGCGGCCGTGATCTCGTCGAGCAGCTCACTCACACCGTGCTCCCGACGCGCTTCGGTATAGGCCTTCGCGATCGCGATCGTCTCACGGAACGTCCCACCATGCTGAGCAGTGACAACGACAAAACCGGCACTCGGGGGCGCCTCGAGCACAAGCTTCCACTCATCCTGCGTGAAGTCAGCCTTCCCCGTCATTCACGCACTCCTCTGTAGGTTGACAAGTCACGTCGTTCGCCCCAGGATCGCAGGGCTTTTCGCTATACCGCGGAGGAGATTCGAACTCCCCCGCCCTTGCGGGCAGCGGATTTCGAGTTGTTGGAATCCTTGTTAATCCCAGTGTTTCCGGGGCATTAGAGGTACTCAGTTGGCGCTCAGTTCGGCTGAAATCTCGGCAGTTCGGGACACGTGTTGAGGCGACTCGCTCCGACGCGCGCGGAGTGTGACTGTCGATCGGGCCAGCGGTTTTTCGGGATTGCCGTAGGCTGCATCGCGCGAATGCCGTCACCTCGGAAGCGCCACGCTGTGCATCTGTTTCATGGACTTCCGGATCATTACAACCGGGTTGGCGCCGTGATGAGCTTCGGTCAGGATCCGCGATGGCGTCTCGCACTGGTCGACTTTATCGCTGCCGCGCCCGGGATGCGGATCCTCGACGTTGCAACAGGGACCGGCATGGTTGCGTTTGCGCACGCTGCGCGAGGCGCAGTGGTTGTGGGCGTGGACCAGAGCGAGGCGATGTTGAGCGGCGCTCAGGCACGACTGCACCGCACCCCCGATCTGGCCGATCGGCTCACGTTTCAACAGGGCGAAGCGGAAGCTTTGCCGTTTGCCGACGGCGAGTTCGACGCCCTCTCGTTCACCTATCTGCTGCGGTACGTCGACGATCCCGCTACGACAATGCGTGAACTGGCCCGCGTAGTGAGGCCGGGTGGCCGGGTCGGCATGGTCGAGTTCGGCGTTCCGAGCGATCGAGTGTTGCGCGAACTCTGGCGCGTTCACACACGCGTCGGGCTGCCGCTGATCGGGCGTGCCGTTTCCCGGGATTGGTACGAGGTCGGAAAATTCCTCGGCCCCAACATCGAGCAATTCCACAAAGCACAGCCGGATCTTCCCGCCATATGGCGGGAAGCCGGCATTGCGTCCCCAACTCAGCGCGCCAGGAGTTTCGGCGCGGGCATCGTCGTCACAGGAGTCCGAGACGACGCTGAACGTCGATAAGCGCACGGAAGCACGGCCCGCGTTCTACGCGCTCCGGTCAGGCGGCTGGCGCGACTTGATCACGATCCTGCACCCGCCTTACACCGCGTGGCACCTCAGCTACGTCGCGATCGGTGCCGCACTCGCCCCCGCATTCGTGCTGTGGCGGCTGGGGGCGACGCTGGGGGCTTTTTTCTTGGCGCTTGGCGTCGCCTGCCATGCCCTCGACGAGATGGCAGGACGCCCCTTGGGAACCCAGATGTCGCGAACAGCATTGATCAGCCTCGCGGTTGGGGGACTGGGTGGCGCCTTGGCGCTCGGAATCGTCGGAGCGGTAATCGTCTCCGCGTGGCTGATACCGCTCATGGTGACCGGCACATTCTTGGCGCTCGCCTACAACCTGGAGCTCTTCGGCGGACGATTCCACACCGACCTGTGGTTCGCCGTCGCCTGGGGAGCGTTCCCGGCGTTCACCGGCTGGTTCGTCGAGGCGGTCGACGTCCGGGTGGAAGCCCTGCTGATCACGCTTTTCTGCTTACTGCTCAGCGTTGCCCAGCGACGGCTGTCAACCCCGGCCCGGAATCTGCGACGTCGGACCATCTCCGTAACGGGCCATCAGACCCTCCGCGACGGTCAGGTGTTCGAGTTGGACAAGGCCACGGTACTCGCCCCACTGGAAGGAGCGTTATCGGCAATGTGGATGGCGATGGTGGTCCTCGCCGTGGCGCTCGTCGTCTCAAGGCTTTAGGCGCCGCAGGGCCTAAGCGCAGGCTCGCTCTCCTATATATACCGCGGGGGAGATTCGAACTCCCACGCCCTTGCGGGCTCGGGATCTCATGGTTCGTGTCGCGTGACCGTGGCGACGCGATCTATCGATTTGTCGAACGAGAGGATCACGTCGACTCCGGTGGCTTCGGCCTGCGCGACCAGGTAGGCCTCAGCAAAGTCCAAGCGGTCGACCTCATAGAAGGACTCCAGGACATTGACGCACTCGGCGACGATCAGGTCGGCGAGCAGCAGCTCGTCGCTGTTGGCGAGTACCTCGGTGGCGCGGGTTGCCATCTCCGGCGGGTCGCCGGTCAGGTGGCGTCTGAGCACATTGGTGTCGACGAACTCGGTCAGCGTCGCCGCTCCGCGCGCACGGAGCGCGTCTGGCGTATGACCTCATCCCAGGGAGTACCACGCTTCGCGGCAGGCACCGGGACGCTGCCGGCGAGGTCGAGGAAGTCTGGTGTCTTCGCGACCACCGCACGCGACCGCTCGACCCTGAACAGCAGTTCGTCTCCCTCATGCAATCCGAGCGCGTCCCGCACGCTCTTCGGTATCGTGACCTGCCCCTTCGAGGTGCTCCTCGACCACGGCGCGCGCGTCACGGGCGCGCTGCTGCCAAGCCACGTCGGTGGCTTCGAGCGCAGGGTAGTGCGGCTATCTGTCTCCCGCTACGGGGTTTGGGGGCCGGCCGCGTCTCGGCAGTGGGGCCGTTTGTCGGGGCATCCGGCCGCCGTCGTTGAGGGCGCGTCGCAGCAAGATCTCGATTTGGGCGTTGAGGCTGCGGAGTTCGTCCGCGGCCCAGCGGGCTAGGGCGTCGTGGACCGCTGGGTCGATGCGTAGCAGCAGTTGCTTGCGCTCAGGGCTCACGAATAGAGCGTGCCGGTGTTGACGATCGGGGAGGCTGGTTGGTCGGCGCAGAGGACGACCAGCAGGTTGCTGACCATCGCCGCTTTGCGCTCCTCGTCGAGCTCGACGATGCCGTTCTCGTCCAGCCGGTTGAGGGCCATCTCGACCATTCCGACCGAGCCCTCGACGATCCGGGAGCGTGCTGCGACGACGGCGTTGGCCTGCTGGCGGCGCAGCATCGCCTGCGCGATCTCAGGGGAGTAGGCGAGATGGCTGATCCGCACTTCGACGATCTCCACCCCGGCGATCGTCACACGTTGGGCGACCTCCTGGGCAAGCTCGCCGGCGACGACATCGACTGAGCCGCGTAACGAGGTGCTCTCGCCTGCGGGGTCGTCGTAGGGATGAGCGGTAGCGACATGGCGTAACGCCGACTCGGCCTGCACCTCGACGAAGTTGACGTAGTCATCGACGGCGTATACCGCCCGTGAGGTGTCGGCGACCTGCCAGACGACGATCGCGGCGATCTCGACCGGGTTGCCGTTGGCGTCGTTGACCTTCAGGTGGTTGGTCTCGAAGTTGCGCACCCGGATGCTCAGGTTGCGCCGGTCCGCCAGCGGCACGATCCACCACAGGCCGGTACGGCGTACCGTCCCGGAGTAGCTCCCGAAGAACCGCACGACTTTGGTGTGGCCGGGTTGGACCATGATCAGCGAGCTCAGGACCACCACCCCGACGACTACCGGTGCGGTGGCCCAACCCGGGGCCGAGCTGCCGCCAAGCACAATCGCCGTGGCGATGCAGACGGCGATGACGAGCACGCCGATCCAGCCGCTGATCGCCCAGGCGGGGCGTTCTTGGATAACTACGCGGGTTCCCGCGTGTCCGACCGGAGTGGCCTCGGGCTGGCGGTATTGCTGAAGATCGTGGCTCACGGCTCCTCCTTATGGATCACTACTCAGACTGATTTCACGTGGTCGCCGCTACCCGGCTGCATGGATGCGGCATGGGACTGTCTGTCCCCCCGCTTGGTGGGCTGCCCGCGGACCAGGCGCTCGCGGTCGAACATCCTGGCGGCGAGGCGCCAGGCGCCGGCATCGATCAGCAGCAGGCCGATACCGAAGGCGATGGCTGTGAGCACGGTCGGGCGGATCACTTGGACCGTGATCAGCAGGGTCAGTCCGATGACGGGGAAGGTGGTGAACGTGCTTAGCTGCTGGGCGATTCGGACGTCGCTGGCTCTGGCGGAGATCGCGAGCCCGATCCAGATCGCCCACGCGGCGAGCAGCGGCGCGTACAGCACCTCGGCGAGGACCAGCGGGACCTGGAAGACAGCCGAGACGACCGCCTCGGTCGCGGCGACCCGCACGATGATGTAGAAGACCGCTTGGACCGCATAGGTCACCGCGAGCGTTGGGAGGATCATCGCCACGCCCTTTCCGAGCAGCAGTTCAGTGCGTCGGATCGGCGTGGTCAAGACCGGCTCAAGCGTTCCCTGATCGCGCTCACCGACGATGGCGTACGCGGAGATCACAGCCGGTGCGAAGGCCGGGATGACCAGCATCAGCAGCAGCGCGGTGCCCACCAAGCCCTTGACCGTAGAGCTCGGCGCGGTGGAGGAGAGCGTCAGGACGGTGATCAGCGGAATGCTCAGGAACACCACTGGGAACGCGGCCATCGTCGCGATGATGAAGCGGTTGCGGCGGTACTCCCGAAGCTCTTTTCGGATCACAGCATGGACACGAGACAGATCGAGGTTCATGACCGCACCGCCTCGACGTCCTCCTCGACAAGCTCCAGGTAGACATCTTCGAGCGAATGCCGGGCCTCGCGGACCGAGACGATGTCCACACCAGCCTCAACCAGCGCTCGGCAAACAGCCGGCGCGACACCAGCCGGATCGGCGACGTCCAGCACATACGAGCTTGTGCCATCCGTATGCCAATCAATGACGCCGGGCACGTGGCCGAAGAGCCGCTCCGGATCTGTAAGCGGGCCAGCGGTCGTCACCAGCAACTGTCTGCGGAAATGTTGCATTTCCAGCTCCTCGGGTCGACCGATCGTCCGCAACGTGCTGTTTAGGATCGCGACACGATCACAGAGGCGCTCTGCCTCCTCGAGCCGATGGGTCGTTAGGAAGATCGTGACCCCGTGCTCGCGCAGCCCGTCGATCAGCTCGTGCACCTCGCGCGTCGCCACCGGGTCAAGCCCGGAGGTCGGCTCGTCCAGGAACAGGATCTGCGGATCATTCAACAACGCCCGCGCCAGCGCGACCCGCTGACGCAAACCCTTCGACAGACTCCCGCACAGATCATCAACGCGCTGCTGAAGACCGACCGACTCGAGCGCCTGCGCGATCCGCGACCGACTGTCGAGGACGCCGTAGAGGCCGGCGAAGTAGTCGAGATTCTCGCGCACCGTCAGGCGCTGATACAGGCCAGGTGTCTCCGGCATGATCGAGATCCGCCGACGAATCTCCACGCCGTTCGCTGCGCTCAATGCAACGCCCCCGATCACCGCCGACCCAGCCGTCGGTGCGATCAACGTGCCCAGCATCCGCACCGTCGTCGTCTTGCCCGCGCCGTTGGGGCCCAAGAACCCGAACACCTCCCCGTGGCCAACCGTGAACGAAATGCCATCAACCGCGATCCGCTCCCCAAACCGCTTCGTCAAACCATCAACCACGATCGCCGCGCCACCACCATCGCCCTGGTCCATAGCTCACCCTTGGCAACCCGCCGTCCCAAAAACTGGTATCTAAGTGATATCACTTTTATGATGGCTGTCAAGGAAGCGCGCCCGGGCACAAATGCGGGCCTCCACATACACGACGCGCGGCACCTCCTCCTCGCCAAGTCGCCTCTCACGAGATCTCGGCGCTTGAGGGGAGATCGTCGGCTTAGGGAGCCTCCGCATTTTCGGTCCGTGTCCCCAGCGTGTCCCGAAAATGATTCGTCGACGGAAACGGGTACGCCGACTTCGACCATTCGCTGCGGCCCCGTGATCCAAATCGGCTGCCTCACTGCCCATGGGACGGTGGCGAGCTAACCGCCTGGGCTGAGGCTTGTGCCTCAGTCCTGACCGTGGGTCACCACTGCCCGTGATCACCGCCGAGGCATCGCCGAGGCCGGCTACTGCTTCCACCGAACAGCGGCTGGCGCGCAGCTGGTTTGGCTTACGACCGACCGTCTGAGTGTTTGAGAGGTTGCGATTCGCGTTTGGGTCGGCGATCATCGCGAGTCGGATGACCTTCGCGCTGATGCGAGTCGCTGCCGCGGGTTGGGGTTTGCGCGCCGCGGTCCAAGCCGCCGATGACTGACGTCTTCGTCTCGTATTCGCGCCGGGACGCGGAGTTCGTGAGCCGGCTGGCAAAGTCAATCGAAGACCACGGCAAGCAGGTGTGGCTCGACACCGACGGGATCGCCGACGCCGAGGTCTTCCCGCAGGCGATCCGCACGGCGATCGAGCAGTCCGACGCGTTCCTATTCGTGATTACGCCCGCCGCGGTCGAGTCCGCGTACTGCGAACAGGAGGTCGAGTACGCGCGCGCACTGGGCAAGCGGATGGTGCCGGTCCTGCGTACCCCGGTGCCCGATCCGCAGTTGCCGGCCGAGATTCGCACCCGCAACTGGATTCCGTTCACCGACGGGGCGGACTATGACCATTCCATCGAGCGGCTCGTTGGTGCTTTGGATCGCGACCTCGAGCACGCCAAGGAGCACACTCGTTGGCTGGTCAAGGCGCTCGAGTGGGAGGTCGAGGGGCGCGACCGGAGCTTCCTCCTGCGCGGCTCCGAGCTGCGAGCGGCGGAGACGTGGTTCGCGGGCACGTCTCAGAACGCGGAGCCGGCGCCGACACCGCTCCAGCGCGAGTACCTGCTGGCCAGCCGCGAATCGCGCGCGCGGCGCCAGCGGACGCTCGTCGCCTCGAGCATCGCCGTCGCCGCCGTGTCGCTCGGGCTGCTGGCGTTTGCCCTGATCTCCCGCGACCAGGCGATCTCCGAGAAGGTGGCGTCGAGCTCCCAGGCACTGGCGGCACAGAGCCAGAGCGAGTTGACGGTCGATCCCGAGGTGTCCGTCCTGCTCGCGATGCGGGCGGTGAAGACATCGCCGACCGCGCAGGCGACCTTCGCGCTGCGCGATGCGCTCGATCGGTCTCCCCTGCGCCTCGCGGTGGGCAGCTCCAGCCAGCGCCAATCCCACGTCTGCGGAGCCGCCAGTGGCCCGTCGGCGGGGTACAGCCCAAACGGCGCGCTCATTGCCGAAGGTGACTGCAGCGGTCACGTCACGATCATGGACACGAGCACCGGACGGGTGGTGCGGCGTGCTGTCGTCGCCAGGCTGGCGCCCGCCGTGTCCTACAGCCCCGGCGGGTCGCTGCTCGCGGTGGGCACAAATCACGGCGTCCTGCTGTTGGATGCACGGACGCTCGCGCGTCGCGCGACTCTGCACGGCTTTGGAACCGCGAACACCGTCGCGTTCAGCCCCAATGGCCGGTGGCTCGTCGCGGCCAGCGACGATGGGCTGACGGAGTGGAACGTGCACACGCGAGCGCGGCGGCGCCTTGCCGTCTCCCCCAGCCTCAGCTCTTCCAGCTACTTCGTGTTCAAAACGGTGGCGTTCACGCCAAACAACCGCTACGTGCTCGCGGGCAGGGACATCGTCAACGGCGTTCCGGTCTATGACGTCCAGACCGGCAGGCTCGTGCGCACGCTGCCCACCAGCGGCGTGGGCGGAGCGATCGTGGCGAGCGACCCGGCCGGCAGGAATCTGGCGATCGCCACGCTCAGCGCGCCCGGTGTCGGCTCCGTTTCGATCTGGAGAACGAGCGACTGGAGGAAGGCGTTCACGGCAGCCAGGGTGCCCGGCGACCAGATCGCCGCGGTCGCATTCAATCCCAGCGGATCCGAACTGGCAGTCGGCGATGCCGACGGCACCGCCGGGATTTGGTCACTGCCGACCCGGGAGAAGGTGCTCGCGCTGGTCGGCCACACCGCGGAAATCAACGAGATCAGCTTCAGCCCCGACGGCAAGCTGGTCCTGACCGCATCCAACGACGGCACCACTCGAGTCTGGTCGGCGTCCGGCAGCGAGCGCCTGGATCTGAACTCCCCCTACCGGGGCTTCGGAGTCTCGGACATGCGGCTGCTCGGCAGCCGGCTGGTGGCGACCGGCGTCGCGGGGTCGGAGCTCACCGCCATGACGTGGCAGTCAACGACCGGGAGGCTGCTCGCGACCGTCCGCCTTGGCCCTGCCTCCCCGGGTCAAAGCGGGGCCATGCTCAGTCCCGATGGCCGCTACGCGCTCATAATCATCCCCGGCAACGGCACCACCATCGTCCGCAGCGTGAGCAACGGCCGCGTGGTGGCGCGGCTTCCGAACGCGAACGCGATTGCGGAGAACAACGACGACATGCGCTTCGCCATCGTTCGCATCCTCGACGACGGCAACAAATACGTGAACGAGATCGTCAACAACCGCGGATCGCCGACCGTCAAGCTCGCTCCGGTACCGTCGCTGAACGCGAGCTGCCCGGCGGATCTCATGACCTTCAGCCGCAACGAGCGCATGGTGGCCGCCGCGAACTTCTGCGGGCAGGTCGCGGTCTGGAACGCGAAGACTGGCGGCACTCTCAGCACCTTCTATCAAGGCGGTCAGATTTCGGACATCGCGTTCTCGCCTGCGGCGCCGCGACTCGCGGTGTCGTCATGGGACGCGACGACGACTGTGTGGAACGTGAGGACGGGCAGATCTATGCTCGACCTCGACGGCGACACGGGAGGCGTTGACGGCGTGGTCTACAGCTCCGATGGATCCCGCCTGCTGACGACGAGCATCGACCGCACGGCCCGCCTGTGGGACGCCGCTACGGGAAGCATGCTGCGGGTCCTCTCGGCGCCGCAGCGTCTCGGCGACCCGGCCTTCAGCGCCGACGCCGGCAGCATCGCGACGGCGGACTCGCGCGGCGTGATCCGCGTATGGAACGCATGTCCAGCCTGCGGGAACGCCGGCGCACTGCTCAAGCTCGCACGCCAAGACCAGACCGGCGTGCACGAGCTCTCGCGGCTCGAGGCGGCTGCTGTCGGATCGTGGCAGAGAGCATGAAGAGGCGTGCGCATGTCGCATAGCGTCATGCGTCGGGCGCTTGTCGACGCCGCGTTGACGTTCGACGGCCGGCCCGTGCCCATCGGTCAGGTGGTGCTGGCCGCGGTCAGTCGGGGCGAGTGGGCCGAGCTCGAGCGCGAGGTGGCGAGCAGCCTGGCCTGCCTCTCGGTCCGCGGCGAGCTGCCCGGCGATGATGACCTGCGCTCCAGGTTGGTGGCCTGGAGGCGCGAGCGGCAGCTGCTCTCCGCGGAGGACTACCACGCTTGGCTCGCCGACCGCGGCCTCACGCTCACGGACATGTCCGAGCACCTGCGATGCGCGGCGGTGGCTGAGCAGGCCACGGCATCGTCGGAGGCCGCGGGCATGGAGCCCGTCGGCGACGATATCCGCAGGTTCGAAGGCATCCTGTACCGGGAGGCGATCCTCGGCGGCCGGCTGAGCGCCTGGGCGCAGCGCCTAGCGCAGCAGCAGGCAGCGAGGCGCGCGTTGAGCTCCCGCGCCACGGAGCTCCCGCCCCCGCCGCCCGAGGACGTGACGGTTCTGGTCGCGGCCGCGATACATGCAAAGGCCAGCGGACTCAGCGAGATTCGGGTCGAGGACCTGCGCGATTGGGCTGCGGAGGTGGTGACGCTGGAGCAGGCCTGGCGGTTGCTCGCCGATCAGCTGGACGATCCGGCGCTGATCGAACGCTGCTTCGGCGCTCACAACTTCGACTGGCAGCGTCTGGAATGGGAGGAGGCCACATTCGCGCGCGACGACGTTGCCCGAGAGGTGCGTATCTGGGTGCGCGAAGAGGGGTTGAGCCTCGCGGCCGTGGCCGAGCGCGCGGGCGCATCCGCCAGCGTGAACTCAGCCTACGGCGATGATGCCGGTGAACTTGCCGACAGGCTCAACGGCAAGCGCCCGGGCGAGTTGATCGGCCCGATGGCGACCGGCTCGGGCTGGCGCCTCGTGCAACTGCGCGAGCGTGTGCCGCCCACCGCCGCCAACCCTGAGCTTCGCGCGCGGGCGATCGCCGAACTCCTGGAGGATGCCCTGGCACCCCATCTCGCCGGACGGGTGGAGTGGCGTGCCCGCCTCTGACGAGCGTGACACAGCCGTGCCCGCTGAGCCCGGGGCGGTCCTCGCAGAGCTGCCGATGGTTGGATTCCTGCCCGACCAGCTGCGCACGCTGGTCGTCGAATCGTTCGTACCGCTGAGCTTCGGGTTCGGCGAGACGATCGTCCGCGAGGGCGACGCGCCCGACGGCTTCTATGTCCTGGAGTCCGGAATGGCGCGCGTCTTGAAGCTCGCCGACGACGGCGAGGAGGTCTCGCTGAACGTCCTCCACGACGGGGAGTATTTCGGTCAGGTCGGACTGCTCGAGGGCGCGCCTCGCGCCGCGAGCGTGCGCGCGGCCAGCGACGTCCGGTGCCATCGACTCGACGCCGCTGTGTTCACGGCGCTCGTGCGCGTCTACCCGTCGATCGGCGAAGCATTCGCCTTGCAGAGCCGCGCGCAGCGGCTCTCCAACTTCCTGCGGATCCACTCGGCCTTCGCGCGGCTGCCGCAGGCGGTGATCGCTCCAATGCTCACGCGCCTGACCGCGATTGAGCTCGAGCCAGGAGAGTTGGTGGTGCGCGAGGGCGATCCGGCGGGTCCGCTGTTTATCGTCGAGGAGGGAAGGCTGCGCGCCTTCGTGGGAAGCGGGAGCAACGAGCACAACACCGAGTTCCTCCGAACCGGCGACTTCTTCGGCGAGATGTCGCTGTATCTGGGCGTGGCGCGGATGGCCAGCGTCCAGACCGTCAGCCATACCCGGTTGCTGGCGCTCGACGAAGGTGTGTTTCGGGAGCTGCTCGATGAGCACGCCGAGTTCCGCGCCCGCGTCGAGGAGCACATTGCGATCTATCAGCGCAGTCACGGTTCGAACGTGCCGCTCGACTTTCCTGAGCTCTTGCCTGCAGACGCGATCGAGGCGGCGCTCGTGGTCGACGAGAGCGAGATCGAGGACGGCCTGACGCGTGGCATCGCGATGGATGAATTGGCGGCGCCCGCTGGCGCCGCCACGCCGCCGGCGCCACAGGTCCGCGCGCGCTTCCGGCGCCTGAAGTTCCCGTACGTGCGGCAGCTCGACGAAATGGACTGTGGGGTCGCTTGCCTCGCCATGGTCTGCCGCCACTTCGGACGTGACGTGGCGCCCGCGCACATCCGCATGGCGGTCGGCACCGGCGCCGACGGGACCAGCCTGCGGGGGATCCAGCGCGGCGGCGAGTACGTTGGCCTGGAGGTCCGGGTGATCAAGGCCTCCAAGGACCACGTCGAGCAGCTGCCGCTGCCTGCAATCATCCATTGGGGCGGCAATCACTGGGTTGTGCTGTATGCGGTAGACGGCGAGCGCGCCTGGATCGCCGATCCAGCCCGGCGCCTGCGGCGCGTCGGTCGCCCAGATCTGGAAGCGGAGTGGAGCGGGTACGCCGCGCTGCCCTCGCCAACTCCGAGACTGGCAGAAGCGCCGCTCGGGAGGGCAAGCGCCCGCTGGCTGATGGAGTTCGTCCGTCCCTACCGCGGACGCCTGCTGGTGGGCGTGGGTCTCGCCCTTGCCGCGGCGGGGCTGGAGATGCTCTTCCCAGTGCTCACTCAGCAGGTCTTCGACAACGTCCTCGTGAACGACGACTACTCGCTCCTAAACGTACTCACGATCGGGATGCTGGGGGTGCTCGCACTCTCGTTGCTGGTGACGATGGTCCAGCGCCGCATGCTCGCCCGGATCGCGGCAGGGATCGATGTCAGCACGCTCGATTACATCACCAGTCGCCTGCTCGCCCTCCCGATGTCCTACTTCGAGACGCGGCGCACAGGTGACATCGAACGGCGTCTCGACGGTGTCCGCGACATCCGCGAGATGCTCGTGCAGGGCGGACTCGTGGCGCTCACCGCCGCAACCCAGCTGCTCGCCGCTCTGGTCATCATGTTCATCTATTCGTGGCTGATGGCGCTGCTGTTCGTAGCGGTGCTGCCGCTGTATCTGGTGTTGGTGAGATTCTCCT
The DNA here is from genome assembly GCA_963761675.1 of uncultured Conexibacteraceae bacterium. Classification (GTDB taxonomy): domain Bacteria; phylum Actinomycetota; class Thermoleophilia; order Solirubrobacterales; family Solirubrobacteraceae; genus Palsa-465. The sequence continues at coordinate 132,305 of CAVXIA010000009.1, forward strand.
CACGGAGGGTCGCGCCGACCTTCGAGGGGCTTGAGGAGGAGTTCGCGCGGTTTCGCTCGCGCCAGATCGATGGCATCAAGGGCATCGCGACGGTCAAGGCGCTGGGGGCGGAGGAGGGGCTCCGCCGCGTGCTCGTGGACAACGTGACGCAGCTCAGCCAGCGCGCGTTCCGCTCGGACTTCACGTTGATGGCATACGAGGGTGTGGTCTCCGTCGTGACCTTCGTAGTGGTCGTCGTGTTCCTGTTCATAGGCGCGCACGAGGTCCTCGCTCACACCATGAGCCTCGGCGAACTGGTCGCCTTCAACGCACTGGTGCTGCTGGCGATCGCACCGCTGTCGACGCTGCTGGGCACCTGGGACCGCTGGCAGATGTCGCGAGTGCTGCTCGGGCGGGTCCAGGACATCTTCGACTACAGCGCGGAGCAGGATGCCGACGAGGGAACCTACCTGCCGGTACGTTCGCTGCAGGGGGCGATCACGATTCGCGGGGCGAGCTTCCGCTTCCCCCAGTCCCCGTCGGCGGCCGTCCTCTCGGACATCACCCTCGACATCGCCCCGGGCACCGTCGTCGCGATCGTCGGGCGCTCCGGCTCCGGCAAGTCGACGCTCGCCAGGTGCCTCGCCGGCCTGATGCCGCTGACCGACGGCTCGATCGCCTACGACGGCGTCGACCTGCGTCAGCTGCGTCTACGCGAACTTCGCCGACGCATCGGCTACGTCCTTCAGGAGCCTTATCTGTTCGACGACACGATCGCCCGCAACATCGCCTTCGGCGAGCAGGAGCCGGAGCTCGCGCGAGTCCGCTGGGCGGCGGAGATCGCCGACGCGCTCGGCTTTGTCGAGCGCCTGCCGCTCGGATTCGAGACCCGGATCGGCGAGAGTGGGATGCATCTGTCAGGGGGTCAGGCGCAGCGCATCTCGATAGCGCGCGCTCTCTACCACCGTCCGCCAGTGCTGATCCTCGACGAGGCGACCAGTGCGCTTGACAGCGAGTCCGAGCGGGTTGTCAAGCAGAATCTCGACCGCATGCTCGAAGGACGCACGGCAATCATAATCGCCCACCGGCTGAGCACGATCCGCGACGCCGACGTGATCCTCGTCCTGGAACAGGGGCGGCTCGTGGAACGGGGCAATCACGAGGAGCTGATGGCCAATGCAGGCCTCTACTACTACCTGGTCAGCCAGCAGCTGGCTTAAGGGCTCCGTCTGCGCACCGGCGTCCCGGGAAGAAAACCACCATGATCTCCGTCGTGTGTTGCATCTCCCTTCCCGCCCGTCTTGATGGAGGCAACATGAGCGAACCTGAGTCGATTCACACGGAGGACATCGAACTCGATGAGACCGGCGCCGAAGCCGTGATCGGCGGAGTTGCCGTCAAGCACATAACGATGGAGCGCGCCCTCAAGGAGGGCTACGAGTCGATCTCATGTGCTCGCAAGGGCACCCTCATGAGGAACAAGAAGACGGGCAAGGAGATCATCGTTCCGGAGTCGTAGCGGATGCTGAGGAGCGCCGCGATGTCCGGGTGCGCGCTGCAGCCGGACAGACCCAAGCGCGCCTTATGGGCAGACAGTGGCTGACGTCTTCGTGTCCTACTCCCGCAGGGACGCGGAGTTCGTGCGTCGGCTTACTGACTCCGTGACCGAACACGGCAAGGAGGTGTGGGTCGACACGGACGGGATTGCCGACGGCGAGGTGTTCCCAGAGGCGATCAAGCGCGCAATTGAGCAGTCGGACTCGTTCCTGTTCGTGATCACGCCGGCATCCGTCGCCTCGAGCTATTGCGAGAACGAGGTCGAGTACGCGCGGGAGCTGCAGAAGCGCATTGTGCCGGTGCTGCGCGATCCGGTGAGCGACGGTGACTTGCCGGCCGAGATTCGCGACCGTAACTGGATCCCGTTCACCGACGGCGACGAGTTCGAGACGGCGATGGGGCGCCTGGTGACGGCCCTCGACACCGACCTGGAGGCGATGAGGGCGCACACGCGCTGGCTGGTCAAGGCGCTCGAGTGGGACGGAGCTACCCGCGACCGCAGTCTTCTCTTGCGGGGATCGGAGCTGAAGGCAGCGGAGGGTTGGCTGGCGACCAGCGCGGACGACGCCGATCCGGCACCGACTCAGCTCCAGCTCGAATACGTGTTGGCAAGCCATGAAGCCGTCGCGCGGCGTCAGCGGCGCCTGGTTGGGGCGAGCCTGGTCATCGCCGCGGTCTCCGTCGGGCTGCTCATATTCGCCCTGATCTCGAGATCCCAGGCGGTATCCGAGCAGGTGAGTGCGCAGTCGCAGGCGCTCGCCGCCGAGAGCCAGGCCCAGCTTGCCAACGATCCAGAGATCTCCCTGATCCTCGCCTCGCGTGCGGTGCACAAGCAGGTCACGCCCGGTTCGATGTTCGCGCTGCGGGCCGCACTCGACCAATCTCCGCTCGAGAAGACGTTCCCGACGGTGCGCTCACCGGGTGCGTGCGGGCTGAACGCGGGGCTGACGGCGGCGCTGAGCCCCGACGGCCGCCAGTTCGCCGAGGGCACATGCAAGGGGTCGCTGCGGCTCGTCGACGCCACCGACGGCAGCACGCTGCACGCGCTGACGGTTTTCTCGCCCGTGGTGAGCCTCGCCTACTCACCGGGTGGGACCCTGTTGGCAGTGGGGACCGAGAGCCAGATCCTGCTCGTGAACACTCGCAGCGGCGCTGTCGTCGCACAGCGACTCGGCATGGGCGGCGGTCGGATGGTTACGGGAAGCGATGGCCCAGGAGTCACCGGCCTGGCATTCAGCCCCAGCGGCCGGGAACTCACTGCGACAGACTTCGGCAGCGTCGAGCTCTGGAGCGTGCCCGCCCTGCGACCGCGGAGACTCGCGCGGTACCCGGCGGTCGGGCAGAGCATGATCTTCACGGGGAACGGGCGTGAGCTGATCGTCGCCGGAACGTATGACAACGCCTTCAACGTCTACGACGCGCGCACCGGTCGCCTCGTCCGCCATGTCCCTGACGAGAAGGGCGGCACCGGGGGTGGGACTCCGGGAGTGATCGCTCTCAGTCCCAACGGCTCAGAGCTGGCCGTCGGTTACATGACTCCGGGGGACGCCTTTGGGGTCGTTGCGATCTTTGACACCAGGACGTGGAGACGTGAGTTCTATTTGACGAGGATTCCCGAGGTCCAGATCTCCGCAGTTGCCTTCAGTCCCGACGGCGGTCGTCTTGCGGTAGGCGCAGAGGACGGTACCGCCAGCGTCTGGTCACTCGCCGCAAGGGAGCAGATCGCCTCATACGCCGGTCCGACCGCGGCCGTGACGACGATGGCCTTCACCCCGGATGGCGAGTCGGTTCTGACCGCCTCGAACGATGGCATCGTGCGGCTCTGGCGGGCGCTCGGCGTCGAGCGGGCGGTCCTTCCTGTAGTGGGCGCACTCGGCGGGATCGGACTGTCGACAAACCTGCTGACGGTCGTAGCGGGCAAGAACAAGAGCATCTGGTTGTACCGCTATGGCCTTCCCGATCTTCGTCTGCGACGCAGGATCTATGTGGGTTCCGCAGGCAAGCACCTAGCAGGTGACATCTCTGCCAACGGTCGTGTCGGCGTCCTGTTCACCGAGGGGAACCAAGACACCGGCGTGCCCAGGCGCGCGCCCGTGCGGATCGCGACCGTCGCGCCGTACAAGCTCGTGCGGACGCTGGCGCCGGTCGGCGTCTTCACCGCCGAGCTCAGCCCGGATGGCTCGCGGCTGTTCCTCCAGGTGCAGAGCACCAGTGGGCCTCCGAACGGGATCGGCGAGGGCGAGGTCGTGAACGTGAAGACCGGCGCAACCGTGCACCTGCAGAGTGCCGACCCCTGCGGCTCTGTCGCCGACGACATCAGTTTCAGCGACGAGGACAACCGCGTCGCCAGCGGAAGCTTCTGCGGTTACGCGGACGTCTGGAGCACGACAAGCGGGCGGTTGCTGCGCCAGGTCAACGAGGGCGCGGAGATCTCGAGCGTCGATCTGACCCCAAACGGCTCGCGGCTACTCGTCGGATCCTGGGATTCCAGAGCAACGATCTGGAGCGTCGCCAGCGGCCACGTGATCCAGCAGCTGATCGGGCATACACGAGGGGTCGGCGATGCGGTGTTCGCGTCCGGTGGCTCGATGGTGGTCACGGACTCGCTTGACAAGACGGTCCGTGTCTGGAACGCCAACACGGGCCAGGAGCTGCGCGTACTCGACTTTGCCAACGTTCCTGCAGGACTGGTCACCAGCCCGAACGGCGAGGAGATCGCCGTCACCGATACGGCCACGGGGTCGGGCGCCCAGACGGTCGTACGTGTCATCGACGTGTGCCCGGCCTGTCAGAACGCCAAGGCGCTGCTGCGCGACGCCAGCCCACACATCGCGCCTGCCTCCGAACTGACAACGCTCGAGCGGACGGTCGTCAATAGTCCGATCAACGGGTCCTGAGCGATGGCTGGTCGCCCTCGCTCGAGACTCGCCCGTCGCTGAGAACGTCTCGCAACATCGACAGACCGCGGGAAATCCGTGACGCGACGGTCCCCGCTGAAACACCGAGCGCATCGGCGATCACGCGGTAGCTCTGGTCCTGAAGGAAGAACCGCGAAACCGCATCACGAAACGGCAGGGGAAGCTCGTCGAGCGCGCAGGCAACCATCATCGCCAACTCGACGCGCTCGAGTGCCGCGTCGTCCTGCCTAAGCTCCGCATCAGAGAGTGTTGGCACCTCGCGACGGTCCGCACGCAGACGATCAATCGCGGCTCGGCGGGTCAGCTGCGCGATCCAGGGCCTGAGCGCACCCTCGTCGCGCAGCGAATCAAGTCGGGTGAAAGCGCGCGTGAACACCTCCTGGAAGACGTCCTCAGCACGATCGTCATACAGCCCATATGCGAGCGTGATCGCGTGCACATAGCTCGAGAAGCGGTCGACGATGGCTGCCCACGCCGACACGTCACCGGCGCGGCATCGGCGAACCAACAACGCGTCCAAACGGCGGGCCGGGTCGTCGAGATCTGACGCCTGCGGCGCATCGCGGGGAGCCGGCGGGCGCGCGGCCGCACTTCGCTGCTCCGGCGCCACGGCACTCCTCGACTCGGCGTCTCCCCAACGGGAACTCCGCACCAGTGCCCTCGATCGTTCGGTTGTGTCAACAATAGAGCGGAGTCGCGTGACACGTCAAACGCGCTTCGCATGCGTGCCCGTCGACGCTGCGGCCTTCGCGTCGCAGCACGGATCCGTCGCCGGAGGACGGGACGACTTCGCGGAGGCAGTCGGACCGTCAGAGCGCATCACGATCGCTCGCGCGTCCTCGCGCCAAGCGGACGCCACGGGGCGCAGGAGTCTCAGTAGTGCCGCGAGCTCGCGCTCAGATGCCCCTGCGAGTTTCTGCTTTTGCGTTTCTGGCATACCCACTCGGCGGTATGTGGTGCCGCTTTCTTGCCGTGTCATGTCAGGAGGGCGACGGCTGCCGAGCGCGTTGCGGCGCATCCTGGGCGAGCAGGTGGGCGCGACCGGAGCGTTCCTGATCGACGCTCGCCACCTCACCGGCGGCGTCCGTGACGCCGGTGCTCACAAGCTGCTCTGTCGATATGGCCACACGCACAGGACGCGCCCGCAGCGCGAAATCTTCCTCGCGCTCTGCGTAGCCTCCGGGTCGCGGCGAGCGATCGCGACTCCAACCAGCTGATGCGCCCAGTTAGAGTCTCTCCAGAATGTCGCCGTCCCCGTATCGTCGGCAATGACACCCGAGTCGCTGGACACCCTGCAGTGGCTTGAGCTGGTGCGACACGAGGAGCGGCGCGGAGAGTTCCTGACCGCGTTCGATTTGGCCGAGAGAGGACTGGCCCAGTATCCGAGTGATCTCCCGTTGAAGCACCGCGCCGTGCTCTCGTTGGCACGCGCCGGCGCTAGCGAGGAGGCCGCTCGCCGCTTCGCGGAATATGGTCTGAATGGAATTGAGGACGAGGACATCGCTGCCCTGCAGGCGCGGATCTCGAAGGACCTCGCCCTGGCTTCCGACGGTGCGGCGCGACGCGAAGAAGCCGCTCACGCCGCCGACCTCTACAGCACCGTATTCGCCCGTACGCATGGCTACTACCCGGCGGTGAATGCCGCCACGATGAGGCTCGTGGCCGGCGATGTCGCAGGCGCGAGAGCGCTCGCCGCGACCGTGCTGGAGTTGCTCGCATCGAGCGCTGAGGACTCCTACTACGAATCGGCAACGCAGGCCGAGGCGTACCTGCTGCTGGGGGACGAAGCGCGGGCCGAGGGGTCGCTGACGCGCGCAGCGCAGCGAAATCCGGACGACTACGCCGCGCTTGCGACCACACGCCGTCAGCTACGACTGATCTGTGAGCTGCTTGGACTCGATGTGCACCTCCTCGGCGTCCTTGCCGGTCCTTCCGTTGTGCATTTCTGCGGCCATCGCATCGCCGACCTGCACGAACGGGGGCGCTTCGGGCGCGACGCCGAGGGCTCGGTTGCCGGTGCCATCGCCGAGGTCGTCGCGCGTCACGCTCCGGGATTCGCCTACGGATCGCTGGCGAGCGGCGCCGACATCCTCTGGGCGGAGGCGCTGCTTGCAGCGGGATCAGAACTTCACGTTGTCCTTCCGTTCGCGCGCGAGGAGTTCCTGGCCCGCTCGGTGGCGTCCGCGGGCGCCGGCTGGGTCGAGCGATTTGATCGCTGCGCCGCCTCCGCGACCACGGTCAGCTACGCCACCGACGACGCATTCCTCGGAGACGACGTTCTGTTCCGGTACGGGACACAGCTCGCGATGGGCCTCGCGATGCTGCGCGCGCGCTACCTCGATGCCGAGGTGCGGCAGCTCGCCGTGTGGGACGGCGGTCCGGCGGCCGGAGCCGCAGGTACCTCGATCGACGTGGCCAGCTGGCGCCGCAGTGGTCACGCCGCCACGTTCGTCTCGCCCGACCGTGCGGCACCGATTACCGAGACCGATGATCGAGGATCGTCCGCCACAGCCACGCCGGGGCCGGCCGGCAGAGATCTCGAGGCACGCGAGCGCAAGCCCTCCGCGGACTCCACGCCCGCTGGCCGCGTCGTGCGCGCGATGCTGTTCGGCGACGTCAGGGGGTTCTCCAAGTTGACCGACGAGGAGCTGCCGATCTTCGCATCGGAGATCCTCGGCGGTTTCGCGTCGGTGCTCGAGCACCACGAGGAGGACGTCTGGTACCGGAACACCTGGGGCGACGCCGTTTACGTCGTGCTCTCGGATGTCTTCACGGCGGCGCGCTGCGCCCTGGAACTCCAGGAGGCGATGGGAGCGGTGGACCTCGAGGCGAAGGGGTTGCCCCGCCACCTGGCGCTTCGCATCGGGGGTCACGTCGGTCCCGTATTCCCGGCCTACGACCCGGTGCTCGACGCGGATGGCTTCATGGGGTCGCACGTCAGCCGCACGGCACGGATCGAGCCGGTGACGCCGCCAGGCTACGTGTACGTGACGGAACAGTTCGCAGCCGCACTCGTGCTTGACGGCCGCTCGGGGTTCGCCTGCGACTACGTCGGCCACATGGCCGCGGCAAAGGATTACGGGCGCCTGCGGATGTACCGGCTGAGGCGCAACCTGAGCGCGGACACGCCGCCCGCAACGTTTGCGGTGACCTCCGACGCGACATGATCTGCTTCCGCCGGGAAGATAATCGCCGTCGGTCGCGTCAAGTGAGAGCAGGACAGGGATTTCGCCACATCGACACAGCAGGCGACATGGTCCTAGTGGTCTGTCCCGTAAATAGCTGGAGATCGAGAGGTGTCGCTGGTGGATGCTGCACAAGGACGCAGGACCCGATGTGTGGCAGCGCCACACGAGGGGACGAGGACACAGCGCAGCGCCGCCAGGGGCGGCTCGAATCGACAGATATTTCGGAGACAGACCACTAGATACGCGACCGAGTCGCCCGGACAGGGAGCACACCATGTCTGAGAGTCAGCCGCAGGACGGCCAGAGTTGGCAGCATGACGATCTGGACCCGGAGGAGCATGGGGAATCTGTTGTCGGAGGCGAAGGGGTCGCCCACGCCGCGAGGCAGGGAACGCCTAAGCGGCACCGTCTGCAGCAGCGCAAGACGCCGGTGTCCGCGGTCGAGCAACTCCGGAGTCGCGGCACCGATCTGCGCGAGTAGTGCTCGACGCGGCAGACGCAGACCGCTGACAGAGACACGGGCCAGAGACGATCGGCTCGTCCAGATCTCCTGAAGACCAGGACGATCACTGAGGCGAATACCCGCGCGTGTGCGCTCGCCGAATCCGCCGGCAGCTATGACAGCCGGTTAGCGGCTCTCGACCTCGCGAACACGCTCGACCATCGCCTCGAGCACTGGTTGACGTCTGATCCTTGCCAGTACCGCGGGGGAGATTCGAACTCCCACGCCCTTGCGGGCAGCGGATTTTGAGTCCGCCATGTCTACCGTTCCATCACCGCGGCTTGCACCCGGCAAGTCTATGCCGGATCAGGCGCCTGTAACCAGCGCCTCGAGCTCGTCGATCAGCTCAGAGGGCGCGACCAGAACACCCGACGGCATCGCACCGGCCGGCCGCAGCGTGCGCACGACCAGACCCGCCCGCTGGCAGATCAGCGTGCCGGCGGCGATGTCCCAGGCCTTGACGCCGTGCTCGTAGTAGGCATCAAGTCGGCCGGTCGCGCACGAGCACATGTCCAGCGCCGCCGAGCCCGCACGCCGGATATCGCGTGCCAGCGGCAGCACCCGAGCAACCATCTGCCCCTGCATCGCCCGCACCGTGGGCTCGTAGGCAAAGCCGGTGCCGACCAGCGCACGCTCGAGGTGATCGCAGCCAGAGGCTGCGATCACCTCGCCGTTGCAGACCGGCGCACCCGAGCGCGTTGCCGAGAAAAGCTCGTCTCGAACCGGATCGAACACCACCGCCGCAAGGCCGCCATCCGCATCCTGAACCGCGATACTGACGGCGAAGGTCGGCAGCCCGTAGAGGTAGTTGACCGTGCCGTCGAGCGGGTCGACGACCCACTCCAGCTCGCCCTCGCCCGTCGCTCCTCCCTCCTCCCCCAGGATCGCGTCACCCGCGCGTCTGCTTCCGAGCACCTCCCGGATCGCCCGCTCGGCAGCCAGATCCGCCTCCGAGACCGGATCGGTCGGGGTGCTCTTCGTGTCCACCTCCAGCGGACCGTGCCAGCGCACCATCAGCTCGGCACCGGCCGCCCGGGCCGCCTCGACGGCAACCTCGAGCAGCTCCGCCTCGGGGCCGCGGACACGCTTGGGAAGCTCGTGCATGTGTCGAACCTTAGACTCCCGGGCGTGTCGCAAAGCGGATCAGTGGTGGTGCTCGCAGGCGGCACCGGCGGCGCAAAGCTCGCCCGCGGGATGGCCGACGTCGTCGACCCGCAGGGGCTGACCGTGATCGCCAACACGGGCGACGACATCGAGATCTACGGCGCCCACGTCAGCCCCGATCCCGACCTGATCACGTTCTGGCTGGCCGACCGGATCAACGCGCAGGGCTGGGGACTGGCGGGCGACACCTCGCACGTGATGGAGGCGCTGCGCGAGCTCGGTGAGGAGATCTGGTTCAACCTCGGCGATCAGGACCTCGCGATCGGCATCAAGCGCGCCGCCGCTCTGCGCAACGGCATGCGGCTGACCGAGGCGCAGGCGCTGCTGGCTGCGCACCTGGCCCCGCTGGGCCAGGTGCTGCCCATGAGCGACAACCCGGTCCGGACGCGGGTGCTGGCCGGCGGGCGGTGGTGGCCACTCCAGGAGTTCCTGATCGGGGCGCGCGGCAAGGGCTATGAGATCGAGGACGTGCAGTTCCGAGGAGCCGGTGTCGCGGGCACGACGCCGGAGGTGCGCGATGCGATCGCGCACGCTCGCGCGATCGTGATCGGCCCATCCAACCCGGTGATCTCTATCGGCCCGATGCTGGCGATCAAGCCGCTGCGGGAGGCGCTGATCGCGAGCGCGGCGCCAGTGGTGGCGGTCAGCCCGATCGTAGGCGGCGAGGTGCTCAAGGGCCCCACTGCCGCGTTCATGCGTCAACGGGCGGTCGCACCGTCGGCCGCCGGGCTCGCGAAGCTGTATGAGGGGATGATCGACGGGCTCGTGTGCGATGAGGAGATCCACCCGACCGGCTCGGCCCGGAAGCCGGCGCCGCATCAGCTCTCAGCACTCCGTACGAACCTGCGGATGGACGGGCCCGAGGGACGCCTGCGCCTCGCCCGCGAGACCCTCGAGTTCGCCCTGTCCTTGCGCGTGCGCGCCTGAGCGGCTCCCGACCGTATAGCTTTCCCGCCGCATGACAAGTGTCGCGATTCTCCCGGCGAAGTCGTTCGCAGAGGCAAAGCAGCGGCTCGCGGCCGTTGTACAGCTGGGTCATCGCCGCGCCCTGGTCGAGGCAATGCTCTCCGACGCGATGGTCGCGCTCGGGCGCACGCCCTCGATCGACCACACCTTCGTGGTGACCGCCGACCCGAACGCTGCGCGGATCGCGCTGGGACACGGCGCCGAGGTGATCGACGACAACACCAGCAGCCACAGTGACGCCGCGGCACTCGGGATCGAGCGTGCGCTCCTGATCGGCGCTCACCGCGCGCTGCTGGTCCCGGGCGACTGCCCGCTGATGGACCCGGCTGAGCTCGAGCAGCTGCTCGCCCTGCCCGTCTCCGGGCCGGCGGCGATGATCGTGCCGGATCGTCACGGCGATGGCACCAACGCGCTGCTGCTGACGCCACCAGGTGCTCTGACTCCGGCATTCGGCGAGGGCAGCCGTCGCCGCCACATCGACCTGGCAACCAGCCAGGGCTCGACCCCTGAGGTGGTCGAGGTTGCGTCGCTTGCGCTCGACATCGACACGCCTGACGATCTCGAGCTGCTGGTCGAGCGGTTCAGCGCCACGCGCGGCGGCGCGGCTCACACCCGCGGCATGATCAACCAGCTGATGCGCAGCCAGACGGGATGATCACCGCCACCTCGCTCGAGGGGTTGCCCGAGGTAACGGCTGGAGCCGATCTCGGAGGATTGATCGTGCAGGCCCTGTCCGAGCCGCTCGCCGCTTCGGACGTCATTGCGATCGCCCACAAGGTCGTGTCCAAGTCCGAGGGCCGCGTGCGATCGCTCTCGCGGGTCGTCCCCGGACAGCGGGCGATCGAGCTGGCCGGCGAGCGCGACCCCCGCCTGGTCCAGGTGGTGCTCGACGAGACCCGCGAGGTGATCCGCGCCGAGCACGGCGTGATCGTCTGCGAGACCCACCACGGTTTCATCTGCGCCAACGCCGGAGTCGATCAGTCCAACGTTTCCGGCGATGACACGGCGTTGATGCTGCCGCGTGACCCCGATGCATCCGCGCGGCGCATCAGGGCGCGGCTGCTCGAGCTCACCGGTGTTGCCCCGGGTGTCTTGATCAGCGACTCGTTCGGCCGCGCCTGGCGCACCGGTCAGGCCGATGTCGCGATCGGCCTGGCGGGGATCGCGCCCTTGGAGGATTGGCGCGGGCGCGACGACGCCAACGGACGTGAGATGCGCGCAACCGTGATCGCCGTGGCCGACCTGCTGGCGGGCACGGCGGACCTCGCGCGGCGCAAGGACGCGTCCGAGCCGGTGGTCCTGATCAGTGGCGCCGGCGCGTACGTGACCGGCGTCGACGGCCCCGGGATCAGCCCGCTGCTTCGGGCACGCGCACGCGATCTGTTCCGCTGACTCCGACGGGGTAACTTCGGCGATCAGGCGGTCGCGAGCGTGTTGGCAATCTCCTCCACGACCCTCAGCAGCTCGTCGACGTGCTCGACGTCTGTGCGGAAGTTCATGAAGCACACACGAAGACAGGTCATGCCGTCCACGACGGCGGGCGCCAGATAGACGCGCCCGTCGTCGCAGATCGCACGGGCCAGGCGCAGGTTGTGGGCGTCGAGCTCGGCGGCTGAGTGCGAGATGGCTTCACCGCCAGGCATATGCCGGAAGCAGACGACCGAGAGGCTCGGCTCGTTGAGCAGCTCGAAGCTCGGCTTTGACCCCAACGCGGCGGCGAGCCTGCCAGCGTGCAGCGTGGTCGCCTCGATCCAGCCCCGCATCGTCGCGGCACCGTAGACCCGGAACGCGAGCCAGAGCTTCAGCGAACGGACCGGGCGCGAGTACTCGAGTGTCCGGTCGACACCGTTGGCGGCAACTCCGGCGTGAAGCATGTAGCGCTCGTCATGGGCAAACGCTCGCTCCAACGGCCCTTGGCGCGACAGCATCACCATGCTGCAGCTCTTCTGGACTCCGAGCCATTTGTGCGCGTCGATCGTCAGCGAGTCGGCGCGCTCGATGCCCGCAAAGAGTGGTGCCAGGCTCGCGACCGCGGCGGCCGGAGCGCCGTAGGCGCCGTCAACGTGAAGCCAGACGTCGTGCTCCGCACAGACGTCCGCGATCTCAGCGATCGGGTCGATCGCGCCCGTCAGTGTCGTGCCTGACGTGGCCACCACCGCGACCGGCACCACACCCGCTTCACAGTCGGCCCGCAGCGCCCGGTCAAGAGCCTCCACGCGCATCCGCCGGCGCTCGTCAATCGGTATCCGCCTCAGTGCCCGGCTGCCGAGGCCGATCACCTCGACGGCACGAGCGATCGAGTGATGGGACTCGTCCGAGCAGTACACCGCAGCGGGAGTGGCGCCCACGCCCGTGACGCGCGTGTCCGGCAGCGCCTGCTCACGAGCCGCGATCAGCGCCGTCAGGTTCGAGGTCATCCCGCCGCTCGTGAACGCGCCGTCCTGGACCGGATAGCCCACGAACTCGGCCACCCAGCGCAGCGTCTGGGTCTCGAGCATCTCGGCGGCGCCGGCCGCCGCCGCGAGGTTGACGTCATAGGCGTTGCCGAGCGCGCCCGCGAGCACGCCGGCCTCCAGCCCGGTCGAACCGATGTAGGCCGCGTACAGCGGGCGCGAGGGTGACACGCTGCGTTCCAATGCACTGACGATGTCGGCCAGTGACGCCTCAGGATCGCCGGGAGCGTCGGGCAGCGGCTCGGCGAACCGCTGCATCAGCGCCTGATCGAGCCCCGGCTCCTTGGGACGTGGCCGGTCAAACGACTCCCATGCGGCGGTCAGGTGCTGACCCAGCAGCTCCAGCACCCGCTGACGGTCGATCAGGTCGAGGGGATGAAGCTCGTCAATCATCAGCATCTCTCCGGGGCCAGGCCGGAACCGCGTACCCGGTCCCGGGGTTTCTCGTGGCGTTGGCGGCGATCTCGACCGCAAGTGCGACGAACTCGTCGATCATCGGCTGCCGGACATCGCGGTGCACGGCGAGCACGAGCGTCGTCGGGGCCGCGTCCCGCAACGGCACGAACGCCACGTCCGGTCGTGCGAAGTAGCGGGCGATGATCGCCGGCGCCGTGTCCACACCCTCCCCGCGTCCGATCAGGTACAGCCACTCCTCGAGGTTGTCACCGACATACGGGCTGATCGGCGGGCGGCACCCGACCTCGTCGACGAGCATCCAATAGTCGCGCCACTCCTGCGGCGTCGCATCGGGCTGCGCCACGAACGTCTCGCCGGCCAGATCTGCCGGCGTGAGCCAGTCTCGCTCAGCGAGCGGATGCGTGGCCGGGAGCACCGCGACGCGGGGCTCGCTGATCAGCGGCGTCACCTCCAGATCGTCCTCATCCAGCGGCGCGTACAGGAAGGCCACGTCGACCCTGTCGGAGCGCGGCGCCGCGATCATCTGCGAGAACTCGATCGCGCGCACGTCGATCCGCACCTGCGGGTGACGACCGCTGAACGTCGCCAGCAATGGCGAGAACAGCGCACCCGGCACAGGGCCCAGAGTTCCGATCGAGAACGACGCCGACTCGCCCCGCGCGAGCGAACGCACGCGAGCAAGCGTCGTGTCCGCCGTCGCGAGAATCTCGCGCCCCTCACTGAGCAGGGCCTCACCCGCCGGCGTGAGCTCTACCTGCCGCGTGCTGCGCAGCAGCAGCGGGCCGCCGACCTCCGTCTCCAGCCTGCGAATCTGGGCAGACAGCGCAGATTGCGCTAAGTGCAGCCGAGCGGCTGCACGGGAGAAGTGCAACTCCTCCGCGACCGTGACGAAATAACGCAGCTGCTTCAGCTCCACTGGCCCCAATTTATCGCGCGTTGCGCATAATCGTTCGCATCTTCCTGTTGCACGCCGGGCTCCGGCAAGTGACGATGCTCACATGGCTGGGAAGAGGGTCCGGATCGAGCTCGACGGCGCCCCGGTTTGGGGTCACATCGAGGGCGAGACCATCGTCTGTGAGGACGGCCGCACGGTCGCAGAGGCCGAGGCGCACTATCTGGCCCCGGTCGAGCCCTCGAAGATCATCGCGGTCCATCTGACCTACCGGAGCAGGCTCACCGAGTACGCCGCCAGAACACCCGCATATCCTTCCTACTTCCTCAAGCCGCCGACCACGCTCAACGGCCACCGCGGCATCCTGCGCCGGCCCCGCGGCACCCGGTTCCTCAACTACGAGGGCGAGCTGGCGGTCGTGATCGGCCGCCGGATGCACGGCGTCGGCATCGAGGATGCGCTCGGATACGTGGCCGCGTACGCGCCCGCCAACGATGTCGGGCTGCATGACTTCCGCCACGCCGACCGCGGCTCGATGTTGCGCGTCAAGGGGCAGGACGGCTTCCTGCCGCTCGGGCCGGGGCTCACGCCGGCCGGCGAGTTCGACCCGACCGATTTCACGATTCGCACGGACCTGAACGGCGAGGTCGTCCAGGAGTCGACGGCCGAAGACCTGATCTGGGGAGTGGCCTATCAGCTCGCCGACCTGAACCGGTTGATCACGCTCGAGCCCGGTGACGTCATTCTGACCGGCACCCCCGCGAACTCGCGGCCGATGGAGCCCGGCGATGTGGTCGCGGTCGAGATCTCCGGCCTTGGTCGTGTTGAGAACACCGTCGCCGACTGGGATGTCGATCTCACGCAGGTGGGCGACCGGCCGGCGGTATCGGGAAACACGTTGCACGTTGCGCTCGCGATCCCAGAGGACGAGGCCGAGCGCATGGTCCAGGAAGGAGCGGCTGGGTGATCAAGGTCCATGTGGATATGAACCTCTGTCAGAGTCATGGTGAGTGCGTCGAGGTTGCACCCGACGTGTTCGAGCTTGGCGATGACGATGTGCTGGTCTGGCAGGAGGAGGTGGACGACGACCGCCGGGCGGACATGGAGGCTGCCGCCAACGCCTGCCCGATGATGGCCATTCGGCTGGAGGGCTGACCCGCATGGTGCGCCGCCTCGTCATAGCCGGAGCGTCGCTGGCAGGGCTGCGCGCCGCGCAGGCCGCACGCGCAGCCGGATATGACGGCGGCCTGGTCCTGATCGGCAAGGAGCCGCACCTCCCCTACACGCGGCCACCCCTCTCCAAGGAGCTCCTGCAGGGCAAACAGGGCCCTGAGGAATCGGCGTTCCCGCTCGGTGAGCTCGACGTCCACTGGCAGCTCGGAACGGCAGCCGACCGGCTCGACCGCGAAAACCGGCGCGTGCACCTGGCTGACGCGACAGAGGTTCCGTACGACCGCCTGATCGTCGCCACGGGCAGCCGCGCCCGCGGCTGGGATGGACCTGGCGGGGACCTCGAGGGAGTGCATACCCTGCGCGTCCTGGAGGACGCGATCGCACTGCGAGCGGCACTGGAGACAGGCGGCCGCCTGTTGATCGTCGGTGCCGGCTTCATCGGGTGCGAGGTTGCAGCCAGCGCACGAGCGATGGGCGTCGAGGTCACGATGATCGACATCGCGCCACATCCGTTGCTGCCCTTCGGACCGGTGCTCGGTGAACGCTGGCAGGTGATGCACGCCGACCGCGGCGTCGACCTGCGCCTGGGCGTCGGCCTCTCGAGCCTGAATGGAGACAGGACCGTACGGCGAGCGGAATTGAGTGACGGCACCGAGATCGAGGTGGACGCCGTGCTGTTCGCGCTCGGTTCGGTGCTGAACACCGAATGGCTCGCGGATTCCGGCCTTGAGCTCAACCCCGCGGTCGTATGCGACGAAACCCTCACCACCACACGCGATCCCGACATCCTCGCGGCAGGTGACCTCGCCGCGGTGCCGGTTGCGCTGATCGACGGCGACCTTATGAGGGTCGAGCACTGGACCACGGCCGCTGAGCATGGTCAGCTGGCGGGCCGCAACGCCCTGCTCGACCCCGGGGAACGGGCCGCGCACACCGCGCCGCCCTACTTCTGGTCAGACCAGTATGAGATGAAGATCCAGGCGCTCGGATGTCCCGCCATGGCAGAGCGCCTCGAGCTCCTGGAGCAGTCGCCTGAGGGCGACCGGTTCGTCGCGGCCTGCGTGCGTGATGAGCGTCTGGTCGGGATCGTCGCCGCCAACGCCGCGCGGCGACTGCCCTGGTATCGGCGTCAGCTGGCGGACCCGCCCACCCTCTCAGAGCTCAGGCGACAGTTGGCCGAATCCGGAAAGACACTGGGCGTGCCTGACGGAGCGTCCGCGTGAACGACGCCGGCTCGGAAAAGCAGACCGATCCGCCCATCACCTCGGTGCGGGTGCTCTATCCGGACCTGCACGGAGTCCCTCGCGGGAAGGATGTCCCGATCGGCAAATTCGATCACATCGTGGAGAGCGGCCTCTGCTTCTGCGCTGCCGTGATGGGAACCGACCTGCGACACACACCGGTCGTCGGCGGTGAGGAGGGGTATCCGGACTTCATCGCACGTCCTGACCTCGGCACGATGCAGACGCTCCCGTGGGATCCGGGCGTCGCGAGCTGCCTTGCCAACCTCGAGCCGGCTGAGGGTGGCCTGCCGTTCCCGGATCCGCGAGGGGCGCTGCGGCGCGCGACCGAGACCGTGCGTGAACTCGGGTTCGAGCCGTGCGTCGGACCAGAGCTCGAGTTCTTCCTGGTCAAACGTGACCCGGAGGCACCCAACGGCATCCGCCGTCACGTCGACAACCTCAGCATGGTCTATACCGTCGGCCCGCTGGCCGACCCCGGGGCGCTGGTGCGCCGGATGACCGAACAGCTGGCCGCGGTCGGGCTCGACGTGTTCGCGGTGAACCACGAGTTCATGAACTCGCAGTACGAGATCAACCTGCGACATTCCGATGCACTCGATGCCGCCGACCGCGCTTTCCGGCTCAAGGCCGCGGTCAAGGACATCGCTGCCCAGAACGGGCTGCATGCGACCTTTATGGGCAAGCCGTTCAACGACCAGGGCGGGTCGGGCATGCACCTGCATATCTCGCTGAACCGCGACGGAAGAAACGCATTCGAGAAGCCGGCTGGCGATCACGGCGTGAGCTCCGAGCTGCTCCAGTTCTCCGCCGGGCTGATCGAGCACGCGACGGCGCTGATGGCGTTCCTGAACCCCACGGTCAACGCCTACCGCCGCGTCCAGCCGGATTCATTGGCGCCCACACACGCAAACTGGGGCTTCGACAACAGGGCCACGTTCGTGCGCATCCCCCCCGAGCGCGGCGGCGCGACCAGGATCGAGTTGCGAGTCGGGGACGGCGCCGCCAACCCGTACCTCGCGATCGCTGCCCTCCTGCTGGCCGGCGTCGACGGCATCCGGCGCCGGCTCGAGCCGCCGGCGCCACTGACCGGCGACGCGTACCGCGCCGACCCGAAGATGATCGGCGCACGGCTGCCGAGCTCGCTCGAACATGCGCTGGAGGCGCTCGCTGGAGATTCGGTCCTGCGCGACGGACTCGGCGCCGAGATCGTCGACACGTTCGTGACGATGAAGAGCTTTGAGATCGAAAGACACCGTGCATGGGTCTCCGATTGGGAGATCAGCGAGTACCTGCACCACCTCTAGAAGCTGCTAGGAGCAAGCGATGTCAGTCACAGACGAGTTCATCGACCTGTCGGACCACGATCAGTTCGTCGATCGTGTCCCCCACGAGGCGTTCGCGCGATTACGCCACGAGGATCCGGTCCACTGGAACCGGGAGCCGGACGGCGGCCGCGGCTTCTGGGCGGTGACCCGTTATGAGGACATCCGCGCCGTGCATCGCAACGCGGAGGTGTTCTCGTCGGAGATCGGCGGCACCTCATTGGAGGATCTCGAGCCGGAGCAGATCGAGGCGCGTAAGGCGATGATCGATATGGATCCGCCGCGCCACGACGAGCTCCGCGCACTGGTGAATCGCCGCTTCACCCCGAAGGCCGTCGGCGTCTGGGAGGAGCAGGTCCGCAAGGTCGTCAGCACGGTCCTCGACGAAACGCTGCCCAAGGGCGAGTTCGACTTCGTGCACGACATCTCCTCGGAGATCCCGATGCAGGTCTTCGCCGAGATCCTCGGCGTCCCTCAGGACGAGCGGCGCGAGATCATCGCGATCGGGGATCGGCTGCTGGGCAACGCCGACCCGGAGTACGCCGCCGACACCAGTGACGACTCCCACCGAAATCTCCCCTTCTCGAGCCCAGCCGCTCTTGAGATGTTCGCGTTCGGCCGGCGCATCGCCGACGAGCGCCGCCACACCTCGCGCGACGACATCATGAGCGACCTCGTCAATGCCGGACTCACCCAGCGCGAGCTGGACGTCTACTTCGTGCTGCTTGCAACCGCCGGTAACGAGACAACCCGCCACACGATCAGTCACGGCGTGATCGCACTCGACGGACACCCGGATCAACGTGATCTGCTGCGGGCCGATCCGCAGGAACTCGGCAGGACCGCGACCGAGGAGATGCTGCGCTGGGCCACGCCGGTACACCACTTCCGTCGCACAGCCACCGTCGACACCGAACTCGCCGGCACCGAGATCGGGGCCGGCGACAAGGTCGTGACCTGGCTCGTATCCGGCAACCGCGACGAGTCGGTCTTCGAGCAGCCCGATCGCTTCGACGTCACGCGCGCTCCAAACCCGCACATGACCTTCGGACCGGGCGGCATCCACCACTGCCTCGGCGCGCATCTGGCCAAGATGGAGGTTCGGATCACGTTCGAGGATCTGCTCTCCCGCGGGGTGGAGCTCCAGCTCGCCGGACCGCCGGAGCGCCTGCGCTCCAACTTCTTCAACGGCATCAAGCGGCTACCGGTGAGCGTGCGCTGATGATCGACCTGCACAGAATCGACCATGTCGCCCTGCGAGTTCGGGACCTCGGCGAGGCAACGGAGCGTTGGTGCGGCCAGTTCGGTCTGACCCGGCGCGGTGGTGACGATCATCGTGTGACGCTCGTCTGCGACGACGAGCCCTGCGCGCTGGAACTGCTGGCCGAGACGCCGGCCGGCCTGGACCACGTCGCGTATGAGCTCGCACCGACATGCTCGCTTGAACAGGCCCGCGATCACCTGCTCGGTCACCGCGCCGAGGTCGCGCATGACCACGAGGGCCTGCTGACGCGCGACGCCGAGGGCAACTCGATCCAGATCCTCGCCTACCGCGAACCCGAATCGCGATTGGTGGCGCATGCGCGGCCTGCGGCCAACCCTAGCCCCGGACATCCACGCAAGCTCGGCCACGTCAACTTCCTCACCGGGCAACTCGAAGACCAGCGCCGCTTCTACGTCGACGCACTCGGCATGCATATCACCGACTGGCTCGGCGATGGCGGCCTGTGGCTGCACATCAACTCAGATCACCATGTGATGGCGCTCGTCGACAAGGGCTATTCGCACTTCCACCATCTGGCCTTCGATGTGATCGACATCGGTCAGATGCGCGTCGCGCTCGACCACCTCGGTCGACACGGGCGCTGGCTGGGCTGGGGGCCGACACGACACGGCGTCGGCGGCAACATCGCCTCCTACGTACGGATCGTCGAGGAGGAGTGCTTCGTCGAGCTCTACTGCGACATGGAGCAACTGCAGCGCACCCACCAGCCCCGGATTTGGCCCGACGACCGCTACTCCTCCAACACCTGGGGGCCACTCCCGCCCCGCTCGTATTTCCGTTTCGACACCGCCGCGGTCGAGTCCGAGCGTGAGAGCCTCGAGATGCTCGGCATCCCGCTCCCACCCGTTCCGGAACCCGAACGGCCGGCCGCCGCTCCCTCAGCCAAGGAGACCGCATGACGTTGCACGGTTACACCGTTCCCCGCACTCCCAGCGGCAGGGCGAGCCTGGTGCCCGCTCCACCCTGGCACTACGTCGGGGAGTTCATCGTCGTCGACTTCCATGCCGACCCGGAGATCGCCGCGTCACTGCTTCCCGAGGGACTCGGAGCCCACGCGGACGCGGGCCGCTGCGCCGCCGTCTTCGTCGACTGGCAGTCGTTCTCCGAGGGCGGCGACGAGCTCACCGACCCGGTGCGCTCGCAATACCGCGAGTTCTACCTCGTCGTCACCGGCATGCTCGGCGGCGAGCCGGTCACGACCTGCCCATTCATCTGGGTCAACCAGGACTTCGCGATGGCTCGGGGCTGGATCCAGGGTTACCCCAAGCAGCTCGGCGAGGTCTGGATGACGCGCAGCTTCGACCTCGACTGCCCGGCGTCACCTGGTGTACGGCCAGGAGCCCGTTTCGGCGCTACCTGTTCGGCCCGCGGACGCGAGCTCGCGCGGGCCACCCTGACGCTCGCGCACCAGAGCGAGGCCGGCTCGATTCACACCGACCCGCCGCTTGTCAACGTGCGCCATTTCCCGCGGCTCAGCGCCGGCGATCACGAACGGCCGCAGATTCACGAACTCGTCCGGGCACGCAGTCGCGATCGCAGCGTCTCGCCGATCTGGGAGGGTGAGGCGACCCTCGAGCTGTACTCCGCCGCAGGCGAGGAACACACGCTGCTGGCTCCGGTGAGCGTCGCGCGCGGGTACCGCTTCACCTTCGCCTACACGGTGGATGACCTGGAGACGGTCAGGGAGTACACGCGATGAGCGCGACGAAGCGGGAGGGCGTCGCGATCGTCGCAGGCCACGAGGTCGCGACCGACCACTGGATCGGCGGTGAGCGGGTCGCAAGCCCCAACCGCTTCGAGGTGATCACGCCGATCGACGGCTCCGTGATCGCCCACGTTGCGGCCGGCGGCGCCGAGGAGGCCGACCGCGCGGTCCGCGCCGCTCACGACGCCGCCCCCGGCTGGGCCGCGCTCGGCCCCGGCGGGCGCGCCGAACTGCTTCACCGCCTGGCCGACCTGATCGATGCCAACGTTGAGGAACTCGCGGCAGTCGAGTGCGCCGACATGGCGATGCTGCTCGGATCGCTGCGCGCGCGGGTGATCTCCCGCGCCGCCAACAACTTCCGCAACTACGCGGAGCTCGCCGTCGCCTACGAGGAGCGCGACTGGCACTCCAAGGGAACGTGGAACCGGGTTCAGCGGATGCCGGCGGGGCCCGCCGCGGTCATCACCCCGTGGAACGCGCCCTTCATGCTGTCGACCTGGAAGATCGCCCCCGCCCTCCAAGCGGGGTGCACGGTGGTCCTGAAGCCCGCCGAGTGGTCGCCGCTCTCATGCTCGCTTCTGGCCGACCTGACGGCGGAGGCCGGCTTCCCCCCGGGCGCGTTCAATGTGCTGCAGGGTGTCGGCGAGGAGGTCGGAGCGGCGCTCGTCGCCCACCCACTGCTGCGGCGCGTCTCGTTCACAGGCTCGCCGGAGACCGCTCGGCAGATCGGCGTCAGCGCCGCGAAGAACCTCGTTCCGTTCACGGGGGAGCTCGGCGGCAAAGGGCCCTTGATCGTGTTCGAGGATGCAGACCTCGACGCCGCCGCCGCCAAGGCGGCCGGGCAGTACGACGACGCCGGACAGGTGTGCCTTGCGGGAACCCGTCTGCTGGTCCAGGACACCGTGCGCGAGCCCTTCCTCGAGCGCCTCAACGCCGCCGTCGATGGTCAGGTCCTCGGTGACCCGCGTGACGCCGCGACGACGATCTCGCCGCTGATCCATCCGGAACACCTCGAGCGCGTCGACGGCTTCGTGCAGCGCGCGATCTCGGACGGCCAGCGCCTGGTCAGGGGCGGCAGGCGGCTCGAGGGGCTGCTGTATGAGCCGACGCTGTTCGAGCCGACCAGCAATGACGCCGAGATCGTCCAGCGCGAGATCTTCGGTCCCGTGCTCACGTTTCAGACCTTCGCCGACGAGGCCGAGGCGATCGCGCTGGCCAACTCCACTCAGTACGGGCTGTCCGGGATCGTCTACACGAGCTCGATGGGACGCGCCGACCGGATCGGCCGGGCCCTCCGCGCCGGGATCGTCTGGGTCAACACATTCCTCGTGCGCGATCTCACCGCGCCGTTCGGCGGGATCGGGATCTCGGGGATCGGCCGTGAGGGCGGCGACTACGCGTTGGACTTCTACTCGGATCTGAAGACGTTGCAGATCCTCGATGGAAGCGTCGGGTGAAGCGCGTCCGTCGACCGGCGCGCAACGGAACGGAGAGCCGGCGGCTGCCGGTATGAGGCAGCTGTCGACATGAGGGTCAACAAGCCATGAGGAGAGGACTATGAGTGCAGTTGAAGACCAGGTGCGCCTGGGCGAACGCAAGCTGACGACGATCCACGCGATCGGTCAGTCGCTCGCGATCGGGCCGATGTTCTCGGCCGGCGTCCTGACCGGTCTGATCGCGAGCGTCGCCGGTTTCAGCACACCGCTTTCAGTGCTGCTCGGCGGCATCGGCGCCATCTGTCTGGGGTATGTGGTGTCGCTGTTCGCTCGCCGTTACTCGGGAGCCGGGGCGCTGTACGAGTATCTGGTCCGCGGCGCGCACCCGAGCGT
Source organism: uncultured Conexibacteraceae bacterium (assembly GCA_963761675.1). Lineage (GTDB taxonomy): Bacteria > Actinomycetota > Thermoleophilia > Solirubrobacterales > Solirubrobacteraceae > Palsa-465. Next base: position 154,899 of record CAVXIA010000009.1, read on the forward strand.
CGGCGTCTTTGGAGCCGGGCTCTACGGTGTCGGCGTGCTGTTCCTCGGCGGCGGGGGCGTGTTCATCATCAACGGAATCCTGGCCAACAGCTTCTTCTCCGCACACCTCTCGATCGACATCGCCTGGTGGATCTGGGGTCTCGTGGTGCTGCTGATCGCCACCGGCCTGAACTACCTGGGGGTTCGGGTGGCGGTGCGCGGCGTGCTCGCTCTCTCCGCCTTCTCACTGATCCCGTTCCTGATCCTCGCGATCACGATCGTCGCCAAGGGCGGCAGCGCCGGCAACACTCTCGCCGTCTTCGGAACCTCACACAGCTCGGTCAGCGGCGTCTTCCACGGAATTCTGTTCGCCGTGACCCTGTTCATCGGGTTCGAGGCCGCCGCCTCGATCGGCGAGGAGGCGAAGGAGCCGCACAGGGCGATACCGACCGCGCTGATCGGCAGCGTCGCGTTGGCCGGGATCTTCTACCTGCTGGTCTGTTACGCGGGCGCGATCGGCTTCGGTGTGAAGGGATCGTCTGAGGTCTGGCCGGTCGCGGTTTCACCGATGGGCACCCTTGCGCAGCAATATGTCGGCGGCTGGCTCTCCACGCTGATCGACCTCGTGGTCCTGCTCGACTCGATATCTGTGGCGCTCGCGTTCACCGTCACCGGCTCGCGCGTGTTCTTCGCGCTCTCACGCGACGGCCTGCTGCCGAAGTTCGTGGGACGCACCTCCTCCAGGAACACGCCACTCGGCGGCAACGCCGTGATTCTGGCCGCCGGCGTCGTCGCGCTGATCCTCGCCAGTGTCACCAAGCTGGGCGACCTGGTCAAGCTGCCCAATAACCTGGAGGCGTTCTCGATCAGCGCCGCCGTGGGCTCGTTCCTGATCGAGGCGGTGTACGCGTTCCTGGCGATCGCGGCGTTCAGCCTGATCTGGAGGAACTTCGGGGGCACCGGCAGACTCTGGCGCCTGATCGTCGCGATCATCGGACTGGCAACCCCGGTGCTCGCCTACTACGGCTCCCTGCACCCGTTCCCGGCCTACCCGAACGACCTCGGCCTGATCATCGCCGGTGGCTGCGCGGTGCTGGTCGCGATCTGGTTCCTCTACCTCCAGACCGTGCATCCGGACCGTGTCAGGAACGCCGCACAACACGCCCAGGAGCATCACGGCGTGCCGCCGCTCGACGAGAGCCTGTCGTTCAAACCCGAGCCCGGCCTGCCGGCCTAGCAACCGTGGCCCCGCTGCCGGTCGCCCCGCTGGGCGCCGGCAGCAGCCCGGCCGGTCAGACGGCGGGTGCGCCGACGGCGTGAAAACCACCGTCGACGTGGACGATCTCACCCGAGATCCCGCGCGCGAGGTCTGAGAGCAGGAAGCAGACCGGCCCGGCGACGATGCTCGGATCCTCGATCTCCCAGCCCAGCGGCGCCTGCTGCTCCCACAGAGCTGCGAGCTTCTCGAAGCCGGGTATGCCGCGCGCGGCGACGGTGCCGAGCGGGCCGGCGGAGATCAGGTTGACGCGGATCCCCTGGGCACCGAGGTCGCGGGCGAGGTACCGCGACACCGACTCCAGCGCGGCCTTAGCGACCCCCATCCAGTCGTAGATCGGCCAGGCCACGCTGGCGTCGAAGTCGAGGCCGACGACGCTGGCACCGCGCGGCATCAGCGGTGCCAACGTGGCAGCGACGGCCTTCAGCGAGAAGGCGCTCGTCTGGAAGGCGGCGACCGCGCTCTCCGCGGGAGTGGTCAGGAAGCGGCCGCCGAGCGCATCCTCGGGCGCGAACGCGATCGCGTGGAGGATGCCGTCGACCCGGCCCCAGCGAGACCCGAGCTCTGAGGCGAGGGCCTCGAGGTCCTCGAGCCGGTTGACATCGAGTTCGAGCACGTCCACAGGGGTGTCGAGCCGCGCGGCGGCTCGCTCGGTCATGCGACGCACGCGCCCGAAGCTCGACAGCACCACCTCGGCGCCCTGCGCCTGCGCGAGCTGCGCGACATGGAACGCCATCGAGTCCTTGGTGATGACGCCTGTGATCAACAGGCGCTTGCCGTCCAGCAGCCCCGCCATCAGCCCGGCCCCACCATCACGCTTGTCCCCAACGGGCCGGGACGAGCGACCGCTGATTTCATCCCTGACCCTTGATCACGAGCGAGACGTTGTGTCCGCCGAAGGCGAACGAGTTCGACAGCGCCGCGGGCGCGCCCTCACGGACGAGCACCAGCTCACGCGCCTTCCCCGGGACGTAGTCGAGATCGAGTCCGGGATCGGGCACCTCGTAGTTGAGCGTCGGCGGGATCACGCGCGCGTTCAGCGCCTGGAGGGTCGCCACCGCCTCAACGGCGCCGGCGGCGCCGAGCAGATGGCCGATCGCCGATTTGGTCGAGGAGATCGGAATCTTGTAGGCATGCTCGCCCAGCGCCAACTTCAGCGCCGAGGTCTCGGCAGCGTCGTTCAGCTGGGTCGATGTGCCGTGCGCGTTGACGTAGTCGATCTCGGCAGGGGTGAGACCGGCATCCTGGATCGCCAGCGTGATCGCCTGAGCGGCCGGCCGGCCTGTGGGCTCGGGGGCGGTCAGGTGGTGCGCGTCGGAGGTGGATCCATACCCGGCCACCTCTCCGAGGATGGTCGCGCCTCGCGCCTTCGCATGCTCGTAATCCTCGAGCACGACCACGCCTGCGCCCTCCCCCATCACGAAGCCATCGCGGCGGGCATCGAACGGGCAGGAGAGGCCGATCTCAGACAGGGCCTGCATGACATTGAAAGAGCCGAACCCGAAATCGGTCAGGGTCGCCTCCGAGCCTCCTGCCACGACCGCCTCGGCGTCGCCGTACTGGATCATGCGGGCCGCGAGTCCGAGCGCATGCCCGCTCGAGGCACAGGCCGACGCGACGCTGAACGCCTGGCCCTGGAGGCCGTGGCGCATCGACACCGCGGCCGCCGCCGCGTTGGGCATGTACATCGGGATTCCCAGCGGAGAGATCCGGTCGGCACCCTTATCGCGCATCGCGTCGAGGTTGCCCTGGACGGTCGTGAAGCCGCCGATGCCGGTCGCCATGATCAGCCCGATCCGCATCGAGTCATACGGCAGGCCATCGGCCCAGCCGGCGTCGGCGATCGCCTCGTCGGCGGCGACCACGGCCAGCTGCGCGAAGCGGTCGAGCCTGCGCGCTTCCTTGACGGTGAGGTGCTCCGTCGGTTCGAAGGAGCCGCAGTAACCGCCGGTCTGCCCGGACCGCTCCTCGATTCCGCTGACGCCCTGCGACCACTGGTCGTGCAGCGACAGGGCGCCGACCCCCAGCGGGGTGACGGCACCGATCCCGGTGATTACTGCTCTGCGCTTCTCAGCCATGGCGAAGGCCCTCCAATCTGCGAGGCTTGTCCAGCGTCACGGCTAGGCGGCACGCTCGGTGATCAGGTCGACGGCGTCTCCGACGGTCTTCAGTTCCTTCATGTCGTCGCCCTTGAGCACCACGCCGTACTCGTCCTCGATGATCTGTGCGAGCTCGACGAGATCGAGCGAGTCGATGTCCAGCTCCTCGAAGGTCGCCTCCGTGGTGATGTCGCTCGCATCCGGGCCGAAGCTGGCAAGTGCCTCGGTGACGCGCTCCTGCACCTGCTCCTTGGTTACTGCACTCATTGAAAAGTCCTCTTTCTTCGTGGTTCGAGCGGCCGGGGCCCGTCAGGCGCCGAGTCCGCCGTCGACTGTAAGCACGGCCCCGGTCACATAGGACGCCTGCCGCGACACGAGGAAGCGTACGCAAGAGGCGACCTCCTCGGTTGTTCCCGCGCGCCTTGCCGGGATCGCGTTCAGCAGCTCGGCGCTGATCAGATTCGTGGTCATGTCCGTCTCGATGAACCCCGGGGCCACCGCGTTGGCGGTGACTCCCCTGCGGGCGACCTCGACGGCCACCGTGCGCGTGAATTGGATCAGGCCTGCCTTGGCGGCACCGTAGTTGCTCTGGCCGGCGTTGGCTCGCAGGGCGGAGATCGAGGCCATGTTCACGATCCGTCCGGTGCGAGCGCGCATCATCGCCTTCAGCGCCCGGCGTGTGAAGCGAAACGCGGGTGTCAGGTTGGTGTCGATCACCGCCTGCCACTCCTCGTCGGTCAGCGACGGGGAGAGGTTGTCACGGGTGATGCCGGCGTTGTTGACAAGCGCCAGCACCGGTCGGCCGAAGTGCTGCTCAACCGCCTCGAACACCACGTCCGGCGCGGCCGGGTCGGCCACGTCTCCCTGCACCGCGAAGGCGCTGCCACCGGCAGCCTCGATCTCCGCAACGACCGCGGCCGCCGCGTCCGCACCGGAGTTGTAGTTGACGCCGACCGCCCAGCCGTCGGCCGCAAGGCCTCTGGCGATCGCGGCGCCGATCCCGCGCGAACCGCCGGTGACCAGAGCGCAGCCCTTCGGCGGCCAACTCTCAGCCTCGACTTGAGCCTCAGACATTGACCAACTCCACGTCTTTGAGCGTGCGTTTGGCCAAACCGGTGAGGACCTTGCCGGGACCCACCTCGACGAACCGCGTGACGCCCCGCTCGTGCAGCGTCAGCAGCACCTCGCGCCAGCGCACCGGGCCGGTCAGGGCGTCGACCAGGCGCGCCCGGACATCGTCGAACGGCTCGGCGCTGACGGCTGAGATCACCGTGCTCGACGCCGGCCCGATCTCGACCTGGGCCAGCGCCTGCTCGAACTGCGGGATCGCCGTGGCCATCATCGGTGAATGGAAGGCACCTGTGACGGGCAGGATCATCGCGCGCAGGCCCAACTCCCGTGCCGTCTCCTGGGCAGCGGGCAGCACCACACGCGGCCCAGACAGGACCACCTGCTGTGGGGAATTGTCGTTGGCCACCGACAGGCCGTGCGGCGCCGCCACCTCCTCGGCGCGGACGGCAGCCTCGGCCCCCAGCAGCGCGATCATCCCGCCATTGCCGTTGGTTTCGCCGGCCTCCTGCATCAGCCGGCCGCGCAGTGCCACAAGCTCGAGGCCGTTGCGCTCGCTCAGCACCCCGGCGGCGACGAGCGCCCCGAGTTCACCGAGCGAGTGGCCGGCCGTGAACTCGTGGATCGGACGATCGAGGGCGCACCAGCCGGCGAGGCTGGCACAGAAGATCGCCGGTTGGGCATAGGCCGTGCCGTCATCCACCCGTAGGAAGGGATCGGAGCCGACGATGTCGATCGCGAGCTCGAGCAGGTCCGGCCGGATGGCCGCGACCTGCTCGCGCATGTCCGGTGTCTGGCTCCCCTGTCCGGGGAAGAGAAGTGCGGTGGGCATATCCGCTTACCCTACGCACCACGGCAGATCTGGGTACGCGCCGGCGGCGGCTCGCCCCCCGGCCGGGGGGCTTCAGGCGACCCGCGGCAGCTTCCGGCGCCGCAGCGGCACGACGTTGCCGCTTCCCGGCGGCTCGCCACCGCTCACGAAACGCTGCCGCAGCCACTCGAGCGCGAACGGCGCCCCCGCGACGCCGCCGCTGACGTGATCGAACCCACCCCGGGTGACATGCAGGCTGACATCGACGCCGAGCGCACGCCAATCGTCCTGGAGCTGCTCGCTGTGCTCGAACGCGACGATCTGGTCGTGGCGAGCATGATTGAGCAGCACCGGCGTCTGCGGTGCGATCGTGCCGAGCCGGTTCTCCCGCAGCCGTGCGCGCCATTCGGGCAGCTTCAGCACATTCGGCTCGGTCAGCCGGTCGACATGCGCGAAGCGCGGACCGCGGACCGCGGCCTGCAGGATGTTCGTATCGCGCAGCCCCTCGATCATCCGCCGCCCCTTGGCCGACAGGTAGGGCTCGAGCTCGAGTTCGGGGTAGGCGGCGGCGTAGCCGATCGCGCCGTAGGCCAGGAAGAACGAGAAGAAGCTTCGATCGAGCGTCGGCCCGGCCAGCTCCACGTCGGCGGCGGCGGCCCCGACGGCGGCGCCGACCAATCGCAGCTCCGGCGCGTACTCGGGCTGGAGCTGCGCCGCCCACGCGGCGGCGGCGCCGCCCTCCGAATACCCCATGACGGCGACCGGCCCCGTGTCGGGCAGCTGGTCCGGGAACGCCTGTCGGGCGGCGCGGATCGCATCCAGCATGTTGTTGCCGAGCGCCCGCCCGACCATGTACGTGTGATCGCCGGGAGTGCCGAGACCCTGGTAGTCGGTGAGAACCACTCCGAACCCTCGCGCCAGCACCATCGCGATCATCCCCGCCTCCCAGTCGCGGCCCGTGGCCAGCAGCCGCGACGGCGCGGAGGCATCGCCGATCCCATGTGTCCCGACGCCGTAGGAGATCAGCGCAACCGGGCCCTGGTCGCGTGCACCCTCGGGCAGCAACAACGTCCCCGAGACGCCCGTCGGCTCCCCGACGGCTCCGGTTGAGCGGTACAGGAGCCGCCAGGCGCGAGCGCGCAGACGGACGCCCGGCACCAGGTAGGCGTGCATCTGCTCGGAGCGAATCAGCGCGCCGGGTGCGAGCCGGCCGAGCTCGGCGGGAGGTTCGTAGAAGCCCTCGCTCCAGGGAATCCGGCGACGCGGAGTCGACAGCAGCGCCAGGTGCGAGCGCGTGCTGCGCACGTGACGCGGCGCACGTGCGACCTGGACTCCCGTGTCACGGGCCAGCCCCCCGGCCGATCGTGCGATCTCGAACATCCCCATCTTCCCAACCCCCCAGTCCGCTGAGTATCGGTTAAGTGAAGTACGCAGCGGAACTTGTGATTCCTGCCACAAAGCTTAGGACGGCTTTACGGCTGACTCGGCCGTGAAACGTATACCTAACGGAGTGCCTATGCTCGGCTCGCCGATGCCACACGCCCGCCCACGCCTCATCGTTGCGGCCGTCTGCGCCGTGCTGACGACCGCGCTGGCCGACGGCATTGTGCTCAGCGGCGTTGGGCCCCTTGCCACCGCCGCCGGCGCGAGCGCACCGCAGTCCGCTTCGCTGATCCTCGACTTCACCCCCAACGCGATCCACAGCGGGATCTACACCGCTCTGGCCCGCCACTACGACACGCAGAACGGCGTCAGCCTGCAGGTGCGGATCCCCGGCCAGAGCACCGACGCCGTGTCGCTGCTCACCGCTGGGCGCGTGGACTTCGCGATCCTCGACATCCATGACCTTGCGATCGCCGACGCACAGGGCCGCAAGCTGGTCGGAATCATGGCGCTCGTCCAGCGGCCCTTGGCCTCCGTGATCGCGCAACCCCGCTACACGAGTCCGCGCCAGCTGGACGGCCAGACGGTCGGCGTCACCGGCGACCCGAGCGACCTCGCCGTCCTGCGCTCGATCGTCGCCGGCGCCGGCGGCAGACCGAACAGTCTGAACACGCTGACGATCGGCTACGACGCGGTGCCGGACCTGCTGAGCGGACGGGTCGCGGCCGCCACCGCGTTCTGGAACGACGAGGGCGTTCAGCTTGCGCAGCACCGTGACGGGCACGGCCGCTATCACGTCTTCCGGGTGGAGAACTTCGGCGCGCCCGCATATCCGGAGCTGATCCTGACCACGACCCGCAGCGAACTGAGGGCACACCCCCAGGTCGCGCGCGCGGTCGTGCACAGCCTCGTCGAGGGCTACACGTACGTCCTGGCCCACCCGGCGGCCGGTGCACGCGCGCTCGAGTCGCAGGTCAGCGGCCTCTCGCCGGAGGCAGTCAGCGAACAGCTCAAGGCAGAGCTCCCCGCCTTCCTGCCCACGGGCGGTGGCGCCTATGGCGCGCTCGTCCCCTCCGTGCTGGCGGCCTGGGCGAAGTGGGAGGTCAGGTTCGGGATCGTCAGGCGCCGGCCGGACCTCAGAGCGATGTTCGACGCGGCCTTTCTGCCGCGCTGACCGCGAGCGCCCGCGCGCGCCGGCCACGCCACGGCCAGGCCCGCGAAGCAGCGGCGAGCGGGCCGTGGACCGAACCTCCCACCTGCTGAATCTGACAATCCGTTGCTCGCAGGGGCGAATTGTTCGATTGAGCATGACCCGGCATGCATGTCCGAGCAAATCGGCGAACCCTGCATCGGTTTGTCAGATCGAGCATGCTCGGAGCCCGGCACCCCGCCGGGGAGGGGACTGCAGACCGGCTCCTACTGGGCATTCAGCTTGCGGAACTCTTCCCGGACCGATTCCGGGCGGCCCCACATCTGAACGGTCTCGACGCGGCCGGTGCGGGTCTCGCGGAGGGCCAGTTCGCCGGCCAGCCCGGCGTCGTCGAGCAGCCCCAGCGCCGCATGCGTCGCCGGCACCGATGCCGCGTGGCCGAAACGGTGGGCCACAAGCAGGCGCCAGTGCCATTCCCGCCGCGAATACGGCTGGGCGTTGCAGGTAACAAGCAGGGTCGCGGCCTCGACGTAACGGGTCTCGTCGAAGATCCGCAGCTCGAACTCGAGGTCGGTCCAGTCCTCAGGCAGGGAATCGACGATCTGCGTGAAGGTGTCGGCCAGCGCCATCGCGCCGAACAGTACCGAGCCCGCCCGCCGGTCGCGTCTGTCACGCTTAGCGGGATGACTGCGGTCGCGGACTTCAGGGCCGATTACACGGCTGTCACCGAGGGCGCGGGGCTGCTCGACCGATCCGAGCGCGGCAAGCTCGCGCTGAGCGGCGGCGGCGCCCGGGAGTTCCTTCAGGGTCAGGTCACGCAGGACATCGAGAGGTTGGACGCCGGCCACGGCTGCTACGCCGCGTTCCTCACCCAGAAGGGCAAGATGCTCGGCGATCTGCGAGTGTTGGCCACCGCTGAGGAGCTTCTGCTCGACACCGAGCGCGTGGCCCTGCAGCCGCTGTTCAACATGATCCGGCGCTACTCGCTGGGCTACGACGTCGCGCTTCACAAGCGCACGTTGGAGCGCGGATTGCTCTCGCTCATCGGCCCGCTGGCCGACGAGCTCGTCGCGGCAGCCTCGCCCCCCGCCGGCTCCGAGCGACCCGGACAGACCGAGGATGATCACCTCCTCGGCCAGGTGGGACCCGCGTCCGTTCGGCTGATCCGCACCGACGTCGGCCTCGATCTGCTGATCGACGCGGCCGACCGCGATGACGTCTGGGAGGCACTGATCGGCGCCGGCGCCGTGCCGGTGAGCGAGGCCGCTGCCGAGTGCCTGCGGATCGAGCGGGGGCGGCCCCGCTACGGCGTCGACCTCGATGAGACGGTGATCCCGCAGGAGGCCGGGCTCAACGAGCGCGCGGTCTCGTTCACCAAGGGCTGCTACGTGGGCCAGGAGACCGTCGCGCGACTCTTCTACAGGGGCAAGCCCAACCGCAGCCTGCGCGGTCTGACCTCGGCTGAACCACTCGGCCTCGGGGCCGAGCTGGCTCTCGACGGGCGCGTCGTCGGAACCGTCACGAGCGCCGCCGACTCGCCACGGTTCGGGCCGGTCGCGCTGGCGCTGGTCCGGCGTGAGGCGCAGGTGGGAGCGATCGTCACGGCGCAGTGCGGCAACGCCGTCGTGGTGGCGCTGCCGTTCTCCTGAGGCGGAGCCTGTGCCGGCAGCACGCCCCGGCTGAACAGGCTCTTTGGTTAAGCCGCCCTAACCCGTTCTGCGCCATTTGGCCGCGTTTCCACCCTTACCATCGACCGTGCGATGAGTGAGCAGAAAGAGTTTCTCGTGAGCGCGATCACACCGCAGGCCGACAAGCTGCGCGAGCTGGACCAGGATCGCCAGCGCGCCTGGAACGAGTACTACGGCACCCTGCGCGATCTCGCCGGCGACGAGTACGAGCGGGTCGAGCTCGATTCGTGGGACTCGCTTCAGGGCGAGCTGCGCCGGATCGAGCGCCGCCGCCGGCTGCTGACCGTGGCGTGGACCAGCTAACGCCTCGGGACAGATCGCGGTCCGAAGTCGACCGCATCCGGTTTCGGGCGAGGGTGCGCACTTGGTAGAACCTGATGTGTGGCGATTGCGACGCACAGGCACCGGCTGATCACGGAGCAGAACAGCCGCTGGTGGACGCTCGGCGCGATGTGCGTCGCGCTGTTCATGATCATGCTCGACAACACCGTCGTGAATGTCGCGCTGCCGTCGATCGAGCGCGACCTGCACGCGAGCCTGTCTTCGCTCGAGTGGACGGTTAACGCATATACGCTGGCGCTGGCTGTCGGGCTGATCACCGCCGGCCGGCTCGGCGATATCTTCGGGCGCCGACGGCTCTTCATCATCGGCGTGACGATCTTCGGGATCTCGAGCCTGGTGATCGGACTGGCGCCCAACGTCGGCGTGATGATCGCCTTCCGCGCGATCCAGGGGATCGGCGCCGCCTGCATGATGCCCGCCAGCCTGGCGATCGTCACCAATACCTTCCCCAGGGAGGAGCGCGGGACCGCGATTGGCACATGGGCCGGCGTCAGCGCCCTCGCACTCGCGATCGGGCCGGTCGTCGGCGGCTTCCTGACGGAGTACGTCAGCTGGCGCGCGATCTTCTTCATCAACCCGCCGATCGCCGTCATCGCCGTGGCAGGAGCGCTGTTCGCGGCGCACGAGAGCCGCGACGAGACGGTCAGCCGCAACATCGACTACGCCGGGGTCGCGCTGCTCACGATCGGCCTGCTGGCGCTGGTGCTGGCGCTGATCGAGGGCAACAGCTGGGGCTGGGGGTCCGCGAAGACGATCGGCTTGCTGGCGGTTGCGCTCGGCTCAGTGATCGGCTTCGTGGTCGTCGAGCCGCGCGTGCGATTCCCGATGATCGACTTTGCGTTCTTTCGTTCGCGAACCTCTGCCGGGGTCAACATCGTCGCCGTGATCGTGAGCTTCGCGATGTTCGCCCAGATCTTCTTCATGACCTTCTACATGCAGAACGTGATGGGCCTCTCACCACTGGCCACCGGCGTCCGCTTCCTGCCCGCGACGGTGCTCCTGGTGATTTTCGGCCCGGTCTCAGGCCGCCTGACCGATCGGATCGGCCCGCGGCCGCTGATGGTGACCGGGATCGTGCTGGCAGCCATCGCCATCTTCATCCAGAGCCACATCACGGTGACCAGCGGTTACCTGCTGCTGCTCCCCGGCTTCGTGCTGATGGGCTGCGGCCTCGGGCTCGTGATGTCGCCGATGAGCACCGCCGCGATGAACGCCGTCGACCGCACCAAGGCCGGCGCCGCCGGCGGCGTCCTGTCGACCAGCCGGATGGTCGGGGGAACGCTTGGGGTGGCTGTGATGGGCGCGATCGTGACCACGATCGGCAAGTCCCAGCTCGATCAGAGCCTTCCCCACCTCCGCGACGCGCAGCGTGCCCGGATCGCGAGTTCGCTGGGCAGCGGCGGAGTCCCGGGCGGCCATGCGCCGGCCGTGATCATCAGCGCGGTTCAGCACGCGTTCGTCTCCGCACTGAGCACCGGGCTGCTGGTCTGCTCGATCGTCACGCTGCTGGGCGCGGTCTTCGCATGGGTCCTGATCGAGCCGAAGGTGGCCACACCCGCGCCACAGGTGGAGTCGGTCGTCGCGTAGTCGCGCGTCGCTCGGCTCCAGAACGCCCGTCCCGGCATCAGGGTAAGATCGCCGCCATGGCAGCGGGCAAAGGCGTGATGCACATCCAGTGGTACGCGACCATCTTCCGCGGCAGCATGTTCGCCGACGCGGTCGCGGAGTTCGCAGGCCCCGAGGCGCTTCGCTACGGCGCCACCCGGTTCAGCGTGCAGCGTTCGCGTGACGACGCCTACAAGATCGTCCAGCAGATGTGGTTCAACTCCAGCGATGACTGGTACCGCTACTGGGAGGGTCCTGAAATGCGCGAGTTCCGGGGTCGATACGCCGGCAAGTACCAGGTACCGATCGTCTACACCTGGCACGACGAGCACGGCGCCGGCAGCGTCGACGTCGACGCGGTCACGCCCGAGGATGCGAGCGCGACATCAGCCGACCACGCCTCAGCCCCAGCAGCGTGAGCAGACACAGGCCGGCGATGAACAGCGTCGCGAAGGCGTCGCTGACCGCCTTTGCGGTCGCGCCGGCACCGGCCGAGCCGACGATCTGACCGCCGGCCCAGGCGAGGTTCATCAGCGCCGCGGCATGCGCCTGGTCGATCCCGTTGGCCTCGGCGATATCGGTCACGAGCGCCATCACCGGCGCCCAGAAGATCCCGAGCACGGTCGCGATCGCAACCATCAGCAGACCGAGCAGCACAGCCGTGGACGGCAGCGTGAAGCAGGCCAGACCCACACCGACGCCGATCAGGCCCGCAGACAGCGGCAGCGTGCGCCCGTGCTCGTCAGAGAAGTGGCCGGCCGCCGGCGAGATCAGCGCCTCGAAGCCGGCCCCGAGCAGGAACGTGGCGCCGATCACGCCGGCGCCCGCACCGAGTGCGCTGAGCTGCAGCGGGCCGAGCACGTTCAGCGCGCCGGAGACGATCGCGGGCAGTGCCAGCAGCCACATCGCGGCTCGCAGTGGCGGCCGATTCAGCATCCGCAGGACATCCGACACCGGCTGCCCAGACGACTCCTTGGCGTCCGCCAGCCGGCTGACCGGGATCAGCAGCAGCGATGCCACCAGCGCCAGCCCGCAGAACAACCACGCCCGGCCGGTGACGCTCGCCATCGCCCCCACGGCGGGACCGAACAACGCGCCGGCGATCGAGGTGCCGACGGCCCTGCCCATCACCGCGCCACGACGTTCCGGAGAGGTCACCGCCACGATCCACGCGAGTCCACCGGCCCACGAGCAGGCGCCGCCGACGCCCTCGATGAAGCGCGCGATGTTGAGGCCGGCAGCGGTACCCAGCAGACCGAAGCCGACCGTGGAGATCACCAGCAGGACCAGGCCGCTGATCACCGTGATCCGCGGCCCATAACGAACCGCGAGCGCTCCCGCCGGCAACGAGGCCACCAGCATTCCCGCCGGATAGGCGGCTGTCATCACGCCGGCAGACAGCTTTGAGAGGTGAAGCTCGTGCGTCAGCTGCGGCAGCATCGGCGTGATCACCGCGTAGAACAGCGTGTCGAGGAAGATCGCGAAGCTGACGACCAGCACCAGTCGGTCGCTGCCCGGCCGCGGCTGCGTGACCGCGGGCCGCGCCGGCCCGCGCGCCGTCTGGGCGCTCATGGTTGCCGAGTTCTCAACGCGAGCGCGAGCCAGAACCGCTGATCGGGATCGTCGAGCGTCGGCCCGAACAGTTCCCGCAGACGCCCGAGCCGATAGCGGGCGGTCTGTGGATGGATGCCGAGCCGCCTCGCAGCCGGCCCGAGCCGGCCCTGCTCGTCGAGCCAGGCGGCGAGCGTCGCCGTCAGCCGCTCGCGTGATCCCGGTGACAGTGACGCCAACGGGGCGAGCACGGCGGTCGC